>NZ_QASA01000001.1:2502712-3754068 GCF_003340495.1 Adhaeribacter pallidiroseus
TTGCCGGAAATAATCGGCCAGTAAACTAAGCCCCTATGGCCCCTTTTCGGATGCTTACAATTAATTGTAACTTAGATACGATTAGAAAATAGCTATTAACCAAATACTCTAAAGCTAGGTCAATCACTTGCAAACAGAAATACAGCACTCCAACAAGGCTATTGACGAGCATATTCCTACCAAAGCTTAAACTGGGGAAAACGATTAGCTTATTCTAACTGCAGGAAGGATCGGGATTAGGGTTTACTCTCTAAAATGCATAAAAAAAATTTAGTAGTTCAAGTAAATATTGCTACTACCTAAATTGTGAATAATAGTTGAGCTTTTATTAGGTTAATTACAAGTAACACCCGTTTACATAATTTAAAGCAAAATTTAAATGATTTGACCAGGTTACTTGATCAACTAACTACCAAAACTTCAAACCTCATATCGTCTCATATATCCCATCTCCTAAATTTATTAAAAATTTAAATTTTAAGATGGTCTTTTAAGACAAATATCTAACTTGAATTTGGCTTGTAAGTATACAAAAATTCAATCTCTTTATTCCGTCGTTTCGTGAGACGAGTTTGTCAACTTAATTTAGAACTAGCCAGACTTAACAGTCTAGTATAAAAAACCTCTTAGTTTCTTACTTATATATTATCTCCAGCAGGTTAATCGGTCTAAATTTATTTACTAGATCATAAATCTATACTTGGGAGAATAACTTCCTGAAAGTAATCAAGCGTATTCCCCATATCACCCCGTTCATAGTTTCCGGCAGTAAATACCCCCACTATTTTCAATTGCGGAATTGCTAGAATGAACTGTCCCCCATTCCCCCAAGCTCCAAGAGAAATAATTTTCTTTCCAGAAAGTGTACGCAGTTCTTTAATATGCCACAGATAGCCGTAGTCTACCGTTTCGCTGTATACTTTTGAATGCTTGGTTTGAAGTTGAGTTAAAAATTGGGGCGAAACTATCTGCGTGTTATTCCACTTTCCATCATTTATTACCAGTTGGCCGATCTTGAGCATATCTCGTGATGTCATTTCTGCTCCCCCGGCCCCGTATATCCTGCCAGAGGGATCATATTTGAACGATTTATGGTATATTTCTAATGGGGTAAAAAGATACTTCTCACTAAATTCATCCAGCATCATTCCGGAGGCATTTTCAATTATTCCATTCAAAATATGCATTGCCGCCGAGGAATATTCACATTTTATTCCCGGATCATAGGTCAGTGGCGCATCCAGCATGTAGGTAACCCAATCCTTATTTTCCGTCTGATTCTGTAACGTGCCTTCGTCACCGTAACCGGAGCTAATGAGTCCGGAGGTCATCGTAAGTAAATGGTACACGGTTATTTTCTTTTTTCTTTCATCCCAGTTTTTGGACGGGCGATAGCTCGGGAAATAATTCAAGACGGGATCGTGGACGTTCTTTATATAGCCTTTATCTATAGCTATCCCAACCAGTAAGGCCGTAATGCTTTTATGAGCAGACCGCATTTCATGATGGTCCAGCAGATTACCTTCATTAAAATATCTCTCATAAACCAGCTTCCCATCCTTAGCTAGCAGAAAGCTATGGATATTCTCCATTAAACCTGACTCGATCTTGGCGGTAAGATCGATAATAGATTTCGGATTTACCTTAGCCGTTACCAGGGTACCAGTGGGCCAGTAAAAATATTCGAGTGGACGCGCCTTAGACATTCTTTCTAGGGCCGGTCTCCAGCGGGGATCGTTCCGGAGCGGTGCTAACCGCTTTTGGGATTTTGCTCTTGAAATATCAAACATGCCCGCAGCAATGGACATATCTAATGTTCGAAAGGCTTCATCGATCTTAGAAGCCCGAGAATTCATGATAGTAGCGTCCCAAAATTGCTCAAAGTTTTGCTTGCCCTTACGTTCTGCTGCTTTCACAAAATAAGTGGCGGCACTTTCCCATCTTCCGGCTGTTCTTGCATTCAGGGCTAGTATGTAATTCTTCTTCCAACCGCTAAATTTATCTGCATCCTGCTGTATTTGATTTATTTCTTCCTCAATTAACTGTCTGGCATTCCTGAAAACCAAATTGATAGCTTCAAAGGAAGAGGCTTCATTATTATAATCTTTCAAAATGTGCTCATATTGTTTTTCGGGCTTCAGCAAGGCAATGGAATTCCGCACCATTCGCATGACCGGCCTCAAATGCTGGTAATCGCCTTTTATCATAAGAGAAGCCTGGTACAAAGCACAAAACAAGCTAAACTTTCCGCCTTCGCAGATCCTAGTGTCTTTTCTATTCCAATTTTTACCCCCTTGTAGCAATTTAACAGCCGTATCAAGAATCTGCAGATCCAACTCGGAAGCAGCCAGGAAATTACCCTGTAGCTGCGCATCTTCCGCGTTAGAAGGCCGAATTGTGATATAAATGGTATCGGTTTTATAAACCCCGGTGCCCGCAAAATGCAAGATAGAATCGGACATTAGTTGCAAGGCACAATTATAAGTGGCCCCCTTCCTATTCCATTTAAATACCAGAGAAGAATCGCCTATTAGCACGTCTGTAAAGGCTACTGGTACTTGTCCGTAAGGAGCGTACACGATGTTCCATGACTTATTTATCTCTTGTACTTCGAAGCGGCTTTGTTCTGTCTTTCCTTTGCTGATAACTTTACCAAAGAGTAAGATATCGCGGCCTTGGGACCAGCCGGTAGTAATATGGAAAATTAAAATTGCAAGTAGTAAGTAGTTTTTGATGGCCATAATATTCGTGTTGATTATGGCAATAGTAGCTCATACAACTCACCCAAAAGAGGCATTATGCATTTTGACACCTGTTTCTGACTCTTTTAATTTTTTTAAATAAGCAGCAGGAGGCATTCCGGCTAGCTTTTTAAAACTTCTAATAAACGTAGATTTAGAGTTAAAACCACACTCGTATGCTATTCCTTCCAGGGTAAGATGGTTATATGACGAATTCATGGCTTTTCGCTTTACCTCATTTATCCGGTATTCGTTGATATAGTCCGAGAAGTTTTTGCCGGCACCCTGGTTGATGATACGGGTTAGGGTATTATGATGAATGTCAAGTTCGACAGCCAGCATTCGGAGCGTCAATTCTGGATTCAAATACTGCTGACCACGCGTAATTTCCCGATTGAGCCACTCACTCTTTTCCACCAATTCAGGTAGAGGAATAGCGTTTGGTTGCTCCTTATCGGGTTGCTTTTCATAATTAGGTTGCGGTGGAAGGTCAACTGTCAGCGCGGGCCTGAGCAGCGTCTCGATACCCATCCATATAGCAGTGGCGGCAATCAGGAAATAAACGGTATAATAATGGGTGGCAGGAAGTTCGTAATTATTTAAGAGGTAATCGTACAAAGTGAAAGGTACCCATAGCACCCACATAACGGCGAATGCCCGGAGATCTTTTATTAACCAGTCCAATTTATATTTTCCGGCATTACTAAAGTGTAAGTTCAGCTCAATTTGAAAGAGGTTAATTTCTTTTAAACTAAGGGCTATGTAAACGATTATGGAAGATGTAGTTAAAAGCTCTACAACCGGGTTAATGATTTCATAAATATTAGTTAGATTAGGTTGCTGAACACCATCGGTATAACCCTCCCAGATGTAGAAAGTCTGGGCTGTCACATGAATAATTAAAGGTAAATAATGCAAGTAGTCCTTCTTGCTGGATTTCCATTCTGGGTAACAAACGCTCTTTACATAGAAGAATACGGAAGGCCCCAGCGTAAGGGTAAAATTAAAGGGCAACCAGTTTAATATAGGATAGTATAAGCCCAGGGTAACATCTTTGACTATTATCCCAAAAAGCCAGAAAGATATGGTTAAAAGGAAAAAAGTCAGAAATTGAATAGATGGTTGTTTAATGCTTCGGGCAAGAATAAGTAACGAACTTAAAAAGGCAGAGGCAACCATGCCGATTAATAGCATGATATTTCCCAGGGTCAAGAATAATTGATAGGTCATAAATCAGCTGATCCAGCTTTTTGCATTCTTAAATGAAAGTAAGATAATTATTTATTAGGAATTACTTATTCTCCTTCAGCGCTGGTTGCAGCGGAAATTATAAAAAGCGACAGCATAAAAATAAGTCTAACTAAGTACACTTTATCCCTGCTATCTATTTTGTTTTATCAGGAGGTTAGCTATTTTTAACCTACATGCGAAAGCATACGCTAATTACCCTGTACTTCGGCTGACACCCTCGCATCAGGTATGCACAAATACATTGTAGCTTTTTAATTATACAAAATAAAGAAATTAACCCCTATTTAACCTAACAGTCGTTCTAGGTGAATCTGCGTTTACAGCATCCTAAAGAAGACTTTTCTGGAACTATTTTATTGTACTTTGGCATGGTGAATTCAAACTATTTTAAACCTGATTATTGCTCTCTTCCTCTTGCCCAACCTATAGATAAGAAGTTTTTGATTGCCTAATTTTGATCGCCTCACCCTCCAGAATAATATCAGCTGCAGCTGGCGGTAAAGGTTTGAAAAGAATTTAATGAAGTAAAGGCTGCCACCTTTTAAATGCCTTCTTTGAAGAAAACAAACCGAGTCTAAAAAAGGAGATTATAACTAAGTACTGCCGGGTACCTAGTACGAAAAACTTGAACCAACCTCTAATTTCTTCCGGTATTCTCAATTAGACTACGAAAAGTCTCCATTAGGCTACAAGCCGCACTGGGCAGCTGCTGATCTTTGTAGTGTTATTCATGTAAACTTTAAAATTATGGCACATCAAAATGAAACTTTAAAGGCTATCTCTCTACCAGCTCCTGGTACTTCTTCTAAAGTTTGGTTCATTACCGGCGCTTCGCGGGGTTTTGGACAGGTTTGGACGGAAGCTGCCCTTAAGCGGGGCGACCAGGTAGCGGCTACCGCCCGTAAACGGCAAAGCATTGCCTTCTTGCAGGAACAGTATGGGGAAAACGTGCTGACCCTGGAGCTAGACGTAACGAAGCCCGAGCAGGTAAAGACAGCGGTGGCCCAGGCTCATGCTCATTTCGGCCGGCTGGATATTGTTCTCAATAATGCCGGGTATTCTCTGGTGGGCACGATTGAGGAAGCCCGCGCCGAGGATATTCGGGCCCTTTATGAAACGAACATCATTGGCCCAGTGGCAGTTATTCAGGCGGCCTTGCCGCTATTGCGGAAACAGGGATTCGGGCATATACTGGGTACCTCCAGCAACCTCGGCCATGTGACCGCACCGGTTATCGGTTATTATTGTTCCTCCAAATGGGCCTTCGAAGCCATTCACGAAAGCCTGGCCGCCGAGGTGAAACCTTTTGGCATCAAAGTAACCATCATCGAGCCGGGTGCTTACGCCACCGAGTTTGGCAGCCCGGAGTCTTTAAAGTTTGCTCCCGGCCTCGACCTTTATAATGATTTTAAAGCCCAGTTTATTCAAAGTTTAAAAACGATGGAAAGGGGCGATCCCCAGGCAACGCCCGAAGCGCTTTTTAAAATTGTGGATGCCGAAAATCCACCGCTACGGTTCTTCCTGGGCAGTCATTGTTTGCCTTGGGTGCGCACGGCCTATCAGGAGCGGTTAGCCACTTGGGAGGCGTGGGAAGCTGTTTCTAATTCGGCTCAGGGCTCATCCAGATAAAAGAACTTGTAAATAAACCCGTTACTTGTTAAAACCTGAAGGATAACCGATATTTAATTAATGATCGGTTATCCTTTTAATTAAGTTCTCCGCTATGAAAAAGGAAGAAAACAGCCCTCAGAAATTTGCGTCGTTATCCCAGGCCCACCAGGCGATGGGTTTGCCTCAGCCCCAGCATCCGTTGGTCAGCCTGATCAACGGCTCCCATACCCGGGTGGAACCGGTTAGACTTCCCCAATACCACCTACTGAGTTTTTATAAAATATCCTACAAACCCAAACTTAGCGGCAAGTTAAAGTACGGCCAGAGTTATTACGATTTTGATGAAGGGGGTTTATTATTTGCTTCCCCCGGTCAGATTATTGGCAGTAATGACAACGAGGCCAGCGTTTGTTCCGAATACACTTTGCTCATCCATCCGGATTTCCTTTTAGGTTATCCCTTAGCCAAAAACATAAAGCAATATAATTTCTTTTCCTATTCCACTAACGAAGCTTTGCACCTTTCGGCCGAGGAAAAAGCAACGATTATGGCGTTATTTAAAATGATGGAAAAGGAACTAAGCAGCCGCATCGATGACTTTAGCCAGCCGGTGGTTATTGCCCAAATGGAGCTGTTGCTGAATTACGCTAATCGTTTTTACAAACGGCAGTTTCTTACCCGCAAAGCCGTTAACAGCGACCTGTTGCAAAAGCTGGAAGAAATTTTAGACCATTATTTTGCGGACGAAAAATCTTTAATCCAGGGAATCCCAACCGTTCATTATCTTTCGGAAAAACTGCATATATCACCCAGTTACTTAAGTGATCTGCTGCGCTCCCTCACCGGACAAAATGCGCAGCAGCACATCCACCATAAACTGATCGAAAAAGCCAAAGAAAAATTGTCTACCACCAACCTGACCGTTAGCGAAGTGGCCTATGCGCTGGGCTTTGAACACCCGCAATCTTTTAGCAAATTATTTAAAACCAAAACCAACCTATCGCCCCTGGAATTTAAACGATCTTTTAATTAACCGCTATCAGCCGGTAATAAACGAATCTGTTAAGAAAGGGAAGACTTCTCAGAATACTGCTTTTCTAAAGGTTGTGCAATAGGTTTTTACGAAGTGCTTGAGTAATTGTGCAGCATTAGTAAAAGGCTCAACGGCACAGGTAACTAACCGGATTTAATCCTATTCGGAAGTTGATAGCCAACAATTTGTTTTAGTTAAAACTGGTAAGTTCCGGCCATAGCTATACCCTAAATGTATAAAGCTATGCCGGAGTTTACCGGGTGCCTGATAGGTACGAATAGGTAAAACGACTTAAATGCGATAACCTGTTTTAAGCTTATTATTTATTTTAAAAATGCGGGAAGTACAGTATTCTCCTAAACTGGCCAGTATACTGTAAACCGAAACTAGACTATTTTAAATAATCTTTATCGTACATGAAAGATCAAATAGCTTTAATCACGGGAGCTAGCTCGGGTATTGGCAAAGTAACGGCTTTCGAACTCGCCCGCCAGCAATATACTTTAATTCTGATATCGCAAAACGAAGGGCGCGGTACCCAGATCATCCAAGAAATTCATAAAACATTGCCAGATGCGGAAGCCGAGTTTATGCCCTGCGATTTAGCCGATTTGCGGGCAGTCCGGCAAGTGGCGGCTACTATCCGCCAAAAGTACCTCTACCTCGATGTTTTTATTAATAACGCCGGTATTTTGCCCGGCCAGCGCGAAATTACGCCCGATGGTTTTGAACGCTCCTGGGCCACTAACCACTTAGGACCTTTTCTGCTGACAAATCTATTATTGGATTTAGTGCAGCAAGCACCGGCCGGCCGAATCATTAACGTTTCCTCGGACGTCCATCGTTTTGGGAAAATAGAATTTGATCCGGCCATACATGATAATAAATACAGCGCCCTTGCCGCTTACTGCAACTCGAAACTAGCCAATATATTATTTACCTACGAACTAGCCCGCCGCTTAGAATCTACGGCTATAACTGTAAATACCTTACACCCGGGCGCGATTGCGAGCAATTTTGGCCAAACCAGCAGTGGTTTTTTAAAATTTTTATTTCGGCTAGGCCGCCCGTTTATGAGTACCCCGGAAAAAGGAGCCAGCACCGTTATTTACCTGGCCACCTCCCCGGACGTAGCCCATAAAAGCGGGTTGTATTTTGAAAATAAAAAGGCCGTTAAATCTTCTAAACTATCGTATAATCAATCCTGGGCCCAGCGGCTTTATCAGGAAAGCTGGGTCCAGGTAAAATTTTAAAAAAGTAAAAGACCGCTGGAAAGATACCCTCCCGTTTTCGCATTAGATGGTTCCTTTATCCGGTTACATGTTGCCCTAGTATAACTTGTACCCGGTACTATTGGAATGTTTTAATGTTTTTCCAGTATAGATCTGGGCAGAATATAGTTTACCCACCCCCAGCTAAATGGCACCAATGTTCATGTTGCTGTTTACTAGAGATCTTTCCCTTTTTATTTCTTCCCCTATCCTTCTTTATCTGCTACTATAAAATATGGATTATCGTACTTGTTGGGTTCTTTTTTAGAGGAAGGGTGCGGAAAGTACGTGAAATTATCCTGAGTACGGTTAAACCGGAATAATCCCTGCTGATAAGTGCCTATCCAAAGAATACCTTTGCTGTCTTCAAAAATGGTGGTGATAACCCGATTAGCCCGTTCCTTTTTATCGGTAGTTTCCAGATTATATACTTTCAGGTTATAGCCATCGTAGCACACCAGCCCGTTTTGCGTACCAAACCACATGTAGCCCAGCTTGTCCTGCAAAAAGCAGGTGGCAATATTTGCCGGCAAACCGTTTTTACCGACAGTTGGTTAAAGTTCAGCTCCCGTATCTGGCCCAAGGGCACTGAAGGAAAGAAAAAAGAATAAGATAAAGTAAAGCTTTCTCATGCAGCCGTTTTAAAGATGAAAAATCACGGGTAAGCGCAAAAATTAATGATGGGTAAGCGGCTCCTTTTTTCTCCTGCTGAAAACCAAATTATTAGCTAGTCTTGGCACGAGGACAAACAGTAGCTAAAATCTACCTATTTATTTTCAGAATTTAGGCAATTATTTTTTCAATATACCTTTTATAATCAGCAAAATATAGTTGCCATCGCTGGTCAGGTTATCCATTTATCCCGGTGATCACCCCACATGTTTTATCCCAAACTATGGTACCTGATTTAGGCGAATCCGACTACCAAGAATAAAATGTAATCGCCTGTTTTTGAAGAAAATAGGTGAATAAATAAATTACTAAAAGCTTAGGAAAAGATAGCACAAGATCCTTTTTTAAAAACACCAGCTAGTGGCAGAACTGGTAAATGTAGGCAGCTAACATGCTTGTTCCTATACCTAAGATTAGGTATTTTGCACCAGAATTTGAATCCAGATTGTACGAAGGACAACGAGTAGAATAGCTTAAAATAGAAATGGCGCTTACTCCCTTCAAGAACCTATTATAAAGCTAAATTTACGTACCGTACGACAAACGGCTTTGCTTACTTCCGTAAAATTGGTGTTACATTTTGGTTTATAACCAATTATAGGTAAAATAAAAAAACCAAAAAAATAAATGAAAATATATGTTATGGAATAAAGTCTTAAGAAAGACCATTATCCGTGATACAAAATAAACCTGCAAAACTAAATTTATAAGAAAGGCAGATTTAATAAAACCTATGATATAATCCAAAAAATGCCTTATAAATAATTAATTTATAATGCATTTTGAATAATCCAGTGATCCCGCTGGGATTCGAACCCAGGACCCATACATTAAAAGTGTATTGCTCTACCAGCTGAGCTACGGAATCTTTTAGTATCTTTGCAATAAGGATGTGTTTCTCCGAATTGCGATGCAAAACTACAGGAGAATTTTTAGAATGCAAAATAGTTGTCTTAAATATTTAACGATATTTTTCGTTTTTTTTAACAGCTTTCTTCAACCGGTTTACTGTCAGCCTACTACTGCGCGGGTAGTAGTTGCCGATTCGTTGTTTAATCAGAAACAATACTTAGAAGCTTTCGCCAAGTACGAACAAATTTTAGTGGAAGATCAGCAATATTCTCCCACGATGCTTTTAAAAATGGCTTTTATAAAGGAAGGATTGCGTGATTATACCGGCGCAATGTACTACCTGCATTTATACTACGCTAAAACACCTAACCGCACTGTATTACGAAAAATGGAAGACTTGGCGCAGGCGCACCGGCTTACCGGTTATGAATACAGCGATTTACAATTTTTTAAAACCCAATTCCGGAAATACTATCAGAACATACTGGAAGGTTTACTGCTGGTTGCCGTGGTAGTTATTACTTTTACCCTGTTCCGGCACACAACCAAACCAATTACCAATTCTTTTAAGATTGGATTTACGCTTTACTTAGCTTTTATTTTCTACTACATTAATTATTTAGATTTTGGCCGGGAGGGTATTATCCGGTACAAACAAATTCCGGTAATGTCGGCTCCTTCGGCGGGCGCGACTTGGTTAGCTACCGCCAATCCGGGACAGAAACTGCAACTAATTGGGGAAGAAGATATCTGGTACGAGGTACGCTGGCAGAAACAAAGGGCCTTTATTCGGAAACAAAATATTTTAGTATTACCCTAAAGCGAGTTTCTGCTGCTCTTCTTTTCTATTGTACCAATCAAAATTAAACCATTCGTTATTCTGACTCCCGCCAAAACTCCCGCAGGTAAAATTGTAGCTTCTTGTATATTAATTTTTAATTTGTTTAAAAGGAGAATCTTTTTCTTTGGCCATTACCTTATAAACAAGCTTATCCGTTAAGCTGGGAAACCATTTATTTAAAAAAACCGTGAATTTGCCTTGCGAAGTCATGATTATTTCGCGTTGACGCCGTTGGGTGGCTTTTAAAATGCGTGTGGCCACTTCCGTAGCCGTCATCATTTTTTCTTCGGCCCGGGGCGATTCGCCCTGGATGTTACCGGTGGCGTTTAAAGCGGTATTGCGGATGTTAGAGGCTGTAAAACCCGGGCAAGCCACCATTACATGTACACCTTGGTGCATCACTTCGGTGCGTAAAGCTTCTAAAAAGCCTTGCATGGCAAACTTAGAGGCAGAGTAACCCGTACGACCGGGCAAACCCCGGTAGCCCGCAATAGAGGAAACACCAATCACCGAGCCCTTACTTTTTAAAATATGCGGCAAAGCGTATTTGGTAACATAAACGGTACCATAAAAATTTATATCCATTACCTGCTTGATAACGCGTAAATCCAGATCCTGAAAAAGCGCCCGCATGGAAATACCGGCATTGTTAATTAATACATCCAGACCGCCAAAATGCGCTATGGTTTCCTTTACTAATTTTTGCGCTTCTGTTTCTATACTTACATCACTTTGTACCGTTAAGTGGGTAATTTGCTTTTGGGTTAATTCTTCGGCGGTAGATTTTAACTTTTGCAGATCTCTTCCGGAGATAACCACGCGGGCTCCAGCCTCGCCAAACGCCAAAGCACAGGCTTTACCAATACCCGAAGTGCCACCCGTAATAATTACTACTTTATCTTTCATGGGACTTTATTAAACAAAAACAAAAGTAACTTTCCGGCAGTAAACTAGCTTATTTTTTAACGAAGTCCTGATTCTAATTTCTAAATTTTTTGGCTCGGGTAAAACTGCGTAATTTTGCCGGACTGTGAAGAAGAATAAGAATTTACCTGTTATTACCCATTTGCGCATCGAAGAAATGGTGGCCGAAGGCAATTGCTTGGCCCGGCACGAAAACCGGGTTATTTTCGTGAAAGGGGTAGCACCCGGCGATGTAGTGGATGTACGAATTACCAAGCAAAAGAAAAATTTTTGGGAAGGCACCCCGGTTCGTTTTGTATCTTACTCCCCCTTGCGCGTAGAACCTTTTTGTGAGCACTTTGGTGTGTGCGGCGGTTGCAAATGGCAGCACATTAGCTACGAAACCCAGTTGCATTATAAGCAAAAGCAAGTAAAAGATAACCTGGAACGGATTGGCAAACTGGCCTTACCGGTAATTGACCCAATTGTGGGTTCGGCCAAAACCACCTATTATCGGAATAAGCTGGAGTATACTTTTTCAAATAATGCCTGGCTTACTACGGAGCAAATAAAATCCGGTAACGCCTTCGACCGCGATGCTTTAGGTTTTCATATTCCCGGTCGGTTTGATAAAATTCTGGATATTAAACATTGCTATTTACAAAACGATCCTTCTAATGGCATACGTTTAGCCGTGAATAAATACGCCAAAGAGCATGATTTAGAGTTTAATGATTTGTACAAAATAGATGGTTTTCTGCGGAACCTGATTATTCGAACCGCTAACACGGGCGACATTATGGTTGTTTTGCAGGTATACCACAATGATGTGGAAAATATAAGCAGTTTGCTCGACTTCCTGCATCAAGCTTTTCCGCAAATTACTTCGTTGCAGTACGTGGTTAATAATAAAGGCAACGAAACGTTCCACGACTTAGACGTTATTTGTTTTAAAGGTGAACCGTTCATCCACGAAGAAATGGAAGGATTACGTTTTCGGGTTGGCCCAAAATCGTTTTACCAGACCAACTCGGAGCAAGCTTACGAGTTATACCGCTTAACCCGCGAAATGGCCGAATTAACCGGTTCAGAATTGGTGTATGATTTATATACCGGGGCCGGAACTATCGCTAATTTTGTGGCTCGCCATTGCCGGTCGGTAGTTGGCGTAGAATACGTACCCAGCGCCATCGAAGATGCTCAGTTAAACTCTCGAATCAATAACATTACCAATACCCGCTTTTTTGCCGGCGACCTGAAAGACGTACTGACCCCAACGTTTGTACAGGAGCATGGCTCACCCGATGTTATTATTACAGATCCACCGCGAGCTGGCATGCACCCCGAGGTAGTAGCTCGGTTATTAGAAATACACCCCAAGCGCATCGTGTATGTAAGTTGCAATCCGGCAACACAAGCCCGCGATTTAGAATTACTTGCGGAAAAGTATAACGTAACCCGGGTGCAACCCGTTGACATGTTTCCGCAAACCCACCACGTCGAGAATATTGTGGCACTAAAAGCTAAAAAATTTTAAAAAATCTTGGTGAATTCAGGATATCCGAAAAATTCTGAGAAATAAAGCGGTGTTTACAATATTTAATAAGCTGTTTGCACCGCAATAAAATAAGCAACGTTTACGTAAACACATTTTTGAACTATGCAAAACGATCCTGAACTGAACGGTAAGTATTTAGGTACGATAACACAAGACTTTGCTACGGTGGCCGATACTTTGAAAGAAGCTTCCTATCAAATCCGGAAGCGTACTATTTCGCGGTACCCGATATTTGTTTTTACCAAAGAAGCCACTTCCATTGGCTCTTTACTGATTAACGCGGACGAGTTGGCTTTGCAGTGGCACATTTATGCTTCTTACCTAGATGATTTTGTAGGCCGAAAAATTATTGGCTTAGATAAAATTGATGATTTTGAGCAAGCTTATAAAAATCCGGATGAATTTTGCTGCCTTTTCGTAATCGATGTGGAGTTTACCAATTTCGTATTTATACCTTTTCCGGAAGATTAGTAAAAATTCTGCCTTTAGTGTTAAATTTTTAAAAATTACTTCATGAATCATTCGCAAGGCTCATAATTTAACTAAAACCTTATTTGTTCTAACTCCACTCTCCGGAGGGTTTTGCGCATTACCTAACGATCGCGTATTTTTATTAGCTTAAAACCTGCTTGGTTGGAGTTTCTTATTTTTATTTCGAGGCAGCCCTGATAAAGTGTCCGATTTAAAACAATTATGCCATCATCCGGAGTGTTCCTTTCTCTTTGCTAAAGTAAATTCAGGCTTTATTGGTGACTATGAAAAAAAGATTGTTAAGTATTTTTACTTTGATAAGTGGTTTTGGTTCCCCAATTTTCGCGCAAGAGACGGCGTCATCCGAACAGGGCAGTAAACCAAAAACCGAATTGCGGTATCTGTTATCAACCGACGGATCAAAATATATTAAAGCTACTTTTTAAACCAGGTGTGGCTGCGTTGGAACAGAAGCAATCCGGGTACCACGGTAAACGGCGAAACCCAGCGGCAAACCTTTGATATTGGCTTGCGGCGCACCCGGATGCAGTTGTACGGGCAAATCTCGGATCATACTTTTTTTTACACGCAGTTTGGGATGAACAATTTTAATTTTTTGGCCCAAAATGCGGGGAACCGCAAACTTGCTGCTTTTTTCCACGATGCTTTAGGCGAGTACAAAGTATTCCGGAATAACGATAAATTAAAAATTGGTGCGGGTTTAACCATTACTAATGGCTTAAGCCGGTTTTCGCAGCCCAGTGTGGGTACCATCATGACCACGGATGTACCCGTGTTTCTGCAAGCAACCGTAGACCAAACAGATGAGTTTGCGCGCAAATTAAGCGTATATGCCCGGGGGCAATTAGGCAAGTTAGATTACCGGATAGCTGTATCGGACCCTTTTCCGGTTCAGACGAACGGCCAAATCGCTCCTCCTTTAAGTAGTCACGCCAACTTTACTACCGCTGGTCATACCAAGCAATACCAAGGCTTTTTTATGTATAACTTCTTTGACCAAGAACCGCACACCACGCCTTACATGACGGGTACTTTTTTGGGCGATAAGAAAATAGTAAACCTAGAAGCTGGTTTTATTTATCAGAAAGATGCTACCTGGTACACCAATGATGGGGGAGCAAATGCCCTTTACGAAAACCTGGTGCTATGGTCAGGGGCTGCTTTTGCCGACCTGCCGGTGCAAGCCAACAAATACGCGCTATCTGCTTACCTCGGCTATTTCAACACGGATTATGGCCGAAACTATATCCGGAATAATGGCATCATGAACCCCGCTAACGGCAGCAACGACCCCACTAATTTTAATGGTGCTGGCAATGCTTATCCCATGTTTGGCACCGGAAAATCTGTTTACGCCCAGGTAGGATGGCGCTTAGCCCCCGATTTATTAGGCGATCAAGGAACATTAATGCCGTATGTTTCTTTCCGCCACTCTCAATATGACCGCCTGATAGATCCGGTAAAAGTGTTGGATGGAGGAGTTAATTGGCTGATTAATAAACATCAAACAAAGGTTTCCCTGAACTATCAACTACGCTCGGTATTTATGCAGCAAGCCAATGGCCCCATATACCAGGACCGCAACGCCAGTTCGGCGTGGCTCCAGTACCAGGTTTCATTCTAATCTTATTATGTAATCACAAAAAAGAGTGCAACTATTCGGGCTCTTTTTTAAATTTTACTAATCTTCCATGGTGATAATGTTTAAGTACTTCTCCCCTACTACTTCCACCCAGTGGTTATAAATTAAACTAGAGAGCACATCTTGCTGGGTTACTTCAAACACTTCTATTTTTTTTATCCGGTGCACATCCGCCAGAAATAGGTTAGGGTCTACTAAGTTCCGGTCTACCATAACGGGTAAATGGCGGTTAGCAGCGGGTATTTCAAAATAGTCCAGCACTTCGTCAAGTTTTAATAAGGGTATTTTCGTTTTTAACTCACCTACTAAAACACCATTCACTCCCTTGTCGCCAAAGTATTTTATTTCGGCTGGTTCTTGGTAGGTTTTAACAATTTGTAAATTTTCCGGATCCAGAATCAAAGAAGGCAGGTTGGTTTCTAAAGAGCCAATAATAATTAATGGATGGTCCCTACTGATCCGGAGCGAGCCACCGATCGGATAAGTATCTACCCGAGAAAAAGCCCGTTCTCGTTCTATTAACTGGGCATAAGAAAAAGGATGCACCAGCCACAGAAACAATACGATTAAAACTAGCTTACGCATGAGTTACCTTGCTTTTATTAACCGGTAAATAACGACTCTTTAGTGCTATATAAAAGGAATAGAATTAATGTTAATGTACTGAAACAGAGCGAAAATATTGTTAATATAATCCATTATCAGTAATGGTTTTAATAGAGAGTTCTTATTTAAAAAATAACGAACAATATTAAAAATTAATACAATCACCATAGTATTGGCCCCTAAACTCAATTCAAGGGTTCGGTTGTTGCCTAAAAATTTAAAAATGTCGCCAGCCCTGGGCCTGTAAAGGGTACGCATTACCACTCGGCATTACAATCCTTACGCCATCTTGCTTTTCCGAAATCTTTCCTATAATCGTGACATCGGGGTGGTTTCGGATTTTATCGTAGTCCTGAAGAGCCACGGTAAATAACAGTTCATAATCTTCGCCACCGTTCAGGATACAGGTTACCGGATCAATTTTAAATTCTTCAGCGGTATCCAGTACTTGCTCATCGGCCGGTAATTTATCTTGAAAAATAACAGCACCTACACCGGATTGCGAACAAATATGCATCAATTCCGAAGCCAAACCATCCGATATATCAATCATAGCGGTGGGTTTCACGCCCAATTCTTTTAGTTCATGAATCACATCCATGCGCGCTTCCGGCTTAAGCTGGCGTTGTACCAAGTATTCCTTTTTATCTAGCTCGGGTTGCATTTCCGGGTTCGCTATAAAAGCTTGCTTCTCCCGGTTTAAAACCTGCAACCCTAAATAAGCAGCCCCCAAATCGCCGGTTACGCAAACTAAATCATTCACCTGGGCGGTACTGCGTAATACCGCTTCGCCAGCGGCAATTTCGCCAATGGCTGTAATACTTATAATTAAACCCGCGTTAGAAGCAGTGGTATCGCCGCCTACTACATCTACCTTATAAGCCGCGCAGGCCGCGCGGATTCCGGCGTATAATTCTTCAATGGCTTCTAAAGTATAGCGCGCACTAATTGCAACACTTACCGTAATTTGGGTGGGCAAAGCATTCATGGCGGCAATATCCGAGATGTTTACCGCCACTGCTTTATAGCCCAAATGTTTTAAGGGGCAAAAAGTTAAATCAAAATGAATGCCTTCAACCAGCATATCCGTAGAAACGACAATTTGCTTCTGGCCTGGTTCAATAACAGCCGCATCGTCGCCGATGCCCGTTACAGTAGAGCTATTCTGAATTGAAACGGCTTTTTTAATGACCTCTATCAATCCAAATTCACCTAAATCGTTTAAAGAAGTATAGTCGTTCATGAAGGTAGTGTCAAATTTTTAAATTTTAGACGCCGCAAAGGTAAAAATTAGTCCAGAAATTACGGGCAATTGCTGTTAAATCTACTGGCAGAAAAGATTTGATTCCTGGTAATCAAATCACTTTAAAAACAAGGTACGTAATTGCTAAACGCATAACATGAAGCATTCTTACGCCATTTGTATCCGCCATTATGGGTAAGAAATCCATTTATCTGATAATAGTAAAATTAACGGCTAGCAATTACGCCCTTTTTTAAATTTTATTTTATTAGCTTGCTACAACAGGCAAAAAATTATTGTCCGGTAAGTATGCCATTAACTTTGGTGAACGGTAGCTTATTATCAAACATTTTATTCTTGCTATTTACATTATTTAAATGCAATTTTATCTGATTAATACAATGATATATTCCAGGGAGAGTAAGTAACCGGATCATAATACCTGCTGGTTGAACTATTTGGTATTTTTTCTGATTGTTTTATTTTTAAAAGGCTGATTATCTTTGGATCGGTAGCTTTTAAAATGGCCCTTACTTCCAGTATTTACCTGTTTATTTGTAATTATATGGGTGTTACTTCTCTTTCATTTAAACCAGTACTCCTTTTAATCTCTCTTAATCTATGAAGTACAAATTTACGCTCTTCTTTCTTCTTTTATTCTGGTCGGTTACCAGTTTTGCCCAACAAACCCTAGACTTAGACTCGGCATTTACCCACGCCGAAAAGCAAACGAAGGTAATGCTGCAGGAAATAGAAGCGGCTACCAGCAGCACCCAACCTAATTTGGTATCACCCAAAACCCTTCAGCCAACGGGAAAGTTAAAGTTAACTCCTTCTAAAGATTGGACAAGTGGTTTTTTCGCAGGTAATCTGTGGTTTTTGTACGAGCATACGCAAGACTCTTTTTGGTTAAACCAGGCCCAGACTTTTACGGCCAAAATAGAAGCAGAACAATATGACACGGGCACGCACGACGTAGGGTTTAAAGTTTATAATAGCTTTGGCGCGGGTTATCGGCTAACTCAAAATGCGGCTTATCGCCAGGTAATAATACAAACCGCAAAATCACTTTCAACTCGTTTTAATCCAAAAACGGGCGTAATCCGGTCTTGGGATCATAGTACTAACCGCTGGAAAAACCCCGTTATCATTGATAATATGATGAACCTGGAATTGCTCTTTGCGGCCACACGCCTTACGGGTGATTCTTTGTATTATAAGATTGCGGTATCGCATGCGAATACTACCTTAAAAAATCACTTTCGGCCAGATTATAGTTCGTGGCACGTAGTAGATTATGATTCGCTTACGGGAGAAGTAATCAAGAAAACAACTAGCCAGGGTTACAGCAACTCGTCGGCTTGGGCCCGGGGCCAAGGATGGGGATTATATGGCTATACCATGTGTTACCGCGAAACCAAAAACCCCGCGTACCTGGAACACGCCGAAAAAATTGCGGCTTTTATTCTGAATCATCCCCGCTTGCCCGCAGATGGTGTACCCTATTGGGATTTTGATGCCCCACTTATTCCGCTGGAGCCGCGAGATGCCTCGGCAGCCGCAGTAATGGCTTCTGCCCTTTATGAATTAAGTACCTACAGTTCGCAAAAAGATACGTTCCGGGCAGCGGCCGATAAAATATTAAAAAATCTGGCTACGCAATATGAGTCCCCGGTTGGTGAAAACCGAGGCTTTCTTTTATTACATAGCACGGGCAACAAACCTTATAACATTGAGGTTGATGTGCCTTTAATCTACGCTGATTATTACTACCTGGAAGCTTTAATCCGTCGGCAACAAATAAACCAGCCGCCGCAAATTACTTCGGTACCCAATCAATCGGTAACCGTTGGCAATGCTTTACGTTTTGTAGTGGCTGCTTCCGACTCCAACACCAACCAGGTACAAACTTATTCTTTAGTAAATGCCCCTACGGGAGCCACCATCGACAGCAAAACCGGTAGTTTCTCCTGGACGCCTACGCAAACCGGAAATTTTAAATTTTTAATTAGAGTTACCGACAATGGCTCGCCTATTCTTTACACCGAACAACCTATAACGGTAACGGTAAACCCCGTTAAGCGGTACGCCTTGCAAGTGAGTATTACCGGTAGCGGAACAGTAATCCGCGATCCGCAGCAAACAACGTACGTGGAAGGAACCGAAGTAAAATTAAAAGCGGTGCCGGCCACAGGTTATCAATTTAATGGTTGGTCCGGCGACTTTACCGGAACCAATGCCGCACTTACCCTTACCATGAACAGCGATAAGCGAATTACGGCCCAGTTTGCCTTAATTCCGCCGCAGGTAGTAAAGGTAAATGTTATTGACGCGGCCGATGCGCATACGATTTTAACCTTACAGGACGATGTAACCCTAGATTTGGCCACCTTACCTACTACCAACCTCAGCCTGGAAGCATTAATAAATACGGCTACCACCAAAAGTGTGGTATTTGAATTAAGTGGTGAACTTAACCGCCGGCAAGTCGAATCGGCCGGGCCTTATGTTTTGTTCGGCGACACCAAAGGTGATCCCAACGCTTGGACACCGGCAATAGGCAGCTATTCTTTGAAAGTAACCCCTTACTCAGCAAGCGCGGGCGGCGGAACCGCGGGCAAACCGGTTATTCTAAATTTTAAAGTTATAAATAGCGCTAACATTAACCGGCAAAACCGGGCAACTCCTAAGAATACCGACTTACAGGATTTTAAAACCTTGGTGGCCTTTCCTAATCCAACTTATAATGGCCAAGTTACCATCCATTTGCCGGTTGCTTTTAAAGGAGAAGTCCGTTATACTTTACTTTCTCTAATAGGCGCCAAATTAGCCGAAGGAACCTTTCCGGCGGAGACTTCTGCTTTTACCTTAGATTTTTCGCGGCATATGTCGGTAGCGGGTGTTTACTACATGCAAGTAGAAAACGCCACTACTAAAGAAATTATTAAAATAGTGCGGCAATAAAGCGAGAGTTTATACTTTAAACGGCTTAACTAACAGGAACTTAATGTGAACTGGGATGCACTACCCAGCCCAGTTCACATTAAGTTCCTGTTAGCATTTTACCCATAGCCCCTATTTACGATACACAGGCCAGTACTTTCGCCTTATTTATATAAAACAAACAAATAAATACAACTAAATTACCATAAGCGTACGGCATTCAATCAGAAATAAATACTTTTACAAGACCATTCTTTTTTGGTTTATGATAGCGGAAAACGCCGGCGGTAAAACTTTGTCCCTGTATGCTTCTCTGGCTCCCGAAGAGAAAGTAGAATGGCTATTCCGGAAATACTACGCTCCCCTCTGTAAAAGTTTGTACCGCACCATACGCGATGCCAGTTTTGCCGAAGATATTGTGCAGGAAGTGTTTCTGAAAGTGTGGGAAATGCGGGAAAATTTAAAAATGGACGAAGCCATACAGGCTTATTTATATCGTTCTTGTTATAACTCCGCGCTTAATTTTTTAAAATCCCAAAAGCCCAAAACCGATTTTGAGTTGCTCGGGGAGGTTTTGCCCGGCAGCGAAAGCGCTGAAAAACAGATTAACTTACTAGAAACCGAAGAACAAATTTTACAGGCCATTGATGCCTTGCCGCCAAAAACCAAACTGGTATTCTCGATGAGTCGTTTCGAAGAACTGAGTTATAAAGAAATTGCCGAGCGGCTCGATATTTCGCTGAAATCCGTGGAAAAACACATGGGTATTGCCTTACAACGCTTGCGCGAAAACCTGAAAGAATACCTCGTAAGCCTGCTTTTAATTTTAATGTCCGATTTTTTTAAATTTTTTCTTCCGCAAGGTAGGGTAAGGACGAGTTATATTGTTTTATAGAAGAAGACACCAGGCGCCTCTTCCTTTAAACAATATAATCTAACCGAATCTCAACTCTTTTGAACAATGAAAAATTATTTAATTAAAAAACGGAACATTGCTTTATTATTTGCTGCCACTCTTTTAACCCTTACCTCCTGCGACGACGAAGTTTTACGCGGCCGCGGAGATACCGTTTCCCGGACTCGCCCAGTGGGCAACTTTGATGCCGTGAGTGCCGGGGGTGAATTTGAAATTTATTTATCCCAAGGCCCCACTAAAGATATTTTACTCGAAGGCCAGGAGAACGTTTTAACCGAAGTATCTACGCAGGTAAGAAACAACAAACTCTATATTGAATTTGAAAAAAACCGGGTTAAAATACAAAAACCAGTGCGGATTTATTTAACTACTCCCCAGCTCACCGGCATATCGGTGTCCGGCGCCAACTCCGTTAGAAGTTTAACTGACTGGCAAGTAGATAATTTAAATATTGATGCTTCCGGTAATAGTTCGATTTACTTAAACGTAAAAGGTGCGCAAACCATCGAAACCGATATTTCCGGTTCGGTAAACATGGAATTAAACGGCGATGCCGAATTTCAGAAAATAGATATTTCGGGTTCCGGCAACATCAAAGCTTTTGGTTTAGCTACTAAAACCGCCGACATTGATATCAGCGGTTCCGGTAAATGCGAAGTAACCGTATTGGATAAAATAGATGCGAAACTGAGCGGCTCGGGCCGGGTGCGTTACAAAGGCAGTCCTACGGTAAATACTAAAATTTCGGGCAGCGGCAGCGTAGTGCAAGTAGATTAAAATCTTTTTGGTAAATTAAAATAAAATTTACCTTTAGGGTAGGGTAAACCTTATTTTAATTGTTATAAAACTAAATGGATGATAACCGGCCTACATTCTGGGAAAAACTAGCCCGAGAAGTCAGCGGCAATGCCTCGGCAGAAGATAAAACCTGGCCCCCGGAAGCCCAGGAGCCAGAACTAACCGAAGTACGCACGCAGGCCCAACGGGTATGGAACCGCACCGCCGTACCTGTTCCGGATTACGAACCAGATGTAGCGCGTGGGTGGGAACGGTTTCAGTTACGGGTGCAAACCCGGGAAACACCGCTGCTGCCCGAGAAGAAAAAAGAAACCTATAATTTTAAATGGGCAGTAGCAGCCACCGTAGCGCTGTTGCTGGTAGCGGGGGCTTATTTTATCTTTAGCCCCGTAAGCCCGGCCTGGACGGAAATACGAACGGCTGCTAATCAAACCAAAACCATCCGGTTAGCCGATGGCAGCACGGTAGCCCTCAACCAGAATAGTACTTTTTCGTTCCCAACTAATTTTCAAAAAGAGAATAGAACGGTGCGGTTGACGGGCGAAGCTTTTTTTACAGTAGCCAAAGCCGAAGGCAAGCGTTTTACCATTTACGCCCAAGGCACTAAAACCGAGGTAATTGGTACGGCGTTTAACTTGCGGGCTTACGCCCGGGAACCTGTGAAAGTACAGGTAGTAGAAGGTAAAGTAGCCTTTGCCCGCACCGAAACCGATGATGCTATTTTTTTAGTACCGGGTCAGGAAGGCGTTATGGCGGGCCAGAAAGTAATTGCTCAGAAACAAGTTATTCCAAACAAAAACTTCCAAAGCTGGAAAACCAAAAGTTTAACCTTTAACAATACCCAGTTAGATCAGTTAGCCGTTGATTTGGAAAATTATTTTCATGTAACGATTACCATTCAAAATAAAAATTTGCGCCACTGCCGGTTTACCACTTCTTTCCGGAATCCGGACCTGAAGGAAGTACTGGATATTCTAGCCGTTACGGGCAACCTAACCATTATTCAAAAAGGGACCACTTACTTTATCAATGGTCCTGGTTGTAAATAAAATTTAAAAAATTTAAAAATTTCAGTAGAATGAAAACACCTCGTTTTTTCATAATGGCCTTGCTTTGCCTAATATTTTGTACGCAGGCAGTGCAGGCTCAATCATTAAAAACCAAAATAACCTTACAGGTAAATAATGCCACTTTGCCGCAAGTTTTACAGAAAATCCAGCACAAGTACGCTATTCGTTTTTCGTACCTGAACAACGATTTGCCGGTAAAAAACCGCATTTCGGCTAACATTGAAGCGAAACCTTTAACCGATGTATTGGACATGCTGCTGGCTAACACCCATGTAGGTTACTTAGAGAAAAAAGGCCAGGTTATCATAAAGAAAGGTTTACCGAAAAATTTACCAAAAACCGCTACGTTCACCAAATTGCCGCCGACTACGGCCTCTCCGGTTAAACCCAGTACCAAAACCACCCCGGCGCCCGAAACTAAACCCGACGCTCCGCAAAAAATGCCGGCCAAAACTGCTGAACCCAAAAGCACCAGCACGAATAATACCGCCGAGGAACCAGCGCCTACCCTTTCCAATGAATCGGATTCTACCAGTACCAGCCCCAATACTACGACTTCAGCTCCCGTCCAAGCCATCATCAACGTGCCCCCCGTTTTCGACGAGGATTCACTGGAAATCCGGCCTTTTCATGCTGGTTTTATTTATCCTTTGAGCACCAACGGAACCCGGGCGAACGAATATGTAAATAGATTATCGGTGCATGCGCTGGTGGGAACAGCGGCCGGATCGCAGGGTTTGGAATTAGCCGGATTTGGCAACATAGATAAAAAATACGTGCAGGGTTTTCAGTTTGCAGGCTTTTTTAATGTAATCGGTAACCGTGCCAAATTAACTCCGATTGTTGATAGCGTAGCCACGCGTTATACTTTACGTGGCGGTCAATTTGCCGGATTTTTAAATGTAGCCGCCGGCGACAGTAAAGGTGCGCAGTTTGCCGGATTTTTAAATATTACTAAAAATATCACCGGCGTGCAAGGGGCTGGTTTCGGGAATGTGGCTAAAAATGTGAGCGGGGTACAAATGGCTGGTTTTTTAAATAAAGCTAAACGGGTAAATGGCGCACAACTGGGTATTATTAATATTGCCGACACGGTTGATGGAGTAGCTATTGGTCTTTTAAGTATTGTAAAAAAAGGTGGTTACCGGCACGCGGAATTCTACGTAGCCGATGATTTTAACGCCAACTTTACTTATAAAATAGGCGTGCCCCGGTTTTATACCATGCTGGCCTTAGGCGCAGAACTCGACGATAAAAAACGGTGGGGCTACGGTGCCGGATTTGGTTCGGAATGGAAGCTTTACAAGAGCCTGCGTTTAAACACCGATATAATTTCGTATTACGTGGTGGAAGATAGTTACGAAAACTTTCCGGATGGCTTATTCGAAAATTACGAAGTAAACCTATTAAATAAGTTTCGATTATTAGGAACACTACAAATCGGACGTCATTTGGCATTATTTGGCGGACCTACCTTTAACGTGATGGTTTCGCAGTACCAGGAACCTGGCGAAACAGCAATAGGCTCTACCTTAATGAAAAATACATTTTACGATAAAACCGGCTTCGATGGTACTAACGTAAAACTAGGCATTGGTTTTAACGCCGGTATCCGTTTTTAATCCGGGATAATGCCTGGCTCCTCGCCTAGCGATTTAGTAATTATTGTTTTCTGAGCTGGTTTCGGATTACTCTTTTAGCGAAGTTGACTTCAGATTTAAAATAAACTCAACATTTTAGTAGTCAGCCGCCAAACCCGGAACCACAAATTTTTTATAATACCTATCAACTAAAAAACGAGTAGCATATTGCTGTTGCTCGTCAGCCAAGTTCCCCATTTCTAAATAATCATATTATTTAAATTTTAAAACTGCTCCGCGGCAGTTACCAGAATTTTATTGCTTAAAAAATTCGACTATGAAATTATATGTCAACCGTAATCAAATATTAACTGCTCCTACTTACCAGCAAGGCTGGGAAAAAGCCCAGGCCGAATACGAACGCCAACAGAAAAAATTAAGGAAGCCCGTTAATACTTCGGGTTCTTTTATTAAAAATTTTAAAACTAAAGCAATGGTTTTGCTGTGCTTGCTGGGCTGCCCAATCATGGTGTTCAGCCAGAATTTATCGCAAACGATCCGGGGCAAAGTGATTGACCGGGAATCACAAACCCCTTTAATCGGGGCTTCTATCAGCATTACCAACCTAAACCCCGTTAAAGGCAGCATTACCGATGCCGAGGGTAATTTTAAGCTGGAAAAGGTACCGGTGGGCCGGCATACTTTAAAAATAAACTACATTGGTTACGAAGAACAAACCATTCCGGAGTTGCTATTGGGTTCGGGTAAAGAATTGGTGCTAACGGTAGGTTTAACCGAATCGATCCGGCAAATGGACGAAGTAGTGATTACGGCCCAGCCCGATAAAGGCAAACCGCTTAACGACATGGCCACTCTGAGTGCCCGGTCTATTTCTGTGGAAGAAACCAAACGCTACGCGGCCAGCGTGAACGACCCCGCCCGGGCTGCCATGTCGTACGCCGGCGTTGCCACCACCGACGATGGCGGCAACGAAATTGTGGTGCGCGGCAACTCGCCCAAAGGCATTTTATGGCGCCTGGAAGGCATAGAAGTTCCCAATCCGAACCATTTCGGCGAAGAAGGTGCTTCGGGCGGCGGCATTAGTATTTTAAGCGTAAACATGATTGATAATTCTGATTTTTTCACCGGTGCTTTTCCGGCCGAGTACGGCAATGCTTTGTCCGGTATTTTTGACATGAAACTACGGTCAGGGAATAATGAAAAAAGAGAACACGCTTTACAAGTAGGGCTATTGGGAGTAGATTTTGCCACCGAAGGCCCAATAAAGAAGAATTATAAAGGATCATACCTGGCCAATTACCGGTATTCTACACTTGGTATTTTAAGTAAAATTGGCGTGAATATCGGGGGCGATGCTATTCCGGAGTTTCAGGATTTTTCGTTTAAAGTCCTGTTGCCTTCCACAAAAGCCGGTATTTTTACGCTCTGGGGAATAGGTGGCTACAGCACCCAGGCCCAGGAAGCCGTGCGCGATGCTTCGGAATGGAAAGAAAAAGAAGATCGCTTCGATGATATTTTTAAATCCGGCATGGGGGCCACCGGTTTATCGCACGTGTATTTTGTAAATTCCAAAGCTTACCTGGAAACCGTGCTTTCTCTTTCGGGTAACTTTACCAAATATCGGTACGACTCCATTGGTACAGATTATAATGTAAATACCATTTACCAAGAAAGTTTTAAAAATTACGCCGGTCGGGCCTCGGTATTATACAACCACAAAATAAATAACCAGCATACCGTGCGGGTGGGGGCTATTTACAGCAATTTAAATTTTAACTTATTCAGCGAAGGCCGCAACGAAGATCATAATAATCAGATAGAGCGATTTGTAGATAACAAAGGCGGCACCGGCTTATGGCAAGGATATGGCCAATGGAAATACCGCATTTCCGAAAAAGTAACTTTAAATACCGGCTTGCATTACATGCGCTTAGCTTTAAACGGAAACAGTGCTCTGGAGCCGCGCTTAGGTATTCGTTGGAATTTTGCGCCGAACCAAGCTTTGGGAGCGGCTTTTGGTACCCATAGCCGTAACGAATCTATGGCGGTATACTTTGTACAACAACCCATTGGAAACGGCCAGTATTCCCAAAGTAACAAAGATTTAGAACTAACAAAAGCCCGCCACTACGTTTTATCTTATGACCGCCTATTGCGCGAAGATCTCCGGTTTAAAGTAGAAACCTATTACCAACAGCTCTATAATCTGGCCATTAGCCCGGATTCCAATAATACCTTGGCTGCCCTAAATTCAAGAAACGGCCTAATGCCCGATAGCCTGGTGAGCAATGGAACTGGCAGAAACTATGGCGTAGAAATGAGTTTGGAGAAATTCTTCACAAATAATTATTATTTTTTAGTTACCAGCTCGTTGTACAATTCAAAATATACCGCGGCGGATGGTATTGAAAGAAATACCCGTTTTAATGGGCAGCATATTTTAAATGCGTTGGGTGGTAAAGAGTTTAAAGTAGGTAAGAATAGCGGGAATTTAATCGGGTTGAATGTGCGTTTATTATGGGCGGGCGGTAACCGATATACCCCGCTAAACATAGAGCAATCGCGGCTACAGGGCAAAGCCGTTTATTACGAAAAACAAAGCTTTGCCTCCCAAGCACCTGATTACTTCCGGACCGATATCCGGGTGAGTTACCGGAAAAACCGGCCCAAGGCTTCCTACATCTTGTCCCTGGATATTCAGAATGCTACCAACCGGTTGAATTTTTATAATCAGTATTACGATGAAGATACCCAAAGTTTAAAAATCAGTACCCAAACCGGACTTATTCCGGTTCTGAATTACCGCATCGAGTTCTAAAATTTTTAAGTTAAGAATCCTGTTAAAATTTAAAAAATTTGTCTTCTACGCTTAGTATATTGCCTTTTAAATGATGCCTTGTAACGGATTTTTCTTGAAACCAAATAGTGTTAGTACAATTCTATAATTAAGATCAATGGAAAGGACTTACTTAACTTACAATGGCTTATCTTTGGAGCCTTTGCAAGTCTCCAGGCGTTGGTGCTATCTAACTTGTTGACATCAAATTTTGCCTCGCGGCCGGCGGGCTTCGTTTGGCTCTTCCGGGCTGGCCTAAGCTTCCTTTCCTCGCTCCGCTACGGAATGTCTCCTTCGTCGACACCGGAACCCTAGCAGGTGCTTACAGCCAAACTGGTATCATCGCCTGGTAGCTATTGCTTTCCTTAGAGTGCCTTGCAAGAATGAGATATAAAAATTTCTAAATGCAGAAAGTTACCAGAATCAGCAAAAACAATTTTATACTTTGGTTTGTCTGCTTATGTTTAAACGGTAGCTAAGCATAAACGACATCAGTTTGGCTCAGGAGGGCCTTCTAAGGTTCCGGTGTCGACGAAGGAGACATTCCGCAGCGGAGCGAGAAAAGGAAGCTTAGACCAGCCCGGAAGAGCCCAACGGCCCCCCGGCCAGGAGGCAAACAGGCTACTGGTCAAACTAGATAGCACTAGAGCCTGGAGACTTCAAAAGGCTCCAAAGTTCAGCCGTTGTAAGTTAAGTAAGTCCTTTCTTTCTAAGAAAGCTATTACCTATAACCAGTTAAATTTTTAAAAAGCTACTGTAAAAAGCAATTTTTCTTAACCAATAACATCTTATTGAAACAAATCAGTGGCTATCAAAGCCGTCCAGCCGGTTTGGTGGGCTGCGCCTAAGCCCTGACCGGTATCGCCGTTAAAATACTCGTAAAATAAGATATAATCCTGAAAATCTTTGCTTTCTTGAAAAAGAGGGGCAGAACCAAACAAAGGGCGTTTTCCCGCAGCATTTTTTTTAAAAATTTTAAAAACCCGGCTGCTTAATTCTTCGGCAACTTCTTGCAAGGTGTAGTAATTACCGGAACGCGTGGGGCATTCTACTTTAAATTCGTCGCCGTAAAATTGGTAAAAGCGTTTTAACCCCTGAATGATCAAAAAGTTTAAGGGAATCCAAATGGGGCCGCGCCAGTTACTATTACCCCCAAACATATTATTATCGCTTTCGCCGGGCGTGTACCGGATGCTGTAATGTTTGCCATCTAACCTGAAATCAAATGGGTGCTGTTGGTGGAACTTAGAAACCGAGCGAATGCCATATTCACTCAAAAACTCTTCTTCGTCGAGCAGGTATTTCAAAGTCATTTTCATGCGGTAACCCCGCATTAAACTAATTAAATGAAAACCTTTGGCATTTTTCCGTTCCCAATGCGACACCAAATCGGCTAAATCCGGGCGGTTCTGCCGGAACCATTTCATTCGTTGGTCCAGGGCTTCATCTTCCTGCATGCCTCCTTCCCCTACCGTTTCTACCACAAACAAGGGAATTAAACCAACTAAACTGCGGACTTTTAAGGGAACTGATTTGTTCTCCGGAAAGCGCAACCGATCGTAATAAAAATTATCTTCCTCGTCCCATAGGTTTTCCTGCAGTTCGTTTAAGCCGTTCATGGCGCCGGCGATGTACAAAAAATGTTCGAAAAACTTGGCACTGATGTCGGAGTAAGCACTGTAGTACAAAGATAATTCGTGGGCGATCTGCATTAAGTTTAACGCGTACATGGCCATCCAACTGGTGCCATCCGCTTGTTCAATGTGGCCGCCACCGGGTAAAATGGTGTTCCGGTCGAATACGCCAATGTTATCTAATCCTAAAAAGCCGCCTTCAAAAATATTGTTACCGTGTTCGTCTTTGTTGTTTACCCACCAGGTAAAATTTAGCATCAGCTTATGAAACACTTTCGTTAAAAAAGCTACATCGCCTTGCCCGTTATTAGCGGCTTTTTCCTGGCGGTAAATTTCCCAGGTAATCATAGCGTGAATGGGTGGGTTGCTATCGCTGAAATTCCATTCGTAAGCCGGTAATTGGCCATTCGGGTGCATGTACCATTCTTTGGTAAGGTATAGCAATTGGCTTTTGGCAAAATCCAGATCAACCAGGGCCAGCGGAAAACAATGAAAAGCCATATCCCAGGCCGCAAACCAAGGGTATTCCCACTTATCCGGCATCGATAAGATTTCTTTGGCATTGACGTGTTTCCAGCAATCATTACGTAAATGAAGCCGTTCGGGAGGCGGCGGCGGTTGCCCCGGATCGCCTTTTAACCATTGGTGCACATCAAAGTAGTAAAATTGCTTGTTCCATAATAAACCCGCCAGGGCCTGTTTTTTAATCTGGTAAGCTTCTTCGGTTTTATTAATTTTTAAAATTTGCTGGTAAAATTCATCTGCTTCTTGTTTCCGAAGCGAGACCAAATCGGAGAAAGTAGCAAAATCATAGTTAGGGTTTTGGGATAAACACAACCGAATACTAACCTGGTCCTGGGCAGGGACGCTTACCTCAAAAATAAAGGCCGCTTTGGTTCCTTTGTTTTCCGGATTAACAGTATCTTGATTATCAACCAGGTAATTGTTAATGCCATCTTTGTAGTAGTTACCCGAACCTGGCTGGTGGTACAAGCGGGATACGTTCGTTTCGTTTTCACAGTACACCTGTTGGGGATTTCCTTCGGCCGTTAAATAATATTGCCCCAATTGTTGATGAAAAATTTCCATTACCTGGCCGGAGCCCGATTGAATGAATGGTTTGTAAGAGTCGTAGCCCCAGGCCCAGGTATTCCGGAACCAGATGGTGGGAATTACCTGAATCGCGGCTTCCTCCTGGCTCCGGTTCATAACCGTAATTTGAATGAGAATGGTAGTGGGTGATTCTTTGGTATATTCAATAGCAATATCAAAGTATTTATTTTGATCAAAAATGCCGGTATCCACAATTTCGAATTCAGCCTGTTGCCTGGTTCTTTGCCGATTGGTGTTTACTAATGGCGCGTACGGAAAAGTTTGCTGCGGGTATTTGTACAGCATGTGCATGTAGGAGTGCGTGGGCGTATTATTTAAATAATAATACAACTCTTTCACATCTTCGCCGTGGTTTCCTTCGGCATTGGTGAGGCCAAAAAAACGTTCTTTAATAATCGGATCTTGGTGGTTCCAGAAAGCCGGGGCAAAACATAAAAGTTGTTCGTCGTCGCTGATGCCGGCAATTCCTTCTTCGCCCCACCGAAACGCTTTGCTGCGGGCCATGTCGTGCGATACATAGTTCCAGGCATCGCCGTTGGGGCTATAATCTTCGCGTACAGTTCCCCATTGCCGGGCGCTTACGTACGGTCCCCATTTTTTCCAGGTATTATCTTTTAATCTTTCTTGTTCCTTGTTCATTGCTAGCAGTTTAGCCACAGCTTAACATGGCCTTGAAAATATTTTGGTTTACCAAGCAACTTCTTTTTTAAATTTTACATCTTTGAGTAGGCTGGTGCAATGCTATATCCTTGGTTTTTAAGAAAACTGGCTGATAATCTCTTTTTTACGCCTTTTCAAAAATAATTTAAAAAAATTTATACGTTTTCTGTATGCAAAAACAAGCCGATCAGCATCGTATTTATACCGGGGCATATTTTTATTAATAGAAGCACCCTACAAGTACCGGATTAAAGCTAAAAAGTAATTAGCAGATTAAACCTAGTTTTAAACCTAATTTACTAAGTGGTTCTTACCAATTAAAAGCTCCTACTGGAACAAAGCTAAAAAATTAGGATATTTCCTATTCTGACTTTTAACCCAGCTTTTTTTAACCCAGGTTTTTATTTCTATTTTTTAATTGCTACATATCTCCTTAAGATTGTTCGGAAAGAATTTGCGTGGTGAAAGGAATGTGATTTAAAATTTTTTAAATTTTTAATTACAAGTAACTATGAAAACTCTTTTTACCCTGGTTATCCTGTTGTTTAGTGTTCATTTATTACATGCCCAAGCGGCTCATCCGGGTAAAATTACCGGTCTTCTCACCGATTCGGTTACTGCCAAACCCATTGCTTTTGCCAATGCCGCCTTGCAGCAAGAAAATAAACTTATTACCGGGGCTACCACTGATGCTGCCGGCGCTTTTGTTATCGCTAATGTGCCTTTAGGCAAGTACCAATTAGTGCTTTCTTTTGTGGGCTATAAATCAAAAACATTACCGGTAATTCTCACCCCCGAAAAAACGGAACTAGACCTGAGTGGTGTAAAGTTGAGTCCGGACACCAAAATACTAAGTGGGATAACCGTCACGGGTCAAAAAGCATTGGTGGAAGATAAAGGTGATCGCTTGGTTTATAATGCCGAGAAAGATATTTCGAATGCCGGTGGCACGGCCGCCGATGTGTTACGCAAAGTTCCGACCTTAACCGTTGACCTGGACGGGAACGTGCAGATGCGGGGCAACAGTAATTTAAAAATTTTAATAAACGGCAAACCTTCTGCCATGATGGCCCGCAACCTGGCCGATGCTTTGCGCCAAATGCCCGCCAACGTCATTAAATCCGTAGAAGTAATTACCAGCCCCGGGGCCAAATACGATGCCGAAGGTTCCGCGGGAGTTATTAATATTATCACCAAAAAAGGCCTGCAGGGCTTTAATGGTTCTACTAATATTACCGCTGGTAATTACAACCGGTCGGTGGGTACCAACTTAAACTTAAAGAAAAAGAAAATTGGCTTAACTCTATCGGCTAATGGCTACCAATACCGCAACCAGTGGGAAATTCAATCTACCCGTACGACACTCTTCAATAATAATCCGGTTAACATTTTAAATCAATCGAGCAAAGCTGATAACACCGGCACCGGTGGCTACGGCGAAATGAGTTTTGATTACGACCCGGACTCTTTAAGCCGGATAAATTTTTCGGCTAACGTCTGGGGCGGTAATTACCCCAATAACAGCACTTTGCTAAACCGTTTAACGAATCCGGCCGGTCAGGAACTGCAAGCTTTCCGCAACGATCGCCGGTTCCGTAACCCGTACGGCAACGGTCAATTGGACCTGGGTTACACCAAAAATTTTAAAAAACCGGATCAGGAATTTGCTTTTTTAACGCAGTTCAGCCGCATGCCGGATAATTACTTTTACGACACCGACAGCTACTCCATGGCCGAGCTGCTTACTTACCGGCAACACAGTTCTAATTACAGCCGCAACAAAGAATACACCGTACAAACCGATTACACCCATCCGTTTACGTTAAAAAGCCGCCGCGACACGGCCAGTATAAAGCTGGAAGTGGGAGCCAAAGGCATTTTGCGGGATATCGGCAGTGAATACCGGGTAGAAGAATCGGTGGATGGAGCCGGCGAGTTAATCCCTAATCCCTTGCTATCTAATGATTTTAATTACAAACAACAGGTTACCTCGGGTTACACCGCTTTGCGCGTGGATACCAAACGGAAATGGGGTTTAAACATTGGGGCTCGCCTGGAACACACCGATATCGAAGGCGATTTTGTAACCAATCAAACCAAAATTAAAAATCAGTACAATAATATCATACCCAGCATAACCATCTCCAAAGGAATTAAAACCCAAACCATAAAAGTAAGTTATACCCAACGCATTCAGCGGCCTTTAATCTGGTATTTAAACCCTTGGTTAAACGCCAGTGATACTTTAAATGTGAACACCGGCAACCCTTACCTGAAACCCGAATTAAACCACGCTACCGAACTCGGCTATAACCTGAACACCAAAAAAGGATTATCCTTAAACTCGGCTCTGTACTGGCGCTTTACCGATAATGCCATTGAATACCTGACAATCGTAGATGTTTCCGGCGTTTCGTTCAGTAAACCGCAGAACATTGCGACGCGCCAAACCTACGGTTTAAACCTAAACTTATCTGGGCAACCCAACAAAAACTGGAACTTAAACGGCGGAACCGATATTCGATTTGTGGATTTACGCAGCCCGGCTCAAAACCAACGAAACGATGGCTTTATCTGGAATTTAAACTTTAACAGTACTTACAAACTTCCGAAAGATTACTCGATCCAGGCCAACGGTAATTTTGGATCGGGGTGGATTAGTTTACAGGGTACCAACTCGGGTTATTACTGGTACGGCTTTGCGGGTAAGCGCGAATTCTGGGATAAAAAAGCCAGCTTAACTTTAGGCTTGAATAATCCCTTTAAACGAGCCATTCACCAAACCGGCCGCCAGGAAGCCAGCACTTTCATCAGCGATTACAGTTCTATCTACGTGAACCGTTCCGCGCGGCTTACTTTTGAATGGCGTTTCGGACAAATGAACACCGGTGGCGGCAAGCAAACAAAAAAAATCAACAACGACGACAAAGGCGGAAGGTAAAACTAAATGTCTGATTTCATTGGCTCCGGCTAAAATTTGGAGCCAAGGAAACAGTAGGAAGCAAATCAGCTTTGTATTAAATTCTTTATATTAACTATTTAACCACTAGCTTGAGCTATTGGTATATTTTAGAAATCCTCAGAAATATATAACCGATAACTCGGAATAATACCGTAACTTTGTATCCCATAAGCCGCAAAATACTTATGGAATCTAAATATATTTTTGTTACGGGGGGTGTTACTTCCTCGCTCGGTAAAGGCATTATTTCCGCTTCACTTGCCAAATTATTACAAGCCAGAGGCTTTTCCGTGACCATCCAAAAATTCGATCCTTACATTAACATCGACCCCGGTACCTTAAATCCTTACGAACACGGCGAGTGTTTTGTAACCGACGATGGCGCTGAAACCGACTTGGACTTGGGTCATTACGAGCGTTTTTTAAATATTCCTACTTCGCAGGCCAATAATGTTACCACGGGTAAAATTTACAACCACGTAATTACCCAGGAGCGCCAAGGGGCCTATTTAGGCAAAACGGTGCAGGTGGTTCCGCACATCACCGACGAGATTAAGCGCCGGTTGTTGTTGCTGGGCCAAACCGGGGAGTACGACATTGTGATTACGGAAATTGGTGGTTGCGTAGGCGATATTGAATCGCTGCCCTTTATCGAAGCGGTTCGGCAACTGCGTTGGGAATTACCGCAGTCCGATTCTTTGGTGATCCATTTAACCTTGCTGCCTTACTTAAAAGCAGCCGGCGAATTAAAAACCAAGCCTACCCAACACTCCGTGAAAGCGCTTTCGGAAGCCGGGGTACAACCGGATATTCTGGTGTGCCGCTCCGAACATCCGATCCCGCTGGAGATGCGCAAGAAAATTGCGTTGTTCTGCAACGTAAAAGTGAACTCGGTCATCGAATCGCTGGATGCCGAAACCATTTACGACGTGCCGCTGATGATGAAAAAAGAAAAGCTCGACGATCGGGTAATCAAAAAATTAAAATTATCGGGTAAACACGAATTAAACCTGGATTCCTGGAAAGAGTTTTTGGGTCGTTTAAAAAATCCGACGGAAGAAGTACATATTGCTTTAGTAGGGAAATACGTTGAGCTACCCGATGCTTATAAATCTATTATCGAAGCTTTTATTCACGGAGGCGCCGCCAACGAGTGCAAAGTCCGGATTAAAACCATTCAATCCGAATACCTCACCCGCGATAATATTGATATGCTCTTGGGCAAAAGCGACGGGGTTTTAGTAGCTCCGGGCTTTGGGAGTCGTGGCTTTGAAGGCAAGCTGGAAGCTATTAAATACGTGCGGGAGCGTAACGTTCCGTTTTTGGGAATTTGCCTGGGCATGCAATGCGCCGCGGTGGAGTTTGCCCGTAATGTTTTGGGTTTATCCGATGCTGCTTCTACCGAAATGAACCCCAATACCATTAATCCGGTTATTGATTTAATGGAGGATCAGAAAGATGTAACGCAGAAAGGTGGTACTATGCGGTTGGGTTCCTATATTTGTGAGTTAAGAAAAGGAAGCCGGGCGCAGCATATCTACGGTAAAACGAAAATTAGTGAACGGCACCGCCACCGCTACGAGTTCAATAATAAATATTTGCAAGCATTTGAAGAAAACGGCATGTTGGCCACGGGCATTAACCCCGACACTAACCTGGTAGAAGTGATTGAACTTCAAAACCATCCGTGGTTTGTAGCCGCGCAATACCATCCTGAACTAAAAAGCACTGTTTTAAATCCGCATCCGCTATTTGTAAAATTTATAAAAGCGGCCATACAACACACCAAAACTAAAAACGATTATTTAAAAGGTTAGTACCAACACAATATGGAGAAAAATCAAGCAGTAGGCTTAGTTATTATTTCGGTCCTGCTGATCGTATACATGACATTCTTTGCTCCCAAAGCGCCCCCCAAACCCGCTCAGGAACAACAAACTACTACCGCCAGTACCAATTTCAGTACCATTATTACACCCGCTACTATCCCGGATTCTGTTCGGGCTAAAACGCTAGGTGAGTTTGGCGCTTTAGCGCAAGGTACCGCCCAGGAAGTTATTCTGGAGAACAAAAACCTGCGGATTACCTTAAGCAATAAAGGCGGTAAAGTAGACGAAGTATTATTGAAGAACTACAAAACCTGGGATAAAAAGCCTTTAATTTTATTTGATAAAGTAAGTAGTTACGCCGACATAACTTTTCTAACGAATTCCGGTAAAGCTATCCGGTTGTCTGATTTATATTTTAAAGCCCAGCCCGTTACAAATCAGAACGGAGCCCAGGTTTTAGCCTTTAGCGCGGAGGTAGGAGCGGGTCAATCAATCAATCAAACGTATACTTTAGCCTCTGATGGTTTTACTTTAGATTACAAGGTTAATTTTAAAGGATTAAATCAAATAGTTGCTAATAAACCTTTGACTTTCAATTGGAATGATCGTTTAAAAAAAACCGAATTTGACTTAAAACAAAACCGGGATCATTCGCGCTTAAACGTGATGATGGCCGAAGATGATTTTGACTATTTAGTAGGGAAAGCTAATGAAACCGATACAAAAAAATTAGAGACGCCTATTAAATGGGTATCGAACAAGCAAAACTTTTTTTCGGCTGCTATTATAGCTAAAAATACTTTCGCCAGCGGTGATTTAAAAGTTAGCTTTAATCAGGCCGATACCACCGAGGTAAAAACCTTTGCCACTACCCTGGCTATTCCGGTGAACGATGTACTTGGGAATGGAGGTGAATTTACTTACTTTTTTGGCCCGAATGACTTTACCGTCTTAAAGCAACTACCTTTTGACTTTGAGCGAAACCTAGAATTAGGTTGGGGTATTTTTTCTTATGTAAACAAGTTATTGATTATTCCGGTGTTCCACTTTTTGGAGCGTTTTATTAGCAGTTACGGTATTATAATCGTTTTACTGGTATTGTTTATAAAAACTTTGTTGTTTCCATTAACCTACAAGTCTTACCTCTCTATGGCTAAAATGCGGGTTTTGAAACCCGAGATTGATGCCATTAAAGAAAAAAACGACGGGGACATGCAGAAAACGCAATCGGAAACCATGAAGCTTTACAGCGAAGTAGGAGTTAATCCCATGAGCGGCTGTATTCCGGTGGTGCTTTCGATTCCGGTTTTATTTGCCTTATTTAACTTCTTCCCGAACTCGATTGAATTAAGGCAAGAGCCATTCTTATGGGCGCAGGATCTTTCGACGTACGATGTATTTGCCCGCTTACCGTTTACTATTCCCTTTTATGGTAACCACGTGAGTATGTTTACCCTCTTAATGACGGCCTCTACCATCTTGTATACTTGGTCAAATAACCAGGTAAACACCAGTATTCAAGGACCAATGAAGTTTTATTCTTACTTAATGCCTTTGGTGTTTTTGTTTGTGGTAAACTCTTTACCGGCTGGCTTAAGCTTTTATTACTTTGTAGCCAACATTATTACCTTCGGACAGCAAGAGTTAATTAAACGCTTTGTAGACGAAGATAAAATCCGGGAAAAACTTATTTCTAATAAAGAGAAAAACAAAAACAAACAGCCCGGTGGTTTCCAAAAACGCTTGCAAGAAGCCATGAAAGCGGCCTCTGAGCGGGAAGCCCAACAGAAAAAAGGCAGTAAAAAATAGATCGCAGATTTTCGGGGATTACACAAATTACGCTGATTCAATACTTACTAAAAAGCCCTACTTTTTTAAAAAGTAGGGCTTTATGCTTATATACTTAAAGATAATATTGTGGGTATTATGATAGATAAATTTTTAAATATTAGGCTAAGCCGGCAATAAGATGAATGTGAACACATCCAGAATTTAGGCATTCAGATTAGTCCATTCAGATTGCTTGATCTATAATTTTTAAAAAAATTTGTGTAATCTGCGAAAATCCGCGATTCAGATTTTATCTACTTTTTCTAATTTTAAGTTATTCATAGCATCGGCTTGCAGCCCTTTTATATTGTTTTGGGTAAGCCGGACAACCTCATCGTAAAATAAGACTATTACCGGCACTTCTTCTACTACAATCTTATCCATGGCTTGGTACAAGGCAAACCGTTTTTGTTCATTTTGCTCCAGCCGGGCTTGCTCATATAAGCGATCATAAGTGGTATTTTTAAAATGTGTTTTATTTGGGCCCGCCGGCGAAAAGTTAGGACTGTAAAACAACGCTAGAAAATTCTCTGCATCCGGGTAATCACCAAACCAAGATTTCATGAAAAAGCCTGAGCGGCCATTATCTACGGCTTCCTGGTGCGCCGGAAATTGACTAATGCTTATATCAACTTGTACGCCCACTTCCGCCCAGTTTTTCTGCATATATTCGGCAATTTCTTTGTGCTCCGCCACGGTATTTAAACGCAAACGTAAGCTATTTTTTAAGCCATAACCGGCTTTTTCCAATAATTGGCGGGCTTTAGCAGGATTGTAGCTATAGCCACCAACAACTTTATAATTAAAAGAAGGTAAAGGTGGCGGCACCATGCCTGAGTACCCCGGAATACCCAAACTATTGCGGTAATACATAATTAAAGCTGGCTTGTTAATCGCGTAGTTCAAAGCTTGCCGAACGCGTTTGTCCCGGAAGGCGGCATTATTTTCCGGTAGGTTCTTCAAATCTAATTGAAAGCCAATGTATTCGGTATCTAAGTAAGGCATTTTTTGTATCCGGAACTTACCGGCGAAATCTTGCTGCACAGTACCATCCGGGTTAAAAATCAAATCTTTAGAACTACCTTTTACGCCAGATAAAAAATCAATTTTTCCTTGCTGAAAAGTTAAAAATTCTAATTTACGGTCATTAATAAACGAGATCTGTACCGCATCCAGGTAGGGCAAAGGTTTACCGCTGGCATCTTTTTTCCAGTAATGGGGATTTTTATGGAGTATTATAGCATTCTCTTCGTCCCATAATTTAAACCGAAAAGGTCCGGTACCAATCGGATTGCTTCTAAAATCTTTGCCATATAACTTTACACCTTCAAAAGGCAATACAAAGGCATAAGGCATACTCAAAATACCTAAGAACGGGATAAAAGGCTCTTTTAGATAAATGAATAATGTGCTATCGTTCTGCGCTTTAAAACACGTATCTGAAACTTGCCCATTAGCATTCTCCAGCACTTTCCCCTTAAAAACCCACCTACCGGTACTGGCTGTTTTAGGCTCCAGAATGCGTTTAAAGGAATACACAAAATCAGCAGCGGTAACTTTCCGGCCTTGCCCTTGGCTAAACACCGGATGGTCGTGAAAATAAACATCGGAACGCAGGTGAAATACATACCTTTTACCATCCGGGGAGATTTCCCAGGATCGGGCAATAGCCGGAGCCGGTTTTAATTGCTGATCCAGTTCCACTAATCCGTTATACAATTGCGTTACCGCCCAAATATTACCCTGGTTGCGAGCGTAAGCTGGGTCCAGAGAAGTTAAAGATTCCGGCTGATTATAACGAAATACTTTGTTGTTTGTAGCTTGGGTGCGCTGGTTTTTGCAGCCACTGATTAAAGCCAACAGGCAATAGAAAAATAATATAGGTCTCCTCATTCAAAATAAAATTTCTCCCCAAAATAGTATATCTTTGCGGCAGCTTAAGAGTATAAAATTAATACCGATTACTAATCTTTTTATGAACGTAACGTATCTGGGCCATTCTTGTTTTTTATTTGATTTTGATGGTACGAAAGTACTTACTGACCCATTTATCACGTACAATGCATTAGCCAAAAACATTGATAAAGAAGCTATTACTTGCGATTACATTCTTTTATCACATGGCCACCAAGACCACATGGCGGATGCTGAGTTTTTTTTAAAAAAAGATAACGCCACCTTAGTTGCGATCTACGATATTGCCGAATGGTTTAAAGAAAAAGGTATAGAAAATTTAGTGCACCTGAATATTGGCGGTAAAACCGCGCTGCCTTTTGGTTTGGTAAAAATGGTTACGGCCGTGCACTCCAGTGTTCTTCCCGATGGATCCTATGGAGGTAATCCGGCAGGTTACGTGATACAAACGAAAGATAAGGTAATTTACTTTGCGGGGGATACGGCTTTAACTTACGACATGAAGCTGATTGCCGACCGGTTTAAAAAAGTGGATGTTGCTTTTCTGCCCATTGGCGATGCTTTAACCATGGATATAGAAGATGCCGTAGTGGCCGCAGACTGGGTAAATGCAGATAAGATAATAGGGATGCATTACGATACTTTTCCGAATATTCAGCTAAATAAAGAAGCGGCTTCACAAACTGCCCAGCAAGCAAACAAAAAATTGGTTTTACTTGCAATTGGCGAAACTACAACCATATAATAAGCTCAGGAACAACGCATCACCATGGGAAAAATAATTGCAGTAGCCAATCAAAAAGGCGGTGTAGGCAAAACTACTTCAGCTATTAACCTGGCGGCAAGCCTGGCAGCTTTGGAGTACAAAACTTTGTTGGTAGATGCCGACCCACAGGCTAATGCTACGTCAGGTATCGGATACGATCCAAAAGATATTTCTACCAGCATTTACGAGTGCATGGTCGACGGCATTAATGCGGCTGACATCATTATATCGTCATCTATTGATTTTTTAGACCTTATTCCCTCGCACATTGATTTGGTTGGGGCTGAAGTAGAGATGATTAACCTGCCTAACCGGGAGGAAAAGATGAAGGAAGCCCTTACTCCTATTAAGGATAAGTACGACTTTATCATTATTGATTGTTCGCCTTCCCTAGGGTTAATCACCGTAAATTCGCTTACGGCTGCCAATTCCGTTATTATCCCGGTTCAATGCGAATATTTTGCCCTGGAAGGTTTAGGTAAACTATTAAACACAATTAAAATTATTCAATCGCGTTTAAATCAGGAATTGGAGATTGAAGGCATTCTGCTTACCATGTATGATGTGCGACTCCGGTTATCGAACCAGGTAGTAGAAGAAGTTAAACTGCACTTTCAGCAAATGGTATTTGATACCATTATTCCGCGTAATGTGAAATTAAGCGAATCGCCTAGTTTTGGCTTGCCGGCTATTATGCACGATGCCGATAGCAAAGGAGCCATCAGTTATTTGAACCTGGCCCGCGAAATTGTGGAAAAAAACGCGGTTGTTCAAGCACGATAATTCCGGGCGAACTGTTTCATTTATTTTACCAATAGCATTCCCGGGAAAGCAGTTTCAAAGCAGAAGCATCTAATGTCTGAAAATAAAAACCAAATAAAGAAAAAAGGAGGATTGGGTCGGGGATTGAATGCCCTTATTACCGGAAGTTACGACAAGAAAGAAGAAACTGCAAATACCCCCGAAGTGGCAGTTAACGCCATTGCTGGTATTCCCATCCAATCTGTTCAAACCAATCCCTTTCAGCCCCGTACTCATTTTGACAAGGAAGCTTTAGAAGAACTAGCCGAATCTATTAAAGTTCAAGGCATTATCCAGCCCATAACAGTTCGTAAACTATCCGAAAACACGTACCAGTTAATTTCGGGCGAGCGCCGCTTACAAGCTTCTAAACTAGCTAATTTAGAGGTCATTCCCGCCTTTATCCGGCAAGCCAACGACCAACAAATGTTGGAAATGGCTTTAATTGAAAATATCCAGCGGGAAAACCTGAATGCCATAGAGATAGCCCTCTCCTACCAACGATTACTCAGTGAATGCAATTTAAAACAAGAAGAACTAGGCGATCGGGTTGGTAAAAAAAGAACGACCGTTACCAATTACCTACGCTTACTAAAACTGCCACCCGATATTCAAGTTGGTTTACGGGATAGTAAAATTGGCATGGGGCACGCCCGGGCCCTCATTAATATTTCCGACATAGATAAGCAACTGGAAGTTTACAAACGAATTGTAGCGGAAGACTTATCGGTGCGTAAGGTAGAAGAACTGGTTCGTCAGCTCAGTATTGAGAATACTTCGAAGCCTGAACCTGCTAAACCGGAGTTATCAGAACATCCACAAGCCGGCGAAATTAAAAGAGTAGAAACGCGGTTATCTACGCACTTCGGCACCAAAATTCAAGTTAAATCCAACGCGGCAGGTAAAGGTGAAATCAAAATTCCTTTTCTTTCGGTAGATGATTTAAACCGGATCCTGGAAATTTTAAATTATTAACCATGAAGCGGATCCGGTTTCTAGTAGTAATAAGCTTGCTGTGTTACTTTTGCATCTTAACCGTTAAAGGTCAGACAATAACCACCAGCAGCGATTCCACCGTTGTAACTACAACTAAAACTACTCCGGACTCACTTTCCCGTGGCTTATTGGGTACTTTAAAATCCTGGGATAAACCCTCCCGCGCCGCCCTGTATTCTACCATTATTCCGGGCGCTGGTCAATTTTATAACAAAAGTTATTGGAAAATACCCATCATTTATGCTGGGGGTATTACTATCGGCTTTTTTTTTAATAAATGGCACAAGAACTATCTTTTATTTCGATCTTCTCTGGCTGTTGCTACAGATGGAGATTCGACCACTGTGGATGTATTCGCTGCTAGATTTACAAATGATAAAGGAGTTACAGATGAAGACAGACACTTACAGTATTTATCCAGAGGAGTTGAAAATTACCGGCGTTATCGGGACTACAACATAATTTTTGGTTTATTATTACTGGGGCTGAATGTGAGCGAAGCCTACGTGGATGCCCATTTAAAAGGCTTTGATATAAGCGACGAATTATCCTTTAAAGTTGAACCCTCCATTATTCAGGGACCAGGCTTTCAATATGCTCCCGGAGTTGCTTTTAAATTTAATTTAAATAACTAATGCGCCTACTCTTAATTGGCTACGGTAAAATGGGCCGCACCCTCGAACAACTTGCTACCCAGCGCGGCCACGAAATCGTTGGAACAATTGATGTTACAAATCACCACTTACTCTCAACATTCACTGGAGCCAACGTAGATGCTGCCATAGAATTTACCCACCCGGAATCGGCTTTTAACAATGTAAGCTATTGCTTACGAAATAATATACCGGTGGTATGTGGTTCTACGGGCTGGCTCGATCGTTTTGCAGAAGCTACCGCTATCTGTGAAGCCAACCAAGGGGCGTTTTTTTATGCTTCTAATTACAGCGTCGGGGTAAATCTCTTTTTTCATTTTAATGAGTATGTAGCCCGTAAAATGCAGGATTACCCGCATTTCCAAGTATCGGTAAAAGAAATCCACCACACCCAAAAAGTTGACAAACCCAGCGGTACCGCTATTACGGTGGTAGATGGCATTCAAGCGAATTACCCGGGTAAGCAAGGCTGGTTATTAGCGCCCGATCAAGCTACAGATAAAATCAGCATCACTTCCGATCGTATCGGTAATGTGGTAGGTACCCACATAGTGCGGTACGAGTCCGAGAATGATACGATTGAATTAATGCACGATGCCCACAGCCGTACTGGTTTTGCCGAGGGAGCGGTAATGGCGGCCGAATGGCTGCAAAATAAAAAAGGCGTATTTGGAATGAAAGATATGCTAAATTTGTAAATTACAGGATTAAAGTTCTTATGAATAGCAAAATATTAACAAAAACAGAGAAAAAGCCGAAACCACCTAAAAGCTTTTTCCGGGAGTGGGGAGATGCCATCTTATTTGCAGTAGTGGCGGCTACTTTAATCCGGTGGGCCACGTTTGAAGCTTATACTATTCCAACTCCTTCCATGGAGAAATCTTTATTGGTAGGCGATTATTTGTTTGTGAGCAAACTCCATTACGGACCACGCACTCCTCGTACTCCCTTGCAGGTTCCGCTTACCCATCAAACTATTTGGGGCACCAACATACCTTCTTATTCTAAAGCTATTCAGTTGCAATCGCATCGTTTACCCGGTTTTTCCAGTGTAAAGAATAATGATGTAGTTGTTTTCAACTATCCACCCGAAGATCAATATCCGGCTGATTTGCGGACTAATTACATTAAACGGTGTATAGGGATAGCTGGTGATAAAATAGAAATACGCGACATGAAAGTGTTCGTCAACGATAAACCGGAAGCTGACCCGCCGAAAGCACAATATAGTTATTACCTAATTCCAAACGGAGCCATTAACGAGAAAGTAGTGTTTGAGGAAAATGATATTACCGATGTAAATTTAGTGCAGGGCGGTTATATCATTCATACCTTACCCGAAACAGCCGAAAAGTTAAAAGCCATGTCTTTTATCAAGGAAGTGCAACTACTAAAAGATCCGGCCGGGGTAGCTGATCCAAGTGTGTATCCTAACTTGCCTTCCCGGTTTAAATGGAATAAAGATAATTATGGTCCTGTACAAGTGCCGAAAGAAGGCCAAACTATAACCCTCGATTCCATGACGGTACCTTTATACGAAACAGTGATCCGGAAGTACGAAGGCAATGAAAATGTGGAAGTAAAAGGAGATCACATTCTTGTTAATGGAAAAGAAATCACGACCTACACTTTCAAGCAAAATTATTACTTTATGATGGGCGATAATCGGCATAATTCCGCTGACTCCCGGTTCTGGGGTTTTGTGCCCGAAGATCATATTGTTGGTAAAGCGGTTCTGATCTGGATGTCGGCCAATCCGAATGGAGGAATAGGCGGTAAAATCCGATGGAACCGCATATTTAACATTATCCACTAGTTATCAAATATTTATAATTTAGAACAAAATGGGGCTAAAAGTATAGTCCCATTTTGTTTAGCAACTAATCCTAGTAGCTAGCTGTGCTTACCAATTAATTTCTGGTAAACCATGTTCTTTTAAATAGACGTTGGCTTTACTAAAATGCCGGCAACCAAAAAAACCTTTGTCGGCGGCAAAAGGAGATGGATGTGCGGCATTCAGAATTAAGTGTTTGTTTTTTTGTTCGATTATAAGGCCTTTTTTCTGCGCGTATGCTCCCCAAAGCATAAATACCAGATGTTCTTTTTTCTCCGAAACTATTTCAATTACCGCATCCGTAAATTCTTCCCAGCCTTTTTTTTGATGCGAACCAGCAGTATTGGCTCTAACGGTTAAAGTAGCATTTAATAACAAAACACCTTGCTGAGACCAGCGTTCCAGGTTGCCACTCTTGGGAAGGGGTTTCCCTAAATCGTCGTGTATTTCTTTAAAAATATTGCGTAAAGAAGGAGGCATTGCTACGCCTTCGTTTACAGAAAAAGCCAAACCATGCGCCTGACCAGGACCATGATAAGGATCTTGCCCGATGATAACCACTTTTACTTGTTCTAAGGGACATTTATCGAATGCATTAAAAATTTGGCTACCGGGTGGATAAACCGGGTGCGTAACATATTCTGATTTTACAAATTGAATCAAATTTTTAAAATATTCTTTTTCAAACTCCGGCTGTAATTCGTTCTGCCAGCTTTTTTCTATTTTTACATTCATACTAGTTCGTCTGTTTAAAAATTATCTCAAAAACAGTATTTTTTATTTATTTACTTGTTTTACAAAAACTATTGGCTAAAATTAGGTGTTATTAATCAACAAAAAAGCTTGCATTATGGATACCACCACCACCGAAGGCGTTAAAATAACGGTAACCACCAATTACTTACCCGATTACTCCAGCCCTACCCAGCAGCATTTTGTTTTTGCTTATAAAATTATTATTGAGAATAACAGTGAGTTTACCGTAAAGTTATTACGGAGGCATTGGTACATCTATGATTCTAACGCTGTAGTACGGGAAGTAGAAGGAGAAGGTGTGGTTGGGCAGCAACCCGTATTGGAACCCGGCGAATCGCACGAATATGTATCGGGCTGCAATTTAAAAACGGGCATTGGTAAAATGCGCGGGAATTATACCATGGAACGTTTAGTAGACGGCAGTTTATTTACGGTTAATATTCCAGAATTTGTATTGATTGTACCGTATAAATTAAATTAATTATTTACTATTGATTTTCGCTTTCCGGCAAGTACTCCTGTACCTGCAACATTTTTTTAAATCTTCGCGCTTACACGGCATCCATTCTCCTTTTGTTTTTAATCTTTATAACAGAGTTATTCGCCATACCGGTAGTTTCTACGTATTTCCGGAAATTGAAAACCTACGCCGTAGTTTGTATTCCCGCCCAAATAAAATTCCGGTAAGGGATTATGGCGCCGGATCCCGGGTTAAAAATAGTGCAACTAAATCTATCCGGCAAATTGCTTTAGATGCAGCTAATCCACCGCATTTAGCTCATCTTTTATTCCGGTTGGTTAATTTTCAACAACCACATACAATTTTAGAAATTGGCACCTCGCTGGGGCTTACCACAGCTTATCTAGCAGCTGCCCGAAAACAAGCCAGCGTTTATACTTTAGAAGGTTGCCCCGCTACGGCGCAGCAGGCACAACTAAATTTAAAAAAATTAAAGCTGCGCAATGTTCAGGTAATTACCGGTAATTTTGAGGAAACGCTGCCTATTTTATTATCACAGTTAAATTCAGTTGATTTTGTTTTATTTGATGGTAATCATCGTTTCGAGCCTACTTTACGGTATTTTGAATGGTGCCTCACCAAAAAAAAGAAACCAGCGTTTTTGTTTTCGACGATATTTATTGGTCAGAAGAAATGCAGCAGGCTTGGCAGCATATATGCACTCACCCGGAAGTAATGATTTCTATCGACCTATTCTATTTGGGAATAGTTTTTTTTCGTAAAAATCAACCTAAGCAGCACTTTAATATCCGTTATTAAGTAGTTATGGCCTTTCTGATCTGTAATAATTTTAGTAATAGATTTTCTAGTTGATCCAGCGGAAGCATGTTGGCGCCATCAGATTTGGCTACCCTTGGATTAGGATGTGTTTCGATAAATAGCCCGTCGGCTCCTACCGCAATAGCGGCTTTAGCAATTGTTTCGATGAGGGCTGGTTTACCCCCGGTAACTCCCGAAGCTTGATTGGGTTGTTGCAAAGAATGTGTAACATCCATTACAACGGGTACCTGGTGGGCTTTCATAGCCATAATATTTCGGAAATCCACAACTAAGTCCGAATATCCAAAAGAATTACCGCGGTCAGTTAATATTACTTTATCATTCCCTGACTCTATTAGTTTGTCAACTGCAAACTTCATGGCTTCTCCGGAGAGAAATTGGCCTTTTTTAACGTTTACTACTTTACCTGTGCGCGCAGCCGCTACCAATAAATCCGTTTGCCGGCATAAAAAAGCCGGAATTTGCAAGACATCCACATACTCGGCTGCCATTGCAGCTTCGGATGTTTCGTGAATATCGGTAACGGTAGGCACTTGAAACTCTTCGTTTACTTTTTTAAAATTCGTAATGCTTTTTCGTCGCCAATTCCGGTAAAAGAATCAATGCGGGAACGATTAGCTTTCCGGTAAGATCCTTTAAAAATCCAAGGTATCTGAAGTTTATCGGTAATCAGTTTTATTTTCTCCGCAATTTCTAAAGCCATTTCTTCCCCTTCAATGGCACAAGGTCCAGCCATTAAAAAGAAATTGTTCGAATCTGCATATTTTAATCCGGGAATAGCAATCATAATGAAACAATTTGGTGAGTAGGTAATCAAATTATTTATAATCCGCGGTAAAGATATTGATTTAAAAAGTATTCTTTGCTACAAAATAATCGAGTTAAAAATTGGAGAAAATTATAGCGACTTGATTAATTCATAAATCAACAATGATAAATTTTTTAAATTTCGCAAGGGTTGCGCGGATGAAAATCTTAATTGATGCCATCAATAATTTACTTTAAACAACTTAGAATTTAATATTAAAGCAATATTTAAGTAAGGTCAAAACTAGTAATTGCATCTTCATATATAACAGAAACAAGATTTAGCTATAATAATTTAAAATTTTTAAAAACTAACCAACCGGTAAGTGGCAAGATTATTGAAACAGCGCTTGGTAAATAATCAAATTTATTGCTTCTGCCCTATTCCTATCAGGTTTTCCGGCTCCCTGATTATTCAGGTAAGTATTTATAAAAGGACACTTGCAATCGAATGATATAAGAGTATTTTTGTATAACGTGCATATTATAAACTAATGGAAACAAAATCAAAAAACCCAATGGCTGGAACTTTACCCGAAGGAAATAATTCTAATAATAACCGAAAATTGCTGGTAGTAGGGCTTATTATTGTGCTGTTAACCATTAACGGCATTTTGTTTTACATGCAACACCAGAAAACGCAGCAAGTCGAGGAAAAAGAAGAAGTTATCCGGGTTAAGAATAGTGAACTTGAAAACCAAATTAAAGTATATGAAGCTTTAAAAGCTGATTTTGAACGGCAAAGTCAGGAATTACAAGCACTAGGTGTAGCTAATGATTCTTTGGAAACCCGGATTGCTTCTATTAACGCAGATTTATTAAAATTACAATCTTTTCGCAACAGTTCATTTAGCCTGAAAGATCAGCGGTTATTTAAAGCGCGCGCCGCTAACTTAGAGAATCAGCTAAAACAAAAAGATGCAGAAATTGCTAAATTAAAAGCTGATAACGAGATCCTTAACGGCGAAAATACGCAGCTTAAAACGGCCAGCACGCAACTTTCAGATACGTTAAAGGTTTTGAAATCAACTAACACCTCCCTTACCGAAAAAGTAGCTTTGGCCTCGCGATTAGAAGCGGAAAATATTCAGATAAATATAATTAACAAGCGCGGCAAAGAAAAAGAAGACGATGAAGCAGAGTTCCGCGCTAAAAAAGTAGAAAAAATTAAAGTTTCTTTTAATCTGGCCAAAAACGAAGTTGCGCAAAAAGAAGCCAAAGAAGTTTTAATGCGTTTAATTGAGCCGGATGGTGCCGCTGTTTATAACCTAGCTACTGGTTCCGGCACTTTTATGCTGGATGGCCAGGAAACTTACTTTACCGCTAAACGCGATATTGTTTTTGATAATACGCAGCAAAACGTATCGTTTGTTTATGCCAAAGGCGCAGCTTATAAGCGAGGAGCTCATACCGTAGAATTGTACGCCGATGGGGTACTTATTGGTAAATCTAACTTTACATTAAAATAATATTTTATAATTTTTAAATCAAAAAGCCGGGCGAGTAGTTATTCGCCCGGCTTTTTGATTTAAAAATTGTGCGCTTTAATCCACTAAAATGCGTTGATCCTGAGTTACCCGAAAATTTTCAACTACTTTAATGGCTTCGGAAATTTGTTCGGAGAATATACAGATAAAAGAATCACGAGTAGCATTTTCCAGAGCGTAAGCAATAGCCCGCATCTCTTCCGGGATTACTTTTATTTCTCTTTCTCCTGCGTATTGAATGCCTTGGGTTAGTAATCGTACTATCTCCTCCGGATTACCACCCCGCAAATCATTATCCTGCCGAATGATAATTTCATCAAACAGTTCACCAGCTATCCTACCTAACTCCATAGTATCTTCATCTCGCCGATCGCCCACTCCCGCAATAATTCCTACTTTGCGAGTAGGATGGGTACTATTTAAAAATTCGCCAATTGCTTTTAACCCCGCCGGATTATGTGCATAATCAACCAGAACTTCAAAATTTGGAAAACGGAATAAATTCATGCGGCCGGGCGTTTTAGCCGGTGAAGGAATAAAAGTGCGCAAGGCTGTTTTTATGTCATCTACGGGTATATGCGACACGTACGCCGCTAGAGTGGCAGCTAGCACGTTTTCAATATTAAACCGGGCTCTTCCGCCAAAAGTAAGTGGAATATCTGCCACTCGATCGACCCGAACTTTATAACTATTTTTAAAAATAGAGATGTACCCGTTTTCTAAAACCGCAGCCAAACCACCTTTGGCAATATGCTTTGCTATTCGGGGATTGTTTTCATCTAAACTAAAAAAGGCTATCCGGCTGCTTACCTCTTTTCCCATGGCATAAACCAAATCATCATCGGCATTCAAAATTGCGTAGCCATCCGGAGAAACAGTTCTGGGAACAACTGCTTTAACCCGGGCCATATCCTCCAGTGTATTAATATCCCGTAATCCTAAATGGTCAGCAGCTACGTTGGTCACAATTCCTACATCGCAATGATGAAAGCCTAAACCTGAACGCAACATGCCACCTCGGGCACACTCCAGCACGGCAAAGTTCACGGTTGGATCTTTTAACACAAATTCAGTACTGCGAGCGCCGGTAGTGTCTCCTTTTTCGAGTAATCTATCTTGAATATAAATACCATCGGTAGTAGTAAAGCCAACCTGGTATCCCCCCGATTTAATTATATGCGCCGTTAAACGAGTAGTAGTGGTTTTGCCGTTGGTACCCGTGACCGCAATAATGGGTATTCGCGACGGACACCCCCGGGGAAACAGCATATCTATCACCGGTTCGGCCACATTACGGGGTAAACCATCGGTAGGGGAAATATGCATCCGGAAACCAGGAGCAGCGTTTACTTCCAAAACTGCTCCCCTAGCCTCATTTAAAGGAATCGCAATATCGGTGGTCATTACGTCTATACCGCAAACATCTAACCCGATAATGCCGGCAATTCGTTCGGCCATCAATACATTATACGGGTCTATCATATCGGTAACATCAGTAGCCGTACCACCTGTACTTATATTAGCCGTACTTTTTAAAAATAAAACTTCGCCGGGCGGTAATATTGATTTTACAGTTAATTCTTTATCTCTTAAAATAGCATTGGTTTGCTTATCTACTTTAATTTTAGTAAGCACTTTCTCATGTCCCACTCCCCTCCGAGGGTCAGAATTAACTTGATCAATTAATTCCTGAATGGTGGATACGCCATCACCTACTACCATGGCGGGAGTACGTTTGGCCGCCGCCACAAACTTTTTATTAATAACTAATAGCCTAAAATCGAAACCCTGAATAAACTGCTCCACAATAACTGCTTCGGAATATTTTTGGGCATCGTTAAAGCCTTTTAAGGCCTCTTTCCAACTTTTTATATGGATAGTGGCTCCTTTCCCGTGGTTTCCGTCTAAAGGTTTAGTTACTAGAGGGTAGTCTAATTCGGCCACAGCTTGTTTTAATCCGGTGGCATCGTACACCGTGGTACCCCGGGGCACGGGTACGCCAGCCTCGTCCAGCATGGCTTTAGTAGCATTTTTATCGCCGGCTAGTTCCGCGGCAAAAAGGGCGGTCCGGCAGGTCATGGTGGCTTGTATGCGTTGTTGGTTTACTCCATATCCTAACTGAATAAGATAATTTCGGTTTAACCGGATATAAGGAATATTACGGCTGACGGCTTCGGCCACGATAGAATAAGTACTTGGGCCAATGTGTTCTGCTTCTCTTATTTCGTGCAGTTTATCTATGTCACGCTGCACATTGTATTTTGTTTTTTTTAATAAAGTTTCCGTAATACGAACGGCAGCTTTGGCGGCATATTCGCCAGCACGTTCTTCTTCATACGAAAAGATAACGTAATCACTTCCATCATCCGGGGCAGGTGCCGTGCGGCCAAAACCACAATCCATTCCACCAAGTTTCTGTAATTCTAAGGCAACATGTTCTACTACGTGGCTGATAGTTGTTCCTTCGTGTACGGCTTTAAAAAAGCCACCTTCAACACCTTCGGCAGCTCGGTGCTCATACATCTCCGGAAACATGGCTTCTAACCTTTCCGGAAAACCGGGTATAGTATTGGTTAACACGCGGTAGTACTCACCCAAAGCAATTTTTAAAACAATTATTTTAGGGTGTTTAACAGACCAGTAATTAGGACCACGCATGATCCTTAAGTCAATGATTTCCATGAAAAGGAATATTTCGTAAAGTTGTTTATACAGGGTATTTTTACTTCGAACTTCTATTTATGATAACTATCGGCAATATTAATTTCGTACCGGTCGCCGGCTCCCAGCATATGCACGAGGAGATTACGCATGGTTACCGGAGCGCCTGTATCTACTAAGTGTACGTTAGTTTCGGTGGATAGGTGACCATCTACAATTACAATCAGGCCACTGCCAATAACTTCTATATTGCGGCCGTCCCGCACAATAATGCCCGTGTCTTCTTCTAAACCAATGCCAATACAACCCGGATTTGTGGCAATAGCCTGGGTCATGCGCACCATCCGGCCCCGGGCGATAAAATGCGTATCAATAGCCACGTCTTTTAAAAACTCTAACCCAGTCGTAATGCGCACTTCTCCTTTTAAAAATCCCCCGCCGTTGGTAGGACCTTCGTAAATCATGGGCGTGGACATGGCCATAGCCCCTGCGCTGGTTCCGGCAATGGTAATGGTATCGTAAGTATACCGGTATTTTAAAATATTTAAAAATTCGGTTCCTCCCAGAATAGCCGTTAATCGCAGTTGATCGCCCCCGGTGAACATAATACCATCGGCTTGTTCCACTGCCTGCAGGTATTCTGCTTTAGTCGCATCTTCCCGGCACCGAATATCAATTACGGAAACGTTGTTTAGACCTAATTTTTTAAAAGCCTGTACGTAATCTTGAGCAGACTCTTTAGGAAGCGAACTGGCTGTGGGGATAATAGCAATTAAAGGATTATCTTTTTTTAACTCTGCTTTAAAACAATCCAGAATTCCTAAGGGAATAAAATTTTCGTTATTAATCTGATTTGAGTCATGGTCCGGGGCCTGACCTTTATTCTCTTTTCCGCCAATGGCAATTAAAACTCCTTTCGGTAAAGGGCATTCGGAGTTATGCTCCAACGATTTTCTCTTTTTAGTCATATTGTAGCATCAAACAACTATTATTTAAAGCTTTCGCCGACTTTATTTCATACACACTAAACAGGCTTAGCCGCGCAAGAGATAAATTTTAAAAAACACTGTTTTCTTGCTGTTGCAGTTCGTTTTAGTAGCAAAAAAGATGAAATGCTTCTGAATCTAACCCGCTGGTTTCTATAATTCCGTATTTGTAGACAATGTGTTCCGTATTAAATCTTACAATAAAAAACTTGAAAAGCTGGAGGTAACTATAATACAAGATAAGTAGCTTAGTTACGGCGAATTAAGTTTAAAGCTTGGTTATAAGAAGAGGCAAGAGAAATAAAACGATCCAGACCGGTTTCGAAAAATACAGCTTCCAGTTTAGGTTGAAGCCCAAATAAAACAATAACTTTATTTTGGTTTTGAAATAGCTTTTGATAACGCAATAAAGAACGCAACCCAGCAACGCAAACATGTGTTAAATGGTTACAATCTATTAATATAGCCGGAGTGGAGACCTCCAGGCATTTATCTAGATTATTATTTAAATAAATGAGTTTATCTGAATCAATATCACCCGATATAGAAATAAGATAATGGTCCTGTTTTAAATAGGTATTTATTTCCATGGTTAAATCAGATTACCTAACATGCATCTATACCTAAATTAGAGTAATTAATTGAAAGCCAAGTTAATTACTTCATCGAATCTCGAACAAGTATAGTAAATTTCAGGGTAAAACTTAATGTTCAGCAGTAGTTATTGTGGCAGATAGTAAAAACCCGTGTTTGTACTCATTTAATCCGTATTAATACATTTTCAGTATTAATCAGAAACAATATTTTTGTAAGAGTCGCAATTTTGACTTATAAGAATTATAAATTTAAATAGTTAAAATTACTACCTGGATTAAAAAATTTAGTATGAGTTACTGATTGTACATTCCACAAAGCTTTTTCTGGCCAAGTGAATTTAACATCATAGAGCAATATATTTCAGGGGCATTATTTCAGCATTCAACTAAAAATTTAGTTAAAAGCAACTCAAGATGATTCATATATTACTAGTAGACGATCACAAAATTATCCGGGACGGAATTAAATCTTTATTAAAAGATGAAGCAACCATTGAGGTAGTAGGGGAAGCTTCCAATGCACAAGAATTAATTGAGATTTTGCCCGAAAAAGAAGTAGACGTAATAATCATGGACCTTAACATGCCCGTGATGGATGGTTTTGAAGGAACGAAGTACATTAAGGAAAATCATCCGGATAAAAAAGTATTGGTTCTTTCTATGTTGGATAATGAAAATTACATTTCCAAAGTGATGGATGCCGGTGCATCGGGTTATATTTTAAAAAATACCGGCCGCGAAGAAATGATTTACGCCATTACAACCATTGCCGCAGGCAATCTTTTTATTTGTACCGAAATTGCCTTAAATCTTTTAAAACGCGTGCAATCATCGACAGCCAAAATAGAAAATAATGGTACACGTCAACCTGGTGATCTGTCTAAAAGGGAAATAGAAGTTTTGCGATTAATTGCGGAAGGATTAACAAATGCCGAAATTGCGGATAAACTATTTACCAGTAAACGCACTATTGAATCGCACCGACAACATTTAATAGAGAAAACGCAGGCTAAAAACACAGCTGCATTAGTAAAATTTGCTCTTGAAAAGGGTATTATCGATTAAGTACAATTAGTATTAACTAGTATAAGGATTAAGAGGAGTAAACTACAGTTATAAAAAAGCCTGAATGGGTATACCCATTCAGGCTTTTTTATAAAAAGAGGTAACGAGCGGATTCGAACCGCTGTAGCAGCTTTTGCAGAGCTGAGCCTAGCCACTCGGCCACGTTACCGGGTATTTGCGAGTGCAAACATACGTACATTTCTATTTCTATCAAACACTAACCACAAGAATTTATTATTAAGTTTTAGTGATCTAATTTCAAAGAGTAAATATAAACCAAAAAAGAAATGAAAAAAGCGCCTGAATACTCAGGCGCTTTTTTCATTTACTGCTAATTAATTTACTTATTCAGCAGCGTTAGTATCCGATTCTGGTGAATTATCAGTAGCCGATCTAGCATCAGCCGCTGCTTGCAGTTTCTTAGTACCAACTTCTTTTTCGTTATTTTGCATTTGCTCACGCAACGCAGAAAGAGCTTCTAAATCGCCCAAAGTAGATTTAACTTCTTCTTTTTTCTTGTTATCGGCAGGTTTCGCCGCTTGTGGCGCTGCTCCGATACCTGGGGTACCTGGCTTTTTCTTAAATTTATCCGCTTTTGCCGCCTCTTCTTTCGCGTCGGTGTACACGTTAGAATGCGACAATACAATTTTACGATCTTCCTTTGAAAACTCCATTACTTTAAAATCCAACGATTCACCAGCCTCAGCGGTAGTTCCGTCTTCTTTCACCAGGTTCTTCGGATAAGCAAATCCTTCGATTCCGTAAGGTAACTCTAATACCGCTCCACGATCGTTTTTCTCCAGGATGGTGGCCCGGTGCATAGAACCTACGTGGAAAACAGTGGCAAAAGTGTCCCAAGGATTTTCTTCTAGTTGCTTATGGCCTAATGCTAAACGCCGATTAGGAACGTCTAATTCCAGCACTACCACGTCTAAGGTTTCTCCTACCTTCACAAATTCTGAAGGATGTTTGATTTTCTTAGTCCAAGATAAATCAGAAACGTGAACTAAACCATCAACCCCCTCTTCCAACTCAATGAATAAGCCAAAATTCGTAAGATTACGAACTACGCCGGTATGACGCGTGCTAACGCCGTATTTCTGAAGAACATCTTGTTTCGTCCAAGGATCTTCGGTTAATTGCTTAATGCCTAAAGACATTTTGCGTTCGTCCCGATCCAGGGTTAAAACTACTGCTTCAATCTCATCACCTTGTTTAATAAAATCTTGCGGGTTACGCAAATGCTGTGACCAGCTCATTTCCGAAACGTGAATCAAGCCTTCTACACCCGGTAAAATTTCCAGGAATGCACCATAATCCGCCACATTCACAATTTTGCCTTTAATGCGGGAACCCACTTCAATCTCTGGTGATAAGGCATCCCATGGGTGAGGAGTTAACTGCTTCATGCCTAAAGAAATCCGCTTCTTGTCTTCGTCGAAGTCCAGCACTACTACGTTTACCTTTTGGTCTAATTCCAACACTTCTTGCGGATGGTTAATCCGTCCCCAGGAAATATCGGTAATGTGCAGTAACCCATCTACTCCACCTAAGTCGATAAATACCCCGAAGTTGGTCATGTTCTTGATAACACCTTCGAGTACCTGGCCTTTTTCCAGGTTGTTTAGGATACCCTGGCGTTGCTGCTCGAGATCTTTCTCGATGAGTACTTTATGCGATACCACTACGTTGTCGAAAGCAGCGTTGATTTTAACTACTTTCACTTCCATTTTCTTACCCACAAATACATCGAAGTCACGGATTGGCTTCACGTCGATTTGAGAACCTGGTAAGAAAGCTTCTACTCCGTATAGGTCGATAATTAAACCACCCTTGGTACGGCGTTTTACCATGCCCTCTAAAATAGTATCATTATCTAGAGCACCGTAAATATTATCCCAAGCCTTTACAATTTTCGCTTTTTTGCGAGATAAAATTAACTGTCCGTTAGGATCTTCCTGGTCTTCAATAAAAACCTCTACTTCATCACCAATTTTTATATCAGGCTGATCGCGGAATTCGGAAAGTGGAACTAAACCATCCGATTTAAATCCAATGTTCAGAATAACGTCCCGGTCGGTGATGCCTACAATGGTTCCTTTAATTACTTCTTCTTCCTGCACGGTGTTCAGGGTATCACCATACATTTTTTCTAGCTGCGCTCGCTCATCTTTGGAATAAGCGCCGCCAAACTTCTGAGACTCAAATTTGTCCCAGTCAAAATCATCAATATTTGTACTCATAAAGTATTGCTCTAAATTACTAACCAACAGTCGAGCTTTCTGCCGGTAATTTGGTTAAAGATTTTCCAGCAATTGCCAGAACCACTCATTTTGAATGGAATGGCAAAAGTAGTGATTTTTTGAAGAGAATGAAAATTAAGTTTTGGAGGATCAGCAGTAGTAATCCTGGTTTGCGTTAAGGCGATAAAAAATTAAAAAAATGCCTATTTTAATTTTTAGAACGCAGATACGTATGCCAGCTATGATCAATTGTATCAGAATGCAAAACCAAAAACGACGTTAAACTGGGTTTTTTAGGTTTTTGCTTTAACAGCATATTTGCTTCTTCCGGAGTTCGATCTCCTTTGCGAGTATTGCAGCGCATACAAGCTGTGCCTAAGTTAGTCCAATTAGACTCTCCTCCCCTTGATCGTGGTATAATATGATCTATTGTCAGGTTTTTGGTAGAATCACAGTATAAACAGCGAAACTGATCGCGGCGCATGATGTTCTGGCGACTTAAAGCAATGCCTTTGTAGGGCACATTCACGTAACGCTGCAAACGAATAATGGATGGAACCGGGAATGTTTTACTAATGGTTCGTAAAGCCCCATGGCGCTTCTCTACTAGTTCAGCTTTTTCCAAAAATAACAAAATAAAGGCTTTATGAATACTACAAAGGGAAATAGCGGAGTAATCCTGATTTAATATAAGTACTTTCTGATCCATAAACTTCTAAGAAACCTGCCTAACATACGTAATAATCATTTGTTTAGCAACACCAATCTATACAGTTAAGAACAAAAAAGTAGAACATTTTATTTCGCTAGCGGCAAAATTCTTTTGATAATGCGTAAACGATGCGTATACCGTTTTCGCTGGTGATTAAAAATGCCGTAATGGTCAAGCATATCTACACGTACTTCGCCGTGGGCATGAATAATTTGTTGATTTTCCAGCATTATACCAACGTGAATAATCCTTCCTTCGGCATTATCGAAAAAAGCCAGATCACCGGGTTGCGTTAAATTTGCGAAATGAACTTCAGTACCTAAAGATACTTGTTGCCAGGCATCGCGGGGAAAGGCAAAACCACATATACCAAAAACCTGCTGTACAAACCCAGAGCAATCAATACCAAATATAGATTTCCCTCCCCATAAGTAAGGCGTTTTTAAATAACTGTTCGCTATTTTAGTGAAGAAATTGATTTTAAATGGCAAAGCACTATTGGTAGCCCGGCCGCTATAAACATATTTCTGATCATTAATACGGATGTTAATGCCATCGAAAAAAGGCAAAACACTACCAATCATAATAGGTATGCGGGTAACGGCACTACTTACTGTTTGCACTAGATCAACGGCGCGCGGATGCGGGTTGGCTTTCCATTCGATAAAATAGTCGGGTGTTACCGGACAGTGTTGTTTAAAGTCTATCCAACCCTGATAGTCATCAGCGGCAATTTGGATTTGGTGCCAGTTCCCCTGAGAACCCTGGATTTGGTAACACTCACCGTACAAAAGTTGGGTTACTATTTCACTTTTATCGGAAGGTTCCGCTCTTACCGGCACTAAGCTTAAACTACATATTCCGTAATCCACTCTTTTTTAAATTTTTAGATGTTCGATGATTGGAATTAATTTTTTTAAAATAATAGATGATTAACCAATACTTGTTATCCTATTCACATAATTTCCATGTATTCGTCGAACATCTAATATCCTGCTTCGAACATCTAATTTAAAACCGTTCACGCTGCATTTCTCTTTTTACATCGCGTTCTTTAATATCTTCGCGTTTATCGTACAATTTTTTACCGCGGGCTAAGGCAATTTCCACTTTGGCAAATCCCCGCTCGCTAATGAAAAAGCGGATGGGAATGATAGTTAACCCTTGCTCCTCCGATTTTTTACTTAGCTGATTCAATTCTTTTTTGTTAAGCAACAATTTTCGCGGACGCGTGGGCTCGTGGTTGTTGTAGGTACCTTCGGTGTATTTGGCAATGGTAACTTGCAGCAGCCATAAGCCATCGTTCTGAAAAACGCAAAATCCGTCTTGTAAATTAACGTTCCCTTCCCGAATCGATTTAATTTCGGTTCCTTGCAGCATAATGCCCGCCGTATACTTGCTTAAAAACTCGTATTCGTACGAAGCTCTGCGGTTTACAATATTTACAGATTTTTAATTCGGTCTTTATCTTTTGCCATCTCTCCGGGAGTGAACCTCAAAATTTTACTTATTATTTATGAAATCAAAATTTTACCTATCTTTTCTCTTATAACAGTTTATTTACTCTGATCGCGGTAGTAAGACTAGTTAAAAGAAACCTAACTTATTTAAAAATGTTTCCATCACTCCTATTAATACAGGATATTTCCGGTAATTTCATGTTTAACAGGTGATATTCTTAAAAACCACTAACCGACTTACCTTTGAAGATAAATCGGTTAGTGGTTTATTTTAGCTAGAACATATTGTATAAGTATTCAATTAAGTAGTTGTTCGTTTTTAGTTGTTCGTTGTTCGATCATTAAGAAGTTGATTATTAAATGCTTAAATTTAGGTTTTTATCAACTTAATTTTGTCCAAGTACTTAGTAAAGTTTATATAAGGCTTTTCATGATTTTTTGCTTCAATTTAAATAGGAATTTGATGCGCTAATTTAAGTCTGTTGGTGTATCTGTTTAAAGCATCTTCCAGAGATGGCAAAATTTGGCAACGTTCATAACTTAACACACCAAAAACAGGGCGATTGGCTTAATTTTTTAAAAATTTCGTGGGCGTAACCACTTTGAATTTGCAATGGGTCCAACCCTACGCGTTTTGCTGCCTCGCGCGCTACATCAGCATAGGAATATTGCCCCTTGTTATACTAAGTGCCAAATACCTTTTTCCTCATCTATTATTAAATCTAAGCAAGCATGTACCAGATCAGGAACGTAAGTAGGAGCAATAATTAAATCTTCTGCCAGAACTATCTCTTTTTCAGCTTCATCAACCTGCACGTAGCCTGCCCCATTAATTATGGCCCAGGAATTATAATAATGAATAGCGCGCTCAATAGAGAACGGATCAATAATATTCATTTGTTTTCGGCCTATAAGCCGGTACGGAGTATGACGATCACCATAAATTCGGGCAAATGCACGACCTAAAGAACCAGTAGCTTCGGTTATGAGAACAGGCTGGATTACATTTTGGAGCTGATGAAGTTGTTTTTCGGTTATCCCTAACTTTTCCGCAATGGATTCTGTTTCCTAAACAGGGTCCCAGTTGCTCCACCAGATTGCTTTAGAACCCCGACTTAACCAATTAGCTTCCTTTTGAATAGTTACTCCAAAGTCTTCGGAAGCGGTGTTCAGGGGGTAAAAGAAACGGTTCGGCCGTTGCCACTAATCGGGTAAGTTAAATAAGGGATTCGGATATTTTTACTTTTAGACAGGCAGGATAATAGTTTAACTTAAGCTGTGAGTCGGGGCTGAGGTCCGCGTACATAAAAACTCCTGGTTCATAAACACCCTCCACGCGGATAACTAAATTTACCCAATCGTAGGTACCGAGCAACGACCAGGTTGTTACTCCTACCACGTTAACCCCGGATTTTTGAACCTCCAAGCAAGAATCCCAAACATGTTTGAACCATTGCAGCGATTCTTCGCAATTAGATTTTCAAACCTATATTTATAAGAAGGTAGGTTGCCATATACAGGTTTCAAAATACGAACGTTTATGGGAGTAGTTGGCGGAAACAGAGCTTATTCAGTATCCCGGAGCATAAAATTCGTATATATAATAGAGGAAATGCCTAAGCTTGGAAAACAAGTAAGTATATTCGCAAAAGTTTTATTATAATTGCTCGCAAGCAGTTTTCTTTAGATTTTGTTTGGAGGGAAATAGCGTTAATTTTAAAAAGTAGAGCTAAAACTATGTAGAAATTAAGGTTTTTACCGGGTTAAGTATTAATAAGAAGTAGTAGAAGTAAGTATTCCTGAGCGCAAAAGGCCCAAAACTTTAATTGTAAGAACCATTTTTTAAAAGATAAGCTTTAAATAAAAGAAAACTTATTTATTAAATTTTTATACCATTCTAAATTGTTGAATTATATTCCGTTTTCCTGGTTTAGTTTAATTCCCTTAGTGTTTGCCAGTATTACTGGCAACGTACATGAACCTAAAATTTTAAAAAAAACATCCTCCGGAATTACTTCCCCGGTATCCACCCCATCAACTGTAAAGAAACCGGAGCAAGATAGCATTAAAAATACTACCGATAGTTTAGATATTGAATCCAAAACATCTACTAAAACCCGTTCATCCAATTCTAAAAAATTAAATTCAGCGGTAGTGGGTCCGGACACCTTGCCAGGTTCCATCTTACCTGGAAAACGCATCATTGCTTTTTATGGTAGTCCTTTATCGAAACGGATGGGGATTTTAGGTGAGCTGCCGCCGGACGAAATGCTGGCTAAATTAGATATTGAAGTAAGTAAGTGGGAAAAAGCAGATCCCAAAACACCTGTTCAACCAGCATTGCATTTGATTGCGGTTACGGCACAAAATGAACCCGGTGTAAGTGGAAAATACCGATTGCATTTGGCAAACTCCGTTATTGATTCTGTTTTGCTAATTGCTCAGGCCCGCCAGGCATTAGTTTTCTTAGATATTCAACTCGGAACCAGCACATTACAAGAAGAACTACCCTTACTAGAAGGTTATTTAAAAATGCCCAATGTACATGTGGGTATTGATGCCGAATTTGCCTTGAAACCCGGAAAAGTACCGGGACGAAACATTGGTTCTTTTGATGCCAAAGACATTAATTATGCTACTGAGTACCTGGCTCAAGTGGCGGAGGAAAACCAGCTGCCGCCTAAACTATTAATAGTGCACCGGTTTACACAGCCGATGATTACGAATTTTAAAAAAATCAAGTTAAATCCATATTGCCAAATTGTAATGCACATGGATGGCTGGGGAAGCCCTACCATTAAGCGCAGTAGTTATCAGAAATACATCAAGGGAGAACCAGTGCAATATGCCGGTATTAAAATTTTTTATAAGAATGATATTAAACGCAAAGGCTGGCGCTTATTGCGACCGAAAGAAATCCTGGCATTAACTCCTAAACCGTATTACATTCAATACCAATAATTAAGGGTTAAAAATATTTTGGCTTGCTCCTACAAAATAAATCAGTATAAACTAAATAATTTAAAATAAAGCGTGGTAATAAAAAAAGCATCCGAATTGAATCGGATGCTTTTTTAAATTTTAGAATAAGTTAGAGCTTAAAACATAAGCCGTATAAATGTAAACCTTATAATAAAGCTTCATACAACACTTCTAAAGTATGCAAGGCCCGGCGACCGGTACCATCTTTGATTTGGTGGCGGCAACTGGTGCCGGGTGCGGCAATAATTACCGATTCGGGTTGTTTCCGAACAGTTGGAAACAAAACCAATTCCCCAATTTGCATGGATACCTCGTAATGTTCGGTTTCGTACCCGAAAGACCCAGCCATGCCGCAGCAACCGGATGGAATTACTTCTACGGTGTAGTTTTCCGGTAACGACAACATTTTTTGGGTGTATGCTACCGAAGAAAGCGCTTTCTGATGACAATGCCCGTGCAGCTTAATTAAGCGTTTTTCCTGTGTAAACTGATCTGGAGTAATGTTGCCTTTACCCATTTCTGCAAAAATAAACTCATCAATCAAATAACTATTCTTGGCAAGATTTTGCGCTTCCTGGTATTGGTCTTCCTCAACTAAATCTAAATATTCGTCTCGAAAAGTTAAGATGGCTGACGGCTCAATACCAATTAAAGGTACGTTGGCCGAAACTACTTTACTTAACTTTGCTACATTTTTAACGGCTAGTTTCTTAGCGTCCCGCACCAAACCTTTTGATAAATAGGTGCGCCCACTTTCTTCGTGTTCGGGCATTTGTACTTCATAACCCAACCGTTCTAATAGCTGCACGGCTTTTATACCAATTTCGGCATCATTAAAATTGGTAAACTCATCACAAAACAAATTTACTTTGCCTTTACTTCCGGTTAAAAATTTTGGCGGGGTTTGTTTTTGGTGTTTTTTAAACCACTGCCGAAGCGTGGTATGATGCAATAAAGGCAAAGGTCTATTTTCCGCAAAACCCACCACTCTCTTCGCTAGCCTGGAAGTAAATTTATTGGTAAATACAAAATTATAGATGCCCGGAGCGACCGAAGCCACATTATTTAAGTTCGTAAAATTACCTACTAATCGGGTACGCAGCGGGATGCCGTTGGCATCATAATAATGCTGCAAGAACTCGGCTTTCAGCTTAGCGACATCCACATTGGACGGACACTCAGATTTACAACCTTTACAGGATATACAAAGCTCCATAGCCTCTTTAATCTCGTGATGATCGAAACGGTTAGCTTTGGTAGAACGGGTTAAAAATTCGCGGAGCACGTTGGCTCGTCCGCGAGTGGTATCTTTTTCGTTGCGGGTAACCATGTAGCTGGGGCACATGGTACCGCCGGTTAACTGTGTTTTGCGGCAATCGCCGGAGCCGTTGCACAACTCCGCCGCCCGTAAGATGCCTTGCGCGTCTTTAAATTTAAAAACGGTATCAAAGTCCGGGGTAGTCTGACCCGGTTCATAACGCAGAAAGGTGTCCATGGCCGGGGTATTTACAATTTTACCCGGATTAAAAATATTATCCGGGTCCCAGGTACGCTTCACCTCTTCCAGAAGCTGGTAATTTTTAGCGCCTACCATCCATTTAATAAACTCACCCCGCAAGCGGCCATCGCCGTGTTCCCCACTTAAGGAACCCCGGTATTTTTTCACGAGTTGGGCAATTTCTTCCGCAATTATCCGAAATAACTTATTACCAGCGGCCGTTTTTAAATTTATAATGGGCCGTAAGTGCAACTCTCCTGAACCCGCGTGCGCGTAATGCACACAGTATAAATCGTGTTTTTTTAAAATTTGGTTAAACTCCGCGATAAAGTCGGGTAAATCATTCACGTCTACGGCGGTATCTTCAATTACCGCTACCGGTTTAGCATCCCCCGGAATGTTGGAAAGTAAACCTAAACCGGCTTTCCGTAAAGTCCATACTTTTTTAGTATCCGGACCGGTTACCAAAGGATAATGATAACCTAAGTTTTGCAGTTTTAGATCGGCGGTTAAAGCAGCCGCTACGGCTTCAATCTCGGCTTGGGTGTTTTTTGCAATTTCTACTACCAAAATAGCTCCCGGATCGCCTTGTACAAAAAAACGGTTCTGGCTTTGTTCCAGGTTGGCTTTGGTACATTCCAAAACATAATGATCCATGAGCTCACTGGCGCTTGGTTGATATTTTAAAGCCACCAGGTTCGCGCGCAGCGATTCATCAATGGTATGGCAATGAATACACAACAAACCAATCTCTTTAGGCGGTAGCGGAACGATGTTAAACTTTAGCTCGGTTAAAAAGGCCAGCGTTCCTTCGGAGCCAGCAATTAGCTTGCAAAAATTAAAAGCATCGGTACCGGGCGTAAAAGGCTCGGTGTCCAGTAAAAGATCCACGGCGTACCCGGTATTGCGGCGTTCCACGGTTGGTTTCGGAAATTCGCGCCGGATTTCTTCTTGGGTAGTTGGGTGGCTCAGCATAGCTTTGGTGGCCTGGTAAATGCGCGTTTCTAAAGCACTAGCTGCATTTTCGCCCAAACATTTTGCTTCAAACGCTGCCGGACTTAAACTGGTAAATTCGGTTTCGGAACCGTCGCTCAGAATGGCTTTCACCGATAAAAGATGCTCGCGGGTACTGCGGTATACTACAGAATTAGAACCACAGGAATTATTACCTACCATCCCCCCCATCATGGCGCGGTTAGCAGTGGAGGTTTCCGGGCCAAAGTATAAACCATAAGGCTTCAGAGCTAAATTTAACTCATCCCGAATAACGCCGGGTTGCACTTTAACCCAACGCTCTTCGGGGTTTATTTCTAAAATTTGATTAAAGGTGCGCGACACATCTACCACAATGCCATTACCCACCACTTGGCCGGCCAAAGAAGTTCCGGCGGTTCGGGGAATAAGCGAAGTACCCTCCTGCCGGGCAAATTGAATTAACGTTTTTATATCTTCCTTATCGGCCGGAAAAGCCACGGCTAATGGCATTTCGCGGTACGCCGAAGCATCGGTAGCGTACAACGTGCGCATGGTAGAATCATAATGGAGTTCGCCGGTTAATTGTTGGGCAAGTCGATTTAATTTGTCTGTATTCATTTTTAACTTAGAGGCATTACTTATCAGCTACATAAAAGCTAGTAATTATTGTAGGAATGCCTGATTTAGAACGCTAATATATTGGCAAATAACAGAAGTAAGAAGGTATGCAGATTAATTTTCCAGAAGAATTTAAAACTATAGCTGGCCATACATTTCAAATTTTCGAATTATTTTTTGAATTTAAAACTACTATCCTCCTGGAATCTGAATGAAGGCTATGTTTTATCTAAAGCAAATTAAATCTGCTTTCCATTAAGTAAATTCAATAAAAATTAAAAAAATGCATCTTTCCCTTTCTAGTTCTACCATCCGTTACTGGCAATCCGGCGATGAGTTAGCCTTAGCAAAACACGCCAATAATTATAATGTTTGGATTAACTTACGTAATTCCTTTCCTTATCCTTATACCTTGCAAGATGCTCAAACCTGGGTTATGATAGCGAATGCCACGCAGCCCGTTACCAACTTTGCCTTAGAAGTAAACGGTGAGGCGGTTGGCGGAATAGGACTTATTATACAACCGGATGTTTATTGCAAAAGTGCCGAGGTAGGCTACTGGCTCAGCGAAAAATACTGGAACCGGGGTATTATTACCGAAGCCCTGCAAGCTATTACCCAATATGGCTTTAATACTTTAGAACTTGAACGGATTTACGCCGGCGTATTTGAATGGAACTTAAAATCAGCAAGGGTACTGGAAAAAGCTGGTTATAAATTGGAAGGCCGGCTAACTAAAAGTGTGCTGAAAGATGGGAAGTTAATTGATTCTCTTTTGTACGCGCAAGTAAAGCCCACAGGTATACCATAAAAAAAGCCGCTCCAGGAGCGGCTTTTTTAAAATTTAATTTTAAAACTAATTAGCGTAAGTCAATAACCTTAACGCCTTTAAATTTTGTTTTATCAAACGCAAAATAGTTGTTATCTACATTGGGGTTCGGCGTAAAATCGGTGATGCTGTACGTGTAGCGGTTACCATTATTGCGGAACATTACCCAGCTTTTTAACGACTTATCTTTTTTGCTAATATTTAATCGTACTTTAAAAACCGGATCGTTGCGATCTTCCGGCGATAATTCAATTACATCGCATAATTCACCATCAACTTTGGCTTCTTCTACATAAGCAGATTTATAACCTTTTTTGTACATAGTAAATATTTTGTTGGGTGTCATTCCCTCATCTTCCGGATCATTTTCCGAAATATTTACTTCGTTTTCCGATTTAATGTACGTCCAGATGGTATTGCCATTGTTAATAATTTCCTGATCTTCGGTTTTTAAGCGAAATTTGTTGCCCATTACCGTTATCTCCCCTTCTACATTTTCTTTGGTTTTACTGCTAGTATTCTCCAAGGTTTGATTAAAGTCAGCCCGGAAGACTTTCATGGATTGGTACTTTTTACTCATCGCATCCAGGATCTGACGAGCTTTCGGGTCTTGCGCCTGCGCCAATTGAACAACAGATACAGCTATAATAAACACGAATAAGGTTATTCTTTTCATAATACTATTTAGAGGGTTACCTTTAAGTCTATTTTACTTTTCCATTGTATTCAATAATTGTTCCAAACTGTACTCATCCGGTATAAGCACATCGCGGGCTTTGCTACCCTCAAATGGCCCTACTACGCCAGCTGCTTCCAATTGATCAATTAACCGTCCGGCCCGGTTATAACCTAATTTTAAACGGCGTTGCAGCAAAGAGGTACTCCCTTGCTGATGCGTTACAATAATGCGGGCGGCTTCTTCAAATAAGGAATCGCGGGTACTGGGGTCAAAGTCGGCTTTATCGTTGCCGCTATCGTCGCCAATAAATTCCGGTAATAAATAAGCATCATTATAACCCTGCTGGTCCCCGATAAAATCACATATCCGGTCTACTTCCGGCGTATCCACAAAAGCACATTGCAAGCGAATTAAATCCGATCCTACCGAAAACAACATATCACCCTGACCAACCAACTGCTCCGCTCCACCGGTGTCTAGAATAGTGCGGGAATCTATTTTGGAAGTAACTTTAAAGGAAATCCGGCACGGGAAGTTCGCCTTAATAATACCCGTAATAACGTTAACCGAAGGCCGCTGGGTAGCTACCACCAGATGAATACCAATGGCCCGGGCTAACTGGGCTAAACGGGCAATGGGCGTTTCTACTTCTTTACCGGCCGTCATCATTAAGTCGGCTAACTCATCAATCACCAGCACGATAAAGGGCATAAACCGGTGGCCTTTTTTCGGATTCAACCGCCGTTCCACAAACTTTTGATTATACTCTTTTAAGTTCCGGCAACCGGCATCTTTCAGCAAATCGTAGCGCATGTCCATTTCCATGCACAACGAGTTGAGCGTATTAATTACTTTTTTGGTATCGGTGATTATCGGCTCATCGCTGTCCGGAAGTTTAGCCAAAAAATGCCGCTCAATCTTATTAAACAACGATAGCTCCACTTTTTTCGGATCAACGAGCACAAATTTAAGTTGACTGGGGTGCTTTTTGTAAATTAATGACGTTAGGATCGCGTTTAAACCCACCGATTTTCCTTGTCCGGTAGCACCCGCCATCAGCAAGTGCGGCATTTTGGCTAAGTCGGTAATAAAAACTTCGTTGGTGATGGTTTTACCAAAAGCAATGGGCAAATCCATCTCACTTTTTAAAAATTTTTCCGTGGAGAGAATGGACTTAATGGAAACCATTTCTTTTTTCTTGTTCGGTACTTCAATCCCAATGGTTCCTTTGCCCGGAATAGGCGCAATAATCCGAATCCCTAAAGCAGCTAAGCTAAGGGCAATATCATCTTCCAGATTTTTAATTTTGGAAATCCGTACGCCAGCGTCCGGCACAATTTCGTAGAGGGTAACGGTTGGGCCAATGGTAGCTTTTATGCTGGCAATCCCAATCGCATAGTTGGCTAAAGTTTCTACAATTTTGTCTTTGTTGGCTTCCAGCTCTTCTTTGGTTACCTGAATTTTGCCGTGGTTATAATCGTTTAGTAACTCAATATTCGGGTACTGGTAACGCGCCAGGTCCAGGGTTGGATCATAATTTTCCATGTTTTGCCCGACGGGCTCCACGGGAATGTCCGTTATTTTAAAATCGGGAGTAGGGGTTAAAAAAGGAGCAGGCGGCGTTTTTACGGGTTCCTCCTCCGAAAATAAATCTTCGTCATCTAAAAACGCCGGCTCATCATCGTAAGCTGGATCAATATCTAACTGAATTCCTCCGGTTAGCGGTTTGGTAGCTAAATTACTTACAGGTGCCGTTACTGCACTAGTAGCTACCGTAAGTACCGGAGCGCTAGAAACGGTTAGCTCCAGATGACTTTTATCCGAAACCAACCGGTTGTTTACCACCAGCTCCATCTCGGGTTCTTCTTCTTCGAGCAAATCCTCCGCTAGCTCTTCTGATTCAATACCAGCCGTTGGATTGGCATAGTGGTTTAATCCGGAAGATTGTTGCTCATAGGTATCGGCATTATAAGCATTTACGGCGGAGCGGTTATCGGTTACTTTTTCCGGTACGGCAGAAACTACACCTTTTTTACCGGGCAGGCTGGTAATGTTAAAAAAGAAAACAATAAATGTAATCAGTAAAAACGCCAGCAAAAAAGCCGTTCCCAGGCCAATTAGGCTTTCGAACCATAAAGCGGTTTCGTAACCTATGCCGCCGCTTAGGTAAGATAAATCTTCAACCCGGTTTAGGCGCAATACCACATAACCCAGCAACAAACTGCACCAAACCATTGCAAAAACACAAATGGTATAAGTATAGGAAAGGGATACCTGCGTACGGCGGAATAATATTTTATAGCCACTGAAAAAGATGATCGGAATAATAAAAAAAGAGGCCACCCCTACCCATTCATAAATAAAATAATTAGAAACCCAAGCCCCGAATAAACCCAACCAGTTCTCTGATTCTAAACCAGAATTTTTAAGATCACTGGTTTTTAAGGATTCCACCACACTTTGGTCGGCTGGTCCGGTAAATAAATACGACACAAAAGCAATTAACAGGTACAGCGCCGTTAATAGCAAGGTGAAGCCTATCAGCAAATGAAACCGGCGATCCCGCAAAAAGGAAAAATTAAAAAATTTTAATTGGGGGAAAGTCCAGCGGGCTTTTACGGCTTTATCTGGTTTGGGAGAGGTGCTGTTGCGGTTCACCGGCTCATTCATGGCCTTGGGGCTATTCTTAGCCTTCGGCGCATTTCCTGCATCACGTTTAAAAGTATTCGTAGCCATGCTTTTTAGAAACCTCTAATTTACATTTTTATCTTAATCTACCTGAACAAAAATACTTATTCTGTCCGTTACCTTTGGAGAATTGCCTGGTTAATTTTGCGGACTAAGCCCGGCCCCTCGTATATAAAACCGGTATATAACTGTATTAAATCGGCCCCGGCATCGAGCTTTTCCAGCGCATCGGCCGCGGTCATAATCCCGCCAACCCCAATCAGCCGGATGTTTAACGGTAAATTTTGGCGGAGGTATTTGATAATTTCGGTGGAACGTTTGGTAAGCGGTTTACCACTTAAACCCCCGGCTCCCATGGTCGCCACCTGGGCCGAATTAGTAGTTAAATTTTCGCGACTGATGGTGGTATTGGTCGCAATCAGGCCACTTAATTGGGTACTAGTGGCGATCTGAACAATATCATTCAGTTGTTCGGTATTTAAATCGGGTGCTATTTTTAACAGCAAGGGCTTCGGTTTAGCCATGGCTTGGTTCTGGTCCTGCAATTCCGAGAGTAAGTGTTGCAAGGGCTCCTTATCTTGCAATTCGCGTAAATTTGGGGTATTGGGGGAGCTTACGTTCACGACAAAATAATCTACAACATCGTACAAGGCTTTGTAGCAATACAGATAATCCTTTAAAGCTTGGTCATTGGGGGTATTTTTATTTTTACCAATATTCCCCCCGATTATCGTAGTTCCTTTTCGGTTTTTAAGGCGGTGCGCCGCTACTTCTACTCCCCGATTGTTAAAGCCCATGCGATTAATCAGGCCTTGATCCTGGGGTAACCGAAACAAGCGTGGTTTATCATTACCGGGCTGGGGCATGGGCGTTAAGGTGCCAATTTCGATAAAGCCAAAGCCAAAATTTTCAAACTCATCCACTAAACGGGCATCTTTATCAAAGCCAGCCGCCAGACCCACCGGGTTCGGAAACTTTAAACCAAATACTTCTCGTTCTAAACCCGGGTGATCTAACCGAAATAATTTTTTACTCAACTGCGCGGCAAAGGGCAGCCTAAAAGCGGTTTTAATGCCCGGATAAGAAAGATCGTGAATTTGCTCTGGATCTACCTGAAATAACAAAGGACGAATAAGTGGCTTATACATACGGTAAAGGTAAGGCACTCCGGGCAAAAATGTAAGAGCCGATTTTACTTATTCTTGCACCCGTTTTTTAAATTTTTAACAACCATGCTTGATCCACCTGCATCAAAATTCAAAAAATAAGCCAGTGAGAATCGTAATCGTCTTATTTTGGGTGTTTGTTATAACTGGTTGGGGACCGCAAAATCCGGCGGAAAAATTTTACTATGCTATAAGCTGGCAGCAATTTGTGCGTTTGCCGGAAGTAAGTAAACCCATTCCATTGCACAAACCGGACTACGACTTACTAGATGCCGCCATTTTTCAGGTAACGAATAAAATCCGGGAGCAGGAAAAAAAACCTTTGTTCCGGTATTCGCCCATCCTCCACCGAACTGCCACTTTCCACGCCCAGGCCATGATTGATCTGGATTTTTATGATCACTACAATTATAAGCAAATCAGTTACTTTACTCCTTATAAACGCATTACAGCCTTTGGAGGAATGTTTCATTTTACCGCCGAAAACATTGCTCAGTACGATATTATAAATACAGCATTAGAATATTGCCCGGCCCGACAAAAAGACGGTTCTTTTAAATATCTAGATTGCGCTACCAAAAATCCGTACCGGGTATATACTTATATAACTTATGCGGAGGAAGTTGTACATGGGTGGTTGCACTCGCCGCCGCATCGCAAAAATCTATTAGGGACGGAATATCAATTTTTGGGTGCCGCGGCCCGGATTTCTAAAAATCCTTACCAACAGAGAAAAGTACCTTTTGCCCGGTTGGTACAAAACTTTGGCGGGTATGGCTCCCCCCCACCGATTCTACAACCCAATCTCCTAACTCTGGTGAACATTAAATTAAATACAAGCAGCCAGACATCTTATTATGACTTGCCAGAGTTTGTTAAACGGAACAATCGAGGTAAAAATTTAAAAAATCAATACGTAATACTCCTTATACCTGAGTGAAAATTTAAATTAATGGCCAGCCAACATACCAGCGCTAACTCCGCGGGTGAAAATCCTGAATAATCTGTTTTAAATAATCGCGATCCAGGTGCGTGTAAATTTCGGTGGTGGTAATGGATTCGTGGCCCAACATTTCCTGCACGGCCCGTAAATCGGCGCCCCCTTCGATTAGATGCGTGGCGAACGAATGCCGGAAGGTATGCGGACTGATAATTTTATTTAGGCCAATTTTTTGGGCTAACGATTTAATGATAGTAAACACCATCACCCGGGTAAGCCCAGCACCACGCCGGTTTAAGAAAACGAAATCTTCCTGCCCTTTTTTAACCGGAATATGTACCCGAATTTCTTCCAAGTAAATTTTTAAAAATTTAAGGGCATCGCGGCCAATGGGTACTAAGCGCTCTTTGTTGCCTTTTCCGGTTACCCGCAAAAAACCCATATCGGGGTAAACATTACTAATTTTAAGTTCTATTAACTCCGACACCCGTAAACCGGAACTATACAAAGTTTCGAGCATGGCCTTGTTGCGGGCTCCTTCTGGGGTAGATACATCAATTGCTTCAAATAGCTGGGAAATTTCTTCGTAGCTTAAAGTGTCGGGTAGCTTCCGGTTTAACTTGGGCGCCTCAATGGTTTCGGTGGGATCGGCGGAAAGGACATCTTCCATGATTAAAAATTTATAAAAAGCCCGGATACCCGAAAGGGTACGCGCTTGCGAATGCGGCGTCATGCCCAATTCGTTCACCCAACCTAGTAGTCCCTGAACGTGCGCTGATTTCACTTCCAAAGGTCCTACCTTCTCGCCACAGGCTTCCAAAAATTGCTCTAGTTTACTGATATCGCGCAAATAAGCTTCTACGGAGTTTCCCGACAAGGATTTTTCTAACTGCAAGTAGGCTTTAAATTGCTGTAAACCCGTGTTCCAATTCATAGTTATTTTACATAAAAAAACAAATAAGCACCCATTACCCGGAAGTACCAAACTTTACTGCATCGTAATTTTTTTAAATTTTGTTTTAAATCCGACGGATTAGCTTGCATGAAAGCGGTTAATATTTTCAATACCTTTGCAGCAAAAGCACTCGCATCTACCATCATGAAGATTCTAATTTTAAACGGACCAAACTTAAACTTACTGGGCGTTCGGGAAAAATCGGTTTACGGATCCCGTTCGTTTGAGCATTACCTGGAAGAACTGAAAACCGCATTTCCGGACCTGGAACTGGATTATTACCAAAGCAATATTGAAGGAGAATTAATTAATAAGTTACACGAAGTAGGTTTTACTTACAAAGGAATATTACTGAACGCCGGCGCCTATACCCACACGTCCATTGCGATTGCGGATGCTATTGCCGCCATTGAAACACCCGTAATCGAAATACATATCTCTAATGTGTACGCCCGGGAAGAATTCCGGCATCATAGCTACATTAGTAAAAATTGCAAAGGCTGTATCGTGGGTTTTGGCTTGGAAGGTTACCGTTTAGGTTTGGTGTATTTAAATAACTTTAAACCCAAGAAGTTAGGCTTTGAATTTAAAAATGCCTGATTTTGAGCATGCAATAATATTTATTTTAATCTCCTCCTTTAAGTTAAATTCACAATGCCCGAACCTACTTTAAATTTTTATCCAGGTCCCTCTAAGGTTTATGACCAAGTGAAGGATTATCTAATTATGGCTTTTGATGAAGGCCTTTTGGGTATCCAGCACCGTAGCGAAAAGTTCGTGGAAATTTCAAAAAACACGGTAGCTTTATTGAAAAAGAAGCTGAATATTCCGCAGGATTACTACGTGTTCTTTGCCTCTTCGGCTACCGAGTGCTGGGAAATTCTCACCCAGAGCTTAGTGAAACGGAAAAGCTTTCATATTTACAACGGCGCTTTTGGCCAGAAATGGCTGGATTACGCCCGTAAAATCCGGCCCGAGTCTTCGGGTACCGCTTTTGACCTGCAAGCAGAAATAAACGTGGCCGATTTGCAAGTGGCCAGTGATACCGACTTAATTTGTATTACCCAGAACGAAACTTCTAACGGTACTCAAATAAAGGAAAATACCATTTTAAACCTTTTTAACCGTTTTCCCGACCCATTAATTGCGGTAGATGCTACTTCCTCGATGGCGGGCATTAACCTGAAATTTATTAAAGCCGATATTTGGTATGCTTCGGTCCAGAAATGCTTTGGCTTACCCGCCGGGTTAGCAGTAATGGTGTGTTCACCGCGCACCATTTACCGGGCTAAACAAATAAACGAACGCCGGTATTACAACAGCCTGGTTTTGATGTACGAGAAAATGCTCAATTTTCAAACGACATATACTCCCAATGTTTTAAATATATTTTTACTTAATAAAGTACTCGAACAACGACCGCTTATTAAGCAGATTGATAAGGACTTAACCCAACGCGCTCAGCAATTATACGACTTTTTTCAGGAACAAGTAACCAGTAATCTGGGCTTGCTCGTAGAAAACCCGGATGTACGTTCGTACACCGTGCTGGCCGTAAAAGGCGAGCCGAAAATGATTGAAGACGTGAAAAAAAATGCGGCGCGTCAGGGAATTACCTTAGGCAATGGTTACGGGGCCTGGGCCAAAAACACGTTCCGGATAGCTAATTTCCCGGCTATTATGGATGAAGAGTACGGGGTGTTAAAAGACTTTTTTTTAAAATTTTACGCGTAACTTTGCGGCTTCGTTTTTTTTTGCTTCTACGTTCGTCTTTCATGTTTAATTTTAAAGAAATATTATCCGTCACGCTAATCCTGTTTGCCATCATCGATATTATTGGCTCCATTCCCATCATCATTGAGTTGCGGAAACGGGAAGGGGTTATTCATTCAGAAAAAGCTACCTTGGTGGCCGGGGTGCTCATGATCTTGTTTTTGTTTCTGGGCCAGGAAATTCTTAAGCTATTCGGTTTAGATTTTGAATCTTTCGCTTTAGCTGGAGCTATTATTCTTTTTTTAATCGGGATGGAAATGGTGCTGGGCATTCATTTGTTTCAAACCAATCCAAATTCAAAAAGTGGCTCGATTGTGCCTTTGGCTTTTCCTTTGATTGTGGGAGCCGGTACGCTGACTACGCTTTTATCATTAAGAGCGGCTTATTCCTTGCCCAACATTTTGGTAGGCATTGTTCTGAATTTAATTTTTGTGTACACTGTTTTAAAATCCTCGAGCTGGATTGAGCAAAAGTTGGGCGACACCGGTTCCGATATTCTCCGGAAAGTTTTTGGCGTTATCTTATTAGCCATCGCGATCAAACTATTTAAAAGCAACATTCATTTGGGGTGAAGTTGGAAAGTTTAAAAGTTAAAAGGTTAATAAGGCAGAAAATTTAAAAATTTCTTTTCGCCGGCCTTGATTTTATAGCATTGTTTAATTACTAATGTCGATAAAAAACTTAATCCATTTTTAAGAAAAACTTACATTACAAACCTTCAAAAAGTTAAACCTTTTAGCTTTATAACTTTTTAACCTTAAAACTTCAAAACTAACTTGATTCAAATATTTACGGATGGTTCTTCGCGGGGGAACCCAGGACCGGGTGGATACGGTACTATTTTACGGTTTAAGCAGTTTGAGAAAGAACTAACCGCAGGTTTCCGGCGAACCACGAATAACCGCATGGAATTACTCGCCGTGATTGTGGGTTTAGAGGCGCTTAAAACCGAAAACATACCCGTAACTATTTACTCGGATTCGAAATACGTGGTAGATGCCGTAGAAAAGAAATGGGTATTTGGCTGGCAGAAAAAAGGATTTGCCGGTAAAGCCAACGCCGACTTATGGACGCGCTTTTTACCCTTGTACCGGAAGTTTCCGGTTAAATTTGTTTGGCTAAAAGGTCACGCCGGCCACCCGGAAAATGAGCGCTGCGATCAATTAGCCGTAGCCAGTGCTTTAAGCCGTAATTTGCTGATTGACCATTGCTATGAGGCGGCCGAAAAATTATTAAAGTAAAAACTTTATTGGCTAATTCTTATTTCCAATTTAAACAGTTTCGGGTAGAACAAAGCCAATGTGCCATGAAAGTGTGTACCGATTCGTGCTTGTTCGGTGCCTGGGTACCAGTGGAACAAGCCCAGACCATCCTGGACGTTGGAACGGGCACGGGTTTATTAGCGCTCATGGCCGCGCAGCGTTCTTCCGCCCATATCCAAGCCGTTGAAATTGATATTATAGCGGCCGAACAAGCGCATCACAATTTTACCCAAAGTCCGTGGGCCGATCGGCTTGCATTGTTTAGCAATTCTTTGCAGGCCTTTGAACAGGTAAATACCGTCACCTTTGATATTATCATCAGCAATCCACCTTTCTACCAAGCTTCCCAAAAATCGCCGGATCAAGCCCGCAACCGGGCCATGCACACGATGGATCTACCTTTCCCGGATTTGCTGCATTTTTGTCAGAAATTTTTAAATCCTAGTGGCTCCCTTTATCTTTTATTGCCGCCCCATGAAGCCCAGGTAGTAACGGCACTAGCCGCTTCGTACCAACTGTTTCTGATACAAGAATTGCCCGTGTATACCCAAGAAGGCGGTAAACTTTTCCGGCGTATTTTACGCTTTGGCTTTCACGAGCAATTACCGGAATACCTATCTCCTATTTACATCCGCACTCCGGAGAATAATTACACCCAGGCTTTTGAGCAAATATTGCAGCCTTACTACCTTAATTTTTAAAAATTTTCTTCTTGCTCCGTAAATTGAATCCCTATTTTTTCAAGTCGGGCCAGTAATGGCCGGTATAGTTCGGGCAGTACGGGAATGTGAACGCCAGATAAGTTAATCTCATTGGTAAGTAATAATTCGGCGGCAAAAGCCAGGGGCATGCCCACGGTTTGCGCCATGGCCGTGTAAGTAGCATCCTGCCCCGTAAGAACCAAAGCTGATTTTAAGCGCTTCTTTTGGTTATTAAACCCATATTCAAACTCGTGCTGCATGACTACTAAATCTTGATCGGTGGGTTGTAAAGCCAGCCTTTGTACTAAACGTTGTTCCAGAATTTGCGCCGGCGTAGCTTTTTTTAATTTAATTTTTTCGCTCTCCAACAATCCCAAATACCGAATTGCTTCTAACTCCCGACTGTTACCTGGTAATTTTAAATAATGAGCTAAGCGATCAATTGTATCTTGCTTTTTTAGCTGATTGTCCGGTAAATAACTTTCCAGCCATTGGGTGTAAGTAATATTTTCGGAATCCGGAAGTCGGTAGCTATCGTCGGTAAGGCCCAGTTTTATCAATTGATGCCAAGCGGCACAAAATCCTGGCCAGCGCAGCGTCCCGCGGATTAAGGTTGGAATATTTTCTAAACCGTAAGCTTTTTGGTAAGCTAACGAATCCCGGTTGGCATACCCTTCCAACTCACCTAAATCAATCACGTTTATTTGCTCCGTTCGCCGAAATAATTGCGAATACGGAATGTACTTGGGCGTATGGTTATAAAGGTAAGTCGCGGTTCCTTTTCCCGCCAAAACCACATTGCGGGGGTTCCAAGATATTTTGTAATGCCAGGGGTTTGTATCTGATTCCGGGGCCACTAAACCACCGGTATACGACTTAAAAGAAAACAGCTGTCCGCCTTGCTCCCGAATGCGGTCAATAGTGGCCTTGGCCGAAAGATGATCAATGCCGGGATCTAAACCCATTTCCATCAAAAATAATAAACCATGCTCTTTGGCAGCTTCGTGCATCGCCTGGATTTCCGGCGTAACGTACGAAGCGGTTAAAAAATGCCGCTTTATCGCTAAACAAGCTTTGGCTACCGGTAGATGGAAAATTGCCGGTAGCAGGGAGATAACAACGTCGGCTTTTTGTACCTGACTATTTAATTGCGCTTGCTCCTGAATATCAAGGTTTAGGTAAGAAAGAAATGTGGAAGGCAGCCCGCGTGCTGGTAGATGAGCCGTTTGCAAATCCGCTATGGTAACGTGCCAGTTTTGACTAGGTGCCTGGGCTACCAAATAATCAATTAAGTAAACCGAAGAGCGACCTGCCCCGAGTAATAAAATATGCTTCATCGCTTCTATTTACCATTCAATTTAAAGCACCAGAACGAATAACCTACCCTTTTAGAAAAACAAACTTTATTTTAATTTCCATTTTTGTTTATTCATCTTTTTATAAACCACCGGTTATGAGTTATTCCACCTTTACTCGTAAAGTTTAGATTGCATGCATTTTCCTGGTTTTAATTCCAACAAAGCCGAATGCTTATGCAGGTATCTTGAGAAGAAGGCGTATATTTCACGCCATATCTTCCCAAAACATTAGCTTTCATGGCGCGACAGCTTTAACTTACCCTTGATTTTGATATTCTGAAATCTATTGAGGAATTCAGCGGATTGGAGCAAGTTCTAATTTTAAAAGCTTAAAATGCCACGAATTTGGCGTACGCGCCTTACTCCAGTTTTCACGTGGGAGCAGCCATTTTGCTCAACGACAACACCATCCATACCGGCAACAATCAGGAAAATGCTGTTTTTCCATCGGGTTTATGCGCCGAACGAACCGCCTTGTTCGGGTTAATGGCGCACCATCCGCCAATGAAAATTATAGCAATAGCCGTAACTGCCCGTAGAATTAACATTGGTGCTACTCCCGGCGGCGCTTGCCGCCAGGTTATAGCCGAATACGAAAATCGGCAGAATGCATCTATCCCGGTGCTTATTCAGGTAGGACCCGAAACCTTTTACCGGTGCCAATCGGTGCAGGATTTGTTACCCTTGCAGTTTTCCCAGGAGCGATTTAAGCAAATTTTTTAAATTTTGAGGCCGTTTACGACTATTAAATAACTATTCCCCAGATTTTTCCCACATTCCCGTCATTACAATTTCCAGGCAGTTCCTATCCGGGTCGCGAAAGTATAACGATAAAAATCCGTTACCCCAATCATGCTCTTGTTCTATCAAAATGGCCTGTTCTTGTAGCTTGGCTTTCCATTTTGGGTACTCGGTAGGCGATGTTTCAAAAGCCAGATGCAGTTGCCCGGCACCAAAATGCGGCGGTACTTCCGTTGATTGCTTTGCTGCCTCCGCAATAAAACAAAGCAGTACCGAGCTTCCCGCCCGTAAAAACAAATGCCGGTTCGGAACTTCGCTGATAATGGGTAAACCTAACCGGGAATGGTAAAAAGCTTTGCTCTGCTCTAAATCCGACACATAGAGGCAAGTTTCTTTAATTTTGGCAAACTCCATGTGCTAATAGGTTATCGTTTTGGGCTGATAAAACGCTGTAGTTACTACATTAGAACATATAGCAGCTAATCCAGGCTAAAAATTTAAAAAATTAAGTTTTTTTTACCGTAGTGGCACTGGCTTGAGCAGTTGGTAAGATCAGGATTTCGGCCAGATTCACGTGGGCCGGCCGGGTTACCATAAAAACAATCAGATCAGCAATATCTTGGGCCACTAAAGGCTGATATCCTTTATACACCGTTTCGGCGCGCTCTTTATCGCCTTTAAACCGTACTTCCGAAAACTCGGTTTGCACCAAACCCGGGTTTACTTCTGATACTTTAATCCCTTCTTTATTTAAATCGAGGCGCATGCCTTGGGTCAGGGCATCTACCGCAAACTTCGAAGCGCAATATACATTGCCGTTCGCGTACACTTCTTTACCCGCTACCGAGCCTATATTAATTATATGGCCCGACTGACGGCTGATCATCAAAGGAATAATTTCTTTAGAAACGTACAATAAGCCTTTCACATTTATATCCAGCATCATTTCCCAATCCAATTCATCCCCGTCCTGAATTGGTCCCATGCCGTGGGCGTTACCCGCATTGTTCAGTAATACATCAATTTGCTGCCACTCGGGAGGCAAACTGGCGATGGCGCTTTTAACCGCTTGTTTATCCCGTACATCGAACTGCAAGGGCAAGATCGGCTGCGTAATTTCCTGCTGCAGGGCTTCAAGGCGGTCCGCCCGGCGGCCGGTAGCAATAATTCGGTAACCTACTTGCGCCAAGGCCACTGCCGTAGCCCAACCAATTCCCGAAGTAGCTCCTGTTATAAAGGCAATTTTATTCATCGTATTTAGTCCGTAGTCTACGGAGAATAGTTTATAGTCGTTAATATTTAGATTTGGCTTGATTTAAATACAGCAGCCCGATAACAAGCTCTTCATTTAAGAATTCCTAATTTTCAAAAAACAAGTACAAGGTAACGGTATTGGTAGTAACCCGGTCCAGGCTTTTAGCTCCTAAACTACGGCCCGGGGAGCGCAGGTTCGTTAACCCATTGGAAAACCGAATTTCGGGCGCAAATTTAAAAAACGGGTAAAATAAATCGACGCCTACGCCGTACTCCAGGGCAAAATCGTTCGCGTTTATTTCTAAAGCCGTTACGGCATCGCCCTTCTTCTTGTTACCAACGTTCACGGTGGCTTTGGCCCCGCCTACCACGTACATGCGCACGTTTTTGCGCCGCTCCGATTTTAATTTTACCAGCAACGGAAATTCCGCCGAAGTAAGGCCAAATTCCTGGGTACTTTCTACTCCTTCAAAATCCTTGTAAGTTAAAGTGCGCGAGTAAAAACCAACGCCGGGTAAAAAACGCAAATCTACGTAATCGGTTATTTTTTTATTTAAAACAAAACCAATGTTAAAGCCCGGTGTGCCTTTCGAAAATATCGTACTGCCATCGGAGGTATATACGGTATCTTGGTAGTACTGCGAATGCTCGAGCTTAAACTTGGCTACATTCAAGCTCAGATGAAAACCATAATGCATGGATTTATCGTCGTGGTTCGATAAGTTTATTTTTTTAATTTTATACTGCGCCTGTACGGTTTGAGAGTTAAAAGCCAAATATAAAATTAAAAAAATAATAGTTATTTGGTGCCTACGTAAATAGAGCTGATGCCAAAGGTAAGAGGATGCCATGCTGTAAATTTAAATCCGACTTGGGTTAAAATGGTGGTAAAATCCGGGCCGTCCGGAAAAGCTTGCACCGATTCGGGCAAATACGTGTAAGCCGCCCGATCTTTGGAAATAAGCTTGCCGAATACCGGTAATATGTGTTTAAAGTAAAAGTTATAACCTTGTTTAAAGGGAAAGGCTTTCGGTTTTGAAAACTCCAGAATAACGACTTGCCCGCCTGGTTTGAGCACCCGGTACATTTCGGCTAAACCTTTTTCCAGGTTTTCAAAATTACGGACCCCAAATGCCGCCATTACCGCATCAAACTGGTTGGCTTCAAATTCCAGATTTTCCGAATCACCGGTTTTGAGTTCGATGACATGGCTAAGCTGTTTTTTCTGTAACTTCTCGCGGCCTACGGCCAGCATGCCCTCCGAAATATCCACTCCAACTACTTTGCGCGGTTTTAGGCGCATGGCTTCAATGGCAAAATCGCCGGTGCCGGTGGCAATATCCAGGATTAGTTGGGGTTTATTTCGGGCCACCAGATCTATAGCTTTTTTACGCCAGTAAATATCTACTCCGGCACTTAAAAAATGATTGAGAAAATCATACTTACCCGCTATGCTGTTAAACATGTGGGCTACCTGCGATTTTTTGTCATCTGGGGTATCTTTATAAGGAACTACGGCCATATCATGCATTTACATCCGGTGGCAAAAGTACAATGGATTACCAGTAATACGTAGCTTTTATAAAAAAATAGGCTAAACCAAAGTCTAGCCTTTTAAACGCAGGTAAGCGCATTAAATTACAATCGCTTCTTTTTTATTTTAGGTCGCGGATGCTTGAAAATTTAAAAAAATTGCCGGACAACAATGCTAACCACCCGGTAAAAGAAATTAACTTACTTTTTAACGGAAGTATCTCCGGAATTTTTGTCTTTCGCTAAAGAAAACGCAGGGCTCAATACTACATTTTCAGCTACAGTGGCGGGCACTTCATACTCCTGGGTATCCCTAATTTTTCCGTTTTGCGAAATAGTTACCTGATACGTTCGACCCGATTGTACCTGCAATTTAAACTGACCTTCCTTGGAGGCGGTAGCCCAATAGTGCAGCGCCTTATTGTTTTTAGGTTGGCTACTAAAATTTACCACCAGCTCAACCGGGGCTTTTTCATTTTCCTGATACATTACCTGCCCCTGAATGATTACTTCCTTGCTTAAATCAATGGACCAGATGTCTTTCTCGCCGTAACCACCCATGCGGTACGAAGAAAGATAGGCGGTAGTGCCATCGGCGTTCAGGCGAAAATAGGTATCATCATCGGGAGAATTAATAGGATAGCCCATATTCTCTGGGTTTGACCAAGTTTGGGTTATAGTATCTAAATGCGAAACGAATACATCGTAACCACCCATGGTATTATGGCCCCGGGAAGTAAAATACAAGGTCTTTCCATCCGGAGCTAAAAATGGACTGTCTTCATCGAAAGCGGTATTCAGGTTTTTACCTAAGCTTTGCGGTTTACCCCATTCTCCCTGAGTTGTTTTATGAGCAACGTACAAATCCTTATCACCTTTTTTTGATAAATGGGTGGTAGCAAAATAGATGGTATTTTCATCCGGGGTAATAAATGCATCGCTTTCGTAATCTTTCGTATTAATAACACCATTCATTTTTACAGGTAAACTCCAATCGGTATTTTTTTTAGCAGACACATAAAAATCGCCGTTTTGTGTTTGCCGGTACAGCAGTAACTTTGTGTCGTTAGCAAATAATTGAATTGAAGCATCGTGCCCTTTGCTGTTCAGGTGCAAACTCAACGAATGCGGTTCCGACCAATTATCACTGTCCAGATGTACAGCCTCCACAATTTCTTCAAAGTACTCTCCGTCGGCGTTTACTTTGCCTGGGGCCGCGGAGTGACCGCGAGTAGTATAGAGCATAACTTTATCATCCCGGGAAATTACGGGGCTATGTTCGGAATAAGCAGAGTTAATGGTAGGCCCCAAATTGCGAACAAACAAATCTTGGGGGTGCTGCACCATTTTCTGGGCGTTACGGCTTTGTTCTATTAGTACAGTCATTTCCTGGCGGGCCGCTGCCTTTTTTGGCAGTGTATGGGCGTATAACCCGTAATGTTCCACGGCATCGTCGAAGCGGTAATTCACATGATCTACCCGGCCTAGCCAGTACTCTATATCCGGAGCAATATGGGGTTTTAAACGTTGCGCTTTGTACAAATAATCGCTGGCCCGGTCTTTATCGTAAGCTAAATAACTTACTCCCGCCCGAAACAAGACCCATGCATTCTCATTATCTTCGTTCAAAATTTGTTCGTAGTACGGAATAGCAGCGCGGTAATTTTCTACTTGAAAGAACTGGTCGGCTTTTTTTAAAAAATTTCGCCGGGTTTGCCCCTGTACCGGATCACTCAGTAACCAGATTGTTGCTATGAGTAAGAGAGACAGAGTTCTGGTAAAGGTGAGCGTCATGCTGATGCAATAAAGATATTGGTAGTTGTTTATTTACTTAGTGAAATAATTTTTAAAAATCAAGAATATTCCTGCTTTCTAAAATTTTACAGCAACGTTTATATTCTTGAATATATTATATTTAAATCAAACATTGTTTAATAGGTAGATTGTAGCTTATATTAAGTTTAAAAGTAGAAAAAATCTGTTTCAACAACAATAGGAATGAATTTTCATTGCAATTTGTTATACAAGCAAGAAAATTCTTATAGGCAACAATACAAAATTTATCCTACATTCCGGCCATTATCTATCTATTAGGCTAATCGCTATGATCTAAAGTGTATTTCGCAAGCAGTACCTGCTCCCGCATAGCCTTTACTAATAGCATCACCGGCTTTGCCCGAACTTTCGTTATATTTGCGGCCCTACTTTTTTAAATTTCGTAAGAACGGGGACCAGAATGAACCAGCCGATAAACCAGAATAGCATGATTATAAAAGAAGCTAAATTTGTAAGCAGTAATACAGAGGTAGCTAAATGCCCGGAAACCACTTTACCGGAGTACGCTTTTATCGGCCGGTCTAACGTTGGTAAATCTTCCTTAATTAACATGCTTACCGAGCGGAGTAAGTTAGCTAAAACCTCGTCCTTGCCCGGCAAAACGCAGTTAATTAATCATTTTATCATTAACGACACCTGGTATTTAGTAGATCTACCCGGCTACGGCTGGGCCCGGGTGAGCCAAACCTCCCGCGAAAAATGGTCGAAGATGGTAAAAGCTTACCTGCGTAACCGCAGCAATCTGGCCTGCGTGTTTTTATTAATTGATTCCCGGCTGGAACCGCAAAAAACGGATTTGGAATTTATTCAGGTACTCGGGACAATGGGCGTTCCTTTTGTATTGGTTTTTACCAAAACCGATAAACAATCCGGGCAGAAAACGCAAGCCAATATTGCTACTTTTAAAAAGACCCTGCTGCAAACCTGGGAAGAGCTGCCCCGCCTGTTTATTACCTCGGCGGCGGAGAAAAAAGGGCGCGAGGAACTCTTGGAGTTTATCGCGGAAACCAACGATCAACTGCATAAAATTTAACCTGCTTTGGCACTAATTTTGACTTCCCGGACGTTCTTCATTCAACTTTTCAAATAATAAATAAGATGCGTTTAAAATTATCAGTTTTCATTTTAAGTCTGGCTTTCTTTGCCACCGCTAATGCAGCTTTTGCTCAAACTACGGCTCCAGCCCCGGAAGCGCCTAAATCTAAAGTAGGCACCGACAAAGTATTGCCATTTGCCGAATTTTACGAAGGCGGCCAAACGGCCCTGTACGAGTTTATTGGGCAAGAACTAAAATACCCGGCATTAGCCAAACGTAACCGCATTATGGGCCAGGTAATTATTGCGTTCACCATGAACGAAGACGGTACCGTAGCCAACGCGAAAGTTTTAAAAAATATTGGGGGTGGCTGCGGCGACGAAGCGTTGCGCGTGGTAAAATTATTAAAATTTAATGCCCCGGGGTTTGCTTCCAATTACAGCATTCCCATTAACTTTAAGCTTTAATTTAAAATTGAATGTATGCCCGTTAATTTAAAAGATATTGCCTCCATTTCCGGTATGAGCGGTTTGTACCGGATTGTCAGTCCTACCCGTAGTGGCGTTATTATTGAAACGCTGGATGATAAAGCCAGCCGGCAGGTAGCCCAATCGAAACATCGCATTTCGTTGTTGCACGAAATATCTATTTATACCGAAGATGCCGAAGTTACCGTGCCGTTAGCCGATGTATTCGAGCGCATTCGCCAGAAGTATGGGGTAGCAATTCCCGTTAATAGCAAATCCAGTAATAACGAATTGTTTAGCTTTATTCAGGAAATTATTCCGGACTATGACCGTTCGCGGGTGTACGTGTCAGATATTAAAAAACTGGTGAGTTGGTACGCCATTGTAAGCAAGTACGTGCCGTTTACCGAAGCAGAAACAAACCCGGAACCGGCGGCGGAAGAACCGGCCCTCATTGAACCAACAACCGCTGACTCCGAAAGCAAAGAATCTTAAAGTAAAAGTCCTCTTCCATGAGGATTTTTTTTGATAAAAGTTAGCCTTGTTAACTTAAATTTTAAAATTTAATCATTCTACTTCCTTTGTCCGGACAAATGTAACTTGTATGAAAGTATTTAAATTTGGGGGTGCCTCGGTAAAAGACGCGGCGGCTGTGCGAAACGTGGGTGCTATAATGCAAGTACAATCGGTGCCGGCTAATTTTATATTGGTAGTGGTATCGGCCATGGGTAAAACCACTAACGCTTTAGAACAAGTATTTGACAAAGCTTTTTACCAGCAAGATTACCAACCCGCCTTAAGCCAAGTACAAGAATATCATAACCAGATAATCAAAGAATTATTTGCGGAGCAACATCCAGTATACGAACAGGTAGAAGAATTATTTCAGCTATTAACGGAATACCTCCAAACTATAAACCCGGCGGCCTTGTACGATTTGCAATATGATCAGGTGGTAAGTTACGGGGAACTGCTGGCTTCCATTATTTTAAAAAATTACCTGCAAGCAGTAAACCTACCCAGTACCTGGCTGGATTGCCGGCAAGTAATCCGGACAGATCGTATTTGGCGGGAAGCCCGTTTAGACTGGCCAGAAACCGAGACTAAAATAAAAGCCGTAGTAAAGCCGCTCTTGGAGACCACGCACGTAATTACCCAGGGGTTTTTAGGTGGTACCGATGAAGGTTTAACGACTACCTTAGGCCGGGAAGGTTCGGATTACTCGGCGGCTATATTCGCCCATTGCCTCCCCGCCGAGTCGGTTACGATCTGGAAAGATGTAGCGGGTTTATTAAATGCCGACCCGAAATTGTTCCCGGATCCTATATTATACCCGGAAATTTCGTACCAGGAAACCGTAGAAATGGCATATTACGGGGCTAGCGTGATCCATCCCAAAACCATTAAACCGCTTGCGAATAGCCACATTCCGCTTTACGTTAAATCTTTTTTAAATCCAGAGGCTTCGGGTACTATTATTCACGATTGCCAACACGAGAACATTACGCCGGCCTTTATTGTGAAGCCCCACCAATGCTTAATTTCTTTTCAGGAAAAAGATTATGCTTTTATCAACGAAAGCAACCTGAGTACTATATTTGCCGCCCTGGCCCAGTACCGGTTTAAGATAAACCTGATGCAAAATTCGGCAATCTCTTTTTCTATATGCACCGATTACGAAGCAAACCGGCTGGAGATGTTCCGGCAGTCCTTGCAGGATCAGTTTAATATTCACTACAATACCCGTTTAACTTTGTTTACCATTAAGAACTACGACGAGCCCAGCGTAGCGCGTTTAACGCAAAACCAAACTATCTTGCTGGAGCAGCGCTCCCGTACTACTTTTCAGTTTGTGAGTAAAGAGTAGCAGTTGTTGGTTTTTAGTTGTTCGTTGTTCGTTGTTGGTTAATCACTGATCGTTAAATTTAACATTCCTGGTAAACAACTTTATTTATTTTAATTTATGATGAATTCAGGTAAATGTTTAGGGTTAACCGGTGCCGTCGTCTGTGTCTTCACAAACGACTTTAACTACCTTTTTGCGGCGGATAATACGTGATTATTCCTAAAAGAATTTGAATTCGGCTGATGGCTGATACAGGTAGTTTATTTTGATTATACCTCTACCTTTGCTTTTTATTTCTGAGAGAACCGGTATTATTACCAAGAAAACTGGCAAAAAATTTAAAAATTGTAAGCTGAATGACACTTTTACTATACAAGCTGGGAATTCAGTTTTATAATCTTTTGCTCTGGACAAGCGCACCTTTCCACCCGAAAGCGAAACTTTGGGTACATGGCCGAAAGGATTTCTTTACCGGTATGGCCCAAAAAGTATCCGGTAATCAAGCGCCGGTAGTTTGGTTTCATTGTGCTTCGCTCGGCGAATTTGAGCAGGGCCGCCCGGTCATGGAACAGATCAAGCAAGATTATCCGGGGTATAAGATTGCCTTAACTTTTTTCTCTCCATCGGGCTACGAAATAAGAAAAAACTACTCGGGTGCGGATTATATCTTTTACTTGCCCCTGGATACTCCGGCCAACGCGCAGCAATTTATAGCACTGTTAAAGCCAAAACTGGCAATTTTTGTAAAGTACGAATTCTGGTATTATTACTTAGCCGAGTTACACCAACAGCAGATCCCGGTAATTTCCATTGCGGCTATTTTCCGCGAAAATCAATTGTTCTTTCAGCCCTACGGCGCTTTTTACCGGAATATTTTAAAATTATTTACGCACTTGTTTACCCAGGACCCAGAATCGGCTAATTTGCTCTTGACACACGGTATTAAGCAGGTAAGCGTAGCCGGCGACACCCGCTTCGACCGGGTTTTACAAAACGCAAAGGCAGCTAAAGATATACCTATAGTAGAAAAATTTAAAAATAAAGAACCCATTATGGTAATTGGCAGTAGCTGGCTCGCCGATCTGCGTATTTTATTGCCTTTTATTCAGGAAAACCTACATAAGCTCAAGTTTATTATTGCTCCGCACGAAATTAACCAATCGGAGATGAAAGAAATGCTTGTACAATTTTCCGGTAAAGCTACCCGCTACTCCCAAGCCAGTTTGGAAAATGTGCAAGACTACCGGATTTTAATGATTGATAACATTGGTTTACTAGCCTCTTTATACCAGTACGGCTCGTATGCGTACATTGGCGGTGCTTTTGGCAAAGGCTTGCATAACACCCTGGAAGCCGCGGTATTTGGCTTACCTTTGTTTTTTGGTCCGGTTTACACTAAATTCCGGGAAGCCGTGGATTTAGTAAAATTAGGCTGCGCCTTTCCGGTAAAAAATACTGGTGAATTACATCAACAATTCGAACGTATTTTTTCTGACGAGATCGAACAGCAACGTATTACCAAAACGGCCAGTCAGTATGTAATTCAACAGGCTGGCGCTACTTCTAAAATTATGGCGGCTTGCGAACAATGGCTACCGAAAACAGCATGAAAGGTTTAGTAATGAAATCCACGGGTTCGTGGTACTTGGTTCGTACCAGCGATGGCTCCTTGTACCGGTGCCGGCTACGCGGTAAAATTAAGTTAAAAGATTTAAAAGTGAGTAACCCGGTAGCGGTGGGCGATATAGTAGAATTTGATTTAGAAGCAGCCGGGGAAGATACCGGCACCATTCACCAGATTGCCGACCGTGAAAACTACATCATTCGTAAATCAACGCATAAAACCGCGCATTCGCATGTTTTAGCGGCCAACATCGACCGGGCCTTATTGGTAGTTACCTTGGTGTCGCCGCGTACTTCGTTCGGTTTTATCGACCGTTTTTTAATAACCGCCGAAGCTTACGACATTCCGGTAACGATTATTTACAACAAATCGGATTTGTACGATGCCGAAACTGCGCAGTATCAACAGCAAATTTTAAAAATGTACGCGCACATAAATTACCCCGGCATTATTTGTTCTACCGTTTCGGGGCAAGGTATCCCGGAAATTCGAGAATTATTAACGGGTTACAAAATTCTTTTTTCGGGCCATTCCGGGGTTGGGAAATCTACGCTAATTAATCAGCTGGCACCTGGTTTAGCACTAAAAACCACCGAAATTTCGGATTATTCGGATAAAGGAAAACACACCACTACCTACGCCGAAATGTTTGAGCTAGCGCCCGATACGTTTATTATTGATACGCCGGGCATTAAAGAATTAGGATTAGTGGACATAGCAAAAGAAGAACTAGGTTATTACTTTCCAGAAATCCGGGAGCGCTTGAATCAATGTAAATATTACAACTGCCTGCACGTAAACGAGCCAGGTTGTGCCGTATTGCAAGATTTAAAAGCCGGCAAAATATCGCTTACCCGCTACGAGAGTTACCGCGGCATTATGGCCGAAACCGATAATCGACGTTAAAATTTAAAAAAATCTTACTTCACCTTTGATTAACATGACTGTAAAAGGTAAATAAGCTCATCTTGCTCTTCCGAATTAAATATTTTTAAACATATTCTTTTTAATCTGGTTGAGCAAATAACCTGATTGCTTTTAAACAATTCTGTTTTTTTAAATTTTTCACACGAACGATGAATCTAAAAGGAGCTACTATCTTAATTACCGGCGGAACTTTGGGCATTGGTTACGCTACTGCTAAACTATTGGCAGCATGCGGCGCCCAAGTAGCTATAACCGGTCGTAATCCGGAGACGGTTCAAAAAGCGGCCGCCGAAATTGGGGCTTTTGGCATAACAGCCGACGTAGCTAATCCGGAGGATGTAAAACGTACGTATCAGGAGTTTTTGCAGCAGTTTGGGCACTTAGATTGTTTGATTAACAACGCGGGGATTGGAGAGTTTAAAACTATTGATCAGGTTTCTCTGGAAAATTTCCAAAGAGTATACGAAACCAATGTATTTGGAGCGGCCTTTATGGCCAGCGAAGCCGCGCAATTGTTTATGGCCCAGAACCACGGTAATATCATTAACATCGCCTCTACAGCCGGTACAAAGGGTTTTGCGGGCGGATCGGTGTATGCTTCGTCTAAGTTTGCTTTACGCGGCATGACGCAGTGCTGGCAAGCAGAATTACGAAAATTCAACGTCCGCGTCATGCTCATAAATCCCAGCGAGGTTACTACGGCTTTTAATCAACCAGATCGCCAGGAACGATCGGAAGAAGATAAGAAATTACGCGGGCAGGAAATTGCGATGGCCATCAAAGGAGCTTTAGAACTAGATGACCGGGGGTTTATTCCAGAATTAACGGTTTGGGCTACTAATCCATTCTAATAACTTAGGGTTTTAGAATTTTTTTAATTTTTAATCCCCGGCGTCGGGTAGTAACACGCGGTCAATCACATGAATCACCCCATTCGTGGAAACGCCGTCTTTTACTATTATAGTAGCATTGTCTACTTGAATAACTTGTCCGTTATTTTTTATTTGTAATTCGTTGCCGTCGGCGGCTTTTAATACCACTTGGTCTTTTAAGTCAGAAGTTACAATTTTACCGGAAACCAGATGGTGCTTTATTATTTGCAGTTGATCTTCTTTGTTATTTCGTGTAAAAAGTTGTTGCTTGCTTCCGGAATCTAGTTGCTCAAAGGCGGAATCGGTGGGGATGAACAAGGTGAAAGGCCCTCTGCCTTTTAACGTTTTTATTAATTCGGAGCTTTTGAGTAACTTATTAAAACGCTGGATGCTGGTTGGTTCGCTTATATTTTCCAGAATAACGTGGTCCGGTATAATCCAGGACTGGCCTAATTTTACGCCTTGCGTTTGTTTAGCCGCACTATCCGAAATAATGATATCGGATGTTTCGGTGTTAATACCGCTTATTTCCCGGGCTTCTTCCACTTGTTTTTTAGATTGGCAGTTGGTTGCACTGTACATTAACACCAGCAGCCAAATAATAGAGGCCAGACTACCTTGGCTTGTTTTTACAGCATTGTTTCTCATAAAAGGTAGTTACCATTATAAAATTTTTATACCCGAAACATTAATCACGCTCTTTGTTTCTGACCTTGATAATTATGCCTAATTTCGCGGTTCTTAACTAAACGTAAATACCATGAAAACGGCGGAAATAAAAACGGCGAAAGGAGTCATGAAAGTGGAATTCTATGAAAACGACGCTCCTAAAACCGTAAAAAATTTTATTGACTTAGCACAAAAAGGCTATTATGATGGCTTAACTTTTCACCGCGTTATCCCGGATTTCGTTATTCAGGGAGGTTGCCCGAATTCGCGCGAAGGAGCCAAAGGAATGCCGGGAAGCGGCGGACCTGGCTATAAAATCGATTGCGAGTTAAACGGCGGCAATCAATACCACGACCGGGGTGTTTTATCGATGGCGCACGCCGGCCGGAATACGGGAGGCTCGCAGTTTTTTATCTGCCATAGCCGCAATAACACAGCCCACTTAGACCGGAACCATACTTGTTTTGGCAAAGTAGTGGAAGGTTTAGATGTAATTGATCAGATTAAAGCCGGCGACCGCATCGAGAAAATTGAAGTTCAGGAAACGGAGTAGCCACCGCTATTTTCTTAAAAAACAAAAGGCCAAGTTTACTTGGCCTTTTGTTTTTTAAATTTTATTTATTCTCCTATTTGCACTCTATTTAAAACAATCCATTTTTTAATTATTTAATTTGACTAACCAACTTCCGTTAACCGGCTTAACAGAAACGCTGTTAAAAAACCAATGACGGTAATTAGCCCCGTATAATCATGTGCTTCCTCAAATGCTTCCGGTATCATGGTATCAGCAAGCATCGCCAGAATGGCACCTGCTGCTAAGGCCGTTATGGCCGCAATTACTTCATCCGAGAAATTTCCGAAAATGGTATAACCACCTACCGCAGAAATACCGGATGCCAAAGCAATAGCGCTCCACACCCCTAACACGTATGTTACCGAACGGCCCGCCTTTTTCATACCCGCTGAGCTGGATAATCCTTCTGGTAAATTAGATAGAAATATGGCTATAACAGCCACCAAACTTACGTTTCCCCCTTTTATCATACTAATGCCAATTACGATAGATTCCGGAATACCATCAATTAAGGCCCCGATGGCCAGCGCAGTGCCGCTTCCCGCGTTTTCCTGCTCTTTGGGTTGCTGACCTCCGGAACGTTTGCGGTGCTTCGCACCTCTTTTATTCAGTAACTTATTTGCAAAAGTATAAATGGCAGCTCCTACTAAAAAGCCAAATCCGGTAGCCGCAAAACCACCTTGCTGATACGCTTCGTCCATTAAATCAAAGGAGAGCGCTGAAATTAATACCCCACTGCCAAAAGCCATAATACCAGCCACTAGCCGCTGGCGGATAGGTGCGAAATACCCAATAGCCGCCCCTAATAACAAAGCCGACCCGGCCAGTAAACCCCATAAACCGGCTTTCAGCCATAGTGCTATATGTATCATGTATTATTATAGAAATACCGCCAGTACCAGGAGTAAGGTACGGGCCGGCAGGGATTTAGTTGATGCTTGAAAGGAATCGCTTTTACTTATAAGCGATAACAATACTAGTATTTTTTAAATTTCCTCTAAGAAGCAGGCTGCTTTTAAGATTTGTATTGGGTATAAGCCAAATACTAGTTTTTGTAACGAGAAAAGAATACTGCTGATAGTGCCGGACCATTCCTCCGGACAAAGATTGCGGCATATAATCTAATCCGAAGTAGATTTGGTTTCAACTGCCAACAATAAAAAAAGCCGCTTCATTTACAAAGCGGCTTTTCATTTAATAACGACTAAGCTAGATTATTTATAATTATCTTCATCATCATCGTCGGAGCCGAAGCTGGGCATGGTAAACATACTGCTGAGCAAATCTTTAAACTGGGTACCAGCGGTTAATTTATTCCGGCTGATTAGGCTGTGTTCCGCCAAGCCGTGCAAACAAAATTCCATTAAAAATAACTTTTCGGTTTCGTCTTTTTCCGGATGAAACTTTTGAATTAAATTAGACAAACCAGGCACACTGTTGAGCGCTTTCTTATATTCCGCAGTGGTCATAGTAGCGAGAACATCTACCGTATGGCCTTCGCCAAACCAATCTGTTACAGGTTTGTACGGGTTTTTATCTTTCTGCTTTTTTTGCTTATCCGGATCGGGGAAATAATTTAAAAATTGGCTGCGAATGGCTTTGCCCATTAAGTTTTGCGCCACCATAGCGGCTCCCTCCTGCTCGCCTTCGTAAACCAACTCCACTTTCCCGGTAATAGCCGGCACGGCAGCCAGAAAATCAGATACCCGCACGTACGTTTTGCTTTCGCCGTTAATTAATACCCGGCGTTCCGCCGCACTCATTACGTTTTCGTAAGCCGCAATGGTTAACCGCGCCGATACCCCACTTTTGGCATCCACGTACTCGCTATCGCGGGCTTCAATGGCTACTTGTTCAATCAGGTCGTTAACCAATTGGTTTACTTTCACTAATTGCTTTTGTTCCGGTTTAATCTTGGCTTCCTGCAAGGTAATCTGCTTGCCTATTTCCAAAGTTTTCGGATAGTGGGTAATGATTTGCGAGTCAATCCGGTCTTTTAAAGGCGTTACAATAGAGCCCCGGTTGGTATAGTCTTCGGGGTTGGCGGTAAACACAAATTGAATATCCAGCGGTAAGCGCACTTTAAATCCCCGGATTTGAATATCGCCTTCCTGCAGGATGTTGAATAACGATACCTGAATGCGGGCTTGTAAATCGGGTAATTCGTTAATTACAAAAATTCCCCGGTGCGAACGCGGAATTAAGCCAAAGTGAATCACCCGCTCATCGGAGTACGGGAGTTTTAAAGTAGCGGCTTTAATCGGGTCAGCGTCCCCAATCAAATCGGCTACGGATACATCCGGAGTAGCTAATTTTTCGGTGTACCGCTCCGAGCGGTGCAACCAAGTTACAGGCGTATCTAAACCGTGCGCGGCCACTAAATCTTTCGCGTATACCGATAAAGGTTGCAAGGGATCGTCGTTGAGTTCCGAGCCTTTTACCACGGGTATGTATTCGTCCAGCAGTTCTACCAGCAAACGGGCAATCCGGGTTTTGGCCTGGCCACGCAAACCCAGTAAGTTTATGTGGTGCATGGCCAGAATGGCCTGCTGTAATTCCGGGATAACGGTTTCTTCGTAGCCGTAAATTCCCGGAAAAACATTTTCGTTGCGTTTTAATTTTTGAATTAAGTTGTCGCGTAGTTCTTGTTTTACCGACCGGGGTTCGTAGCCAGCTGCTTTTAATTGACCCAAAGTTGCTATTTTATGCAAATCGGGCGGCGTAAGGTTCTTATAGTTCATTTTTGTTAGTTACAGGTTGCAGGTTGCAAGTTAGAGGTTGCAAGTTTTTTTAAATTTTGGATTGCTGAAGTGTTGCATTGCTGAATGGTTGAAGTGTGGAATGGTTGTGGTGTTGCTGGATTGTTTAAATTATTCTAATGGAGATATACTGCGTAAATGCCTCTGAAAACAGGAAAATAAAACTTTAAATCAATCCAAAATTTTAAAAAATTAACCATCCAACTGTCTAACACTTCAACCATTCAGCAAATCAACAAGTTAATTACAAATTTTTGCGGCGATTTTGTTTGTAGTCTTCGAAGATTAAGTGACCTAAACCTTGCAGACTGCTGAAGTAAGCTTTGCCTTGGTTTACCGCCGTAAATTCCTCTACGAATTGCTTTAAATAAGGATCAGAGGCAATCATAAAGGTTGTTACGGGTATTTTAATCCGCCGGCACTGGGCCGCCAGGTTTAAGGTTTTATTCACTACTTTCCGGTCCAGGCCAAAAGAATTTTTGTAGTACTTGGTGCCTTCTTTCAGGCAGGTGGGTTTACCATCGGTAATCATAAAAATTTGCTTATTCGGCGTTTTCCGCTTCCGTAAAATATCCATGGCCAGTTCTAAGCCCGCTACGGTATTGGTGTGGTACGGGCCCACGTTTAAATACGGCAAATCTTTCACGTTTATCTGCCAGGCATCGTTGCCAAAAACGATTATATCCAGGGTATCTTTCGGGTATTTCTGCGTAACCAGTTCGGCTAAGGCCATAGCTACTTTTTTAGCGGGCGTTATCCGGTCTTCGCCGTACAAAATCATAGAGTGCGAAATATCGATCATTAAAACCGTTGAACTTTGGGTTTTATGTTCGTTTTCGGTTACTTCCAGGTCTTTTTCGGTTAAGTAAAATTCGCCTAAGCCGTGGTTTACCTGGGCATTCCGGATAGAATCCGTCATGGCAATTTGCTCCACCGAATCGCCAAAGCGGAATTCCCGCCGATCGGTGGACGTTTCGTCGCCGATGCCGGTGTGCGGGGTGTTGTGGTTGCCTTTACTGGATTTTTTAAGCTTCCCAAAGATTTCCTCCAGGGCACTTTTACGAATGTTTTGTTCTGTTTTCGGTGTAATTTTAATCTCACCACTGCCCCCATCTTCGGTCAGGTAGCCTTTTTCTTTTAAATCCTGAATAAAATCACCAATGCCGTATTCGTCGGATGTCATTTTATACTGTTTATCCAGGGAACTTAGCCACGAAAGTGCTTCACTGGCATCGCCGGACGAAATAGTAAGAAGCTGTAAGAATATTTTGAGTAAGGAATCAAAATTAGGATTTTCGGATTGAGGAGGAATATAATCGGTAAAACGAAAGCCAACTGCCATAATTTGTATACTTAGGGTGTATAATTTATAACAACAAACACCAATCGGATGTTCGCAAAATAATACGGGATTATTCAGAAACACTCAAAAAAAGCGCTCCGGTTATTATAAACGGAGCGCTTGGGAATCTATTTTCGGTACCGGGCAAGTATTTTTACTTGATCCACCGGAATTTATATTCTAACTGCGGTACTTTCATGCGGTCGGCCACCCGTTTTAAACGTTCCGGCAAGGCCATTACGTAATCCCGGGCTTTTTCGCCGGCTTCGTTCAGGCCCGTAACACTGGCCACTTTCCAATCGGTCAGCAAAGTTTCGAGAATATCCGTGTAATCGCGGGCGGTATATACGCCAATCCGCTGGGCGGCATCGGTAAAATGGCCGAAGGTTTTGCCCATCTCTACCCCGAGTTCCCGCATGTAATGCGCGGGCATTACAATTTTCTTTCGCATCATGTCTTCAAAAGCCAACATCATGTTGTTGGGATCTACTTCAAAAACCTGGCTAACAAACGATTTATAAACCTTGGCATGGCGCGCTTCGTCCGAAGCAATATTACCGCAAATTTTGGCCAGCAATAAATCGCCGTCTTTTTTGGCTAGTTGCGCCACGCGGCGGTGCGAGATGTTAGTAGCAGTTTCCTGGTAGCTGGTATACACAAACGAGCGGTACGGATCGTGACCGGTCTGCAAATCAAAGCCATCGGCGATTAAATATTGCGTGGAGGCCTCCATTTCGCGCATGTTTACCCGGCCACTGAGGTACAAATACCGGTTCAGTAAGTCGCCGTGGCGGTTTTCTTCGGCGGTCCAGCCGCGGTTCCATTTGGTCCAGGGACTATCTTCGTCGGTGTTCATGTCGCTGATGGCAAAAAGCCAGCTTTCGTAAGTAGGCAAAGCTTCTTCGGTAATGGTATCCCCGATTAATACCGCTAACAAGTCGTAAGATAATTCTTTAGCTCGTTCCTGCAGGTTTTTCACTTCTTCAAAAAAGGAATCCATGTTGGCATCGGGTAAAAAATCAGAAGGTTGCCACGAATTTTCGACGGTTTTTAAAAAGTTATTAATATTCTCCGAAACAAAGGTTTCCAAGTATTTTAAAACTTCAACTTTAGAAGCAAGAGACGCAATCATTTTTATTTATTTTTACGATGAAAATTTAAAAATCTGAATTAAAACAAAATCAAGTTATTTTCTTCCGGTAACTACAGGTAAATAGCTCTTTTTTAGCTACTTCAATAACTCATAAAGCATAGTTGGGGTTTTATATTGTACGGATAAAGTGTAAAAGGTTTTATGCTTTATTTGTATTTATTAGTACTAACCCCATTTACCCGCACGAAAGAGTCCTATTTAGACAATTCCGTTACTTTAATTCTTAATCTTAACTTTATAATAACCTAATTTTTCCGGAGATGTTGGGCTCGAAATTAGTTTCACCTGGCTAAATTGCAGGTCTCTTCCGTAAAAAAATTTAAAAAATCGCTGTAAAAAAAACATAAAATCGGGATTACTGATCCAGATTACTTTTTCTTGCCGACTTAATTGTAGCAGCGCCTCGCCCAGGTTCGTTTGTTTAGTACGGTTATACCAGAATTGCGCGTATTGCGGGTCCAGCGTTTGCCAACTCGTAATAGCTAAAAGCTTCTGTTGGGGTAAAGCATAGGTTTTAAACGGACGGAGCGCCCGCAGTTCATTTTCTAATCCAGCCGCAATGATAAAATAACCCGGATAATTATTCTGGACTTGCCGCCAAACAACTTCGGATTGATGTTGCCTTTGTTGTTGCCAGCCCACCCGGTGGTTGATCTTGTAGAGTTGTGCCAGCAGTAAACACAAACCCAGCACCCGCGCGTAAACGGGCCGCTTAACCTGGTTAATAGCAACAGGCAGTGCTAGCAGGTGTACTAAAAGCAATAAGCTAATAGCGGGCGTGAATATGCGAGGAGGAATTTTAAAAAAAAGACCGGTAACAACCAAAATACTCCAAAAGTAAACATGGTAAAGGCCTAGCCAATACAAATCTTTTTTACGCCAAGAGAACCGGCTGTACCATAATAACCCAGCTATAAAACTTACCGCTAAAAACTGGTCGAAAACTAAATATTTTAAAAATTGCATAAGCTTGGCCAGTGCAACCTGTTGCCAGAAAAAATGACTATCCGCCGCGTGTTGCGTCAGGAATTTTGTGCTATTTTGATCGGCTAAAAACCATTGTTCAATACCCGCATACAATAATTTATCCGCCGGATTAACTGGCGGGGAACAGCACCAGTAATAATCCAGGATCTGGGATTTTAACACATCGTACCGGCGGTATTGCTTTTGAGCGGGGGTATCCTGCACCAGCATCACCATGCTTACGACAATACATCCGAATACAAAAGGCAACACCTGCCGAGCCGATTTTCTGAAAGAAAATGTTAAACCGGGAGAATAAAGCAACAGCGGCATTACCAGCAAAAAACCAAATACCGCTAAACTGGGCCGGATGCAAAACGCAACCAGCAACAAAAAACCAGGAATTAAAGCTTGCCTAAAAGTAAACGGCTTGCCCAACTGCCGATCTACCAGGGCCACTAGGCCCGCCATGCCGGCAAACAGAATGGGCAAGCGCGAGTAATTAAACCAAAATACGTGTTCGTACCAGTTCGCCAGGTACAAGAAAATCAGCAGCAGGTAAATTTTGCCGGGGCTATATCGCGGGCGCAAATGCTGATAAATCAACCAAAAAGCCAACCCGGTTATACTAAAAAGTAAACTATACAGAATAAGTCCGTACCAGGGTACATTGGGTAAAATCTGGTACAAAAAAGCCATACCCTGGCTAAACCCGTGCAGGTATAAGGTTAAATTAGGTAAAGGTTGCTGGTTAAAAACGCCGGAAATTAAAAAAGTAAGAATTACGTCGTCGTTGGTTTCGTAAAAACAACCGGTAAAAACATAAGTAAAAACAAAAAGCGCCAGGGTGAGCGTAAAAACAGAATAAAAACCAGCAAATCTGCTTCGATTCAAGGTACGCCAAGTTATAAATGAAAATTAAAAATGTATTTGGTAGGTATCCTGCACGACACCTCTGGCTCCGTAACTGCCTTTATTTCGTAACAAATTAAAATTTGTATGATAAGGCTCCCGGCTATCCTGGGAAGAGCCAAAACTAAGGTATTTCTTTTTATTTTGGTAAGTAGTTATAACGGTATCAATCAGTAAGTCGAGGGCGTGTTTTTGTTTACCTAACTCCGATGTAGCCATATACTGCAAATTAACTACCTGCGGATGAATAAATAACAAAACTCCTCCTACCAGTTCCTGGCCGGAATAAGCGACCAGTAATTTAATGTTTTCCGGAAAAGTCTGCAGTAAATATTGCATTTCGATGGTGGTGTGCGTAGGCGGTTTAATTCCCGCTTTGCGATACAAATCTGCCACTAATTGCATGTAAGAGGCAACGTCCTCCGATTGTTTTACCCGTAGATTTTGGGTTTTGGCCCGCCGCAAACATCGCTGTCGCAGCTTAAAATACAAAGGCGGCAAGGTTATATCCAGCACCGAAACAATGACACGCTGGGTTATACGGGCATTCTGCTGGTACAAACCAAATAAATCATCCTGAGTGGGTTGCATGAAGTACACGTACGGTTGTGGCTTGTAAATTAAACTACGGAATTTATGTTGCGTTAAGTAAATTTTTAAATTTTCGAAAAGCTGGAGCATCCTGTTCGTATCTACTGCCGGGGTCATAATAAACCCGCCAAAACTCAGGCCGTTGTGGGAAGCCACTACTTCCTCTGCTTCGTGCAAAGGCAATAAGGCAATTAATTTATGCTGCCGGAAAAACAATAAAGAATGATCCGTAAACTGGCTCTCGTGATACTCCATAAAAGTGCGGTCGAACAAAAAAGTGCCATTTACCGCTTGGGCGTTACAGGTATTCCACAAATCCTTAAAGCCACTATGATACCTTTGTATTTCCATTTCAGTCGCCGTTCTGCGCCAAATTAACTTAAAAAAGTTTTTGCTGCCACTGTATCAGAATGGCAGCTAATTTATAGACACCATTCAAGCTTTGTAATTGCTGTAAAAGCTGAGCAAGCGCTAAAGCTTCTTTAAAATTACAGGTACTCACGGCTTTTCTGAATTCGTACTTAACGCGAAAGGTTAATGCGGCATTTTCTTGGGTAGTACGGTTTAATTGCAGGGCTGTTTGGCATACCAATACCGTAGAAGCTAGTTGTTTATCCTGCTTTTTGTATAATTGCCGGGATTGTTGCTGCGGATGGAGCCGGCGCTTCGTGAGTATTTTATCTAAAAAGTAATATTGAAAATACCTGCTGGAGCGTACCCAGAAATCAAAGTCTTCGTAGACCAGTTCCTCATTATAGCCATTTAGCTTTTCTAACACGGTGCGTTTAATAAGCATGGTAGGGGTTGATATAAAATATTTTCTAACTAAAAATTCGTAAATCCACCCACTTACCGGCTCTAGGTAGCGCTTTCCATTCGGTAAAATCTGATAGAAGGGTCGAATAGGTTGCGAAGCTTCGTTGATCAGGATGGCATTGGTATAGACTACTCCGTAATCCTCCGGTAAATCGGCAAAACATTGTACTTGTTCCGTAATCCGATTTGGCAGCAATACATCATCGGTGGCAAAATCTATAATGTATTTGCCAGTTGATTGTTTAAAGGCTCGGTTGAAAGCTCTACAGCTTCCGAGATTACTGCTATTCTGAATAAATTGTAAATGGGGGAAACGACGGCAATATTCCTGAATAATGGCTACGCTATTATCCGTGCTGGCATCGTCCAGAATAATGATTTCTATATTTGGATAGGTTTGGGCCAATACAGAGTCTAAGGCTTCGGCTAAAAAACGTTCGTGGTTATAACACAAACAGATTACCGATACAACAGGAACAGGTATGATCATGCGGTTATCAGTTTCCGAAAATAAAACAGATGCAGCAACAAGAAAACCAGATAATGGGCAAAATGCGCCATCGGGCTACCCGCCAGCTGATAGATGTTGGTAAAAAAATGAAAAAAGCCAAAGTAAAATAAAGCGCTGATGGCTTCGAACAATATAGAAACTTTAAATCTTGCCTGCGCCACTAATATATTGGCAAACAACCAAGATAATAATTTACAAAAATCGCCGGCTAATTGGAAAGGTAAAAACTCCTTAGCTGCCTGAAAACGGCTACTTAATAGCAAGGTAAATATGTAATCCTGAAATATATACACCAAGCCTAATCCCAACATGATAACCGGAATGAGCAAACGGAGGGCATTTTGCACGAACAATTGCAATGCTTGCTCTTGCTGGAGCAAGGCGGCTACTTTTGGGTAAAAAGCAAAAGCAAGAACAGCCGTGTAAAGCGCTGTATAACTATCTGATACCCGGACTACCCCTTGCCACAAACCTGTTTGCTCCATCGAGAAATGGCGGATCAGATAATCCCGGATGTAGTATTCCAGGCCTTTTGAAAATAGCACTACACTAGTGGCCATTACCATATATTTGCTTAAAGATTTAACCGACTCTCCTGAAACTCGAAAAGTAAAAAGTTGTTTTTTAGGTAAACCTTGCAAACTCAAAGGCAGGGCAATTATACCCATACTACCCATCACCAAGAGATACCCAATTAAGAAATAAGCCACCGGTAATTTGGCAATGGCAAAAGCGACGTAAACAATTACCGCCAAGGCCGAAAAGGTATTAACCAGGATGAGTGTACCGTTTTTATGTTGGGCCAGTAACACCGCGTTAAAAAAACTTTGCAGTACCAGCAACAACGTGCCCCCTATAAACAAACTGAACCAGGAAAGCTGCCGGGGAAAGTAAGGTAAAAAATAATTGCGGGCACTAAAAAGCAAAACCGCAGTACCTAAAAACAAGGTAAGAGTCAGGTAAAAGCCCGCGGTAAAGTAAGCACGAAAAGTTTGGGATTGTTTAGTGGTGCCCGCCAAATATTTGATTACTCCCCGGTTAATGCCGTCGTTTGGAACCAGGGTAATAAAAGTTACTAAATTTTGAAAATGCGCCAATTGCACTAAGCCCGCTGGACCAAAATACCAGGCCACCATTTTGTTTAAGAAGAAACTGCTTATTAAACGAGAAACAATAGAAATAACCCCAAAAACAGAATTTTTTAAAAATGAAAACATGCCATGGTTCGGGTTGAAACACCAAAAGTAGCGCAGCTAAGTTTACTAGTTTCTTGGTTTGAGAAAATTTAAAAATTTTAAAAAAGCGGGCATATTATAGTTTTCCAGTAAACCGTAGATTTCTGGCTGCGCCCCAAATGACTGGTAAAAATGGGCCAAACTGGGTATCGAACTTCCTTCAAAATCCAGGACTACCTTTGACCCGGCAAATTGCTGGCAAACCTGATCAATTAAGAAAGTACTGGCCCCTATTTTTTTACCTGCCTCGCTGGCGGCTGGCAGCAAATAAGTAAGTCTGTTTTTGTACAAAATAAATAAAGCCCCCGCCACTACTTGCCCAGTTGGTGAAAAAACCACGTAAACGCGACCTAAATTACGTTTTAAAACAGCAGCTACCAGCTCCGGAATAATTTTTAATAAGGTAGCCTGCTGCTTTTTCTTTAAACGGTTCAGAACATTCGCCCGGTATAAAGTAAATACGTGTAGCCAGAGATTATTGCCTGCTTGCAGTTTCACCCGGGCTTTCCGGGCTTTTTCTAAATCCCGGGTGCGATTAGTACTATAGCGCGTTCTTATTAAATGATAAGATTCCTGTAAAGGTAAAATCCAGTTCGTTTTTTCTTTGAAAGGCAAAAGATTTTTTAAATTTTGATAATCCTGGGGCCCAAAACAATATTTTTCTATGGCTTCCGGGAGCTTTAAAAATAAAGTAATAAGTTCCTGCCCATACTTTTCTAAATCATTGCCTGACTGTGGGGTATAAATGCCAAACTGCTGGGTAAGTAAGGGTTGCGTTATTACCGGCGCTCCGGCTATTTTGCGTTTCACAATGGGTACTACGGCTATATATTGCCCGTTTTCTTCTTTTATCCAACCTTCCCACTGCGGCGCTACTACATCCAGGTACCACGACAGAGCCGTTACCAAACCCGCGGGGTCGTGGTGCACACAGCTATCCCAAAAAACTTTATTCAAATGGCAAGAGGAAAGCTGCTTCCACATAATTATAGATTACGTAACTGCCGCAACTGTTTAAATTCCGCGTAATTTCGAATATAATCGGCTTCGGCATAATCCGTGGACGAAAAGGCCAACAAAATACTAGCGGGCGAATACCGGAGTTTAATCCAACACAGGGCGGGTACGTACAATGCCTGAAAAGGAGAATCCAGGTTAAACTGTCTGATTTGCGTAGTTTCGGTTTGTATAACTACCTGACCTTGTAAGGCCACCAATATTTTTTGATCCAGCCGGTGCGCGTGCTCTCCTTTATTTAAATCTTCGCGCATGCCAAAAGACCAGAATACCCGGCGAATGGTAAACGGCAAATTTGCTGCTTGCTGCGTAGAAACGAGATAGCCGCGGTTTTTATCTCCTGCAAAATCAGCGGCAAACAAAACCGGCTCCGGCTCCCAAATACGTGGTTCCAACATGTAGGTACAACAGCAGCTCCCCAAGAGCTATTTTTTAAATTTTTATGTTCTTTTGGAGTCAAAGATACCATCAATAATAAAATTTTTAGTAATAACGCACCACCCGATTTAATTTTATCCTGTTAGGTAGTGTTTATTTTAGCCGTACTTTTGGGTATGTATGTCCCGTTTTTATCCTTTACCTGGCAGAACGCCCTTATCCGGACCGCTGTTCAGGAGAAGAGCCATTTATTTTTTAATTCTGAAAACTACATCTTAGGTCCGGAAGTTACCGCCTTTGAACAAGCGTACGCGGCTTTTAACAACACGTCGCATTGTGTGGGTGTTGGTAATGGCCTGGAGGCGCTCATTATTAGTTTAGAAGTACTGGGAGTTAAACCCCACGATGAAGTAATTGTACCCGCTAATACGTACATAGCCACTTGGCTTGCCGTTTCCCAGGTGGGCGCCGTCCCCGTACCAGTGGAGCCCGAAGAATTTACCAGTAACCTGGACCCGAACCAAATTGTTGCCGCTCTTACTGTAAAAACCAAAGCCATTCTGCCGGTCCATCTATATGGGCTCCCCTGCAACATGACGGCCATTCAGGCTATTGCCGACCAACACGGTTTGTTTATAGTGGAAGATAATGCGCAGGCCCACGGAGCCCGGTGGCAAGGGCAAATAACCGGTAGCTTTGGCCACGTAAATGCTACCAGTTTTTATCCGACTAAAAATTTGGGAGCTTTAGGCGATGGCGGCGCCATTACTACTAACCAGGCGGCGTATGCCCGGCAAGCCCGAATGCGGCGCAATTACGGCTCCGAAACGAAAAACTACAACGACATCATTGGCCGGAACTCGCGCTTAGATGAACTACAAGCCGCTTATCTGAACGTAAAATTACCTTTTTTAAATACCTGGAATGCCGAACGTCGTAAAATTGCGGCTTACTACCTCACCCATTTACAGCAAGTTCCCCAAATTACCTTACCTCCTACGTTGCCCGAAGCAGAACCGGTATTTCATTTATTTGTTATTCATACCCCACAACGCCAAAAATTACAGCAATTTTTAAAAAAACAGCGGATTGAAACGGCCGTGCATTACCCTGTTCCGCCGCATTTGCAAAAAGCTTACGCTTTTTTAAATTATCAAACCGGCGCTTTTCCGATAACCGAAAAATTAGCCCAGACTTGTTTGAGTTTACCGGTTTGGCCAGGAATGTCAGAAGAAATGCTCCAATATGTTTGTGAAAAAATAAAACAGTTTTTTAATGAGGAGTAAACAATTCTAACCTTCCGACTTTTTAGCCCGGCTGGTAAAAAAATTCAATCTCCTTATTCATACTGTACTAATACCCTGGTGGTAGAAAGCCGATTTTGAATGCGTAACAATACGCCTCCTTCGTAACCCGGCATTTATAAAGCGTAACAAAATTTAATTCCGCAGCTAAACTGTATTTTTACGCCAGCATCCCCCTTCTGTATGAGTCAGTACCAAACCATTGCGGCGCCCAGCACGGCGGTTTACAAAGAAAAAAACAGTAAGTTTTTAGCTTTTGCCTACCCGGTATATTCCGAAGCCGAGATCAAAGAAATTTTAAATAATTTAAAAAAAGCGTATTTCGATGCCCGACATTTTTGCTACGCGTACCGTTTAGAAGCGGATGGCCGGATTTACCGCGCCAACGACGACGGCGAACCTAGCCATACCGCCGGTGACCCCATCTTGGGTCAACTGAAATCGGCCGACCTCACTTTTGTTTTAGTGGTAGTAGTCCGGTATTTCGGCGGCATTAAATTAGGGGTGAGTGGTTTAATTCAGGCGTATAGAACAGCCGCCCAGGCAGTTATTGCCGCCGCTACGTTTATACAAAAAACAGAACAGTGCCAGCTAACCTTGCACTTTGCTTACGAACAATTAAGCTTGGTGATGAACCTGATAAAAAATGCGCCATACGTGGTAGTAAAGCAGGATTTCTCCCAATATTGTTCGCTTTGCCTTAAACTGCCCAAAACGCAGGAAACCATCCTCCGGGCCCAATTGCAAAAAATTGAGCACGTAGAAATTGTTTAAAAACGGCCTGTTTTCATAAAAAATCGTAATAGGTTGCAATACTAGGTTCTGTAACTACATCATGCAAGCTGCTTATTTTGCTAAATCTGCCTTATGAAAGTTTTTCGCTCTTTAACTAAATCCAAAGCTTTACAGGAAAATACCTTTGATAAAAAAGTGGGCCAACGGCCTGGTTATTTGTACGTACCCGACAATGCGCATCAACCGCGCATGTTTCTGATTTCTTTCGACGAAGATCAAATCCAGGAAAAAGAATATCAAGACTACGACCAATTGCTGCACTACTTTAAAACAAACCCGCAGCAACAACACTGGATTGATATCCGAGGTTACGGCAATATTGCTTTATTGGAAAAAATAATGGCCGATTTTACGATTCACCCTTTGCAGATGGAAGATGTGATCAGCGATTATCAACGGCCCAAAATGGATACGGAAGGGAAAAACCTGTTTTTTATTTCCCGGATGATCATGTTTTTGCCCGACCATTGTCTCGATGATGACCAGATTTCCATTTTTACGGGAGTAAATTACATTATTACTTTCCAGAGCGATTACGAGGATTGCCTGGATGTTTTACGTAACCGCATCCGCTCCGGCAAGGGAATTATTCGTCAGCGGCCGGTGCAATATATGGCGTACGCCATTATGGATGTTACCATCGATAATTATTTCCCGGTGCTATCTGCGGTGGGCGAGTACTTGGAAGAACTGGAAGATGCCCTGTTTGATCATCCCACTAAAAAGCAGCTGAACAGTATCTTAAACATGAAAAGGGAATTATTAAAGGTGCGGCGCATTGCCTGGTCGGAACGGGATAAACTTAACGAAATATTGCGCAGCGACAACAATACCATTCCGGACGAAATAAAAATTTACTTTAAAGATGTATACGACCACGTGGTGCAGGTATTAGACATTGTCGATAATTACCGGGAATTAATGGGGAACTTAACCGAGCTCTACCTCTCGAATGTAAGCAACCGCATGAACGAAATCATGAAAGTGCTGACTATTATTTCGAGTATCTTTATTCCGTTGAGTTTTGTGGCAGGCGTGTACGGCATGAACTTTTCGCGGGAAAATCCGGATGGCACCATTAATTATTTAAATATGCCAGAGTTATACCATCCTTACGGATACGTAATTTTACTAGCCGTCATGTTTTTGATCTTAATTGGCCAGTTGTACTTCTTCTACCGGAAAGGGTGGCTGCGATCTTTTTAAAATTTTTAAAATTAAGGCTGGGTTCTAAAAGAAAATTGCTGCAAAACATTGTCCTGGATTAAATAAATCTGGTACTGCTGAAGCAAAGAATTAAAAGCCATTTGTACGGGCCATTTATTGGTAAGCGGCCCTACGCCCAAAAGCTTAATATTAATATCGTATAAGTACGTTTTTTGGGGCCCGCGTTCCGTAATGGCGTATATAATATTGGCCGGGTCGAAGTAAAAAAATTGAATAAGCTTGGGAGCAGAAGTAACGTAATTTTTTTCCATTACTAATTTCTGCTCGGCATCGTACAAAGTTACCCGACCTAAATCCTGACGAGCTACCAAAAAAGATTTACCGCTGTTTTCCAGCACCAGATTAAAAGTAGTGCGCCTAGAAGGCCGGGCAAAAGCCATGCGTTTTTTTACCTGGCCCGCCAAATTAAACGTTATCAGTTCGCCGGCCTGTGTTAGCAACAGCAAATTTGTATTCTGGAAACTAGCTCCCGGTTGGGCTATTAAAGGCGCAGTAAGGTTACCTTTTAAGTTAATGGGAAACCCCGGATAATTCGCCCCGTTCAGGTCCATGGCGTATACATAACCGTTTTCCAGCACGATAACAAACACTTCCCGGCCTTTTATCTGTAAATAATAGGGAGCCAGGGCGAGTTTCCCGGGCATTTCTTTGGGTTCCCAACCGGGCAATAAACTACCCTGCTGATCGTACAGGTACACGTTGTTCTGAGTATCGGTCACCAAAAAATGCAGGCTTTGCGCCGGACCGCGATTTATTACGGTTAAGTTCTGAATTTGTGTGGTATCGCTCAGGTTAAAAGGAAAATTTTCGACGTCGTACCCCCCTTGGTCGAGGCAATAAATGCGGTTTTTAGTAGAGAAAATGTATTTAGGCTGCGAATTGCTACCAAGTTGTACCGGGTAAATGGTACTGGTAATTTTACTATCCAAGGAATCCGACCAGGCTATTTTTCCATCTTCCGTAACTTGGTGCAAAACCAACGCCGAATCTTGTATAAGAACCGGCGATCCGCTGGTGCCTAAAATGGGGAAAAACGAGGGGCCGGAAATAAGGGGGGCGGCAAAAGCAATTTCCTGCTCTTGTTTAAATACTTCTTTTAATTTAAGGGGCGAGCTGGTTTCGGGTTGATGCTGCAGTAAAAACCGGGTTATAAATTGTTTATCTTGATGCCCGAACTGCAAGCTAATTTGGCCAAATTTTTTAATTATTCTTTCGTAACGCAATAAACCTACTTTTTTATCTTCCACCAGATTTTGACTGAGTATATTCCAAGCCAAGTTAGTATTAACGTACAAACTAACATTGGTGTGCGTTAAACCAGACTGCCTAAAGGTTTTATAGGCCGTTGAATGAGTCAAAACTTTTTTATCCCGAATATTTTGCAAATAGCCCCGTAACGCTTCTTCGCTGGCCGCAAAAAGCATGAAACTATCGACCTGCGCTACGTAACACCGGGCAAACCCGCTGAACCCCCGGCCAAAAAGCTGTTGCGGCAATTCCGGCACCCCTACTTCCTGAATTTGGTACCGGCCCGCCCGTTTCGCCGAAAAAGAAGTTCCCAGCACCTGGTTTATTTCCTGTACAATCGTTCTTATTTTGTTAGGTTGAGGAGTATAGGCTAACACTATTTTATCCGGGGCAGTATTCTGGGTAGCGGCGGCCAGGTAGTTAATGGCCAGTTCTTGTTTAAAATTACCGCGGAGCGAATCTAACGCTGGTGCTATTTCGGGAGCCACGGGCAGCGCGGCATTTTTCTGGGTAGAAAGCCAATGGGTAAATTGCGCCTCGCCGAAGTGAATCAGAAGGGCCGTCCGTTCCGGAATCAGGCTGGCCATCCGGGTAGTGGGCGGCCGGAGCGTTTTAAATTGCTCGTACAGCGAACCCGCTAACGTTTCGGGTTGCGAAACCCCGTTTAAATAAAAGTTCTGATTATCTAATTGCAAGCCCAGTAAACTGCTGCGGCACAAACTAGCCAGAAACTCTACTTCGGGGTACACCGCTGGTTTTAAAAAAAGCGCTAGAAAGGGCGGTAAATGCCGGTAGTTGATAAATAAAGTGTCGTAAACAGTGGATTTTTTTAAAAAACTTTGTTTCTCATACTCCTGAACCGGCGATTGCAGATTCGTACGATTTATCTTCCGGATTACCTGATGCAGCAAGCTTACCTCCGGGCTCAGAATAATATTGTTGCGGTACGTAAAAAAGTAGAAAGTACCATTAGACTTTTGGTTGTGAACCGAGGTGATGGTATAATTCTGGTAATCTTGCTCTTCTGAGGCAAATAAAGTGCTTTTTGATACATTCTCGATCACGTTGCGCACGTAACGGTGTTCGGCTACCGTACTAATCGGGACGTACATCACCAAACTAAAATCAACTTTGCTGGTAACGTGCAGCGAAGTAACTATTTTCTTCTGGTCTAAAAATTCCCGGAGCGTTACCCGTCGGGTGGCGGCACTGTCCAGATAACTTAAATTTTCCTGTAAACCGGTAAAAAACGGTAAGCGCGCCAGGCTTTCGTAAATTTCCGTTTTTTTAAGCTGCCGGATAAAATGGTTGTTCCGGTTGGTTTCCGCTACAAAAACAGCATCATCCGGTACTAAGGTCCAGAGATTTACCTTATTCTGGGCTTTCTGCCATTTATAATAGCCGTATAAACCGGCAGCCACCAGCAGAACTAACCCGAACAGGTAAGCAATATATCTTTTTGGCATTTAGTCCGTTTATTCTCGGTACAAAAATAAAAATTAAACGTTACCGTACCAAGCTAACGTTTTCAGCAGTTTTTGGATTACCCTTTAGTAGTTTTTGGTTATTGGTTGTTCGTTGTTAGTTATTCTTTGTTCGGCAAATTACTGGTTATAAAACACTTCATTGTCTGTCTCCTTTTTTAACAAGATTAAAGGCATTAGAAATACTGATTATTTACCAGAAATAAGCTAGTTTTCCATTCTAAAATATTTAAAATTTAAAAAATAACATGCGGTTAGTAATTCAGCGGGTGAGCCAGGCCGACGTACAGATTGACAACAAAATAGTTGGGCAAATTGATGTTGGTTTGTTATTACTAGCTGGTATTACGGCCACCGATTCCGAAGAAGATATTCATTGGATTAGTAAGAAAGTGGTACAAATGCGCATTTTTAGCGATGAGGCCGGCAAAATGAATAAAAATGTGGTAGATATTAAAGGCAGCATTTTATTGATTAGTCAGTTTACGTTGATGGCCAGCACCAAAAAAGGCAACCGGCCTTCTTTCATCGAAGCCGCTCCACCCCACTTGGCCATACCTTTATACGAACAACTGATTAAGCAACTAGAATTAGACTTAGGCCAAAAGATACAAACCGGAATGTTTGGCGCCGATATGCAAGTTTCCTTAACCAATGACGGTCCGGTAACCATTATCCTGGATTCATTTAGTCGGTAGTCCACAGACGATAATTCATGGTCAACAGATTACATTGGGAAATCTTTAGGTGTTAATTGGTATAGCTAATATTCTTACGTATAGAACGCTCGATCAATTTTTTTAAATTAAATAATTTTTTAAAATTTTAACCTGCAACTTGTAACTTATAAACTTTCCAACCTTCCAACTTTTCAACTTAAAAACCAATTCTCAACCTGTAACTTGCCACCTGTAACCTGTAACTAAAAAGTATGACCTTAGCCGAAGCACAGCAAACCGTTGATGATTGGATAAAAACCAATGGCGTACGCTATTTTAATGAGCTTACCAATCTGGCCATTTTAACCGAAGAAGTAGGAGAAGTGGCCCGTCTGATTGCCCGCCATTACGGCGAACAATCTTTTAAAAAATCGGACGAAGGACAGAATTTGGGCGACGAATTAGCCGATGTTTTGTTTGTTTTGATTTGTCTGGCTAACCAAACCGGGGTAGATTTAACCGCGGCTTTAGCGCAAAACCTGGCTAAAAAAACCACCCGGGACCAGAACCGCCACCATCAGAATCAAAAATTAAAATAAAGAAAAAATAACAGGTTCTATTTTAAAAATCTTTCCGGGTTAAACCCAGTTCTTGATAGTTTCGGGAATATACGGTACCAGGTAATTTCCTTCCAGCACCGGTACTACTTCGTACACATCTTGTTGCAGACAAAAAGCAATATCTTTAATGATGTGCAAATTTTGCAAACGTTGAACGTGCGAGGCTTTACTTAAATATTCCATTAAATCGTTTTGCGCGGCAGCGTACAGATGAGCTGCGGCCAAAGTGGCATCGTTTTCAAATTCAAAATTACCTTGTAGTTTATGGGCTAAAGCGCCGGCAAACAAGGTATCTTCTAAGTTAAACTTTCCTTTCCAGCCGGCACAAACTACTAATACATCTTTTTGTTGCGTCGTGAGGTAAGCGGCTACGCTGCTTACGTTTAAAAAGGCTCCTGCCACTACTTGATCGGCGGCTTCGGATAAGCGGATGGCGTGCGTACCGTTGGTAGTAGTCATGGCGAGGGTTTTGCCTTTTACCAGATCTTCCATGTAGCTGAACGGCGAATTCCCTAAATCAAAACCATCGGCTTTTTTTCCATCGCGCTCGGCGGCGGTTAAATACCCGTGTTTTGCTAGTTGCTGGCATTCGGCTAAAGTGCTTACCGGAATTATTTTTTCGAGACCGTGTGCTAAACCAGTTACCATCGTAGAGGTAGCCCGTAAGATATCCACCACCACTACTACCCGGCCTTTTAAGGCGTATAAGTGAATCAATTCGGGCGTAAAACAAACATCCAGTAAAGGCATTTTTTTAAATTTTAAGAAGCAATGCAGCGATTGTTCCGGTTACAAAATTATTTTTTAAAAATTATCCGTTGCGCGCGCTCTTATTTTACAAAAGGTAGCTTTACAATTTTTGCCCGCAGCAATTTACTCCGGACTTTTATAAACAGTTCTTGCCCTGGTTGGCTAAAAGCCAGCGGAACGTAGCCTAATCCAATTCCTTTGCCCAAAGTAGGCGATTGGGTACCGGAAGTAACTTCACCGATGGGCTCGCCTTGTTCGTTGGTAATTTCGTAATGCGCCCGCGGAATGCCTTGCTCCTGCATTTCAAAACCTACCAGCTTTTTATTGATTCCTTTTTCTTTTTGCTCGCGCAGGAAAGAGGCATTGGTAAAATCTTTGGATAATTTGGTAATCCAACCTAAACCGCCTTCCAGCGGCGAGGTAGCGTCGTTGATATCGTTGCCGTACAAACAATAACCCATTTCTAAACGCAACGTGTCGCGGGCACCCAGGCCGATGGGTTTCATGTTAAAAGATGCGCCGGCCGCTAAAATTTTTTGCCATACTTCCGGCGCGTGTTCATTGGGCAGGTATAGTTCAAAGCCACCCGCGCCCGTGTAGCCAGTAGCCGAAATAATAACATCAGGAACTCCGGCAAACTGATCCACCACAAAGGTATAATACCCCATATTGGCTAGGTTTACCGCGGTAAGCGTTTGTAGCGCGGCCGCCGCTTTCGGGCCTTGCACCGCAAACAACGACATCTGCTCCGAAATGTTTTCTAATTCCGCCCCGTTGTGATTAAACTGGTTAATCCAGTTCCAGTCTTTTTCGATGTTAGAAGCATTTACCACCAACATGTACGCTTCTGCGCTAAACCGGTAAACCAGTAAATCATCCACAATACCGCCTTGCTCGTTCGGGAAACAAGAATACTGCACTTTGCCATCGGTTAATTTGGCAGCATCGTTGGTAGTAACCTGCTGGATAAGGTCTAAAGCCCGCGGCCCCCGCACCATAAACTCGCCCATGTGCGACACATCAAAAATACCTACGTGCTGCCGCACGGTATGGTGTTCGTCCAGGTCAGAAGTGTACCGGACCGGCATGTTGTATCCGGCAAAAGGTACCATTTTTGCGCCTAAAGCTACGTGTACACTGTTTAAAGCAACTTTTTTTAATTCATCCATAATCATGAGGGCTCCCAAACGCCGTAGCAAAAGTAGGTATTTTAAACAGGTTCTGAAACAGTTTTAATAGCCTTTCTGGAGGTCTCCATTATAAGCGGCCACCCGTTAAAAAACAGTTTGCCGAATTGTAAAAATTTAAAAATGTTATTCCTAAGTAAAAGGACAAATTGAAAGCTACATTCCAATATTGAAAACACAAGGTTAAATTACTGCTATTTAATTTATTATATTTTATTTTGTCTTGATACTGGTGTCTTACTACTTGTGTCCATTTACTTAAATACATGTCAGCCTTATTGCGGGAAGAAGGATTTTATGATAATCCTTATTTAAATGGTAAATTAGCAGTTCAAACGCATCCCCGCAGTTACTCTTGCATGAAATTATCTACCAGGATTTTTGCCGGTTTCTTTATTATTTCCCTCATTTTCACTTCTATTACTATTATCAATTTTCAACTTTCCGAAGATGTTCTTGCAAATAGTCAATGGGTAACCAGGTCGCAAACGGTGGTAAAAGCTTCCTCGGCTTTACAGCGCCATATTGTGGATATGGAAACCGGCATGCGGGGTTTTTTGCTTACCGGCAACGAAGTTTTGTTAGAACCTTACCATACGGCTAAACGCCAATTACCGGCCCAGTTTAAACAATTAGAATTGCTGGTAAAAGATTCGCCGGTGCAAAAAAGAGCTTTACAGCAAATTAAAAGCACGCATGCCCGCTGGGTAAGCACCTTTGCCGAAGCCCTGATTGCCCAAAAACGTAATCAAAACCTAGAAAATAATACATTAAAAAACTCAGGTTTACTTAACCTTAAAAACGCCGATAATGCGGTAAACTCCCGGGGAGAAACCATGATGGCCTCGATGCGCGAAATGTTCCAGGGCCTCAACGCTATTGAAAACCAGATAAGCGAATCGCACCGCACGCAGCTTCGGAACAGCATTAACAATACCCGGATTCTTTCGAGTGTTATTACTTTTTTAACTATTGTAATTGGCTTAGGCTGGTCTATTTACATTGCCCGGCTTCTCTCCTACCGCATTAACTCGATGGTAGCATTAGCCGAAAAAATAGCTTCCGGCGAATACAAAACGCAAATTCTGGATACATCCCGCGATGAATTAAGTCAACTGTCGGCTTCGCTGAATGTAATGGCCAGTAAAATTGATCAAACTATTACGGAGCTGGAAGTAAAAAATAAAGAGTTGGATCAATTTGCCTACGTTGTTTCGCATGATTTAAAAGCGCCTTTACGGGGCATCGATAATGCCTCCCGATGGGTTATTGAAGATTTAGGCACTAATTTACCCGGGCACATCCAAGAATATTTACGCATGATGCGGTTGCGCGTACAACGCATGGATAATTTGATTAATGGTATATTAACTCTGGCCCGGATTGGTAGAAAGAAGATAGCGGAAGAAAAGGTACATGTAAAGCAACTTTTATCTGAAATTATTGAAATGCTGGAACCGCCCGCCGGTATGAAAATTCAGGTGGCCGATAACCTACCGGAATTAATAACGGCCCGCGTGTATTTGGAGCAAGTTTTTGTAAACTTAATCAGCAATGCTTTAAAATACCATCACCAACCAGAAGGAACAATACTCATTAAATACGCCGAACTACTGGACACGCACCAATTTACCGTTACGGACGATGGCCCGGGCATTGCTGCTGCTTACCACGAGCGCATTTTTGTAATTTTTCAAACTTTACAGGAACGAGACGCCGTAGAAAGCACCGGTGTGGGCTTAGCTATTGTTAAAAAGATTATTGAACAGCAAGGCGGCAAAATAATTTTAAAATCTAATGTAGGCCAAGGTTCTTCTTTTATTTTTACCTGGCCTAAAAAAGAATATTCTGGCCCGGATTTTGAAAATAGCTATGAATAATACTATAAGAATATAATTTCAGTCTAACATTGCTATCTCCCTTTTTATGAATAAAACGTTACCCCAGATTTTGTTAGTAGAAGATGATTACATGGATATCATCAACGTGGAGCGTGAACTTCGTAAGCTCAGTATCAATTTACCTTTACTGATTGCCCGCAACGGCCAGGAAGCTTTAACTTTATTAAAAAACACAGATTCTTTACCCAGTGTGGTAATGTTGGACATTAATATGCCCAGAATGAACGGACTGGAATTTCTTACGGAAATCCGGAAAGATAGAGAACTGGAGCATTTAAATGTATTTATTACAACTACCTCTATGGAAGATTCTGACTATTCGGAAGCAGCAGATTTAAATGTAAGTGGCTATATCGAGAAACCGTTATCCTTCGATACCTTCGGTGACCGTTCTAGTTCCCGGATTGATACCTTTAGTTTGTTCCTGGAATTATTAAAATTAAAAAATTAACGCTCTTCTATTTTTCTATGCATAAAGCCGGTGTAACAACCGGCTTTTTTATTTTATAATCTAGTACAGAACAGTATATAGCAGTTACGGTACACCTGCCAAGTAAAAAAGGAAAGTACCACTCGGTGGGATTTATTTTTAAATTTATTTATGTCTAGAGTGGGAGCTATGTAGGCAAACCGGGCTGCGTTTGCTCCCCCGTATAGCCTGTCGCACCTGGCCCAGCCCGGTATCGTTAGCCCGCAGGGCTGCCTGAATGCGGGAACCGGCTATTAAACAAATTCTTGATAATAGGCTTTCTAGGTATTACTAAGTTCTTCGATAGAAGTAGTACCATGCCCATCTATGATTTGCCTGTTTCTTTCACTTAGCTCATCGAACAACTAATAACGACTGCCTCCGCATTTAAGCTTGCGGCACATCGGGTAATAGTTTAAAAGATAAGCGATGGTACGGGGTAATGCCTACTTGCTGAATCGCTTGCCGATGGCGCATGGTAGGATAACCCACGTTTTGGTCCCATCCATAAGCCGGAAACTGCTTGCTTAGTTTTACCATTAAATCATCGCGGTACGTTTTCGCCAAAACCGAAGCTGCCGCTATTGAATAATATTTTTGATCGCCTTTAACAATGCAGGCGTGCGCCATTTCCGGATAAGACGTAAATTGGTTGCCATCTACAATCAAAAACTCCGGCAATACAAGTAATTGGGCTACGGCTTGGTGCATGGCTAAAAAAGAAGCTTTGGAAATATTTATTTGGTCGATAATACGCGGTGGTACTTCGGCAACGGCCCAGGCCAAGGCAGCCTGGCAAATTTCATCCCGGAGTTTCTCCCGTTGTTTTTTAGTCAGTAACTTCGAATCGGTTAATACCGGGTGCGCATAATCAGGCGGTAAAATAACGGCAGCGGCTACTACCGGACCAGCCAGACAACCTCGCCCCACCTCATCCAAACCCGCTTCCAGCATTTTACCGCTGTAATTTGCCAGTAAACTTATTCTTTGTTTATGCACCTTTTAGTTAAATAGAATTTTCCGTTTTCTTTTTTTTGCGAATAATTACAAGTAAAGGTAAAAAGTTCTGTTGTAAGCCGCCAAACCACTAGGATTATACCGCCGCAATTCGCCATATTTAGGGCGGTGTATTTACCCAAAAGGATTAAAATTCTTGTTTTTTACTCTTCTAAAACTTAAAATTTAAAATAAACAGCACCATGCCCCCTACCCACACCCACGCTACAGCCGTTATAGAAAGCCCGGAGTTTAAGCGCTTAGTAAAAAAACGCTGGTCGGTTTCAATTATATTAACAGTTACCATACTGGTTATTTATATTGGTTTCTTATTAGTAGTGGCTTTTGACAAAAATTTGCTTGCGGTCAAGTTAGGTAATTTTATCCCCTGGGCGCTGCCTGTCGGGTTCGCGATTATTGTGGCGGCCTGGCTTTTAACGGGTATTTATGTGTACTGGGCCAATAACTCCTACGACCCGGAAGTACAAGCTTTAAAAAATAAAATAAACGCCAACTAAGTTCTATATGCTGCTTTTTACTTTGTTCCTGCAAGCGCCCGCCCTGCCGGTTGCCTCCACTTTGGGTACCGCCAATCCGGTTTCTATGGTTATGTTTTTTTTGTTTGTGGCTATTACCATGTATATCACCTATTGGGCCGCTAAAAAAACTAAAACCGGTTCGGAGTTTTATGCCGCTGGTCGAAATATTTCGGGTTTTCAAAATGGACTGGCTTTGGCCGGCGATTACATGAGTGCCGCTTCTTTTTTGGGTATTGCGGGCATGGTGGCCACCAAGGGTTACGATGGATTAATTTACTCAATTGGTTTTTTAGTGGGCTGGCCGTTAATTATGTTCTTAATCGCGGAACCGCTGCGTAACTTAGGTAAATACACGTTTGCCGATGTGGTAGCTTACCGCCTACAACAACGCCCCATCCGCATTGTGTCGTCGGTAGGGTCGCTGCTTACCATTGCTTTTTACTTGATTGCGCAAATGGTGGGCGCGGGCGGCTTAATAAAAACGCTGTTTGGTTTACAGTACGAACTAGCTGTGGTAGTAGTAGGCACCGTTATGACCGGCTACGTGCTGTTTGGCGGCATGCTGGCCACCACCTGGGTGCAAATTATCAAAGCGGTATTGTTACTGAGCGGCGCTACGGTTTTGGTTATTTTGTCCTTAGCCACTTTTAATTTTAGCCCGGCTTCTTTGTTTCAGGCGGTGTCGGAAAAGTACGGCGAAGCCATGCTTTCGCCAGGCGGATTTATTACCAATCCTTTCGATGCCTTATCGTTGGGATTAGCTTTAATGTTGGGTACCGCGGGTTTACCGCACATACTTATGCGCTTTTACACGGTACCCGATGCCAAAGCCGCCCGCAAATCCGTTTTTGTAGCCACGGGTTTTATCGGTTATTTCTATATTCTTACTTTTTTTATTGGTTTTTCGGCTATGGTATTGGTGGGTAAACCGGTTATAGAAAGTATTGACAAAGGTGGCAATATGGCGGCGCTTTTACTCGCGGAACAAACCGGCGGAACCGCTTTTTTAGGTTTTATAGCGGCGGTGGCTTTTGCTACTATTCTGGCGGTAGTAGCGGGCTTAACGCTTTCGGGTGCCAGCAGCATTTCGCACGACTTGTACGTGCACGTTTTTAAAAAAGGCGTATCTCACGAACAAGGCGAGATGAAAGTAGCGAAACGGGCCACTATTGCTTTAGGTATTCTTTCGATTGTGCTGGGCTTGGTATTTAAAGGACAAAATGTAGCGTTTATGGTGGGCTTGGCTTTCTCCATTGCGGCCAGTGCTAATTTCCCAGCCTTATTAATGTCCATTATCTGGAGGAGATTTACTACGCAGGGCGCTGTTTGGAGCATTGCAACGGGTGCTTTTCTTTCTATAGTGTTAATTATTCTCAGCCCCACCATTTGGGTTGATCTATTGCATTACCCCGAAGCAATCTTTCCACTGAAGAATCCGGCTTTAGTATCTATGTCGGCCGCGTTTTTAGTCGGAATACTGGTTTCCCTGTTAAAACCCGAAATTGCCGCCGCCGAAAAATTTGAATCAGAAAAATTACGCACGTATTTAGGAATTGGCGCGGAGTAAGGAAAATTTTAAAAAAGTAGTTTTAAACAATCCTGAATACCGGTAAACAAAACAATATTGTTCCGGTTATCGGTTAATTTTGGGTGGATATGTGGAATAATAAAGGTAAATATAATGCAGATAACCGGAGTAACTCCGTTTATCTGGTAGTTATAATGCATTTAAAAGAAGATAAAATTGAAACTACATTGTCTCATTATCCTGAATTTTATAGCTTTAACAGCTTGTAATCAAGTCGATTCGACCTCTACTACTAGCCAGAGGAATGTGCAGACAGCAAAAGGCAAAATTGAAAATAAAAAAACAGGAATTCCTCAATTAGATACAAGTAGAATAACTTTTACATCAATTAATCAAGTAGTTCAAAGCAAAAAATTTAATGCATGGGTCGAGCTGAAAGATAGTACGGCCTCTCTTGCGTTACATTTTGACTCTAGCAACCAGGATACTCTTTCTATGTCTTACTCTCCTGAATGTTGGCTTTTTTACCCATTTAAGGTTGAGGATAATCAAATAATATTGTATTGGGATAACCTAATTGATAGTAAGTACGACTTTGATATTGTAAAAGCTATAAACAAAACCGACAAAAGATTTATTGGGAAACCATTTATGACTTTAGAGCTTATCAATGACACTACTCTAAAAGCTACTTATTTGATTCCTGACCTGATTAAGAAGATAAATAACTCAAGTAAGGAGCGGATCTTGTTTCCTGAAAAGTTCACCTTATCACAAGAGTTTTATTTATAAGAAAAAAAGAAAAACGTCGCCTAATCGAGTGGATGGCTGACAGCCAATTGACTGCCAGTGCACCCCTCACACCACCGAACGTACGGATCGCGTATTCGGCGGTTCGTTAAGGATAGTATAATCGCTCTTTACACCGATTGTACCCTTGTCCTAGTTTGAGATAAGGCTAGCAAACTATAATGTTTGAACCTGCTTATCGGATTTCGGACAACTTCACGTTTGGCCCTTCTCTGCCCGGTGAGACCTCCGTAGTGCTTACGGCTCGTTTCCGGGCGGCTACTATGGCCGCTGCTGACTTCTCCCTTGCCAACTCGTGGCCGCGAGACCTCCCCAGGTAAGACCCTTATCCTTCCTTCTAAACCGGCGGCATCTACCAAGAATCGTTTGTGGGCCCAGGGCTTCACCAAGAGGTGCTTGCTTACCCACGACTCCCGGCCTCTTATACCGTTTCTGTTCGTCCGTTCAGAAGTTTGCAGTTCCGCTTCCTTCCCTGCATGGGTCACCCCAAACCAGCTTGCGACTTGCTAATTGGCTTCACCAACTTGCCAATACAGGATTTGCACCTGCTGGATAATCTGAGTATATTACTTGCGTAATATTACTCGTGCCATGCTGGGCACACACAACACCTAAAAACCATTAAAACGCATTTTAGCCCAACCGTTAGTGGTAATTTTCATGATAACCTTCAGAGATTAATTTGGAGTAATTCTATGACTTCGAAACACCCTCATATAATAATAATAGGTGCTGGTATTGTAGGTGCTAGTCTTACTTATCATTTAGCCAAACAGAATGCACGTGTTACATTGCTTGACAAAGCGGCTAAACCAGCTAATGAGGCAACAGAAAAATCGTTTGCCTGGATTGTAGCAGGATATGATGCAACACAGATGTATATGTCTCTAAGACAGCAAGCAATTAGTGATTGGCATCGAGTGGAAGACGAACTAAACAGGCGGCTTAAAATTGACTGGACAGGCGCTTTGACCTGGCTTGAAAGTAATGAGAAAACAGAAGAGTGGATGTGTAAACTTAAACACTCCGACTCTAAAGTGCGCCTGGTTGAAGAACAGGAACTCCGTTTGTTGGAGCCTAATCTCAAAACTGTACCTTCCTTGGCAATGTTTGCTGAAGATGAAGGTGCAATAAATCCTAATCTTACTACAAATTTATTTATCAAGGCTGCTCAGGAATGGGGTGCAAAAGTTCTACTTGATGCGGAAGTACTTTCTTTATTAATTAATAAATCAGCTATAGAAGGAGTAGCAACGAACAAGGGTACTATAATAGCTGATGTGGTAGTGTTAGCAACAGGAGTAAATACAGTTTCACTGTGCCATCCGTTACATTTGAAGTTACCAATTGATGTATCACCCGCTATTTTAATGGAGCTTCATAATCCAGACCGGTTCGTGAATCATATTGTTTCTAATCCCTTTATGGAGATACGTGCGGCTTCGGATACACTAACATTGGCTGCAGAAAATTATATTGATGAATCTTCAATCCAACAGCGATAGCGCAACGCACGCTAGAAACAATCAAACACCACTGGCAAGGTGCTGAGCAACTAAGGCTTGTAAATGTTAAAGTGGGCAAGCGACCATTGCCAATAGATGGTTTGCCAATCATTGGGAGAGTAAAGGATGTTGGGTGTCTGTATCTTTTTGTTATGCACTCAGGGGTAACACTTGCCGCTGTTGCCGGTAGACTTGCTGCTTCCGAAATATTGACTGAGCAGGATGAAGCTCTATTATCATCCTACCGGCTGCAAAGATTCCTCTAATATAAGGCAAAAGTAAAACTACCACCAACAAATGGCTTTCTGCTGTGCGGGCTGACACTTCTCACCTCATCATTTATAATTCTATCCGTCTTTAGTAAATTATTTAGCAGACGCAACAATACTGCCCGCACAGCAGAAAGCCGGAACCGTAAGCGGCATTAAAAGAATGAATTTGGAAGAATTTATAAATTATCAAAAAGTTAAGTTAGTCGGATACAGCACAGAAAAGAACTGGCTAGACCAACTACCAAACCAAGATGGGCTCTGTATCCTAGTGATAAATAACAAGCCAAGAAGGTACATCGACCTGGAAAAGCAAAATTTTAGGTAATTGGTTATAGGGCGGGTTTCACTCCGCAGATGGCTCGATTTATTTCCCTGCTAAACTATGTGCGACATACTACTTTTTCTGGTGTTAAAGATTTATCCATACGGGAACGAGATTATCTAGAAAATACGAATAGAAGCTTCCGGATTAAAAGCAAGTCTATAATGGTATATTTTTTAAATTTTTACGCAAGCCGGTGGCCTCAAAACGCTTCTTCTAACTCAGAAATAAAGTTAATAAGTAAAAGGACCAATTGAAAGATACATTCCAATATTGAAAATACAAGGTTAAATTGCTGATATTTAATTTATTAAATTTTATTTTGTCTTGATACTGGTGGCTTACTACTTGTGTCCATTTACTTAACTCTGGGTACTCGTTAATTTTTAAAAATTATTATTGCTTAATACCCCACAAAGTCGCAATTTTCCTTTTCAAAAAATACCAATCGCAGCTAAACTTATGAGTTCACGCATTCAATCATTCGACGAGTACCAAGCCGCCTACCAAAAAAGCGTCCAGGAACCGGAAGCTTTCTGGGCCGACATTGCCGAAAGTTTTACTTGGCGAAAACCTTGGGACCAGGTGTTGGATTGGAATTTTGAGGAGCCGCGGGTACAATGGTTTGTGAACGGCAAATTAAATATCACTGAAAACTGTCTGGACCGGCATTTAAAAACCCGCGGCAACAAACTGGCTTTAATTTGGGAGCCCAACGACCCCAAGGAAAGATTTATCCGGTATACGTACCGCGAACTGCACGAGAAAGTATGCCAACTGGCGAATGTGCTGCGTAATAATGGCGTGAAGAAAGGCGACCGGGTTTGCATTTATATGCCCATGATTCCGGAGTTAGCTTTTAGTGTGCTGGCTTGTGCCCGTGTAGGAGCAGTGCATTCGGTAATTTTTGCGGGCTTTTCCGCTAATTCCATGGCCGATCGCATTAACGATGCCCAAGCTAGTTTGGTGTTAACCTCTGATGGGTTAAACCGGGGAGCAAAGCAAATTCCGGTGAAACGCGTAGTAGACGAAGCCCTGGAAAGTTGCCCCAGCGTGAAAAAAGTAATTGTGGTGGATCGGTTAGGCTGGGCGATAAAAATGACGCCGGGTCGCGATGTATACCTGCACGACGAGTTGCAAAAAGTAGATAAAAACTGCGAAGCCGAAGAAATGGACGCCGAGGATATGCTTTTTATCTTGTACACGTCGGGCTCAACGGGCAAACCCAAAGGAGTAGTACATACCTGCGGGGGCTACATGGTATACACCGATTACACGTTCCGGAACGTGTTTCAATACGACGAAAGTGATGTGTACTGGTGTACCGCCGATATCGGCTGGATTACGGGCCATTCTTACTTGTTGTACGGTCCGCTTTTATCAGGTGCTACCACGGTAATGTTTGAAGGCGTACCCAGCTATCCCGATGCGGGCCGGTTTTGGCAGGTAATTGATAAGCACGGCGTCAATATTTTTTATACGGCTCCTACGGCTATCCGGTCGTTAATGGCCGCGGGTATTGACCACGTTTTATCGTATAGCCTGGATTCTTTGAAAGTATTGGGTTCGGTGGGCGAACCCATTAACGAAGAAGCCTGGCATTGGTACCACATTCACGTGGGCAAGGAAAAATGCCCGGTGGTTGATACCTGGTGGCAAACCGAAACGGCGGGTATTATGTTATCCGGCTTGGCCGGTATTTCTCCCATGAAACCCAGTTACGCCGGATTACCTTTGCCGGGTGTTCAACCAGTATTGGTAACTTCGGAAGGCGAAGAAATTACCGAAAACGAAGTGGAAGGCCATTTATGCATCAAATTTCCCTGGCCCGGTATTATCCGGACTACTTACGGCGACCACGAACGCTGCCGCCTGAGTTACTTTAGCACCTACAAAAATTTATATTTCACCGGCGACGGGGCCCGGCGCGACGAAAACGGCTTGTACCGGATTATTGGCCGCGTAGATGATGTCATCAACGTGTCGGGGCACCGCTTTGGCACCGCCGAGATTGAAAATGCCATTAATCAAAACCGGCACATCGTGGAAAGTGCGGTAGTGGGCTACCCCCACGCCATTAAAGGGCAAGGTATTTATGCTTTTGTGATCTGCGGCGAAGATGCTCCGGCTAACCCGGAAAACGTTCGGGCCGAAGTAATTGAAACCGTAGTGGAACACATCGGCAAAATAGCCAAACCCGATAAAATTCAAATTGTAAGCGGTTTACCTAAAACCCGTTCCGGCAAAATTATGCGGCGCATCTTACGCAAAGTAGCCGAAGGCGATACCACCAACTTAGGCGATACCAGTACCTTACTCGACCCGTTGGTGGTAGACGAAATTATTCAGGGAGCAATGTAGTTTTTTTAAATTTTTACTTTTCCAAGGGGCTTTTTAGCCCCTTTTTTTATGGGTAAAACTCGAAGCAAGTCGGTTTAGATGCGCTATTTATCGAGATAGGCCAGCCTGTAAGCAGGTGATACCTCGAACCGAACGGTTACCCTAAACTGGTAAAAAAAGGCATGAGCAGTACGACTCATCATAATTGAGTACTAGTACTTATTCGCGTTGGCACCTATCCCCTATACCTTTGTATCATTCTAAGAAATAATAGCTTTAGCGCTTAGCTATCTGGTAGTTCCTTATTAAACAACGCAGGTAACTCTAAAATTTAAAAAAACATACAAACCATGAAAAAAGTAATTAAAACTTCCGCCGTATTTGCCTTAACTGTTTCCATGTCCAGCTGTGCTACCTTGTTTGGTGGCCGCGTAACCGACTATCAAAAAACCCGACCGGCGGCGGGGGAGCCACAACGCGAAATCCGGGTGGGCGCTTTGGTTGCTGATGTACTCTTATTCTGGCCCAGCCTGGCCGTAGATTTTGCTACCGGCGCTATCTACAAACCACAGCAAAAAACGGCTACCAAATAAATTCATAAACGCCTGCTGCTGATTTGTTTAGCAGCGGGAGTTTTCTTATCAGCTAAATTTCTTTTGTTTCTAATCCACTAAATACCTGCAAAAACCGCTACCAACTAATTATTCCAAACATTACCGAATCTATGAAAACTTTGTGCTTACTCGTTTTTTTGGTGTGGAGTTCTACTCTGGTACATGCCCAAGGCTTTTTGAGCGAAAGTTCTAAACAAATTTTTACGAGTCCGCAGTTACCCAAACAAATCCGGACGCACCAAACCGTAGCTATTCTGCCGGTAGAAGCCAAAATTACGTACGCGAAGCTGCCTAAAAATTTTAACGCGAAAGTGCATCAGGAGCAAGAAGCTCGTCTGGGTCAAAATATTCAAAAAAGCTTGTACACGTATTTCGCGCGCAGGGTAAAATCGTATTCGGTTACTTTCCAGGACGTAGATAAAACCAACGCCTTGCTGGAACAAGCCGGCATGTACGGTAATTTAAAAAATTTTACTCCGGACCAAATGGCTCAAGCCTTAGGGGTAGATGCCGTACTGAATGGCAAATTTGATCTGGAACAAACCCAGGCGGATGGATCTGCTTTTGTAACCGCCGTAATGCGGCGCGATTATGTAGGCAAAACAGGTTTGGGTTCCTTAACCTTAATGCTTTACCATGGCCAAAACGGCGAGTTACTCTGGCGTTTTTTTAAGATAGTGGACGATGATTTTACCGCGGCCAACAAAGAATTAGTAGAACGCCTAATGCGTAAAGTATCCCGAAATCTCCCTTACTCAATCTAAACAAAAACCGGCTTTATGGTATTCGCTATCTTGGCTGACCCGTAAATTTTTAAATTTTTTAATAAAAGGCTTCCTCGTACCTCCTATTCTGAGAGTCACCCAACGCCTGCTAATTAACCGTTTTTTATCTGGGCAGTACTGCTCCATTAATTGAGGGGCACTACCTATTTTATCTCCCCGGCGCTGGTAGTAGATTTGTTTATTCCAAAACCAAATAAAATGATTGAAAGCAGGTCCTTATCTTAGAAATAAGATGCGGGAGCTTTTAACCACCAGATACAAAACTATGCCTGCTGCAATATTCTTTTCCTGTTTGCCCCAAGCAAGTTCAAACTGGAGTACCTACCAACCAAAATTTATTCCCCCTAATAAGTTTTTGTCTTGGCAAAGCGGCCCGGCCGCGTCTTCGCAAGCAGCAACTGCCAAAGTAGACAGCCCCACCCACGAAACTCCAGCTATTCCGGGTAATTCTCTAGCGCAAGAACTACTGCAAGCCCAGGAACAGGAACGGGCGTGCCTTGCCCAGGAACTGCACGACAAACTGGGGCAAAGTTTAATTCTGCTGAAAAACCAAGTATTAAAGATTAAAACGCATCCACCGGAAAAATCAGATACCTGGGCGCAATTAAATACCTTAGCCGAAATAGTAACGGACAGTTTGCAACAAGTAAGAACTATGTCGTACGCACTACGGCCTTTTGAATTAAACTTACTGGGCTTAACGCAGGCGGTGCGGGGATTAGTGGATGCTATCGCCCCAACGGTATCCTGGCCATTGGTAGTTGATTTACCCCCTCTGGACCAGCTTTTTCCGAAAGAACGCGAAATTTATATTTACCGGATTATGCAGGAATGTTGGCAGCTTATTCAAAGTCAAACAGAAGTTGCCAGGGTGCGTTTGCAGGCGTATACCCGCCCTACAACGGTAATCTGGGAAATACACGTAAGTGGGCCCGCTACTTTTTTTAGCTTCCTGGCTACTGAATTTTTAAAAAATTTTGCACTTTGCCGTTTGCAGGAATACCTTAACCTCGTAGAAGGCCGGCTTACCTTTATAGCAACCACTCCCCGGACAACCATCATGCAAATAAACGTACCTCTTTCCTCTGATAACCCCAATCATGAAAAAACTTAATCTTATTATTGCCGATGATCATCCCATATTTTTAAAAGGACTGTGGGAGGGATTGGAAATGGAAGAAGATTTTACCGTAATCGCTCAAGCTACTAACGGACAGGAGGCTTTTATGGCCGTGCAAACCTATCGGCCCGATGTAGTGGTACTGGATATTGACATGCCCCGCATGAATGGCTTGGAAGCCGCGGAGAAAATGCTGGAAATTAATCCCCAACTGCCTATTATTTTACTTACCATGCACAAAGAAAAAGCGCCTTTGTTAAAAGCGCTGGAATTGGGTATTTGTGGGTATGTTTTAAAAGAAAACGCCGTTACCGACATTATGCACGCTATCCGGATTGTGGCAGCGGGTAACCCGTATATCAGTCCGGAAATGTCGTTGTTTTTGCTGCGCAAACCCCAGAACACAGCCAAACAAAAAACTCAGGAAGTTCTGGAACTATTAACGCCTGCCGAACGCCAAATCACGCAGTTGGTAGCCCAGTATAAAACTAGTAAAGAAATCGCTGACGAGTTGTTTATCAGCGAGAAAACTGTTTTTAATCACCGCATGAATATTGCCAAAAAACTAAACTTAACCGGTAAAAATAGCTTACTTCGCTTCGCCCTGGAACATTTTGCTTGAGCAACAATAACGAAAATATAGCCGGTTGATAGCATATCAATTTTAAGCTACCAACCAGTTATTTACAAATTAGCCATTTCCTGGCGTACAAAATCGGTGAGGCTTTGAATATAAGCGCCCGAGAAATCAAATTTTATACCGGCGGCGGCGTACACTTCGCCAATAGAGGCGGTATAACCCAGCGCCAAAGCATTTTTATAGCCCTGCAAGGCAACTTGCGGATTTTCTTTATAATTTTTCCAGACGGCAATCGCGCCTAATTGGGCCATGGCGTACTCAATGTAATAAAAAGGCACTTCGTACAGATGCAATTGCTTTTGCCAGATGTAGGGTTTCACGTGCTCTAATCCTTGCCAATCCACTTCGTGCTGATTAAAATTTTCAAAAATTTCGACCCATTTACCGTGGCGCTCGGCTACCGAGTGGTTTGGATTTTCATAAACCCAATGCTGAAACTGGTCGATGGTGGCTACCCAGGGAAAAGTCTCCAGTACTCCTTCCAGGTGCATTTTTTTAGCCCGGCGTAGTTCCTGTGCGTCCGAAAAAAACAAATGCCATTGATCCATGGAGATCAGCTCCATCGACATAGACGCTAATTCGGCAACTTCGGAGGGCGTTTGTTTAAAAGCGTTTAAAGCTAAATTACGGGTTAAAAACGAATGCACCGCGTGGCCGCCTTCGTGCAGCAAAGTAACCACATCGCGCAACGACGAGGTAGCATTCATAAATATAAAAGGCACGCCAATTTCTTCCAAAGGATAGTTATAACCGCCGGGCGCTTTTCCTTTCCGCGACTCCAGATCCAGGTGCCCCATTTGCTGCATGGTAGCCAGGCAATCGCCTAAAAAAGGATCGAGCGCGTAAAAGCACTGAATGGTTTTGGCTAATAATTCCTCGCCGGTCCGGAAAGGCTCCAGGGGCGGTTGGCCGGTTTCATCGACGTCTAAATCCCAGGGTTTAAGCGCCGGTAATTGCAAGGCTTTTTTTCGTTGTTGGTCCAGTTCCCGGTTCAGGGGAACCACGTATTCCCGGATGGCCGCGTGAAAATCAAAACAATCCTGCGGGGTATAATCAAAGCGGCCCAAAGCAGCAAACATGTAATCACGGAAATTAGCGAAGCCGGCGTTTACCGCTACCTGGTGGCGCAAGTGCGTGAGTTCGGTAAATAGCGTATCCAGTTGGTCTTTGTCCTGCAGGCGTCGTTCTTGAATGGCTAAATAAGATTGCTCCCGTACGTTCCGGTCTAAGCTTTTCAGGCGGTCGGCGGCGCGGGGCAAAGTCATTTCCTCGCCATCCAAGGTCACGGTCATGGCTCCGGTAATAGCGGCGTAATGTTGCTGTTTGGTGGTTATCTCGGTTTTTAAGGGAATGTTTTCTTCCCGAAAAATTTCTAATTGCCGGCGTACCGATCGTAAATAAATGCGATACTTTTCCTGATCCAATTCCGGCAGGTACGGCGACTCTACTAACTTTTGGTTCAGGGCGTGGTCGTAAGGCGCTACTTTGGGCTCTATCTCGGTCACAAAATACTGAAATGCTTCCGTAGCGGCTTCATCCTGCGTGTTGATGGTCATCCGGATGTAACGCCAGCCAATTTCTTCCCCAAATATACTTTCGAGTTCGCTGCGGTCCAGCATCCATTTTTCCAGGTCTGCCGCAGAATGAAGAGGCCGGTTTTGCAGCTCTTGCAGGTAAGGTTCTAGGGTAGCCCAATCATTTACTGCAAATTGTTGCGGTAAAAAGTGGCGGGTGGGCCGCTGTGGTAGTTCTATCGTGGTGTTTGGGTTCATCATCTTTCCTTTAAATCTTTTGTTTTATCTAAGTAAGTAGTTGGTCGTTGTTCGATTGTTAGTATTCTCAAAATCAACTACTTATCGAACCTGTCCATCTGTTTAATTTTGTCCAAGTACTTAGAACAGGCACTTGGTTGTTGAGCAAGGTATTTTAACCGCTACCAAAGTAAAAATTTAAAAAATTAATATAATTCGATCTTAAATCAACTTTCTCTAGGGCGCATTTTCTTTTGTGCCAATCCTTGTCCGAAGAAATACCGAAGCAAATGGCGCACAAAAAATCAACCAATTTCAATAATCACATTGTTCGTTAAAGGGTGGCCCACGCAGGTTAACACGAAGCCCTGGGCTACTTCGGCGTCCGATAAGCCTTCCCGTTCATCCAGATGCACCTTGCCGGCTAAACATTTACCCCGACAGGCCGTGCATAAACCGGCCTGGCACGAAAACGGCAAATCAATGTCTTGGCTTAAAGCGGCTTCCAGAATAGTTTCATCTTTAGTAACTGCTACTACGTACTGCTGGCCTTCAAACAAAATAGTAACCGATTGGTCCTGGATAGTGGTGGTGTTTTCTTCCTTTGCGGTAGAACCAGCTCCCGTATTTACGGGGTTATGGCCGGAACTTACAAAGCTTTCTTTGAAAACCTGGTGGTTGGGTACCTGTAAAATCTGCAAAGCAGCTTTTGCTTCTTCCATCAAACCTTCCGGGCCGCACAAGTAAAATTCGGTAGCTGTTGTATTACGGATTTTTAATTTCTCCAGAATAGTTAACAGCATCTTCTGGTTTAACCGCCCGGAGTAAATGGTATTAAGTTCTTCCGCCGGCGAGGTGCCCGGAGCAGTTTCTTTACTTTTACCAAACAAACGGCCGAAAAATGAGGAATTAGCTTTAGGAGTAGTTTCTAAAGTAGTTGTTTGGCTGTAAACATGCGTTACCCGGAACCGCTCGGGGTATTGCTGCTCCAGGGTTTTTAGTTGATTTTTAAAAATAACGGACTCTTCATTCCGGTTAGCGTAGATAAGGCACACTTGGCTGGCGGTTTCGTGGTGCAATACCGATTTCGCCATCGCCATTAGCGGCGTAATGCCACTGCCCGCTCCTATTAATACCACCGTGCGGCGATTGGTAGGTTCCGGGATTATATTGAAATTACCCATGGGTGCTAAAACCTCCAGGCGATCTCCTACTTTTAATTGGTTAATCAGGTAATTAGATAACAAGCCGCCTTTTACCCGCTTGACCGTTACCGAAAGGCGCGGTTGCTCCACCGGAGAACTGCATAATGAATAAGCCCGTCGCTCTTTTTTCCCATTTACCGGCACTATTAACGTTAAAAACTGCCCGGCTTGGTAAGGTACCGCTATTTTATCGGGATGTTCTAAATGAATGGTTATGGCATCCGCAGTTTCCCGGGTAATGTCCACGACCTTCAGTTGTAGGATTAATTCACTCATAATATAATCTTTGCGCAAAGGTAATTTGGCGAGGCGCAATTAACAATTAACGTTCGGAAAACTCCCTTGTGGTTTAAAGGTTTAATTTTTTTTAATTTTAAACCAAAAAATTTGCTTATGCCGGTTTCGCCCACTGTACTATTAACTAAACATCAAACTCAATTCGGTCCGGTTTTACCTCTCGACTTAAATGCCAACACGGTTTGCCGTTTAGATTTTAGCGCCCACAATGCTTTATTGGCGAGCGAAAATCTGGAAAACACCGGGCAGTTTGCTGCTTTTGTAAATAAATTGCTGCAGCAGCAGCAAGCTACTGTTGGCATCGGCGGTTATCTGGAAAACCGAATTATTTACCGAAGAAGCAAGCTTTTCGCCGGTGATCTCGCTAACCGCAGCATACACTTAGGCGTGGATATCTGGGTGGAGGCCGGCACTCCCGTTTTGGCTCCTTTGGCGGGAGTTGTTCATTCATTTAAAGATAATGTTTTTTTTGGGGATTACGGACCGACTATTATTCTGGAGCATACCATTAAAAATTTTAAATTTTTTACACTCTACGGTCATCTGGGCCGGCAATCTTTACGAAATTTACACCCCGGCGATGTTTTTACAATAGGCCAGGAATTAGGTACTATTGGCACTTTTCCCGAAAACGGTGATTGGCCGCCGCACCTTCATTTTCAGGTAATTAGCCATATGCTTGGCCTTCAGGGTGACTTTCCGGGAGTATGTAGCCTGGCCGATTTAAATAAGTTCGCGCAGCTGTGTCCTGATCCGAACCTTATTTTGCAGTGCCGGCATTTAACAGCTTTTTAAAAAATTGTCACGTACAACTCCCTTTAAACGCAAATTTCAGGTTAAAACAGAACGGAACAGATGAATACTAGTTTTTTCGATTTTGAACGGTACCGCGCCACCCTCACTACCTTTTTTATAACCTACGGCGCCCGCTTTTTGGTAGCCATGCTGCTCTTACTATTTGGCTTATGGGTGATCAACCGCATTGTAAAGTTTATTGATCGCGAAATGATCGTGCACCACGTCGATCCATCGTTGCGGCCTTTTTTGCGGAACGTGCTCAACGTTGCATTAAAAATTTTACTGGTTATCGCGGTTATTTCCCAATTGGGTATGGAAATGACTTCGGTATTTGCCGTGCTGGGGTCGGCGGGTTTAGCCATTGGTTTAGCTTTGCAAGGCAGCCTGGCCAATTTTGCGGGTGGCGTATTAATTCTGGCGCTAAAACCTTTCCGGGTGGGCGACTACATCGAAGCGCAAGGCGTGGCCGGCAATGTTAATCTTATTAATATTTTAAATACCGTTATTAAAACGCCCGATAATAAAACCATCTACATCCCGAACGGTCCGTTAGCTTCCAGCACCATCGTGAATTTCGACGTAGAATCGAATCGCCGGGCCGATATTCGCATTTTAATTCATTACGGCAACGATATAGCCTTGGCGAAACAATTAATTAAACAGCTAATTGCCCAAGATTTCCGTATTCAGCCGGAACCTGCCCCACAGGTAGTAACCGAAAATACGGATTTAGGCGTTAATATTTTTACCCGGGTGTGGGCCGAAAAAGGCAATGTAGGTGGCATTACCAACGATTTCCACGATTGGATTCGGGCGGCTTTTGAGAAAAACAACATCACCATTGCCTACCGGGAGCCCTCCTTTCCGGTGAAATAGTCGATAGTCCACGGTCCATAGACCACAGTTTAGATTCGTGAGTTGTTAGTTTATGGTCCATAGATTACAGTTCGGGGTTGATTCTATTGGCTTTTTATTCTAGGTGATAAAGGGATGGTTTTACGATGGGATTTTTAAAGGTAAACAACTACGAAAACCATTATGAGGCTTCTCTATAGAGTTATCACTACCTTCTTGCAAAAAAAATTTTAAAAATGAAACTAAGATCAACCACAAGGCTTAAGGCTACTACCTACTACTCTCTACCTCTCTACTAATTAATAAACCTGTACTGTGGACTGAGGGCTAAGTACTATGGACTATCGATTAAATCAATCAAACTTAATGGCCGCAACAGGCTTAATCTTGGCAATCATGTACGTCGGAATCAAAATGGCGAGCATGGTTAGGCCCAAGGTTACTATATTTAAAATAATAACAATGCCGGGGTTCCAGGCAATGGGCACGGTATCCATGTAATAATTTTCGGGATCGAGCGGAATAATTTTGGTAAAATACTGAAAAGCACAAAAGCCCAGGCCTATTACATTACCATAAATCAACCCTTTTATGGTTAACTGCAAGCCTTTATGAAAAAACACTTGCCGGATCTGCGGGTCGGTGGCCCCCACGGCTTTTAATAAACCAATCATGTTGGTACGCTCCAGAATCATGATAAACACCGACGATACCATGTTAAACGTAGCCACAAAAATAATGAGAATTAAAAATATAATGACGTTTTGGTTGAGCAATTTCATCCAATCAAATAGCTGGGCGTATTGGTCGGTTACTTTTTCCAGTTGCAAATCGTAATTCATGCGATTAAAAACTGTAGATGCTACGGTGTCAATTTTATTGAAATCTTTCAGCATAATCTCGTACCCGGTTACCACGGTATCGCTCCATTTATTTAAATCCCGGATGTGCTGCATATCCGACAGCACGTACACCTGATCAAATTCTTCTAAGCCAGTTTTGAAAATGCCTTTTACCCGAAAACGGCGGGCCCGAGGCGGATTTTGAATAAAAAAGAAACTCACCTTATCGCCTAACTTAATGCGCAGTTTACTGGCTATCTGGCTGCTGATCATAATATCGTTAGATGCCGCCGTATCGGAAAAAGAAATAATTTTGCCTGCTACCAGGTTTTGCTGCATGGGCTTAAAATCATACGATTTATCCACTCCTTTTAGTACCACGCCATATACTTCTTCGTCGGTTTTAATAATGGCGGTTTTAAACGCGTAAGGCTGATAGTGCTGAATTTCCGGAATTCCTTTTAAGTTCTTCACCACGGAATTAGTGCCGATCGGTTTACCTTCGAAAGAATTATTGGTGTCGTATTTACTAATTTGCAGGTGCGCCCCAAAAGAAAAAATCTTTCGCTGTATTTCGTTGCGGAAGCCCTGCAAAATGGAAAAAGAAACAATCATGATGGCTAAGCCCACCGCAATACTTATAATGGCTATTTTTGTAACCGAAGAGGTAAAGGAATCGCCTCCGGAGGCGCCAATTTTACTGGAAATATATCTGGAAATATTCACGCGATTGTATTATGGAACAAATATAGGCACGAATTTCAACTTATAAGTAAGCGGCCAGTTTAACTTAGTAAAGCCTGGTGCCTGATCCGGAATTAAAAATTATTTACCAAACTACTTATTTGCACATTATATTCCCGGAAGACTTAACATTCCGGATAGGATTAAGCGTATTTTTTTAAATTTTTTCAATTCTCCTTTATTTACCGGAGGTTTGTTGTGCCTACCAGTGGTTGGTTACGGGTATTTTTACGCAAATTCTGGTTAAAGTTGCTTTGGCTAAGGCCGGGTACCCAAATATTGGTAGCTAAAGCTTCGCTCGAAATAAGGCATTATGTAAATCCGCACTATTTACTCAAAATATATTGGCCGCGGCTAACTATTTTTACCGGATTAAAATAAAACGATGGCGCAAGAACTAAGAATTATTTTTATGGGTACTCCGGATTTTGCAGTACCTACTTTGCAGAAACTGGTAGAAAACCATTACCCGGTAGTGGCGGTAATTACGGCTCCGGATAAACCGGCTGGCCGCGGCTTAATCCTTACTCCCTCGCCGGTAAAGGAATACGCCAAGAGTCAGAATATTCCGGTTTTGCAGCCTGTTAATTTAAAATCGGAAGCTTTTATCCAGGAGTTACGGGGGTACCGGGCCAACTTGCAAATTATTGTGGCTTTTCGGATGTTGCCGGAAGTTGTTTGGAGTATGCCGGAAATTGGCACTTTTAACATTCACGGTTCCTTATTGCCCGATTACCGGGGAGCTGCTCCTATTAACTGGGCCTTGATTAACGGGGAAAAAGAAACCGGAGTAACTTCGTTTTTCCTGCGCCACCAGATTGATACCGGGGATATTTTGTTGCAAGCGAAAATAAAGATTGAAGAGCAGGATGATTTTGGCTCGCTTTACGAAAAACTAAAACACCTGGGAGCAGATGTAGCGCTTAAAACCGTGCGCGCCATTGAAAACAACCAAGTGCAGCCGCAGCCGCAACCGCAAAATGCGGAGTTAAAAGAAGCCCCCAAAATATCCAAGGAGTTTTGCGAAATCAAATGGGAACAATCGGCCATGCAGATTCAAAATTTTATTCGGGGTTTAGCGCCCTATCCGGGTGCTTGGACCAAAATAAACGGTAAAATTTTAAAAATTTACCGCGCCGAGGTGCTGCCACCAACTGCTGACAACCAGGGGCCACCCGCACCGGGCACTTACCAAACCGATAATAAAACTTTCTTACATTTTTTTACCAGTCAAGGAGTTTTAAAAATTACGGATTTGCAGATAGAAGGTAAAAAACGAATGCGCACGGAAGAGCTTTTACGAGGTTTTAAATTTTAAGAATTAGATTGTTAGAATGTTAAATTGGTAGATTGCTAATTATTAATACGCGAAAGTTAAACAGCCGTATTAGTACATTTATCATGGATGTATGCCGGTAATTTTCAACTTAGAAATTTATCGACAATTAGGAATTTAATCCTCCAACCATTTAACCATTTAACCATTCAACCATATAAACATTCAACCATATAAAACATGATTGCTTCTGTTTTTGCCATGTCAGAAAACCGGGTTATTGGAAAAGATAACCAGCTGCCCTGGCATTTACCCGCCGACTTAAAATTTTTTAAAAATCTGACCACCGGGCACCCGATTATCATGGGCCGGAAAACGTTTGAGTCGATTGGCAAACCTCTACCGCACCGAACTTCTATTATTATAACCCGGCAAGCAGGCTATTCCCCGCCGAATTGTATCGTGTTGCACGATGTTCCGGGGGCTATTCAGGAAGCTCTAACAATAAACCCTAACGTATTTATTATTGGTGGAGCCGAAGTATTACAACAAGCCTTACCTTTTATCGATACCATGTATCTAACCTTAATACATGCCCATTTTGAAGGTGATACTTTTTACCCCGAGATAGATCCGGCGCAATGGCAGGAAGTTAGCCGGCAAAATTTTGAGGCCGACGAAAAAAACCTATACCCCTACAGCTTTATCAAACTCCAGAAATCACCTGGTTTACATTAGTTTTTAGCCCGCTGGGAAACTTTATCTTTTGTCGACTAAATAACAAAAACTAATTAAGTAAGTAATATTCCTTCCATTTAATTAGAAGTTAGAACCATTGATCTTCCACTTAGAAACAGCTAGCCTGCTGCTGCTTTTCTTTGTGCTCCGCTTCCTGCACCTTCGGGCACTTTCACCTCTAAATTTAAATTTTATCCTGTCTACTATTTTGCTTGTACAGCAAACCAAATCGGTTTTTAGATAATGTCTTTATTTTAAAATTTTTACTTCTAATCTAATACTTGCCTTGATAATCTGTTAAAACATTCATAAATGAAAATATAAATTTTTTACAATTAAAAATTTTCTACTATTAAGCGGATCCCAATTGTTTTTAATTTAAAAATTATTACGGTTGCCTGTAAATATTCATTAAAAATTTAAATTTCAGCATTTTACAAGTAAACACCTTGGCTAAACCAGGGGATTGCCTATAGGTTTATGTTACCAAATTGTTAATTCATCCGAAATAATAAATAAGAAATTTCCGATACGAAATCAAACATTAAACCGCCACTACCGTAAGAGCCTTTACTAAGTTATTCTTTACAAAATTTGCATTAACAGACTAAGCAGCAACATAAGATGGAGGGAACCCGGAATGATAACTGGCAGACAGAAGATGATAACTGGCAAACAGAATCGGAAAAAACAATTCGTACTATCCCGGTAATTGAGGAAACTGTACACATTGGTAAAAAAATAGTAGAAACGGGCCGCGTACGTATAGTTAAAACTGTTAACGAAGAAGAAGCGGTCGTGGAAGCTGCCTTGCTGCAAGAAGAAGTTCAAGTAGAACGCGTACCGGTTAATCAATACATCGAAACTCCTCCCCAGGTACGTTACGAAGGTGATGTCATGATTATTCCGGTAATTCAGGAAGTAGTAGTCATCGAAAAACGCCTGATGCTCGTAGAAGAAATTCGGGTAAACAAACATCAAACAGAAAGAAAAATTTCCGAAACGGTAACGCTCCGGAAAGAAGAAATAAATATTGAGAGAATCTCAACGGATCTTAACAATAGCAATTTATAATAAAAAGCTTACATTTTTTTTAATCCCTTAAACCTAAAACACATAAAACTATGTCACAAACAGTAATAGGAATATTCGACAATTCAACAGAAGCGCAACAAGCATTACAGCAATTAATTAGCGCCGGTATTTCGCAAGATAGGATTGATATATCCACTCCCGGAACTTCTGGTTCTACCACTAGTTCTACTTCTTCCAGCTATACTGACCATGATGATAACGATAGCGTAGGCAATTTCTTCCGGAATTTGTTTGGCGCGGATGATGATGATAACGTAAGATCTTACAGCGAAGTGGGTCGTAGGGGTAACATTATTACCGTTCATGCTCAATCGGCTCAAGAAGCGCAAAGTGCTGCTCAGATTTTAGATGAGTACGGTGCTGTAGATATCGATGAGCGGGCGGAGCAGTATCGCAGCAATACCAATACTTCGGCTGATGTAAATACTTCAGGTGCTATTCCGATTATCGAGGAAGAATTGCAGGTAGGTAAAAGAGTAGTGGAAACAGGTGGTGCTCGTATCCGGAGCCGGATTATCGAGCGCCCCGTTGAAGAAAGTGTACGTTTACGCGTAGAGCACGTTCGGGTAGAGCGTAATCCGGTAAATCGTCCGGCTACCGAAGCGGATTTGGCAAACTTCCGCGAAGGCGAAATTGAACTAAGAGAACAAGCCGAAGTGCCTGTAGTGGGCAAAGAAGCCCGGGTAGTGGAAGAAGTAAGATTAGGTAAAGACGTAGAAGAACGTCAGGAAACTATTCACGAAACCGTACGCCGGACCGATGTGGAAGTAGAAGACCTGAGCACGGATATTAACCGGACCAGCACTACTAATACTACCAGTACCACCGGTACTACTAACTTAGACCTGGATAGAAATCCAAACTTATAACAAAATAACTAACTAGTGAAAAAAAGCGGCTTTCCAAAGGGAGCCGCTTTTTTGTTTTTAGATGATTATTTAAATTTTAGCCCTTTAACGCTAGGTTCAACATTGCTTTAACGCAAAATATACAATTTGCCATAACCCTTTTTAAAAGCTTTATCTGCGGCCGTGTTACGGTGCGTGAACAGATCGGTGTCCATTACCACGCGGTACAAATACACTCCGTTGGCCAGCTTGTCCCCAAATTCGTCGGTGCCATCCCAGGCGTACTCACTCGTGTTATTACCTATCTTAATGGGTCCTAACTCTTCTTTGGTAATTTCCCGGATAACTTTACCCGTAACCGTTAAAATTTGAACTTTCAGGTTTTGGGGTACTTGGGCCCCGGTTACGGTAAACACAAACCGGGTTTTGCTGGACAAAGGATTAGGATACGGGTAAAAATTAGTAATCGTAGATTCGTTAATCACATTAAAACTAATTTCGTACGGTTCAAAACCAGCCTTATTGTTACTGATATCTTTCGCCTGCACCCGCAATTTGTAAATACCGTTTTCCAGGTTTTCCGGATGATACTCTACCCGGAAATCATTCTTCTTGTCAGCCGGAAAAATTTTACTATCCTGACCGGATAAGTTAACTTGCTCAAAATTAGGGCTGTTGGGCCGTAATAACAGCATTTCCATACCTTCGGTATCTTTCAAAAACGAGTATTTATCTTCGTCTTTTACCGAAATGGTAATCTGCGGATTGGGGGACACAATGTCTCCATCCAGAATATGTTGGCCATCAAAAGCAACATCTAATAGGGGTGGGGTGTTGGGACCAATGGTAAATGGTATTTCAAAAATATTGTTGGTATACACTAATTCTGGTTGCAAATAGGGGTTCACAAATAATCGTAAAGTGTATTTGCCGCTTAAATTACGGGTAGCAAAGGTAACCGGAATTGAAACGACCTCTCCGGCAGCAAGTGCTTTTACTTTTACATCCTGGGTAAACCCGTTTGTTCCCGATAAGGTAAAACGGGCTACCAGCGAGTCGGCAAAATTAAAATTAGATACATTTTGAAATAAAAAATGAGTACTAATGCTGCCGGAAGCTGCCTGCGCCGTTAGATTTTGAAATTTATCTGAATCTACCGTATCGGCTCGTACCACCCCTTCGGGCGCACCCTGGTACAGCACCAGCCATTCTTTTAATTGCGGAGCGGTTCGGTCCAGGGTATCTGTCACGGCTAACTGCAACTGCAAATAAGGATAGCGTTTGGCATTTAGCTTCGTTAAATCCAAAGCCAGTGCAGTTTGGTTGGTGTACACCAGCGTATCTTTGTTGCGCTGCTCGTTGTAAGCCCGAAGTGTCAAAGTAAACGGATCTTTGCCGGCCCCATTCTTTTTAACTAGATAATGCACCTTTTTCCAGGCGGTAGCCGGACCAACAAAGGTAGATGTTATATTACCGGCCACCCCGCGAGTCTGCATAGTAGCATTTAACTCAATATTTTGTAAGGCTGCCTCCATCGGGCTATTGCGCAAGTAAGTTGCTTCCTGGGCAGTTCCCACCGGGCTATCCTTCCGGCCCACCAGAGCAAACGGATAACCGGTTTGCAGGCTATCGATCAGGCGAGAACCTAACTGGTGAAATGTTTCTTTTAAAGCCGGTGAAAAAATGGTAAAAGGCACATTTCTAACCGATATTAAAGCCACGTAATAACCCGCTGGTATTTCGTTCAGAAAACGGCGTAAAGTTTCCTGGTTTTGCGCTACATCCAGGTTTACAAAGTGATACATGGCTTTGGGCGGACTACCGCAGAGAGCTGCTCCTACAGTTGCGGGCATCAGATGCGGTTCCAAGGTTTTATCGTTAAATACCACCGCTAGTATATTAGGAACGTTAAAGCCGCAACTTCCGTCGAAGCGAATGCGGCCATCCATAAAAATTCCGTTTGGCGGAAAGGATTGAGCAGTTTTTCCACCTCCTGCTTTTAAGGTTATCTTTTTAGAATTTGGCGTGAATTCCCATTTCTGAGTGGCGGACTCCAATGCCAGGCCGTTAGTAATGGAATTTTGTAACTGAGCAGGTTGGCTTTGCGACCAACCATCCGGACTACCCGGAATATACCGGAAAGAACTGCTTCCCCAAATAACCGAATCTTGTCCGGGAGCTAGCTCACTCGTCCGGAAGCGCCAGTAATACACCACGCTATCTTCCAGTGCCTGATTGGTGGGTAACGAAATTTTCCAGATTGGTAAGGCGCCGGCCCCGCTGATGGTAGTGGATTGTTTTTGAGCAGAGTTAAAAGTTGGGGCCGTATCGAGTTCAAAATAGTAATCCTGGGTTTTGCTTTGCTCTTCCAGCGACTGACCCGTTAATTTAACGGTACTTTCGTGCACGATGGCGTATTCTGGAGGATACAGTGCCTGTAGCGTATTAGCCGGAAAATAATGCTCAAAAGTATAGCTGTTGTTGGTTTCATCTAATTCGCTGATCTTATTCAGATGATCCAGGGTAATGGTAAATTGATTAACACCGGAAAAATGATTGGCTCTATCTACAAATTTAAAAATTAAGGTATCTTGATTATACACCGGCGGAAACAAAACAGAATCAATTACGGTGGCGTTGTTGCGGCTAACGGATACATAAAACGAATCGGCTACGGCCTTCCCAAAATTAGTAACCGGAATAACAATGTTAAAAGAATCAGCCGCTGCGGTAAGCCGCTCGTTGTTGAAGGCCTGCACCTTCGGCCCATTTTCCTGCACTACGTAATCGGGTTTTTCCGGCGAAAAAAAACGGATAGCTGGATCTCCTTGCAATAAAATTTGCATGGCTTGCGCGGTGGCATTCGGACTTTGGGCCTGCGTTAAAAAACGTTTAATAACCTCTTGCTGAATTACGCCCACCGATTTACCGTAATAAAGAGAGTCGGTAAAGGCTACTTCGTAAAATTTTTCGGAGTAAAGCTGTAACAAATTGGCGTACCCGGTGCTGGTGCTGGCCAAATAAGCAATAATCCCTTTTTTAGGAGCTAACAACCAGTTTACCCCAAAAGTATTATCTAAAAACGGATTTCCGGTAGCACAACCGTTCATAATCATGATGGGGTATTTACCGGTGTTGTTATATCCATTTACCGGATCGGTTACAAAGCCAATGTCCAAATCGTTACTGGTGGGCGAAGAATGACCAAAAAAAGTAACTAAACCCACCCCGGCGTTTATCTCCGACGAAACATTTAAACGCTCCACCCCCGAGGTAGTGTTTAAACGGTAAATGCTTTTTACCCTGGCCCCTAAATAAGTTTTTTCCACCATATTCTGCCACCGGGTTAAAGAGCTGCGGATATACGTTTTAAGCTGGTCCGTGTCGCCGCCGCCTAAATGCAAAATGTTTTTTCGCCAGGTTAGTGTATTGGGCAAGGCTTCGTGTTCTTTTACTTTGTCCAGGTACGCGGCTAGTTCTTCCGCATTTTGTGCTACTAACCGGCCGGTAGCTACTTTCGGAAAATAAAGATTTTTTCCCAATCGGCGGTTAAGAATATATCAGAGGCCGGATAGCCCGTCGGGATCATATCGCGCAGGCTGGCGGTTGGCGAAGGTGCAGTCCGGGAACGCCCAAAATTCTCGTAATCGGCTAACAATGCTTGCCCCAATAAAAGCAAATACGCGGGTTTACCCTGGGTAGACAAATAATTTACCAAGTGTTTTATGGCCTGAGCCGATTTCTCGCCGTAGTGAAACTGATCATACACCTGCCTGATTTCTAGAGATAACGTATCGTACTTGCCCCCGTTGGTGGAGGCGCGGTATTCGGCGTAAGCTTTTACCGGATCGGGATAAGCAGCGGCGGGTTTGCGTAACCGGCTATGGTATACTAAAATAAAATTAGAACGATTATTAGCCAGATTCCGGAAAGTGGTTTTTACGGGTGCCGCGGGGCTGTATATATTACTGGCATTTACCAGTAATATTTTCTGCTGGCGATTGTTAGGGGCCGGGCCTACGAAAGAAGCCTCAGTGGCCTGATTATTAATGGTAATTTTAGAAATAGCGTAAGGGTTAGTTACGTCGTAACCCAAAACCGTTTGGTTGTTATTTTTTTGAAAAACAAAATAAGAATCTCCCGTTTTAGTGGTATCTGCCGGCGAAAAGAACCAGCTGCGGCTGGTAAATAAGTTTTTTCGGGCGTAATGCACCCGTAAATATCTTACCCGAACAATATCGGGGACTCCTTTGGGGTTAACGGTAAACCGTAATCGTAATTTACCATCCGGAGAGATGTCGCTGGGGAGCAAGGAATAGATTTTTTAATTTTATCGGCTGGTCCAAATACAATATCGCGCTCTAAGTCGCGCACCGATCCATTTGGGGATACAACCGCCAAACTTATGTTATGCGGATCCCGCAACACGCCATCGAGTACTATTTCTATTTGGGGTGCGGCCCCACTGGCTTCTACGTTTAGTAAAGAATCTACCTCAAAATCTTTAATCCGGGATCGGGCGCCACTCCCAATGGTGCCGAACCACATATCGCCGTAACCTTCGCTGGCATCGCCCCACGATAGTTGGCTTTCGCCGTAAAAAGCGCCGCCCTGATACTCGGTGGTATATTGCTTTAAGCGTTCCGCTTTATGCCAGGGTTCTGGCGTTAAACCATTAGCAGAATTATTTAAAATTGGCACACGTTTACCAGTACTGGGGGAAACGGTTAAAAAGTAAGCGGCTGTATCGGTGTATAAACTAAAATAAGGATTGGATTGGTGCTGCGGATTCTTGTAAATCTCGCGATCCAGTTTCCCGTCGTTGCGCTCGCCGTAAAATTCCAGGTAATCGCCTGGGTTTAAGGTACCATCGGCCTCGCCTTCTACGTGCACGGCTACTTCCTGGCCCCGCCGCCATAGCTGCAAATTTTGGGGGTTGATTGATCCTAAACCAGCATTTGTTAAATAAGTATGATCCAGACGGTAAATCCCGGACTTAGCCACTTTTATTTTATAATACGTTTGGGAATAATTGATCCATTCGTTGCCATATTGAACCTGTCCTTTTGCAGTAAGCCCAAACCACAGAACAATCAAGCTCAGGAACCCTAATTTTTTAAAAAAATAAAAAAAATAAGCAGTCATTTTATCTGGTTGGCGATTAATCAAATGCATATCCCACCGAAACAATAATAGATGAAACTTCCGAATTATCGGCTACTTTAGACAAAGCCAAATCTACATGCAAACCGTTGGTGGCAATACCAACGCCAAAGTTGGGCTGAAACTGCCAGGTTTCCTGATTGTTAAATTCTTTAATCTGCTGCAAATTATTCATACCGGCTCGTAGAAAAACCAACCGATTGTAATTTAATTCAAAAGCAATTTTAGGATCAATCGAAAAAACAGCGCTTTTAAATAAAACATTTCGTCGTCCATCAAAGGTAAAATCAAAATCAGCAGCCAGGAGCAAATTAAAATTTTTTGGAAGCGTAAACGTGCGAGCCGCTCCCAGAATTAACCGAGGCAACGTAATTTCAATGGTATTTTTGGGCAAAGCCGACGTGGAATCCACGAGTAATTGCGAATACCTTATTTCTTCAGGATCGTGCGTCCAGGCGTTAAACGTGGTGGTGATATCACGGGCCATCAGGCCAAACTGCCAATCTTTGCGTTGTAACTGCGCCCCAACATCTAAACCAAAACCCCAGGCGTTAGCAAAATCGCCCACGTTCCGGTAAATAATTTTAGCATTGGCGCCGAGTTGCAAACCTTTAATCAAATTACTTTTTCGGGCGTAAGAAACTAAAAAAGCATAATCGGCCACGGAGAAAAAACGAATGCTATCGTATTGGTAATAGCCGTATTCGTGGTTTTTGAGCCGACGGGTATCGGCAATATCATCTACTCCGGAACGGGTAATGGAAAAACCAAGGGCACTGCTGGTATCCAGGGGTAAAGCAAAAGCCGCAAAGTCGTTTTTAACAATTCCTGCAAATAATTCGGAGTGCATCAAACTCACATTATACTTATTAGGCAAGCGCAACAAGCCGGCCGGGTTCCAATAACCAGCGGTAGCATCATCCACGAAACTTACCTGCACGTTGCCCATACCCAAAGCCCGTCCGCCTACGCCAATATTTAAAAATTCGTTGCTGTACTTCGGCGCCGAAATCTGGCTCCAGGCCGAAGAAGAAAGAAGAAATAAACTAAGCAGAATAAAAGGTAAAATTTTAGGTAACATATCGGAATTTACTCCCAATCTTTTAAAGTGTATTTATTATGAACCCGGTTAGCCGTTTGCGTTTATGTTAAGTGTACCTTATTATCCTTCTAGCCAAAAATTTAAAAAATCTGTTCACCAGAAGATAAACCAGTATTCTCTTTAACAAGTGCTTTTTTAGAAATCTTTCCATTATACTCACTGGTTAGTAAATTAACGCTCTCCCAACCAGTAATTATTTCATTAAGTGTTCTGCTGGTAAAACAGGCTTCTTTCTCTCTCTACTAATAATTAAATCAGATACTAAGTACCAAAATAAAATTTTAAAAAATCAACTTATTCCCTAATTAAACTTACTTAAGTACAATAAAAGTACGCTTTATAAGCAAGATACGAATTATATTCTTTTATTTTTCATAGTTCAATGCAAATATTTTGTGGTTTATAAACCATAATGGAGTAAAATTATTTCTAACAAAAAACGAAACAAAAAATATTTTTATCAAGTACCTTGTTTTACATAGTACCTTATGTTATATTTGTAACGAACATTAAATCTAAACCATCATGAAAGTAGAAAACACACAAGTGCAGATGCGGAAGGGTATTCTGGAATTCTGCATTTTGGAAATTATCTCTCGTGGTGAAGTCTACGCCTCGGATATGCTTGATGAGCTAACCGCTGCTAAAATGATTGTGGTAGAGGGCACGCTTTACCCGCTGCTTACCCGCCTCAAAAATGCCGGACTTCTCGACTACTCCTGGGTGGAGTCCACGGCCGGGCCACCCCGGAAGTATTATACCTTAACCGAAACCGGCAAAGATTTTTTGGAGCAGTTGCGCCAAACCTGGCTGGAAGTAGAAGCCTCTATCGAGTTCATAACGAAGCATAAAAAACAAGCATCATGAAAAAGAATATAAGTATCAACCTGCAAGGCCTTATCTTCCACATCGAAGAAGATGGTTACGAGCAACTGCGGCAATACTTAGCCGCGATAAAAACGTACTTTTCTAATTATGCGGGTCACGAGGAGATTGTTGCGGATATTGAAGGCCGAATAGCAGAAGTATTTTCGGGCAAGTTAAACCCGGGTAAACAAGTAATTACCCAGGAAGATGTACAAGCTTTAATTACTCAAATGGGTAGCGTACAAGACTTTGCCAGCATCGAAGAAGAAGAAGATTTAAACCAGCCTTATAGCACCTCGCAAAATAGCTCCGGTACTTACAGCCAAACCGCTGGCGGAGCCACCACTGCCGAGGAAACTAGAACCGGCACTTCTCCGGGAACCGGCCCAAAACGCTTGTTCCGCGACTTAAACCACAAAGTAATCAGTGGGGTTTCCGCAGGATTTGCTAACTACCTGGGCGTTGATCCTATTTGGATTCGTCTGGTGTTTGTGTTCTTTTTCTTGTTAGGGGTATTTACCGCCGGTGTTTCGGCCGGGTTTGTTGGTTTTATTTACGCGCTCTGCTGGATTGCTTTACCCAAAAGTTACACCCTCACCGAAGTTAACGCGCGAAAACTATTCCGCGATTCACTGGATAAAAAATTAGGGGGGGTTTGCAGTGGTTTAGCCTTGTATTTCGGGATGGATGTAGGCGTCGTTCGGTTGATTTTCTTGCTTTCCGTTTTATTCGGCGGCTTGGGTATTCCCATCTACATCGTGTTGTGGCTAGTAGTTCCGCTAGCCACTTCCATCACCGACCGGGTACAAATGCAAGGCAATCCCATAACCTTGTCGGGTATTGAAGAATCGCTGAAAAACAATCTGCGCATGAGCGACGAAAACGGCCAGGAAAGTAACTTAGCCCGCATTCTATTATTCCCAGTTCGCCTGGTGGCTCAAGTTTTAGAAGTAATTGCCAAGGCCCTGAAGCCCCTGGTGAGTTTTCTGGGATCGGCCATTCGTATTTTTGCCGGTATAATCTTATTAATCATTGCGCTGAGCTTTATTTTTGCTTTATTCATTGGTTTAGGAGCAGGTACCGGCTTAATTAACGAGCAATATATACACGGTGAATGGGATGGTCCGATGCAGTTATTTGCCCGCGATTTTCCGGGCTACGGCATGGTGGCCGGCTTTCTGGCGGGCCTGATTCCTAGCTTGTTCTTATTAATGATTGCCGTGGGTTTATTAACCAAACGATTTTTCTTAAAGCCGCTGGTAGGCTGGTCGATGTTTGCGGTGTGGGTAGTGTGTTTATTTGCCATGGGCAGTGCCGTATTCGTATTTCAGCAAAACTTTAACGAACGTGGCGAATATATTACCGAAAGAACTTTTACGACGGGAGCGCTTCCAACGGTGCAACTAAATGCCCGGAATGCTAGTTCACCGGCGCAACGCTGGATTAATGACGTGGAATTTGGCACGGTTAACAACCCGAATATCCGGGTAGTGCAGGAATTCCGGGCCAAAGGCCGCACCGAAGATCAGGCTATCCAAAATGCGAAAATGCTGGACTACCGCATTCAACAACGCGATTCTACCTTGATTTTTGATCGGCAAGCCCGCATTAACCGGAACGGAGCTTTCCGCGACCAGGAATTAAGTTTAAAAATTTACTTGCCGCAGAATAAAAAATTTCGCCTGAACCAGGAATTTGTGTACATGGCCTCCAACTACTTCGACAAAGACTATGATTTTGAAAAAATAAATTTAAGAAAAAGCACTTGGGAATTTCGGGATGATAAATTTACCTGTGCCACTTGCGCGGTAAAAGTAGAAGAAGAACCCCGCGAGGAAGAAAACAACAATAACAACGAGGTAGACCTTGCCGATATTGATATTAATGTGCTGGAAGGCGATTTAATGGCTGCTTGGGATGATTATGGACCGGAAGAAAAAACGTTTGATTTCAAAGATTTTGAAGCGGTTCAGGTGGGTGGCGCCTATCACGTCCGGCTGAAAAAAGGAGATAATTTTGAAGTTCGGGCTAAGGGCGATGAACAAGGAATTAAGAATTTAAGAGCCAAGCAAAACGGAAGTACCGTTGAATTTGAATCGGATGAAAATTTCTGGGATTTTACGAAGAATAACCGGGAGAATGTGTTGATTGAGATTACCATGCCCGCTTTAAAAAATGTGGATTTATCGGGCGCTGTTAAATCAGAAATTTCGGGATTTGATGAAGATAAATGCGAGATTAGCCAATCCGGGGCGGTACAAACCAATATCGGTATCAATGCCAACCGTTTAGAATTAGATTTATCCGGCGCCGCTAAAACCACCATTGCCGGCCGCACTGATGAGTTGCAATTATCGGCTTCCGGAGCCTGCAACGTAGAAGCCGGGAGTTTACGGGCCAAATCTGCGGATATTAACTTATCCGGTGCTTCTAAGGCTTCGGTGTTTGTAACCGAGAAATTATCTGCTGATGCCTCTGGGGTAAGCAGTGTTAATTACAGCGGCAATCCGCGCAATGTAACCACCGATGTATCCGGAGCATCCAAAGTGCGTAAGAATTAAATAAATCAATCTAATTGCCGAAAGACTAAAGTTCATCACTTTAGTCTTTTTTTTGGATGCATCAAGGCCTTTGGCCCGCACGTTCGTCCTGTTAAACTACCATCCAGGGGGTTGTATTGGATTGAAACATTTTCACCTTTCAACCCAGCTATTTTATATTCACTTAAAATTGCATCTTGCGTCCATCATAATCATAAAAGAATTTATATTAGAATAAAGAAAGCTGGTTGGTGAGATTCTTTATAGGTAACAAGTCTAAACGGGTTCTCGCGCTTTTGTGGTTGCTGGCCACTGGCTTAAACCTAAATAAGGCCTTTCACATTGATGATGCTTTTCATTTGGCGGCGGCCCAATGGATAGAGCAACATCCTTTTACCCCTATGTCGGGGCTTGTGCTTTGGGATTATGGCTATGCTCCTATTCACGAGTATAACCAACCGCCTTTGTATTTTTACTTTATCGCTTTATGTGGCCATTGGTGGAGCTATCATGAAATACTCTTGCACCTGATGCAGTCTGGTTTTACTTTTTTAACTATTTTCTTCTTTTACAAACTGGCCCAACTGGTAGCACCCACATTCGCTTTGTTAAGCACCGCTTTTCTCGTTTTAAACCCGGCATTTTTAATTAACCAAAATGTAATGGTAGATGTACCATTATTGAGTTTACACTTAATTTTTATCTATCTCCTGTTAAAGCCCCATTTTACCTCGGAATGGATGCGCTACGTTTTAGTTGCTTTGGTGTTAAGCATCGCCCTCCTGATTAAATATACTTCCCTCCCATTGCTTGTAATTTTACTAGCTCACCTGGTACTACCTAAAAAATTTAGATTTTTAGCTGTTTTGCTGCTTCCCATTGGTGTGCTGTTGCTGTGGTCCATTTGGAACTACCAGGAGTTTGGCGCGGTGCATCTTTTCCGTCCTACCTCTGCTTTAACTATATCCCGGGTAAGTCAGAAATTACTGGCTTTTGTAATTACGCTGGGCGCAATTACTCCTTTTTCATTAGCTTATGCTGCTGGGTTTATCGCGAAATACCAAAAAAGATATTGGTTTATTATTCCTACCCTAATCATAATGCTCCTGGCCTTTGTAAGCTTAACTTACCAGGGATTTATCTCTGAAAAAAACGCTGTGCGCGCTTTGTGGGGGTTTTGTTTTATAAATGCCATTTGCCTCATTTATTTGGTTCTGGATAACTACTGGCCTTTCCGGAATTATAAAAATTTAAAAAAATACAGCCAATCTGACCATTTTACAATTTTATTATGGGGAACCGCAATTAGTAGCTTTATTATCTTGTTCGCCCATTTTATGGCCTCCCGACATGTATTGTTGGTATTACCCGCTGTAATCCTGCTAGCAGCTAAATTGTTGCGTGACGCCCCCGCGAACCTCCGGATATTAGCGCTGGTATTTTCCGCCAGCATCAGCTTACTACTAGCGGCCTCCGACTGGACCTTTGCGGACACTTACCGGCAAGAAGCAGTAAAGACCAAAAATAAGCTAAAAGGGCCGGGTACTATCTGGACGGTAGGCTATTGGGGATGGCATTGGTATAGCCAACAAGCCGGCATGAAAACCTATGTTGCCGGAAAAGTGCAGGTTAAGAAAAATGATTATTTTGTGATTCCGGCCAACTTACCGCATCAGGAATTTAAAAATTACACTCATCTAAAGTTGATTTATCAGAAAGTCGTACCCAGAAATAAAATCACTTTTTTTTCCTGTTCGACTATTCCGGGCATGTATTCTACCAATTACGCAAACCCACCCATTAAACTGACCAGATTGCCGCTTGATACCATTAAAATCTACCAGGTAATGCAGGCTTTTTAGCTGTGGTTAAACGAACGTTGTTGTAAGTAAACGTTTATTCTTTTACAACTACTAATCCCATTTCCTGACCTTTTTGCAGCATATAGGCAAAAGCTTGTTCGTATTCGTTTTTAATATGGCCATCCAGAATCGCTTCCGTTAAACTCTCTTTAATAATACCTACCTCCCGCGAAGGTTTTAGCCCGAACGTTTCCATAATAATTTCACCTGTAATTACCGGTTGAAAATTCCGCAGTTGATCGGTTTCTTCTACCTGCTTCATTTTTACGCCTACTTTTTTAAAATTCTGTAGGTACTTCTTTACTTTGTTATGGTCTTTAGAAGTAATATCGGCGTTACAGAGCACCATTAATTCATCAATATCGGCACCGGCTTCGTAGAGCAGGCGCCGCACCGCCGAATCCGTTACAGAATCTTTAACTAAGGCAATAGGCCGCAGGTGCAGTTTTACTAATTTCTGCACAAAACGCATGTGCTCGTTTAAAGGTAATTTAAGCTCGGCAAATATCTTGGGCACCAAACGAGCCCCCCGGTCTTCGTGCCCGTGAAAGGTCCAGCCTACTTTCTCGGAATAGCGTTTGGTTTCCGGTTTGGCAATGTCGTGCAGAATAGCGGCCCAGCGTAGCCATAAGTCGTTGGAAGTTTTGGCCACGTTATCGAGCACCTGCAAGGTATGGTAAAAGTTATCTTTGTGCGAGTTGCCATTAATCGTTTCAACCCCGTGCAAAGCTACCATTTTCGGGAAAATCAGCTCCAGCAAACCCGTTTGGTACAAAAGCTTAAAACCGTAAGAAGGAATAGCCGCCAGGATAATTTTATTCAGCTCGTCGGTTATGCGCTCTTTCGAAATAATGGCAATACGTTCTTTGTTGCGCGCGATCGCATCGAAGGTGTCGGGTTCAATGTCAAAATTTAATTGCGTGGCAAACCGGATAGCCCGCATCATGCGTAAGGGATCGTCGGTGAAAGTTACATCCGGGTTTAAGGGTGTTTTAATAATTTTCCGGCGAATGTCGCCGAGTCCATCAAACTCATCGATGAGGGCGCCGTAACTGTTTGGGTTCAGGGAAATACCTAAAGCATTAATGGTAAAATCCCGGCGGTTTAAATCGTCCCGTAGCGTACCGGCTTCTACTTCCGGTTTACGGGAGTCGCTGCGGTACGATTCGCGGCGCGCACCTACAAACTCTACTTCCCACTCGTCGGCCCGGAGCATGGCCGTGCCAAAATTTTTAAATACCGTAACCGGTGGTTTATCGGGTAAAAGCCCGGCCACCTTTTGCGCCAAAGCCATTCCATCGCCCACACAAACTACATCAATATCTTTCGACGGTCTTTTTAAGATAATATCTCGTACGAAGCCGCCGATTACATAGGTTTCTACTTGCAGGTGCGCGGCGGCGGCGGCAATAACTCTAAAAATGCGATGTTCCGGTAACGAAAATGTTTGCATACGTAGTTCTAGCTTCCGGTTGCAAAGGTAATATTTACTGGTTGCTAGTTGTTAGTTGCCAGTTGTTAGTTCAAAATTTTAATTTTAATCAACTCTAATGCGTTTACCAATATAGCTTCAGTACTTACGGTTTAATTAAGAATGAAGCCTACATCAAAAGGTGGAACTGACTCACGAATATCTAACGACAAGCAATAAACAATTTATCATTTTCTTTCCTGGCAGAGTTCAATGAGTACACCATTTGCCTCTTTGGGATGAACAAAACATATCAGCTTATTATCCGCGCCAAATTTAGGCGTTTCGCTTAGCAAGGTAAATCCGGCTTGTTTTAAGCGGGCCATTTCCACTACAATATCGTCCACGGCAAAAGCTACGTGGTGCATACCTTCCCCTTTTTTTAAAATAAACTGCGCAATTACGCTAGTTTCATCGGTAGCGGCCAGCAACTCAATTTTCGATTCGCCAGTTCGGAAAAAAGAAGTAATAACTTGCTCAGATGGTACCTCTTCCGTTTTGTAAGGTTCGATTCCTAAAAGCTGGGTGTAGATTAGGTTGGCTTTCTCCAGATTTTTTACCGCGATACCAATATGTTCCACTTTATTCATCAAAATGCATGATTCGTTTAGGAAAGCTAAATTTGGCTATTTTTACTGTAATAAAAACTTAATGCCGCAAACTCCTGTTTTTTTAAATTTAAAAGAATCTTCTGAATAATTACTATGCGCCAACTTCCGATATATTTAGATAATAATGCTACCACTCCCCTGGACCCGCGGGTTTTAGAAGCTATGATGCCTTACCTAACCCAACATTTCGGAAATGCCGCCTCCCGCCACCATGCTTACGGTTGGGCCGCCGAAGAAGCCGTTGATCAAGCCCGGGAGCAAGTAGCCGCCTTAATCAACTGCCACCCCAAAGAAATTATTTTTACGTCGGGGGCCACCGAATCTGATAATCTGGCACTTAAAGGAGTGTTCGACATGTACGCCGTTAAAGGCAACCATATTATAACCGTTAATACCGAACACAAAGCCGTTTTGGATACCTGCCAGCACCTGGAAAAAATAGGTGCCCACGTTACCTACCTGCCCGTAAATGCGGAAGGTTTAATTGATTTACAAGAACTGGAAGCCGCCATTACGCCTCGTACCATTTTAATATCCGTGATGTACGGCAACAATGAAACCGGCGTTATTCAACCGATCCCCGAAATTTCAACCATTGCCCGTAAACACGAGGTGTTGTTTATGACAGACGCCACCCAGGCGGTAGGCAAAGTTCCGGTAGATGTGGAAGCTGATCAGATTGACTTAATGGCTTTTTCGGCTCATAAAATGTACGGCCCCAAAGGAGTAGGTGCCTTGTACGTGCGTCGGAATAATCCCAAGGTAAAAATTACCGCGCAAATGGATGGTGGCGGACACGAACGCGGCAGGCGTTCCGGCACTTTAAACGTGCCGGGTATTGTGGGCTTGGGAAAAGCCTGCGAGTTGTGTTGTTTGGAGATGGTTTCAGAAGCGGAGCGAATAAAAAATATGCGCGATTACCTGGAAAGCGAACTCCTACAAATCGATGGTTCCCGGTTGAATGGTGCTAAAAATTACCGTTTACCGCATGTTTCTAATATTTCTTTTGATCACGTGGAGGGAGAAGGATTATTATTGGGATTAAAAGATATAGCGGTTTCTTCCGGTTCAGCGTGTACCTCCGCGGTTATAGAACCATCTTATATTTTAAAAGCCTTGGGTTTAAGCGATGAATTAGCGTATGCTACCCTGCGGTTTGGACTTGGCCGTTTTACTACACCGGAACAAATGGAGTACACCGTCCGGCACGTGCGGGAAGTAATACAAAGGCAAAAAAAAATGTCGGCTTTACTATAATTTAATAAACTGTTAATAAAGAAAACAATCCTATCAAAACAAGAAGAGCGTTCACCGGGAACGCTCTTCTTGTTTTAATAGGATTTACCGGAATTTTTTTAAATTTTTGACCTTGTTACGGCGTTAAACCTGTTGGTAAACCATTCGGGAATTCCTGACTAATAGCTTGTTCAATTTTAGTTATTCGGTTCTCCGGGTTGGGATGAGTTTGAAAAAATTCCGGGGTGCTCGAAGCGCCGTCGCGCGAAGAAGCCAGAATATTCATAACTTCTACCATGGCCCTTGGGTCGTACCCGGCGGAGGTTGTAAAACGTACCGCCAAGTTATCAGATTGCAATTCATCATCCCGACCATACTTCAGTGTCATGAGTTTAGCAATGGCGGCGGCAGCAATAGGTCCGGCTACACTGCGCGGGTTATCGGGGTCATAAGTGGCAACCCCGGCGGCACCGGCTAACCCTTGCGTAAGTTTAGCTTTCGCTAATTGCTGGGCCGAATGGCGGGCGACCACGTGCCCGATTTCGTGTCCCAGCACGCCGGCTACTTGTCCCTCGGTTTTTAGTTTACTTAAAAGCCCCGCTGTAATAAATACCTGGCCACCCGGTAAGGCAAAAGCATTAATGGTTTGTTCATCGGCCAGTAAATGAAAATCAAACTGGTAGGGTGTTTTACCCGCGTCGGTTTGTTGCACAATGCGTTGGCCAATTTCCTTTACGCGAGCCGCCGCTTGCTGATCGGGATGTAAGCCCCCGTATTGGGCAGCCATTTGGGGGGCGGCTTGTAAACCCAGGGCAATCTCTTGGTCAACGGTCATATCAATGTGCTGCATTTCGCCGGTTACGGTATTTTCTTCGCGCTTGCACCAATACGTTACCAGCGAAAAGCCCGCAATAAGCAAGGCAATAATATATCTTAAACCACCTCTCATGATCGTGTGTTTTGGGTTAAATAATTCATGTTTGTAAATGCGCTAGTAGCTTGTTATATCAGCTTTTAGCAGAGGTAAAACAACCAGGTATACTAGTTACGAGTGATTTTAAATCAGGAAAATGCTTCGTAATGGTGGATAGTTTAGGAGTAAGTATAAATACAAACCAGATACATGAACGGCTTTTTCCCGGGATAGTTACACACCTTTAAAGGGAACATTCCTAGGTTTAATTAGCACTAATATAAATCCACAATCCTACTAATTCCGGCAAATTAACATTTTCGGTGGAGCAATATGTAATACCAGAAGTATCGTTGCTATTTTAAAAAAGGTGTTACCAACAGAAAGCCAATCCGGAAACATCGGATTGGCTTTCTGTTGGTAAAAATATACTAACCTACGAAGCAGATTTTAAAGCGAAGAATTTAGTAGCAAAAGAGTCAATAGCGGTAGCTTCGGTTAAGTAAGGCGAAGCATACTTTTGGTCGGAGCCGTAGATGTATAAACAAGCATTATTTTTAATTTTATTTATGATGGCCGGTGTTTCTTTTACGGGTAAAGCCGGACAACCCAGGCTACGCCCCAAACGGCCATGTTGTTTCACGAAATTTTCGCTCACGTAATCGGCCCCGTGCATAACCACGGCCCGCGCCAACGCATTGGTATTAAAGTTTTTATCTAAACCGTTTAACTTTAAAGATAAGCCGTGTTTTCCCTGGTAGGTTTGGGCGGTTAGGTAAAAGCCTAAACTACTTTTAAACGAATTAGGCTCATTCGAAAAATAACGGGCAAATTCATTACCAGTGCCTTTGCCGTGTGCTACCCACGTATGGTACAGTAATTTGTTAGTTTTTAAATCAATCACCCACAAGCGTTTCTGGCAACTCGACCGGCTAAAATCAATAACGGTAAGCAAGGGCTTCATGACCAAATGAGCGTTTCGTTGCAGATTATAATAGCCCACCATGGCCTTCCGGAAAACCGTTAAGTTTAAATTAGTTTTATCTAAAGCAGCTTGTTCATATACTTGTAGTAAATAAGTTTCAAAAGCTTGTGTTTTCACGGCAAAAGAAATTTCATCGTTAACTTTTGTAGCTGTAAGCAAGTTCTTATTGCCGGAGTAAGCGGGCGAATAACTGAAAGCCGAAAAGATATAGAACACTAAAAGAAGAGTATTAAACTGTAAAAACTTTTTGCTCATAATCACCGGAAATTTAAAATATGAATGACTAACAGTCTTTTTTATTTAATTTGTTCCTGAATAACGGCCGTCGTTCATTTTGATTGCCCCATTTACCAGAAGTACTGTTTTGTTAAAAAGCATCCATGATTTTTAAAAAAAAGCTTTTGATCTGCTCTCTTATAGCAGCCCTGCATTTTACAGCTATCCATTGCCGGCCCAAAGTTACTTTTCCGGAATTTAATTCTACCGCCTGGATTAAAGATTCTTTTGCCTGCCAGAACGTGCGGAGTAAAATGTTACCGGAATTAAAAAAAATCAGGCGCCAATTACGGGGCTTGGCTATTTCGCAGTTAATGGGCGTTTTGGGCAAACCCGACAGTGAAGCTTTACTGGCCGGAAACGAGCGGATATATTATTATTATTTACAACCAGGCACGCAGTGCCAAAATAAACAAGAGTTATCGGGAGCCAATAAGTTAACGGTACGGTTTAATGCCCTGGAGCAAGTAAGCGAAGTACTTTTTGAACAACCCGTGCCTTAAAACAAAAAAGCCAAAACATAGTTGTTTTGGCTTTGTAAAAGGTATAAAATTGAAATTTTTTAAAAATCCTTGGCTTCCGTACGCGAACGGTCGAAATACATCATGGTAATGTAGCCCGTAAAAGTTCCTACCATAATGCCTAATAAGGAATTTGCCCCAAAAATCATTAAAGGAGAAAGATTCGAGCCAAAGAAATCCATTAGCCGCAAATCGGCCATAAAGTTTTGGTCAATGAAGTACGAGTATAAAAACAAAAATATACCATAAAGAACTGATCCTACTAAGCCCACCAGAAACCCAATGCCTAACCCATTCAGGTAAAACATGCCTTTGGTTTTGTGCTTAGAAAAATAATAAATACCCATTGTGGCCGCAACAACAATAAAAATCATCGCTAAAAAACGAACCGTATCGTTTTTATCTAAGCCAAATAACTTTAAAATAAGAAAGTAAATCATCATGGCGATAGCTGCGTAAACACCATAACGGAAACCGGTTTTTTCAACAGAAGGGTTAGTCGCATTCATAGGTACTGTGCGTTTTAAGTTAAGAAGCTAATAGCTTTAGCTTGGTTTTCGTCTAAAATATTATTTAACTCATTTACTTAAAACTAAGCCACCGTGTTGTGTTTTCACCTAATTTTTTATTAGTCAGGCGGGTAATTAAATGTTTATCAGAAAAATAAATAAAATTAATCCTTTAATTTTCAAGCGCTTTCCTTCTATTTATATCTACAAATTCCTATATAAATCCAGATAATTGTTTAGCATAAAACTAAGTTTAAGCAGCAGTAAATCCGGCTAAACCCTGGACAAAGCAAATTTATTTTCGTAATTTTGCACCCAAATTTTAGAATTAAGCATTAAAAATATATGATTAGTACGTCCAATGTAAGCTTATCGTACGGCAAGCGGACATTATTCGAAGATGTTACCATTAAGTTTGCGCCGGGCAATTGCTACGGTTTAATTGGCGCCAATGGCGCCGGTAAGTCTACTTTTTTAAAAATTCTTTCCGGCGAAATAGATCCCCGTACGGGCAGGGTGGAAATTCCGGCGAATCAGCGCATGGCGGTTTTAAAGCAGAACCACTTTGAGTTTGATGACTACCCGGTTATTCAAACCGTGATCATGGGCCACAAGCGCCTGTACGATATTATGCAGGAAAAAGACGCTATTTATGCCAAAGCCGATTTCACCGAAGAAGACGGTATTCGGGCGTCGGAGCTGGAAGGGGAATTTGCCGATCTGGAAGGCTGGAATGCCGAAAACGATGCGGCAACTTTACTCAGTGGCTTGGGCATTGGCGAAGAATTACATTATTCGGTGGTTAGTGATTTAAGCGGTAACGAAAAAGTGCGGGTTTTACTGGCGCAGGCCTTATTCGGCAATCCGGATATTTTACTACTCGATGAACCTACCAACCACTTGGATTCGGAGTCCATTTTGTGGCTCGAAAACTTTCTGGATCAGTTTAACAATACGGTGATTGTGGTGTCGCACGACCGGCATTTTCTGGATTCGGTTTGTACCCACGTGGCGGATATTGATTTTGGCAAAATTAATTTGTACGCGGGTAATTATACCTTTTGGTACGAATCGAGCCAATTAGCTTTAAAACAACGTTCCGAAGCAAATAAGAAAACCGAAGAAAAACGGAAAGATCTGGAAGAGTTTATTCGGCGTTTCAGCGCCAATGCCTCTAAATCCAAGCAAGCTACTTCGCGGCAAAAGTTGTTGAATAAACTTACCCTGGAGGATATTAAACCGTCGTCGCGCAAATACCCGCACGTGCAGTTTAAACAAGAGCGGGAGGCCGGTAACCAGTTATTAAGCGTAGAAGATATCCGCAAATCTGCGGATGATGGTACCCTGCTTTTTAAAGACGTAACTTTTACCGTTGAAAAGAAGGATAAGATCGCTATTTTGGGACGCAATGATTTATCGGCTTCTACGTTATTTAAAATATTAATGGACGAAGCGCAGCCCGATAAAGGCTCATTTAAATGGGGAACTACCACTAACGTGGCCATCTTTCCGAAAGACAATGCCGAATACTTTAATACCGATTTAAATTTAGTAGATTGGTTACGGCAATATTCCGTGGAAAAAGACGAAAGTTTTATTCGGGGTTTTCTGGGCCGCATGTTGTTCTCGGGCGAAGAATCGTTGAAAAAAGCCAATGTATTGTCGGGCGGTGAAAAAGTACGTTGCATGTTATCCCGGATGATGCTGCAAAGTGGTAATGTGCTTATACTGGATGAACCCACCAACCATTTGGACTTAGAATCGATTACGGCTTTAAACAACGGCTTAAAAGATTTTGCGGGCACGGTGTTATTTGCTTCGCACGATATGCAGTTTGTGGATACCATTGCTAACCGGATAATTGAATTAACACCCAAAGGCATTATCGATAAACGGATGCGCTACGAAGAATACCTGGCCGACGAATCCATTAAAGAATTAAGACAAAAAATGTATGCGTAAGTGTTAAGGGGTTTATGCAACCATTTAAACCAACCGGGCATCTACCAGTTATACAAGTAACTTTATACTAATTTAAAAAAATGACCACCATCTATTTAAATAAAAAAGCTTTCGGTATTCTACTGGGAGCTTTATTTTTTTATGCGGTATCCGGAACCCAGGCCCAGGTTATTGATTCTACCAATCAAAAGCCCGCCCTGAACAACGAGTTACCCGGAGCACCCGTGCCGGTTCAAACGCCGCCGAGTCAAACCACGCCGGTGCCCCAACCAACGGCTCCGCCGCCCCAACCCGCACCGCGGAAACAACCAACTCCCCGAACTACCCAACCGCAACCAGACGACCAAGGCGCGCCGGTTTACCAAGCCGATCCTAATTTAGAACCACTGCATCGGAAACCAGGCTCTACCACCGGAAAAAACGGGGAAGAATTACCCGCTACTTTTCTGGACCGGACTTTTATTGGCAGCACGGGCGGTATAGGCTTCGGGGCAGATTCTTATTCCGGCAATAATTACTTTAATGTAAGCTTATCGCCATTTGTGGGTTACCGTATTTTGAGCCGCTGGGCCGTTGGTCCGGGGGTTACTTATGAATATGTGGGAACTAATGGTTATCATTTATCTACGTATGGCGGTAAATTATTTACGCAGGTTGATTTATTTAAAGGCATCTTGCTGCATGCCGAGCACGAGGTATTAAGTGTAGCTGATTTAGAATATAGTCCCAGCGGAGATATTGTTCAAACCAGGCGCAGCGTTAGCAATACTTTGGCTGGTGGTGGTTACCGCCAAATGAACGGCGATTTTGGAATGGATCTTTATGTACTTTTTAATTTAAACTCGGGGGTGTATCAATACCGCCGGTCTAATCCGGTGGTGCGGGTAGGGTTTATTTACAATCTGCATTCCCGAAGAAATTAAAAATTTAAAAAAATAAAAAACCACCTGAGAATTTCAGGTGGTTTTTTATTTAAGTAAAAGGACAAATTAAAAGACACATTCTAATATTGAAAATACAAGGTTAAATCATTGATATTTGATTCATTATATTTTATTTTGTCTTGATACTTGTGTCTTACTACTTGTGTCCATTTACTTATAAGTACTTTGCCGTTATTAGTTCATAAAATAATTGGTATAACCTTCTTTACTTACAGGGTATAATTTACCAAATCTCTAATAACGAACTACTTAATAAATTAAAAATATCAGGCTCCCCGGATCAATCGTAACAGAATGGCAATTACGGCAATTACGAGCAAGATGTGAATCAATCCGCCCACCGCATCCGGAAAGCCCAGAAAACCAATCAACCATAAAATTATCAGTACTACCGCGATAAGATATAATGTATTTCCCATAATAGTTTGTGTGTTTAGGTTAGTTTAAATAAAGATTTATGCCCGACGAATCAAGCGCAAAATAACAGCAATAACAGCAATCACTAATAAAATGTGTATTAATCCCCCGACAGCATCAGGAAAACCTAAAAAGCCAATGAGCCATAAAATGACCAGAACAACTGCAATTACGTAAAGCAAATTTCCCATAGTTTTTTAAAATTTTGTTTGGTTGGTTCTTATAGGGGAGTTGTTCTTGATTTATTAACACCTCCCTATATTGTATTCTTCAGCTTTACGTACAAACATCAGAAAAGATTTATATAGTACTATTTTCCTAAAAATTTTTATTTATTTCCATAGCGGCATTTCATCACCTCCGATAAATTACAAATCTCTCCAGAATAATCTAAATGTATTACATTCAATCATTTCGTTATCAGCAAAATAGACATAATTTTAAAAAAATTTAAAAATATAACTTTTTTGATTATAAAATGATTTTTAAACAATTTTAAGGCAAATAGATTGTATTGGCAGCTAAGCACCATTAGTTTTCTATTGTAAATATTAAAAAATACACCTATGATACATAAAGTAGCCGTAATTGGATCCGGTACTATGGGGAATGGCATTGCCCACGTATTGGCGCAACATCATTATCCGGTACATCTCATCGATATTTCGTCAGAAGCCCTACAAAAAGCGCAACAAACCATTTCCAGAAACCTGGACCGCATGCTGGCGAAACAGCAAATTACGGAAGAACAAAAAACCCAAACTTTACAAAATATAACCTGGCACACGGACTTAGCCGAAGGAGTAAAATCCGTGGACTTAGTAATTGAAGCAGCTACCGAAAATGTAAATTTAAAATTGCAGTTGTTCCACGATCTGGATGAATATTGCACTCCCGAAACCATCTTGGCTACCAACACCTCCTCTATCTCCATCACCCAAATTGCTGCGGCTACCAACCGGCCCGATAAAGTAATCGGCATGCACTTTATGAACCCGGTACCCATTATGAAGCTGGTAGAAATAATAAAAGGGTACAATACTTCTGCGGCAGTTACCGAAACCATTATGGAGTTGGCCCGGAAATTAGAGAAAGTACCCACCGAAGTAAACGATTACCCCGGGTTTATTGCCAACCGTATTTTAATGCCCATGATTAACGAGGCCATTTATAGTTTGTACGAAGGCGTAGCCGGGGTTACCGAAATTGACACCGTGATGAAATTAGGCATGGCGCACCCCATGGGACCTTTACAACTCGCCGATTTTATCGGGTTAGATGTGTGCTTGTATATTTTAAAAGTTATGCACGACGGCTTCGGCAACCCCAAGTACGCCCCTTGCCCTTTACTGGTAAACATGGTGCTGGCCGGCCATAAAGGTGTTAAAACCGGCAACGGCTTTTACCACTATACTCCCGGCAGCAAAGACTTAATAGTAGCGGAGCGGTTTAGATAGGTTACAGGTTGCAGGTCGAAAAATTAAATATTGGGGAAAGCCTTTTAAAACAAGGTTAAGGAGCAATCATAAATATGTGAACCACGCTTAACTCACTTTTTAATTATTCAAAATTTAAAACTTTCAACCTGCAACTTGTAACCTGCAACCTATTTACACCGCTACACTGTTGTCCCGGAGAGCTTCGTTTAAGGAAGTTTTTAAATCCGTACTTTCTTTGCGTTGGCCGATAATTAAGGCGCAAGGTACCTGATAATCGCCTGCCGGGAAATTTTTGGTGTAAGAACCCGGTATAACTACGGAACGGGGTGGCACGTAGCCATTATAGATTACCGGCTCCGGTTGCGTGACATCAATAATTTTAGAAGAACCCGTGATACACACATTGGCACCTATAACGGCTTCTTTCCCGATATGGCATCCTTCGACTAAAATACAACGCGACCCAATAAAGGCGCCGTCTTCCACAATTACCGGAGAAGCTTGCACGGGTTCCAGTACGCCGCCTAAACCAACTCCTCCGCTTAAATGCACGTTTTTACCCACCTGGGCGCAAGAGCCAACAGTAGCCCAAGTGTCTACCATCGTGCCTTCGTCTACGTAAGCGCCAATATTAATGTACGACGGCATCATGATTACACCTTTGGCCACAAAGGCACCGTACCGGGCAATGGCATGAGGCACTACACGCACGCCTAATTGTTCGTAATTTTGCTTTAAAGCCATTTTATCATGGAACTCAAAAGGTCCTACTTTTATAGTTTCCATTTTTTGAATCGGGAAATACATTAAAACCGCCTTTTTAACCCATTGGTTTACGTGCCATTTCCCATCACCAACGGGCTCGGCTACCCGTAATTTACCTTTTTCGAGTTGTTCTATTACATCCCGAATAGCATCGGTTGTAGCACTTTCCTGTAATTTGGTCCGGTCTTCCCAGGCTTGGTCAATTAGTTGTTGCAACATCATGGTCGTCGTATATAAAAGTATATTCGTGGCGTAAAAGTAGCAGATTATACCAAATGAAGAAAACCCGACTTTTAATCGCCTCGGTACTTAAGCCCGTAAACGATACCCGCATGTTCGAGAAAATTGGATGTTCACTGGCCAAATTACCCAATACCGAGGTACATCTAGCTGGTTTTCCGGGAGTTCTGCCAAATACAAAGTTTACGATCAGTTTTCATCCGTTTTCTGCTTTTAAACGCTTAAGCTGGGGTCGGGTAAAAGTGCAATGGGAATTCTGGCAACTGCTACGGCAACTACAACCCGATTTACTCATTATCAGCACGCACGAGTTTTTAATAGTAGCCGTACTTTTTAAACTTTTTTTTAAAAAAAAGCTGTGGTACGACGTCCGGGAAAACTATTATCTGAACCTGACTACCCAAAATTTTTACGGGGGAGTTACGAAACACTTGCTGGCTTATGGCATCCGAGTTACCGAAATACTAAGCGCCCCGTTTATAGCGCATTACTTACTAGCCGAAAAATCGTACGCCGGCGAATTACCTTTTATTAAAAATAAGTTTACCGTACTCGAGAACAAGTATATTTCCCTGATAGCCAGCCCACCTGTTTATAAAACTTTTCCGGTAAAAATTGAGTCTCGTCCAATCCGGTTTTTGTTCTCCGGTACCATTTCGCAAATGCACGGTATTTTTGAGGCGATTGCGTTATGCCAACAATTGCAAGAAAGACAGGCTGCTATTTCGTTAACTATTATTGGTTACTGTGCTGTTCCGGATACTTTCAACCGGCTTAAAGAATTACAAAAGGCTTGTTCCTTTATTACTTTAATCGGGGGTGACTCGCTGGTACCCCATTCCGAAATAGTAAAGCAAATTCAGAATTGCCACGTGGGTTTATTGCCATACCAACCCCATCCCAGTACCTTCCGGTGCGTACCTACCAAGCTTTTTGAATACCTGGCAAATGGCTTACCCGTGTTAGTTCAAGAAAATCCCTATTGGGCCGATATCATAAATCAAAATAAAGCCGGAGTGAACCTAAATTTTAAAAAATTTAATGCATCTGCAATTTTAAAAAAGCTTACTACGCAAGAATTTTACCCGGATGGGTCCTCGCCCGAAGTTTTCTGGAGTACGGAAGAAGTAAAACTTTTAAGTTTATTTAATAAATATTTTAAACATCCTTAAATATTTTTATCCGTATAAATAAAAAATTTTTAGATTAATCTAAATATTTAAGATTATACTTTTATATTTGCCAAGAACACAAAGCTTTATGAGAAATTCGAAGATTGCCGGGGTTGGCCATTATTTACCCGAAAAAGTGGTTACGAATTTTGATCTGGAAAAAATTATGGAAACGTCTAACGACTGGATTCTGGAACGCACCGGAATTGAGGAACGTCGTTATTTTGAACCAGGAAAAGATACCACCGCCAATATGGGAGCGAAAGCCAGTTTAAAGGCTTTGGCTATGGCGGGCGTGGAAGCTTCGCAACTTGATTTAATTGTATTTGCCACGCTAAGCCCCGATTATGTGTTTCCGGGTTCCGGCGTTTTACTGCAACGCGAGTTAAAGTTAAAAGAAATTCCGGCTATTGATGTGCGTAACCAATGCTCCGGTTTTATTTATGCCTTATCCATTGCCGATCAGTTTATTAAAACGGGCATGTACAATAATGTGCTGGTAGTAGGTTCCGAAATCCACTCTTCTGGCCTGGACATGACCACCCGAGGTCGTGCCGTTTCCGTAATTTTCGGGGATGGCGCGGGCGCCGTGGTGTTAAGGCCCGCCGAAGCCGAAGATTCCGGCATTTTATCGACGCATTTGCACGCCGACGGAGAATTGGCCGAAGAGTTGGCTTGCCTGGCGCCTACCAGTAACCAAGCCGAGCGTTTAACCTCCGCGATGATCGAGGATGGCTCTATTTACCCCGTTATGAACGGACAAACCGTTTTTAAAAATGCGGTAGTCCGTTTTCCGGAAGTAATTATGGAAGCTTTGCAACAAAACAATTACCAACCCCAGGATATTGATATGCTGATACCGCACCAGGCAAACCTGCGGATTATTCAGTTTATACAACAAAAAATGAAATTACCCGCCGAAAAAGTTTTTAGTAACATTCAGCGGTACGGTAACACTACGGCGGCCTCGGTGCCCATTGCTTTAAGCGAAGCCGTAGAACAAGGCAAAATTAAATCCGGCGATTTGGTTTGTCTGGCGGCCTTTGGCAGCGGCTTTACCTGGGCTTCGGCCTTAATCCGGTGGAGCTAATTTCGTTGCTTGTTGTTGGTTGTTAGTAAATAGACCATCGTCGATAGACCATTGTTTATCGACGATAGGTAAAGCAAATGATTAGAAAATAGTAAAATGGCTAAACTAAGTAATTAAAAGATGATGAATAAGAAAGTGCAAAGCTTACAACCTTTCAACTTTCTAATCTGCAACCAACCACGAACAACCAATAACAAACAACTAAAAGGAAGTGCTGAGCTACACGGAAGAAAATTATATCAAAACCATTTACAAGCTGTCGCAAGGCGTTGATAAAGAAGTAAATACCAATGCGATTGCCGAAACGCTGCAGACCAAAGCGGCCTCGGTGAGTGATATGCTGCGGAAGCTAAGCAGTAAAAATATTATTTTTTATGTTAAATACCGAGGGGTTTCCCTTTCACCGGAAGGACAGCGAATCGCGTTGCAGATCATTCGCAAGCACCGGCTGTGGGAAGTGTTTTTGGTAGAAAAACTGCATTTTAATTGGGATGAAGTACACGAAGTGGCCGAAGAACTGGAACATATCACCTCTCCCCTGCTGGTGCAGCGCCTGGACGAGTTTTTAGACTTTCCCAAAACGGACCCGCACGGCGACCCGATACCCTCCGCAGATGGCATACTCACTGACCCAGTAAAAGTGGTAGCCGCCGATTTGGAAGTAAATACTACCGGCGTAGTAAGCGGCGTAAAAGACACCCGACCTTTGTTTTTGCAGCACCTCGATAAAATTGGTTTGCATTTAGGCGTGCAAATAACCGTTCTGGACCAGATTGCTTATGATAAATCCCTGGAAATTAAAGTAGAAAACAACAAGACCTTGGTTATATCGCACGAAGTAGCCCGTAATCTACTCGTATCTGTTTAGTTTTTTAAATTTTAGTAATACATAGCGTATGATCAATCAAGATTCTTTTCCCATAGGTAAATCTTTAGAAGAAGTAAACGCCTCCGTAGATACCACCCGGCAAACAGGTTTCTGGCGCAAATTACTTTCTTTTATGGGCCCTGCTTACCTGGTAAGCGTCGGGTACATGGACCCGGGCAATTGGGCCACCGACATTGCCGGCGGCAGTCAGTTTGGGTATAAACTGCTGTGGGTGTTGCTGATGTCGAACTTGATGGCCTTATTGTTACAAAGTTTAAGCGCCCGGTTGGGGGTGGTACGCGGCAAAGATTTAGCCCAGGCCTCGCGCGAATCGTACCCCCGCATTATAAATGTGCCTTTGTATATCTTAGCCGAAATTGCCATTGCGGCCTGCGACCTGGCCGAAGTACTGGGCATGGCCATTGGGTTACAACTGTTATTTGGCTTACCTCTTATTTGGGGCGTAAGCTTAACCGTACTCGATACTTTTTTGCTGCTTTTTTTAATAAATCAGGGCATGCGTAAAATGGAAGCTTTTATTCTGGTTTTAGTAAGTATTATCGGCAGCGCCTTTATACTGGAAATGTTTTTTGCTAAACCCGCTTTAACCGAGATTGCTTCCGGCCTAGTGCCTTCCATTCCTAATAACGAGGCTTTGTACATTGCTATTGGCATTATTGGGGCCACTGTAATGCCGCACAACCTGTACTTGCATTCGTCGTTGGTGCAAACCCGCAAATTTGAGCGTAGCGTAGAAGGCATCCGGCGGGCCATTAAATTTAACTTTATTGATTCGGCCATTGCTTTAAACATGGCCTTGTTTGTAAACGCCGCAATTTTAATTCTGGCGGCGACGGCTTTTTACAAAAACGGTATGTTTGCCGTCGCCGAAATTAAAGATGCGCATAAGTTTCTGGCTCCTTTGCTGGGTTCTAAATGGGCGCCTATTTTGTTTGCGGTAGCGCTAATTGCCGCTGGCCAAAGTTCTACGCTTACCGGTACTTTAGCCGGCCAGATTGTAATGGAAGGCTACTTAAACTTCCGCATTCAGCCCTGGCTCCGGCGCATGATTACCCGTTTACTGGCCGTTGGTCCGGCTTTGTTCGTTATTATTTACTTCGGCGAAGAATATACGGGCAGATTGTTGGTTTTTAGTCAGGTAGTTTTAAGTTTACAGCTCGGGTTTGCCGTTATTCCCTTAATTCATTTTGTAAGCAGCCGCACCCGCATGGGGGAATTTGCGATTGGTACTTGGCTTAAATCAGGAGCTTGGCTGGTCGCCACCATTATTGTTCTCTTAAATATTAAGCTGGTTTACGAAGAAATCTCGGGCTGGCTAACTGCTAGCTCCTACCCCATTATAATCTGGCTGACGGTAGTTCCGATGGCGCTGGCTTGTTTATTTTTATTGCTGTATATCACATTTCAGCCTTTCGTAGTGAAAGCTTTGCATCATCATCCGGTGGCGAAACACTACCGGGCAGTCGAGTATCAACCCTTAGCGAAACCTATTTACTCGCGGGTAGCCATTGCCTTAGATTTTAGCGAAGTAGATAAACACGTTATTAATAATGCTTTGGCCATTGGTAACCAGTCCGCCGAATATGTGCTGATTCATATTGTGGAGACCGCCGGCGCCTTAGTTATGGGGCCGGATATTGTGGATTACGAAACTAGCTCCGACCAGCAAAATTTAGATCGTTACGCGAAAGATCTTCGCGCAAAAGGCTACCAGGTAACCGTAAAGTTAGGTTACGGCAATCCAAAAAAATGCATCCCCATAATAGTAAAAGATTTTGATGCCGAGTTATTAGTAATGGGTTCCCACGGACACCAACTCATGAAAGATTTAATACTGGGCACTACCATTGATTCGGTGCGGCATTCAGTTAAAATTCCGGTACTTATTGTTTAAGCTTTTGGGCTGCTGACAAGTTAAAAATTTAAAAATTTGCCAGATTTAAAGCTTTTTAAAACCGGAACGAATACGGACGCGGCGGATGTTTCGTTAAAAGCATAAACCTAGGTCTTTATTTGTATTTTCATTTTTGTTGCTCCCAATGCGCTTCTTACCTACTTTTTTTAAATTTTTTATTGCCTTGTTGCTGGTGGCTTCCGTTGTTCCAGCTTTTAGTAAATCCGTTCTTCATCCGCCGGGTAAAACCAAGAAAGGCGCTATAAATTGGTTAACTTTTGAGCAGGCCGTGGCGCAATCTAAAAAAGAACCCCGTAAAATTTTTATCGACGTGTATACCGATTGGTGCGGCTGGTGCCGGAAAATGGAAAAAAGCACTTTTACCGATCCCGTTTTAGCAGATTACGTGAACAAAAATTTTTACGCCGTTAGGTTAGATGCCGAAAGCCAAGAACCTATTACCCTGGATGGTAAAACTTTTAATTACAACCAACAGAAAAGAGCCCACGAGTTAGCTTTTATTTTGCTGCAAGGTCAGTTGAGCTTCCCGACTACGGTTTATTTAGACGAAAATTTAAAAATATTGGCACCTGTGCCGGGTTATCTGGATGTGCCGGCTTTCCGGGATATAATTACCTTTTTTGGCGACAATCATTATAAAAAATTAACTTTCCCGCAGTATACCGCTAATTTAAAAACAGCCAAAAAGGCAAATTAATAACGCACCTTCATTTGGGAAATACAACCTATCTCCATTCCACAGATACCATTGTAGCTTTAGCCACGGCGGCCGGTAAGGGTGCCATCTCGGTTATCCGTTTATCCGGTCCGCAAGCCATTAGCATTTGTAATGCAATTTTTAGTGGAAAGAACTTGCTGGAGCAACCTTCTCATACCATTCACTTTGGTACCATTCGAGATGGTGCCCGCGTAGTGGATGAAGTATTGGTTTCCTTGTTTGTAGCGCCGCATTCTTACACCACAGAAAATGTAGTAGAAATTTCTTGTCACGGCTCCGATTACATTGTACAGGAAATCATTAAACTTATACTTCAAAAAGGTGCTCGGTTGGCGCAAGCGGGTGAATTTACGAAACGCGCTTTCTTAAACGGGAAATTCGATTTAACGCAAGCCGAAGCCGTGGCGGATCTGATTGCCGCCGATTCTTCGAAAGCGCACGAAGTAGCTATAAAACAAATGCGCGGTGGGTTTTCAGTTGAAATTAAAGCCTTGCGTGCCCAACTCATTCATTTTGCCTCGTTAATCGAACTTGAATTAGATTTTGGTGAAGAAGATGTAGAATTTGCCGATCGTGCGGCTCTGGAAAACCTGGTTCATCATCTGCAAAATCTTATTCGTAATTTGCTCCAATCTTTTACTTTGGGTAATGTGCTTAAAAATGGCGTAGCCACGGTTATTGTGGGTAAACCCAACGCGGGTAAATCTACTTTACTGAATGTACTTTTAAACGAAGAAAAAGCTATTGTCTCGGATACCCCGGGCACTACCCGCGATTTTATCGAAGACGAAATATCCATTGAAGGCATATTATTCCGGTTTATTGATACCGCTGGTTTGCGCGAAACCCAGGACAAAGTAGAAGCCATGGGCGTAGAACGGTCGCGCCAGAAAATAGAAGAAGCAGCGCTCGTTATTTACCTTTTCGACGTGAATGAACTCACCCCAGCGGACTTAGCTACCGAGTTGGCTGCTTTAAACGTGCCGGATAAACCGCTTTTGGCCGTTGCGAACAAAGTAGATTTAGCCGCTGATCTAGAGGTAGCAGCCTACCAAGCTATAGCCCCCGTGTTATTTATTGCGGCGGCTGATAAAATAGGAATCACCGAGCTAAAGCAACACTTACTCCGCGCCGTGAACCAAGGCGACCTCACCACCGGTGCCAACACCATTGTTACCAACCTACGCCACTACGCCAGTTTAGAACAAACCTACCAAGCCCTCGATGCGGTTTTACAAGGCTTAGCCAACGGCACCACCGGCGATTTTCTCGCATCCGACATCCGAAGAGCCTTATACGCTTTAGGAGAAATAACCGGTGATATTACTACGGATGATTTGTTGGAAAATATTTTCAGTAAGTTTTGCATTGGTAAGTGAGATAACAACTTACCTAACCTTTAATTAAGAAACTACTTGCATAAAGTACTTTTTTAGAATTTAAAAGAATCTATAACTATTTGGTCTAGCTATTTACTAGCAGCAACATAAACCAAAAGCCTATAGGTTTTTATTCTAAATGCATCAAATTTAGATATTATAAGCTATCTAAACAATTGCATAGCCACAACTTAAAAAATCGAACTAATTTTTAAAAATGGGTTATGCTATATTCTTCAAGTACTTCATAAATTTCAAAATCTATTCTATTGCATCCACTTTGTAGTGGGCTTTACCCAATGAACACGCATGAGTATTTTCGAACCGGGCGTTCCATTCGCACACCGAGGCTAATATTGGTAATAAAGCCTGGCCTTTTTCGGTTAAAGAGTACTCCACGCGGGGTGGCAGTTCGCTAAAAGACTCCCGGAACAAGATACCGTCTTCCTCCAGTTCCTTTAATTGCTCGGTTAATACTTTCCGGGTAATCAGGGGAATTAAGGCATTTAGTTGCCCAAAGCGTACTTTCCGGGTATTAATAGTATGAATTATAATCGGCTTCCATTTGCTGCCGAGGGTAGCCATGGCCCGGGTCATGGCGCAGCTTTCCCCGGTAAATCTATCGTCTCTCATTTTACTTGTAATTATAAACTCAAATACTGACTAATTATAACGCTGGTAACACCAATTTAATTCTTTTGGGTTATCATCTGTTTATACCGAATCGGCACAAGGCCGGATGTATTTTAATAAAATTTAAAAAATCTCGCTCAACCTTCTATTATTATATATCTCGAATAGTAGTTCACCATCTGGCAAGCGGGTCCAGACGGAACTGGAACTAGTAGGCTTTACTCTTGGTACCTTTATCACCTGCCACATGAAAAGGTGCTTGAATCCTTTTGTTAACCCCATGGCTCCAGTTTCTCAAATCAGCCTAGGGTCGTCAATCCAGCCATTTAATCTAAAAGCCCAGAAAAAATTAAATGCGCAATTTATTTAATTTTTATTTTTCAGATTTCCTAATACCTCCGATTCGTTGAAGCTGCCAAAGGAGTTTTTGAAAAAAGTATTTGCCCCATACGAGCTTTGGTAAGGAGGAGCAAATTGCTGCGGTTTCTATTTTACGCTTTAGTTTACATGAACTCCTTTCTTTATGGCATTAATTACACCCAAACTGCTGCCCCTGGATAATTTATATCTGAAATCTTATAAACTACATACTCGTCGATAGTGCTTCTAAGTACTTGAGCAAAATTAAATTGATAAATATTAGGGGTTAACTAATTGATTAATAGCGCTTTATTATACGAATAACGAACAACTAAAAACGACAAACTACTTATATACCAATGGTTACCTATAAGTAACTACTATTTTTCCCAATTAGTATCTTTTTGAAACTATTAATAGTACCTTTGGGTAACAAATGTAATCAAAATCTCCTGCAATAAAAATAAAACCATGAAAATCAGTAGTATTAAGCAGATTCATAATCCGAAAACGCTAACCAGTAATCGTGCTGGGGCCGAAAATCAAACCATTACTCATGAAAACATAAAAGCAAACTCTTCTATTAAATTTTTTAATTGTTGCCTATTCTAATCTTTACTCCTAAATAATTTTTAAAATAACTTCGTGTGCTTTGATCACTTCCTTATAAATCCCACACGATCTATTGTACCTCCATTAAATTTTTTAATTTTTTGCTGCGCAAACTAAAAAGTTTTCGATGGCGAATCTACTTCAATTTTAATCAAACCTTTCTAATCCCAGTCCTCTGATAAAGAGGCTTCCGGCGGCATATTTTTTCTTCTTTTTTAAACCATCTGCCTAGTGTAGTAGAAAAAGTCGCATTTACTATTTTAAAAATTTAATCATGAAAAAAACCCAAAATTTTAATTATACCAGGCCCAGCTACTTTCTTGGAATAATAGCGGCTTTAATCTTGTCGGCTTGTGGCGCGAAAGAAGTGGCCCAAACGCCCCCGCCGGTACCTTCCTTGCCGGTCCTCAGCTTACAAGCTAATGCCGTTACCACTTACCAGGAATATCCGGCCACCGTGGAAGGTTTAACTACTATCGAAATCCGGCCGCAAGTAAACGGGTACCTGGAGCAGGTTTATGTGGATGAAGGCGCTTATGTGCAAAAAGGCCAGGCACTTTTTAAAATAAATGAGCTGCCTTATAAAGAACAGCTCAATACTGCCTTAGCCGGCCTGCATGCCGCCGAAGCCGAACTCATCAATGCCCAACTGGAAATCGATAAACTGACTCCGCTGGTTCAAAACAAAGTAGTATCGGATATTCAGCTTAAAACGGCCAATGCCGCTTATTCCCTGGCTAAAGCCAGAGTAGAACAAGGAAAAGCCGCCGTAGCTGCTGCTAACATTAACCTGGGCTATACCGTGGTAAAAGCTCCGGTAAGTGGTTACGTCGGGCGATTGCTCCGCAAGCAAGGTAGTTTAGTAGCTCCCACCGATGCGCAGGCTTTAACAGAAGTCTCGGACGTGCACGAAGTACATGTTTATTTCTCATTGGGCGAGCAGGACTTTAATAATTTTAAAAATCAATACCCCGGCCAGAATCTAGCGGAGAAGCTGCGCTTGCTGCCCCCCGTGGATTTAGTTTTAACCGGCCAAAATACCTTTGCCAACCAAGGTAAAATCGATATGGTCGACGGCCAATTTGATAAAAATACCGGCGCGATTACCGTAAGAGCTACTTTTCCCAACGCCGAAGGATTTTTACGGTCCGGGAATACCGGTAAAATAAGATTAAGCCGGAACCATACGAATACCATTCTGGTACCCACCTCCGCTACCGTAGAATTGCAGGATAAAGTTTTTGTTTTTGCCGTGGGCGATAGCAATAAAGTAGCCCGGCAAGCCATCCAAATAGCCGGCAAAAGCGGCAGCGCTTACCTCGTGAAAGAAGGCTTAAAAATCGGGGATCGGATCGTCCTGAATGGTTTCGACCATTTACAGGAAGGCCAGATTATTCAGCCCGAAAAATCAGTACCCGATAGTTTGAATCGCACCACTTTTATCAGATAATCATCATGCTTAAAAAATTTATTGACCGACCTGTTTTAGCTACCGTAATCTCGGTAATTATGGTGCTATTGGGTATTCTGGGATTATACCGGTTACCCCTGCAGCAGTTCCCCGACATCGCCCCACCGGCCGTGCAGGTAGTCGCGAATTACCCGGGGGCCAACGCGGAAACCGTATTACGTTCCGTGGCGCCTTCGCTGGAAGAATCGATCAACGGGGTGGAAAACATGACCTACATGAGTTCTACCGCCAGCAACGATGGTTCGCTCATCATCACGGTTTATTTTAAACTCGGCACCGACCCCGACCAGGCCGCCGTGGACGTGCAAAACCGGGTAGCGCAAGCTACCAGTCAATTGCCCGCCGAGGTGATTCAACAAGGTATTACCACTTCCAAGCAGCAAAACAGCTTAATTATGGTGGTAGATATGTATTCGGAAGATGCCAGTACCTACGACCAGACATTTCTGGCCAACTACGCCCAAATCAACATTATTCCGGAAATTAAGCGGATTCCCGGCGTAGCCCAATCTATAATATTTGGAGGTAATAAAGATTACTCCATGCGCGTGTGGTTGAACCCGGCCCAAATGGCTACTTACCAGGTAACGCCGCAGGAAGTAATGGCCGCCATCCGGGATAAAAACCTGGAAGCCGCTCCCGGCAAGTTCGGGGAAAGCAGCGCAGAATCGTTTGAATACGTGATTAAGTACAAAGGCAAATTAACCCAAACCAGCCAATACGAAAACATTGCCATCCGGTCGAATGCCGATGGTTCGGTGTTGCGTTTGAAAGATGTAGCCCGCCTGGAATTTGGGGCTTTTAGTTACGGTAATTTTACCCGCGTGAATGGCAAGCCCGGAATCAACATCGCGGTGCAGCAATTATCGGGTTCTAACTCCAACGAAATCCAAATTGCCGTAGCCGAGCTAATGGCAAAAGCTTCCCGCGATTTTCCAAAAAATGTAAAATACCTGACACTCTACAATACTAAAATTTCGCTGGACTTATCTATTAAGCAAGTACAGCAAACTTTGCTGGAAGCTTTTATTCTGGTATTTATCGTGGTTTTCCTGTTTCTGCAGGATTGGCGTTCTACGTTAATTCCGGCCATTGCGGTGCCGGTGGCTATTGTGGGTACCTTCTTTTTTATGCAGCTATTCGGCTTCTCCATTAACCTGCTCACCTTGTTTGCTTTGGTACTGGCCATCGGGATTGTAGTGGACGACGCCATTGTGGTGGTGGAGGCCGTGCACGCCAAAATGGAAACGAAACACCTGGCCCCGAAAGCCGCCACTGTGGAAGCTATGTCGGAAATTACCGGCGCGCTTATTTCCATTACCCTGGTGATGTCGGCGGTATTTTTACCGGTTGGTTTCCTGGAAGGTTCGACGGGCGTATTCTACCGGCAGTTTGCCTACACCCTGGCCATTGCCATTGTGATTTCGGCAGTAAATGCTTTAACGCTTACGCCGGCGTTAACGGCTCTTTTTTTAAAAAATAATCATGCTAGTGCCGTAAATGGGCAAACACGAAAGAGTTTTCAAGCGCGGTTCTTTGCCGGTTTTAACACGGGCTTTGAGGCGTTTACGCAACGGTACGTGGGCAGCATCCGGTTTTTACTGCGCACCAAATGGCTGGCTCTGGGCGGTTTGGTGGTGGTTACCCTGAGCACCGCCTGGATGATGAGCCGCACCCCGACCGGCTTTATTCCTTCCGAAGACCAGGGCTTTATTGCGATTTCCTTAACCATGCCTTCGGGCGCTTCCTTGGAGCGCACTACCAAAGTAATGGCGCAACAAGAAAAGTTACTGGGCACGATGGAATCTAAAAAATACCTGATGGGCTTATCCGGATTTAATATTCTGACGCAATCTTCGAGTCCATCATCCGGTATTGCCTTCGTGTTATTAAAACCGACCGAGGAAAGAGGACAAGTAAAAGATATTAATGCGATTATGAATGAAGTACGGCAAAAACTTTCCGCCATTAAAGGAGCCGATTTTTTCGTCTTTACCTTCCCTACGGTGCCGGGTTTTAGCAACGTAGACGCCTTGGACTTGGTGTTGCAAGACAAGACCGGCGGCCCCTTGGATAAGTTTAGCGGTATTTCTCAGAATTTTATTGGCGAGTTAATGAAACAACCCGAAATCGCGTTTGCCTTTACGGCTTTTAAAGCGGATTATCCGCAGTTTGAACTGGAAGTGGACGAAAAGAAAGCCGACCAGTTAGGCGTAAAACTGAAAGATGTTCTGGAAACCATGCAGGCTTATTTTGGCAGCGCCCAGGCTTCGGATTTTAACCGCTTCGGGAAGTATTACCGGGTACTGGTACAAGCCGATAAACAAAACCGGTCTGATCCTTCGGCGATTGACCAGGTTTTTGTAAAAAATAATACCGGCGAGATGGTACCGCTGAATACTTTGGTGAAATTAAACCGGGTGTATGGTTCCGAAAATGCTTCGCGCTATAATTTATTTAATTCTATTCAGATAAACGCTATACCAAAACCCGGCTTCAGCTCTGGCGATGCCATTGGCGCCATCCGGCGAGTAGCCGAAAAGCAATTACCGAACGGCTATGCCTATGAATTTTCGGGACAGACCCGCGAAGAGATTTCCTCGGGCGGGCAATCCGCGATCGTGTTTATTCTGTGTCTTATTTTTGTGTACTTCTTGCTTTCGGCCCAATACGAAAGTTACCTCTTACCTTTTTCCGTAATACTTTCCATCCCGACCGGTATATTCGGCGTATTTGCGGCTATCGGGTTAACCGGAATTACCAACAACATTTACGTACAGGTAGCCTTAATTATGCTCGTGGGTTTACTGGCTAAAAACGCCATCTTGATTGTAGAATTTGCCTTACAGCGGCGACAGGCCGGCTTATCCTTAGTAAAAGCGGCCCTGGAAGCCAGCCGTTTACGATTGCGGCCCATTATTATGACATCCTTGGCCTTTATCGTGGGTTTGATTCCGATGATGTTTGCCTCCGGGCCCTCGGCGCAAGGTAACCACTCCATTAGTATCGGCGCGGCGGGCGGTATGCTTTCCGGGGTTATTCTGGGCTTATTAATTATTCCGGTATTGTTTGTCTTGTTCCAGCATTTGCAGGAAAAAATTACCGGCAAACCCCTTACCATCTTACCCGAACAAACCAAGGAACACATAAAGCTCGGCTCATTACAAACAGTTAAAAATTAATGCGGCAGGCTTTCACAAAATTTAAAAAAATAACATGAGAACATATAGGATAGGCTGGACTTACCTGCTGGTAATGCTGGTGGTAGCGGCCTGTAAAGTTTCCGAAGATAAAAATAATTCATTGGCCATAATACCAGAGCAGTTTCGCAACGCACCGGTAAACGCATCCAAAAGCATTGCGGATATAAAATGGAAAAACTTTTTTACGGAGGCTACTTTACAACGATTAATTGACAGTGCCATTGCCAAAAATTACGACATGCAGGTGGCGGTAAAAAACATAGAAGCGGCTAATCTGCGCCTGCGACAAAGCAAATGGAATTACGTGCCGGACATAAATTTGCAGGTAAGCACCAGCACCAACCGGCCCTCCGACAACAGTGTAACCGGTTTAAATTTAAGTCAGTTTGATTTGGGTACCCGGCACATTAACGATTATACCACCAGCCTGGGTTTGTCTTGGGAAGCCGATATTTGGGGAAAAATTCGGAATCAGCAAAAAAGCGCTTTAGGAACTTACTTGCAAACCCAGGAGGCCCGCAAAGCCATCCAGACGAATATTGTAGCCGCGGTTTCGAAGGGTTTTTATAATTTACTGATGCTGGATGCCCAGTTAAGAATTGCGCAGCGGAACAGGTCCTTAAACGATAGTACCCTGGCCATTATTCGCCTGCAATACCGGGCCGGGCAGGTTACGGCGTTGGCCGTGCAGCAAGCCGAAGCCCAGTTACAAGCCGCTTCGCAGTTAATTCCGCAGTTCGAACAAAATATTACCACCCAGGAAAACCTGATTAAAATTTTATCCGGCGAATTGCCCGACCATGTGGAACGCCAGGTAAGCTTGGATCAGCTAGTTTTCCCGGAAGAACTCTCGTCCGGCATTCCCTCGGCCTTGGTGAGCCGCCGGCCCGATGTAAAAAGTAACGAGTTAGCCTTAACGGTAGCTAATGCGCAGTTGGGCATTACCAAAGCCAGCCTGTACCCGGCTTTACGCATTACGGCCACCGGCGGCATTAATTCTTTTAGCAGCAGCAACTGGTTTAACGTGCCGGCTTCTTTGTTCGGTATCGTGGGCGGCAGCGTTTTACAACCGGTTCTGCAGTCGCGGCGCTTAAAAACCAATTACGAAATTGCGAAAGTAGAGCGCGACAAAGCCGTAATGCAATTCCGGCAATCGGTACTAACGGCGGTCGGTGAAACCTCGAATGCTTTAATAAAAATTGAAAAACTGAAGGCGCAGGAAGCTACCGCCAACCAACGCGTACAAACCCTCCGGCAAGCTACCACCAACGCTAATCAGTTATTTAAAAGCGGCCTGGCCAATTACCTGGAAGTAATTACCGCGCAAAGTAATGTACTGCAAAGCGAACTAACTTTGGCAACAATTAAAAAACAACGACTCGATGCGGTTACCGAATTATACGCCGCCTTGGGCGGAGGATGGAAGTAACACTGGAAAAAAACGATCAAATTTTAAAAAGCGGCGGGTTACTGAAAAAGTTCGCCGCTTTTTGCGTTTTAACTATCGAAACCGGCACCATGCCTTCCCTGTCCATCAACCCGATTCAGGGTATAAATCCGTAGTACCACTCACGAATTGTTACGCTACAATCCATATGGCCTAAAAACATTTCACTGGACTACTAATGGTAACCCTTTAAAATCTGGTACCTACTGGCTAAAATATAACATTGTATATTAAAACATTGTATATATATTCACTTTCTAATACAAACACAGTCAGGAAAATAATTTTTTTTAAAATTTAGATAATCATTCCTCCATCTATAGTGCAGATAACCGGAACAACTCCGTTTATCCGTTAGTTGGGCGTAATAGAAAGAGTCAGGATTAGAAGATGAATATAGGATACTTACTAATAATAAACATGTATGAGCGGAGATGATTTTTTAGGAATAGTTTTAAGTGGCTTTATATTAGTAGGATATTACAGTGTAGCAGGATTAGCTTATGCAATAATGCTTTTTAATCCCAAAAGGTATATTCTTGTTGACTTATTTAGTTATTTAATATGTTTGATAGCAATCCTTATCTCATATTATCAATGGCTATCAAGTATTCAGTTTCCCCTCTATCAAATTTCTTTGTGGCTACTAATTGTTATACCTTTCTTCTTAATCATATTTAAAAATATAAGGGACAGAATTTTAAAGCATAGGAATAATTCTACAATTGATTAAATAAAAGAATAAAAATAATTACTCCGCCCAATCGAGTAGACGGCCCCACCAGTGTTGGCTGATGGGGAGCGCCTCTCACACCACTGTACGTACGGGTCTCGTATACAGCGGTTCGTTAAGTTGGGGGGCTACTTGTTTGTAGTAATCGAACAACGATTCATAACCTTTCTTGACCAACCGTTTCAGCGTGATAGTGGTCACCAGGATGGGGCTTTGCGCTACTGCCCAGCCCCCTTTCCGGGTCTGGCTCCAGGCATAGGCTTCCCCTTTTGAGACGCCTAATCGGATCAGGTTCTTTCTTTTCCGCTCGGGTTTCTTCCAGTCGTGCCAGATGCAATGGCGCAGCCGGTTTCTGAGCCAACTATCCACTTGCTTTAACTTCCCCTGAATGCTGGCTAGACGAAAGTAGTTTACCCAGCCTCGCTGCACTTCCTTGAGTTGCTGAACGCGCTGCTCAAAGGCACTGGGCGTGGTCTTGCGGGTAATCCCTTTCAGGTTCTGCTTCAGCCTGGCCCAAGCCTTTTCTGCTACCACCAACTGGTATTTACCTTTCTCCCCTTTCCGGTAAGTGGGTACAAACCGGTAGCCTAGTATCTGAAAATCTACGGGTCGTCTAATGCCGCTCTTTTCCCGGTTGATGGGTAGCCTTAGCTTATTCTTCAGGAACAGGAAAAGGTTGTTGCCCACCTGCCGGGCCTCCGACTCACTTTTGGTATAAACACTAAAGTCATCGGCATAGCGCACGTACCGCAAGCCTTGCTTTTCCAACTCTTTATCCAGCTCGTGAAGCAGAATATTGGAGAGCAGCGGACTCAACGGACTGCCCTGTGGTACCCCTTTCCGGCGTTTGGTTAACTTTCCCCCAATAAGGATAGGGGCCCGAAGCCATTTGCGGATCAGGCGCAGCGTGAGCGGGCATTTTACTTTCTGGTATACCAGTTGCAGGAGCAGGCAGTGCTCTACTTCATCAAAGAAGCTTTTCAGGTCCATATCGACAATATGCTGATAGCCTTCATTAATGTTCTTCTGGGCTTGCCACACCGCCTGATGGGCGTTGCGGTTGGGCCGGAAGCCGTAGCTGTACTCTTTGAACTCCAGCTCGAAAAGCGGGGCTATGGCTTGGTTGACTGCTTGTTGTAGCAGCCGGTCGGTTACGGTAGGAATGCCTAACCGGCGCTTCTGGCCGTTGCTCTTAGGTATTTCTACCCCTAAGATGGGTAGAGGAAAGTACTGGCTGCTCCGGATAGCCGTAACTAAGGCCTCCTGATTTACTTGCAGATGCCCAGCTAGTTCAAGTACGGACATACCGTCTACGCCGGCTGCCCCTTGGTTAGCCTGCACTTGCCGGTAGGCTAGCAGCAGGTTGCCCCGGTGCAATACTTTCTCAATCATCCTACTTTCTACTTTATCTGTAATCCCTGTTCCGCTTACGCTAAGGCTGGCCAGGCCTCCTTACCACATTTGGAACAACTTCACGTTCGGCCCTTCGTCATCTTGTGAGACCTCCGCAGCGCTTACGGCTCGTTTCCTGATGGCTACTATGGCTTCTGCTGACTTCTCTCTTACCAACCCGTGGCCGAGAGACCTCCCCAGGTAAGAGCATATTCCTTCCTCCGATTCCTGGTACATCTACCCACTAGTACTTGTTGGTCAGGAGCTTTGCAAAGAGGTGCTTGCTTACCCGCACTAATGGGCCTCTTATGTACTTTCTGTTCGTCAGTACCGGATTTTGTAGTCCCGCTTTCTTCCCTGCTTATCTCACGATAAACCAGCTTGCGGCTTACTAACAGGCTGCACCAACTCGCCTGTAAGGGTCTTGCACCCTCTGGAATAATTTGGTACCTTTCAGTACCAGATGCCCATACTGGGCGCACACCACACCTAAAAATCACTAAAGCGCTTTTTAGCTAAAGAGCGTTGCAAGTAACTTTAAAAAACAAAGATAGGATTCAGATAGCAGAAGAATTGATAATCGAGCTAGAACTATACTCCCGGGTACAGAAGTCCGCTTTTGTATAGCTTGCTGGTAACTTTTTAATTTGCTTAATGCCTGCTGCAAACAAAAGCTACTTTCGACTGTTTTCTGGCCGACGGTCGGGAGGGAGGATTTCAGTTACTCTTAAATTTTGAACAAGCCGTTGAGGTTATCTACTAGCTTCCGGTTTAAACCCATGAAAAAATAACGGCCCCTTACCGAAAGCTGTTTGCTTAAAAGCCTCTACTTTTTAGCTGCCCGGCGGCACCTTACCGTATACTCCTTCGATTTACTAACCAATTAAGCATGGCAGCTACAATTCTTATAACGGGCGCTACCGGCCACATTGGCCACCGCGTTGCCGAACTTTTACCCAATCAACCGTTGCGGTTAATGAGCCGCCAACCCGACAAATTAGCCCATTTTACCCAGGCCGAAAAAGTAGCTGGGGACTATCAGGATCGGGCAGCCCTGGAAAAAGCTTTTCGTGATATAGCCATTGCTTTTGTGATTTCGGGTTATGCGCCGCCGGGTATTCGCGCATCGCTGCATAAAAACGCCATAAGCGCGGCGGTGTTAGCCGGAGTGCGGCACATCGTTTATCTTTCGTTTCAGGGAGCTTCGCCGGTGAGTAAGTTTCCCATGTCCCAGGACCATTATCAGACGGAAGAATTTATTAAACAAAGCGGCTTATCCTATACCATACTCCGCGATAGCTTTTACATGGATTTAATTCCGGAGATGTTCGGGGAGCAGCGCCTGATGAAAGGACCAGGCGGACAAGGGCAGGTAGCCTGGATTGCCCGGGAAGATGTAGCCCGCACCGTGGCTCAGGTACTGCGGGACCCGTTTGCTTACTCGGGAACCTACGATTTGACCGGGCCGGAAGCCCTGACGCTAACGCAAACGGCCGAACGACTTACCCACCTAACCGGAAAAGAGTACCGCTACCAGCCGGAAACCATTACGCAGGGCATACGCTGGCGCAACGACTTAGGCGCTCCCACCTGGGAAGTAGCCACCTGGATTGGCTCTTACCTGGCCATTGCGGCCGGCGAAGTGGCACCGGTGAGCTCCGCGGTAGCGCAAATTACAGGACAGAAGCCTTTATCTTTAGAAGCATACTTTAGTAAACATCCTGAAATTATAACTTAAACCACGAATAGATTTATAGTAAAATTTAAAAAATAAGAGCTTACGAAAAGAAGTAAATATTACTCCAAGGCAAGAGCCACATTAAGACTTCTTCTTTATTCAAAAACGTTTTTATTTCTAACGGATTGTTATCCGGTGGGTTTGTTTCTACCGCCAATTGAATCTGGAAAACATCTAATGCCGCAAAAGTAGTTTGACTGATTACATAAGCAAAGCGCACTTTTTTTCTGCGCAAATAAAGGTACTATCTCGCGCGTCAGCCAATTCTGGTCGGCCATTTCCAGATAAGCCCGCTGCCGCACATTAAATAACGCTTTGTTTATGTTATTAGCCAAGGCATAATCAACTACTTGTTGTAGTTGCTCCCGAAATTGGCTACTGGTAGGTTGCCGCAACCAGGTAGTTTGCAAAAATCGTAACTCCTGATCTACTTCCAGCTTAATGTACTCATTCGAAAAGACCAAGGTTAAGTTCATTTACTTATAAGTTAATCGGTTTTACATAAAACCAGGGGTAATGGGCTATAAATAAAATCTGAATTTGGCTTTTATATTTATCTTACTTAAAAGCTGCTTTAATACTACTGTACGGAGAGGTATTAAAAGAAAGTAATCTTAAAATTTTAAATTTTCAATAAATCAACCCTCCTCAAGGAATCAAAATTTAAAAATTTAAAAAAAACTAAAATTTTTTGTATTTTTTTTAATTTTAAACTACTATCTAATTTAAAGATCGTATATTAATATTCTACAAAGTTCACTTCCACGATTCCTAATTTATTGGTTGTTTATGTTTATACCAGATAGCTTGGCCGCACCATAATAGTCCAGCTAATATACTCGGATGATACCATAATGCGCCTAAATTAAGATCAGTATGCTTATTTTCACCCACAACAATATGGAATTGGAGTACCATCCGGCACTAAAGTTAGCCGAAATTAGATGGGTGGGCATTTTACACCTGCAGGACTTGGCTTTACTGTGGTTAAAAACAGTTGCCGAAATTGATAAGTACGAAATAGAGTTGATTTTACTGGATGCCTCTAATGTGGCGGTAGAGAACAGTCCGCAAATAGACGGTGAAATGATTAAAAAGTATTTTTCAGAAAATTTCCCCATACCAGCCGTAAAAAAAATTGCCCGCGTGTCGGCCGGTGCTCCCACCTACGACGCGCAAATGGCCGGTATCTATCAAAAGTTCTTAGAACAAAATAACTCCACCTCGGTATTTGCTAATTTCCACCATCACTATGAGGCGATGGATTGGTTAACTGACCATGCCTAGTTTCTGCTTATTGGTTTATAAGTACCTAAAACCAGAAAATCTTAAAAAGTAGAAAGAACGAACGGCTTGCGTGGTATTTACTATTTACATATTATTTGCCAAAACTAACTAATTCCATTTAGGTGCGTTTACTGGTTTAAACACTAACAAAGAATAAAACTATGTTCGATCAAATTTTAGATTTAGTAAAACAGCAGGTGGGCAGCAATCCGCAAGTAGCCGCGGCTATACCCGCGGGCCAGGAAGATGCCGTTCACAACGAAATTGCCCACCACGTTACCCAGGGTTTAGCGAGTCAAGCGACTGCCCAAGGTGGAGTTGGCGGATTACTTTCCATGTTACAAGGGGGAATAGCTTCGGGCAACCCAATCACCAGCGCTATTGAAGGGGGCCTGGCCAGTAGCTTAGGCAGCAAGTTTGGTTTGCCCCCGGCGGCTACGGGTGCCATTGCGGCCGCGTTGCCCGGCTTACTTCAAAGATTTTCCAGCAAAGCCGCTGACCCCAATGACTCCAGCATTACGCCAGATAGTATTTCGCATTCGCTGTCTAACTTAGGCGGTGGCGGCATAGGTGGCGCTTTAGGCGGATTATTTAAATAAGGCCGGCCACTGCTTAGTTAAAATTTAAAAAAAGCCCTGTACAACAAGAGTTCTGGTGTAAAATACCCGCTCATTTGTGGTGCAGGGCTTTTTGTTTGTTTTTGTTGTCTATTTTTGAAATTTAACTAATCTTATCCGCAGCAAACACTTTACGCTAGGTTTATGCTATAAGCCGTGCAGCGCAAGTATCTAATGTGTGTGGTAGTTATACCCAATAGTATTTAGTTACTGCCTTAGTAGCCTGTTCACAGGATAACTTTTTTGTAAAAACTAAGTAAAAGGACCAATTGAAAGCTACATTCCAATATTGAAAATACAAGGTTAAATTACTGATATTTAAGTTATTATATTTTATTTTGTCTTGATACTTGTGTCTTACTACTTGTGTCCATTTACTTATATTTCAGTCCTTTCCCAGTCGCTTCAATAAACATATAATCTTCTAAGAAAGCTTTTTTCCCTTCTACGGATTAAGACTATTCTATCCTACTAATCCGATTTAAAAAATACCGGAATTGCTCCGGATTTAACTATTTTGGGTTCTAATTGTTCTAGTTACTGCCGTCTACCCAGCCAGTGATTTAGCAAATAATCTCGCAAATTCCGGTATATTTCCCGAAACAATCTTCTGCTTATGCAAACAGTTACAACCGAGTGGTTACAATCCATTGATGCGTTAAAAGATGTTCCAGCCGACCAATTGCAATGGTGGCTAAATAACAGCGTGCATCAGGAATTCCCCGAAGACAGTTTTCTTTTTAAAACCGGAGAACCTATTACCGGCACCCACGTGGTGGTAAAAGGCCGCATCCGCTTGTTTGTGCAGCAAAAAACCAATACCCGTAAAATCGGTTATTTTGAAGTGAAAGATATTCTGGGCTACTTGCCTTTTTCGCGCGGTACCGTATCCTCGGCCAACGGCCAGGTGGACGAAGCTTTGCAGATCATGACCTTCCCGGTTGCGAAAATGAAGGATTTAATCATCCAGCACTACGAGCTTACCCAGGCCCTGGTGCATATCATGACCTCCCGCGTGCGGGATTTTACGACCATGCAGCAGCAAAACGAAAAAATGATGGCGCTGGGTAAATTATCGGCGGGTTTGGCGCATGAGTTAAATAATCCGGCCTCGGCCATTGTACGGGGTTCTATTTCTTTAAAAAAACATTTACAACTGGTACCCGAAACCTTTAAAAAAGTCATCGCTATTAAAATGAGTGCCGATGATGTAGATAAAGTAAACGATAAAATGTTTAGCGTGCTGGCCCGCCCGGAAAAGCCTATCCTAACATTAATGCAACGTACAGCCCTGGAAGATGATTTGGCCGAGTGCCTGGAAGGGCTTGCCGTAGAAAACAGCCAAGAGTTAGCGGAGAATTTTATTGAATTTGGCTTTACCTGCAACGATATGGACGAATTCTCGGAGTTAGTGCCACCTGCTTATCTTTCGCCGGTGTTAAACTGGATTAACAATAACCTGGTAACCGAAAAAATGGTGAACGATCTGCAGGATGCCTCCCAGCGCATCGAAAAACTGGTAACCGCCATTAAAAATTTTACCCACATGGACCGCGACCACGATAAAGAATACGCCGATATTCACGGAGGTATTAAAAACACGCTGACCATGTTGGGTTATAAACTTAAAAAAACAACGTGGAGTTAGTAGAAGAATACGATACCGCTTTACCACCCGTAGAAGCTTATATTGGCGAATTAAACCAGGTTTGGACGAACTTAATTGATAATGCCTTGGATGCCATGGACGGCGTTCAAAAAGGCCGTTTAGAAATAAAAACCAAACGGGTAAACCAGTTCGCAGAAGTGTGCATTTCCGACAATGGCACCGGCATACCAGATGAAATTAAAAATCGTATTTTTGACCCATTCTTCACCACCAAAGATGTAGGCAAAGGTACCGGTTTAGGCCTGGACGTAGTGTCCCGGATTGTGCAGCAACATAATGGTTCTATCAAAGTAAATTCCGTGCCGGGCAAAACTTCCTTTATGGTGTACTTTCCGCTGAACGGCCAGACTTAATTTTAAAAAATACTTTATCAAATAGACAATTAGCAGGAAATAAATTACAACTATTTAAATTATGAACGAGCCTATTATCTTTTCAATCGATGACGACATCCAGGTTTTAAGGGCTCTTAACCGTGATTTAAAAGCCCAGTACCGGAAAGAATACAAAATCCTGAGTACGCCCTCGGTGCAGGAAGCCCTGGATAGTTTACTGGAACTCAAAAATAAAGGGGAAACGATTGCCTTGTTTATCGCGGACCAGCGCATGCCCGAAATGGACGGCGTATCGTTTTTAGTAAAAGCCACGGAGTTTTATCCCGAAGCCAAACGGGTATTGCTTACCGCGTATTCCGATACCGATGCCGCCATTAAAGCCATTAACGAGGTGCGTTTAGATTACTATTTAATGAAGCCCTGGGACCCGCCCGAAGACAAGTTATTCCCGGTAATTGATGATTTATTGGATGAGTGGCAACATAGTTACCAACCCGATTTTAAAGGCATCAAACTCATTGGTTACCAGTTTTCGCCTAAGTCGCATACCATTAAAGAGTTTTTGGCGGGTAATCTCATTCCGTACCAATGGCTCGACGTAGAAAAAAGTAAAGAAGCCAAACAATACGTGGATATAAACCAAATTAAAACCAAAGATTTGCCGGCCGTTTTCTTTGAAGATGGTACTTCTATCCAATCGCCTACGCTAAGAGAATTAGCCGACAAAGTAGGTTTAACGCCTATTTTAAAAAACGACGTGTACGATGTCGTGATTATTGGGGCCGGTCCCGCCGGTTTAGCGGCTTCGGTGTACGGCGCTTCCGAAGGCTTAAAAACTCTACTCATTGAGCGGTACGCCCCGGGTGGCCAGGCCGGCACCAGCTCCCGCATCGAAAATTACTTAGGTTTCCCTTCGGGCTTAAGCGGTTCGGAGCTTACCCGTCGGGCCATTACCCAGGCCACCCGTTTTGGTACCGAGTTTTTATCGCCCCAAGATGTAAAAGCCATTCACGAAAAAGACGGGTATAAACGCATTGTACTGGACGGCGGCGAAGAAATTAATACCCGCACGGTGGTAATTACCACGGGGGTCGATTACCGGAAACTGGAAACCAAGGGCGTAGAAGATTTTACCGGGGCCGGCATCTACTACGGGGCCGCCATGACCGAAGCAGCCTCCTGCAAAGACAAAGAAGTGTATATTGTAGGTGGCGGCAATTCGGCGGGACAAGCGGCCATGTACCTGGCTAAATTTGCCCGCCACGTATACATTGTTATCCGCAAAGAAGATCTTACTTCTTCCATGTCGTCCTATTTAATCGACCAGATTAGCGTAACATCTAATATCCAAATATTAGGTAAAACCGAGATTAAAGAAGCCCTAGGCGACGGCAAATTAGAGCAGGTAAAAATTGGCCCGATAAACAGCGACGAAAGTGAAACCAAACAAGCCGATGCTTTATATATTTTTATCGGCGCACGGCCTTACACCGATTGGATTGGTCAGGAAATTATTCGGAACGATAAAGGCTTTATTGAAACCGGCCGCGATGTAAAAAGTTACCATGCCTTTGGTAAAATCTGGAAACTACAACGCGATCCGTATTTACTCGAAACCAGTGCTCACGGTATTTTTGCCGCCGGCGATGTGCGGGCTAACGCCATGAACCGGGTAGCCTCCGCCGTAGGCGAAGGCAGTATGGCCATCAGCTTTGTGCATAAGTATTTAGCCGAAGTTTAATATTTTTAAAAAATAGGTGTTCGTATTATACCTGGCAGGCTATCGTGTTGTAGTTCTTTGGAGTGTTTACCAGTATCCGCGGGCTCTGGTGCTATCTTGTTTGCCTCGTATCGCGTTTGCTGGCTCCGTATGGCTTTTACGGGTGATCTAAGCTTTTTTTCTCGCTCCTCGCAATGCTGCGCACCATAACACGGGCATGCTTTCCGGAGCCAAACTAATGCTGTTTACTGGTAGCATCTACTATTACTAATTAAGCTGTAAGAATTAGTATAAAGTATTTATAGAATGTTGTTTAAGAATTTAAATATCGCCTGCATAAAGAAACCGCTTCCCCAATACTAGAAGAAGCGGTTTCTTTTATATCCAAAAAATTTTCCAAAATAAGATCAGAATAGTAGCACTTTTATCTTCTAAGTAACAGGACAAAATTAAGTTGATAAAAACCCAAGTTTAAGCATTTGATAATCAAATTCTTAACGATCGAACAACGAACAACTAAAAACGAACAACTACTTATTATGGTCTTTTAAGCAATTTTTAACTTACTTAAAACGCAATGGCTTTTAAATAATTTAATCCTTTTTGGGTAACAATGTACTTCTCTTGGCGCGACCGGCGTTTGTCGAGTAAATTTGTTTTGATAAACCGGTTAGTAAGTAAGGCCCCAATGTACCGCGAATAATTACCCGAGGTACAATCCAGGTGGAGGAAATTCAGAATATCTTCCCGGCTTTGCGGCTGTAAACAAAGTTCTAAAATATCCTTCTTTACATCTTCTAAATTTAAAATTTCTTGTTTTTCTACCATAACCCTGATTATCTCTTATTTTTAGATGGTTCTACGTTAAAAAGCTATCTGGTGTATAGCTTGCTTACATAATTATTACGGATAAATACTTAACCCGTAGTCACGCAAGAGTTCTTCATTAATATTGAAACACGAAATTGGTACCGTTCCGGATATACTTTTCGAAAAATGAGTTGTCGTTGTATTCGCCGGAAAGTAATTCGAAGTTATCCTCGTTTTTCTGCGGACGCGTATTCATAAAATTGGCAAGAAACTTTTGATTGTTGGGAGTCCAATCTTTGCCTTTTTGCACCGCCACGCACAGGTATTCGCGGGTAGTCTTATCCACTAAATATTTTCGGTTCATGGTAAAAATTTAAAAATTAACTTAAAACAAATAGGGCCAATTCGGGCCACTGGTAAAAATAAAAAAGCCTTACGGCAGGTAAGGCTTTCGGTATTTAGGTAACTAGCAAATTAAGCGAGTTTCACGTTCACGGCGTTTAATCCTTTTTTACCTTCTTGCAGGTCAAAAGTTACCTGGTCATTTTCCTGGATATCCTGGAGCAAACCAGATACGTGTACAAAATAATCTTGATCTGAATTTGTTTCTTTGATGAACCCAAATCCCTTCAGGTTATTAAAAAATTTTACTGTTCCGTTATTCATAAATTGTTGTTATACTTTTATTACATGCATTTAGCAGTTAAGGTTCATTTGTTTTTTTCAATGCCAACGCCGAATTGTACAAAACTTTATAATTTTAAGGTATAAACCCCATCCAGGACCTGCGTACGCCTAATACCTGCCTCTAAACTTTTTTTAAAAAAAGCCTATTTTCTGAATTTTAAACCGACTTTGTTTTAAGTAATCAGCGAGTAAAACCAGGTTAAAGTAAATTCTTGCAAAATTTTCCAGTTTTTCCGTTTAGAACTCTTTACTACCGCCAAGGCTATTTAACCCCCACCGAATTAAACTTTGAAGAACAACGAACGTTTAAGGGGAACGTTTACCGTGGTATATACTTGAATATTCTAATTTAAAATACGTAAGATTCTACTGCTTAAAATCTATGCTTTACCAAGCTGAGAATTTTATTGACTTAACAGAGTATGGCAAGAACTAAAATTTTAAATTTTGATATACCAACGGCATCCTTAACCATACAACGCTACTAAACACGAAAACTATGAGAAGATTACCCGTCTATTTATTACTAGATACCTCTGGCTCCATGACCGGCGAACCCATTGAGGCCGTTAAAAACGGCGTGCAGGTAATGATCAGTTCGCTACGCCAAAATCCGCAGGCTATTGAAACCGCTTTTATAAGTATTATTACTTTCGATAGTACGGCCAAGCAAGTGGTACCGCTCACGGATTTAGCTTCTTTTCAAATGGTAGATATTAAAGCAACCGGCACTACCAGTTTAGGCGAGGCTTTAAAGCTGGTTGCTACCTGCATCGATAGCGAAGTAACTAAAACTACCGCCGAGCAAAAAGGCGACTGGAAACCTTTGGTATTTATTATGACGGACGGAATCCCGACGGATGATTGGCAAAGCGGCTTAGTCGAATTTAAGCAACGCAAAACTGCCTACACCGTGGCGTGTGCGGCTGGCAGTGCCGCCGATTCTAACTTACTTAAACAAATTACCGAAAACGTAGTGAGCCTCGATACCGCCGACAGCCAGAGCATCGCGAAGTTTTTTACCTGGGTAAGTGCTTCCATTGGGGTTACATCAACCAAAGTAGAAGACGCGGGCAAAGAAGTAACCGGGTTGGGCGAGTTACCGCCACCCCCTTCTGAGTTAAACATTGTTACTTAATAATGCAAATTCAGCACTGCTGTTCTAAAGTTCTGCTGGTGGCGCTTTTTACCCGAGCTCCTGGCTACCATTCGTTTTTATTAGCAAAAGAGCGAATATAAGTTTTTCGGTGGAGATAAAACAGCTGCTTTTAAACACTTACCCATTGCCCTACCATTATTCATGAACTCGGAAAATAACAGCAAAAAAGCTACGGCAAGCGAAATTAAACAGCTGGTAACGCAAATTTTTAAAAATAATAACATCAGCCTGCCTGCTAACCACTCCGGTTTGTTCGAAACGTTTTTGCAGGAAGAGCAAAATCAAGCCCTGATCCAAGCCATCATTCAAAATCAAAACCTGCTTATGCGTAACTGGCAACTAGACGAGCGAATAGCCGAAATTTTGCAACAACCTGTTCGGGTAGTAAATGGCACGGTGGGGAAACCCTACGAGGCCGCATTTGATTTAGAAAAATTTAACTGGACGGATATTACTTTTTTTGAATTACAAGGCCTGGAAACAGTGGGCTTAACATACGACCCGGAAAATAAAAAAATAGCCGGCGTACCCACGCAAAGCGGCGATATACCCCTAACTTTTCAGTTTAAAGTAGCCGGTCAACCAGAAGAAGCTCCTTTAAATAAAAAGCTACTAACCCTGATTATTAACCCGGATCCCAGAAGCTTATGGAAAAATCTGGAAAGTGACCCGAATGATCCGTACGGGAAGGCAGATAATGTTACGGTTTTAGCCCCGCTCAACGACCGGCATATTTTGGTTTCTTCCAAAAGAGGCCGTTCGCACGCCAATATGGGTTCTTTTCGGGAAGATGATTTTGCTTTTAGCGATTTAGCCAATGGTTGGAGCATTGTGGTAGTAGCTGACGGAGCTGGTAGTGCCAAACTCTCCCGGAAAGGGTCTGCGTTGGCTTGCAACGGCATCGTGGAGTATTTTAAAGATCCTGCTTCCGTAGAAAGCATGACGGCCTTTGACGAACTGCTGCTCCAACATACCAACAATCCTACCGACGCTACGCAAAAGGAACTAACCCGGTTCGTGTATAATAATTTGGGCAAAGCGGCTTTTCAGGTACATAAACAACTCGAAGCTTTTGCGGCTACCGTTGGCGCTCCGCTTAAAGATTTAAGCGCCACTTTAATTTTTGCTTTGTTTAAAAAGTACGATACGGGTTACGCACTGCTATCGTTTGGAGTAGGCGATTGCCCGATGGCCGTTATAAACAAAGACGCCTCAGAAGTTACGCTCCTGAACTGGATTGACGTGGGCGAGTTTGGCGGGGGCACCCGGTTTATTACCATGCCGGAAGTTTTCCAAAGCGATAAATTTGCGACCCGGTTTGGTTTTAAACTGATCCCGGATTTCTCGTATTTAATCTTAATGTCCGATGGTATTTACGATCCCAAATTTGTGGTGGAAGCCAATTTACCCAACATTACAAAATGGCAGGAGTTTCTCGGGGATTTAAATGGGCAAAACGAGGCCGGAATACAAGTTGAATTAAACCCCAAAAATCCCGAAATAGAAGCGCAATTTTCCGGATGGATGGATTTCTGGAGCCCCGGCAACCACGATGACCGAACTTTAGCCATTGTTTTTTAAATTTTTGGGATTACAAGTATCCGAAAGTCCCCTCTTAGAAGGGATAGGAGAATGATAAGTTCTAAAAAACACTACTTTCGCGAGCGTCTTCGCTCGTGCAGAATATTTAGGAGGCCTCTGGCCGAGCGAGCCAGTAGTGCTTCTTAGAAGATAAAGAGTAAAATTTCCACCGGCCAGAAACCGGACGATAACACTCACGAGCAAAGACGCTCGCGATAGAATTAGAATTTAACGACCCTGCCTTCCAAGTGGGACAATATAAGGTTAACCATTTATTAAAAAATATAACCTGTGCAGAGCATTATAGGCACTTTTTCTAATAATCCCGGACCGGGTACGAACATAAAAACGGCACCTTCCCTGATTCATCCGGGTAAAACCTACCCGTACGTGGATAATGGCGAGCCCATGCGCGGTGGCATGAAGGATGTTTATTTTGGGCCGGATAAATCGTATGTGGTGGCATTTTACCGCGATAAGCAAGATTATAATTCGCGGGAGCGGCTGAAGAAACTGGTAACCCAGTATCAAGATAATTTTTTTAACCGGGAGGGCGGCGATTATTTTAAAGAACTGTATTGCTGGCCCACCGATATGGTAGAAGTGGCCGGAAAAACCGGATTAGTTGTACCGGCTTATCATAAAAACTTTTTTTTTAAAAAAGGCTACGCTACCAGCGAAGGCATAAAAGGCAAAGAAAAGCAAGGGTTGTGGTTTGCCTCGGCTAAGTTCCGGCACAAGCAATTTACCTTACGCCTCGATGAAAGTGAACTGGGTAACTGGCTCAGCTATTTTCAAATCTGCGTCCGGATAGCGCGCGGGGTAAAACGCTTGCACGCCGCCGGCTTAGCTCATTCCGATTTATCCTACAAAAACGTATTAATCGACCCGGTAAGTAAATCGGCCACGATAATTGATATTGATGGGCTGGTAGTACCGGGCCTATACCCGCCGGATGTAATTGGCACCGCCGATTTTATTGCGCCCGAGGTATTAGCTACCAAGCACCTGAACCTGCGCGACCCGAACCGCAAACACGCGAACCGGACCACCGATTTGCACGCTTTGGCCACGATGATTTATTTGTACCTGCTCTACCGCCACCCTTTAAAAGGCGGCAAAATCAACTCCCTGGACACCGAAGAAGATGATTTGCTCTCGATGGGGGAAAAAGCTTTGTTTATTGAGCACCCCACTGATACCTCAAACCGACCTAAAATCGACCAGGTAAGCAAATGGGCATTGCCCTGGGCGGATGTTACCAAACTGCCTTATACCTTAACCGGGCCTTACCTGAAAACCTTGTTCGATCAGGCCTTTGTTACCGGATTGCATAATCCTAACCTGCGGCCCAATGCCGACACCTGGGAGCAAGCCTTATTAAAAACTACCGATCTCATGCAGCCGTGCAGCAATTTGCAGTGCGACCAAAAGTGGTTTGTTTTTGATAATACTGCTTCCCCGAAATGTCCGTTTTGCGGTACACCGGTAACAGGTACTTTACCGGTACTGGATTTGTATTACGAATTTAAACCTACCGTTTGGAAACCGGAAAACCATCGTTTAATGGTATACCATAATCAATACTTGTTTCAGTGGCACGTTAACCGCAATGTTGTCCGGAACGAGAAACTAACCGCCGAGCAGAAAATACCAGTGGGTTATTTTACTTATTTCCAGAATAAGTGGGTATTCGTTAATCAGAAACTTACTTCTTTAAAAGACTTAACCGAAGACAAAGAAATTCCCGTTAATACCATGGTAGATATTACCGATGGCAAGCGCTTACTATTAGCTAAAGAAGAAGGCGGTCGGGTAGTGGTAATAACGATGGCGAACAAGTAAATAAAGCTTCCGAAATAATTAAAATTTAAAAAATAATCAAAACCTTAACGCTAATCAACCTACAGCTAAAATGAGACTGAAACCAGCCGGTATAATCGTAATTCTTTTAATAATAGGCGTATTGGCTTATTTTGCCATTGGTCCCCGTTTATCAGAAATCCGGAAAGAGAATTCCAACCCTATCGCCACCACTCCCCCCGCAGCCGATAATTCGGTTGAAAACAGTGGTACGGCCGCCACCACCCCATCTACCTCATCTGGTAACCAAAAGGCTACCACTCCCCCCAACTCTGAAGACCGGGAATTTAATTACACCCCCGAAAAACCTGAAAACGGAACCTTGCGCGGCGTAGTAGAAGTGGGCGCTACCGGTTTTAATTCGTTTGTAATCAACATGGATAGTCAAAAACGTTGGGAAATTGTATCGAAAGATTTTGGACAATCACTAGCCTACGAAGGTTTAGCTACCACCGAAGATATTCGGACCGGTTTAAAAAAGTACTTGGCCAGCATGTTTGATAAAGGCGTTTCTAAAAACAACATGCACTTTGTTATTTCTTCCGGCGCGCAAAAAGAACCAAAAACAAGCACCATCAGCAACGAATTAAAAAAAGTAGGCTACGTGGTAAATAATGTTACCGCCGCGCAGGAAGGAAAATTTGGTTTTCGGGCCACGGTACCCCCCGCGTTTGCGGATAATTCTTTTCTGGTAGATATTGGTTCGGGCAATACCAAAATATCGTGGGAAGAAAACGGAGACCTTAAATCCATTGAATTGCCCGGGGCTAAGTACTACGAAAAAGGTACTTCCGATGAACAAGTGTATAACACAGTAAAAGCCCAGGTAAGTAAAATCCCCGAAAACAAACGGAATGTTGGTTTTGTACTGGGGGGCGTTCCGTTTACCCTGGCTAACCAGCACCGAAACGGCGAAGAACGATACACGGTTTTAAAAAACCCGGGTGATTATAAAGCCGCCGATAAAAAAATGGCCGCAGGTTTGAATATTTACAAAGGCATCGTAGACGCCACGAACACCGATACTTTTGTTTTTGACTGGGATGCTAATTTTACCATTGGCTTCTTGTTAAGTTTAAACAAATAATTATTTAACTATGAGTTTTTTGAAGCAGCTATTAACGCCTTTCGTGGAGTTTGAGGACGATCAGAAAAAAGTGCCGGCGCCGGAAAACACCCCACCGGCGCCAGTTGCTAAACCACCAGTTGTTAAACCAGCTGTACCAACGCCTGCTGCCACCCCGCCTCCGGTAAAACCAACAGCCCCGGTTGCAGATGTACCGGCACAACATCCTTTAATTAATAGCAATAATACCCCGGCAACGCCCCCAACGCCTACTTATGCGCCCGGTGGCACTATAGCTACACCGTTACCGGAACATGAGCAGTATTTTGAAAATTTGATAAATGAAGCAAACCTGAAACACCCCTTATTCCAAGGTACCGATTACAAAGAGTTTGTGGATAGCAAAGTAGATATTGACGATATTCAGGATGAAGCTTTGCGTTATAAAACAGCCTATAACGTATTGAAGAGCACTGGCCTTACCAAAGAAAAATTACTCTCGACGGGGCAGGAATATTTAAATTTAATCGGCCGCGATCTTAATTCCTTTCAAAGCGCACACGCGCAACAATACCTGAAAGAAGTAAAACAAAAAGAACAGGTTATTCAGAAAAAAGCCGAAGAGCTGCAAACGTTAACCCAACGCATAAACGCTCTTAAAGCGGAGATAAACCAAATTACCCAAGATATAAACCGGACGAAAGACCAGCTCAACGTTACTAAAAACTCCTTTCTGCTAGCCGGAGAAAACAAGCAAAAAGAAATTGAAACGGAATTACAGAAGATAGCCCAGTATTTTTAATACTTATAATTTTTTAAATTTTTACTGCCTTAAACGGTTTTGCGGGAGTAATAATCTTATGCCAAATAGTAAGTAGATTTTCCCAAAATAACTATTGGTTATGAAGTTCTTTGGCGTTGGTTCCCGTATAAAATCTTATTCTTACTTTTCCTCATTCTTTAACAAGATGAGTCAGAAAAGCCAAAGCTACAAGCCACTGATACTCGTTTAGCTGTGGAGCGCCAGAGCATGGAGACGGAAACTGGCTCTAAAGAGAGGCTGGGAAAAGTAGTAAACTCCCCTTCTGTGGCAGCAATTATTTACTATCCAGTATAATTAGCTTTTTTATTTTCGATCCAGTATAGCAATAGGAATGATAAATTTTAAAAAACAGCACTTTTGGTAGTGGCGCGTCCTAGGCCAAACTGATCGCCGGCTTTTACCACTTGGTTGTTTATGAAATGCACTTCCACCATTTTCTCGCTAGCTACATTATTGTAATTTTCGTCTTGCAGAATAAACAAGGTCTTGCGGGTTTTCACGTCGATTACTTCGCCGCTGGATGGATAAGCGTATTTACCATCCAGGCTGAAAGTGATCCAACCGGGCATATCTTGTAAAGGAATAGTGGTAAGTTGTTGGTAAGGTGGGGTAGCGTTAAAAACGTGCATCCGCATGTTAAAGCCGTCGGCGAGCCACACTTCTTTTTCGTCGGGGGTTAAACCAATGCCGTGACTGGGATTGCCGTGCCGCCGCACCGGGCCTTTGTTCCAGCCTTCTACTACTTTTCGTTCGAGTAATTTGCCAGTTTTCAGGTCGCCTACTTCAAAGCCCAGCAAACTATCTACGGTAACAAACGCTAAAGTTTCGGTGCTGTTAATAGTAAACGGCCGGATGCCAGCGCCAAACGGACCTACTTTTTTCACGATGGTGTGGGTTTTAGTATCTGCCACGTGCAGCAAGGGCGAGGCAATATCGGCCAGGTACGCATACTTGCCCGACGGTCCGTAGATTGTGTTATGGGCCCGGCCCACTACTTCTATTTTCTTAAGAATATTTCCCGTTTCACAATCTACCACGTTCCAGAAAGTATTTTCCAACGAGGGCAGGTACATGGTTTTACCATCCGGCGAAATAGCCATGCGGTCGGCGCCACCCACAAAAGGTTTTTCCCACACTATTTTATCGGTAGTTAAATCAATGCGCTGCACCGATTGCAGGGTGCTCACGTAAATGCTGTGGAGCGGCACACTCACGGCAACCCCTTTTACATTGGCCGGTTGGCCGTTCTCGCGTAAGCCCCGGGTTTTAATCCGTTTTACAAATTGGTGATTATTATTTATATCAAATACCAAAATACCATGGCCTCCGTAACCCAAATAATCCCGGATACCCGGCACAGCAACGTACAAAAAACGCCCGTTACCCGGTGCCTTGTTATTTATTACCGAACTAAGTTCTGCTTTAGGCGCCCAGGAGATAAGAACCAAAAGAAGTAATCCGCTGAGCCATCTGGTTACGGGTTTTGTTGCTTTCATATCTTACAGGTGTTTAATATTCTTTAGATCTGAAATGTAATAAATTAACCGCTTTACTGCCAGTTAAATATCGGGTAATCTGTTGCACCTTGTTGTTAACTAGTTTTTTTAAATTTTTTTATGGGTGATGCCAAAGCCAGGAGAATTGCTTATAATTACTAATCTATAGCGTGGCTTATGCATTTCAAGTTTGTTGCGTCTAACCGGTTTCGGGTAGCTCCTCATTGCCCTTGTGGTAAAAATAACCGGGACGGCAAGTTCTCTCCTATTATTCTGGACGGAATACCTGATCCGACGTTTGGGCATTGCCACAGCTGCGGGCAAAGTTTTTTTCCAAACGCTGCTGCCAAGGAAAATTTAGCCGGTCCGGTTCTTATTTCCGCCTCCCCAAAACTCGCCCGCACAATTGCCACGGGTTTAGTAAAGCAAACGCTAAAAAGTTATCACCACAACAATTTTGCACTTTGGCTGCAAGCCAGGTATCCTACTACCGCCGATTATTTGTTGCAGTATTTTTCGATTGGTACTACCAAAGCCGGAGGCACCATTTTTTGGTACCAGGATAAAGCCGGAAATTATCGAAAACCCAAGCGTATTTACTATAAACCCGATGGCCACCGCGTAAAAGCCAGCGAAGACGAAGCTAAAAGCAAACCGAGTCCTTTAGTATTCACGAACCAGGCCGGTTACGAATATTGCTTGTTCGGCGAATTTCAGTTAGCGCAGTACCCCGCCACCGCTAAAATAGTCATGGTCGAAAGTGAAAAATCGGCCCTGATCGGGCACGTGCATTTCCCGGATTTTATTTGGTTAGCTACAGGTGGGGCCGTCAGTTTAAAAAAAGAACGCGCGGCGGTATTACAAGGCCGTAAAGTGTTGATAATACCGGATATGCACCAAACCGGCCGGGATGGAGCTTTGCGGATGCAAGTTATTTTAAAATCCGTAGGGGCCCGCACCCGCATCATAGACATGGACAAAGACCGGCAAGACGGCGACGATATTGCCGATATTTTGATCAGGCGCGCCGAAATCCGGTAAGCAGCCGATTACTCGCTTACCGTGTTTTTCTCTCGACATTAATATAATAAGCTTTCCCAATTCCACCAGCCTGCTTCTGTCTACAGGTATGATAGAGAACAAGCGGTATCTGGCGAAAGAAACAAAGCTAAACGGGTTTATAATCCGAATAGCTTCTGGTATGGCTCTAGGTCAACAAATAGTCTATCTGGTACAAACCAACAGTCTTTGGGATTACCGGTAAATAAAACCAGTTTCCGGCGTTAATTTCCGCTTAGGCCTATCAGGCAATTTCATTCTCCTGGCTACCTGGTTTTAATTGTCCCTCTAAAAAATTCATTTACAACTAAATCTCTACTAATTCTATAGATAATATTTTGTATTTAGATCTAATTTTTATCTTTGCCTCCTAAACTTTCAAAACATTGCTTTTAACCAGCGAGTCCCTAACCAGAAATTACAATAGTGCCTGCTTAAACAGTATTATCACAAGCATATTAGCCGACCAAAAAGAACAGGATACGAGAAAAAGAACCAGCTTCAACCCCAAAAAAGAAAAAATTTAAAAATTCTCACTTTTTAACTAATCACTATGCGCTAATCTTACTTCCACTCTCAGAACCGACAAGTTTCCTTATTGGTTTAGTCAGGTAAAAAGCAGTTCGTATCGCTAATTACTGCTGCATTTTCCCGCCTTTGTTTATACGTGCATCACCAACTAAACTTTTTAAATGTATGAAAAAATATAGCTTTACTAAGCTATCCATTCTCCGGAAAACCGGACAACTCTCGTCGTTGGCAATATTAATGCTGGCCATGAGTTCCGAAGTAAGGGCATTTTCCTTTGTAAAATCTCCTATCAGGGTAATAATCAATTCACCGGACCAACTAATTACAGGCAAAGTAACCGGCGATAAAGGAGAAGAACTACCGGGCGTCAGCGTACGGGTGAAAGGAAGCCAGCAGGGAACTACAACCTCGCCCACCGGCGAATTTGAATTATCGGTGCCGGAAAACAGCGTGCTGGTTTTTTCTTTTATCGGGTACAAAACGTTGGAAGTACCTGCTGCCCAAGGCCAGCTAATTGTAAAATTACTGCCCGACCAGGAACAACTGAACGAAGTGGTAGTGGTGGGTTATGGCTCCCAGAAAAAAGTAAACGTAACGGGTTCGGTAACCAGTTTAGACCAAAAAGTACTAGCTAACCGGCCAATCACCAACTCTACGCAAGCATTGCAAAATTTACCCGGGGTATTCACGAACCAAACCAAAGGGCGGCCCGGTGCCGATGCCGCTACCATCCGCATCCGGGGCGTAGGTACTTTAAATAACAGCAATCCGCTGGTATTGGTGGATGGCGTAGAGTTTCCGTTGGGCGATGTAAACCCGAATGATATTGAAAGCATTACGGTGCTGAAAGATGCGGCTTCGGCGGCTATTTACGGAAACCGCGCCGCGAACGGCGTTATTCTGGTAAAAACCAAAAGCGGCCAAAAAGGTACTTTCCGGGTGGATTATAACTTTTACGTGGGGAAACAAAAAGCCACCCAGTTCCCCGACGTAGTAACCAATTCCATCGAGTATATGGAAGGCAAAAACCGGGCTTTGGCTAACGAAGGCAAACCGGCCGAAAGTACGCCCGCTCTGCTGGAAGAATACCGCAACGGCACCGACCCGTACATTTACCCCAACACCAACTGGTTTGATTTGATGTTTCGCTCCGCTCCCATCCAGGAACACAACCTACGGCTTTCCGGTGGCAGTGAAAAAACCGCCTTTTCGGTTTCGTTAGGCTATTTAAACCAGCAAGGCATTCTGATCCAGACTTCGGGCAAACGGTATTCTTTAAACACGAATGTTTCCGCGGACATCAGCAAAAAAGTAAAAATTGGCGCCAGTTTAATTGGTAATTTCTGGATAAACCAAGAAAGTGCTTACAGCGCCGACGAAGGCAACGGCGAAGGCGGCTTAATGGGTTTAATTTACCGCGGTTTACCCATGCAAACGCCGTACGCCCCAAATGGCACTTACGCTGACCAGTGGATTCGGGTACCCGGCCATAACTTTTTCCGGAACCCGGTAGCTCTATCCAAAGAAGGTTTCCGGAAAAATAACCAATACCGCACCTTGGCCAATTTGTTTCTGGAATACCAATTACCATTTAACATTCGCTACAAAACCACCATAGCCACTAATATTTTATTTGGCGTAGAAAAATACTCCTATCCGCAAATAAATTTGACTAATCCTAAAACCGGTGTCATCAGCCCAATTGGTAATACTCCTTTGCGCGGCATCCGGCAGATTAGCCAGAACAACATTAACTTAACCAATTTCCATACTTTAAATTGGGAGCAAACCTTTAACCAACATACCCTTACTGCCTTGGCTGGCTTTAGCGTCGAAAAGTTTAACGATGGCAATTTCTCGGCTTATAACCAAGGGTATTTAGGCAACGATTTAACCGAATTAAACGCCGGCAGCACCGCACCGCAGGTAACCGGCACCTCGGGCCAATCGAGACTGCTTTCCTATTTTGGCCGCATTAATTACAACTACGCCGAAAAGTATTTACTGGAAGCCAACTTCCGCTACGATGGCTCCTCGCGGTTTGCGCCCGGTAACCGCTGGGGATTTTTTCCGTCGTTCTCGGCGGGCTGGCGTTTGAGCGAAGAAGAATTTTTAAAAAATAACCCCTTTGTGAGTAATTTAAAACTGCGCGGCTCTTACGGTCGTTTGGGTAATCAGTTAATTCCCTTATTCAGCTACGTCGATGCTATTTCTTTAGGTCAGGGCTATAACTTTAACAATACCCTGGTGAGCGGCGCCGCTATTACTCAACTCAGCGACCCTAACATTACCTGGGAAACCACCACCATGCTGGACTTTGGCTTAGAAGGCGGCTTTTTTGAAAACCGCTTATCTTTTGAAATAGATTGGTTCGATAAAAAAACTTCCAACATTTTACGACAGGTGGCTATTCCGGCCCAAGTCGGCAATTTGGATGGACCTTTTCGGAATATTGGCGCGGTAACCAACCAAGGCGTGGAAGTAAATATAGGTTTTCGGAATTCCATTCAGCAATTCCGGTACAGTGTGGATGCGAACGTAACTTTTTTAAAAAATGAAGTAACGGATCTGGATGGCCAGGTGTATTACAACGGCAATACCATTACGCAGGAAGGCTCCGCCATCAGTGCTTTTTATGGCTTAGAAGCCGAAGGCATCTTCCAGAATAAAGATGAAATCCAGAACCACGCTTTTCAGAACGCCGGCACCCAGCCCGGCGATTTAAAATACCGCGACATCGATGGCAATAAAGTCATCGACAACAACGACCGGGTAGTGATTGGCAACAGCATTCCGCAATATACCTACGGCTTTAATTTAAGTGCCAGGTACAAAGACTTGGAGCTGAGCGCCATTTTTCAAGGTTTGGCCAACGTGGACACCTATTTAACCGGTAACCTGGCCCAGCCCTATAAAAACGGCGCCGGCGTTACCCGGGAATGGCTCACCAATTCCTGGACGCCGGAAAACCCCACCGCGAAACTGCCGCGCTTAACTACTTCCAACGGGTATCCGCAAAATTATCTTACTTCCAGTTTCTGGATCAAAGATGCTTCTTATTTACGGTTAAAAAATATTCAGCTCAGTTACAATTTGCCGAAAACTTTGTATACCAAAGGGGGCATTACTCAATTTAAGTTATTTGTAAACGCCCAGAACTACGTAACCTTTACCCAATTTAAATTCAGCGATCCGGAAAGAAATTTAACCCGCGGTGATTTAATTGAATACCCGAATGCCAAAAGTTTCACGGCCGGTTTAAATGTTTCGTTTTAATTACTTCGACCTCATGAAAAAATTTATTTTTTATACCCTTGTCTTATTTTGTTTCAGCAGCTGCCAGGATTCGTTTCTGGACGTAACGCCGACCGATAGGTTTACCCAAGAAACTTACTGGAACACCAAAGAACAAGCCGAAGCGGCTTTAAATGCTACCTACGCCGTTATTGTAAATACCAATTCATTGTACTCGGCCGGTAATACCGTTTACCTCGATGCCCTTACGCCCAACACCTACCAGTATAACCGCGACGAAAACATTATTTCGCGGGGCTTACACAATGCCGCTACAAGTATATTTAATACCACCTGGAACACCAGCTACCTGGGCATTGGCCGGGCCAATAATTTACTGGCCAATATCGATAAAGTAGCCATGGATGAGGTGCTGAAAAACCGGTACAAAGCCGAGGCTAAATTTTTGCGGGCTTTGTTTTACTTTCCGTTGTGGAATTTATACGGCGGCGCTCCTTTAATAACCGAAGCCACCAATTACGAAACCCAGGCTACTTTACCCCGGAACTCCGGAGAGGAAGTACTGGCCCAAATTTTAAAAGATTTAGACGAAGCGGCGGCTGGGGATGTGTTACCTCTTACTTACACCGGCGCCGATAAAGGCCGGGTAACCCGCGGTGCGGTTTACGCTTTTAAAGCCCGCATGTTATTGTACGCCAGCCGCTGGGAAGAAGCCGCGGTAGCCGCCAAAAAGGTAATTGATTTAAATACTTATTCGCTATTCCCGAACTACCGGGCTTTGTTTTACCTCGAGAACGAAGGCAACACCGAAGTTGTCTTTGATGCGCAGTACAAGTTTCCGGAGTTTACCCATTCTTTAGACGTGAGTTTAGATCAGCAATTAGGCTCGGCGCCTTTACCCGGCCTGGTAGACGATTATTACGCTACCGATGGTTTGCCCATTGCCAGCTCCACCGTGTACAATCCGGCTAAGCCGTTTGAAAACCGCGACCCGCGCTTACAAGCTACCGTAATTATTCCGGGTACTACTTTTAAAGGCGCTCCCGTTACGGACATTCAGTACCCCAGCACTGGTTACGGACTAAAGAAGTACACTATTTTTAAGGATAGCGAAAAGCCAACCATTGTACCCACCAGTAATACCTCGGAGTTAAACTTTATTATCTTGCGCTACGCCGATGTATTGCTCATGTACGCCGAAGCTCAAAACGAAGCTTTTGGTCCGGAATCCGGTGCCGATAAAAATTTAACCGTAGCCCAAGCGGTAAATTTAGTACGGCAACGGGTTCAAATGCCTGCTCTTCCAGCTGGCTTGTCGCCAGAGCAAATGCGGGCCGAAATCCGGCACGAACGTCGGGTAGAACTGGCGGCCGAAGGTTTGTATTATTACGACATTCGACGTTGGAAAATTGCCGAACAAGTCTTAAACACCGACGTGTACAACAACAAAGGTGGCCGGATTGATAACCGGATGTTCAACGCCGGGCGTGATTATTTATGGCCCATCCCCTCCATTGCTATTCAGAATAACCCGGCTTTAAAGCAAAACCCGGGTTACGGTAATTAATCTTTTTTTTTAAATTTTTACTATGAAACACCTCTTAAAAGCATTCATCCTGGTGGGAATTCTCTTCTCGGGACAAACCAAAGCCCAGACCCCGAAACCAAAAAAGCCCAACATTATTTTTATTCTGGCCGATGACCTGGGCTACGGCAACTTAACCAGCTACAACAAAAATTCGCCGATCCCTACGCCCAACATCGACCGGCTGGCAAAAGAAGGCACCAAGTTTACCCGCTTTTATTCCGGTAGTACGGTGTGCGCGCCTTCCCGCTGCGCTTTAATGACGGGCTACCACATGGGCCATGCCTACGTGCGGGGCAACAGCAAAGCCAAAGACGGCACCGGTGCTTTACGCGCCCAGGATACTACCATGGCTCAGCGTTTGCAGCAAAACGGCTACTTAACCGGCATGTTCGGCAAGTGGGGTTTGGGCGACGAAGAAACGCAAGGCGCCCCGCACCTGAAAGGCTTTAACGAGTTTTACGGGTACTTAGACCAGGCCCACGCCCATGATTATTACACCAACCGCTTACTGGAAATCCGGGACAACAAAACCCAGGCCGTTAAAGTAGACACCACCCAGTACACCCAGGATTTAATCGTGAACAAAGCCTTAGCTTTTTTAAAAAATCATAAAGAAGATCCGTTTTTCCTATACCTGCCTTTAACCTTACCGCACGCCGAACTAAAAGTGCCGAAAGAATTACTAAAAAAATTCCAGAATCCGGATGGCACTAGTAAGCTGGGTCCGGAAAAGCCTTTTAAAAAATTAAATAACTACGATAGCCAGGCCCAACCGCACGCCGCTTTTGCCGCTATGGTTTCTAAGTTGGATGGCGACGTCGGTAAAGTGGTTGCATTAGTGAAACAACTCGGCCTCGACGACAACACCTACATCTTTTTTACCAGCGACAATGGTCCGCATAAAGAAGGCGGCGGCGACCCGGTTTTCTTTAACAGCAGCGGTCCGCTAAAAGGTGTAAAACGCGATTTGTACGAAGGCGGTATTCGGGTGCCGTTACTGGTCAGGGCGCCTGGCCGCGTACCCGCTGGTAAAGTAACCGACCAACCCTGGGCTTTCTGGGACATTCTGCCTACCGTGGGGCAACTAACGGCTACCCCCGTGCCTGCTAACATCGACGGCCTTTCCTTTACGGATGCTTTGGCTGGAAAAACTCCGGTTAAAAAACACGACTACCTCTACTGGCAGTTTAAAGAAGGCGAATTAAAAGAAGCGCTGACGCAAGGCTATTGGAAATTAATCCGGTTTAAAGACGAAGGCAAACCCGAAGTACTGGAGCTCTACAACCTCCAGAATGACCTGGGCGAAAAAAACAACCTGGCCGCTAAAAACCCCGCCAAAGTAAAAGAATTAAAAGCCTTAATGACGCGCGCCAAAACCCCTTCCGAGAATAAAACTTTCGACTGGGCTTCGGTGGAGCAATAAAGTTTGTCTCCTGCGCATTATCGATAAAAATGTTTTTCTTTGAGGTGCCCTAAGGTTAGAATTTTTTAAATTTTTTGCATGTGCAGTACTTACTGGGAGCCTATTTCCGGCTCCCAGTCATATTTCTCCTCAAACCATCGTCATTGATCCCGCTACGGTACCAGCACAATTTTACCGGTAGTATGGTGGGTTTGAATCTGATTGAAAGCTTCTACGGTTTGATCTAAAGTAAACGTTTCGCTCACGTGTACGCGCAGTTTTCCGGCATTTGTTAATTCCCGCAAGTGCTCCAGTTGCGAGCTGTTGGGTTCCACGAAAACGTATTGAAAATGGATAGCCGGGTTCAGGCCTTCGCCGTGGTGCAGAATGGAAACCAGCTTACCCGCGGGTTTCAGGGCTGGTAAGCTTTGCTGCAAGGTGTCACCGCTGGCGCAGTCGAAAATTAAGTCTACTCCTTTCGGCATTATTTCTTTTACCATCACCCCGATATTGCCTTGCTGATAATCCAGGGTAAAATCGGCGCCGAGTTGTTGCATGTAGTCGTGGTTTTTGGCACTGGCCACCCCAATTACACGGGCACCTTTGGCTTTAGCCAATTGAATACCCAAACTGCCTACTCCACCTGAAGCACCCAATATTAAAACAGTTTGGTCCGCCTGCAAATTACCCGCCTCGTACATGCTTTGATACGCCGTAAGCCCTACCAACGGAATACCCGCCGCTTCTTCAAACGAAACGGTTTCGGGCTTGTGCGCCAGGTAACTCTCCGGAATAACAATATACTCGGCAAAAGTGCCGTATTGCACCAAGGGCCGCCGGGCATACGCATATACTGCATCCCCCACAGCAAACCGCCGAGCACTAAAACCCCGGTCTGCCACAACACCCGCCATGTCCCAGCCCGGGATTATCGGAAACCTGTACGGCAAATAATTTTTTAAAAAACCTTCCCGCACCGCTGCATCCACGGGGTTTACACCGGCCGCTTTTATTTTTACAAGTACTTCGCTTTCTTTTAACTCAGGTATAGTTATGGAACGAATCTGAATTTTATCTGCTCCGCCAAACTCTTCGTAAACCGCCGCTTTCATTTCTTTTTCCATGGAGGTAAGGTATTAGGTATATAGGACTTATACCTGGATTTATGGAAGGAGGTTGAGCTGGTAAAAATTCAATATATTATTTAACTTCTGATAGAGCATATTTTATATTAAACAATTAAGTACTCAAAAGCTATATATAATAAGTTTTATAAGCTATTTCATATAGTTTTATTACTGAAATTCTCAGGCATTGCATCCCAAGTCCTACCTAGTAGAACCCTTCCATTAGCTTTTATATTAGAGCCACCAAAGTTTTAAAAACTTAATTTATTTAAACAAGCCCAGTTTCCTGCCCCTCTACATATTTTAAGTACCATTCCGGAAGTTCGGTAGCATGGTATATTATCTCCCCTTCCGGCGAGAGTTCGGCAATTAATACTGGTTGTTCCCCTTCAGAAGAGTTATCAAAAAGATAAGCTCGAGAACTGTTCTGCAATGCTTGTTTTAAGTTTTCAAGCGTTTTTTGATACCGCTGAATGATAGCATGATCGGGTACAGGATGGCCGCCCTGGGTTACGCGGTAATGAACCCTGCCAAGGTTGATTTTAACATCTTTAGTAGTTACAAAATATAGATAAGTCCGGTACCCAGCAGCTTGAGCATTTTTAAGCAACGTTACTTTATCTTGGCCCGACATTACGGTTTCGAAAGAAAAAGATTGCCTGGTTGCCAGCAGCTCCTGCCTAAGCCAATCTGATAGAATGGCGGCCAAGTAATTTCCAACATAATCAGCCGAAAATCCGGACTGGGAATCAAGGAAAAACGGAACGGAGGAAAAATCCGCTACTGTGCTAGTTACTTTAAGGTTTGTAAATAAATGGCTTATACCTTTATTAATCGCCAACGGGTGGGTTGTAAAGAAAGCTATAAAATTGTTTTGCGCTGGAATTGGTAAATTATATTGTTCAAAAAGCAAGGTTGGCTGCTCACGAAGTTGTTTCAGAAACTCATCCGCGTTAATGTAGTGCCCGAAAAATTCAGTTGATTCGTATCCCAGTTGTCCAAGTTTATGAGCGACATAGTCTTTCAGCACACTCTTACCAGAACCGTTAGGTCCGGCAAACATACGCAGGCGAAGCCAATTACTCATCTTATTCTAAATCCACTCTTACCAGGAATTACTTTTTTACCAGGTTTTACTTTTCCTATTATTTTTTCATGGCCGTCTGAGCCGATTTCCACTATTTCGGAACCTCTTACAACAGTTACCGTCTGCCCGGAAGCAATAGCATTTTTATAAGCAGCTTTAAAAGCTTCCTGCGCTAATCCAGGAATAAGTTCTTCCGATTCTTCGTTTATATGCTTTTTCATTAATGCAAGATTTAAGTTTATTAAATATACATAGAATACAACAAAACGGTTTAGATTTCCAGTAACACTCAATAATAGCAAATCATTTTAAACGCGCCTAAAACAATCATTCAACTTCCTATATCCAGAAAATAGCAAATTTTGCTTACATCTACTTTCTGCCGTGCTTGCCACAATTCATAGTTCTTCTGTAGGTTTAACCAGAACTCCGGGGTGGTGCTAAACGCCACTGAAAGCTTCCGGGCCATTTTGGTGCTTATGCCCGTATGCCCATTTAAAATAAGTGATAAATGTTTACGGCTACTTTCTAAAGCTGCGGCTACTTCCGTTACGGTTTTATTCAGGCCATTTATGTATTCCCGCAGTATTTCGCCGGGATGCGGCGGGTTGTGCATCATCATATTCATACGCTCTGATTTAATGGTATTCCAAATAATTTAGGTTCAGTACCTCCACTATTACTTTTACAAAAAGGAAGGTGCTATGTAGTGAGATAAAGTATAAAAATTTAAAAATTGTCCACAGTTTTATCATCCTACCATCTCATCCAAATTTTTATCCTTGTTCAGTAAGAACTGCTGCTGGTGGAGGAGTTCCAGTTTTTTTAAAATTTGGAGGAGTTGCTGCTGTTCGAGTAGGTCCAGGTTGCCGCTGATGATGCGGGATACTTGGCGGATGTGCTCTAGTGGGGAAAACAAAGCCGCTTTACCGCGGTCGTTACTGGTTAAGTATATCTTTCTTTTGTCGGCTTCGTCGCGGATTTTGTTTACCTAACCTTGCCGGATGAGGCGTTTGATAATTATGGTATTGATTTCTTCGCCCTCCTTTTGTTTTTAACGAAAACCAAGTTCTTTACCATGAATCACGAAGAAAGGATTAAATATTAGTATCCTACTAAAGAAGGTTTTTATCTATCTTTCCTGTTGGTAAGCTGATTCTTGCTATACTTTTACTAAGTCTTTCTTTAAATGAGCAAAAAATACCGGGTAGTTATTACTGACTTTTTGAGCGATTCTCTGGAAACAGAAACTAAAATTTTAAATAATCTGGCCGATGTAGTGGCTCTGAATGCTTTTTCAGAAGAAGATTTAATGGGAAAAATAGAAGAAGCGGATGCGGTTATTTTGTATCATTTGCTTACTATTTCTAAAAACACCATTGCTCGGCTTAAAAACTGCCGTTTAATCGTTCGGGCCGGGGTTGGAATCGACAATGTAGATTACCGGTATGCCCGCACTTGCAATATACCGGTTGTAAACATTCCGGATTACGGTTCAGAAGATGTGGCGGATACGGCCATGGGCATGTTGCTTTCGCTGATGCGCGGAGTGCATTTTTTAAATTCCCGCCTGCGCGCCGGACAAGGCGAGTGGAGTTATACTCAAGTGCAGCCACTGCGCCGTTTGCGCGGTTGTTCTTTGGGAATAATAGGTCTTGGTCGGATTGGTACCGCCATGGCCTTGCGGGCCAAAAGTTTGGGCATGGAGGTAAGCTTTTACGATCCTTATAAACCCGATGGCTATGATAAAGCCTTGGGCATTAAACGGGTGGAAACCTTGCCCGAATTGTTGGAAAAATCGCAGGTAGTAAGCTTGCATTGTCCTTTAACCGAAGAAACGCAGCACTTAATTAATGCCTGTTCTTTGGCGTATATGGCACCGGGCGCTTACCTGATTAATACCGCCCGCGGCGCTGTAGTGGATACCAGCATTATACCAGAAGCTTTGGTAAGTGGCCAATTAGCCGGAGCGGCCTTGGATGTGTTGGAACAAGAACCACCCGGTAATAATCCGCTTATCCAGGCCTGGCAGGATCCGCAACACTCGGCTCACCACCGCCTTATTCTTAATCCGCACGCGGCTTTTTACTCCGAAGAAGGTTTGGCCGAAATAAGAGTAAGAAGCGCTCAGGCTTGTTTAAATGCTCTCGCGGGCAAGCCTTTGCGAAACGTTATTAATTAAGAAATAGATTCGGATCATCATAAACATACCAGTGTACTTTCAAATTAAATTTTAAAAATAAAGCTAGTTTTCCCATTATGTGAGAAATCTTTTAACCCAAATTTCTAATTCATAATTTCTAATTTTTAATTCGGCCAAGCATTACCGGTAAAAAGGCTGATCTTGGTTTCCTCGGGGGCCGTACACCGGCACAGGCTCTCCTGCTTCTAAAGCCCCCAAATCCGGGGCATTGCCCTTATAATTAGCGTTTATATTCGGCAGTTTCAATCCGGCGTCAACGGCTTTACTTTTTGGTTTAAGTTGAAATGAAAAATCCGTGGCGTGGTAAATACCGTGTGGTTTGGCGGGGTCGGGTGCTTGCAAATTTTTAAAAATAGAGTAATCCAGTTCCACGCTGTGTGCTTCTAGGCCGCTGGCTTTTGTTAAACTGGTTATATTGGGGAAAGCTAGGGCATCTTTCACGGTTATATTATAATCGCGGAGTTGTTCTTTGGCCGGCGAAACCCAACGGAACTGATCGGCGCTGGCCCGATTGGGCCGGTAACCGTTATAATCGGAAGTAGAATAAGCAGTTGCATTCGGGAAAATAATAAGCGGCCTTTGCGGGGCATCGGTACCTAAAAACAAATTATTGCGGAAATGGGCGTTGGAGAATGTTTGTGGATTTACATTCTCCGAAATAAAGGTATTGTGATACACTATTAGCCCCGCTGGTTTCGACATAAATTTAAGCGCACAACCATTAGGAATATGATAGAGCACATTCCGGATAAAATAGGCCGGTCCGCCAAAAATAGGTTGCGCACTTAACCCGCATTGCGCGGCATTTACCCCCCGGTTACGCATCACCCGGATATTATGCACTCCCCCATCGGCTTCAATAAAATCATCCACCATTAAATGAATATCATTATTGTAGATGTCTATGGCTACCGCTTTTTGCGCGGAGTCTGGAGTACCGTAGGTAGATACCGTAATGGCATCGTGAAAGTAGGCTACCGCGTTATGGCAGATAACATGACCAGAACCATACACTTTTACCGCAAAATAACTTTTTAGCGGGGTAGGTGCGTACAAACCTGGGTTCGCCCATCCTACTAAATAATGCCGGTCATCACGGCCCAGAATAATATTATCGGCTATGTAAAAGTTTTTGGAACCGGCGTATTCGGTGGTGAGTGCTATACCTACATCTTCTATCCGGCAATTTCGCACGGTTAGGTCGGTAGCACCCAGCACTTCTTTCTGGCCGGCGGCAAAAGCCACATCGGTGTTCCGGATTGTTAAATTTTCAAAAATATGATAAGCGGTGGCCATTACATCGAAAAGTTGGTGCGCCCCTGCCCCATCGAAAATAGCCGCGCCATCACCGGCTCCCCGAATCACAATGGGTTTATCGGCAGTTCCTTTGGCGGTTAAAACGTAGGTGCCATCAAACGGAATCCCATGCGGCTCCACGTAATTTAATCGATCGGCTTTATACAAACCGGCGTGCACCAGTATAATATCGCCAGGTTGTACTTTGCGCTCACTCACTACCGACCAATCTCCAAGTCCGGAACCGTAGTAGGCGGCTTTCAGTCCCAGAAAAGAAGGTTCTTGTTTTGGCCCTTTCCAGTCCGGTGGGTACACGTGCAGCACCCGTCCGACTGTGGCAGCTTTAGGCTCAATTCGGGTTCTTACTTTTACCACCTGCACTGCGGTGCCTTGCACGCCATCAGGGTCCAGCATGGTTAAACGGCATTCGTACTCCGTACCTGGCTCCAGGTCCAGGATACTTCCGGCAAATCCATTAGGTACCGTATAATCCAGAAACTCCGTTTCGCGAATAACGCGTTCCCCACCTATGCGCAACAGCGGCAGCGCGTCCAGCCAAATATTAGTGCCGGTTTTTCGAAAAGCTACCTGAACGGTTGCATTCCGGTTATTATCGCCATTAATAGACCAATCAAAACCTAGATTTAGTAAAGTAGGAGGTTCTACGGTTAACTGACCCGGAACTACGGCGTTTTCCGCTTTTAAAAGTACCGGAAACAAAAGCAAACCGAACAAACAAACAATGTAATGGCCAAACCAAAGGTTGGGTCGGATTAAGAAAACGTAAAATTTCTGCATGACAAGTGGGCGCGAATAATTATTGCGGTGAAAGCAGGCTAAATACGTAATGGTTCGTATTAACTGCCTCTAACGAATATAAGAATCCGTGTAATTTAAGAAAATGTCCGATTTTAATGCTTTGCCAAATCAAAAATTAGAAATTATGAATTTGAAATTCAGGCCTAAATAGATTTCAAGCGACGAGCAATATTCATCCTATTTTTACAAAGTAAATTTGGCGATGCACTGGCAAGTATGTTAAAACGATTTTATGAAGCTTCATTCGGTTTATTAAAGTTATTTTGTACAAATCATATCAGTAAGTAACCGATAAGATGCTAGCGGCATGACTGAATAAAGTGAAATAGCATCATCCAAATAACACCACAACTAATCTCAATTTAATGGAAAATAGAAAGCCGCTGCTGGGCAATCCTGCTGCGGCTTTTTTTAAAATTATTGTTTATTAGCTTCTATTTCCTTTTACTTACCGGTTAGCTGTAAGCGATTTATAACCGATCATTTTGTTGGCCCACGGAATAAAATACTTAATGTTAGGCGCATCGGTATGGCCACCATCGTGCTGACGCCAAGCGAGTTCCCCCTCCAGCATATCCACGTTTACGCCCGGCATTTTGGCCGTTTTGTAGCTTTCCGTTACTCCTAAATCTCTTGCTCCTAACAACTTAAAAACGGGTCCGGCGGCTACGGTGGCCATGTAGCTGCCTTGCTGATCGAGCCATTTAGAATCGCCTTTTTCCGGGATACCGTAACTAATAAAGGTTGGCCGCGGCGCGCATAAAGCTATTAATTGGTGGGCGTCCACGGGAATATCGTGGGCGTTTTTACTCCCGAAAGTAGCCTGGGAAGCCCCGTATTTTAAAAAATTACCGGCCATCCAGTGGTACTCGCCGCTGCCGGTTAAACTTTCTACCGCCTCGCCAAAATTACGTCGGTGTAACTTGGTGCCGCCCTCACCCGCCGAACCAATTAAACCTAAAGCAAAGCGCTGGTCAAATGCTTGGGTCACCAAAGCTGCTTTCCCGTACCGCGAAACTCCTTCAATTCCTACGCGTTTAGCATCTACAGCAGGATCCGTTTCTAAATAATCTAAGCCCCGCGATGCTCCCCAGGCCCAAGCGCGTAAGGCTCCCCAATCATCGGGTTTGCGCGGCTGTCCTTTGTTTACCAATCCAATGATCCCCTTCGTTAAACCCGCCCCATTATCGGCCTGAATACTGCCGGGTTCTATTAACACGTAACCCCAACCAGCCGCTAATAACTGATTAGGCGTAGGTGGATCGCCAACAGGCGCACCCATCGGGAAGGTTGTTGGCGCAGCCGGAATGGGTGTATAAGCCGGAAATTGCTCGAAAATAGCTTTTAAAGATGGATCATTTTTAACAAGTAAATCCTTTAAAGCATTATTAATTTTTTCTAGGCTTTCCTTGGAAGGTTGCGCTGGAGCCGGCAAAGCACTGCGGCTAAACATCATGAGAACCGGTACCGGTCCTTTGGCATTGGCGGGTGTTACTACCGTCATGGCCATATTAACTTCTAACTGCGGGTACTCGCTATTATCTACCTGGCCCACTAACTGCTTGGCTATTACGGGTGTCCACCCTACCATTTCCCGTTCGTTGATCAACACTTTCCAGTTTACTTTCGGCACTTGCTTCGGTACCCGCCCCACTACTTCTTTTTCAAAATCCTCGATAATTTCGGGGCGCCGTTGCTTCCACCATTGCTCAGGCGTGGTTACTTTTTTGCCGTTTTTTAAGGTTAATACTTCTGGTAAGTTTGGGTACGGATTTGCCAATGCCTCATCGTAGTTTGCGTGGTTTGGAGCTGTTTCATCCCCGCTTGGTCCGGGCCGCAAAGATTTAATGCCTAACTGCTGCATCATGTTCTGATGATCCTGCTCCGTGGTAAAACTTACTGGTGCAGGATTTTTTTTGTCAGCCGAAGGTGTATGCTGGGCCAAAGCCGTGGAAATAGTTAAAACGAAAAGTAAAAAACCGACTTTTTTCATAAACTTATTTTATATGTAAAGCACCTGATTCGTGTAAAAACAAGACTTTCGGTAATAATTATGCCTTTTCTAATTTAGCGTTTGGCCTTGGATTACAAAACAGTTCAAACAAGCATTAAAGGCTTCTTAGAAATTAAAATTTTTAAAATCTTCTTTTATTTGTTTGAATTAGCGGGCTTGCTTATAGAAGCTTAGGTTCCAAAACGAAAGACTGTGAAGATAATTTAATTCTGAAGATTTTCAGAGGTTTTAACTTTTTATAAAGCCGCTGATTCGTAAACAAAAGTTATAGAAAAGTAACTAATGTGCGCTGTTCAACTTTTTTAAATTTTAGACTTGATAGCAACAAAAAAAGCCCTGAATAAATCTCCAGGACTTTTTTGTTAATTAGAATTTTAAATTTTTCACCTATTCCGTACCACCATCCCACCAAACTTTGGTAGTGTAAGTATCGGGTTTAGTTGCGCCGGTTAAGTAATTTTGATTACCAGCAGCTTCTGTAGCCGGGTATTTCAACCGTACCGGAATAGTACCATTCGTTACATTGCCTTGGTAATTAACCGGGGTTAACTGCGGCGTGTCGGTTCTTCTCCAATCCGACCAGGCTTCCCACCAGTTAAAGAATTTGTTTACCCATAGTTGCTCGTAAATCATAGGCAAGGCTGCTTTGGCTACGCCGTAGGGGTAAGTAGTTAAGTAAGTAGCCACTGCTGCGTCCGAAACAGTGAGGGAAGCATCGTAGGGTGTATACATTTGCATAGAGGCTTTAACCCCGGCATTGTAATGATCTGCGGCTGTACCGGTAATTCCTGTGCCAATGCCTCTTTCCAGTGCTTCGGCTAATAACAGTTCAACCTCGCCGTAGTTCATCACCATGTAAGGCTCGTCCAGTTGCAGCATCAGGAAATTGATCCGGGAGTACGTTTTGCTTTGATCAACTGGTTTACCTTCCAGAGCATCCAAGCCACTCTGATCGAAACCATTGGGCATGCCTTTTTGAGCTAACGGATCGATGTTTATTGGTTTCCATTCTGCCGCGGACCAATCAGCAATACCGCCACTTAAAATCATTAAGCGAGGATCGTCGTCGGTGCTTATGCCGGAGTTAGCGCCTTTCAGAAAATCAACCAAGGTTTTACTCAAGTAAGAAGGCTGTCCACCATCACCAGGATAAAATGCCCGGGAAATACCGTTTTGGTTAGTCCATTGACTAGGACCGGCCGCCATTTTTACCCAAACGTTATCGGCGTTGCTGGTAAATACGCCACCGGCCACTGCTTTGGTAACATATTGCTTCGCTAAGTCGGGGTTTACATTAGAAACCCGCATGGCTAAGCGCAGCATAAGCGAATAACCCCATGTTTTCCATTTAGCTACATCACCGTTGTAGATAAAGTCCGATTTAGAAAAGCCTTCGTCCGGATTGGCAGCGTTTAAAGCCGCTGAAGCTTCATCTAATTCTTTCAATAAATCAGCATATATGGCTGATTGCTTATCGTATTTTGGAAAGAAAATAGTTTCCATACCTTGATTCGCTTCAAAGTAAGGCACATTCCCGTAAAAGTCCGTTAACCGGTGAAAGCTGAAAGCCTTTATAATCCGGGAGGCATTGCGCAAATTCTGGTACTTGCCTTCGGCAAATCCGCCGGGGTTGGTTTGTTTTAAAATCTCGGCAATGTTTTTTAACTGGTCGTTGTAGGTAAATTCAAAAGGCGCGGCTGCCGTTTCAAAGTTATCCTGATACTTATCGCCCGGTGCAATACCGCCGCCCGCATTCGCCAAGTGCTGAATAGCATAAGCGGTCATACCAATGTTGGTTCGCCAATCAATAAACCGGTTATCACCAGCTGAACCGTTCGAACCAATGCCTAACTCGGCGGCCGTAAAGAGGTAATTTAAATCGATTTGATTAACGGCCTGCGGGTTTACATTTAAATTATGAAGTTCATCCGTATCGCAGCCGGCCAGGGGAAGTGCCATCCCGAAGGCCCCTAATAGTATTTTATGTATGTATTTCATTTTCGTGTTTACATTTAAATAGATCAAAATCCTACCCGTAAGTTAAAACCATAACTGCGTGTACGCGGCATACCAAAGTAATCCAAACCCTGGCCATTACCGCTGGAATAGCTTGATTCCGGATCGATGTTATCGGTATTTTTCCAAAGAATGGCTAGGTTACGGCCGACAAAAGACAAGCTCAAAGTTTGGAAAGGAGTCTTTTTCAGGAAGCTTTGCGGAACGTTATAGCCGAAAGTAAGTTGGCGCAGTTTCGCAAAAGAAGCATCGTACACAAAGCGATCTTGGGCTCTTTCGCCTAGTTGGTTCCAGTAGTTTTGGGCTTCCTGGGGGGTTAAGGTTTTATTGAATTCCGCATAGATTGGATTTCCACTGGCATCTTTGCCATTTTGGGTTACGCCGGATACTGTTAAGGGCTCTTGACCTTCGCGCCCAATTAAAGATTGCTTGTGCAAGCCCCACTGGGTTAGGCGTACGTTGGTACCGGAGTAAATTTCACCGCCTAATTTAAAATCAACCAAGAAATTCAAATTGAAGTTTTTAAAAGAGAAAGAGTTAGTTAAACCACCAGTCCAATCGGCTAAGCCATTGCCAATAATCTCCATTTTATCGGATTGTACGGGTGCCCCATTGGCTTCAAACACTAACCGTCCATCAGGAGCTTTTTTCTGTACCCAACCGGTTAATTCGCCGTAAGGATGACCTTCAATGTGTTTTACAAACACGGTCCGGGTGCGTGGCTCTTCCACAATAAGTTCCGGATTACCTTCAATCAGTTTAATTACCTTATTGCGGTTGCGGGCTACGTTTAAAGAAGCATCCCAAGTAAAGGCCCCTCTTACCGGCGTAGCAGTTAATAAAATTTCTATCCCTTTATTTTCCAGTTCGCCAATATTTACCAAAGTTGTGCCGAAGCCAGAGGCCCGGGAAATAGTAGCATTGAGAATATCATCAGTAGTTTTCTGGTGATAATAAGTAAATTCTAAGCCCAAGCGATCTTCCAAAAACCGCAACTCGGTTCCAAATTCAAGCTCTGTAGAAGTTAAAGGAATTAAATTTGTATTGGGGATTAAGCCGTTATTACCACCCGCCGTCGAGAAAGAGGCCATGGGGCGACCCAGATGAGTAGCTCCTAAAAGCGAATAGGTGTTATTCGTTTGGTAGGAATCTACTGAGTTGGCATCTCCTACTTGTGCCCAGGAGGCCCGCACTTTACCAAAGCTTAACCATTCCGGCATCGTACTAAACGACTCTGTAAATACATAGCTAGCCCCAATCGAAGGATATACAATATCGTTAATTGCTGGGTTTAAAACAGAAAACCAGTCTTTACGCAATGTTCCGGTTAAAAACAAATAATCATTATAACTAACCTCAGCCGAGGCAAATACGGAATTAATTCCTCTTTCCCCGTAAGCATAGTCGAAAGTACGGGTAGCGGCATTATTAATAAATTGCTCGAAAGGTACGTTAAAACCATTGCCATTTAAATTAAGGCGCTCATTGCTCCGGCGCATGCGGTTAGCCCCCACAAAAGCATTTACCCCAATTTTACCGAAGGTTTTATCAATTCCCAGAATAGATTCCATGTTTATTTCCCGAACGCGGTCTTCACCTTCGTTCATAGAACCGCTTCGGGTATGGCCGGTTCCTTGAGGAGTAACTTGCTGGTCGCGCCGCGTGAACCAATCCATACCCATCCGGCCGGAAAGGTATAAGTAATCGGTGATGTTGTACCGCAATTGTGCCGATGGTATAATTCGATCCCGCACGTCATCAACCGAAGTTTGATAGGCTACCCAATACGGGTTTTGCCCCCAGGGATTGTTGGATTGCTGGAATTCTTCGCCCACGGTTTTACCCCAAATACTTAAGAGAGCCGGATCGGTATTAGCCGCAATGGCCCCTGGCTTATTCGGATCGCCTTTATAATCCAGTACATTATAATTACCCGGCATCCGGTAAATAGATTGAAAAGCGTTGTTAGGAGAATCGGATAAGAAAGGACGGTTTTTGGCATCTTCGTGGGAGTACAATATTTTGGCATTGAAAGTAACTTTTTTGCCAAATCTACCATCAGTAGCTAGAGACATGTTCATCCGGTCGAAGCCAGAATTTGGCATAATGGATTTACTGCGTAAATCAGAAACAGAAAAACGGAAGGTCTGATTTTCGCCGCCACCCGTTAAAGCTAGCGTATTGGTAAAAGCGGTACCCGTTTCGTAAAAACGTTTCCAGTTATCACCGGTGTAGGAATATGGCCGCGTTACGCCATCGAACTGAATAACCGGGCTGCCATCAAAACGGGGTCCCCAGGATACATCGCCCCAGTTATACGCTTGTAAAGGACTAGTTGGTTTAGCCGCTACAAACGGCGAAGTGGGATCGGTGGGATTAGAACGAACGTAGTTACCACTGCCGTAATCTTTTTGTAAATCAGTTTGATTATTCAAGGTTTCAAATACAAAATTAGAATTATACTCAACGCCTAGTCCTTTTCTTTTGGAACCTTTTTTGGTAGTAATGTTGATTACACCGTAAGCGGCGCGGGACCCGTAAAGTGCAGATGCTGCTCCTCCTTTTAAAACCGTAATAGATTCAATATCATCGGGATTGATACTGGCCATGCCATCACCTCTATCTACGCCACCCCATACGCCAGCCTGCCCAAAATTAGAGTTGTCCATCGGTATACCATCCACCACGTAGAGTGGTTGGTTAGAACCTTTTAGCGATTTGTTCCCTCTGATCACTACCCGCGAAGAACCAGCGGGTCCGGAAGCTACTCCGCTTACGTTTACCCCGGCTACTCTACCGGATAGTGCATTGGCTAAGTTATTTTCGCGCGCTTGGGTCAGATTCTCCCCTTTTACTTCGGATATAGTATAACCTAAAGACTTCTTCTCCCGCTGAATACCGAGAGCGGTTACTACTACCTCGTTTAACTGTTTGGTATCTGCGTCCAGGGTAACGTTAATAGTTGACTGGTTGTTGATGGCTACATTTTTGGCGGTATAGCCAATGTAAGAAAAAACCAAAGTGCCGGAAGCAGGAGCTTGTAAGGTATAGTTACCGTCTACATCGGTGGTGGTACCTTGGTTGGTGCCCTGAACTAGAATGCTAACTCCCGGTAAGGGCTCATTACCAGCAGCAACTACTTTTCCTTTTATAGATACCTGAGCCAGCACGTTTACCGTGAGCCAGCACATCATAAAGGAAATAAGAAGTAATTTTTTTCTCATTGCTTTAATTGTTTGGTGATTAAAATTTTAAAATGTGTTACAATAGTCGTGTTTGTTTCAACTTCCTGAAACTCTACCATTTTTAAAATGGTCGTAAGGGGCTCGTACAAAAAGGGAGATTAGCTATTATGGTTATAAATTTAACATTTAATTTGGCATGCCCTATTTAGTTTGAAAAATTTTAATAATTAGTTGAATTATACTCATAACCTTGAAAAAAATTTAAATATTCAGGTATATAGTTATATATTATCAAATTGTTTATAATAACTACTGGGTAATAGCAATCTACCCGGATTTTGCTTGTGCGCTTACTGCAATAAATTAAATAATAATTACAAAAAGCACCCCACAGTGCGCAACCCAATTTAAATGGCAACAAGGTAGATTTTCAGCTATTTAATAGAGCACATTTAGGATAAAAGATACTCTAAAATTTTAAATTTTTAATATTTTTTCCGCAGTAGCTTAATTATTCTTGCTTTAACTTTTGTAAGACATACTGCCCGATTTGCTGGCCCTGGCTAAAACCGTTATCAATGGCGTCACGGAAGTGAATGCCGCCGTACAAACGGGAGAGAGCCGCTTCCTGGGCTGCTTGCTGAAAAGAAGTAAAAGACCGCGCGGGTAGGCCAAATTCCACTTCTACCGTATCCGTATAAGAAAATTTATCGCCTAAAAGTGCAGTGAGTAAGGTAGCAACTGCCGCTGATACCACACTGTGGCCACTGGTATATTCCGGAAAAGGCGGCGTTTGCAGCAAAGCCCGCCAGTTGCGGTCGAGGTGGGTGTTAATAAACGTTTCGGGCCGGATGCGGTTACTCCGGTATTTCTCATTCCAGCAAGAAATAAAAGCATCGGCCATGGTAATACTCACCAAAGCATGACAGCGAATAGTTGCCGCCAGATTAAGTTGTTTTTGCATACAAGCAATACCGGTAATGCCCATCCAATGCCCGCCCGGCGAAATCTTTTTGGTACCATAACTCACGTGCCCTTGCTGCACCAGAAAAAAAGGATTGCAATCCCAGAAGTTAGCAATATTGCGCTGTTCGGGGCTCATAGTTTTGCCTATATTGTACACCTCGCGGGCTAAATTATAAAAAGGCGTACCGTCCTGTTCGTTATAAGCTACTGCTGGAGTTGGTTTAAACTGAGCGGCACTATCCAGCAAAAACGGCCGCAGCGTTCCCCAATGAGGTTCGTAAGCTTCCTGGTAAGCCGGCGGGGTGGGCTGCCAGTGGCTACTTTGTTTTAATGGTGTATACCGCAGATAACCCGTTGTTTTTAAATAGCCGTCTTTTGCAGCATACTGCAGTAAATGCTTAACGATTTGGTCGGCGTAAGCTACGGAACCGTCTAGTTGTGCTTTACTCAGGCGGTGCTTTTTAACGGCTTCCAGCAGTAATTGCCGGCGCGACTCTTCCAGTAAATAACCGGATGGCAATAATTCTTCGCCCATGCGGAGCAAGGCGTACAAACTGGCAAAGTTGGCATTAACAGCGGGATTTGCAGCAAGATTAAATTCCGGATAGTCGCGGATAATTCCCCGGAAAGACGTATACTGGACCGGAGGAGCCTGTTGGTTTTGTACTTCGTAGGCGGCCAGGTTGGCATAAGCATAATAACGGGCGGCGGCACAAGGCCCGGTTACATCCTGCACCATTACATCCGTTAATTTCTTTAAAATCTGAACATAGGTTTTTGCATCGGCGGGGTAACTGGCCGGCGTGGCATTGCTTGTAGCTCTTATACCCAGTACCAGTAGCACCAGCCAAATTGCTCTTTTCATAAACCAGGAATGTTAAGGATATAACCTTGCGTGCTTTGATTATTCCGGCCGAATAGCAACAAGGTAGAACTGCCTTTTTTAATAACCGCAATATCCCGGACATCGCCTTTTACCTGTAAGCCGCTCTGCCACTGGGGCACGTACGTAAATTTAAGTTTTCCCTGATTACGCAGCACCATGCCATAATTGGCATCCATTTTTCCAATTTTTAACCGGGTGTAAGATTGATTGCCGCCCAGAATAATATCCTTGAAACCATCGTGGTCTACGTCCACGAGGGCAATAGCATACACGGGTGCAAACTGGGCTTCCAGCGGTAATTCCTGCATCGCAAAAGTGCCGTCGCCTTTGTTTTCCAGGATAACCGATTGGAAAGTAGCGGCTTGCAGAGTTTGAGCCTGTTGCTGTTGCTCCGGGGTTAAAATATCAGTTATGGTGGCATTAGCGTACGCCCGGTAACTGGTAAACTTCTTGCGCAGCGGAATCATTTGATTTAAAGCTTCGTCGCGGCTAACTAATGGATACGATTTACCCTGGATATAATAACACAGAAAAGGATCAATGGCTTCGTTCTGATCAAAATCGCCGTAAACTATTGTAACCGGCTCTTTTTCGGTAGGTTTTAATTGCGTATTCTGCCCAAAGTTGCCCGCTACCAGATCCTGGTCGCCGTCTTTATCTAAATCTTCTAGGGCCAAACGGTTCCACCAGCCGGTAGTACCCGGGCCAAGCACCGCTTTTTCAGATTTTTTTAAAATTCCTTGCTGGTTCAAGATTACGGTGATGGGCATCCACTCACCCGCAATAATTAAATCGGGCCAGGTGTCTTTGTTTACGTCCAGCACTACGGCATCGGTTACTAAGCCTATTTTTGCTAAAAAAGGCGCCCGTTGTACGGTTTCTTCGGTAAACTTGCCTTTACCATCGTTGAGTAAAATGCGGCTACTGGCGGGCTCGGGGTATTTGCCCGGAATTACCCGCCCCCCACGAACAAGTCCAGGTCTCCGTCTTTATCTATATCCAAGGTTGTAACACAGGCATCGCTGCTGCTTTCGTAAGGAATATTACCGTGCGCCCGCGAAAAATTACCAGTGCCATCATTTAAGTACAACCGGTCTTGCAGCAGCATGTCTTTTTCCAGGTACGCATAGCCGCCGCTTACCACGTATAAATCCGGATCACCGTCCTGGTCCGCGTCAAAAAAGACGGCGCCGGTATCTTCAAACATAAAATCGTTTACAAAAGCCGGCGGGTTACTAGCTTTCCAGGACCCGTTTTTCTGCTGCAAAAGCAAGGTACCAGCCTGCCCTTTGGCACCAGCTGCGTATATATCCGTTAGCCCGTCTTTATCAACATCGGCCTGCGCGAGGCGAGGCCCCTGGTACGACAACATGTTGGGCATTAATAACTGCCGCTTAAAATCATTATATTCGTCTTCTTGATGCTCGTAGGGCAAAGTATCTTTACTTACCGCGGTTAAAAGCGTTTTGACCCGTGTTACCGGCAACCCATTTTTGATAGCTCCCGAAGGTTCTAAAATTATTTTCTGATCGGCTTTTACCTGCGTTAAAGTTTGCTGCTTACCATCGGGCCATACCACGCGCACGCTATCGGCAGCAGTGGCCGTACCTAAACCAAAATGTAACGGCTGGTACATACTCGACTGAAAGCCGCGCGAAGGGTAAAATTCCTGATATTGCTGGGTGCCTTTGCTGTACACCCAGACTTTGGTTCCTAAAGCTTTGGCCAAATATCCGGCCCCGCATTGTACTTGCAAATAATGTGCGGTAGCAGGGCGCGCTTCGTTGCGGTAAATAGCAACTTCCTGATTTACGTTGTTTGTAATTATTTCTAAATCGCCATCATTATCCAGGTCGGCGTAAACAGCACCATTTGAGAGAAAAGTTTGATCGAAGCCCCATTCTTTTACTTTATTCTCAAATCCTAACCGGCCGTTGTTACGAAAGATATAGTTTTGGGTAGCTGTGGCCGGCATTTGCTTCATAATATCCATTAAGGCCGTAGGACTGCCCTGGGCTTCCTTCATTTTCTGGTCGGCATAGAACTTCATAAAGTCCATGTTGGTGTAATCGCGCAGGTAACCATTGGTAATAAACAAATCTTTCCAGCCATCGTTGTCGAAATCCGCTACCAACGGTGCCCAGCTCCAATCGGTGTTGGAAATGCCCGCCAACTGGCCCACTTCGCTAAAAGTACCATCGCCGTTGTTTAATTGCAGCATATTCCGCATGAGCTGGTGATAGAACCCGTTCTGGAGCATGTTCTGGTAGGTCTCGTAGTTTTCGGGACCGTACAGTAATTTCTGCCGGTAATTATCGGCAGGCAACATGTCTAAAGTAAGAATATCCGGCAAGCCATCGTTGTTGATATCGGTAATTTCGTTGCCCATGGAAAAGTAACTTACATGCCCGATAGCCTGCTCCAACTTATCGGTGAAAGTACCATTCTTATTATTCAGGTAAAAATAATCCTGCTCAATGTAATCGTTGGATACGTAGATATCGGGCCAGCCATCCTGGTTTACATCCGCTATAGCCACGCCTAAACCAAAACCAATTGGGTTGCCTTTAATACCAGCCTGGGCGCTTACATCCACAAACTTACCATTGTCGTTGCGCAACAGCCGGTCGCCGGCAAACTCGTCGCGCATGGCTTTTACCGCCGCGGCATCAAAGCGTTTAAAATCTTTCACGTTATGGTTCAGGCTGAAGCAGTCCAGATCACCATCTCTGTCGTAATCAAAAAAGCAGCCTGGGTGCTGTGGGTATTTAAATCTAACCCATATTCGGCGGCCTTTTCACTGAAAGTGAGGTTTTTGTTATTCAGGTAAAGTTTGTTACGCCGGTTTTCCGGTTGGCCGTTGCCGGAATAGCACACGTAAATGTCCAGCCAGCCATCCTGGTTTAGATCTACCAGCGACACGCCCGTTTTCCAGCCTTTGGCGGCATTCAAACCCGACTTAAGCGTAACATCCTTAAATTGCAGGTTACCCTGATTGATATAAAGCCGGTCGGGAACCATGTTGCCCGTAAAAAACAAATCTGGTAAGCCGTCGTTGTTTAAATCGCCCACTGCCGCGCCGCCGCCGTTGTAAAAATATTCGTAAGCCAGCACATTGGCCGTCTCCGATTCGGTTAATTTGTTTACAAAACCAACGCCGGTTTGCTGGGCTGGCAATAATGTAAACTGAGCTAAGCCGCGCGGGGCGATTAACAGAAACAAACCCCAGAATAGCAAGTTTTGGCCAGTTAACCGCCATTTTAAACGTAGGTTACTCCGGACAGGACTGTTTTTTTTAAATTTTAACGTAATTGTTTTTGTTTTCAAGGCACCCAATTTCTGCAACTACTAAAGCTAACCCGGAAGAATGGCTTTTTCCACCGGAAAATGTGGTGGTTTTTGCGTTCTTCTCTACAATATACTTATCTATTTTATTTTAAGAAAATAATTATTTTTTCTTTGAAAGTTTATAGATGCTGGAGGTTGGCAAGAAAAGGATAAAACAAAGTTAACTTCTCGGTTTTACAAAGCCACTTCCCTAAAAATAAGCGCTGTGTTCAGCAGTGATAGATAAAAAAATACCTAATCATTATTCCAGTAGTTAGTTTGTCTGTTTTACTTTAAACAGCTTGGCGCTTTTTCTTTCTGGTACTTGTTAAAAGCGATATACCGACAACTTATGGCTCCATTACCAATCACCTTTAGTTATACCACAGCCCACTGGTAAGCCGCTCCTGAAAAATTATTTTATTCTACATAAGTTATATAGCTACTCCGCAAAAAGTTGAACCGGAATAGAAACAATTCGGCATCTGTTAAATTAAAAAATTCTCATTCTGATTCGCGCAACCTGAGGCGGTACTTGAAACATACTGCACCCGAAATTTTGGTTTTAGACCGCTGATTATTGAATGAAGTTGAAATTATTAAAAGACTAAACAATTACAATTTTAAGAAAAGCGGCTAATGTATATTGTTCTATTTACCAGAACTCTACACCGTATAATTTCTATTTTTAATCGTTTGTACGCCAATAAGTCTGGGATTTTCTACCTGAATCCGGATGCGCTGTTCCTGAATAAATTTTTAAATTTTCAGGCAGTTTAAATTCTAAAAAGTGCCATTTAGGATGCCGAACGTATCTTAAAAGTTATGCACTTACGGGTTTAATTGCAGGGGTTTTTAAGTTTTTTAATAAATATATCTTTCCCCCATTATTTCCAGTAAGTTCAGCATTAATTTTGCCTACTTCATTTATAAGCAGGTAGTAAAGTTTCATTAATTCATTAATCCATTCATCTTTTTAATACCTATAAGCTAGAGCTAAATATAACTGCTATAGATTTTGAAGCACCGGATTTAAAAATCAGAATTCCGTAAGTACAACTTACAAACCTTAAAATTTTAAAATACTTATGAATAAATTAATACTCCTGTTAACAATTGGTTTTCTAAACCTGCCATTGGTAGATCCGGTAAATGCAGCCGGAAAGTTTGAAGTGGCTCCCGCAGCCATAGTAGCCACCACACACCAAGAACCAGTTCAGGAAATAAAAATATATCCGAATCCAACTACCGGTAAACTATTTTTATCGCTCAAAGGCTTTCGGGAGAAGAATGTAGAGTTACAGGTAATAAACATAATAGGCAATGTGGTACTGCACGAAAAGTTTTACGAAACCGAAGATCAAACCACTAAAATACTGGAACTAAGCCGATTTAATAAAGGATTGTACTACATAAAACTACAAGCCGATAAATACAGCGAAATGCGAAAAGTATTCTTGAACTAAAAAACTAAGAGAGTAACGTAGCCGAACTAACACCAGCTCCTCGTTAAATAAATTTAATTTTTTTACTATTCTTCAAAAGGAGCTCATTTGCGCTCCTTTTTTGCTTTTTAATAAATCCCCCATTACGCAACCCACTAGCGGTTTAAGCTTCAGAAACGCAATTTTTTTTAAATTTTTAAAAAACAAGAGGTAAGACAATTGCTAGTAAATGTCCATGGGCACTTGCACAAAGAAAGTAGAGCCTTTATTTTCCTCGCTTTCGAACCAGATAGTACCGTGGTGTAATTCTACAATTAATTTAATAATAGACATTCCTAAACCGGTGGTTTTTTCTCCTCTAATGCCCCGGCGACGGGCTTTGGTAAATTTGTCGAACAAACATTTTTGGAAGCGTTCGGGTATACCAATACCGTTATCGGCTACCTGAATTATAACAAAACCGGCTTGTTCTTCGATGCTAACGGTTATCTGGCCGTTGTCGTTGGTAAATTTAATCGCATTAGAAATTAAGTTATTGATTGCCTGCATAAACTTCATCTCATCCAGGTACAGGTAAATGGGGTGGCCACTTGTTTTCAGGATAAAAACTTTGGCCAGTAAGTCGGCTTGCTGTTGGTAATTCTCCAACACGTTCGTTAATTTCTGCACAATATCAATGCGTTTTTTGCGCAGCACTACCTGCGATGATTCCAGAAATTCGTTGTCTACAAAATCATGAATCATATCGGAACCGACCTTGGCATTTTCCCGGATATAATGCAGCAACTTCGATAATTTCCCATCTTTGTCCGGAATTTGTTCTTCCAGTATATCTATTAAGCCCTGAATATTATTAAACGGACCGGCTAAATCGTGGGATAATATCTCGAGCGTAGCGTTCTTTTTGGCGTTAAATTCTAGAATGTTATGCAGGTATTCTTTTTGCTTCGAAATATCTTCGGCGTATCCGCTTACCAGCAGATGCTTGCCAGGCTCCGCGTGATTTGTGTAAATAGCTAAACTAAGGTGTTTTACAGCTTTATCCGGAAATAAAAGCCTAAATTCTATCTTCTTTTTACTTGCCCCTGCATCAGGTTTTGGTACTCGGCGTGTACATATTCCTGATCTTCGGGATGAAGGTAATCCAGCAGTATAGCTGGATTCTCGATTATAGCAACTGGCCTCCGGGCAAGTATATTTTCAACCGCCGGATTCAAATAAATAAATTGCTGCTTCTCCAGATCAAAAGTAAAATATACCTGACAAAAATAAGTAGCTATCTGCTCTTGGTGAGAACCTGAGAAAGAATCTTTTAATAACATATTTACAAGATAACACCTATCTCCTGCACTTACTTTATTTAAAAAACAAGAGGCTATAAAGATACTCATAAAATAATGAAAGAATTTATTTACCTGCGGGCAGAAGAATTACTACTTTTTATTCACAAATTTTTGCGCCGGTACTTTGGATTTTGCGTCTTGTACTTAATTGCTCTCGGCAAAGTTGGCACCGGTATGAAACGTGGAAGCTGGCAAACCCGCTTTGTTATACAAATTAGGTTCCGCAATATTATCCCAGGCAAACCGCACGGCCACCGGATTTTTAATTTCCGGGGCTTGCACAAGTACTGTTTTACCACTAATCTTGGCAGAAGCAGGCACAAACCGATTATCCGGTCCGGCTATTTCAAAGTGGGTTAGTTCTTTGCCGTTTTTTACTACTAATCCGGTTTCCACGTGATCAAAATTAATCCGGATTTTGTTACCTTCTACTTGCATGCTTTTGTACAAAGGGCCTGAATAAGTCACTTCTTTTTTGCCGTAGGTTTTCGCTAAAGCCAGATTAGCCAATCGTAAACCCACGTCTATCTTATTTCTGGGGTGAATATCGTCTTTATTACCAATATCACTGATAACCACCATGCCGGTACCAGGAGTAGTTAAAGTGCGTCGTTGAGCTTCGCGCAACATGGCGCCTTCGTGCGGTCGGCCGTACTTATAAGGTGCTAGTTGCACCAAATAAAAAGGAAAATCTTGCTGCCATTGTTGGCGCCAATTCTGTATTAAAGCCGGAAGCAACTGCGCATAATTGCCCGGATCACTCACGTTGGCTTCGCCCTGGTACCACAAAGCACCAGCCACCCGGTACGGAATAAGCGGGGCAATCATGGCGTTATAAGCTTTACCGGGTTTAACCGGCCCCCAGGGTACCTCCTCGAGTTTCGCCGCCGCCTGGGCTAAGCTTTGGTTTTGCGCAATAGCCTCAGGATTGATCCATACTTCGGCGGGCGTGCCTCCCCAACTACTATTAATTAGGCCAACCGGCTGATTTAGGGTTTGATGAATTTGCCGGCCAAAAAAGTAACCTACTGCGCTAAAATGCGGCATAGTTTGCGGCGTGCACACTACCCATTCGCCCGCGACATCAATTTGGGCGCCATCGGCGGATCTGTGAGGCACCGTAAAAAACCGGATGGACGGAAAATTAGCCTTGGGGATTTCCGGCGCTCCGTTATCAATACCGGCATTGGTGGTCCATTCCATGTTCGATTGCCCGGAGCACAGCCACACTTCTCCAATCAGTACATCTTCCAGGTTAATGGCGTTGTGCCCTTTTACTGTCATGGAAAAAGGACCTCCCGCCGCCGGCGTTTTGAGTTTTACTTGCCATTGCGCCAGATTACTCGCCTTTGTTTTAACGGCTTCCTGGTTCCAGCTGCCGGTAACCGTAACCTCTTCCCCGGGATTGCCCCAACCCCAAATAGTAACTTCGGCATTTTGTTGCAACACCATGTGGTTCCCGAATATCTTAGGCAAGGATACGGCCTTAGCCGGCACAATACTATGTATTAACGCCAAGCTAAGCGTAATGGTAAACAAGAAGAATCTAGACATGAAGTAAATTAAGTGGTTATTTCCTAACTACAATACTGATATTTATTTTTGAAGATAACAACGAGTGAGTTTCCGAATTTTTTAAATTTTTGCGTTGGTAGAGCCATGGCTTGGCCTAAATTTCTCGTTGACTGGTTTTTACTCACCAGCTCCGAACTTTTCTGCCCCAGGAGCCTCTTTTTTAACTTTAAAGAAGCGGCCCTGCCGTGCGCCAGGGTTCTACTCTGGCCGCAATGCATGTAACCCACCCACTTAAATTTTTAAAATTAGTACTTACCCTTTTGGTTACAATCCCCTTTATCGGTTCATGAAATCAGAAAAAATATGTGCGAATTTCCAAAACTTACCTGTAATTTACCGGTATTAACCAGCCTTATCCTGGGCCTAAACTCCATTCATCTGCTTTAATTATTGATTATGAACCACTTTACCCGCGGCAATTTTTTATCCGGCTGCTTTTTAAAAAGCAGTAGTTTGTTTCTTTTTTTTATTTGTAGTTCTATGGTACCGGTCCTAGCCCAAAAAGCCACCATTATTCCCATTGAAACGCAGCACTTTGGCATGGCCCTGCAGGTAGGAACCGACCAACGAGTCGGGATCATTCATTTTGGCACCAAACTAAATAATAGCGCCGAGTACCAGTACGCCCCGGCGATGAACCGGCGCGGCGACGATTATTCGGGCATTCTAAACGCCGCTTATACCCCCGGTGGGTCGCGCAACCTGGTAGAACCAGCTATACAGGTAACCCACGCCGACGGCAACACGTCGCTGGATTTACAGTACGTGCGCCACAATGTACAAAAAGCCGATAACAATGTTAGCACCACCAGTGTGGTGCTCCGCGACCCAGCCTATGGGCTGGAAGTTACCCTGTATTATAAAGTATACGCCGCCCAGGACGTAGTAGAACAATGGTCAGTAATTAAGAACAACGAAAAAGGCAACGTAACCCTTAATAAATACGCTTCAGCTAACCTGTACTTATCGGCAAATAATTATTGGCTGAAACACTACCATGGCGATTGGGCCAAAGAAATGCAACCCGAAGAAGTTCGCCTGACATCCGGTATTAAAGTACTCGACACGAAACTGGGTACCCGCGCCAACCTATACCAACCGCCTACCTTTATGGTTTCGCTGGACCGGCCGGCAACCGAAGACGAAGGCCGGGTGTTGTACGGCTCGGTAGAATGGACCGGTAATTTCCGGGTAGATTTAGAAGTAGATCCTTTAAATAATTTACGCCTGATTGCCGGCATTAACCCGCACGCCTCGGAATACACCTTAACCAAGGGCCAGGAATTTACTACACCGCTGTTTTTATATACCTATTCGGATAAAGGTAAAGGAGCCGCTAGCCGCAGCCTGCATCGCTGGGCCCGCCAATACCGCATCTTGCAAGGCAACGGCTCACGCCTGACTTTATTAAACAACTGGGAAGCTACTTTCTTTGATTTTAACGAACCCAAATTGGCCGAGTTAATTAAGGATACCAAAAAATTAGGCGTAGACTTGTTCTTACTCGACGACGGCTGGTTCGCCAACAAATATCCCCGCAACGCCGATAACGCCGGCCTCGGTGACTGGCAGGAAAACGTAAAAAAATTGCCGCACGGCATAGGTTATCTGGTAAAAGAAGCCCAGAACAACCAGGTAAAATTTGGTATTTGGGTAGAACCCGAAATGGTAAACCCCAAAAGTGAGCTGTACGAAAAGCACCCGGAATGGGTCATTAAAGAACCGAAGCGGCCCGAGCATTTGTACCGCAACCAATTGGTGCTGGATTTAAGTAACCCGAAAGTACAAGATTTTGTGTTCGGCGTACTGGATAATATTATGACCAAAAACCCAAATGTCGCTTTTTTTAAATGGGATTGCAATGCAGTTATATACAACGCGCACTCCGCGTATTTAAAAGATAAACAGTCGCATTTGTACGTCGATTATGTGCGGGGTTTATACCGGGTGCTGGAACGATTCCGGGCTAAATACCCCAACTTGCCCATGATGTTGTGTTCCGGTGGCGGTGGCCGCGTAGATTATGGGGCCTTAAAGTACTTTACCGAGTTCTGGGTAAGCGACAACACCGATCCGCTGGAGCGCATTTTTATGCAGTACGAGTATTCTTACTTTTTCCCGGCCATTGCCCACGACAACCACGTAACCGACTGGGGCAAGCAACCCATTAAATTCCGGACCGATGTTGCTATGATGGGGAAATTGGGTTTTGACATTGTAGTAAGCAAACTGGAACCGAATGATCTAAAATTCTGCCAGGACGCCGTAAGCACTTATAAATCGCTGAGTGACGTTATTTGGCACGGTGATTTATACCGTTTAGCCAGCCCGCGCGAAAACGATTTTGCCTCCGTGTTATACGTGAACGAGGCCCAAGACCGGGCCGTGATGTTTAACTATTTGGTATCGAGCCGTTACCAAGCTGGCACTACCTCTCCGATAAAACTCAGCGGTTTAAACCCAACTAAAAAGTATCAGGTAAAAGAAATTAATTTATATCCTGGCACAAAATCTAACATTACCGGCGAAACCAGCTTATCCGGCAATTACCTCATGACCATTGGCTTTAACCCCAACGTTAATGCCCGCCGGGCCAGCGTTATCCTCGAAGTAACGGAAATAAAGTAACGCCTAGAAGTTCCGGTTATCGGTTAATTTTGGGTGGATATATGGAATAGTTAAGGTAAATATAATGCAGATAACCGGAGTAACTCCGTTTATCTGATAGTTGTACCAAATTTAAAAAATGGAATATCCAGAAGAGTATGAGTTAATGGCGGTATTTGAGTCCGAACCAATTATGCTTGATCCAGATGTTCCATTTTATTATAACAAATCGACATATAAATACACAAACTCTGAAAAAGAGGAATTTACATTTTCGATTTTACCCTCATATAGTGAAATTTCCATTAATGTAACTATAGCTAATTTTGAAATTGCTAATTTGAGTTTGCAAAATATAAGAAACTTCAAAATACTAAGCGACAACAAATTAGAAAAAAGAATTATGTTATCTGGAGAAAACTACTTGCTGAAAATTCAATTGAAACCAAAATTCAGCATTCAGTTCAAAGAAGAAATAGAAAAATAGAAACTTGGTACAACACAATGTATACAAAACCCTTGCTTCGCTACAGGCTTTGCATACACGCAGCCCGTTGTGTTTAATTAAAATGAAAGAAGGATACAAATTCATAATACAACCTGACGGGAGTGAACGAGAAATCGACTGGCCTGAATTGAATCATTTAAAGAAGGATATTCTTTGGATTTTTGATGAGAATTATGGTGACCTTGGGAATGCCTTTGTTCCATCCTATTCATTTTCACAGAGATATTGGGAGTATTTAACTTTGGATGGTGATAAATGGTTTTATGAAGAAGATAAAGCCTTTTATCATCGGGGCTTGCTTATCATACTATTGTGTTGCTGTTCCGAATATATAGATATCCCAACAGGTAGCCAGGAAGTTTTTCCTCGTCAAGATTTACCAATAATTGCTAAATATGTAGAGGAATATAACTCTAAAAGTAAGGAAGAAATTCTTTTAAAGGACAAAATTCTATTAGGCTTAAACATTGCCCAGTCAATACCTGAGGACGACCTTAAAAACAAGGAGTATGTACATCCTAAAGTTGGGGAATACCATAAAGACATAAATGAAATTGGAAATCCAATAATAGAAAATTACTTTAAGTCTATTTTAGAAAAATAACTGAACACAACAAAAGCTAAAAACCATTAAAACGTTTTTTAGCCGCGGCCCGTTGGCGGAAGTTTTAAAAACAAAAAGTATTTTCTAACTTTAAAAGAAACTACTTATGCCAAAGCTTTACGAATATTTCGGGCTAATCATCTTGTTTTATTCCAATAAACATGAGCCTATACATGTCCACGGCAAGTATCAAGGACGGGAAAGCATAGCCGAGATAATATTCGAGAACGGTGAATTCAAAGAAGTAAGAGTTTCAGGTGTAAAAGGAAAAGAGTCCCTGCATAGTAAGAACGAGAGAAGATTAAGAAAATTGGTTGAGCATTTTAGAGAAGACATTGTGCAGAAATGGGTTGACTTTTTCATATACAACAAAGAAGTGAAATCAGAAGTAATTACTAAAAAGATTGATTAATTATGGTAGTTTCCATTGACAAGGCTGTTTATCTGGACGGTTATAAGATAAAATTCGACTTTTCAGACGGGGTCAGCCAAAGCATCGACTTCGAGGTATTTTTAAAAAATGCCAAGAACCCAATGACAAAAAAATACATGGACAAGGACAAATTTAAGAGCTTCAGCATTGAGTATGGTGACATTGTTTGGAATGATTATGAGATGTGCTTTCCTATTTGGAACTTGCATGAGGGAATAATATAAAAAAAATGTCCGCCAACATTGCGTAAACATGACGCTTGACGGGATTTGCGATCATACAGCGGGTATCCCCGATGAAGATTTACATCAACATTATGCCGAACTTCTGGACAAGGCAGGAGTTATACTATATAGACGGACAACTTACCAGCTTATGCAATTTTAGCAAACGTTGTTAAATAACCCTTTGGGTAAAAAATCAATGGACGACTTCGCTTTAGCAATAGAAAAAGTACCAAAGTCGTTTTTTCACAGACCTTGAAAATACCCAATGGAACAGTGCGAAACTTGCAACTAAAGAAATTGAAAAAAAAGTTTTTGAACTCAATCAACTATCTGGATCAGGCAAAGATATTTTAGTTGGCAGTAGGAATTTATTTATTCAGCTCATAAACCTTAATCTGATTGATGAGTTTCAGATTTGTATTCACCCATTGATCGAAGGAAAAGGTTTGCCGTTGTTTGACAAAATAAAAGACAGAACAATTTTTAGACTTTTAAAGACAAAAATCTTTATTTCAGGGGCTAATAACTCTCAACATTTCAAAAAATTTTAACACCAGACAAAGAACTTCTCAAGAAAATTGCTCGCATATTAATACCAAAAGGGAAGCGCAGTTGAACACGCTGGAAATCGCCTTATAAAACACACAGTAATAGATCCAACCGGACTAAGGGGAAATTTTTTCAGCAACGAATCGAATCCGGAAACTGGCCAGATTCCTTATTATAAAATAAATAAAAAACAATTAGTATGTTATCTTATTCTGTTCTTGTTTTAATTTTCAACACAACAAAGGTTACCTAAATAACGCTTTTCCCCAATAAAATGAAAAAAGTAACAGGTATTGGCGGCATCTTTTTTAAATGCAAAGACCCCCATAGAATGAGTGAATGGTACAAAACACATTTAGGTTTTGATGCAAACCAATACGGAACCAGTTTTGAGTGGCGACAAGCCACCGATCCCTCGAAAAAAGGAACTACGCAATGGAGTCCCTTTGCCGAAACAAGTAACTACTTTGAGCCTTCCACCAAAGACTTTATGATAAACTACCGGGTGGATAATTTAGCTGATCTGGTGGAGCAACTTAAAAAGGAAGGCGTAACCATTGTGGATGAAATAGAGGTTTTTGAATACGGTAAATTTGTTCATATTATAGATTTGGAAGGCAACAAGGTAGAGCTCTGGGAGCCCAGTGAATAGCGTAAATAGCTGGTTGCAACCTAGCTATCAAGCCACTGTATTTGCCATTGCCACAATCTCTATGGTACCATTCCGAAAACGAGCAAAAAATTCTTGCTTTTACTAGCCATCTAAAAAGGTTTAGCAAATGCTGAACCTTTTATAAAACGGGCTATTTGCCTATTCTACCTTCCCGGTTACATGTTGCCGCAGAAATAACTTACTTATAGAAGCATAGGTAACGCTGGCCGGCAGCGTAATACACAGCCAAAGCAAAAAATCACCGGTTAAGACTTTTATATCTTTTACAAAACCAAAATAAGCGGCCATACCTGCCGCAATGCCCACCAAGGCGCCCCCTAATAAAGCCAGCATTATTTGCCAGGCCCATTTTTTTTCATCGGTAAAGTACTTTTTTAATCGCCAGGCATTAATGCCACCAATTGCCAGGTACATAAACAAAATATCGAAAGGAATATAAAAGGCATAATAGCCAATCCAAAAGGCACTCGGAATACACACTAAAAAATAGCCTAAATCGGTAAAATTGCCCCGTTTAAACTGGAGCTGCAAAGCTTTATTTTGCAAAAAATTTAAGATAAAGGAAAATAAAAGCAGCGAAATGGTGTGGGCTACCCACTGCGGCGGGGTTAAACGAACGCCGTGGGGGCCCGTAAGGGTGTGCGAAATAGCAGTGTGTAGCAAACCCATGCCCAGCACATTGGCCAGGATATGGTGCGTTAGCCAGGTTTTCAGAAAAGTCTGGTGGCGGTTTACTACTGTTTTAGCGGGTGTGTAGAATAAGCTGGTTTCCATAATTTTTTAAATTTTAGGTAAGATTCAGTCGTGTACTGCTACCAGAACCGGCATAATAAACCAATCCATTTTTTATTGGCACCGCTGCTTGCCGGATACAGATAGCACTAATTACCTGACAAAATTAAGGTGCGCCAACCCGCTAAATTGTTGACTTAAGTTAAGATTTTACGGGAGTTAAAATTCTTTTCCGAATGCGGCTCAAGCTTTCGGGACTGATCCCCAGCATACTGGCAATGTATTTCTGCGGCACGCGCTGAAATAAAGTTGGGTTTTGTTCCAACAAAGTCAGGTAGCGTTCTTCAGGTTTGTTAGAAGCCAGCGAAGCAGCCCGGGCGGAGGCTGCCTGTACGGATCTCTCGGCCAGAATCCGGCCTAAAGATTCAAAAATCGGGCTTTCCCGGTAAAGTAAATCCAGCTGAGGCTTGGTAATTGTTAAAACCAACGAGTCTTATAAGGACTGCGCATTACTGATAGTGGGAAGATAGTTGTAAAAACTGTCATAATCGGTAAAGAATGCGTTTTCCAGCGAAATGCCGCAGGTTTTTTCTTCGCCTTCTTTACAGAAAAAGTGGTGGATAGCGCCTTTACTTACAAAGCCAATAAAACGGCAAATATCACCTTCTTTCCACAAACAAGCTTTTTTCCGGAGCTTAACCGGGGTAAAATAAATATCAATTAAGGCCAGGTCTCTTGCGGGCATGTTAACTGTTTTTTGGCAAAATTGCTTCAGAGCTTCGGTCATGGCGCGGGCGGTTAAAGATTAAAACTAACGGAATTGCGTATCTATAACAAAAAACAGATGCATACTAATGCCCAATAAGTTATAAGAAAAACAATTTAAATACAAGCTGATTAAACCTGCCTATTAATCAGTCTTGTCCTGCTAAAATTTAAAAAAATTAGCTGGTTAATGATAGCAGGGGGCTAAATAAAGCGAATTTCGGATCACAACTTTTGCTTGCTAGCTACCACTTAAAATAGCACGACTTAAACATAACTCAATTAATTCTGGCGGCGCAAAGGTGGCATCAGCTGCCATTTAAACAAGCATAAAAGTGTTTGATTTTGGTTGTAATTTTCGGGCAAAACATTGTTTTTGTTAGGTAACTTTAGCCGCATGACTTTTTAAAATTTGTTAAATAAAAGAGTAATATTTTTTACAATACTACTGGTGCTGTTACCCGGTAAGCCTAATTTTTTAAAAATTTGGGCGCGCGTGGCAGGTGCGTTTAACGATAAATTGGTAAATTAAAGCGAAGCAGATGCTGATGGTGGGAATGATCTTATTCTAATGAGAAAACGTTTACAAGTATTCATGCTATTTTTTATTATTCAGTTGAGCGCTCAGGGGCAACTGGTAAGTTTGCTGCAACCGCACCTCGAACCTTTTCGGGCTAGTAAAAAAATTAAAACCATCCGGCAGTTTGGTAGTGAGGGAATCCGGAAAAAAAACACAAAATTTAAATTATTAACAGAAGCAAACTTTAATGCGCAGGGTAAGTTGTTGCGTAATTGCCGGTACATCCCGGAGCTCGGCTCTTGGTACCACTACCATGGAAAAGAAACGCAGCTATACGAATACGATGATAAAGGTAGAGTAATCACGTACATTCAAAAAGTAGAATATCCTAATCCTAAAGTAAGTCGTACTCTTTATTATCTGCGTTATAAGTACCACGATCTGGAGAATACCACCACTATTTACTACTGCGACCCGGACGGTTCTTTTTACAGAAAAGCCGATGATTCCGGCGATTCTACCGCTACGCTGCAATATGCCGAGCAAGCTTCTTCGGCACTTACCTCGAACCAGAATTCTCAGGTAATACAAGATACTCTCCAGAATCAATATGTAATAAAAGAATACAGCCACAAGCAAAAACTTACTTACGAAAAAATTATTCAGTTAAACAAAGAAAACCAAATTACCCAGATCAAACATATTTACTACCCCGGTAAAATCACCGAAATTACGCATATCCGCTATGACCCGAATGGTAATGAAATAGAACGGATAGAATTAAATAGATCGGGTAAAATTCGGAACCGCTATTTTAATACTTTTAACCCAGAAGGTCTTCTCCTGCATACCACCTGGACGGGCCCGAAAGATGTTTTGATTCAAATTATTAAATATGAGTATGCGTTTTTTGAGTAATGCTCGGAAATAATAAACCCTAAATACTAACGAAGCTTAACTTAAACGCAGGGTTTCGCTTGCCCCGTACGAACTGCTTTTAAATTAATTTTTTTTAAATTTTACTCTCGGCCTGCCATAAGTATTGTTGCAGGCCAATTAATGTACGGGTAATTATTTGTTTTCTGGCGGGTGTAATGGCTCCAGGTCGTTCAGAATTTGCTGTAGTTGTGTAAGGGGTTGCTGGAACCGTTTCTTGTTTTCCGCCACAATGGCTGCTGCGCAAGAGGCCAGGGTAATCAGCATGCAAATAATAGCTCCTACCGGATGCGCCATAACTCCGCCTGGTAAATAAATCCGGAAGAAAACCCAGATCAGGATAGCCGAGCTGAGCGGTATAAGAACCAACTCATACCTTTTTTTAAACGTGTAAAAGCTTGATAAAAGCGCATGTTGCCGGTGGACGTATTCGTAAATGCTGAAGCCGGCGGTGTGCTTCTCGCCTAATTGTAATACGGCTAGCTGCTTAAACTTTCGCAGGAGCATAATGGTAAAGGGAACGTACAGCAGCGCACAACCAATCGCTACTCCCAGCAAGACCGTATCGGACCAATATTTTAGAGCAACGTGGGACAGCATCGCGTATACTATTATTTGTAAAACAAGCGAAGCCCAGAAGTATTGCATACTGTTGTATCGCTGCTTCCGGATGCGGGATACCATTATTTTTTGGAATGAAGCCGGATCATACGTTTCGGTTGCCGGCAGAGTCGTGTGGCTCTGGTTCCATTTATTTTTTAACTCTGTCATGTCTAACATTTTCTGTTTTGCTTAAATTATTAAGTTGTTTTTCCAATTCTTTTTTTGTTCTCACCAAACGTACACTCACATTCGAAACCGTTAATCCGGTAATCTGCGCCATTTCCTCATAACTCAAATCTTCCAGGTACAGGAGAATCAAAGCTTTATTCACGGCCGTTAAATTTCCGATGGCCCGATACAGGATTTCCAGGTGATCTTCTGAGGGCGCATAAGTGTAATCGGGTATTTGCAAATGCTTGCCCGTTAAAGCTTTTGCTTTGTTTTTCTGGTTTTTCCGCAGGCAAGTAATGGCGGTGTTCAAACAAACCTGGTACATCCAGGTAGAAAACCGGGCTTGGTGCTGAAACGAAGCGTAAGAGCGCCAAAGCTGATACATTATTTCCTGTAGTAAGTCTTCTTGCTCCTCTACAGCAGAAACATACATGCGGCAAACTTTATGGGCAATGCCTAAGTGTTGGTTAACCTCGGCCAGAAATAAAGCATCTAAGGGCGCAGTCATTGTTTAAATTTTTCTGTTTATTTCATCTATAAGTCGCAGACAGCGCTAAAAAACTACACGTAGGTATATTTTTGTATCATTTACTTATGTAATAAAAAGCCAAGGCCCTGCTTAATTGCCGTTAGAAGTTTAACGAAAGGTACACCAAATACACCGGGTGCAGGGCGTAGCGGTAGCTATGCATCTTACAGACAGAAAAGAAGCTATTTATTTAAAAAATTGTGCAGCCTTAGTCCGGGGTTGGCCGCCAACGATAGGCCTGGTCATTTACCGCACGCATGGTACATAAAATACCTTCCAGGTGATCATACTCGTGCTGAATAAGTTCCGCCAGCGCATCGGTGACAAACCACTCCTGTGGCCGGAAATTTTCGTCGAGGTATTTAAGGGTTAAGCTTTGGTGCCTTTTTACTTTCACTAATAAATTAGCAAAGCACATGCAATCGTCCCACAGTTCAAACAATTGCGGGCTTGGATCTATTATTTCGGGATTCAGAATAATGCAGGGTTTATCCAGGTTCAGGTAAATTAATCTTTTCATAATACCCAGCTGGGGAGCCGCAATGCCCCGGCCAAAATGGTATTTCGCCCGGATGGCTTCCATTACCTGGTGCAAATCGGCTACCCAGGTTTTTACAAAGGGCCGTTCGCTTTCCAGTACCGGTTCACATATTTGGTATAAGCGCGGATCGCCTAATAAAAGCAAATCCTGTAATCCTTTAGCCATATTTATATTGTGTTACGTGGGGAGTAACGAACTTTTAGTTAATTCTACGCACCATTTAATTTTAAATAACAGAGATGGAATAAACAACCCGGCATAGAATTACCGCCAGTAAAAATGCTTATTATAACCAGGATTTACACGAAAGGCTTTTAAAGCTGGTTGTAAAGACACAACCAGCGGCGCATGCCCGTTAGCAGTGTGCTCACGGATAACTTTTGCGTAAGTCTTGAAAAATGATTTTTTAAATTTATTCTATTGCCAGAAATCACCCCGGCAATTTTTATCTAATCCGGAATGGCAAAACCGGTAAACCAAACCAGAAGCTTTTTAAACAGGTTATTTACTTCAGACATTTTTAACGGGCTCTTTTCTAATTGCACCCTTTAACTTAATTTACTAATATATTTTTATAACTAGTTGTTAATTAAGTAGTTGTTCGTTAGTAGTTGTTGGTTGTTCGATTCATAAGACACTATTAGTCAATATTTTATTCTAAGTTATGCACTTAATTAATTTTGTCCGAGTACTTAATGCAATTCTGGCTCTTCTGTAAAAAACAAAGAAGTGCTTTCGTTATCTGGGATAAAAATGATAAAACGGAACGCCGAGCAGTTGTTAAAACGGGTGAACCAACTATTGAAATGGGTCAAAGCCGAAGTAGGTACGCTTACCCTGAGCTTAAAAAAGAACAATGTTATTGGATTCCCGCAGCACACAACCCACGCTGGTAAAGCTTGTAATTCTGGTAAAGAATTCCCGAAACAGGCGGCATAGGAACAGCCGCAACAGTAATTTATTTGGCTTTATGCAAATTATACTTTAGTCCAGTAGCGCGGCCATTCTTTCCCCAGGATCATAAAATTTTAAAAATTCAAAAAAAATCACTAGCATTAACTGAAAACCAGGAAGCTGCTGTTCCCGGATAAATGCCGATTTGTATATAAGCCTAGTAAGTTTTTATTAAAATGAAAAAATTGTTTTACGCCAGTGTAGTAGGTTTAATGTTGTTCGAAATTGCGAACGTATATTTTATAATGCCCATGCCGGGTAGTCAGCAAATAAACAGCATTGAACTGGCCTACCAACTTTATTCCGGGCGCTGGATCATCCGGGGCTTGTTTTTGTTAGGTATCCTGGTGAGTTTCCAAAAAGCTTGGTTCGCTTCCCGTGTTTTTACCGTACTGGCCTTGTTGGTAGTAGGCGGAATAGCCTACCTGGCTAATTTTAAGATGGCCGCCGATGCCATGTTCTTACAACCCACCCAGGTAACGATGGCACCGGCAGCTGCCAACATTGTAAAACCGGAAAGATTAGTATTGGGGGTTACAGTCGGGAACCAGGCCCGCGCTTATCCTATTCAATACCTAGGGTACCATCATCAAGTGTTGGATGCTATTCATAATAAACCCATTATGGTTACTTATTGTACCGTTTGCCGCACCGGCCGGGTATTTGAACCAACTGTAAACGGTAAACCCGAACAATTCCGGCTGGTGGGCATGGACCATTTTAACGCCATGTTCGAGGACAAAACGACCCGAAGTTGGTGGCGCCAAGCCACCGGCGAAGCTATTGCGGGCAGATTAAAAGGTCAAACGCTCCCGGAAGTTAATAGCGCGCAAGTATCCTTATCGGAATGGTTAAAGCTATACCCGCAAAGTTTAATCATGCAACCCGATAAAGCGTTTGTGGCCGAGTACGACAGTTTAAGTAATTATGAAACGGGGCGGCGCAAAGGCTCGCTTACCCGGCGCGATACGCTTTCCTGGCAACCAAAATCGTGGGTAGTGGGGGTAACTTTGGGGCCGGCAAGCAAAGCGTACGACTGGAATACCTTAATGAAAGAACGGATCATATACGACGAATTGAACCAGCAGCCCATTGTGGTTATTCTGGCACAGGATAATCAGAGCTTTACCGCACTGCAACGTACCGGCAAAAATCAAAAGTTTACTTTAACCCAAAATACGCTGACCGATGCTTTGAACCAATATAATTTACTCGGAACCGCCCTGAACCCCGTAGTACCCGCCTTGCCTAAACTTGCGGCCTACCAGGAATACTGGCACAGTTGGCAAACCTTTCACCCCAAAACTCAGAAGTATTAAAAGGCTTGACGCCCCGAGTCACATAACTTCCCGCAAGTTTTGCTTACCCGTTTTTTTTAAATTTTTATAATGCTATGCATCTGCGATTGGAAATGCTCCCGGAAAAGTACCTGCTGGGGAAGTCTTTACAAATGACTTTTGAAGAAAATAAAACCCAGGAATTATGGCGCTCCTTCTTGCCGCTTAGGCCCGAAATTAAAAATAAAGCCAACGCGGATTTATACGCTGTAGAAGAATTCGAACCTGATTTTTTTTATCGGTTTAACCCGCATCAGTTATTTACCCGGTGGGCTGCCCAGGAAGTTACCAGCTGGGAAATAATTCCTGCCGGTTTAGAAACCCTAGTGATTCCTGCCGGGCTTTATGCCGTTTTTCTTCACCGCGGCCCGGCTAGTTCCGGCGCGGCTACTTACGCGTATATATTTAACCAATGGCTCCCTCACGCTCCGTACAACCTCGATCAAAGGCCACATCTAGCTATAATGGGCGAAAAGTATAAGAACGAAGATTCTGACTCTGAAGAAGAAATCTGGATTCCCGTTAAGCCAAAATTTTGATTTAATTCCTTTTGAAAGAGTAAATCTAAAATTAAATAAATATTGGGTTTAACTTTTCTGGTTAAATAGAAAGAGAATTATAAATGCCAAACGTACCATTTAAAAATCTACCGATTAATTTGGTACGCTCCTACCCCACTGCTTTTTCTGTTACGGCTTCTACCGGAATGTTTTCTTTAGATTGGCCTACGATTAACCGGATACCCTTATCGTAGGTAAAATAACTACCCATCCAGTTTACCAGCACAAACAAGCGGTTCCGGAAACCCAGAATAGAAATCAAGTGAATAAAAGCCCAGATAAACCAAGCAATAAATCCTTGCGTTTTAAATTCTTTTTTAAAAATTTTTAAATCGGCTACGGCTTGGTTGCGGCCAATGGTAGCCATTGTGCCTTGATCGTGGTAATGGAACGGGCGCATTGCTTGGTTTTTCACCAGTTTTTTTAAATTTTGACCCAATAGCTTGCCCTGCTGCATGGCCGGTTGGGCCAGCATCGGGTGGCCTTCGGGGTGCTCCGGAGTAACTACCGCGGCAATATCACCAATGGCAAAAAGGTTTTGGTAACCCGCCACGCGATTGTACTCGTCGGTTTGCAGGCGATTGCCCCGCAAAATGCTTTCTTTCCGGATACCGGCCACGGGTGCGCCGGTTACGCCGGCCGCCCAGATTAACGTGCGGGTAATTAGTTTTTCGCCGTTATCCAAGGTTACGGTATAGCCATCGTACGCTTTCACTTTACGGTTGAATAAAATTTTAACGCCAAACTTTTCCAGATAATCCCGGGCTTTCTGCGACGCTTCCGCCGACATGCCTTTCAGCAGTATATCACCACTTTGGATTAAATAAATATCCATTTTTATAAAATCCAATTCTTTGTAATCGCGCGGAAAAACGTGTTTCCGCAATTCGCTTAAAGCCCCCGCCAGCTCTACTCCCGTAGGGCCTCCTCCTACGATCACGTAATCCATTAAACTATTGAGCTGCTCCTCGTCGTCGATCTGCAAAGCTTTTTCAAAATTGCTCAAAATTGTATTGCGTAAAGCTAAAGCATCCTGGATGTTTTTGATAGAAATGGCGTTTTTTTGCATAACCTCATCGCCATAAAAATTAGTGGTAGCGCCCGTGGCAATTACCAGGTAGTCGTAGCGCAGCAAGCCAATAGACGTTTCCACCAGTTGGTTTACCGTATCCACGGATTGCACTTCGGCTAACCGAAAGTAAAAGTTTTGCTGCTCGTCAAAAATCTTCCGGAACGGATAAATAATCGAATCGGCCTCTACCGCGGCGGTACCCACCTGGTACAGCAAAGGCTGAAAGGTATGGAAGTTTTGCTTATCGATTAAAATTACCTGTAAGTCGGCGCCCCGTAAGGCTTTCACTAACTCCATGCCGGCAAAGCCTCCCCCAATTATTATGACGCGGGCTTGACCCGTTTCTGCTATTTTGGCATTTTTAGTATTACTCGTGCTGGTAGCCATGCCATTCCATTTGTTTAAGGTGTATGAGGCCCCTTTGTTAAGCAAGGGCAACTTCTTTATTTTATCAATCTCTTTACTTCTTACGAAGAGCAAAAGTTTTAATGGCGGCAAAATCCCATATAAGCGTTTGCGGTAGTTGTTCGTTATAGGGTTAGTGCTTGCTCTGTAAAAAATTAAATGATACCAAAGTAGTAGTGGTTGTTCTTTAGAGCCAGTTCCCGGCTCCATGCTCTGGTGCTATCTGCCTAAATACGCTTATTTTGCTGCGGAATTTAGACAGCAGCTAAGCACAAAAAACAGCCGTTTGACTCAGAAGCACCTGCCCAGGTTCCAATACTACGCGACCGTATTCGGCAAATGGCATTGAGGAAAGAACGGCTAGCCAGAACGGAAGAATGAAACGAAGTTTGCTGGCTCTGGTGGTAAACATGAGGTAACCAATCCAAGAGGTAGCGCTGCTGCCCGGAAGCGGGAACCCAATCTAAAAAACCAAACTGATACCACTATCTCTAGGTACTAAGTAAGACCAGGCGTTCTGGTAGCACTATATACTCTAAGGAGTCGTTTTTTAAAATTTAAATTTAAACTGCTCACCCAACTCATTCTAAAAGTCATCGCGGTTATCCACCATTATTACCTCTAAGGTATCTAGATTTAAAGCTACGAGTTTGCCTAAGCCCGGGGGCCAGGAATACACACAACCGCCATCAATATTAATCACTGACTCGGCAGGTGGGCCAATACTGGCCATAATTTCGGAAGCCATGGTGGGCGTATGCCCGTGCACAATCCGCCGGCCTTGTGTAAATTTTTCTTTCACCTCAAAGTGCCGGATCCAAATCATTGCCTCGAAATCGGTAAACGGATTCGCCGCTTTAAAATTAAAACCGGCGTGTACCAGTAGGTAATCGGGCAACTCGTGGTAATAATCCAACTTAGCTATAAAATTTAGGTACTTTGCCGAAATATCCGCTACCTGCGGCGCATTAAAACTTTGCAAGGTGGTTTGTCCGCCGTTGCGCAGCCAGGTTGTTAAATACTGCGGGTTTTCCGGGGCTTGCAGCAATAAGTTTTCATGGTTGCCCATTAACGCCGTTATTTTAAAATTTTTGGCTTGCAATTCCATCATAAAATCCAGCACTCCCTTTGAATCCGGGCCACGATCAATGTAATCGCCCAGCAGGTAAAGCTGATCGGTAAGTTGCAGTTGCAAACGTTCTTCTACCAGAAACCGAAAAGTTTTAGCACAACCATGAATATCGGAAATAGCGTATCGATTCAATTTTAAGTTTGGTTACAGGTTAAAGGTTGCAAGTTACAGGTTGGAAAGTTTTAAGGTTACGGGTTGCAGATTGGAAGTTTTAGATTTTTTAATTCTGACTGGCGATTACTACAGGAATGTTAGCTGATAGATATCCGTTTGAGATATTGAAGAATTTTGTTCTGGATAAATCTTCTGTAAAATCAAATTTTAAACTTGCAACCTGCAACTTATAACCCCCACTCTGTAACCTAATTAAATCAGTTTTTGAATAAATTGCTCCATCCGGGTACGGGTAAGGGTATCGGGCAAGCGACCATAACCAGCTTGCATGTTATCAACCAGGTGTTTTATCTTAGAGGTAGCCGGAATAACACAGGTGATAGCGGGGTTACCTAATATATACTTCAGAAAAAACTGACCCCAACTAAAACAATCAAACTCCTGGGCCCACTCCGGTAAAGGTTTATCTTTAACTGCACTAAACAAACTGCCACTTTCAAAAGGCCGGTTTACAATTACGGCGATGTTTTTTTCTTGGGCCAAAGGCAATAACCGGTTAGCGGCTTCGCGGGTGGTAATATTGTAATTAAGCTGCACAAAGTCGATGGGCTCCGAGCGCATGATTTTTTCCAGGTTATCGTGTGCGCTAACCAAGTAGTGCGTTAGGCCAATGTACCGGATACGTTTAGCCTCTTTCCAGCCGCGCAAGGTTTTTAAATGGGTTTGCCAGTCTACCAGGTTATGAATTTGCATTAAGTCTAAGGGCTTGCTGCGCATTTCGCGCATCGAGGTTTCCATCTGGGTAATTCCGGCTTGTTGCCCCTGGGTCCAGACTTTAGTAGCCATAAATAGTTTTTTGGTAACGTTAAGTTCCGCCGCCAAGTCGCCCACCACCACTTCCGACTCTCCGTACATTGGTGACGAATCTATTAACTTGCCCCCTAAAGTTACAAACTGCTGCAATACTTCTTTTAACGGGGCCCGCATGGTTGCCGACGGGCTCACATCAAAAGTTTGCCAGGTACCTAATCCTACAGCAGGCAATAACTCACCGGTAGCGGGTATTTTGCGGAGCAGCATGGGAGCTGGTGTTGCTGCACTGTTAAGTGTTGGCGGTAAAAAGGCCGAAGCGCCCACCGCCGCGATCAGTTTAGTAGCTTCCCGGCGGGAGTATCCGGGTTTAGAGCGAGCATGGTTTTCCATAAAGCATTCCTAAAATTATACACATACTGCTACCCCTGTACGTAGTTTTTAAATAGCAGATCAGGTTTGTTTAAACGGGGCCACTACAAAATCCCAGAAGAAAGCGGCGCTTGCTTCCGGCCAAAACATAAACGCCTAAATCCCGAATAAGTTAGCTTATGTGGGATTTAGGCAAATTGATTTTAAAATGTATCATTCTGATTCTTAATATGGCAAAGAAGCCTTATAATGCGCCTAAAATTTTACGGGTTCTGTTATCTTTTAGAGCTAAAATTTAAAAAAATAGCTTGTTTATTCGCGCAGACTTTAAATGATGAACAAGGAAAAAGTCCTTTTATTTTGAAATAAGAAAAATACGATTATATTTGTTGCAAATAATTTAAATAAGCTTTTATGTTTCACGTCGCGACCCTGGCCATTATTAACCAAAATTGGAAGCTGAATCAGCTGGTCCGGGCCGTTTGTTGATATTTTTTTTATAGCATCATCAAAAAACCCGAACCGCCTTTGTTCGGGTTTTTTGTTTTATAACCGTATATATTTGAGAAATGAGTTCGCCAGTTTATGCCTCTAGTCGTGTGCCAAGCGCCTCAAACATGGTCAATAAAAAATTAACGGGACACGACCTGATGGAGTTAGGTTTTCCCGCCGGCAGATCTATTAATTTAGCTATCAGCCTCATGCAGAAACATTACGGTCACTTGTCTCCAGCGGCCCAGTTAGATGTACTCAGGCAAGCCTTACTGGCCCCAGATAAGTTTGTAACGCATACGGTACTGGGCGAAATTATTGCGGCTCTGGCCAAACAGCATCCAGAGCGGGGCGAAGTAACCTTGCACGTACAGCCAAAGCCTTACGCCGTATTTGGAGATAGCTTAATTGAAGCCGATGCTAAAGAACAAATGAATTTAGCGATGCGCTTGCCCGTAACGGTGCACGGCGCCTTAATGCCCGATACCCATAAAGGCCACGGTTTACCCATTGGCGGCGTTTTAGCTACCGCCGGTGTAGTTATTCCGTACGCCGTAGGCATGGACATTGCCTGCCGCATGCACTTTACGTTATATCCGGTGCCGGCAGCAGTGTTGGAGCAAAAAAAGCAACAATTCAAACAAATGCTGCAAGACCAAACCCGCTTTGGTGTAAATACCGGCTTTGAAAAACCCCGGGAGCACCGCGTTTTAGACCGGCCGGAGTTTAACCAAATTAAAATTTTACAGCAACTAAAAATGCGGGCCGCTCACCAACTGGGCAGCTCGGGTACCGGCAACCACTTTGTCGAGTTTGGGACTGTAACGCTAAACGCTAACCAAAACAGCTTTAACTTACCCGCCGGAGAATATGTCGGCATTTTGTCGCATTCGGGCGCGCGTAGTTTAGGTAAAAACATTGCGGCTTATTATACGCAAATTGCCATGGATACGTGCCGCTTACCCGTAGAAGCAAAATACCTGGCCTGGCTGGATTTGCAAACCCAGGCCGGTCAGGAATACTGGCTAGCCATGCAAATTGCCAACGAATACGCCTTGGCTTGCCACGAGCAAATTCACGAGCGGTTAAGCGCCAGTTTCGGAGAAAAGCCGGTGGCCCGCGTAGATAGCCCGCATAATTTTGCCTGGCAGGAACACTACCAAGGACAGGATGTAATTGTGCACCGGAAAGGGGCGGCTAAAGCCGCTGCCGGTATGGTTAACATCATACCGGGGTCCATGACCCAGCCCGGTTACCTCGTTCAGGGACTTGGCAACAAAGCCGCCATGGATTCCTCGTCGCACGGGGCCGGACGGGCCTTGTCGGCTAAACAAGCGGCGCAGGTGCTGTATCAAACCGAGATGAACGGCCTGGTAAAAGCTTTTGGCGTGGAACTGATTGGCGGCAGCTTACAAGAATCGCCGATGGCTTATAAAAATATGCATTACGTCATAGAAAGCCAGTTGCAGCAAGTAGAAGTATTAGGCACCTTTGCGCCCCGTATTGTGCGCATGGATCGTTAAAATAAATACGCGTTATTTACATGTAGTTAACCCCCGGCCATATGAAACAGGCCGCAAAACAGGGGTTTACAAAATTGGCAATTTTACCAACTTACAACTGGGCTTAATTAAGAAATTTTAAAATTTTAAGTATTTAGCTAAAATTTATTCGAACAAGTAGCAAAATAATTATTTTTTTGTCTAAAATTGAGTTTCCATGTATAACTCGGTGGTAACCTATCCGTTTTATAATTATAGTATAATAGTAATTTTAACGGGCGGAGGCATTTAGCTGCTGTTTAAAGAATATGAAAATCGTTACCTTAACTATAAACCCGGCTTTAGACAAAAGCACGCACGTCGAAAAGTTTGAGCCGGAACATAAATTGCGTTGTGCCGCCCCTATTTTTGAACCCGGTGGCGGCGGAATTAACGTTACCCGGGCCATTCGCAATTTGGGGGGTGACTCCCTGGCTTACTACTTATCGGGGGGCGCCACCGGCCAGGTACTGCAACAATTACTCGATGACGAAGGCATTACCCACATGCCTATTCCTTCGGTAAAATGGACCCGCGAAAATTTTTCGGTAACCGAAACCAGTACCGATAAACAATACCGCTTTGGGATGCCGGGCTCCGTTATTCCGGAATACGAGTGGCAATACAGCCTGATAAAATTAGAAAAAACGCTACCCAAACCCGAGTATATTGTGGCGAGCGGCTCGTTGCCCCGCGGCGTTCCCAACGATTTTTACGCCCGGGTAGCTACTATTGCCAAAAAAATCGGAGCGAAGTTAATACTAGATACCTCCGGCGAAGCTTTAATGCAGGCGGCTGGTATTGGCGTTTATTTACTAAAACCAAACCTGAACGAATTAGCCATGCTGGCCGGTAAAACCGATATCCAGGATGGTGAAATTGAACAATTTGGGAAACAATTGCTGGCGAATGGCATGTGCGAAGTATTGGTGGTTTCTATGGGTGGGGAAGGCGCGATGTTGATTACCAAAGACCAGGTGGAACATATTCCGGCCCCGAAGGTAAAAACCCGCAGCACGGTAGGTGCCGGCGATAGCATGGTAGCCGGCTTAGTTTACAAATTGTCTTTAGGCTGGTCTTTAAGCGATTCGGTGAAATACGGGGTGGCCGCCGGAGCCGCGGCGGTGATGTCGCCGGGTTCGGAGTTATGCCGCCGCGACGAAGTAGAAGAACTGTACAAATGGATTAAAGCGCAGAATCTGGTAGTAACGAATGCGTAGCTAACCGTAAAATTTAAAAAAAAGGCCGGAATCAAATCCGGCCTTTTTTATTGGCTACCCAGTCGGAAAAGGGCGTACCGCATACGCCCTTCCCCCAAATCCAGCAAAGATCAAATAAAATTTAAAAAACTGGAAGGCAAAAGAGTGCCTGAAGAAGAATCAGGCTATAATCCACTTGGATATCCCTGATTTATCCGATAGATTACAAAACAATACGCTTACCCGATTTTAGCATGACCGTAGAACAATACCTGCATATTATTACCCAACGCTACCAACAAGGCAACGCCACCGAACATACTTTTCGGGGCGATTTACAACAACTGATCGAAAGTTTGGTACCGGAAATACGGGCCACCAACGAACCCAAACGGCAAACCTGCGGCGCGCCCGATTACATTCTCACCCGAAAAGATATTCCGGTGGGTTTTATCGAAGCCAAAGACATCGGCGACAAAGATTTGAATGGCCAAAAGAAAACCGGCAACAAAGAACAGTTCGACCGCTACAAAGCTTCGCTGAACAACTTGCTGTTTACCGATTATTTAGATTTTCATTTGTACCGCGACGGGCAGTTTATTACCAAAATGGCCATTGCCGAAATCCAGCACGGCGTTATTGTGCCTTTACCCCAGAACTTTGCCGCTTTCATTAACTTACTCAAAGATTTTTGCACGCACATCGGGCAAACCATTAAAAGCTCCCGTAGGCTGGCCGAAATGATGGCCGGCAAAGCCCGTTTACTGGCCGAAGTAATTGAAAAAGCGTTGACCAGCGACCAAAACTACGACCAGGACAGCACGCTGAAGGACCAGATGCAGGCGTTTAAGCAAATTTTGATTCATGATATTACCCCGCGGGGTTTTGCCGACGTGTACGCCCAAACCATTGCGTACGGCATGTTTGCCGCCCGTTTGCACGATCCTACCTTGCCCACGTTCAGTCGCCAGGAAGCGGCCGAGTTGATACCGCGCTCGAACCCGTTTTTGCGCAAATTGTTTGGCTACATTGCCGGCCCCGACCTCGACGACCGCATTAAATGGATTGTGGATAGTTTGGTAGAAATATTTCTGGCCTGTAACGTCGAAGAATTGCTGCAAAACTACGGCAAAGCCACTAAAACCGAAGACCCGATAATTCATTTTTACGAGACGTTTCTGAGCGAGTACGACCCGGCTTTGCGCAAAGCGCGGGGCGTTTGGTACACGCCGCAGCCCGTGGTAAATTTTATTGTGCGGGCTGTAGACGATATTCTCAAAACCGAATTTAATTTACCGCAAGGCTTAGCCGACACCAGCAAGCTAAAAATAAAAAAAACCGTCGAAACCAAAGCCACCGCCGACCGCCGCTCGAAAGTAAAGCAGGAAACCATAGAGCAGGAAATACACCGGGTACAAATTCTGGACCCGGCCACCGGCACCGGCACTTTTCTGGCCGAAGTAGTAAAGCACATTCATAAAAAGTTTGCCGGGCAGCAAGGCATCTGGAGCAATTACGTGGAGAACCATTTGCTGCCCCGTTTGAACGGTTTTGAGTTGCTGATGGCCAGTTACGCCATGGCGCATTTAAAACTGGATTTGTTGTTAACCGAAACCCATTACAAACCCACCCGCGACCAGCGTTTGCGGGTATACCTCACCAACAGCTTAGAAGAACACCACCCCGACACCGGCACCTTGTTCGCCAACTGGCTCAGCACCGAAGCCAACGAAGCCAACCACCTTAAACGCGATACGCCCGTCATGTGCGTCATCGGCAATCCGCCTTATAGCGGCGAAAGCGCGAACAAAGGCGATTGGATTATGAGTTTGATGGAAGATTATAAAAAAGAACCGGGCGGAAAAGAAAAATTAAAAGAGCAAAACTCAAAATTTATTAATGATGATTATGTTAAATTTTTGCGTTTTGGACAACATTTAATTGAAAAAAACGGTAGCGGAATTTTAGCATTTATTAACCCGCATGGTTTTTTAGATAATCCAACTTTTAGAGGAATGCGCTGGAATTTGCTAAAAACTTATGATAAAATATATACCATTGATTTACATGGAAATGCAAAGAAAAAGAAAGTTGCACCCGATGGTACAGCGGACATAAACGTCTTTGATATTGAACAGGGTGTTTCAATTAATTTCTTTATTAAAACTGGAAAAAAAAAGGCAGATGAGCTAGGCCAAGTTTTTCATTTCGATTTGTTCGGAAGGCGCGAATTAAAATACAATTTCTTGTTAAACAATTCAATTAAATCAATTACGTTTAACAATTTCACACCTTTTCAAAACAATTACCTTTTCAAAAAAGTTGATAACACTTCTTTAAACAAATATAATGAAGGAATAAACCCAGTTACTTTATTTCAAATTAATGTTATGGGTTTTCAAACTCATAGAGACGACTTTGCAATTGATTTTAATAAAACTGAAATTCAAAAGAGAGCATCTGATCTACTAAACAAGAGTTTATCTAATGAAGAACTCTACAAAAAATACAAAATAAATGATAATAGAGATTGGAAACTATTTAAGGCACGAGCCGAAATTCAAAGTGATGTAAATTGGAATGAGAAAATTATTAATTGTGGCTACAGACCTTTTGATAACCGGCCTTGTTACTTTAGTTATGTTATGATGGATTATCCACGTAAAGAGTTAATTCAAAATGTTTTAAATAAAGACAATTTATTACTTGGCATTGGAAGACAGGGTATGGCTGTAGGTGATATAGAATGGTGTCTTAGCATAGTATCAATATATCCAGTTGATGCAAATGTGTTTAGAAGAGGTGGTGTAAATCTTTTCCCTCTCTACCTCTATCCCAAATCCGACGGCCAGCAAAGCATCGAGCCATCCGCGGCCAGAAAGCCCAACTTAAACCCAACCCTAGTGCAGCAAATTGCCGATAACTTAGGTTTAACCTTTACGCCCGAAAAAGAAACGGAAGGGGAAGTTTGTTTTGCCAACAGTTCCGACGTGCGGACGGAGTTTAAAAACAGCTTCGCCCCGATTGATTTGCTGGATTATATTTACGCCGTCCTGCACAGCCCCACGTACCGCGAGAAATACAAAGAATTTTTAAAAATTGACTTTCCGCGCGTCCCTTATCCCAAAAATCCAGACGTATTCTGGCAACTGGTAAAACTCGGCGGCGAGCTCCGGCAAATCCATTTACTCGAAAGTCCCGCGGTCGAAAATTATATCACCCAATACCCCGCCGATGGCAGCAACGTAGTCGATAAAGTCCGGTTTATACCTTACGCTTACGCCGAAACGCCTCCGGGCGAGGAACACCCGGATTATTTGGGCGATGTGTACATCAACGAAACCCAATACTTTGCCGGTGTGCCCACTTCGGCCTGGGAGTTTTACATTGGCGGCTACCAGCCCGCTCAAAAATGGCTCAAAGACCGCAAAGGCCGCTCCTTAGATTTCGACGATATTCTGCATTATCAAAAAATAATCGTGGCCTTAGCTGAAACGAACCGCCTGATGGCCGAAATCGAAAAAATAAGCTTTGAATAACTGTAAACATACTTTAATAAGTTATAAGTGCCGGATAATGTATAATGCTAGAAATAAGAAGAATTTTATTTGTAAGTACGCTTTTATGTATTCTCTCCTGTAATTCAGAAAAGAAAGAGGTAAAAGAGTCTGATACAGAAATCCAATCAAATTCCAATGCTCAACAAAGTAATTACCAATTAGGCGTAAATACAACGGATAAAAAGGCATTAGAAAGAAAACAGCTATTTAACCTTTTTCTTAAAAAGTTTAACAGGGTTTCCCTTCCATATAAATATAAGTGGACGAGCGATACGGAAAGAATTAGCTTTTCGGAAAACGCAAAGCTGAACAAGAATTCAGCCGACACCTTGTTTGCAAGAACTGATTATTTTAGTGAAACGTATTGTTACGGTTTTCTTTCCGATACCTCTAAATTTTATGCACTCCTTTACTTCTTTCCAGCTGACGATTATTACCCTGTTTTAGCTACTTATACCAAATCAGGAGATTTCATAAACCAAGAGCCTCTTACTGTTAATGGGTGCGGTTCTGATTGCGGCCTTCGTTATTGTTCCCAAACGGTGGTACTCGATAAAAACCTGTTTATCAAAAGTACAGACTCTATAAGATATGATTTCCATTGCGATGATGAAGGGAATCCTATGAAAGACAGCGGTTTATCAATTGTCGAATTGAAATCCGGACAATTAAATAAAAATGGCAAGATTGATATGGGAAAAGAAATACGGTCAGAAAAAAGACTTCTTACAACACTATCTAAAGATCAATAAATTGTTTTTTAGATAGTATTTTTTGCGTAAGTCCGATACTTTTTATATCTAAATTCTGGGGTCTCTGGTATAGCACAAAGCCGGAGTTTGTGTTTTCACAAACGACTTTAAGCGTTTCTGGCCTAAGCCCCATACTTATTACGTCTAAATTCTGGAGTCTCCTGTAGTGCTGCTAGTGTTTATTTAGTTATAACCCCGAGTAAAAATAAAACCCGGCAAGCCCAAAAGCCTACCGGGTTTTATTTTTTAAATTTTTATTTTTTTATAAACCGCATTGTTTGTTGTTTGTCCTTACCGGTTACCCGCATTGCGTATAAACCCGGCAAAAGCTGGCCCACGGAAAATTCCAGTTTGCCCGGAGCTAATACCCGGTGGGAGTTGTGGCTTACCGGTCTGCCGTTGGCATCCACAATAGTAGTAGTTATCCCGGTTGCGGGTATTTTTAAAGCTACGGTAAATTTATCTGTTACCGGATTGGGGTATAAGCTGGTAATCACCTCCTGCTCTGCTTCGGCCGGCAAAGGGCTTAATTGCTGTTCAGTGCCGGCGGCTGGCAATACTTCTATGGCGGCCACATTGGCCTTATCTACCACCGAAATAAAGTTTAAATTTAAAAATCCGTCGGTTACGGTTATGTTTTTAGAGGCAATCACGGCGGTTTGCGCTCCGCCGGCGACAGCGTAAATATCAAAATCAGTCAGCCAGATATTCTCTTCGACGGTTACGTTAAACTTTCTTTTTCCGGGGGCGGTGAAGAACAATTCCGCGAAATGCAGCTTTACCTGGTACGTACCGTTATTTACCGGAATCTGGTAGCTGAACTGGCCTCCGGTATTCGTGGCCCTACGGTTATTCTGGTACAGCAGATCGTCGGTAGTATTCGCCACCGGCACCAAGGCGGTAGATACACTGGTAGCTCCCTTAAAATAAGCATCGGCGCTAAAGTTACCCGGCGTAGCCGCTACAGCTTCTCCCCCGGCGTTCAGGCGTACCGTACTGGCCACCGCCGGACCCACGGTAATCGCAACGGTTTGGGGCGCTGAGGTTTGACAGCCCCAGGTAACGGTAAAAGTAAAAGCATCGGTACCGGTATAATTGGCTTCGGGCGTATACGTCCGCTGGGCGCCCGAACCGGTTACAGTACCGTGTTTGGGCAGGGTCACTAGTTGGTACGATAGAGGCGCAGCGCCCGAACCGGTTAAAGTTATTTGTTTGGCTGTATTCAGGGCCGTAGTTAAACTTTGACTATTGGCCACCGGGGTATTTTTTTGAAAAATTAAACTGCCCAGCGGCGTTCTACCCTCCGTAGGTCCGTTTAAATGGTGCAGAATAGTATGTTTTCCTTGCGGGGTAATTTTAAAAATCGTACCGTTAAAGTGTTGGCCTCCACCACTGGTTAAACCGTAAAAGTTGCCTTGCTTATCCATGATCAAGCTGCCGTGCGGATTAGCGCCATCGTTGTACTGGTCCGTCATATATTTAAGAATGCTTATCTGGCCGGTAGGCGTAAACCGGAAAATAGTACCAAAGCCGTTTTTACCTCCGCGGGCGGTCATGCCGTAAAAATTACCATCCTTGCCTAATACCAGGCTGCCGGTAGGTAAATCACCGTGGTCAAACTGGTAAAAAGAATGCAATTTTGTAAACTGGCCTTTTGATGTTACCCGAAAGAAAGTACCGGTATTGTAATCACCCCCTACGTTCGTCAGGCCATAAAAATTACCATCGCGGCCTTTTACCAAATTACCGCGCGGTGAAGAACCATCGGCGTAGTTATCCAGGCTGTGCACTACTTCGTACGAGCCCGCGGGCGTAACCCGGAAAATAACCCCGGCTAGGAGGTGGCCGCCGGCGTTGGTCATGCCGTAATAATAACCATCTTGGCCGTCTACTAAACTGCCCCAGGGCGAGTAACCCGTATCGTCGTTTTGGAAAGAATACAATACTGTAAAGTTTCCTTTAGGCGTCATCCGGAAATAAGTGCCGCTGCCATTTGCCCCGCCGTGGCGGGCCAGGCCGTAAAAGTTGCCGTCTTTTCCCAGCAATAAGTCGCCGACCGGATGCCCGCCATCGTTAACGTCATCTAAAGACCGTAAAATCTTATAAGAGCCATCCGCGCACAACCGGAAAATAGTACCGAAATTATAAGTGCCGCCCCATTCGGTCATGCCGTAAAAAAAGCCATCGGGGCCTTGCACCAAACTACCCTGGGGAGCTACGCCTCCAAAAGTACCCGGCAAGGCTACTAAAATTTTAAAATTTTTACCGTTGGGGAGTATTCGGTAAATGGTACCATCATTTTGCGGGCCACCTATCTCGTTCATGCCGTACAGATAACCGTCGGCTCCTTGCACCAAACCACTCGCCCTGCCGCCCTCTTCCGCCGGCGAAAAAGCGTGCAAAGCCCGCACGGTGCCACGCGGCGTTACCTGATAAATCGTTCCGTTAAACCAATCGCCCCCGTTCATGGTGGTGCCGTACAAGTTCCCGTCTTTGCCCAGCATTAAACTTCTTTTGGGCGTATTGCCAACCGCATCGAAACCATAATGATGGATTACCTGATACTTGCCGGTGGATGTTATGCGGTAAATGGTACCGCTGTAATTATCGCCCCCGTACGATGTAACCCCGTAAAAATTGCCATCCGGGTGTTTTACCAGGCTACCAATTGGCGTGCCGCCGGTAGCCCTTTCGAAAGAATGTAAAAGCGTGAAGGTGCCAGATGGTGTTATTTTAAAAATGGTACCCAGTTCGTAGGCGCCGTAACTAGTAGTTACGCCGTAAAAGTTACCGTCATTACCCAGCACCAAATTGCCACTCGGCCAACCTCCCCGCGACGTACCGTTAAAATGGTGCAGCACCGTATAAGTGCCCGTTGGGGTAAGTTTAAATATTGTACCTTTATCAAAAGTACCGCCGTAGTGCGTCATCCCGTAAAAGTTGCCATCCGGCGCTTGCAGTAAATCACCATAAGGCCGGTAGCCATCGTTCCGCGTAAAGTTGTAAATAACGGAATACTCGCCCGCCGGAGTCATTTTAAAAGCTACGCCGGGTACAGCCCCATTACTCATCAGTCCACCCGAAGAAGTCAGGCCGTAAAAACTACCATCAGCCGCTTGAATCAGATTGTTTCCATCGGCGGGGGTACCGTCGTAACCAGCAAAATCATGCAAGATAGTAATTTTACCAGCTGGGGTCATTTTAAATATAGTACCGAAAGTAGCCGCACCTCCGCCGGAGGTCATTCCGTAAAAGTTGCCGTCTTTGGCTTGTATTAACTCTCCTTGGGGCTTTGAACCCAGTTTGGTAAAAGTTTTGTGCACACTGAAATGGCTACCGTTGGTTTTTAAAGAAAATGCCGTGCCGCCCCCCTGCGGACCGTAGTCGGAAGTTAAGCCCCAAAGCACCTCTACTTGCGCCTGGGCATTAAAAGTGGTCAATAAAAAGCTTAGTGCTACTAATAAGCTCCTACGCCGATTAAGTAGAGGAATTAACCAGCGGAAGCCGTTTAGAATGACGATTAGAATCAGCTTTATTTCCCGAAGCCAGCCTTTCCGGACGATTAATGGGAGGTATGATTGCATCATATTGGATTGAATTAGTTTAGAATTAAGGTTAAAGTTTTTTTAACTGGAATCTCAGATTAAGAATTTACGGCGCTGGTTGGCCTTCATTTTAAAAATTAAGTTTATTCCATTTTTGCTCAACTTTCGTAAAAAGGTACTCTTGGTTTTAAGTTTCCCTTGAGCAGGATGTACACTGCCCCTTTTAGTGCAAGTCCTAGTTCTGTAACAGATATCTTCTCAGAATTCAGGACCATTGTTTTCATACCCCTACAGCCCGGTCTATGGATGTCTTCTAATTATTTAGGCGATTAGCTTATTTTCTTAAAAATCAGCTAATCGCCTCTTCCGGAAAATGGCAGGACTAGTTTCTTGTTTCAAGCAACAATTTTAAAAGAAAAAACTTGGTTACGAAATACGTAGTTCCCGGTAATTTTCAAGAGTTTTCGTAGTAATAGCTCTTGTTTGTTATTAATTTCCAGCTGTTTACGCTTTTATTGATCGGCGGAGAACCGTTTTTTTAAATTTTCGGCCAGCTCGAAGAACCCAACGTAAAACTTACAGAAATACGGTTATAATTTAATCAGTACTTCTTTCGAGTTCTAAGAAATAAGCGTTTTTATTACCCTTTAAGATTACGCGCAAGCAGGAGCATAAACGCTAGCTATACAGCCACAAGAGTTGCCTTTTTAAATCATTAATTGCATTATATTTTATTCTGAACAGGACAAAACGGAGGCGTTGTTTTAGAAAATGGAAAGACTTCTAATTAGCTCAGATCAGGTATAGTATTTACTAATTAACCCTCGTATAAGCCTAAAAAACATCAGGTTTAGAAACAAACAAAAGAAATGAAGCGCACCTGGGAGCCTGTAGAAGAATTAAATAAATATCAGATTGAAATGGCAATTAACTATCTGGATAAACGCATTGACGAGGAGCCAGACAAAGCTAAAGTTATGGAATACTGCGTTATGAAAATTGATTTAATGAATGAATTAATGCTTCTGGATAATAATAGCCACTGGATTATTTAACCAGGAAGAAGCAAAACCTTGCTAATTTCTTCAAAAATTCGCAGCAACTATTTATTTCCTATCCAAATCTCGGAAAAGTATTATATAATTGGGCATGGATCGCGTATAGTTGTACTTGGTATCTACCAAAATTTAAAAGCCCTATTATGATATTAATCGTTGACGACGATGATACCACTCGTTTTTTAATTAAACGGGTAATTAGAAGTGTGGACTATAAAAACCAAATTTTAACGGCTAATAACGGGGAGGAAGCATTATCTGTATTAAACCAGGCTTGTTCAGCCAATAATTGCCCGGAGCTGGTATTACTCGATATTAATATGCCCGTTATGAATGGCTTTGAATTTTTGCAGGAATTACAAAACTCAACCATAGCAGCATGTTGCCTCAAAATAGCTATTCTAACTTCGTCTGATAATCCAATTGATTATTTAATGGCGCATGAGTACCCAGTAATAGCTTTTTTAGAAAAACCTTTAACCCAGGATAATTTTAAGCGTGTAATGGCGGCCTAACAGGAAACTGCCCGGAGGAAACTTCATTAAATTTAAATAAACAGTAATTAGTGAGTCTTGGTTTGTTTACTTGAAGAAAGGTTTTAACCGTAATTAATAAAATTAACGGTGGAGTAACCCCCAAAAAGCCACCCTAAACAGAGTGGCTTTCACAAGTAATTGGTACAGGTAATGTATAGATTGATTAACGGATGAACTTTTTATTTATTTATTGTTAAATGTTTTGAAGCGGTCGACTTGCCGTTTACCACTAATGAGTAAATATAAGTACCCGCTTTTAAGTCTGAACGGTTCATTTCTACTTGTCCGCTGGTCGATGCCGACAATGTTTTTACATTTTTACCAGTATTGCTGTCAAACACCAAAATCTGGACGGTGCTACCCGCCGGAATGCTATACCGGAAAGTGGTAGTGTGATTCACCGGATTTGGTTGATTTTGCTCCAGGCTTGCTGCCTGCCAAGGCAGGCTGTTAAGGTCCAAGTTACTGCCTGTTCTATTTTCAGTTTTTAGTTTATTTACTTCGGCGGATAACACATTAATTGTTTGCTGTTGCTCCTGCACGGCTTTCACCAGAATCGGAATCCGTTCGGTATAATAAAGTTAAAGCAGCATATACAGTTAAGTGCGGTGGAATAAAAATCAGGAATTAACCCGTACAAGCACCCCAGTGGTTACAAGTGGCAGGAAAACGAGTACCAAAAACAGGTAAGTTTGTCATTAGATCGGGAATTGTTCAACGTCTGTTAACGGAGAAGTAAAATTGTTTTTGTCAGCTGTATTCTGTCGAAATTGTAGCTGTAAAACTTCAAAAAGAGGCATAAAAAAGCAATACTCATTTTTCAGTATTTTTTCTCAAATCCTTAGGAGAATTAATTTTCACTGGGTAAATGCTGCAAGAAGAGGCATGCAGGACATACTTTCCCCGTTTTATTTTTCTTTGAGGAACTCAAGTGGTGGTACCACCTGCAAAGCGCCTGCGGATGCTTCCTTAACAAGCTTTTTTTATAAATCATAAAACGAGTAGATCGCTTGCTTTTTAGAAAAAAGTTTAGGCTTATAATACCCAACAAAATATTAAAGCTGGTGAGAAAGGTTAATCCAAAATAGAGAAGTTGTGTTTTGAGCATACCTGTTGTTTTTTAATACTATTTTGAAAGCTGTTGTATTTACCAGTAAAGCGAGGATTAAAGCATTTTCGTACCAGTCCGGCTTAGCAGCAATAATCTACTAGCGGCATGTTGATAAATTGCGAATTCCGCATATAGGCCAGGAGTACTAAAAGTCTCTTTTTTAAAGTGCATACTGGTTCGATTTACATGCAATTGTAAAATGAAGAAATAAGATAATCTAAATTTATCCCAATTATATTAGCAATAACGGAAATTTAAAAATATTAGCTAATAAATTTAGAAATAAATTATCATTATCAGGTAATTACTATTAATTTTAGTAAACACATCATGTTTTATATTGCTGCATAAAGAGCTATTACCCTGACTATATTTCTTAGTTTGCCTGTAATTGGGGAAGGCTGCAACTAAAATGGGTCGTTAACCTGGGCTAGTATCTCAATTGAAGCGCTTGGGAAGCACCCGAACAAACATCAAGATTGTTCTCTCGAATAAAGAAGATAGTCTGCAAAAGAATAACTCTTTTTTAGCAGGCAGCAGGGAATCTGCAAAAAGAGCGGCCCTAGAATACAGCAAATTTTTGATGATTTAGTTGCCCCATATGCAAAAAGGCAGGCAAACAAAAAAGCACTTACAAGATTTAACCTCCTAAGTGCCTAATTTTTTAAGTGATCCCGTTTGGATTCGAACCAAAGACCTACTGCTTAGAAGGCAGTTGCTCTATCCAGCTGAGCTACGAGACCGGTATAAAAAAATACGAATTATAAATTAGAATTAATAATCGCTCTCTCATAAAGCTTTATCATTCATAATTCATAATTCGTAAATTAAAAGTCGGGGTGGCAGGATTCGAACCTACGACCTCCACATCCCAAATGTGGCGCGATACCGGGCTACGCTACACCCCGAACAAATAGTTGCTTTTGCGAAAAGACACAACATGCTTTTCCCAATTGCGGTGCAAACTTAATGCTTTTTTTGAAATAACTAACCTTATGTCAAAAAAAAATTTGCGGAGTAAGGGGGATTCGAACCCCCGGTACCCTTTAGAGGTACGGCAGTTTAGCAAACTGCTGGTTTCAGCCACTCACCCATCACTCCGGCTCTTTCGTTTAAAGAGATTGCAAATATACCAGAATATTTTTTACAAATACCAAACTGATTTAAAAACTACTAAAAAATTTTAAAAGACCCAATAGAGTGCTACAGTAAAGCTTTTTAAAGTTATTCCATAATTAAATTGCGTTATTAGCCGTTCAGTAAATGCCCCTACCGCAGAGGCTCCTGTTATCTGGATAGTAGCTTTTGAATACTTATCTTTGCTTTACATGGCAACACCGTTGTTTTTTTAATTTTAATATCAAAAGAGGCCCTATGAAGTGCTTACTTTACCCGAACGCTAGCTAGATAAACCGTTTCTGATTACACCGCATGAATTGGTATCAATCTTTTACCTCCCTGGAAATTATAGTAAGCATCTTATTTTTAGTGCTATACGTTGGTTATATGTACAAAATACACCGTTTAGCGGCGCATTTTAAGCAAAGTGCCGGTATATTATGGGTTAAATTTGGCTTTCGTTCTTTTTACTTTATATTAATCCTGATTGCTATTCTCGGGCCTTCGTTTGGGGCCATGAAAAAAGAAATTAAAACGATCGGAAAAGATATGTTTATTCTCGTAGATGTAACTACTTCCATGAATGCCCGCGATGTTCCCCCTTCGCGCCTGGCAAAAGTGAAATACGAACTCCGGCAATTAATTCAAAAATTTAATTCCGATCGCATTGGTCTGATTGTATTCTCGTCGGAAGCAGTGGTTCAGTGTCCGCTTACATACGACCAAAGCGCTTTACTTTTATTTACCGAAACCTTAAATACGAACTTACTGCCTCGGGCGGGCGCTAATTATGTGCCTGCTTTGCAGTTAGCTTTAGCCAAATTCAAAGCCAATAATCAACCAAATCTTCCCGAAAAACGAGCCGAAATTATTCTGCTTATTAGCGATGGGGAAGATTTTAGTGCCAATCTTAATCCGGTTTACCGGCAATTAAATCAGGAGAATATCCGGGTAATTAGTTTAGGAGTGGGATCAGAAAAAGGCGTACCTATTCCGCTAAACCAAGGATTTGTAGTGGATTCCAAAGGAAAGCGGGTAATTAGTAAATTAAATGCCGAGCGTTTAGCCGAAATTGCGGGCAATACCAATGGGCAGTACTTTGAAATTGGAGCTCGTACTTCCGAAATTCCGCGTCTGATCAGCGCTATTAATGCCATCGAGGGCGAAAAGCAAGAAACCCGGACGGTAGATGTACGCGCTAACAAATACTATTATCCGTTATTTTTAGCATTTATATTTATCATACTCGATATAATAGTTACTTTAAACGTTGTCAGGATATGAAATTAGTGGTTGCTTTTACCATTTTTTTAGCTTTTTTCAGTCAAACGTTAACGAAAGTAGCGCGGATTAATCACTATCTGGAAGAGGCTCAAGCGGCTTATACCCGGAAAGATTTTGCCACGGCCATTTACTTTTACCGGTATTTAAATGATTCTTTACAGGTGCGCGACCGGGAAGTAAAAGTAAATTTGGCGCACGCTTATTTTCAAAGGAAAAATACGCAGCAAGCGCTAAAGTATTACCAGCCTTTACTTACCCGAACGCCGCCCCGAATTTCTTCGTTAATAAATTTGCAGCTGGGGGTAATGATGGTTCCGAATGATAAAACCCGGGCCTTGGACTATTTTAAAAAAGCCTTAATCTTAAATTCGCAGAACGAAGAAGCCCGCTACAATTACGAATTATTAAAAAAATACTTGCTTCAGCACCCCGAAGAAAAACAATCCATCCCACCCCCATCGCGTCCAGAACAAGCAAAAGCCGAAAACTTAAAACCTAAAGAAAACTCTTCTTCGGGCCACAAAGAAGATACGCAGGGCAGCAACCAAGCCGAAATACCGGATTTAAATAACTCCGACCCATTAAACTTACCGCAACCAAACTTAAATGCGCGTAATTTAGAAAATGATGCAAACAACCCAACAACAAAGAAAGAATGGAGGGAAGAATCAAAACGTAATTCCCAGCAAAAAGAGCTTACCGGCACCTTAGCCGGTAACACCCGCGGAATAAATAATACCGGCCATGAAAATAATAATCGAGGCTCCGGTAATAACAGAACCGAAGAAAACACTGCTCCTGGTGGCAGCCAAACTACTTACAATGCATTAAAGGAAGCCAGTATAACGCCGGAAAAAGCCCGCATGCTGCTCGAAGCCATGCGTGAAGCCGAAGTCCAGTATTTACAACAAATTCCAAGGAAGGGCACAAAAAAAACTAATTCTGATAAACCTAATTGGTAAAAACTTAATTTTGCCTGATACTCTAGGACTCTAGGACAATTTTTTTAAAAATTTCTTCGGAATAGAAATTTAGCCCTAAATAAAACAGCATATATATATGGCCTTAAAAGAAGTATACATTATTGCGGCGGTTCGCACTCCAATTGGTTCTTTTATGGGCAGCTTAGCTGCTTTATCCGCTACCCAGCTAGGGGCCGCAGCCATTAAAGGCGCTTTACAAAAAGCCGGCGTGGCCCCCTCCGAAGTGCAGGAAGTAATTATGGGTAATGTGTTATCGGCTAATTTGGGCCAGGCTCCGGCCCGGCAAGCGGCTTTGTACGCTGGTTTAGGGTACGAAGTAGAATGTACTACCGTTAATAAAGTGTGCGCCTCTGGTTCCAAAGCTATTATGTTTGCGGCGCAGGCCATTATGCTGGGCCACAAAGAGGTAATTGTAGCGGGCGGAATGGAAAGCATGAGCAACGTACCTTATTACCTGGATAAAGTACGGTCGGGCACCAAATTAGGCCATGGGCAAATGATTGATGGTTTGTTGAAGGATGGCCTCTGGGACGTATACAACGATTTTCATATGGGTAACGCCGCCGAACATACGGCTCGGGAAATGGGCATTACCCGCCAGATGCAAGATGAATTCGCGATAGAATCGTACCGCCGCTCAGCCGCCGCCGCGCAAGCGGGCCAGTTACAAGACGAAATGGTACCTGTGGAAATCCCCCAACGCGGTAAAGAACCCATAATTGTAAACACCGACGAAGAATACACGAAAGTAAATTTTGATAAAATTGCCAGCCTCAAACCAGTTTTTGATAAAGAAGGTACCATTACTGCCGCCAACGCCTCTACTTTAAACGATGGAGCAGCGGCTGTGCTCCTGATGAGCAAAGAAAAAGCTGAAGCGTTAGGAGTTAAACCTATTGCCCGGATATTAGGCTTTGCCGACGCCGAACAGGAACCCAAATGGTTTACTACATCCCCGGCATTAGCCATTCCCAAAGCCTTAAAAGTATCCGGAATTAAACCCGAAGAAGTTGATTTTTACGAGATCAACGAAGCTTTTGCGGTAGTATCTCTTGCCAATAACCAGAAGCTGAATTTAAAAAACAGTAACGTTAATGTTTTTGGCGGAGCCGTGTCACTGGGCCACCCTTTAGGAGCTTCGGGAGCGCGCATTGTTACCACCTTAATCAACGTACTGAATAAGAAAAATGGCAAAATTGGGGTAACCGGCATTTGCAATGGCGGCGGTGGGGCCTCGGCCATTGTTCTGGAAAAATTGTAAAATCCTGGCAAACCAGTCCGCTAGATTTCAAATTTTTAAATTTTTAATTTCGTAAACCGCTCACAAACGCAGCAACCATTCTTTTTGGTAAACCGAAAGATGGGAAAGAAATAAGTATCACTTTCTGGCTTTTAGCAATCAACTGTTTTCGAGTAAAGTGCGAACTGGGCTTAATAAGTATTTGTTAACTCCAGATTACTGCCATTAACAATGACATAAGGTAGTCGCATTCGTATCATTCTGGATAAAGGGTAGCCGGGCCGGAAGAACCTGATTCTGATTTTATTCCAACAAGTAAAACTATATTATTTGTGTGCGCCTTACGTTTATTAACCAGCAGGCCATAATACCCTACGTTTTCCCATGAACTATTCTTTGCGCTATATTTTACTTATTTGGTTTATCTACCTGGCTACCGTTTCGGCTTTTGCTCAAAAGCGAAAAAGAGTGGTTAGTTACCACGATTCGTTACGAACTGCCATTAAACAAATTTACTACATTGTACCGCCCGATACTGTACCGGAAGGCACGTACAAACGTTTTTACCGAAGCGGCAAACTAGAAGCTATTACTAGTTTTGTGAACGGCAAACAAGATAGTGCTTACCAGGAGTTTTATGAAAACGGCGCCAAACGGGTCACGGTAAATTATAAACACGGACTGCGGCAAGGTTTATTCGAATCGTATTATCCCAACGGGAAGCCTTTGCAACAAGCTAACTATACCGACGACCAGCAAACCGGCCCGATCAAAACGTTTTTTGAAAACGGCCATCCAAAAATGGAGGCCACCTTTGTCAACGGTGCGCCGGATGGGGAAGTAAAAGAATATTATCCGGAGGGCAGTTTGCAGTCGGTGATTACTTACGTGAAAAGCCAACAAAGCGGCCCAGCTAAAACCTATTACCCTAACGGAAAAGTTAAATCCGAAGCCAATTATAAAAACGGCGTGCTCGATGGCTTTTTCAAAACTTATTACGATAACGGCCAGCCCGAATCGGAAGCCACCAACGAAGGCGGCAAACGCAGTGGCGTGATGCGTACATTTTACCGATCCGGCAAGTTAAAGTCAGAGACCAACTATAAAACCAGCACCCTGGTAAAACCTAAAGTACTAACTCCCGATGGCCAGATCAATAAAGAACGCGTACTGACAAAATTTAAAAATACCACTAGTCAACCCGACGGCCCGGCCCGCACATTCTACGAAACCGGGCAAAAAATGAGTGAAATAAACTATGCGAACGGTAAGGCAACTGGTACGGCCCAGTATTTTTACCCGAGTGGCCAGTTAAAACAAGAAATCCGGTATTCGAACGATGAACAAGACCGGAAGATTACCTCCTATTTTGAATCCGGTAACGTACAGGAAGAGCAATTTTTTAAAATAAGGTAAAATCCGGCGATTGGAAAGCTTTTTACGATAGCAAACAAATCAGCCTGCAAGAAACTTATGCTAATGGCAAGTTAACTGGCGAACGTTTAGCTTATTACCCAAACGGTCAGGTGAAGGAAAAAGCTACTTACGAAAACGGCAAAATTGTAAGTAAAGTCATTACTTACCACGAAAACGGCAAAGTGCAATCCGAAACGGAATATAAAAACGGCTTGAAAAATGGCGCTTTCAAACAATTTTACACTTCCGGCCAACCCGAAATAACGGGTAATTACCGATATAACCGGCAAATTGGCACCTGGAAATATTTTGATGAATCGGGTAAAATAATAAAGAACACTGTATATAGAAACGGAATAGCAGTAGCGGAGTAGTAATTATATTAAAAGATAATGAAAAGGTGAAACTTTGGTTTCACCTTTTTTTATGTTCAAATTTTAAAAAATGCATCAAAACTTATGCAGAAATATGAACAATGGCATCTTTGTAATATACATCAGAAAATATGAAGCCGTATTTAATCCACCATCGGTCGTACCTAAAGCCCTGTTTTAACTTATTCTATACCATTGCGCACGGAGTAACGGTGTTGCTGATAGTAAGTGCCTTTTACCTCATTAATCTGCCTTCCGGTAAGTTGGCTCCTAAGCCTCTGGCATCGAAGAAAACTACCCTGGAAACTGCCAAATCACCTAATTCTAGAATCCCTCCTGGATAAAATTTAAGAATTCACCCTACTCCTATTCTAAACCCAAAAATAGATATTGAATATTTAAACTTAATTATACCAATATGAAGAAGACTCTCCTTAGTGTAAAATATATTACGGTACTTTTAATTTGGGTCGTAACTATAAGCTGCGAAAGCCAAACCATCGGTAAAGTAGAACAATCGGAAGGGCCGGTAGTTTCGTCCCCAGCCATGGATACTTCTTACGGGAATGCTAAATTAGAGGCGGTTCAAGTGATGCAGGAACAAGCTGCACCTCCCACCAACCTGGATCAAAAAATTATCCGGAAGGCTACGCTGCGCTTTCAGGTAGCAGATTTTAGGAAAAGCGCGGAGGTCATCAACCAGATAATTCCTCAGTTCCAGGGTCAACTTCTTAGTGCCAACGAAAACCGCACCGAAAACACCCTGGAGAGCAACTCGGTTATCAAAGTATTACCGCAACAGTTTGAGCCTTTAATCGCCAAATTAGCGGAACAAAGTATTTACCTGGATTCTAAGAATATTACTTCCGAAGATGTAACTACCGAATACATTGATATTGCTGCCCGTCTGAAAACAAAGAAAGCCGTAGAATTACGGTACCTGGATTTATTACAGCAGGCGCGAACGGTGAAAGATATTATTGCGGTAGAAAACCAACTGCGCCAAATACAAGAAGAAATTGAAAGCACCGAAGCCCGTATTACTTACCTCAGCCGGCAAACGAGTTATAATACCATTGAGTTAACGTACTACCAAAAATTAGGGGCTACATCTTCGCCGGATACCAGCTTTGCTGTACGGGTGCGCAATGCGCTACAGGGTGGCTGGGATGTTTTACTTGGTCTCTTAATTGGTCTAATCCATCTGTGGCCATTGCTGCTTATCTTCCCGGTACTGTTCATTTATCTTCGCTGGTTCCTTCGCAAGTATTCTACAAGTCGGTCTGTATGATAAAAATTTAAAAAAAAGGTAGTTGTTCAATTCAACTAAGTATTACCTATTTTAAAAGATTAACCAGAACTTAATTGCAAGTTAATGGCAGAAAGTGGTATTATATCACATCTAACTTTGGCTCTTCTTTTATCTTGCGCGTACCCCGGTATAACTCGTATTTTAGCAGGCGGCATTCTATGGGGCCGTTGTACAAAGGAATCCGGCGCGACGTTTTCAGGCCGATATGTTTGGCAGCTTCCAGGTTACCGGTAAAAACAAAGGCATCGTAACCCGAAAAATTAGTTTTAAAAGTATCTCCTATTGTTTTATACAATTGGTTTAGATTATCCTGTATAATGCGCTCACCATAAGGTGGATTAACCAGTACAATTCCTTTTTCACCTATGCCTTGCACTTCTTTTATATCGCGCACGCGTATTCGAATATAATCATCTAAATCGGCATTCGTGATATTACTCCGGGCAGCTTCGATGTAATCTTTATCAATGTCGGAGCCCATAATGGTAACTTCTTGTTCGGGCAAACGGGCGGCTTCCGCTTCGGCTACCAGGCGCCGGTAAAAGGGTTCGTCAAAATCCGGCCAGTTCATAAAACCAAATGAATGCCGCCGGTACAAGCCAGGCGCTATGTTGTGCGCCAATAGAGCCGCTTCCGTTAAGAAAGTGCCGGAGCCGCACATGGGGTCAATAAACGGCGATTTCTTATCCCAAGCCGTTAGTAAAATAATGCCGGCGGCCAGCACCTCACTCAAAGGAGCCACGTTGGTTTGCAAACGGTAACCGCGGCGGTGCAGCGAATCGCCGGAAGCATCCAGGGCCAAAGTCACAAAATTTTCGTGCATGTGCAGGTTCAAGCGCACATCCGGTCGTTCTACGTCCACCGAAGGCCGTTGCCCCGTACGTTGCCGAAACTGGTCCACAATGGCATCCTTAGTTAACTGCGACACGAACAACGAGTGTTCAAAGGAAGACTGGTTCACCACGCTCTGAATCGCAAAAGTCTGATCGGCTTGAAGGTAATCCGCCCAATTAATTTTACTTACCTGGCGGTATAAGTCGCGTTCGTCGCGGGCTTTAAAGGTGCGGAATGGTTTTAAAATTCGAATGGCCGTGCGGCACCAGAGATTAGCCCGGTACAATAAGCTTTTATCACCCGCAAATTCAACTGCCCGGTTGCCCAGGTATATGTTCTGCGCACCTAAATCTGCCAACTCCTGCGCCAATATTTCCTCTAAACCAAATAAAGTAGTAGCAATGTAATTAGAAAAGTCTGGTGGCGGAGTAGTTGAAGCAGTCATTTAATTCCTTATAAAGTTTATCAAAAAGCAAATATACTTCTTTCTTGGGGGAACCGGAGCATTCATCCCGCCCATCAACTTATCGTTCCATTATTCTTATTTCTAAACAAACGAGCGTACGGCTCGAACGAAAACGAAGTAAGAATGAAAAGAACAACTAAAAAGAGTTACCAGTTTACTGAGTAAAAATAAAATAATGAATGCGTAAGGCCATCACGAGTATTCAACTACTAATTGCAGTGCAGTCAACTAATTATTTGATTTTTAAAATTTTAAATTATTCTGTTTAAAAATTCATTATGCCTTTTAACAGTTTGCTATTAAAATTAGCACCCAGTTTTATAAATCTTTGTCATACGCTTCTACGGCGAATACGTACTTTTGCGGTAAATTTATACTATGGAATTACAACGCGACATTTCGCTGCGGGCTTATAACACTTTTGGGATGGATGTAAAAGCCCGATTCTTTGCAACTTTCTCCAATGTAGGTGAACTGCAGGATTTGCTTCGGTTACCAGAACTGCAAAATTTACCGCACCTAATATTAGGGGGAGGCAGCAATATTTTATTTACCCAAGATTTTGAAGGCGTAGTGCTGAAGAACAATATTCTGGGAATTGAGACCACGGAACTAGATGCTGATTATTATTTGGTGAAAGCAAGTAGCGGTGTAGCCTGGCACGACCTAGTAGTGTATACTTTGGAGCAAGAACTTGGTGGATTAGAAAATTTATCTTTGATTCCGGGTACAGTAGGTGCCGCTCCTTTACAAAATATTGGCGCGTATGGCGTAGAATTAAAAGATGTCTTTGAAAGCCTAGAAGCCGTACACCTAGCATCGGGCGAATTACAAACCTTTAACGCTGAGCAATGTAAATTTGGTTACCGCGAAAGCATTTTTAAACATGAATTAAAAGGCCAGTACATCGTGGTTTCGGTTACTTTACGATTACGTAAAAAGCCTGTTTTTAACACTTCTTACGGAGCCATAACGCAAACTTTGGTTAGTATGCAAGTAGTGGAAATAAATGCCCGGGCCATTAGCGAAGCAGTTTGCCAGATTCGTCGGAGCAAGCTCCCCGACCCTACGCAAATAGGCAATGCGGGTAGTTTTTTTAAAAATCCAGAAATTTCTATCACACAATTTCAGGCTTTACAGCAAGATTACCCTACCATACCGAGTTATCCCACCGCTACGGGTCAGGTGAAAGTTCCGGCGGGTTGGTTAATTGAACAAGCCGGCTGGAAAGGCCGCCGCTTTGAGGCTTATGGCGTACATAAAGACCAGGCATTGGTGTTAGTGAATTATGGCGGGGCGCAAGGCAACCAGGTAAAAGATTTGGCTCACCAGATTATAGCTTCGGTGCAAGAAAAGTTTGGCATTCAACTTCAACCAGAAGTTAATATCATTTAATTCATCTTACTGATAAACAATATTTAAACATAAATATAGCAGCCTAAATTTTTAAAAATTCAACCAACATACTGGTATTAAAAAGCTTCTTCCAAATTACCGGAAGAAGCTTTTTTGTTCAATTTAAAAAAGGCGGTTCTTACTTCAACACCACTAAACTTACCCCATCGCCGCCACGCTCAATGTGCTCATCGCTGATGCTGGCTACTTCGCGCTGCGAACGCAGATAATCCCGGATGATTTGTTTTAATATGCCGTTACCCCGTCCGTGAATAATTCTAATCTCCGGAATTCCCAACATTACCGCATCATCCACAAAGCTCATGACCCGGGTTAAAGCGTCTTCGGCCCGTTCGCCGCGCACATCCAGCGACGTACTAAAGTCCGACATACGTTGGGTAAGATCCAGGCCGCGGGCAAAACCAGGAACCGCTACTTCTTTTTCTTTTTTCGTTTTTTTAACTGCTCCCTCTACCCGCTCCAGGTTGGCAACTTTTACAATGGTTTTTAAATCACCGAACATTACTTCGGCGGTATTGCCTTTCACCGAAACAATTTCTCCCTCGGATTCCTGGCCCACTAAAGCTACCTTATCGCCGGGGTTTAAGGTTTTGGTGCCCGCCGCGGTCCGCAGTAAACTTCTGGATTCGAGTTTCAGTTCTTTTTCTACAAATTGTTCCAGTTCCTGCCGAGCTTGCTTCGTGGGCTCTTTGTCGGCGTTCGCATCCCGGATTTGCTTAATCGTGGATTCAATTTGCTTGTTGGTATCTTTTAATAAAACTTTAGCTTTTAATTTGGCTTCCCGCAGAATGTCATTTTTGTTTTCTTCGATAAGCTTTTTTAACTCGGTGTATTCTTTGGCCGCCGCCCGTAGTTTACGCTCTTGCGTTTCCATTTCCAGGTTGCGCTTCTCGAAGGTATTTTTCTCTACCTCTAATTCTTCGAGTAAACGGTCGTACCGGATCTTATCTTTACCGACCAGCTTGCTCGCTTTCTGCACGATCTCTTTGGGTAAACCAATTTTACGGGCAATCTCGATGGCAAACGACGAACCCGGTTTACCAATATCCAGTTGGTAGAGTGGTTGCAATTCTTTCGGATCGTAGCGCATAGCGCCGTTCACAATGCCTGCTGTGTGCTCGGCGTAGTTTTTTAAATTGGTGTAGTGGGTCGTAATTACCCCGTAAGCCTGGTTCTGGTTTAATTTTTCCAACACCGCTTCGGCAATGGCACCGCCCAATTGGGGCTCGGTACCGGTACCAAATTCATCAATTAACACCAAGCTTTTTTTATCGGCAAACAACACAAATTGCTTCATGTTTTGCAGGTGCGAGCTATAGGTACTTAAATCATTCTCGATGGATTGCTCATCGCCAATGTCAATAAACAAATTTTCAAAAATACCGGCTTCCGATCCTTCCGCAACCGGAATCAGCAAACCGCATTGCACCATGTACTGCAAAGTGCCCACGGTCTTTAAAGCCACCGATTTACCACCGGCGTTCGGACCCGAAATTACTAATATCCGCTGCTCGGGGTTTAACGAAATAGTAAGCGGCACTACCCGGCGTTGCTGCGCCGATAAAGATAAAAACAAAAGTGGGTGCCGAGCTTCTTTAAAACTTGCCCGGGGCTGTTTGTGTAAACCTGGTAAGGTAGATTCGGTACGATTGGCAAAAATCGCCTTCGCCCGGATAAAATCCAGTAAGCCTAAATACTGATAAGCCTTTCGTAAATCCGGAATATAACTGCGTAGCAAAGTAGTTAACTCGGTTAAAATCCGGATTAATTCGCGGTTATAAGCATTCTCCAGTTCCTTAATGTCGTTGTTTAAGCCAAACACTACATCTGGCTCAATATAAACCGTTTGTCCCGTGGTAGACTCATCGTGAATCAAGCCTTTTACTTTGCGTTTATACTCCGCTATAACCGGAATAACAATGCGCCCGCTACGAATCGTGGGTTCGGCGTCGCCGGGCGTCCAGCCTTCGTTTTTGGCGTGTCGCAAAATACTTTGGATCTGCTTGCGTAAAATTCCTTGCTGGGCAATTAACTCGCCTTTTAAACGGCTTAAAGCGGGCGAAGCCGAATCTTTCACTGTCCCGTTATCGTCTACTACTTTATCCAGGCTGATCGTTAATTTTTTGTCTATTTCAATGTTAGCGCCCAAACTTTTCAGGTACGGGTACAACCCTTCTTCCGACTCGTAGAAAAAACCCAAAGCTTGCCGGACCGTGCGGAGCGACATTTTTATTTGAAAAAAAGCCGAAACATCTAAAAAGCTGCCTTCAATGGCGGCGCGGTTTAAGGCTTCTGTAACATCAAAGTAATACTGCGTCGGAAACTCAGCTCCCGCGGCCAGTAAACTTTTAAATTCATGGGTTTGCTCCAGCAATTTATGAATGAGGTCGTGCCGCGTTAAAAATTGCATCCGGGCCACAAACTGACGGCCTAAAGGGCTTAAGCAAGCCTCAGCCAATATTTCCCGGATCTGGGTGAAACCTATTTTCTGCTCAAAATTCTGAGGATAAATCAAAGCTATTTTAAATTTTTGTTTAGTAACCTTATGTAACGTTTGTAGTTGGGTATTATGTTCCGGCTGAGGCTTGCTTTTCTGGTAAATTCCTGCAAATATGCCGAAACAATCCTGGTTCCGGTAACAATTTTTAAGGACCTTCTACTTTTTTAAATTTTTATGATTTTCGACCATTTAGATAATGCGGCCCGTTACGCTGCTTTGCACCCCGACTTTGCGGTGGCATTTGATTTTTTAAAAGATAATCAAGTAGACCAACTACCCACGGGTAAACATAATATTCGGGGTGAGAGTATTTTTGCGATTATCTCGGATGATTTTGGTTTTGGCGGCCAAGAACAAGCTAGGTTAGAGGCACACCAAAAATACCTGGACATACAGGTAGTGCTGGCGGGTACCGATGTCATGGGTTGGCAACAACTAGGCGCCTGCCCGCAAATTCAGGAACCTTATTCTCCGGAGCGTGACGTGGTTTTTTACAGCGATCAACCCTTGGTTTGGTTTAAAGTACCGGCTCAGCATTTTGTTATTTTCTATCCCGAAGATACCCACGCACCTTTAGCCACCGCCGAAAAGATCCGGAAAATAGTCTTTAAGATTTTGCTTAAGCCGTAAAATTTTAAAAATATAAGGGATTCATCATCAGCAAAATGCTTCTGTTCATCTTTACTATTTATTTATAAATAACGCAGGCGTTTTTATGGTTACCAACTATTGGTCAGCATTCCCGATTATAGTTTTTTTAAATTATTTAGGTTAATAATTTTCACCAACTCGTACTATCTTCAGTAAGTAAGTTCTATTTAAAGTTTATGAATTACTTAGGCAAAATAGAAAAAAAACCTTTTTAATTTTATGTAGCTGCTAACTGATTATTTGTAGGTCATCGAACAGCTACCTACATCAAACTGCTTTGTTTTTACTATTTACCGGAAGTAAATGATTTAAACCTGATAAAAATTAATAAATTTAAAAGGTTAAAACGTAAATCTGATTTTTGTTTCGGATGCGTTACTAAAAATTACATTCAAAGAATTCAACTACATGCCCAAAATACTCATAATTGATGACGAACGTAGTATTCGTAGTACCCTTAAAGAAATTCTGGAATATGAAAATTATACCGTTGACGAGGCTCCGGATGGCGAGGTAGGGCTGGATCAATTACGTAAAAACAAGTACGATGTAGTGCTTTGCGATATTAAGATGCCGAAAATGGACGGATTGGAAGTGTTGCAGCGCGCCCGTATTCTAGTGCCGGATGTACCGTTTATCATGATTTCGGCCCATGGCACCATTGATACCGCGGTTGATGCTACTAAAAAAGGAGCCTACGACTTCTTGCAGAAGCCACCGGATTTAAATCGTTTATTAGTTACCGTTCGTAATGCTCTCGACAAAGCAAATTTGGTAACGGAGACTAAAGTTTTAAAGAAAAAAATTTCCAAAAACTACGAAATGGTGGGCAGTTCGCCGGCTTTGGAAAAAGTACGCCGGGCCGTTGATAAAGTAGCCCAAACCGATGCCCGTGTTTTAATTACGGGCCCGAACGGAGCCGGTAAAGAAATGGTGGCCCGCCAACTGCACGAGAAAAGTAACCGTTCCGAAGGCCCGATGGTAGAAGTGAACTGCGCGGCTATTCCCAGCGAACTAATCGAAAGCGAATTGTTTGGCCACGAAAAAGGCTCGTTTACCTCGGCGGTAAAGCAACGGATCGGTAAATTTGAACAAGCTAACGGTGGTACTTTATTTCTGGACGAAATCGGGGATATGAGTTTATCGGCGCAAGCCAAAGTACTGCGGGCTTTACAGGAAAATAAAATTACCCGGGTGGGCGGCGAAAAAGAAATTTCCGTGGACGTTCGGGTAGTAGCCGCTACCAACAAAGATTTGCTCCGGGAAATTGAGGAACGTAATTTCCGCGAAGACCTTTACCACCGCTTGGGTGTAATTCTGATTCATGTACCGCCTTTAAACGAACGCCGCGAAGATATACCGGACCTGGTGCAAAAGTTTTTAGCTGATATTGCCCGCGATTACGGTTCTAAACCCAAGCGCATCACCCCCGCGGCCCTCGCTTTTTTACAACAACTCGACTGGCGCGGCAATATCCGGGAACTCCGCAATGTAGTAGAGCGGCTAATTATTATGAGCGACGAAGAAATATCAGAAGAAGATGCCCGTTCTTTCGCCCGCCCGGCGGTTTCTTAAATATAGTTGTTCGTTGCTGGTTGTTAGTTGTTGTTCATACTAATTTTTTAAATTTTCAAACTTTAAGGAGGATTAATAAGCTTAAAAGCAAATTGATCCTCCATTTTTTTTGACAATTTTGTCTTACCTGAAGCTATGAAATACAATAGACTTCTTTCAAAAGTAATTAGATATTAAGTAAATAGCAGAACTTTGCGGTATGGTGACAAAATACGAACAAATCCGCTTTTTAAGCGAAGCTCTTTTCCGGCGCTTAACAGGGGTGCATAAAGCCACCTTTGAGCACATGAAAGCAGTTTTAAGCGAACAAATAGCCAAAAACAAGAAAGTTCTCGGTCGTCCTAGTCGCTTGTCGGAGGCCGATCAAGTATTGATGATGTTAGAATATAATCGGGAATACCGGACCTATTTTCACATCGCTCAGAGCTACCAAGTGAGTGAAGCCACGGCCTTCCGCTTGATTACACGAGCGGAAAATCTTTTACTCCAATCCGGGGAATTTAGCTTACCTGGCAAAAAAGCCCTTCTCCAAAGTTCCATCAGTTACCAAGTAGTACTGGTAGATGCTACGGAGACAAGAATCGAACGTCCCCAAAAAAACAAAGACGCTACTACTCGGCTAAAAGAAACAACATCATCTGAAAACACAAATGATAGTGGATAAGAAGAGCGGAAAAATCATTTGTACGCATTTTGCCAAAGGAGCAGTGCATGATTTCCAACTTTTTAAATGCAGCCAGCTTAAACTCCCAACTCCTATCCTGCTATTAGCGGATTCGGGTTATCAAGGAATCAAAAAGTTGATCCCGCAAGCCCATACCCCGAAGAAGGCCTCCAAACATTATCCTTTAACGCGGCAAGACCAGCAACAAAACCGAGCGTTGTCTTCCCAGCGAATCAAGATTGAAAACGTGTTTGGTTTTCTTAAACGATTCAAAATTTTTGCTACCAAGTATAGAAATCGTCGAAAGCGCTTTGGCTTACGCTTTAACCTCTTTGCTGCCATTGCTAATTACGACACTATCTAAGTACTTTTGAAAGAAGTCTAATAAATCAGTACAGCTTTAGTATACGATTGCCCGAATTTAAAAGTCACGGATGTAAATCTGCGCCATAGTTACAGTGCTTCCTAGTTTTTACAGTTATCCATCTACTAACAACTAACAACGACTTTGTTGCAACGGGACTCTTTTCTACTAGCTCGCTTATAGCGAGCAGTAGCTAAGCTACTAGGTAGGCCAGAGGCATTCCCTGGTGGCGATAGATGTTTAAGATTTTACATTTTAGTTCTACTTCTGTTTTCTGATTTTCTATTTTCCGGGTCCTCATCTGGGCGGAGAAAGTAGTTTTGTAGCGAAACATAGCTACCTCATTTAAACTTCGGCGATGATAGCCAGCTTGGATTTTCCAGGCTTTTCGATCGTGCTCTTGCCTATATTCGACTGCCTCATTGCGCTGCCGTAGGTATTCTGGTACCGGCTTCTTCTGGGTACCTTTATGTACCACTGCATCTTTGGACGGGGGTATAATTTGCTTAATGCCCCCTGCTAGGAGCTCTCGCAACTTAAAGTCATCATAAGCGCCATCCCCTATAAAACTACTCAGCTGAGCAGTCTTGCCTTGCAGCAACTTGCCCGCGACCACCGCATCATCTTCCCCATTCGTAGTCAACGCCACAAAAACGATCTCTTGGGTATCAACAGCAATACCGATGTGCAATTTGCGCCAAGTTCTATGCTTGGAAGCCCCGTGTTTTCTTACTTTCCACTCGCCTTCCCCGTATACTTTTAAACCGGTAGAATCGAGCGCAATAGCTAGCTTTCGGTTGCGGGCTAATGCTTTACTTACTTCTACTGGCAGGCAGCTTTGTCGGCGGCAAAGAGTAGTATAATCTGGTACGGCATAATCTTTATAGCCTAACATCGCCAGCAAACTAGAAACAAAGCCGGTCGTCTGCCGCAGCGGCTGATGATACACCTGGCCTAACAACAAACAGCATTGGATTACACAATCAGCATATAAGCATTCCCCTACTACTTTCTGGCTCGGATCAATCTCGCGCCACGCTCTTAACACGGAATCTTCCAGCCATAAAGTCAAACTACCTCTTTGAACTAAACTGCTAGTATAGGCTTTCCAATTTTTAACTTTATACCTATCTTTAGCCGGGATTGTAGGCGATGGTAACATCTCTTCTTTATGGTTTCGTCACTACAAAGATAGACTGCAATCCCTTTTTTACCTATCCCATTCTCAACGTTGCAACAAAGTCACTAACAACTAATAACCACTACTAACCGACCAGCAAATTACAACCCCGGATATCCGAATTATCAAAACGGCCCAGCACTTCAAAAGAACCATCCGGATGTATTTTGCCAATATCTTTGGTTTCGATAAAAGCGCAGGAGTCTACATTGGCCAGATCAATAATATTAATGCCGCCGGTTTTTAAATCCGGATTTAGGTCAAAAGGATCATTCATATCGCGCAATAAAATGCGCATGATGCTTGGTTTTTTAAAAATTCCTTGCTCTTGCGAATAAGCCTGCGACAGCAACTCCGTCATCCCGTACTCCGAATGAATAGTGGTTACCCCAAAAGCTTCCTGCAATTGGGCATGAAGTTCCGGACGAATCATTTCCCGACGCCGGCCTTTCATGCCGCCGGTTTCCATGATTATGACGTTGCGGAATAAACCGGCTAAATTATGGGCACTAACGTAATCTGCCAGATCCAGCAAAGCATAAGTAACACCAAACAAAAAAATATTTTTGTTGCTCGTTTGGGGCCGTTCCAGGATTCGAACCAGATCTTGCAGGTTGTATAGGAAAAAGCCCGGCTCATCCTGACCGGATTTTTGCATAAAATAACTGACCATTGCAACCAAAGACGAATTTCCTTGCTCTATATAGGAAGGAAGCAAAGCCAGAAAAGTATAATCCGCAAGAGGTCCGTATTGGCTCTCGAACAACAACTGGGTATTTTGCAGGTAAAATTGCAGATTGGGCAAAAAATGTTGGCTTCGTTCGGTTTGAGTAGTGCCGCTGCTTAAAAAAATGGTTTCTGCTGCATAATCATCCGTTTTAACCATTTGCGTTTTAAAAAACTCGATGGGTAAAAAAGGGATTTCGGACAATTGACTTACAGCGGCGGGCTTTACCTTTAATTGTTTTACATACGCCTGATACACCGTGTTATGGCGTACCTGGTAACGGAATAATTGCAATGCCCGCTGTTCAAAATCCTGATTGGTTTCAGGCACCTGACTATGAAGCTTTTGTTTAAATTCTTGTTTAAAATTCATCGGCGATGGACATAACATTTACCCTTTCTAATCGTTAAAATTTTAGTAAATTTAGATTTCCAGAAATAAAATCTTTGAATAAAGGTAAGCCTGTTTTTTCGGCTAAATTTAAAAAACAGATAATCTTAATAAACTTGCCAGCTATCCTATAAAACGTATTACCTATAAAATGAAAAACACCTATATCATTTTTTCTTTTCTACTCTTGCTTACTGGTTTGCTCGGGGCGTGCCATAATCCTCCTGAATTCCCCATCGAACCTAAAATTAGTTATAAAAATGTGGTACCTTATCATTTAACCGGCAGCAGAGGGGTTAGAGATTCCTTAGTAGTTATTGTTCGGTTTGAAGATGGCGACGGCGATTTAGGCTTAACCGACGCCGACAAAGATCCCCCATTTAATCCCCCGGGGCCCCAAGTACCTAATGGACCTAGTCTGCCACAAGGCGAGTTTTTTTATAATTACTTTATTAAAATGTTTGTAAAACGGAACGGGCAATTTGAAGAATATCAGTTCCCGAACGTAGGCGGTTTAAATGGGCGGTTTTTCCCGTTAGCGCCGGATGGCCGCACGGGCCCTTTGGAAGGTGATTTAAACTACAGTATTGTTATCCAGCCCCGGAGTGATTTCGCCCCTGGGGATGTGGTTAAATTTGAAGTGTACATTGTGGATAAAAAACTACACGTAAGTAACCGAATTACTACCGATGAAGTAACTCTTTTTAAGTAAACAAATACTAGCTATTTTTAAAAAACCGCTTCTACCGAGCGGTTTTTTTTTGACCGAGCTGCGACAATTTAAATTACGGCCGTGAAGTATGTAAAAATCAGGATTTTTAAAATTTTTTAATTTTCCGGCGAAAAGCAGTAGTTTCCAAAATCTGTAAAATACGGAAAAGTACTAGTTATAAAATACCGATTTTAGGAAATGAAGCAATGCTTTGTAGCCTGATAATAAAGTTTTTAGTTATTCCTAAAGATTTTGCCAGCCCGAGTAAACCTAAAAAAATCTTAAATTGATTTAGAAATTACTCTAAATAATTCGGCAGAGCTTCATCATCTTCTACAAACCATTTAGTTTTTATTACGTTTTAGGCTAATAATTCGATATACTAGATTATCAATATAGGCGTACAATATTGATAATTTTTACATTATTTTCCCCAATTTTTAAATAAATGCTCGGTAAAGCTATTTGGTTACGTTGCTTTCTTAATTTTGCCGCTACAAAATATCTATAAATTCTTCATGCGGATTAAGGTGCCCGAAGGAAGTTGTACCCGGATTAAAATTCAATACCATGATTACTTAATTTTGCTCACACTCTTTTACTTTTAAGCTTATTATACTACCTACCAAAAAACTATGAAGAAGAAAGTATTAATTACGGGCGGTGCTGGTTTTATCGGGTCGCACCTGGCCGATGAATTACTAAATTACGGTTACGATGTACGCGCCCTGGATAACCTCTCGGAACAGGTTCACGGGAAAGAATGCCAGCGTCCGGATTATTTAAACCCGCACGTAGAACTTATCGTGGGCGACGTACGGGATAAAAAAGTAGTATTAGAAGCGTTAGAAGGAGTAAGTGCGGTGTTCCATTTTGCCGCCATGGTGGGCGTAGGCCAAAGCATGTACGAAATCCGGGAATATACCGATGTTAATAATACTGGTACGGCGGTTTTATTGGAATGCCTGTCGCAAAAACCCGTGGAAAAGTTGGTGGTGGCCTCCAGCATGAGTATTTACGGCGAAGGCTTGTATAAAAATACGCAAGGCGAAGTAGTAATTGGCACCGAGCGGCCTTTAGAGCAACTAAAAGCGGGTAAATGGGAGGTATTGGATGAAAACGGCCAAGAGCTCACTCCTATTCCAACCTCTGAATCCAAAACACCTTGTTTATCATCGGTTTACGCTTTATCTAAGTTCGACCAGGAACGTATGAGTTTGCTGGTGGGCCGGGCATATAATATACCCACGGTAGCCATGCGCTTTTTTAACGTATACGGCACCCGGCAGGCTTTATCTAATCCGTATACCGGGGTATTAGCCATTTTTGCTTCTCGGTTCCTGAACGATAACCCCCCCATGATTTTTGAAGACGGTCAACAACAACGCGATTTCGTGCACGTACGCGATGTGGCCTTAGCATGCCGGTTAGCTTTAGAAGCTCCGGAAGCCAATGGCCAGGTATTTAACGTGGGCAGCGGAAATAATTATACTATTTCGGAGATAGCCGAACGGTTAGCGCAGGTACTAGGCAAAGATCAATTAAAAGCTCAGATTACGGGTAAATACCGGGTCGGTGATATTCGTCATTGTTATTCAGATATCTCTTTGGCACAGGAAGTACTAGGATTCCATCCGCAGGTAGATTTTAACAGTGGCCTACTAGAATTAGCGGAGTGGCTGGAAGGTCAGATTGCCTACGATCGGGTAAATGAAGCCAGCGCAGAATTAGCTGCTCGCGGCTTAACGGTATAAAACCGGTTACTTCTATCTCTGTTATTTAAATCTGAACAATTAATGTTAATGGATATACAATCTAATAATAATTTGGGAAATAAGAACCAGTCAGTGGTGGGGATGGTAGAATGGTTTCGGCCAGGAGAACACGAACGGGTAGAACAGGCTATGACGGCCTTAAAAGAACTTAAAATTACCGAATTGCGTACCGGAGTTTCCTGGGCCGAATACATTACGCCGGCCGGAAAAAACTGGTACAATTGGCTTATCCCGCGTTTAGCCGAGGAAGTAAACGTATTACCTTGTTTTCAGCAAACCCCTCCGACCTTGGGAGTGGTGCCGCGTACTTCTTCCCCCCTTAACAATCCGCCGGATTTTGCTGATTTTATAAAAGTTATTCTCACCGATTTAGGTCAGCATTTCGAATGGGTTGAATTATGGAATGCGCCAAATAATAAATCAGGCTACGATTACACCCGCGATAACAACTGGCACCGGTTTACCGAAATGATTACGGCCGGCGCAAAACAGGCCCACGAACAAGGTAAAAAAGTAGTTCTGGGAGGTATGAACCCCGTAGACCCAAACTGGCTGCAATTACTGTTCGACCGGGGAGTAATGACCTATATAGATGCCGTCGGCATTCAGGGCTTTCCGGAAGTATCTGATTCTGCCTGGGAAGGTTGGGAAGAAACTATTGCTCCCATAAACATAATTTTAAAAAAACAGCATTCCCCGGCGCAAATCTGGATTACCGCCGCCGGTTTTTCTACGTGGCAGCACGACGAATACCAACAGCTCCAGGAATTCCGGAATGTTTTGCAAGCGGATGTTTCCAGGGTTTACTGGAATAGCTTGCTGGATCAAAACCCAGACGCCGAACAAAATAATACGTACCTGGTAGATGAGCGGCAATTAAATTATGGTTTAATACGGCCGGATAATAGCCCCAAATTGTTATACCGGTTACTAGCCGAAAACGGGTTGGATGGCTTACAAAAACTAACCTGCATTAAAAGAGAAATCAATTTTAACTCCACCGATAAATACGCAGTAATTACCGGCGGAGCTGGTTTTGTGGGTACCAACTTAGCTAAACGTTTATTGCAGGAGGGTAAACACGTTTTAATTCTGGATAACCTGTCACGGCCCGGGGTGGAGCGTAACTTGCAATGGCTGCACGATAATTACGACCAACGCTTGCACATTTACGTAGGCGATGTCCGAAATTTAGCCACGGTTAAAAAAGTAATGCAAGGTGCCGAACAGGTATTTCATTTTGCTGCCCAGGTAGCCGTTACCACTTCGCTCGATTTCCCGATTAACGATTTTGAAATTAATGCCCGCGGCATCATTAACGTTTTAGAAGCCATCCGGGCCCAGGATAATCCGCCCCCGTTGGTGTTTACTTCTACCAACAAAGTATATGGTGGCCTGGAAGATCTACTATTTATAGCCGATGGTTCGCGTTATAATCCTTCTGATAAAACGATATTAAAGCACGGCATTGGCGAAAACCGGTCTTTAGATTTCCATAGCCCGTACGGCTGCTCCAAAGGTGCCGCCGACCAGTACGTAATTGATTACGCCCGTACCTATGGTATTCCGGCCGTTGTTTTTAGGATGAGCTGCATCTACGGCCCGCACCAGTACGGCAACGAAGACCAAGGCTGGGTAGCACATTTTGCCATCCGGGCCATCGAAAACAAAGCCATCAGTATTTACGGCGACGGCAAACAAGTACGCGACGTGTTGTTTGTTGAAGATTTAGTAGATGCTTTTCTTCTGGCTCAGGAACACATGACGGAAATTTCCGGACAAGCCTTTAACATTGGTGGCGGCCCCGAAAATACCACCAGCTTATTAGAACTGCTCGAATTAATCGGCGAATTTCAAGGTCAGAAAATTCCGTTGCAGTTTGGTAACTGGCGGCCCGGCGATCAGCATTATTACGTTTCGGATATCCGAAAATTTAAAAAAGCGACGGGTTGGTATCCTAAAAACTCGGTACCGGAAGGTGTGGCCAAGTTGTACCGCTGGTTATGCGAAACCCGGGGTATTGCGGTACCCGCTGCGTTTGCTCAGCCGGAAAAAAATAAAGTTACAAAAGTTGCTGTTGCTTCATGAATCCAGAATTAATTGCCTTACCTGAATTACGAAAAGAAAAAATAACGATGATGCGGGCAGCCGTTATCCAAAGCCCGCAAAATTTAAAAATAAAGCAAGTTGATCTGCCGGAACCTGGCCCTAACCAGGTTCGGATTAAGATGGAAGGCTGCGGGCTTTGCGCTTCTAATATTCCCGTTTGGCAAGGCCGGGAATGGTTTACCTATCCCATTGCGGCCGGCAATCCCGGCCACGAAGGCTGGGGCTTGGTTGATGCGGTGGGCGAAAATGTAACCCAGGTAAAGGTAGGCGACCGGGTGGCGGCTATCACCTACCATGCGTACGCCGAGTTTGATTTAGCCGAAGCGGATTCTTTGGTAAAATTACCCGTTACCTTTAATAACCTTCCGTTTCCGGGGGAACCCTTAGGTTGTGCCATAAATATCTTTAAACGTGCCGATATTCAGCCTGGGCAAACGGTAGCCATTTTGGGCATTGGTTTTTTAGGAGCTTTGTTAATTCAGTTAGTGAAACACGCCGGAGCCCGGGTAATTGCGCTTTCACAACGCGATTATTCTTTGAAAGTGGCCGAGGAATGCGGTGCCGATGCGGTTATTAAACTAGATGACCATTACCAAATAATCGAAAAAGTTAAAAATTTAACCAATAGTGCTTTTTGCCCGCGGGTAATTGAATGCACCGGCAAAGAATGGCCTTTGAACCTGGCGGGTGAACTTACGGCCGAAAGAGGAAAACTGATTATTGCGGGCTACCACCAAGATGGCATGCGGTCGGTGAATGTGCAGTTGTGGAATTGGCGCGGTTTAGATGTAATTAATGCCCACGAACGCGATCCGAAGATTTACCTGCAAGGCATGCTGGAAGCCGTAGAAGCGGTACTAAGCGGCCGGATCAATCCGCAACCTTTGTACACGCACACGTATCCTTTTGAAGAAATAGCCGAAGCTTTTCAAGTTCTGGAGAGCCGCCCCGATGGATTTATGAAAGCACTTATTCAGTTCTAGATTTTAGGCGCTAGATACGCGACGTTTAAGGAAAAAATTTAAATTTTTCAGCTTACAAATGCCTTTTTACCTGTAGTTTTTAGCGACCTGCTGTAGTGGAAATATTGGGGAGCCGTCATTTACTACTGCTAACTGTTTTCAGGACCGAAGTCTTTTTGCTCCGGTGTGATAAGGCGAAGCTTTTGTAAGGAATTATACGAAAACATGCAACCAGATTCTATTAGAGATAAAAGCTTAAAACCAGATGAACCGGTTACTAATCAACTTCCAAAATTAGGTTTTCTGGGAGTAGGTTGGATTGGCCGGAACCGCCTGGAAGCAATAGCGAAACACCAGGCGGGCGAAGTAGTTTACTTGTCTGATCCGGCGGCTAATAATGTGGCCGATGCTTTAAAAATGGCTACCCAAGCCCAAACAGCAGCTTCTCTGCCCGAAATGTTAGCCTCCGGAGTAGACGGGATTGTAATTGCTACACCCAGCGCTTTACACGCAGAACAAGCTATAGCGGCTTTAAACGCCGGCAAAGCCGTTTTCTGCCAAAAACCACTCGGCCGGAATCAAACCGAAACCAAAGCAGTAGTGGAAGCTGCCCGCTCGGCGGATAAACTACTGGGAGTCGATTTATCTTACCGGTATATTCTGGCCATGCAGGAAGTGTATCGGGTTATTCAATCCGGCGAGCTAGGTACTATTTACGGCGTAGAATTAATATTTCACAATGCCTACGGCCCGGATAAACCTTGGTTTTACGACCCTGCCTTATCCGGCGGAGGTTGCGTGATTGATCTGGGCGTGCACCTCGTGGATTTAGCTTTATGGTGTTTACAATTTCCAGAAGTAGAAACGGTTACCAGTAGTTTGTTTAGTAAAGGCCAGCCCTTAACCGCTACCCCAAACCAGGTAGAAGACTACGCTACCGCCAGCATTCAATTACAAACCGGTACGCACCTACAGCTTACCTGTTCCTGGAATTTACCCGCTGGTCAGGAGGCCATTATCAGTGCTGTATTTTACGGAACCAACGGCGGTGTAGCCTTTAAAAATACGAGCGGTTCTTTTTATAATTTTACAGCCGAACGGTATTACGGCACCCGTACCGAAACACTTTTTTCTTCTCCAGACGATTGGTCGGGCCGGGCGGGAGTAGTTTGGGCGAACCGGGTAGCTGCCGGCGAAAAATTTAATCCGGAAGCCGAGGAATATGTAAAAGTAGCGGCGGCGCTGGATAAAATTTACAAAAGATAATTCATGACGGAAGCCAGCAAACCGCTTAAAATTCTGCTAACTGCCGATACTTTGGGGGGAGTCTGGACGTACGCCATTGATCTCATTAAAGCACTGGCACCCTACGGCACACAAGTGGCACTGGCAACCATGGGGGCATTATTAACACCGCTGCAACACCAACAAGTAAAAGCCCTTCCTCACGTAAAGCTCTACGAAAGTAATTACAAACTCGAGTGGATGGAAAGTCCTTGGGAAGAAGTAGATGCGGCTGGCAATTGGCTGCTGCAAGTAAACCAAGATTTCGCCCCCGATCTAATTCATTTAAACAACCTGGTACACGGGAACCTGGCCTGGGGAAAACCGGTAGTGCTGGTAGTGCATTCTTGTGTGCAATCGTGGTGGCAGGGCGTTAAAAAAGAAGCCGCCCCCAACAATTGGCAAGAATACCGAAACCGGGTAACCCAAAGTTTAAGAGCCGCCCAGGTAGTAGTGGCTCCTACTCTGGCCATGCTGGAAGAAGCCGAAACCTTGTACGGTCCTTTTTACAATCACTTGGTTATTCATAATGGCCGCGATTTAAGTTCGTTCCATTATGCCTCGAAAGAACCCTTTATCTTTAGCATGGGCCGGTTATGGGACGAGGCCAAAAATGTACAACTACTCGCCGAAGTTGCCGCCGATTTAAGCTGGCCGGTATTAATTGCCGGTAATGCCCAGCACCCGGTTACCGCCGAAATTTTAAATTTTAAAAATGTTCAGTTTCTGGGGCATCTTGATCCTTTAGAAATTTCAAATTATTTGAGCCGGGCTTCCATTTTTGCCCTACCGGTCAAGTACGAGCCTTTTGGCTTGTCGGCTTTGGAAGCTGGTCTATCGGGTTGTGCTTTAGTCCTAGGCAGTATCCCCAGTCAAAAAGAAATCTGGCAACATACCGCCACTTACGTGAATCCAACGGATGCCGAACAATTAAAAACTACCCTAACGAAACTAATCAACGATGAGTTTATCCGAAATATCTTTAGCTACCGGGCATTAAACGTAGCGCAGCAATACAGCGCCGAACAAATGGCCTTGGAGTACGCGGACTTGTATCAGCAACTATTACCGGATTTTAATCTTATTTAGCGCCTTAATTAACCTAATAATGAAAATAGTTCTTTTTTATCATTCGCTTCTCTCCGACTGGAACCACGGCAATGCGCATTTTTTAAGGGGCATTGTGCAGGAACTGAAAGTAAGAAATCATGAAGTACATGTTTTTGAACCCGAAAACGCCTGGAGTTTACAAAACTTGATTAGTGAATACGGACCGGAAAAGGTAAAAGAGTTACAACAATACTATCCAGGGCTGCAAACAAACTTTTATAACCTAAGCTCACTAAATCTGGATACTGTTCTGCAGGGCGCTGATCTGGTTTTAGTGCACGAATGGAACGATCATGAATTAGTAAAACGCCTGGGCGAACATCGCTTACAAAATAACTACAAACTGCTTTTCCACGATACGCATCACCGCGCCGTAACCGAAAAAAGCAGCATGGCCACTTATGATTTAGCGCACTACGATGGCGTATTAGCCTTTGGGGAAGTGATTAAAAATATCTACCTGCAGGAAAAATGGACCCAAAAAGCCTGGACCTGGCACGAAGCCGCCGATGATTCGGTATTTTACCCGCGTACCAAAACCGAAATTGCCGGCGACTTGGTGTGGATCGGTAATTGGGGCGACGAGGAACGGACCGCGGAACTGCACGAATTTTTAATAAATCCGGTAAAAGAACTAGGTTTAAAAGCTAAAATTTACGGCGTCCGATACCCGGAGCACGCTTTAAAATCTTTGGCGGACGCTGGTATTGAATACGGCGGTTGGTTGCCCAATTACAAAGCCCCGGAAGAATTTGCTAAATACAAGGTTACCGTACACGTGCCGCGCCGGCCTTACGTGGTAGCCTTACCCGGTATACCTACCATTCGGCCTTTTGAAGCGCTCAGTTGCGGCATTCCTTTAATTACCGCCCCCTGGGAAGATGCCGAAAATTTATTTACGCCGGGTCAGGATTTTCTGGTTGCGAAAAACGGTGCCGAAATGAAGATGCATTTACAAACAGTACTTAGTAACCAAAGCAAAGTAGATGAATTAGCTGCCCATGGTTTAAAAACCATCAATCAACGGCATACCTGCGCCCACCGGGTTACGGAGTTAGAAAATATCTGCGGGGAGTTGGGCATTAATCCGGCAAAAATTTACAGGAACAAAAAAGAACAAAACTTACATGCAAAATAAAAAAAATTTAAAAATAGCGTTTTTTGGATCGAGCTTAGTATCGGCTTATTGGAACGGAGCGGCCACGTATTACCGTGGTATTGTCCGGGCGTTACACCAGCGCGGCCACCAGGTTACTTTTTATGAGCCAGATGCTTACCAACGCCAGGAAAACCGCGACATGGCCGATCCCGACTGGGCCAAAGTAGTCGTTTACCCTGCTGCCGAAGAAGCCGTTCATCAAGTACTTTTGGATGCCACCCACGCGGATATTGTGGTAAAAGCCAGTGGCGTTGGGGTTTTTGATGAACTATTGGAAGCCGAAGTTTTGAAACTGCAAACGCCCGACCGCACCATTATTTTCTGGGACGTAGATGCGCCCGCTACCCTGGATCGCGTCCAACACAATCCAGAAGATCCTTTCCGGGCGCACATTCCGCAGTACGATATGATTTTAACCTACGGCGGCGGCGAACCGGTGATCCAAGCTTACGCGGCATTGGGGGCAAAGCAGTGCGTACCCATTTATAATGCACTGGATACGGCCACGCATTTCCCGGTGGAGCCCAACCCCAAGTTTGCCTGCGATTTAGCTTTCCTGGGTAATCGTTTGCCCGACCGGGAAGCCCGGGTGGAACAATTCTTTTTAAACGTAGCCGCTAAATGTCCGGAACAAAGCTTTATGATTGGCGGCAGTGGTTGGGGCGATAAACCGATGAGTTCGAATGTAAAATACATTGGCCACGTTTTTACCCAGGACCATAACGCTTTTAACTGCACGCCCAAAGCGGTTTTAAATATTAGCCGCGAAAGTATGGCTCGTTACGGCTTCTCTCCCGCTACCCGGGTTTTTGAAGCGGCCGGAGCCGCGGCTTGCATTATTACGGATTATTGGGAAGGCATTGATTTTTTCTTTGAACCAGATACCGAAATATTAGTAGCCCAGGATGGGGACGAAGTGGCGCAAATAATGGCCGGCTTAACTCCCGAAAAAGCTCAAGTCATTGGCGAAGCTGCCTTTAAAAAAGTATTAGCGGCGCACACCTACGACCATCGGGCCGACCAGTTAGAACAGTTGCTTTTCAGCAAAATTTTAAAAAACGCCGGGGAGTTGGTATGAAGCGGGAATCGTTGAACATCGTTATTCTGGGTTTATCTATTACGTCATCGTGGGGCAACGGTCACGCCACCACTTTTCGGGGATTGGTGCGAGAATTAGCTAACCGCGGACATCAGGTATTGTTTTTAGAACGGGATGTGCCGTGGTACGCCACCAGTCGCGATTTACCTAATCCGGGCTACTGCGATACGCAATTGTATACTTCTTTATCGGATTTACAAACCCAATTTACGGAGCAGGTGCGCGAGGCTGACTTTGTAATGGTGGGCTCTTACGTTCCGGAAGGCGTAGCGGTAGGACAATGGGTAATTAAAACCGCTCAGGGCATAAAAGCTTTTTACGACATTGATACACCCGTAACTTTGGCTAAACTGGAGCGGGAAGATTACGAATACCTGCATCCCAATCTGATTCCGCAATACGATTTATACCTGTCGTTTACGGGTGGACCAACCTTAGACTTACTCGAACAAAAATACGGATCACCGAAAGCCCGGCCGTTGTATTGTTCTTTCGATCCGGAACTGTATTATCCGGAGCAACAAGAATTGAAATGGGATTTAGGCTATTTAGGAACTTACAGCGACGATCGCCAACCACCTCTCGAAAAACTCATGCTGGATGCGGCCCGCCAATGGCCGCAGGGTAAATTTGTAGTAGCCGGTCCGCAATATCCCGAATCTATTCAATGGCCCAACAACACACAGTATATTCATCATTTACCACCGGCCGAGCACCGGCAATTTTATAACAGCCAGCGGTTTACACAAAATATCACCCGCTTGGATATGATCAAAGCAGGTTATTCGCCTAGCGTTCGCTTGTTCGAAGCCGCCGCTTGCGGTACGCCTATTATCAGCGATTTTTGGGATGGTCTGGATTCTATTTTTACATTCGACTCGGAGATTTTAGTGGCTTACTCGGCTACCGATACGTTGCGGTTCTTGCAAGAAATTTCCGAAACAGAAAGACAAGCCATCAGCGAAAAAGCGCGGCAAAAAGTTTTGGTGCAACACACCGCCGCTCACCGGGCGTTGGAAGTAGAGCAATACATCCGCGAGTATAAAATTTTAGTTTAAGCAAGTAGGGGCCGGTTCGGTTTTTTTAAATTTTATTTACTTTGCCGGCTTTTAAAAATTACAATTTAGGATAATGACTGGCAAATTGTCTTGTACATGCCCGCATGTTCCTGAAAAAGCTAAAATTTAAAATTAAGGCCGTTAAGCTATTTCTAAAGTGTCAATCCATAAACTTGATTTTTACATCTTATAAATAGCGTTAGAGTCACAACATAATTTAGCGCCAGTTGGTATACCAAGGCAGAAAATTTACAATTTTATATTCATGAGCACCTTACAGCAGGAAATTGAACAACTAAGACCCTGGTTTCATAATATCCATTTACCCGATGGAACGCAAACGGCTCCCCATCATTCCCTAGGCGATTTTCCGGCTTTTAAGTGGCGCGATATAGCTCCGTCTATTCCCGAAGATTTGAGCGGTTGGAAGGTGCTGGATGTAGGTTGTAACGCTGGTTATTATACTATTGAATTAGCAAAGCGCGGTGCCCAGGTATTGGCCATTGATATTGATCCGCATTATTTAAGACAAGCCGCTTGGGTGGCCCAACAATTTAATCTGAGTCAGCAAATAGAATTCCGGCAAATGCAGGTGTATGATGTGGCTCAGTTAAATCAAAGTTTTGATTTAATCTGGTACATGGGCGTTTTGTACCATTTACGTTATCCTTTGCTTTCTCTGGATATTCTTTCCCAAAAATTAAAAAAGTTAATGATTTTTCAAACCTTAACCATGCCAGGCGAAGAAGTAGCCGAAGTACCTTTTGATTTAGATTTTAACGACCGCGAAAAAATGCAGCAAGATGGCTGGCCCAAAATGGCTTTCATCGAAAACCGGCTGGCGGGCGATGTTACGAATTGGTGGGCGCCTAACCACACCGGAATAGAAGCCATGCTGCGCTCTTGTGGTTTAAAAGTAACCCAACGACCAGCCCACGAAATTTACCTCTGCGAACCGGACACATCTAACCCTAAAAATGTTCATTCCTGGAACAGCTCCGAGTATTTATCCGCCACGGGGCAAAACTGGTCAGAAGCGGTAAAAGTAAAAATAACGCATAAAAACCGGACCCTGACCTCTTAAAAGTAAAATCCCTTTTTTTAAATTTTCAACCACTTTCCGGTTACCGAAACGGCATTTTGCCTTTCTCCGACCAGTGTATAGCGCCATAATATTTTCTAAAAAGATCAGGTAACCAGTTACCAGTTCCTGGCAATCAGATAAGCTGGTGGACTCTATTTTTACCATGTTAGATTATCAAGTAAAACGTAGCACCACAGAAAATCTGGCGACGCTACCCTGGATTCAAGTGGCTTCCGAGGCACCCTATTTTATTACGGAAGAAGGCGAAAGCTGGACCCCGATCGGTCAGAACGATGCAGTTACCTGGCCGGAGTTTGCGGGTTTGTTCCGGCGGAAAGATTATACTGGGGTGGAAAAACATCTGGCTTACCTCGTAGAAAATGGAGTAACCTGCCTCCGGTTTATGCTGGAATATGCGCAAACCGAAAACCGGTACATCGAAAAACCAGCCGGTAAATTTCAGCCCAACATGATTAAACTATGGGACGATTTATTTGCGCTCTGCGAGCAGTATGGCCTTCGTATATTGCTAACTCCTTATGATACTTTCTGGATGTGGATCCGGTGGAAACATCATCCTTATAACCGGGTAAACGGCGGACCCTGTGCCAAACGTTCCCGGTGGCTGTTGTGCCCGGATACATTACAAGCTATTAAAAACCGCTTAACCTTTGCCACCGAAAGGTGGGGCCACAGCGGTGCCCTTTTCGCCTGGGATTTGTGGAACGAAATTCATCCGGCGCACGCCGAAAATAACCCCGAAGTTTTTCATCAGTTTGTGGGCGAAATAAGCAGCCACTTGCGCGAGGTAGAAATGCGATTGTACGGCCGTACCCACCTGCAAACGGTATCTTTGTTTGGTCCGGTTTTATACGAGCACCCGGTGGTAGCCGATGTTATATTTCGCCACCCGGAACTCGATTTTGCTACTACGCATTTTTACGATGCCAAAACTATTAATCACCCGAAAGACACGGTAAATCCGGCCATTTGCACGGGTACTTTAGTGCGGGAAGCCTTGGAACATTTGCAACCGCCCAAGCCTTTTTTCGATAGTGAGCACGGTCCTATTCACAGTTTTAAAGATTTGCGTAAAACCTTACCCGATGAATTTGACGATGAATACTTCCGGCATATTCAATGGGCGCACCTAGCCTCGGGAGCCGCGGGCGGTGGCATGCGTTGGCCCAACCGGCACCCCCATGTACTCACGCCCGGTATGCGATTGGCTCAAGCCAGTTTAGCTAATTTTGTTCAAATCTTAGATTGGTCTCAATTTCAACGCATAAACCTGAACCAGGAATTAAAAATATCTTCCCCGGCTTTCGCGGGCTTTTGTTGTGCCGACGATAAACAAGCCATTGTTTGGTTATTGCGCCAGGATAAACGCGATAAAAAGAAGTTAGTAGACAAACTGGCTCCGGCTATAACCCCAACCATTATAATACCGGGCTTACAAGCGGGCCCATATCAGGTGTATTTCTGGAAAACGCTGGCAGGAGAATTATTAACTCAAAAAACGTTGCAATCCTCTTGCAATAATCAACTGCAGATAGCAGTACCGCCTATCGTGACGGATATAGCTATAGCTATTAGGAAGATAACTTAAATATCTTCTTCATAGCTAGCAAATGCAAAAAATTAAAAAAATAGGAAAGGACGTAAAAGCTTGATTGCTTTTTTAATAAATAGCCGGGTAAGTTTCCGGATCGGCTTCATGCATGATTTCGTACACGGCATCAAAAATATCTTCTACGTTGGGCTTAGAAAAATAATCCCCGTCCGAAGAGTAAGAAGGCCGGTGTTCCTGGGCCGAAATGGCCCTTGGTTGCGCATCCAGCCATTGGTAGGCGCCTTGCTCATCAATTACTTTTTGCATCATAAAAGCAGTACCTCCACCCGGAACATCTTCATCCGCAAAAATAATTTTATTGGTTTTTTTCACCGAATCCAGAATCATACTTGGAATATCGAAGGGCAGTAAAGTCTGCACATCAATCACTTCTACCGAAATATTAAACTCGGCTAACTGTTGCGCAGCTTCCATCACCAACCGGCACATAGAGCCATAAGTAACAACGGTAACGTGCTCCCCAGAACGTAAAATCTCCGGAACTCCTAAGGGAACGGTAATATCCCCAATATTAGTTGGCATTCGTTCTTTTAAACGGTAACCGTTTAAACTTTCAATAATCAGGGCAGGGTCGTCGGATTTTAATAAGGTATTATAAAAACCAGCGGCTTGGGTCATGTTGCGCGGAACCAATACGTGCATACCACGCAAAGTACTTAATACCATGCCGATGGGCGAGCCAGAATGCCATACCCCTTCCAGGCGATGACCGCGCGTCCGGATGATAACCGGGGCTTTCTGACCACCCTTGGTGCGGTAATGCAAACAAGCTAAATCGTCGGATAAAGTTTGAATGGCGTAAATCAGATAATCCAAATACTGAATTTCGGCAATTGGTCGTAGTCCCCGAAGAGCAGCTCCTATACCCTGCCCCACTATGGTACATTCCCGGATACCGGTATCGGTTACGCGCAGTTCCCCAAATTTATCTTGTAAACCCGCAAAGGCCTGATTAACATCCCCAATTTTCCCGACATCTTCGCCAATAGCAAACAAACGGGGGTCGCGGGCTAAAGCGGCCGCAAAGCAAGCCCGTAATACCTCCCGGCCATCGACTAAGGGGCTATTCTCATCAAAAATCGGCTTCACTTCTTCAACCAATAAGGGTGATTCTCTGGACTGGCTAATTAAATAAGTATTATAACGCTCCGCATTTTCGCCAATAACCCGTTCCAGCCAGCCTAATAGTTCCCGTTTACTTATAGATTTTTCGTTTCTAACGTAACGTAAAGCTCTTTTAACGCCTTTTATGGCATCATACCGATTAGGTATAGTATTTTTGCGCAGTTCTTCCGCAATGCTAGAGATTTGATTAGCGTGATCATTACCTGTTTCCAAGGCTAACCGCTCTAGCAGTTGCTGCGCTTCATTGTGGTCGGCTTTTACGCCGCCAATGTAATCATTCCAAGCCGCTAAACGCGCTTGCCGCACGGTTTCCCGACCTTCCGCTTCTAAATGGTCCAGCATTTCGGAAGTAGCGTATTCGTTCGCTAGAATCCACTCGCGCATGCATTTTAAGCAATCATGCTCTTCTTCCCAGGTTAAACGTTCTTTAGATTTATACCGCTCATGGGAGCCAGAGGTAGAATGCCCCTGCGGCTGGGTCATTTCCTGCACGTGAATTAAAACGGGCACGTGTTGCTCCCGGCACAACTCTACCGCGTAAGCATACAGATTACATAAAGCTTCGTAGTCCCAACCGTTTACCGTAAATATTTCGTAACCCGGCTCATCCGGGCTTTCCCGTTGGAAACCCGCTAATACTTTAGATATATTCCCTTTGGTAGTTTGGTATTCGTTAGGTACCGAGATGCCGTAACCATCGTCCCACACCGAAATAAGCATGGGCACTTGCAAAACGCCGGCGGCATTAAAAGCTTCGAAGAACATGCCCTCCGACGTAGAGGCATTGCCAATGGTGCCAAAGGCTACTTCGTTGCCATTTACCGAGAAGTTAGTAAACTCCTGAAGATCAGGGTTGAGCCGGTACAATTTAGAAGCGTAAGCCAACCCTAGCAACCGGGGCATTTGCGCCGCCGTGGGCGAGATATCGGCACTGGAATTTTTAATTTCCATTAAGTTTTTCCAATTTCCATCTTCATCCAGGGAGCGGGTACTAAAATGGCCGTTCATACAACGACCAGCCGTTGCTGGTTCTGCTTCAGCATCGGCGTGTGCGTAAAGTTGGGCAAAATACTGTTTTAAGGTTAACTCGCCAACAGCAAACATAAACGTTTGGTCGCGGTAATAACCCGAACGAAAATCGCCGTTCCGGAAATACTTTGCCATCGCTAACTGCGCTACTTCTTTGCCATCGCCAAAAATGCCGAATTTAGCTTTGCCCATAAAAACCTCCTTTCGGCCGGTAAGACTGGCCTGTCGGCTCTCGTAAGCCAGGCGGTAATCACGAAGGATTTCCTCTCTGCCGAGAGCTTGTTTTTGTACGAGTGCCACAGTTTGCATCATCATTTATTTTTAGAGGCAAATTTTAAATAACATCCAAAATTACAGAAAATTTACCCGTAATTCAAATGAGTTAACTGGCTCCAAAGCCAGAAGGTTCTGGTTTGACTCTAAAATGAGTAGTTCTACTTTTTAGGTAATAATGCTATATTTGTGATTATTCTTTTATTTATAAACGGTACTAAAGCGCTATAATCATGAAATTGATATACTTACTACTTCTAGGGTTTTGCTTTATATTGATATTACCGTCGGTTCGGGCGCAAGGTATTTTAAAATTTGAGACGGAAACGCACGATTTTGGTAACCTTCTCGAAGGACAACCAGCGGTTTACGAATTTAAATTTAAAAATACCGGTGATCAACCCGTTATTATCTCTAATGTGCAGCCTTCCTGCGGCTGCACTACCCCCGACTGGTCCAAAGAACCTATTTCACCGGGTAAAAACGGAATGGTAAAAGCGGTTTATAACAGCGTGGGCCGGCCCGGCGCCTTTCACAAAAGTATAACCGTAACTAGCAATGCCGCTACCACTACCCAGGCTTTGTTCATTAAAGGCACTGTTTTAGACAAAGCAAGTGTAGCAAAAACGTATTCTCCCGCGCAAAAAGCAAATTCGCCCCGGTTAACCTTAAATAAAACAAATCATGATTTTGGTAAACTAGAAGTTGGGCAGAAAGCAGTGGCTCACTTTAAAGTAAAAAATACGGGAAAACAGCCGCTTATCATTCAAGGATTAAAAGCACCTTGTAACTGTATTAATTATAGAATTGCTACAACAAAAATTGCTCCTGGAAAAGAAGAAAATTTGGAACTAACTTATACCCAGCGGGTGTTAGGAGAACAAATAGAACAAGTAAGTTTCATTTCTAACGATATTGTATCCTCCGAAGCTTCTTTGGTTTTAAAGGCAAAAGTGGTGGAGAGTTTAAATACAACCAGCATCTTAAAAGAGAACAGCTCCGCTGTTCCGTTTAAATAGTTTTTTCATAGTTTTATTTTGACTAATGGCAGTGATTTTATCACTGCCTTTTTTATTTAACACTGTCGAGGTTCGTAAAACAGTAAACGGGTACTTAAATTTAAAAAAAGAACCAATTAGCGTTTTAGGAGCTTAATTAATTAAACTGTAAACGAGTTATACGCTTCCCCGTTAAGTTTTATTAACTTTGGAACTGTATTTGAGTACTATCCTGATTGTTAAAATCTACCTACTGAAACCATGATAATAGGCGTTCCGAAAGAAATTAAAAATAACGAAAACCGGGTGGCTCTTACACCAGCCGGCGTTGCTGAGTTAAAAAAATACCAACATACTATTTACGTACAAAGTACCGCAGGCAGTGGTAGTGGTTTCACCGATGGCGAATACGAGAAAGCCGGCGCGCAGATATTGGCTTCTATCGAAGAAGTTTACGCTATTGCCGATATGATTATTAAGGTAAAAGAGCCTATTACCCGGGAATATAATTTAATTAAGGAAGGACAATTAATTTTCACTTATTTTCACTTTGCTTCCTCCGAAGAATTAACCCACGCCATGATTGCCCGAAAGGCTATTTGTTTGGCTTACGAAACGGTAGAACGCAAAGATCGCTCCTTACCTTTATTAATTCCGATGAGTGAAGTAGCCGGCAGAATGGCCCCCCAGGAAGGTGCTAAATATTTAGAAAAACCTTTAAAAGGCCGGGGTATTTTACTAGGAGGCGTACCCGGCGTAAAGCCGGCTCATGTGTTAGTATTGGGTGGTGGTGTAGTAGGTACGCAGGCAGCAAAGATTGCCGCTGGTTTGGGAGCCCAGGTAACCATTATGGATATTAACCTGACCCGTTTACGCGAGCTTTCCGATTTTATGCCGGCCAACGTGATTACCCAATACTCGAATGAATATAACATTCGCGAAGCCATTAAAACGGCCGATTTAATTATTGGCGCAGTATTAATTCCGGGCGCTAAAGCGCCGCATTTAATTACCCGCGATATGTTAAAGGAAATGAAACCGGGCACCGTACTCGTGGACGTAGCCGTGGACCAAGGTGGTTGCATTGAAACCTGCCAGCCCACTACCCACGAAAATCCCACTTATATTATTGATGATGTGGTGCATTACTGTGTGGCGAACATGCCGGGAGCCGTGCCTTATACTTCAACCCTGGCGTTAACCAATGCTACCTTGCCTTACGCCGTGCAATTAGCGAATAAAGGCTGGCAAAAAGCCTGCGCCGATAACGAAGAATTGCGATTAGGTTTAAATGTAGTTAACGGCAAAGTAGTTTATAAAGGAGTAGCTGATGCCTGGAATTTAAAATTAACCAACCCGACCGCTATTCTGGAATTAGTGCATTAAAATTTTTAAATTTTATTTATTGCGAAAGCCTTTCCAGCTCCGTTGGAAAGGCTTTATTTTGCACGCTAGTTTACTTTAAATGTTCGATCTTTTTTTAAAAATACTATTCAAACGGCTTGCCTTGTTGCTGATTATGTATCAGTTGCTGCGGTTGGCTTTTTTGCTGGCTAATTTACCCACCTTCAACCAAATACCTAATGAGGAATTGTTACTGGCCTTTTACCACGGCCTACGCTTCGATTTCTCCGCCATTTTGCTGATTAATATTCCTTTTATTTTCTTTTCGCTTGCTCCGGCCAGTATTCTTCATCAGGACAAATACCAACGATTTTTAAAAATTTTATACTTCGCGGTGAATGTACCGTTCATTTTATTAAACTTAGTGGATACCGAATATTTCAAGTTTATTGGTCGGCGTTCTACCAACGAAGTAACCACTATTACGCAGGATATCGTGGCGCAGGCGGGTCAGTTAATGCAACATTACTGGTATCTCTGGCTCATTTTAATAATCTTAATATTTGCCTTATACACGCTTTACCCCACTAAATTTCCGTACCAGCCGCAGCGTGGCCGTCGTAAATTCTGGCAAGTGGTAGTATTGGCATTGGCCACGGTTATTTTAATCCGGGGAGGCATTCAGTACAAGCCGATTCGGGTGAGCAGCGCTTTTAACTACGAACCGCCGGTAATTGGCAACCTGGTCCTGAATAGTACTTTTACTTTTATGCGCAGCCTGAATAAAAGAACCATCGATCGGGCCCGCTATTTTAAATCCCGGCAAGAACTGCTGCAAACCATACACTTTGATCCGCTAAAATCAACTAAAGCAGATAGCTTACCGGTGCGGGACAATGTAGTAATCATTATTCTGGAAAGTTTTGGTTCGGAGTACACGGGGGTGGAGAATCAGGGTAAAGGATATACGCCTTTTTTTGATTCGCTGGCCACACAAGGATTGTTTTTCCGGAACAATTACGCGAATGGCCGCCGTTCTATCGAAGCTTTGCCTTCTATTCTGTCGGGTTTGCCATCGCTGATGGATAATCCTTTTATGGCATCGGCTTACCAAGGCAATGAAATTTACGGTATTGGCACTGTATTGCAGACTCAAGGTTACTATACGTCTTTTTATCACGGCGGCGCTAATGGTACCATGAGTTTTAATGCCTTTGCCAAGCTGGCCGGTTTTGCGCATTACTACGGGTTAGATGAATATCCAGCCAATCGATTAGAAGCGGATTTTGACGGTAATTGGGGCATTTTTGATGAACCTTATTTACAATACGTCGCTCAACAATTAACCCAACAGCCGCAACCCTTTCTCACCGGGGTATTTACCTTAAGCGCGCACCATCCGTACACGCTGCCGGCTAAATACCGAAGTACTTTTCCGAAAGGCCCCTTAAAAATTCACAAAACCATTGCTTATACTGATTTTGCACTGAAACAATTTTTTAAAAAAATTGCGCAAGAACCTTGGTACTCAAACACCTTATTTGTACTTACCGCCGACCATACGCAACAAGTTTACCGCAAAGATTATAAAAACCGTTTAGGCTATCATAAAGTACCACTGCTGTTTTTTAAACCGGGTAAGCCGTTAGGGAACATTCATAATAATAAAGTTACCCAGCACGCCGATATAATGCCCACTCTGGTGGATTATTTAAAAATACCCACCAATAAATTATTACCCTTTGGCCGGTCTGTTTTAAATGCGGATAACAAAGGACAAGCTTTAATTTACAGCGACGGCATTTACACCTTGGTGCGCCCGGATTATATTACTGAGCTTCACCCAAATGGTAAAACTCAATTGCTCCGTTACAAATTACACGGGTATCGTAAATTGAAAAATGAGCCTGAAATTATTAAAAAACAATATTCCCGTGAACTGGAGGCGTATGTGCAATATTTCCGGAATGCGATGCTGGATAATAATCTTTATTTCTGGCTCCATCCGGGTAAACCAGCCATTGCTCCGTAGGAGGTGTAAAGTTAGCAGCTTGGAAAGTTAAATTTATACTGGAGAAAGGTGCTTGTTGCGAGAAGTTCTCCTGCTTAACTTCTCTTATTTTTAAAATTATAATTGCGGGTATTTGGGAATGTCGGTTAACGGAATGGTAGTTAAATTTGCAAAATCTACCTGCCAGCAAAAGTGTTCCAAACCGTTGGTAAGCACAACAAACGGAGCTTTAATTTTCTGGTTATAAGTGGTTGCTTGCTGCACCGTGTCGGCCGAAATTTTCACGGAAGATGCCTTACATTCCACGAGGAGCTGCACTTTCCCAGCAGTGTTATACACGCAAATATCGGTGCGCTTCGCCAAAGTATTATACGTGGTACCGCGTTCCGGGGCAATCAAACCTTTCGGATAGTGTAAATGCTGAATGAGGTAATTAAGGAAATGCTGCCTTACCCATTCTTCGGGAGTTAACACGAGGTATTTTTTCCGGATAGCATCAAAAATCCAGGTTTTGCCTTCCGTTTTTTTAATTTTATAGCCAAAAGCCGGTAAGTTCAACGCCTCCATTATTCCTTTACCATTTTCCATTTACCAATTCCAAGCCACCAATCTACCACTTCCACAATAATCTTCCAACCTATTAATTTTCAACTTTCCAACTTTCTAACCTTCCAACTTTTAAACTTCACAACCTTTTAACTTCTCAACGAGAATAACCTGTAACTTGCAACCTGCAACCTGCAACTAAACATATGAAATCGAAAGAAGACATTGTGCGCAACTGGCTCCCACGCTACACCGGGATGGCGCTCGACGAATTTGGCGAATATATTCTTTTAACCAACTTTATTAATTACGTATCCATGTTCTCGGAGCGGTTTAACTGCGAAATCCGGGGCATGAATAAACCCATGCAAACGGCTACCGCGCACAACATCACCATTATTAACTTCGGAATGGGCAGTCCCATGGCTGCCACTGTGATGGATTTATTATCGGCGGTTAAACCCAAAGCAGCTTTGTTTTTAGGTAAATGCGGCGGCATAAAAGAAAAAGTAAAACTAGGCGATTTAATTTTACCAATTGCCGCTATCCGCGGTGAAGGTACCTCGGATGATTATTTACCGCCCGAAATTCCGGCCCTTCCCTCTTTTCGCTTGCAACGTTCGGTATCCTCGATGATTAAAAAGCACGAAATGGATTACTGGACCGGCACGGTGTATACCACCAACCGCCGGGTATGGGAACACGACGAAGACTTTAAAGAATACCTGCGTTCGGTGCGCGTCATGGGCATTGACATGGAAACGGCCACTATTTTTGTGGTTGGCTTTATGAATGATATTCCGCATGGGGCCCTCTTGCTGGTGTCGGATAATCCCATGACTCCCGAAGGTGTGAAAACGGCGGAAAGCGATTTAAAAGTAACGACTAATTTTGTGGAAAAACACTTAAGCATCGGCATCGATGCCATGATCGAACTGCGCGACTCGGGCGAATCCGTGAAACATTTGCGTTATGAATAAGCGGTATATTGCTACTTGCCGGCAGATCTTTTTTGCGCTGATTTTTTTAAATTTTTCCGTTGCTTGTCAGTCTAAAACAGCGGTTGACCTTATCGTATATAATGCTACCGTTTATACCGTAAACAGCAAGTTTGAGAAAGCCGAAGCAATAGCGGTAAAAGCCGGCAAGTTGGTAGCGGTGGGCTCCACTAACGACATCCGCAGCCAGTATGCCGCCCAACAGGAAATGGATGCGCAGGCGCAGCCTATTTATCCGGGTTTTATTGACGCGCACGCGCATTTTTACGGCTACGCGCAAAATTTGCAACAAGCCGATTTAACCGGCACTAATTCGTTTGCCCAGATAATTTTAAAATTAGTAAAACACCGGCAAAAACATCCGCAGGCCGCCTGGTTATTAGGCCGGGGCTGGGACCAGAATGATTGGCTTGATAAAAACTTTCCCACGCAGGACACCCTGAATAAGTTGTTCCCGGACGTGCCGGTTTTTTTAGAACGGGTAGATGGCCATGCGGCATTGGTTAACCAAAAAGCTTTAGAATTAGCCGGAGTTACTACGCAAACACCCGTAACTGGCGGTTTAATAGAACAAAAAAACGGTAAACTAACCGGCATTTTAGTAGATAATGCCGTAGAATTAGTAAGTGCGAAAATTCCAGAATTAACGAACCCGGAAAAGCAGGCGGCATTATTGCAAGCGCAACAAAATTGTTTTGCCGTGGGTTTAACCACGCTCGCCGATGCAGGCTTAGAAAAATCAGTCATTGATTTATACGATAGCCTGCAGCAGCAAGGTAAACTAAAGATGCGGTTGTACGCCATGCTCAATCCATCGGCAGCGAATCAGCAGTATTATTTTAAAAACGGGCCTTACCAAACCGACCGGCTGCATGTCTGCAGCTTTAAAGTATACGCCGACGGTGCCCTGGGTTCACGCGGCGCTTGCTTACTCCAACCATACCGTGACCGCCCGCAGCAAACCGGCTTTTTACTGCGCAAACCCACTGATTACCGCCAATTGGCCGCCGCTATTTACCATAGCGGGTTTCAAATGAATACGCACGCTATTGGCGACTCGGCTAATCGTTTAATAGCTACAATATACAGCGAAGTACTCCAGAATAAAAACAACCGCCGCTGGCGCATCGAGCACGCCCAAGTAGTAAACCCAACCGACATCACCAAATTTGGCCGGTACAGCATTATTCCTTCGGTGCAACCCACGCACGCTACTTCGGATATGTACTGGGCCGGCGAGCGTTTAGGTACCGACCGTTTGCCGCACGCCTACGCGTACAAAGATTTACTAAAGCAAAACGGGACGATTGCTTTGGGCAGCGATTTTCCGGTGGAACATATCAATCCTTTGTATGGCTTTCACGCGGCCGTAGCCCGACAGGACGCTAAGAACTACCCGGCCGGTGGTTTTCAAATAAACAATGCTTTAACCCGGGAGCAAGCTTTACGCGGAACTACTATATGGGCCGCCTACGCCAATTTTGAAGAGAAAAGCCGGGGCAGCCTGGAACCCGGGAAATTCGCCGATTTTGTCATTCTGAATCAAGACATCATGACCATTCCTGTATTCGAAATTCGGAAAACGCAGGTGATGTACACTTTTTTAAATGGGGAACAGGTTTACAAGCGTTAGTAGAATTCAGCAGTTCTTCCTATTTTTTAAAAATCTCGGGAACTAAGCAACTACTGACTTTATCTGACTGCGCTTGCCTTTAATGGTAATTAAAAAAACCAGCCCTACAAAAAAGAAACCCATTAACGCCAGTACACTCGTGCGCATGGTGCCGGTAGCCTGGGCAATCGCGCCGTAAGCCAAGGTGCCAATCACGATAGCTACTTTGTCGGTAACATCATAAAACGAAAAAAAAGAAGTAGTATCCTTGGTAGTTGTGGGTATCAATTTACTATACGTGGACCGGGACAAGGATTGAATCCCCCCCATCACAATGCCCACGCAAGTAGCCAGCAGGTAAAACTGCATTTCGGTGTAGGTAAAATAAGCCCCAATACAAATGCCTACCCAAATAATTACCGCAATGATTAAAGCCATAAAATTGCCGTAAGCACGGGATAAGCGGGCAAATCCATAAGCCCCCGGGATGGCCACTAATTGTAAAATAAGCACCGTTAAAATCAACTTACTGGACTCAAGTTTCAATTCTTTGTCCCCGAAAACTGCCGCTACATACATAACCGTTTGTACGCCCATGTTAAAGAAAAAGAAAGCCAGCAAAAAACGCTTGAGTAAGTACAGATTTTTTACTTGCTGCCATACTTTTTTCAATTCTTTAAATCCGTTAAACAACCAGGAGCCTTCGCGGTTACCTTGGTGCATGCGTTTCGGTAATTTCCAGAAAGTATACTGCGCAAAGCCAAACCACCACAAACCGGTGAGTAGAAAAGAAATTCGGGGCGGCAAACTGGTATTCTGTGGGTTAATTCCGAACCAAGCCGGTTGCAATACTAAGGCTAAATTAAAAATCAGCAACAGCACACTACCAATATAACCCAAGGAAAAACCGCGGGCGCTTAATTTATCAAACTGGTCTTCGGTGGCAATATCGGGTAAATACGAATTGTAAAACACAATGCTGCCATTATAACCCATAGCGGCCAATACAAACAGAATTACCGAAATAGTAAACGTTTCCTTGGTAAAAAAGAACAACAACGCGCAGGATATCGAGCCTAGATAACAAAACAACTGCATAAACATTTTTTTGCGCCCGCTGTAATCCGCAATAGCCGTTAATATGGGGCTGGTACAAGCCACCAGTAAATACGAAAAGGAAATGCAATACGAAAACAGCACCGAAGAATCCAGTTCCCAGCTTAAAAACTGAACCAAGCTGCTACCATTATTATTTTTGGCAACTGCCCCATAATATATCGGGAAGATGGTAGAGATGATAACTAAGGAGTAAACAGAATTAGCCCAGTCGTACATACACCAGGCCCGGGTTACCGTAGGGTTATTTTTTTCCATAAGGACGTTGCAGCAAAAGCATTTTTTGGGAAGTAATATATAACAAATACTGGCAGCTCAAATTAACTCTGCCCAAAATAATATCTAATTGTATTATTCCTTACCGAGTAATTCTTTACCTTAACTCTCCCTAACCATATAAATCTTTACCATACCAATGAAAACAGATTATCCCGAAAGCCATTTTTTTAAATATGCACGTTTTTCAATGGCTGGTTTAATCTGTTTTTTTCTTTTTTACATTCCGGTGAATGCGCAACTCTTTCGCAAAAACAAACTTCGTTCGCTCCTGCATAAACATCCTGAATTTTTTAAAAATATTACGGCTAACCCGGCACCGTACCGGGTACAGATTATTTATACCCAAATAAACCGCGATGCGCAGAACAAGCCCCATTTTAAAACTTTTACTTATTGTTTAAACCCGAACAGCTATTTTTATCCGGCCAGCACCGTTAAACTACCTGCTGCCTTACTGGCGTTGGAGAAACTCAATAATTTAAAAATTTTAAATTTAAACAAAGATACCCCGCTCCGGATAGATAGTGCGTACGCCGGACAAACAGCGGTAACCATAGATTCTACGGCCCCGAACAATTTGCCCACCCTTGCGCATTACATTAAAAAAATATTTCTGGTAAGCGATAACGATGCTTATAACCGGCTCTACGAATTTTTGGGTCAGGAACAGTTAAATATTGGTTTGCAGCAGAAAGGCTACTCCCACGTACGCTTGTTGCACCGGTTAGCGGTGGGCGATGCCAGAGAAGCTACTCGTTATACCAATCCAATAACCTTTTATCAGAACCAGCAAATTATTTACCAGCAGCCGCTCGTTTACAATCCGAAAACTTACCCTAATAAATTAAAAAATACGCATTTGGGTGTGGGTTACTATAATAATCAAAATCAGTTGGTTAACCAACCGATGGATTTTGCGGACCGCAATTACATTAGCCTGGAAACGCTGCACCAAATATTAAAATCTGTTATTTTTCCGGAAGCCGTGCCCGCTCACCAGCGCTTTAACTTAACGCCCGCTGATTATGATTTTGTATTGAAATACATGTCGATGAAACCTCGGGAAAGCCGTTATCCCCAGTATGACACCACTACTTATTACGATACTTACGCTAAGTTTTTAATGTTCGGCGATCAACATAAAACCATGCCGTCTGCTGTTCGCGTATTTAACAAAGTAGGCAATGCTTACGGCTTTGTGCTGGATAATGCCTACATCGTAGATTTTGAAAATAAAGTAGAGTTTATGGTAAGCGCGGTGGTGTTGGGCAACGAAGACGGCATTTTTAACGATGATAAATACGAGTACGATACCGTTTGTTTTCCCTTTCTAACAGACCTGGGCCAGGTAATCTATCAGTACGAACGAAAACGTTTTAAAAAACATCTACCCGATTTATCGCGTTTTAAGTTTAATTACCAAGATTTTTAATGGCAATTACATGAAAATTCATCAGATAATCTTTTTGTTCGCGTTGGTTGTGTTGGCTATTCACCTGGGCTTAGCTATTAATCAGTTTACTTCCATGGGTTATGTAACTACGGCTACTCTGGTTAGTTTTATTACGTTATTGGGCTTGCTTATATTCTTTCAAAAATACTACGCTAAGAAATAATGATGCACCGGGGCGGCACTTTACGGTTACTTTCTTTTTGTATTTATCTTTTTAGCTCGTTCCTTTTTTCAACCGCACTGGTAAAAGCCCAGGAAACTGCTCCCAACAAGTACGGCCTTACCGTAATAAGCAATCCGGCAGTTTATAAAAAGCAAGTAGCCGCCGATCCGAGCCAGGCCTTAGTGGACTTAGCTACTTATATCCCGGGTATTCAGTTAGATATCCGCTATGCTACTGCCAATAACTTTTTGGGTGAACCGGTTTACACCTTAGCTAAAGCCTATTTGCGGCAACCCGTGGCACAAGCTTTAAAAAACGTACAATCTGCCTTACATCAGCAAGGTTTAGGATTAAAAATATACGATGCTTACCGGCCATACCGCGCTACGGTTTACTTCTTCGATAAATTGCGCGATACCGTTTATCTGGCCGTTCCCTGGCAAGGTTCCCGTCATAACCGGGGTTGCACCGTTGATTTAACCTTAGTAGATTTAAAAACCGGGAAAGAATTGCGTATGCCTACGCCGTACGACGATTTTACAAAAAAAGCCCACGTAAACTATACCGATTTACCAGCTGCTATTATTAAAAATCGGGAATTACTGAAAGAAGTTATGACGCGGCAAGGCTTTCAGGTATATGCCGAAGAATGGTGGCATTTCGATTATTACCATTTTAAAAAATTTGATTTACTCGATATTGCTTTTGAAGATTTACCCTGATTGATACTTCCCGAAGATTTTAAAGGTTTTACAAAGTATATAACTAATTAAAAACTGTAAATGAGGTTCTTAAAGAGTAAAACTGCTCTGGTGAACAGACCTAAAATTCTGTTCCAAAAAAAATATTTAAAAAAAATTAGATCGGAATATAATTGTTTTTAAAACAATTATTTAAAGAAGTGTTAATAACAGCACCACAGGGCAATATTTTTTATAAAATTGATTAAGGCTTAGGTACTTATAGCCAAAATATTACTCGTTGTAACTCGTAAAAGAAACAATCCGGAAATACAATTTTGAATTCTTTTCGTATATTACCTATAAAAATTATTTGAAATAATATATTAAGTATTAAATGTATGAACAGAAAGATTTACGGGACTATTTTAGGGTTACTTTTACTCCACTTATCTGCTTGCATGAATTACTATGATCATAAAGTAGAATCAGATTATAGTTATTCTGGAAATTTTAAAAAATACCGGACTTTTAATTTTATCGGAGTAAAAAATTCGGAGAACGACTCCAGCAAATTCAACCCTTTCGTTGAAAATGCCATTAAATCCCGCATGGAAGTACAAGGTTACCGGTTTAATCAAAATAGACCCGATTTACTGGTTTCTTACAAATTATTTTACGAAGATTTGCTTTTAAAAGGCTACAACCAAGCCGATATCACCGAGTTTATTGAGACCGGACGTATTTTTGACGAAAACGAAGAATACGACCCGAACATCGAAAAAAGAGAGTATGACCCGGTTAAATACAACTTAAAAAAAGGTACTTTATTTATTGTTTTAATTGATAAAAAGAAAAACCGGGCCGTTTGGCAAGGTTATGCTTCGGGCGTACTGGAGAATACCGTGAAAAACGAAGCTTATTTGAAAAGTGCTGTTCGTTCCATCTTCGATCGGTATAAAGTATTTACCGAAGGTTACCTGCAAGCTAGCCAACAAAATTAAATCTTTATTTTTCGAGTGAATCCTTAATCTGGCAGCAAGGCTCTTTCTACCGGGTTAAGGATTCGTTTTTTTCTGAACTTTCAATAGTTTCTTCAATCTTTATAAGGGTCGTATTCCTCTGCCCCAGCCATAGCTACTCCCAAGGGTTTCAGGCGGTGCAAAATCCGGATGGTGCCTGCGTGGTACGATAATACTTCTTCTAGTTTTTTATACACTTCCGGAGCTTCATCGGCGGCCCCTCCCCGTAACTCCACCCCCTGTTTTTTTAAATTTTGGCGCACTTTATCAAAATCAACCAAGCCCGGCGACACAGTTTCCTGGAAACGACGACCATCTTTGCCTTTTACCCAACGCCGCTTGCCCGCCGCCTGCCGCCGCGAAAGTACCCGCCCGGCACCATGCACCGTTGAATATAAGCCTTGCTGTGCTTTTTCGGTTTGCACCCCTTCGATAATCACAGACACATCGCCCATATTGGAACCAATAAAACCTAACTGCCCCGGAAAAGCCGGTGTACAGCCTTTGCGCACTACCCAGTATTTAGAACCTTGGTGTTCTTCGAACCAGGCAAAGTTGTGATGGTTGTGTACCTCAAAAGTTACCGTAGCTCCTAAAACTTCTAAAACTTTATTTACTACCGTATCGCGGCCAGCGTAGGCGTATTCGCCCGCTAAACTCATGGCAGCAATGTAATCTTGGCCAATTGCGGAACTAATGTCAAATAAAATGGGAGGGCCATCCAGAGGGCCTTCTTTGGCTTTATCTTCGAACGTAAAGCCTTGCGATAGGGCAATAAAGCCAGTTGCCGTTTTATGACCAAAACCCCGGGAGCCAAAATGCACGCCAATCCAAAGCCAGCCTTCTTCATCGGCAAATAAATCAATATAATGATTTCCACCGCCTACCGTACCTAATTGTTCCTGGGCTAGTTTCCGCAATTTGCGTTGCGGTTTAAATTCAGCTTTTGCAATTTGGTCAAAAACCGGGTGCTGAATGGGTTTGGGATTAGGACGGCCCACTCCAAAACCAATGCTCTGCACTATTTCATCCATGATGCGCGCTACTGGCACCTGGTTGGCCCGAATATTTGTTTTTACGGCCTTGTTGCCGCAGGCAATATCAAACCCTACGCCCGATAACGATATTTTGTCTTTATAAGCCACGGCTCCCCCAATAGGGTGCCCATAACCGTAGTGTGCATCCGCGGTAAGTACGCCAATATCTTCTGCCGCAATACAATTCTTGATTTGCCGGATAGCCCCTTCATCAATAATCTCTTGGCCAAAAATGGTTAAGTTTTCCATAATCGTTCTTCTTGGTATAAAGCATACCCCGGGAACCTCCTACGTAAAATTGCCGGGGCAGTAATAAAACGTTTCATTAATCTTTCCAAAATCTTCTTTTTAACCCATTGTTTTACTCTTAAAACCGTTGAGAATTTAAAAAATTTAAAAAACCTGGCTTTACTTACCCCAAATACTAACTTATTTACAGAATTTTCATTTTAATCTGATCAAAGCCGATCTTAAACTCGTAAACTTTTAATAATCAGAATTATTTACTACATTCAATACATTATAATACATTCTGCATCCACACAGCAAAGGTAGGACGGCTCTATATGCAGCAAGGTTATCCGCAATCTGGTTTTATCTTTCAGCTACTGAATTTCAGGCGGCCTAACTTTAAATTTCTCGCTTTATTTGCTAGCCTTTTCATATTATTACTACCCAATGTTCTAGCGCAGGGAGCATTTACACTGCAGCCACCTTACAAACGCAGCAGCATTCCCTTTGAAATGCACCGTAATCTGATTGTGGTGCCGGTATATATTAATCAAAAAGGTCCGTTTAATTTTATTTTGGATACGGGAGTGGGCGTTACGCTGATCACGGATCCTGCTTTAAAAGACAGTTTACAACTAAAAAACGGGGTTAATATTTCCGTAGCCGGCATGGGTTCGGAAGCTGATTTAAAAGCTTTTATTGCTTCGGGTATTAGCATGAAACTTGGCCAAACCACCGCAAATTTATTGCAGGTAGCTGTATTATCGGAAGATGTATTTAATTTATCGAGCTACGTCGGCGTGCCGATTTACGGGATATTAGGATACCAGTTTTTTAGCAGCTTTGTAGTACAAATTAAATACTCGGAGATGCGGATTTTAGCGCAGAACTTCGCTGATTTTAAATATCGCCGGAATTACGGCCCCTCCCTACCTATTACTATAGAAGGCCAAAAACCGTATTTAACGACGGTGGCGCAAATGCAAGATGATCGTAAAGTACAGGTAAAGCTAATTATTGATACTGGCGCCGGTCATGCGCTCTCTTTAGAGCAGGAATCCAATGCGGCTATTAAAGTGCCATCTCCTTCCATAACCGCCCAATTGGGTAAAGGCTTAAGCGGCACCATTAATGGCCAGTTAGGCCGAATTAAATCTTTTTCGCTGCATCATTATAGTTTACAAAATGTGCTTACTTCTTATCCGAATTATCAGGATGTAGGTGCTAAAGTATTCTTGGTGCCGCGTAACGGCAATATTGGTAACGAATTACTGAAGCGTTTTGATGTTGTATTTGACTACAAGCGGCGAACCATGTATATGAAGCCTAACCGCAATTTTCGGGATCCTTTTGAGCATGACATGTGTGGCTTGGATGTAATAGCCAGCGGTAAAGACTATCAGCGTTACATTGTAAACTTTGTAGAACCTGATTCTCCAGCCGAAGAAGCTGGTATTATGCCCGGGGATGAATTAGTAAGTGTTAACATGAACGAAGCCTCCGCAATGACTATTACTAAACTCGACCGCCTTTTTCATTTAAAACCAGGATATAATATTTTACTCGGTCTTAAGCGCGGCGATCAACGAATTTATACCGTTATCACCCTCAAAAGGAAAATATAGCCTGATTAAACTTATTTAATTTAAGTAGTAAGATTGTTGCTAGATTGTGCAATATACTGCTTTATCGGTTCTTGTAACTAATAGCATTAAGGCTCATATTTATAAAATTTTTAATATCTCACTTGTACTTTCCTATCTAAATTACAAATTCTTAAACGATACGATCATCTAATTCTCCATTCTTATAATACAATTTAATTACTGTTTATTGAACAATATAAATTTAGCTTTATAACAATGCTTATAATTTAAGCTCAAACCCGTGCTTACAAAAGCCTTAGAATAGTATACTGTTAAAATAATTATATATTTAAAATATTAAAACAAGTAAACTAACCTGTAAAATACTTGGTTATCAGCTAAAATATACGACATATTTGTGCATACAATCACGAGATACTTTCAACTTCATTAAAGCATAAATTATATTATAGAATAACTTTAAAATAAGAAACATATTAAAAAACTTAAACTATGAAAAGAAGCCTAACTCCTTATTTTTGCATCATATCCTTATCGTTATCAAAATCCATTACTTCAACCAAGAGAAAAACTTTATATAAAGTGGCTATTTGTTTAAACTAATCAGCCGAATAAAATTAATATTTCTGGAGGGATCCTATGTGTTGTTGGAATAAACAGCTTAGCTTTAGCCTGTATCTTATTCTGTTAAATTTTTTATTTCTTACCCGTTTAATGGCGCAGGACTGCCCCATTAAACCCGATGCTAGTTTAAAGGATATAAAAACATCAGGTCAGCCTTTTGTAAATTGTACCAATTCATCTACGGCTGGCTACACTTTACAGGTGGAGAATACCTCGCTGACTAAAACAAAAAATACTTTATACACCATTGATTGGGGCGATGGATCACCTATAGAAAACTTAGGGGATTTTAGTGCCAGAAAAGCGCATACGTATGTGCTGCGGGGAACTTACAATCTGAAGTACATTGTGGGTATAAATGGTTGCATCTCCGAAAAAATCTATACGGTATTTCATGGCAGTGTGCCGGACGTGGGTTTAAGCTATAGGAATACCGATGAGTGCGCACCCGCAAATTTTACGTTTGATGTAACGCAAACCGAATTTAATGAACCTTCTACCCGGTACACTCTAGATTTTGGCGATGGTACCAGTGTTACTTTTGACCAGGATGACTCGAAAAGATTTTACCATACTTACAATATTCCTTCTAAAGGCAAAAGCCTTGGTTATACGATTAAGGTAACTGCTTCTAACGCTTGCAAAACATCCGAGCGAACAGGTAGTGGTATTTATGTATCAAGCGGGCCTACCCCAGATTTTCGATTAGAGCCGGGGCCCGTTAGTTGTATGAACAGTCCGGTTACTTTAACCGATATCTCTGATTATGGCTATAATGCTACCGACCCAGACCAAAAGCAATTTGAACGGAAGTGGGCCATTGAACCAGCAGAAGGCTGGTCCTTTGCTCCAGGTTACGATGAAAGATCTGAAAAGCCTATCATTAACTTTACCAAAGTTGGTAATTACGCAGTTTCTATTAACCTGTCACCGCTGGAGGGTACAGATCCTAAATGTAAAGGCGGCACAATCACCAAAAATTTAAAAATTATATCTGCTCCTACCGCATCGTTTAATACTTTATTGAATCCTCCTGTCGGTTGTGCCGCAACGGTTAGTACCAGCAATACTTCGGAAGGAGAAGAGGTTTCTTATCTATGGACAGTTACTCCATCTACTGGTGTTACCGTTACAAGCGGCAACTTTACTTCTAAAGAACCAATTTTCCAGTTTGCGAATGCGGGTAATTATACCCTTAATTTAAAAATAACTAATTTTTGTGGTTCTTCTACCGCTACGCCCAGAACGGTATCGATTAAAAACATTCCAACGGTTACTTTACCGGCTGCCAGAACCTATTGTGGGCCGCAAACAATTGCTTTTACTCCCGCTAACGCGAACCATAAACCAACCTATAATTTTAATAACACCTCTCAAATAACTTATGCCTGGTTGGTTAATGGACCCGCTGGTGGTTTTAATTTTACAACTTCCGATGGTAGTTCCTTGGCAAACCCAAATATTCAGTTTATCCAGCCGGGAATTTATACAGTATCTGTTAAGGTAACTAATGAGTGCGGCACATCCACCCAAGCAAATCAATCTATAACCATTAATGCCATACCAACGGCGCCGGAGGCAGATGATGTTTCTATTTGTATCAACTCCGCTGCTACTCTAACTACCAGCACCCCCGGAACAATTGAATGGTTTTCTGCAGCTACTGGGGGTACCCGGTTACCTACTTCACCTAGTAAATCTTACACCACACCGGTACTGAATACAGCCGGTACTTTTACTTATTATGTGCAAACCACGGTAAATGGTTGTGTTAGCCCACGGCAAGCAGTAACAGTTACCGTTAATCCGGCCATTGACCCTAAAGTAATTTCGGGCACCTCAAGTATCTGCGAAAACAATGTTCCTGTCTTAATAACTGGAACTGGGGCTACAGGAGGTGGTGCCCCCATTAGCTATTTATGGGAAAGCAGTACTACTAGCCCTTCCGCTAATGATTTTACAGCGACTACGGGTTTAAACAATGGTCCCAATAACCAAATTAATTTTCAACCGGGAGTTTTAACCAGAACTACTTATTTTCGCCGGAAAGCAATTTCCTCGCTTTGCGCAACCGCAAGCAGCAATGTAGTTACCATTACGGTTAATCCTATTCCACCCATGCCTATTGTGCCACCGGTAAATCCGGTATGCGTGGGGAATTCCAGTACCCTTACTGCCAATGCCGTTGCCGGTTTAACCTACACCTGGTACGATGAACACAATAATGTTTTGCCTAGTAACGCCGCTACTAGCAATAGTTTCAACACCGCGTCTTTTGCCCGCGAAGGTACCTATACTTTTTACGTTACCAGCAAAAGCGCGCAGAATTGTATCAGTGCGAAAACATCGGTAACCGTTCAGGTTTTACCGGCTATTACTAACAACCGGATTGTTAGTGAACAACCCGCCATTTGTGCTGGAGAAATTCCGGGTTTGATTAGCAGTGCCATCCAACCTGCTGGAGGAAATGGGTACAACAACTTTACTTACTTGTGGCAAAGTAAAACCGACCGTGATCCGGAGTGGAAAACGGCAGCCTCCGGAAATGATGCTAATTACAGCAATAATCGGGAAAATTATCAATCAACGGCGATAACCCGCACCACGGCCTTCCGTCGGATGATTATTTCTGGTTTTTGCGCAGATCCCAATTATAGCAACGAAGTTATTATTGAAGTAATTCCGTCATCGCTGGCACCGGAAGTTGCCGATGTAACATCTATTTGCACCGGTGCATCTACTCAATTACGGGTTACTTCTTCCGGGGGTATTTACGAATGGTTTACTTCGTCAACTGCGGTCACTAGTGTATTTACGGGTTCGGTGTTTCAAACACCTGTCTTAAACGGTACTACTACTTACTATGTACATAACCGAACAACTAATTGTGTCAGCCCGCGCACGGCAGTAGTAGTTACCGTGGATCCCGTAATTTCTAATAACACGATTACGCCAGTTGCCACCATCTGCTTTGATGGAAAACCAAATACATTAATTGGTTCCACTCCACAAGGCGGTGCTGGTGCAGGTACTTACAGTTACCGCTGGGAAAGTCGGACGGAGTTTACTTCATTCAGTCCGGTGGATGGCGATTTAACGTATTCTAACGCTAAAAAAGACTATGCTCCGGATATATTAAACAAAACTACCTGGTTTCGGAGAATTATAAAATCAGGAACTTGCGAAGATATTTCCACAGAAATAAAAGTAGAAGTACTCGAAAGCTTACAGGGTAATGTTATTGTAGCTAATAACGGTTTAGAATTTTGCGAAGGAAATGTTACTACTACTCTATCGGGATTGAGCAATATGAGTGGTGGTACGGGTGAGTTTACTTATGTTTGGGAAAGTAGTACCGATGAGTTCCGTTCTATAAAAAATACGGTAGCACAAGGTCAGGGGACACCGTTTGTTTCTTATTCTCCGCAGAATTTAACTCAAACCACCTGGTTCAGGCGCATAGTTACTTCTGGACCTTGTTTAGCCAGTACCAGCAATCACATCAAAATAACTATCCATCCAAAACCAGCCGCACCGTTTGTTGCGCCGATAGCGGCAATTTGCACGGGTAACTCAGCCAACATTATAATTAATTTGGTAGCAGGAATCAACTATATGGTAACGGACGAAAATGGAAGATTGATCCCCAGTAACTCCCCCGCCGGTAACCAATTTACGACTCCGGTACTCCAGGAAGCTAAAAATCATATTTACTATGTAACTGCTTCAAATAATTTTGATTGTAAAAGCATTGAAACACAAATAATTGTCCCGGTTTTATCTCCTTTAGCAAAATTTAATATCACGCAACCTGTGGCTGTTTGTAAGGGAGAAAGCCCTTCCGAAATAACCGGTATAGAATATCCAACCGGGGGTAATAATGTTTATACCTATAGCTGGGAAAGTAAAGCCATTGACGAGCCAGCATTTAAAATAATAACTAGTGCCAATGGCAACCCAACTTTTAAACCAGGGCCATTAACAAAAACTACTTACTTCCGGCGACAAATTAGTTCTGGTTCGTGCACGGCCTACAGCAATGTAGTAGAAGTTAAAGTTAACGAGATAATTGTTAACGACTTAATTATTACCAATCAAGAAGTGTGTGCCGATGTGCGTCCGGCCAGAATACTGGGTCACCCGGCAACCGGAGGAGATGGGGCTAACTATACTTATCTTTGGCAAACTAGTTTCGACAACATACAATACGCAACGGCTATTTCAGTAGCCGGCGAAGTAAATACCGGCATTAACTATCAACCACCTATATTAATACCAGGTAACTGGTGGTTTCGCCGCAAAGTAATTTCTGGTACTTGCGTTTCTTACAGCCAACCCGTGCTGGTTAAAGTAAATTATGCTATTACCGAAAATACCATCCAACTAACCGGCAATGCGGCTATTTGCGTAAATACAAAGCCTGCTCCTATCCAGGGTTCTTTGCCTAGCGGGGGAAACAATACCCCAACATATACGTGGCAAATAAGTGCAGATGGAAGAACATTTATAAATGCGCCAAAACCAAATAATTTAAAAGATTTTAATCCGGGCAACCTGGCCCAAACTACCTGGTTTCGCCGCATAGTAGATGCTGCTGCTTGCTTACCCAGCATAAGCAATGTAGTAAAAATAGACGTATACCCACCTGTTACCAATAATACGATCCTGACACGCGATCAAGAAATTTGTTTAGGGAATGAAGCAACTATGCTGGAAGGTTCTACCCCCGAAAAAGGGAATGGCCAATTTGTTTATCGATGGGAAAGCCGACGCGATAACCAGACTTTTATGCTGGCTGCCGCTATTGGTGCCAGCGATCCTACAGCAAAAAACTACGTTCCCGGGACATTATCCAAAGGTATTTGGTACTTTCGGCGTTGGGTTGCCTCCGGCCCGTGTCAGGAAATAGTGAGTCAGTTCGTAAAAATTACGGTAAATGAACCTCTTTCGGGACATTTTATCACCGCCAACCAAACCATAAGAGTAGGCGATAAACCCGCCTCTTTAACAGGTTCCAAACCAAAAGGCGGGGGAAGCACCATCACCTACCGCTGGGAAAGTAAAACGGAAGAAACAGGTAGCTTCCAACCAATTGCGGGCAATACCAATTTAACTAGTTATGCTCCACCGGTTTTGAGCAAAACCACTTGGTTCCGGCGAATTGCGGTATCGGGGGGCTGTGAGTCGATTAGTAACGAAATTGAAATTACCGTGGCCCAGGCTATCGCCAATAATGTAATATCAGCTAATCAAACGATATGCTATGGTGCCGAACCTAATTTATTAATGGGATCTGCTCCTTCAGGTGGGGATGGACATTTTACTTATATCTGGGAATACAGCACCACGGGTTTAGCGGCTGATTTTGTAACCGCTCCTAATCCCTCCTTCGACCAAGATTACCCGACCGGACGATTAAAAGAAACTACCTGGTTCCGGCGCAAAGTAAGCTCAGCTGGTAATACGCACCTCTCCAATATCGTAAAGATCACGGTGGCGGCTCCTATTTCTGAAAATTCCGTAACCGGTTCCCAAACTATCTGCTACAACTCCACTCCTACTATGTTGTCCGGATCCGTAGTAGCTAGCAGCAACAGTCAACCAGATTATCTGTGGGAGAGTAGTACCGATGGCATTCACTTTTTAACGGCTCCCGGTACTAGCCATCTAGCTTCGTATACTCCTGGTGCTCTTACCCGAAGTACTTGGTACAGAAGAAATGTAAGCATTGGTGGCTGTACCAATCTGGCTAGTAACGCCGTGCTGGTTACAGTAATAGCTTTACCCACCCTGGAACCCGTTCAACCAGTAACTATTTGCCCGGGCACCAGCGCTACTTTAACTGTAAACGCCCATAATAATCAGGTGGAGTGGTTTGAAACCGTTATTAGTAATACTCCCATTCATACAGGAACCAGTTTTACTACTCCTGTTTTACGTAGCGAGCGCACTTACTATACGCAGGCAGTTACCCAAGGTTGTGCTGCCGGCGAACGCATAGCCATTCAGGTATTGCTTGAAGCTCCAGTGGCTAATGCCGGACAAGATGTTGTAATCGAAGCAGGTAAATCAGTAGAGTTAAAAGGTACCGGCGGAGTAGCTTACCAATGGTCACCGGCGGAAGGTTTAAATGACCCGAACATAGCCAATCCGATAGCCAGACCGAATGAAACAACCCGTTATACTCTTAGCATTACAACTGCCCAAGGCTGTACGGCTACTGATGAAGTGGTAGTAGCATTGTTACCGGGAATATCTGTACCAAATGGATTTACCCCGAACAACGATGGCCAGAATGATGTGTGGGAAATTGCCAATATAGAGCAATACCCTACTTGTGAAATCAAAATTTTTAACCGTTGGGGCACTCTGTTGTATTCTTCTGCCGGGTATAAACAACCTTGGAATGGCACTTATAACCAGCAAACATTACCAGTTGCTACCTATTACTATTCCATTATTTTAAAACAAGGCGAAAAACCAATTTCAGGTAGCGTAACTATTATTAAATAAAGCACTTATGAAAAAATTCTACACTTTCTGGTTGCTTCTATTACTTACCGGCAGCCTGCAGGCGCAGCAACGACCCCACTTTAGCCAGTACATGATTAATAATTATATTTTAAATCCTGCTATTTCCGGTATTGAAGATTATACCGACGTAAAATTTGGCTTTCGTCGGCAATGGATGGGAGTAGAAGGAGCACCCTCTACGTACTATACCAGTGCCCATACCCCTCTGAATAAAACAGATATCACCGTTTCTGCCATACGTAATAAAGACCGACGCATTAAAAGAATTGGTCTGCACCAAAAGGCACGCCCCCACCATGGAGTTGGTTTCATGGCTCAGGTTGATAAAACAGGCCCTTTAAAAAGTACCTCGTTTAATGGTAGCTACGCGTATCACATTCCGTTTTCCAACAAAATAAAATTATCGGCTGGTATTGCGGGTGGCATACTGAAATACCGATTGAATACTGCTGAAGTTTATTTAGCTGACCAGAACGATCCTACTTTATACGATAACGATATCAGTAGATTAAAATTTAATTTAAGTGTAGGGCTCTGGCTATATTCGCAACGTTTTTACGTAGGCTTGGCCGGAAATCAGTTACTACGGAACAATCAGGATTTTAAAAGTAATGCGAATTACAATGGCCCTGGTTTATTACAAAAACACTACATCTTTACTAGTGGCGTAAGACTAGAAGTAAATCCGGAGATTAGTCTGGTACCTTCCGTACAAATAAATATGGCCCTGCCCAGCCCTCCTTCTTACGATTTCAATTTAAAAGTTATGTACAGCGACCGCTTTTGGGTAGGAGGTTCTTACCGGCACGGCGATGCTTTAGCTGGCTTAGCCGGCGTAAACATTAGTTCTGTGTTGGATTTAGGGTATTCTTATGATGTAACCACGTCTGGTTTAAGCGGTAGCAATGCCGGAAGCCACGAAATTGTACTGGGATTTAAATTACAAAATCGAGGCAAAGTTATCTGCCCGATCTGGATGTGGTAAGTATGCCGAAAAAACTATTTCGGTTAATTACATGCATTCGGCCAGTTCCTTAAATTAATACCTATCCAAAGATAGTAAAACAGTATCTCTCACAAGTAGCAAATCCAATGGTAATCTTACCACGAAAACAGGTAATTATCTGGTTGTTTTAAGTTCGCAACCATTTTTATTGAATTTTAAAAGACTTATTAAAAGAAGTTTTAAGTAAGGTAGCAAAAGCATTTGCTGCCTTTTTTTCTAAAAAATTATTTTAAAAAAAACGTTTATTTTTTAAATTTTACCGTAGACTTGCTGCCATTCCGGTTGAATGATCCTGTAAAATCACCAAAAAGTAGATTAGAAATACACCAAAACCAGATGCAACGAAACATGCGGCATATAACCACTCTGGTGGTTTTAATCCTGTTACTTTGTGGCCATAAAGGCTTGTTGGCTCAAAAAAAACTTAAAACTGAAAACATAATTTTAATAACCCTAGATGGCTTCCGATGGCGGGAACTGTTTACCGGAGCGGATAAAGATTTAATCTCTGAAAAAGATTTCGTTAAAGATGAAGAAGCCTTAAAAAGCTTGTTTTGGCACGACGATCCCCTGGTACGGCGGCAAAAATTGTTACCTTTTATCTGGACCACCTTAGTACAGGAAGGCCAGATTTACGGCAACCGCCAACTAAATAATAAAGTAAACCTTCACAATAAACACCGTTTCTCTTATCCAGGATACAACGAAATTTTAACTGGCTTTACCGACGATCGCCGGGTAGATAGTAACGATAAAAAAGACAACCCGAATAAAACCGTGCTGGAGTTTATTAACGAGCAAAAGGGCTTTCGGAAAAAGGTAGCGGCTTTTGGGTCGTGGGATGTTTTTCCGTATATCCTGAACAAGAACCGCTCTGGTTTACTCATAAACGCCGGCTTTGATACCGCCAGTACGCCGCACCTGACTAATCACGAAAAATTTTTAAATAAAATGCAGGCCCAGGTTCCCAGCCCTTGGTTGAATGTGCGCTTAGATGCTTTTACCCATTATTTTGCGATGGAACATCTCAAGAAAGCTTCGCCCAGGGTGCTGTACGTGGCCTACGGCGAAACCGACGATTTTGCGCACGATGGTAACTACGAAGCATACTTAAAATCGGCGCACCAAACTGATGCTTTTATTAAAAATCTTTGGACTTGGGTGCAACACTCGCCCAAATACCGTAACAAAACTACCTTCATCATTACCACCGATCATGGCCGGGGAAACACCAAAAAATCCTGGCAAGACCATGGTTCTAATGTGGGGGAAGCCGATGAAACCTGGTTTATAGTAGCTGGTCCGGATACGGAAGCCTTAGGCGAATTAAAAGAGCCGGCTCAGTATCATACTGATCAGGTAGCTCAAACCATAACCACCTTACTGGGCCTTAAATATACCCCCGAAAAGGCAGCGGGTGAAGCCATTAAAACGGCCTTGCCGAATTTACCAAACAAAAATTCGGCTAAATAACCGGTTGCAATAATCAACTTTACATTGCGCGTTGTTTTTACCAGAACCATAAATTTTTTAAAATTTAAGTCCTTTTTCAAGGGAAAACCAACGGAAAACTGACCGATCTAATTGTAATAAAATCACATACTTAAATCTGCGGAGCTGCGTTAGCTTTGCATAAGAAATAATTGGGTGGGGGGATGAATGCTCCCGCTCCGTTTAAACCTTATGGCTGATTTGGAGTAAAAGGACAAAAAAGTAATATAAAGTAAATATGGCGTTATTCCTTTTGTGGAGTATTCCTTTCATTGGCTTATTAATTTTTCTTTATTTAGCAGCTTATTACAGTATCTATCTGCGCAAGGCTTATAAGAAAAAACACCTGCGCAAAAAGGCTTTTAAAAAGACCGAAGAGCCGCTGGATGCGACCTCCTACCAAGTTTCCGACCAGAATACCCAGCCCAGCTAAATTCCTGCGGATTGTGGTTGAGCATACTCATTTTAATTAGTGTATCTTTAAAATTTTTCTACCCTGCCCCTTAAGCCACAACGTTGTGTTACCAACCGCCGCTTCAAAAATTAAAGGTTGCTTTTTAGTTACTGCAGATAGTTATTGTCCGCTATTTTAAGCTATTATAAAAAGTATTAATCTGTTTGAAATCAGCAGTGTGTTCCTGTTTTTTTAAATTTACCCGAACAAGGTGTTGGTAAACCGAAGCTTAATACCCGCCTGAAAATCCTTAATGGTTTTAAAGATTTCGATGATGGTTACCTGTTCAATTTTGGTGAGGCTGCGGATATCCATGTAATTTTCGGGTTCGGTTTTATCCCGCAATATTTGGCTGGCTTGTTTTTTTAAGCGCACACTCATCAGGTAGTAATACGACTGGATCAATTCCAGGTACTGCGTCTCCGAGAACACTTTTTTTTCTTTTAAGGCGGCCAGGCGCTCACCGGTATTGGTTGCGAAAATCCGGTTTTGCAAAGCGTAAATGCGCACAATATCCACAATAGGCGTCATGGCTTTTTTAATATTAAATACTTCCTGGCTGCCTACGGTGAAGGTTTTAATGTTCCGGAAAAATGTAAGCGGGGGTTCGTATTGCAAAGCGTTGTTGGCCATGAGGTAAAACAGCCTTTGCATGGGATGCTGAAGCTCTTGGTCTAAGAAAGTCTGCAACTCGTCCATGATGGCTTTTTCGCCGTAAAGGTACCGGCAATCGAAGAAAGTAGAAACCTTCATCACGGTTTCGGGCACAATTTCCTGCATCCAGCTTTCGTAATTCCGTTTCCAGTGTGACAAAGAATGCGTCCACTTCGGATTTTTGGCCATAAAGCCGCCGGAGCAAAAACTAAAGCCAATCTGATTCAGCCGTTCCGATACCATATCGGCAAATTTTAAAAAATAGGCCCGCACCAGTTCGCGCTGTTCATTGGCTTTGTCTTCGTAAATAATGGCGTTGTCCTGGTCGGTTTTTAAAGTTTGTTCTTTGCGCCCTTCACTACCCAATACCATAAATACAAACTTGGCCGGTGGCGTACCCAATTCGTCCAGCACGCTGTTAATTACTTTTAAGGCAATGGAATCGGCGACCGTGGTAATAACCTGGTTCACAATTTCGGCGTTTACCCCCCGGCTTAATAGCTGCGCCACAATTTCGGGTACTTTTTGCCACTTGCTTTTTAATTCTTCCAGCGATAAGGCAAGTTTCACCGATTGAATAAACATAAACGGCGATTGCGCTTGCTCACTTAACAAGCGGTTACGGCTTAAATACCCTTTATAGTGGCCGTTTTCTTCCACCAGCAAATAACGGCTACTGGTTTGAAACATCAGCAGAATGGCTTCATAGATGTAGGCCTGCGAACTGATAACAACAATAGGGTTATCCTGGATGGTTATTACTGGTTGGCTAGCCTCGGCATTTTTGGCCACCACTTTGTCGCGTAATGTAATATCGGTTACGTACCCCGTAATTTGGCTCGGGGCCTCTTCCACAAAGGCACAGCTTACCTTTTGTTCGGCCATTAGGTTAGCTACCTGGTAAATGGGCGTATCGGCGGGGCACGACACTACTTCCCGGTATTCCATACTTTCTATTTTGCGGGAATACAGTTGTTCCGAAGCAATATAACTTTCTTCGAATGAGGCTGGTTGTTTAGCGAAATGCGCAAATTCATCGTTGAGCATACGCCGACCGTAATCGGTAGTAAAAAAATGAAAAAAGGCTTCGTAAGCTTGGCACAAGGCCCGGAAATCGCGCCGATGCAGAAAATACACCACGGTTCCTTTTTTGGCAATTACAGTCCGCAGCGATTTGCGGCGATTTAGCAATACCGAAATGCCTCCGTAACAATAACCGGTGCGGTGGTACTCTACTAAGCGCTTGTTTTGGGTACTATCGTAAAAAAAAGACTCGTATTCGCCCGCCGCAATAATATCCACTCCGCGCAGTTTGCTTCCCTCCTGATGATACACCGTGGTTTCTTTGGTATACTTTACTTCTTCCAACAAATCCGCTACGCCCCGTAGTACTTCGTCGGGTAGCAGGTTAAAGGGTACGGCGGTTTTCAGAAATTGAAATCGATCTATCATAGCCAATAATACAGTAAAAGGGTAAACAAAAACAGAATGAAAGCAATAACACCGTATTTTATTCTTTTGGGCGGATTTTTAATTTTTAAGATGGCCGGGGAGGGTTTTTGTTTGATTTCCTGCTGCAAAATGTGCTGCAAATTAATGTCGTGCCTTTTTACTAGTTCAAAAAAACATTCGGCGGTAGCCCGGGCATCTACTAAAGCGTTATGTTGCTGTTTTAAAGTAGTTTTAAACAGAATGGCATATAAATCGCCGAGCCGAAGATATTTTACCCGGGGGTTGCGCACATAAGCAGTGGTGGCCTCCATGGTGCAAAAGGTTGGTAATAAGGCAAGCGGGTTCTCCCATCCCATCCGGTAGTAATCTGCTCCCAGCACTAAAGCATCAAATTTCATGAAATGGCCTACTACCACGGGTTGGAATTGCGCTAAATCATTGGCTAAAAAGGTGAGTACTTTTGTACGGCTTTCGCCGTGCTGTTTTAAATATTCGGAGGTAATGCCGTGCACTTTAAAAGCCGAAGGGGTAATTTGGATATCTGCCTCGTGTATGTAGTGGTTTTCCAATTTAATCAGTTGCCCCTCCGGCGAGTAAATAATCCAGGATACCTGCACGGCGTGCGGCCAGTTTCCAGCCAACGAAAAAGGAGCATTCCAGTTTTTGGGAAGTCCGGTAGCCTCGGTATCAATAAACAATAAGTATTCTCTCACGCCGGATTATTAAACTAGACTCTCCTGATTCTTGTTTCAATATAATTTTATTAAGTCTGGTACTTGGGGAGGCTCTTAAGGGTTAAGGTAATTCTCGTTGCAAGAGTAAGGTTTCGGCAATGCATTACTAACAATTTCTTCGCTCTAAGAAAACAACGATAAAATTTTTAAAATTTACAGGTACTTGCTGATTTTACTATTATTTTTTGAGGTTGGTTCCCGCAGGCAGGCGCGGTGCTATTTACCTGACCATTGCCCGGAATGCCTCGTGGCTGCCCTCCGGTTGCACTTTGGTCCTGTTGGTTTGGTTGCTAATTGTTTGTGTTGGGATTTAAAACGGAATAATCTACTGCCTATAATTTTAAAAAAGTGGACCTTTCAGTCCACTTTTTTAAAATTTTTTGTTTTTCTATTACCAGAAACGCACGTACAACGCGGAAATTAATAACAGGGTAATTACAATTAGCGCCAAGGTAGGTTTAGAAACCCGGAACATGGTGGAATCGAGTACAAAGGCTTTGGGATTTATTTTGGGACCTGCTAAGCTTAAAGCAATCATCACGATCATGGTGAACAGGAAAGCCAGACCCATGCAAATCTGGAAGGGAATTTCGTAACCGCCTTTACCGTTGGGATAAGCCGTATACAGAAAAGTTTCGTTACCAAACCAGGCCGGAGCATAGTTATTAAAAATTACTGATAAAATAAAACCGGTTAACAAACCCGCTACGGCTGCGGTACCCGTGGTCCGTTTCCAGAACATTCCGAGTAAGAACATGGCAAATACACCCGGACTGATAAAGCCCGTATATTTTTGAATAAAAGTAAATCCTCCTTCACCGCCAATGCCCAGTAAATCGTCCCAGGTCAGGAAAATAGAAAACAAGGTGGCCACTACAATGGTGATTTTACCAATGCGGATTAAGTTTTTTTCATCGGATTTAGGATTGATATACTTCTTGTAAATATCCAGCGTAAAGATGGTGGAAATACTGTTGGCTTTACCCGCCAGTGAAGCCACAATAGCCGCCGTAAGCGCGGCCAGGGATAAGCCTTTCATACCGGTTGGCAAAAAGCCCAGAATAGCCGAATACGCGTTGTCCGCGTTAAAAGTACCACCGGGCGCCATTTCTTGCTGCAAGGAACCATTTTTGTACAATACGTAGGCTGCAATACCGGGCAACATTACAATAATGGGCATCATTAACTTAAGCAAACCCGCGAATAAAATGCCGGTCCGGGCAGTTTCGAGGTTGGCTCCTAAAGCCCGTTGCGTAATGTATTGGTTACAACCCCAGTAGTTCAGGTTAACAATCCAGATACCGGCAAAATACATGGCAATACCCGGAAGCATCAGGTATTTATTAATTTCGGCTTGCGGCGCGTTGGGTCCCGGTCGGTCAATAATCATCCGGAAGTGGTCCGGCGAATCGCGGAGCAAAGCATTAAAACCGGCAATTACATCGCTGCCTAACCCAAACTTTTCGCTCACCAAAGTTAAAGCGGTATAAGTAGTCGCCAAACCGCCCAATATAAGCACGGTAACCTGAATTACATCGGTATAGCCAATAACATTCATGCCGCCCAAAGTTATAATGATGGCGAAAATAGCTAAAGCAATTACAATCAGGTGAAAGTTAGCGCCACCCGCCAGGTTATTTATGGCCAGGGCACCCAAATACAAGATGGAAGTTAAATTAACAAACACGTACAAGAAAAGCCAGAAAATAGCCATTATAAGGGCAACGGTGTTGTTATACCGGTTCTGTAAAAACTGCGGCATGGTAAAAATTCGGTTTTTTAAATAAACGGGTATAAACCAAACAGCCACAATAATTAAAGCAATGGCGGCAATCCATTCATAAGCCGCTACCGCAATACCCACCACAAACCCGTTACCGCTCATGCCAATGAACTGCTCCGCCGAAATGTTAGAAGCAATCAGGGAAGCTCCAATGGCCCACCAGGTGAGGGTTCCTTCGGCCAGGAAGTAATCTTTACTGTCTGCGTTTACGTTGCGGTCGCGCCGGTAAACCCAATAACCATAACCGGAAACTACAATAAAGTAGACGATAAAAATAACGTAATCAATGGTAGCGAATTTGCTCATGCCGGATTATTTAGAATGGTAAGACAATACTTATTTTTCATTTGGTCAGCTATAACTGGTGCCTAACTAGTAGAAGTAAATTTCTAAAATTTTAAAAATTACCTCAGAAATGGATATTTCCTTCTCAAACAATTTTATAAGAGGTGAAAAAAGCCTAAAATGGTTAAGCTTTTAACCACTGCTTAAAAGCTTAATCAAACTAAATTAAAATTTCTTATTTACCTGGTAGTACACTTCGCTCCAGCGCAGTTCGTTGCGTAGCTGATTTAGTTTGGTATCTTTATCAATCAATACGCACTCAATACCGGCCATTTCGGCAAAGTCCTGCAGAATTTCGGCGCTTAAGTTCTGGCTGTAACACGTATGATGTGCGCCGCCCGCTAAAATCCAGGCAGCGCAACCGGTTTTCATGTCGGGGTAGGGTTTCCACAGAACCCGAGCCACCGGCAATTGGGGCAAATCGTATTGGGGGGCTACCGCTTCTACTTCATTTACAATTAACCGAAAACGATTACCCATATCAATTACCGAAGCATTTAAAGCAGAACCGCCCGCCACGTTAAACACCAAACGCACGGGGTCGGCTTTGCCGCCTATTCCGAGCGGATGCACTTGGCAGGAAGGTTTGCCGGCCGCAATCGATTCGTCTATCTCCAACATGTGCGAACCTAAAACCAAAGCATTATCCGGATTAAAGTGGTAGGTATAGTCTTCCATAAAGGCGTTGCCGCCCGGTAAACCGCTGCCCATTACTTTCATAGCCCGCACTAAAGCGGCCGTTTTCCAGTCGCCTTCACCCGCAAAACCATAACCTTCGGCCATTAACCGCTGGGCCGCAATACCCGGTAGTTGACCCATGCCGTGCAAATCCTCGAATGTATCGGAAAAGCCTTTGTAGTGGCCTTCCTGTAAAAAGGTACGCAAACCGATTTCAATTTTAGCCGCTTCTTGCAACGACGTATGCTGGGCGCTACCCTGACGTAAAGATTCGGCCAAGGTATAGCGCTCCTCGTATTCCTGAATTAACTGGCTAACTGCCGAGTCGCTTACCGCGTTTATAACTTTTACCAAATCACCGATGCCGTGGGTATTTACCGAAAAACCAAATTGCATCTCGGCTTCTACTTTATCCCCATCGGTTACGGCTACGTAGCGCATGTTATCGCCAAAACGCACGAATTTAGCCCCTTGCCAATCGTACCAACCGGCCGCCGCCCGGCTCCAGCCATTTATTTGCTCCAAAACCTCGGGGTCTTGCCAATAACCTACTACCACTTTGCGGTTAATGCGCATCCGCGACACCATAAAGCCAAATTCCCGGTCGCCATGGGCGCTTTGGTTCAGGTTCATGAAATCCATATCAATAGAGTTCCACGGAATATCGCGGTTGAATTGGGTATGCAGGTGCAGCAACGGTTTTTGTAAAATCTTTAAGCCGGTAATCCACATTTTAGCCGGCGAAAAGGTGTGCATCCAGGTAATAATTCCAACGCATTTATCGGCTACATTGGCTTCCTGGCAAATGCGATATATTTCTTCGGTGGTTTTTACGGTGGGTTTAAAAACCACCCGCACCGGGATTTGCGCGGCCTGATCTAAAGCTTGGGCTATTTGCTGGGAATGTTCTGCTACCTGGTTTAAGGTTTCTTCACCGTATAAATGCTGGCTACCCGTTATAAACCAGACTTCCAATTCTTTTAAATTTATCATTCTTATTTTCTATGGAATTTTAGTTGATGGTCCAAGGACGAAAGTCTAGGGAGGATATCAATTTTTTAATTGAATATTTTTTTTTAATAATTATCGTTTACAGTTTGTAAGGTTTGATACTAAGAACATTGCCAATCTACTCCATTGGCCAAACCAAATAGTTCAGATTGGGCTAAAGCTTTTAAACCTGTTTGCTGAATAGGCCTGATGAATTGCTGTTCCTTCTGTTCAGTAATTTTCTAAAAACTCGCTAAACCTTTCAGCTAGGTCTGTATCTTCTAATTCGAGAATTACTTCTGCTAAATCAATTTGTCTTTTTGAAGCTGCTATTGCGGACAACGCACAACTAGTGTAAGTTCTATCCCAATTGGCATTTACTTTAGCTAAATCGTCTACTTTACTTAACCATTCGAAATATTCTTTTTTATATTCTGAAGGTAATTCAGGGTTTTTATCAGAATGACGGGCGATTTCGATTGTTGAAATAAGTCCAAGAACTCTCCAAGTACCTATCTTTTTATGAATACCTATTCTAACTAAATGAGAAACCGATAAGTAAGAAGCAACGCCTACGTCTCCTTGATGGTATAATTCTTCGAATAGCTCGTCTAGAATATTTTCTTGTTCTTGCGCATTAGAACTTTGTTCCAGGCGAAGTAAAGGAACAGAAGCATCGTAAGGAATTTTGTATCCTCCTTCCAAATCCTTCCATTTTTCATCATTTAAATCTAGCATATCTCTAAATAATAATTATCCTGCCATTATCCGTAAACCATTATATTGTTAATCTTCGAATTAAACCTTATTATCTATCTTTTATAAACTATTAACCCTGGAGTACAGGCAAAATCATTGTCCATAATAGGAAAGCGGACCGTGTTTGCGTTCAAAATGTTTTTTAATCAAGGAGTTTTGCAAACGGGGAACATCCGGCCGGATCTGCTCGGTTAAGAAAGCCATACGCGCTATTTCTTCTACCACCGCGCTGTTATAAACCGCTTTATCTGCCGTTTTGCCCCAGGTAAACGGGGCATGATTTCCTACTAATATCATTTCTACTTCTTCGTAGCTCATATCTTTTGCCCGCAAATAATCCATTATTTGAAAGCCAGTCTGGTATTCGTAATCGCCCTGAATCATTTCGTCGCTCATAGGTGGCGCACAGGGAATATCTACGGTATTATGATCGGCGTGCGTGGTGCCATATATCGGAATATCGCGTTGCGCCTGGGCCCAAGCGGTGGCGTAAGTAGAATGCGTATGCACGATACCACCAATTTTATCCCAGTGTTTGTAAAGCACGGCGTGCGTTTTGGTATCGGAAGAAGGGCGCAGGTTGCCGGCAACGGTGTTCCCCTCAAAATCCACGATTACCATTTTCTCCGGCGTCAAATCTGCGTAGGGTATCCCGCTGGGCTTAATGGCAAAAACGCCCTGGCTCCGGTCGGCGGCACTTACGTTACCAAAGGTAAACAACACTAAACCCAGTTTGGGTAATTGCATATTGGCCCGGTAAGCCTCTTCCTGAAGGTGTGCGTAAGTACTCATTTTTTAAATTTTTGACTGGTTTAGGCTGTTTCCAGAGCGTCTTCTTTTTGTTTTTCATCGTTAGTGTGCGGCTCTTGCGCTTTGGTGCCGGTTTCGGGTAAATCAGACATTTGCGGCGATTGCGTCGCGTAAATCTGGCTTTCAATGAATCCACCTAATTCGGTGTATTTCACATACCGTTTCGCGTATACTTCCGCCCGTCCGGCATCCGGGGAATATTCGGTATCAAACCCTTGCCCCATGGCAGCCATGGCATCTTCCACTTTAGCATAAATACCAGCGGCGGTGGCGGCAAACATGGCGGCCCCAATGGCGCAGGTTTGTTCGGATTTATGAATCCGGATCGGCATATTCATTACGTCGGCCATCATCTGCATAATAAACGGCGATTTTTTAGCTACTCCTCCTAACCCTATCAAACCTTTCACCGGCACGCCTTGTTCGTTAAAGCGGTCTACAATCTTTTTCGCACCGAAACACGTTGCTTCTACCAAGGCCCGGAAGATGCGCGGCGCATCGCTGCCTAGTCCCAACCCCGAGATAGCGCCTTTTAACAGTTGGTTGGCATCGGGAGTACGCCGGCCATTGAGCCAATCGATGGCAAATTCTAAATTTTCCGTTATTGGTATTTTAGCTGCTTCCACGCTAAGCTCCGGAATTATCCGGGCAGAAATCTCCGCCAGCAAATTATCAGCGGTTTCGGCATTTATTAACTGAGATTGAGCAAGTAAATGCTGAAGTGGCCACAGTAAAACCTTTTTAAACCAGGCGTAGGTATCACCGAACGCCGACTGACCAGCTTCCATCCCCATCATGCCCGAAATGACTGAACCCGGCACCTGGCCGCAAATGCCATTTACCAGTTTATCTTTTACTTCGTTTAAAGGAGCTACCAGCATGTCGCAGGTGGAAGTGCCCATTACTTTGCTCAGGTGGTACGGTTCTACCTGACCACCTACGGCCCCCATGTGCGCATCAAAAGCTCCCACACCTACCACTACATCCGGAGACAAACCTAAACGTGCGGCCCATTCGGGACTTAAATTACCGGCCGGTTGGTCTGAAGGATAGGCATCCGAAAATAAGCGGGACCGGAAATCAGCCAGCAGCGGGTCCAACGAAGCAAAAAACTCTTCCGGAGGCAGCCCGTTAAATTCTGCTGCCCATAAGGATTTGTGGCCAGCAGCGCACACGCTTCGTTTCATTTGCTGCACTTCGGTGCCGCCGGTAAGCAGAAAAGGAATCCAATCGCAATGTTCTACCCAGGAATAAGCGGCCTTACGCACTGGTTCGTCGACGCGTAAAGTCCGGAGCAATTTGGCCCAGAACCACTCCGAAGAGTAAATACCGCCTACGTACTGCAAATAATTTATAGCAAAGTTTTTAGCGTGTTCGTTAATCTCCGCGGCCTCATTTACCGCGGTATGATCTTTCCAGAGCACAAACATGGCGTGCGGGTTTTCTTCAAAACCGGGTAACAAAGCCAGTGGAGTACCGGATTGATCTACTGCCACCGGCGTGGAACCAGTCGTGTCGACCGAAATGCCTTTCACTGCGGCTGCCACACTGGGGCCAGCCTGCGCCAAACAAGCTTTTACGGTATGCTCTAATCCTTCGATATAATCTAAAGGATGTTGCCGGAACTGATTTTCGGTAGGAATACAGTATAAACCTTTTTGCCACCGCGGATAGGGGTACACGGCAGCGGCTACCTCCTGCCCGGTAAGTGCATTTACTATAACCGACCGAACCGAATCAGTGCCGTAATCTATTCCAATAACGTATAATTCTTTTTCCATAATGAATTAAAATGTCAAATTAACGTTTATTCGTTTCAGAAAAAAGTTTTCCTTCTTTTTCACCAAATTTTAAAAAATAATTTTGCGGGGAATTATACTATTGGGTACTATCCGGCTGGGCACTTTGAGTTGAATCAACGGTATTTTCGGAAGCGTTAGGAGTACCGTATTCTGAATTTACCGGATTAGTAGTACTGGAATCCGGATTGGCAGTGGTGTTGGATTCGGTTGTGGTATTTTCGGTATTCGAATTTTTACCGGAACAACTCCACAGCCATACGCTTCCGATAACCCCCATAGTTAATAACATTTTCTTCATGGCTTTAATTTTGGTCTGTTAGATACGGTAGTTACAATTTTTATATTTTACTGCAGAAGTATCCACCGGTACTATTCCTTTAAATTTCCGGGTTGATTCTAAAATCTTAATCTAAGCGAAACGCCGATTGGATGAGAATCTTTCCTAGATCAAGAGATTAAATTTAAAAAAATTAATTGTCAACACAACACTTAAACTTGAAATTTAAAATTTATACCAGAAATTTATCCGGATTGGGAATAAACTTGAGAAAGGCCTGGAAGTTCTCGGAGTATTTTCTTTTGTCGAGTTTGTAGTAAAAAGCGCCTTTGCGGGAGCCTTCTTTATCTTTTTCGTTTTGCTTCACCAGTAATCCAGTAGAAAGAATTTTCCGGCTGAAGTTTCTTTTATCGAACTCGGTCTCGTATAAGCCTTCGTACAAGGCTTGGAGTTGCGGTATGGTAAATTTGTCGGGCAATAACTCAAATAATACGGGGTGCAGAGCTGCTTTATACCGCAAGCGCTTTTTAGCCAGCTCCACCATTTCCTGGTGGTCGAAAATAAGTTGGGGCATATCCTTTAATAAAAACCATTCGGCGTGGTATTCGTGGCTGATTTGCTTTTCGTACTTATGGATATCGATTAAAGCAAAATAAGCGACCGCAATGGTTCTTTCTACCGGGTCTCGGTCGGGACCGCTAAAGGATTGCAATTGCTCCAGGTAAACATCTTTTAAACCAGTTAATTGCATTAATACCCGATTAGCCGCTACCTCCAGCGTTTCTTCCGGTTGAATAAAACCGCCCATCAGACTCCACTTTTTCTTCTCCGGAGCAAAGCCGCGTTGAATGAGTAATAATTTAAAATCAAAACCATCAAACCCAAATATAATGCAATCCACCGCTACTAATATCCGGGTTTGCCCAATGTATTTAATCATTTAGCTTAAACTGTAAGGAAGTATGTACAAATTATCTCCCAACCAAAGTATTTTTAAATTTGTATACATCCGGCGCAGGATGATAAGATCTAAGGTAAACTGCGGACTAAACTTTCCTGCCCATTTTGTTAGAAATTTTTAAAGAGAATAGAATTATTATCCTGGTCCGGAATATGGTCAGATTGCATTAATTATTTTACCAACTTTTCGTTACCGGCGTACCGTTCGGGTAATTGCTTTGGCCATTGTTTTAATCAGCATTAAATCAAAGTAACCACCCTGATTAACTAGCTGTTTAAACACGAAACATTCTTAAATTTTAAAAATATCCCGTGTTTAAACAACCAAGATTACTGCTTTACCGAAAATTTATAAACCGAAGCAGTTTTATAAGTTTGTCCCGGGTTTAACACCGTGGAAGGAAAATTAGGCTGGTTAGGCGAATCGGGAAAATGTTGTGTTTCCAGGCAAAAGGCCGAGCGGTATTCGTCTTGCTTGCCGCCTTTTATTTGATTTTTACCCGCCAAAAAGTTACCACTGTAAAACTGCAGGCCTGGTTCCTGGGTAGAAACTTCCATGTAAATACCGCTTTTATCGCCCAGAACGGTGGCGGCGGGTTTTAGGGTGGCGCTTTTTTGGGTAGCTAACACGTAGTTATGATCGTATCCTTTCCCAAATTTTAATTGCTGGTGGGCATCGTTGATCCGGGCACCTATGGCGGTTGCATTTTTAAAATCGAGTGGGGTGCCAGCCAAAGCTTCTAATTTACCCGTAGGAATCAAGGTAGAATCAACAGGAGTAAACCGGTCGGCGTTTATCTGTAATTGATGGTCCAGAATAGTACCACTGCCGGCGCCGTTTAAATTAAAATAAGCGTGGTTGGTTAAGTTTAATACGGTCTTTTTATCAGTAGTAGCTTCGTAATCTATTCGGAGTTCGTTTGCACTGCTGAGGCGGTACGTAACTTTAGCCGTTAAAGTACCCGGGTAACCTTCTTCCCCATCTTTCGAAACGTAAGTTAATACCAAGGTGCTGTCATTGTTTTGCTTAGCATCCCAAATTACCCGGGAATACCCAACTTTTCCGCCGTGCAAATGGTTAGGTCCGTCGTTGGTGGCTAAGGTGTAGGTTTTACCATCTAAGGAAAATTTGCCTTTGGCAATCCGGTTACCATATCGGCCAATTAAAGCTCCAAAATAAGTGTCTCCTCCTTCGGTAAAAGGCTTTATTTGATCAAAACCCACAATAACGTCGGTTAGTTTACCTGACTTATCGGGCACCAGCAAACTTACTAACCGGCCGCCGTAGTTGGTAATAGCCGCTTGCACTTGGTTTTTATTTTTAAGTACATACAAATCTGTTTGCTTACCTGCCACAGTGCTCTGAAAATCTGCTTTAGCTGGAATGCTTGCTTCCGGCGAAGCAGTTGCGCTCGAATCCGCAGTTTGGGCCGTAGTGCTTTCACCCGCTTGATTTTGGCTATTTTTATTACAAGCACTTAACGATAATAAAAAGACTCCCAGAATGGATAAAGGTAATTTTAGGCGAAGATTCATTTCCTAGTTTTATGTATGAAAGTTGAAAATTAAATACTTGAATTAATAAACTGATGCTATTTAAAAAAAATCACATAATTCATTTACCACCGGCTTTGTTCAAAACTACGGGCCAGCCTTGTATATCCCAGGTTAAAGGTTCTATGCGCAACTTTGATTTGCCGTTGTCGGCGGCATCGTACGCGTGGAATATTAAATAATCTTTGTTGTCAAAGGTATACGTTGCACTGTGCCCTACTCCGTACCATTTAGAATCTCCTGCCAGTACCAAGCTACCACCTCCTTGCGTCATGGGCTTACCGGCTTTATCCATATAAGGACCTTGTACGTCTTTGGCGCGCCCCACCATAATTTTATAAGTACTGTTTACGCCTTTACAACAGTAATCAAAGGAAGCAAAAAGGTAATAATAATTATTTTTTTTAAAAATAAAGGGTGCTTCAATGGCATTTTCACCGGCGTTTACCGGATTGTTAGCGGCTGCGGGCATATTACCCGTGGTAGCCATACTTTTACGACTGGCAATAGTAGGTAAATTTTGCGTAGGTTGCACCGGGCTTTTCCGATCGGCAGATAATTTAATTAATTTTAATCCTTCCCAAAAAGAACCGAACGTTAAATACGGGTTGCCGGCACTATCGGTAATTACATTCGGATCAATGGCATTCCAATTAGTTTGGCCCGGTATGGATTGAATTACTTTACCATGATCTACCCATTTATAATCTTTATCGCTGGGGTTCAAGGTTTTATTGGTAACCAAGCCAATAGCCGAAGTATTTTTACCAAATGCCGATACGGAATAGTACAGGTAATACACCCCTTGGTAAAAACTAATATCGGGTGCCCAGATGTGGTTTTTAAATCCCGGTATGGCTTGTATAGCCCAGTCCGGCGCATTTTCAAAAACCGGTTTTTCGCGTTGCCATTGCTGCATGTCCTTCGACGACCACATAGCGATGCCGCGACCAGTACAAAACAGATAATACGTATCGCCCTGCTTTATCATTACTGGGTCGTGCACCGAAATATTTCTTTGTAATTGCTGGTCCTGCATGACCGAGGTGGAGGAAGGTACAACAGGAGCATCACCGAACCAAAGTCCAAGACTTAGAAAAAAACCTAGACTCATTGCGGTTAAATACATAATCAAACGTATCTAAAGATTTTCTAAAAATAAACTTTGAAATCGTAAAAACGAGATAATGCCGTTTTTTTAAATTTTTATGCCACGAAACCACCCGGTCCTACTTATTTAACCTTAGCTTTTGGGTACCGATTAAATTAGATATTGTATCGATTTAGTAAAGCACTTTCTATTTCTGAACGTGATCTTTCTTATAAAGTAGTCTTGCTTACGATACATTCCCCTTTACCCACAACCATTTTCAACCAAGTAACCATTAGCGGAGTATTTCTTACTTATTAGTGTAATTAAGGCTTTTAGCTGGTACTTTAATCAATTTCTTAGTAATTGTAAACTCATCCCTGTAATCGGGTAATGATCTACTTTTAAGAAAAAACGCTTCTCAAATTTAAAAAATAGCTTTCACGAAAATTTAAGCTTGATCAGGTTTACGGAATAAGGCTGGAGCCCTACCTTAACCGATTTCCCTTTCACATTAATGTCTTTAACAACCGGACTGATTGCCGTGGGATTTTCGAAAGAATTAACCTGGTCAAGCTTGTCGCTGCGGAGTACGGTTATAGTGCCTTTAGCCCCAACCTTGCTTAATCCATCAATTACAAAATCTGCATCCTGCATTTTATCCGAAGCATTTACCACTTTTAAGATTAACTCTTTTTTATTTTTATCCAGTACGGCCGAGGCATAATAACCTGCTTGTCCCGTTACAGACGCGTTATTGCGTAATATGGGAACCACATTCGTGCCTTTGTTCGTAGAAAATAATTTTTGCACCTGATAATTCGGTGTTCCGTAGGCTTTTAAGTTATCAACCCAAATCAGGTCGGGCGTCCATTGCCAACCTTCGGCGTGCGCAAATAAAGGAGCGTACGAAGCCATCGCTACCACATCGGCGTTGCGTTCCAACCCAGTCATGAAAGCTGCTTCCGATAAAGCACATTGCCAATTATTTTTATTATCGGGACTGGCAATGGCTACGCTTTGAGCAGCGTATTCCCCGGCGAATATTTTAGGTCCTTGGCGGTCGTAGTTGTCGTAACGTTGGGCATTGTCCAGGAACCATTGCGGTGCCCGGTAATAATGTTCATCAATAATATCCGCATTCATTTTCCGGAGCTCGCCATTGAGGTAATCAAAACGTTCCCCATTAGGATCGGTGCCGGAACTGTTCACCAACTGTATAGCGGGGTATTTAGCTTTAATGGCCTGTGTAAAAATCTTTAAACGATCAATGTATTGCGCGCCCCAATTTTCATTTCCTACGCCTAACATTTTTAAATTAAACGGAGCCGGGTGCCCCATTTCAACTCTTTTTTTGCCCCATTTACTATCCGCGGACCCATTGGCAAATTCAATTAAATCCAAGGCATCCTGCACGTAAGGGTCTAAACTTTCCAGAGGTACTACCTCGGCAGTGTTAAACTGGCAAGCCATGCCGCAATTTAAAATAGGAAGCGGTTCTGCCCCAATATCTTCGGCCAACTGAAAATACTCGTAAAAACCTAAACCAAAAGATTGGTAGTAATCGGTGGTAAGCCGGTGTTTAAATTCGGTGTTCCAACGGTTAATCAAAAAGCCCCGGTCCTCAATCGGACCAATGGTTTTTTTCCATTGAAAACGTTCCTCCAAGGTTCTGCCCTCTACAATGCATCCGCCCGGAAAGCGTAAAAAACCGGGTTTCATATCGGCCAGAAGTTGCACTAAATCGGCGCGCATGCCATTGGGCCGGTTTTTCCAAGTATCCTGCGGGAACAACGAAATCATATCCAGATCTACAACGCCCGGTCCTTTGATCGAGATATTTAAAATGGCTTTAGGTTCTGTAGCTGTAGCGGTAAAGCTGGCATTGTATTTTTTCCAGGGTTTACCTCCCGGTGTAACAATGGTTGATCCTAACTTATCGCCCTTGCCGTTAGTTAATTCAATTACGAGCGAAACATTGCCACTAAGTTGACTAGCCAGAACAAAGAAGTTGTATTGTTGGCCTTTTTTAATGCCCATGCCCCGGAAACCTTCGTTCGAAAAACCAAAATTACCGGTAGAGGTTTTAGATGTTACCCGGATGAACCGGGACTTAGCCCCGTTTAATTCGCCCCGGTTATGTACCAATAAACTGCCCGATTCTTCTCCTTTTTGTAGTAACTGCCAACCCATCAGAGGAGTATCAAACTCAAAAGATCGGTTCTTTACCAGTTCGGCGTAAATACCTCCATCGGCCCCCAAATTAATATCTTCAAAAAAATCCCCCATAAAGTAGACGGCACCTCGGCTTTGATTGCATTGGCTTTAACGGTAAACGTTTCTGTTTGGGCAGTACTATATTGAGTACTGGTTAATAAGCCAATGCCTATGGCCCAACTTAGCAGATTTTTTTGCATCATCGATCTGGTTAAATTTAAAAAACCTCTTTTGAACTCCACTTCTCCTTATTTCACTTCCAACACCACCACGGCGAATGGCGGTACTTTCACCAGTAATTTACCCGCATTTAATTTAGCATCTTTAAAAGCGGCGGGCTGAATTTTTTTAGGACTTTCGAACGAGTTGTAGTCTTGTAATTTACCGGAAGCTAAAACGCGCCCGGACACGCTTGCATTTTTGGATGTTGGCAAGTCAATGCTTATTTCCTGAGCATTTTTGCTGTCGATATTTACCAACGAAATATGCGTAAGTCCTTTGGCGTCAACGGAGGCAGAACCAGAAACCGCTGGTAATTTTTGATTACCCATTACATAATCTTTGCTTTTTAACTCCAGTGGCAGTAAGGTAGCATCCTGATGCACATTGTACATTTCCATTACGTGGTAAGTTGGTGTGAGAATCATTTTCTCCTCTTTAGTCAGAATGACCGCTTGCAGCACATTAATGGCTTGGGCCAGATTGGCCATCCGTACACGATCGCTGTGGTTATTAAAAATGTTTAAGGTAACGCCCGCAATCATGGCATCGCGCATGGTATTTTGCTGGTATAAAAATCCGGGATTGGTGCCGGGCTCCACCTCGTACCAGCCGCCCCACTCATCTACTACCAAAGCAATTTTCTTTTGCGGATCGTACTTATCCATAATGGCGGAATGTTTAGTTACCAGTTCCTCCATTTGCAAAGCCCGTTGCATGGTTGTAAAATATTGCTGCTCGTTAAAATCCGTGGAAGGGCCTTTTTTATTCCAGTCGATTACAGAATAATGGTGCAAGGCTACGCCTTCCAATAAACTACCCGGAATATTTTTCATGAGGGTTTCGGTCCAGTTATAGTCACCTGAATTAGCTCCCGAAGCAATCCGGAACAAGTCGCCGGATTTGTTCCAGTCCGATACAAAAGTGGCGTATTTGCGGTATTCGTTGGCGTAATAATCAGCCGTCATGTTGCCGCCGCAACCCCAGGCTTCGTTACCAATGCCCCAGAATTTTACTTTCCAGGGTTTATCCCGGCCGTTTTCCCGGCGCACCTTCGACATAGGGCTTTCGCCGCTAAAATTTACGTATTGCACCCAGTCAGCAAGTTCCTGCACAGTGCCGCTGCCAATGTTACCCGCCAGGTAAGGTTCGGTGCCCAGGAGTTCGCACATATTTAAAAAATCGTGGGTACCAAAGCTATTATTTTCGGTAACGCCGCCCCACCAGGTATTCACTATGGAAGGTCGTTTTTCTTTGGGTCCAATACCGTCTTTCCAGTGGTAAGTATCGGCAAAGCAACCACCCGGCCAACGCAGATTGGGAATTTTTAAATTTTTAAGCGCGGCTACTACATCGTTTCGGACGCCATTGGTATTGGGTATTTTAGAATTTTCGCCTACATAAAACCCTCCGTAGATGCAGGCACCTAAATGCTCGGCAAAATGGCCATAAATGTGTTTGCTGATCTTGACCTCGGCGCTGGCCTTTCCTGGCGGGTCTATTTTAATCGAATTCTGGGCATTAGCTGAAAAGTAGCTGAGAAGTAACAAAATACTTAATTTTAATTTATTCATTTAAATGTAGTTTAAGTGAAGTATACTGGTTTCAATGTTTTGTTTTCTAAATGCTGCTTTTAAGTGTAGTTATTACATTTATTTATATTGCCAAATGTAATCGTTGCCATGCAGCTTTGCAATACCATTTCTTAAGATCTTAATAGATATTATAATAATAGCATTAAATAGGTTTATTCAACTTTTAATAATTGAAAAATTGAGCAAAATTGGAATCTTATACTCGGATAAAGCCTATAATTTTAAAAAATCACAAATAAATCTTTTCATTTATATTAAATACCAGGGTATCCTAAAGGCGTTGTTGCTCCTAAAAATTTAGCATCTTGATCTACTTTCGGGATTATAAATAGGAGATTATGCAAAGAAGAAGTTTTGTAAAATCGGTGATGTTAGGTGCCACTGGTATTTCTCTAAATTTAAATTTTGGCGTAACTCCTGCTCCTAGATCATTAGGTGTTCAACTCTGGAACATTCGGGAATACCTGAAAAAAGATTTAACCGGCTCTTTAACTAAGCTTGCATATTTAGGCTATAATCCATTAGAGTTATTTGGCTACGATGGCACTTACTGGGGCAAAACGCCAAAGGAATTTAGCAAAACTTGTACAGATCTGGGATTTACCATTGTTAGCGCGCATTTTGAAACGGGTCGCATTGATAAAGCTAAAGGCACTTTATGGTACGGCTGAGATAAGGCGGTGGAAGATACAGCTCTGATGAACATTCCGTATATGGTTTGTGCCTGGCTGTTTAAAGAAGAGCGCACTAGCCTGGATTTATGTAAAGAACTCGCGGATAAACTAAATAAAGCGGGTGAGGCTTGTCGTCGAGCTAAAATTTAATTGGGTTATCATAGCCATAATTTTGAATTTCCACCAATCGAGGACATTGTTCCCTACGATCTTTTATTGGAGCGCACGGATAAAGAACTTTTAAAAATGGAAGCTGATCTTTTCTGGATAACAAAAGCAGGCGTTGATCCGGTAGCTTATTTCCAAAAACATCCTGGTCGTTTTCCGCTGTGGCACGTAAAGGATATGGAAAAAGGTTCTGAGCAGTTTGCCGAAGTAGGTCACGGCATAATCACTTTTGACCGGATATTCGCGGCCCGTCAATTGGCCGGATTAAAGCATTGGTTCGTAGAACAAGATCAAACCAGCCGGGAACCCTTTGAAAGTTTAGCGATGAGCCGGGATTATATATTAAAAAAGAATTACTGATTAACCAGCTAAAGCGTAGAGTAAAGCCAGCTACAGGTATGCTCTCGGCCAAATAAAATAAGCAAAGATTTAGAGTTGTATTTCTCATTAAAAACGCTGCATCAGTAATAACACAAAATAACCTAGCAAATAAGCTTAATCAAAAATAACCACTTACCAACTTTACTATGTTGCGGGCTAGCAACCCTGCTACGGTGTAGTTTTATACATTGGATACTGGATCTAATAATAATTACTTTCTTCTTCATCGTATAAATCTATATCTAAGTCTTTTGCATCCAGAATAATATTCAGATATAAAAAGGCCACCGTACCGCATAAGGCAAGGGTAATTATCAGAGCTGTTTTTTTATTCATAATCTTTCCTATATACTCCCAATATACTTCAAAAAGCAAAGCTATTCAATTTTATAATGAATTAGATTTCGCTCTATTCAGATGCCAGCAGGCGCCATACACTATGCGTTGTTCTTATAAACAAGAGTTATCTCGCTTCCAAAAATGTGATGTGTTAATAAAACATTAAGCGAATAAGTAGAATTAAATCAACGTGCATTTTCTTGCCTAATAGTAAAACAAAGCGGGAATGGCACGAGCGTATCTTGCTTATTTACGAACCTAGAATTTATCTCTAAATTCTGTGGTTGGCCCCCAAAATTATATTAAACACAAACACCTATTTTACCCATTCTTATATCACTTTTTGAATCTAAATCCACAAGCATTCTTCTTAAAGAAGTACGAACAATCTATTCTTATAAAATATTTAGTACAACTTACTCTTTTCTTTTAATCTAAAAAATACATTTATAATCTAATGTACAAATATAACTTTTACAAGATAAAAAACTTATAATTAAATTTGATAACTTTTAAGAATGATAGTTACAAAAATTATATTTTTCTTTGTATCATCAATTTAAGACAAACAAAAACAAACTTATTATAGCTTTATTTAAGTAAATTATTCAAAAAATTTCTAGTTCTAATAATTAAGTTAAAAGTTAAAAAATTAAAAATTGATGATTAGACAAGAATTTACACTATTAAAAATATAATTTTCTTAAAAATAGCTTAATACCTAATATTCAAAAATTATATACATTTTTTAAAACTGTTACTTAGAATAATATAATTTAAAATAAACAACAACAATACAAGGCTTAAAATTCAGATTAGCACTTTTACCCAATAAAACAACAGAATACCTTTCCTGAACTACACCAAGAACTACACTTTAAAATCTTTTGAAAAACTTTAATATGAAAAAAATTTTTACTCGCGCTTCTCTTATCTTTTTAGTTTCTTTCCATTTTGCCGGAAGCAGCTTTGCTCAAGAAAGCTTCTCTAAAGTTTGGGATAAAACTTACGGTGGAAGTAAAGCCGATATCCTGCAAGTGCATCAACCAACCAAAGATGGCGGCTATATTTTAGGAGGTAGCTCTGATTCTCCGGTTAGTGGCACTAAAACAGTTGATATTAAAGGAAAACAAGATTTTTGGATTATAAAAATAGATGCTGCTGGTAATAAACAATGGGACAAAACTTTTGGGGGAAGTGGCTCTGATTACTTACAAGCCATCCAGCAAACCAGTGATGGCGGCTTTATCGTGGGTGGAAGTTCCGATTCTCCCGTAAGTGGCGACAGAACCGCCGCCACCGCTGGAAAACAAGATTACTGGGTACTAAAGTTAGATGCTTCTGGCAACAAGACCTGGGATAAAGCTTATGGCAGCACGTCAAACGACTTTTTGAAATCTTTGGCGCAAACTAAAGATGGTGGTTACATTTTAGGTGGTACTTCGGATTCACCTGTTGGCGGCAAAATCGGATTTAATAAAACAGCCGCCTCCAAAGGAGAGCATGATTACTGGTTAGTTAAAATAGATGCCTTAGGAGCAAAGAAATGGGATAAGACCTTTGGGGGCAGCAGTTTCGATTATTTACAAGCAGTGCAGCAAACCACTGACGGTGGCTACATGTTAGGTGGTCATTCGTATTCTCCTGTAAGCGGTAACAAATCAACTGCTTCTAAAGGATACGGAGATTTTTGGGTACTAAAAACCGACACTGACGGAAATTTAGAATGGGATAAAACCTTAGGTGGCAACTTAGATGAAATTTTTACTGCGATGGTACCTACCAAAGATGGTGGTTACCTGGTGGGCGGAATTTCAAAATCGGCAGTGAGCGGTGATAAAACCGAAGCATCCAGAGGCTTCGGAGATTATTGGTTAGTTAAATTAGATGCTTCCGGTACTAAAAAGTGGGATAAAACAATAGGTGGCAAAAACAACGATTATTTACAAAATCTAATTGCGACTACAGATGGTGGCTTTATGCTGGGCGGAACCTCCAGCTCACCAATTAGTGGTGATAAAACCTCAGCTTCTAATGGCAATGCTGATTTTTGGATTGTTCAAACTAATGCTAATGGCGTTAAAATATGGGACAAAACACTTGGAGGCTCTGGCTACGATAATCTACAATCTTTGCAACAAACAGCTGCCGGAACTTACGTTTTAGCCGGAACTTCTAATTCTGCTACCGGAACGGACAAAACAGCTGCTTCCAAAGGAGAAACTGATTTTTGGTTAATGAACATTTCCTCTGAAGAACCAAAAGGGCCCACAATAATCAATCAAAAAGTTGAAAGTTTCACGCTGGTAAATGCCGACACGGAGCTGGATATACTTACTATCACCGATGGTATGACGCTGAATCTGGCTACTTTGCCTACCCGTAACTTAAATATTCGGACGAATACCTCCACCAATACGGTAGATAGCGTTTCGTTTCGTTTAAGTGGTCCTGAAACCAGAAATTATGCCGAAGCGGTTGCTCCTTTCGTTTTATTTGGTACAGTTGGTAAAAACTACAATGCCTGGGTACCAACCTTAGGAAATTACCAATTGGAAAGTCAAATTTATTCTGCTGCTACGGATTCGGATACGGTAGGTACTCCTTTAGCCATATCTTTCTCCGTAATTGATCAAAAAGATACTACTCAAACCCAACTGCCAGTTGCTTCGGCTGGCTCCGATATTACGATCACCCTTCCTTCTAACACGGTATCTTTAAACGGATCTGCCATTGATACCGATGGCACTATTGCGAGCTACTCCTGGTCTCAGGTAAGCGGCCCAACTACAGCCAGTTTTAACAGTAAAGTAATAGCAAAGCCAATAGTGGGCAGCTTAGTTACCGGAACTTATGTATTTAGCCTGGTAGCCATTGATGATAAAAATAACACCAGCGCCGCTGACCAAGTAACGGTTACCGTGAATGCCAATGTAGCAGGACCTATTGCGTCGGCGGGTGATGATCAAACCATTACGCTGCCTTCCAGCACGGTAAGCTTAAACGGATCAGGAACGGATGCTGCCGGTAATACGATCTCCTTGTATACCTGGAGCCAGGTAAGCGGACCATCTACTGCCAGCTTTAATAGTAAAATAATTGCTAAACCAATAGTAGGTAGTTTAATAGCCGGTACTTACGTTTTTAGCTTAGTAGTTACTAATAATCAAAGTGTAGTTAGTAAAGCTGACCAGGTAACCATTAAAGTAAATAACAGCGTTGTTACTCCTTCTTCTTTAGTATTTACTTTGGTGAATGCCGATACCGACAAAGACATCATAACGATAAAAGAAGGAACTATAGTAAACTTAGCTACTTTACCTACAAAAAATTTAAATATTCGGATTGATGCTTACCCAATGACCGTTAAAAGCATCAAACTAGCTTTATCTGGCAGATGGACCGTAAATAAGACAGAAGCTGCTCCGTACACTTTGTTCGGTGATGAAAAAAACAGTGATGGCAGCACTAACTTTGCCGGAGTAGTGTTTCCTTTAGGCGATTATACTTTAAAAGCGACTCCTTACGCTGGTACAAACGCTAGTGGTACAATGGGCACCCCACTCACTATTAACTTTAAAGTAATCAATCAAGCAACCAGCACGGTGTCTACGTTACCCACCAGTGCCACAGCCACTAATTCAAATTCTTCCGTAACCGCAAACACGGTTAGTCTAAGCAGTTATCCCAATCCATTTCAGGCTCAAACAACTATCCAGTTTACTTTTGCTCAGGAAGAAGAGTATAAGCTTGAAGTTTACGATTTAAGTGGAAATTTAGTAAGCCGCCTAAAAGCAGCTAAAGCCATTGCCGGTGAAAATGTTCAGGTAACCTGGGATGCCAGCCAAAACAAAGAAGGCATTTACGTGATACGGTTAACTACTAAAAATGCCGTTCAGCATTTACGAGTGGTGCGGGGCAAATAAAATTTAAAAATCTTTACAACAGAAAAGCCTTGGCATTAAACCAAGGCTTTTCTGTTGTAACCGGAAATTATGCTTCCTCTAAACACTACAAAGCCCGATCTAAGTGCACATACCCGCCATCTACGTGAATGAGTTGCCCCGTGGTATGGCTTGATTTGGGAGACAGCAAAAAAACTACCATGTTAGCAATCTCTTCGGCAGTAGTCATGCGTTTTTCCAAGGGAATTTTATCTGTAATTGCTTTTAATTTTTCTTCTGGGTTTGGAAATGTTTTAATCCACTCTTCGTACAGCGGTGTATAGGCTTCCGCAACAACTAATGCATTCACCCGAATACTGAAAGGTAATAGTTCCACGGCCCACTCCCGGGTTAAGGCATTTCGGCCGCCATTTGCCGCCGCATAAGCAGAGGTATTGCCCTGTCCTGTCTCCGCTGTTTTAGAACTAATATTTACAATAGCACCCTTACTTTTTTTTAAGGCCGGGAGTGCATAATGGGCCATTAGATAATAATGGACAACATTCCGGTGCAGCGATAGCATAAATTTCTCGTAGTTGCCATGTTCTAAACCAACACTATCGTTTACCCCCGCATTGTTTACTAGACCATCAATTTGTTGGTAACGCGTTATAATCGTTTCTATGGCTAATCTGCTAGCTTCCGGATCAGTTAATTCCGCTACTATTTGATCGGCTTTGCCCCCGGCATTTCTTATTTCTTGAACCATGGCCAAATTATCCGATTCATTTCTGCCAATAATAATGGGCATGGCGCCTTCCTTAGCAAGTACCTGCGCAATAGCCGCTCCAATACCTTTAGCTCCCCCGGTAACTACTATAATTCTATCTTTTAATTCCAGATTCATGCTTTTTCATTTGGGAGTAAATTAATCAGTAATAATTTATAAGTACAAAACGCTAGGGTATTTCCTGTTAATAAAATAAAATTTACTAAATGGAATTCCATAAAGGGTTGGGGTAAATTTTTTGAGCTAACAAGGCACCTAATTGCTGTTTTACAACAGCTTTATCTTCGGGGTACGTAACACCCATCCATTGCTCTGCAGCGGTAAGCACTTTTACAGTTGCCAAATTTTCAATTAGCATTTGATTAACGGCCTCAGATAAATAAAACTCGGCTTTTTCAGAGTGCCTTTGTTCTTTCAAAAACTGCTGCAAGTAACTATCCAATAGCGGAAAAATAGCCGGCGTAAAACCCCAGAAATTCATAGAAACTTTTTCCTGGCCCGTTAAGAGCAAATCATTGTCCGCCGATACGTGCGCTACAATCTGGTCATTATTTTTAAAAATTTCTTTTAATTCCCTTATTGCTTGTAGCAAATTGTTTTCATCTACTTGGCAAATAGCTCGGGAAACACTGCCGTTTACAGAGAGCGTATTCTCTAAGGGATAACCCGCTAAGCACCATGCTGGTTTGGACCCGGTAAAATGGTAAGAATTTTTTAAAAAATCGGCCATTTGCTGGAAAGACGTAAAGCCATAAAAATCATCGGCATTAATAACGGCAAACGGTTCCTGTACCTGGCTCGCCACTGACCATAAAGCATGGCCCGTTCCCCAGGGCTTTTGCCGGGTTTCCGGTACGGGTAGATTCCCAGGCACTTTACTTAATTCCTGAAATGCCAATTCTACCGGAATCTTATCCGGTATCCGGGAAAGTACGGTTGCGGTAAAATCTTTTTCCAGACTTTTTCTTATAACAAACACCATTTTGCCGAAACCAGCTTTAACGGCATCGTAAATAGAATAATCAATAATTGTTTCACCGTGGGGCCCAAAACCTTCCAGTTGCTTCAGGCTTCCAAAACGACTGCCCAGACCGGCGGCCAGTATTACTAAACTAGGTGCTGCATTCATGCATTCTATTTTTAGGTAAGAAAAAGATGTAAAGTTTTACCGGATTGCCCGGATGGATGAGATTTACTTTGCAAATGAATGGTTTATAATTTAAAAAGGTGCGGTGCTTGTAAATTAAAATTTAATTTTATACCTGCTTTCTGAAAGACATTTGCAATAATTTACCAATTTGGCAAGCCGTTCGATTTAAATTTACCGTAGTTTGTGCTAAAGCTTCTGCTAATGTTACCGGCCCGGTTCCGATCGGGAAAACAGCATCGAAATACGTAAATCGGTTTAAATCTATAGCAGCTGGAATTTGCCCGGCTAAAACAATAACCGGAATTTTTAAATTTTTAGCAAGCTTAGCCACGCCATAAGGTCCTTTGCCGGCCAGCGTTTGTTCATCCAGGCCACCTTCGGCTGTTATTAGCAAGCCAGCCTTTTGTAGTAATTCCTTAAAATGAGTCTTTTTTAAAATGTATTCGGTACCGGCTACTAATTTTGCGTTTAAGAAGGCGGCCAAGCTGGCGGCAGTTCCGCCGGCAGCTCCGCCATGCGGCAATGCTGCTATATTTTTGCTTAGTTGCAGCTGGGTCACAGCGGCCAGTTGAGCCAGTCCCGCTTCTAATATTTCTACCATAGCCGCATCCGCACCTTTCTGCGGACCAAAAACCCGGGCAGCGCCGTATTCGCCAAGCAAGGGATTGTCCACGTCGCACACTACGGTTATATTTCCGGAAATTAATTGGGGGTCTAAATCCGTTAAATCTACGCGGGCTAATTGGGCTAAAGGTGCTGCACCAACTGGCATTAATTGATCATTTTTATCGTAGAACCGGGCACCTAGAGCTTGCAGCAAACCTGTTCCGCCATCTACGGTAGCACTGTTACCCAAACCTATTAAAAATTGGGTTGCCCCACCAGCTAAGGCCGCTTTTATCACTTGCCCGGTGCCGTAAGTGGAAGCTTTTAATGGGTTCCGTTCGGTATGGGTTACATGCTTCAGGCCAGAAGCTTGAGCCAGTTCAATAATAGCGGTTTTACCTTGATTCACTAATCCAAACATTGCTTCTATGGGTCTACCCAGTGGGTCCTGTACCCAAACTGTTTGGTAAGTACCTTGCCAATAGTTTACCAGTATTTCCATCATGCCTTCTCCCCCATCGGCAATCGGAAAGAGACTATAAGTAGCTTGTAATCCGCTTTCTTCCAACCCCGTTTTAATAGCCCTTGCAACGGCCATGCCGGACAAACTGTGTTTAAATGCATTGGGTGCAATTACAATATGCATTTTTTAAATTTGTTACTTGTTTGACTAGTGTAAAGCGATAAGATAAGAAGTTTGAAGAAATTATATCTATAATCAATCTTAGCACAACACATTTGGCTGATGGAGTTAAATAAATAATGGAAGCATTAGTTACATTGTTGTAGAAAGCCTTTATGTGCTTTCAATATTATTATTTTTCCCGCTGTGAAGGCAGCAAACCCATAACCTGCTTCAAAATTTAAAAAAGTAAATACTCAAGTTTCCAAAAATACTTGGATGTTCTGAATTACTTTGTTCATTAGTAATAGGCGTGCTTCGCGGCTGGCCCAGGCTATGTGGGGCGTTAGTACCACTTTAGCAGGATTGTTCAGGTGTAATAACGGATTATCGGGTTTTACGGGCTCGGCGGAAAACACATCTAAACCTGCTCCGGCAATCAGATTTTCGTTTAAGGCTCGCGCCAAATCGGCTTCTTCTATTATGCCGCCCCGGCCAACGTTAAGCAACAAGGCCGAGGGTTTCATGTTTTGCAATTCCGGATAAGCAATCAGGTTGCGTGTTTGGTAAGTTAATGGCGCATGAATTGAAATAATGTCACAGGTGGCCAAAAATTCATTTAGTTCCAGGCGTTGGTAATCCGGGTTGTTGTTTTTACCCGACGTAGAATAGTAAACCACCCTGGCACCAAAAGCAGCAGCAATCCGGGCAACCTGCCGGCCAATAGTTCCGAAACCAATAACACCAAACTGTTTTCCGCCTAATTCCTCATAACTAGGTCCCAGGTGCGTAAAAATATCAGATTGGGAATATGCACCTGATTTAACATAATTATCAAAATAAGTAACATTGTTTATTAATTGCAGCAATATGGCAAAGGTAAGTTGCGCAACACTGCTGGTAGAGTAATCAACGGCGTTTTTAACTTGAATTTTTAAATCCTGAGCCGCGCTTAAATCAATATTATTCATGCCGGTAGCGGCCACACATATTAGTTTCAGATGCGGACATTTTTCCAGAGTGGCCTTATCCAGCACTACTTTATTTGTGATGACTATGTCCCGGTCTTGCACCCGGCTTAAAGTTTCGGATGGTAATGTCGTAGAATAATACTGTACCTCCCCAAAGTCTTGCAATTTTTCCAGGTTAGGAACATCGCCCAGTGTTTTGGTATCTAAAAAAGCAATTTTCATCTATTAAATTTTTAATATTTTGAGAGAACTGCCGCCGCAGCTAGCCACACTTAAAAAGCTGTAAGTTACTTAGCTATACTTAGTTGTTGTAACCAAGTAGCAACGGACGAAATATAGGAATTATAAGTATCTCCGATGAATTACCCTGTAAACAATTCTGTACCATGCTTTACAGATTAACTAAATAACCGGATTGCTAGGTCTGAAAAAATTAAAAAATGTACTGACAGCAGGCGTTAAGCTTGTTGAATGATTTCTTGCACTAATTGTTCATCGGAATATTCTGCGAGCCAACTTTTTGGTAATTGCAACCGAACGGTCTGGGCTCCTCCGCGGGGGGTGCAAACAACCGGCACTTCTCCTGCGGCATTTTCACTAATAACGGTTGCTTTTTCTGCTGCTTCGCTATTAACTGCGGCGTAAGCTTGTACACAGGTCCAGGTGGTATTTTGGTTATCGGTAACTTCTCTTTGCTTCATCATAAATTTAAAATTTCCTTAGAAATTAAGCATACTCCTTCAGCTGGTTTAAGTTTTGGTGCTTACGCTTAAAACAAAAAAGCAAAAACTCTTTTAAATAAATAGCCACTTTGCCCCAACTTTCTTGGAATTTTATGCTAAAATACGGCTTACGGATTCTTTGCCTGGCGGCTGTTTTTTTAAATTTTCGATGTAGCGAATAGTTCTATCAACGCGCAATTGTGGGTTTTTAACCGCAGTTATGGAATACATGAGCGTACGTTGCTTGCCGGGCGTTAATTGTTCAAAGCGAATTTTACCAACTTCGTCTTGTTCTAATAAGGCGGCAAGTTCCTCGGGCATTTCCATACCATAAGGGCTTAAATCTGGTTTTAGATTAACCGTAACTTCCTGATTAAGCTTTAATGCAGCTTCCTTCAGGCGTTTGGCGCTTAATAGTATATAGGCACAGCCATTACCCAGTGCAACCAGGCCGCACGGAAAAGTAATAATTTGATTTACCTGGCAAATCAATCGCGCTCCGGGTTTCGCGTTTAGCTGCGCCATTATAGCCGGAGTAACCTCCAAGTAATGACCACCCAAGTGCGGCAAACGATTAATGGTACTGGTATAAGAAACTGCTATTTCCGGGTTCATTCCAAAATTAGATCAATGGTTAGGAAATGTGATTTTACGACCATTACCCCGAAACAACCAGCGCTTGTGCTTGTTTTCTGTAGCAACCGGTAAATTCTGTTTTATATAAGATCTATTTTTTCTGTTTTTTAAAATAACAAGGTTATTTATGTGTCGTATGTAAATATAATTCGTAATCGGTTTTAGGAACATCTAACTAAATAAGAAAGATGGTTTTTTAATTTATCTATTTATATGACTAATAACGATAATATAACAAAAGAAAATCCGGATGTAATATTAATCGGGGCCGGAATCATGAGTGCCACCTTGGGCATGATGATTAAGGTATTGGAACCCGATGTTACCGTAGAAATTTTTGAACGCTTAGACGTAGCTGCCGCCGAGAGTTCAGATGCCTGGAATAACGCGGGCACGGGCCACTCCGCTTTCTGCGAATTAAATTACACTCCCGAAAAACCAGATGGTTCCATTGATACTTCCAAAGCCGTAGGCATAGCCGAGTCTTTTGAAATATCTAAACAATTTTGGGCTTTCCTGATTCAGAACAATTTAATAAACTTACCGGAGTCTTTTATCCGGCGTATTCCGCACATGAGCTTTGTATGGGGCGAAAAAAATGTGGAATATTTAAAAAAACGCCACGCCGCGCTTACCAAATGCCCTTTGTTTAAAGGCATGCAGTACTCCGATGAGGTGGCGCAGCTCCGCGCGTGGATGCCCGTAATTATGGAAGGCCGCGATCCGGCGCAAAAAGTAGCGGCCACCCGTATGGAAATTGGTACCGACGTAAACTTTGGGGCGCTTACCCGGTGCATGTTTGATTATCTAAAAGAACAAGACGGCGTTAAAATCCACTTTCATCACGAGGTTCGCAAACTAAAGAAAACCGAAGATGGCCGGTGGCAGATTAAAGTAAAAGATTTAGCCACCGAAGAAAAAAGAAAATTAAACGCCCGCTTTGTATTTATTGGGGCCGGTGGCGGTTCTTTGCCTTTGCTCGAAAAATCCGAAATTCCGGAAGGAAAAGGTTTTGGCGGTTTCCCGGTTAGTGGCCAGTGGTTAGTGTGTACTAACCCCGAAGTCATTAACCGGCACCAAGCCAAAGTTTACGGAAAAGCCGCGGTTGGTTCGCCGCCCATGTCGGTACCGCACCTGGATACCCGCATTATTAACGGCGAAAAAGCGTTGTTATTCGGCCCTTATGCCGGCTTTAGTACTAAATTTTTAAAACAAGGCTCTTACTTTGATTTGCCCTTATCCATTAAGGCCAATAACCTCCGCCCCATGATCATTGCGGGTTTTAAAAACATTCCGTTAACCCGCTACCTGATAAACCAGGTGCGCCAATCGCCGGAAGATCGCTTAGCTTCTTTACGGGAATTTGTGCCTCAGGCGCGCAAAGAAGACTGGAAACTCGAAACGGCCGGGCAACGGGTACAGGTAATTAAAAAAGACGCGAAACAAGGGGGCGTTCTGGAATTTGGTACCGAAGTAGTAAGTGCCGCTGATGGCTCTATAGCGGCTTTATTGGGTGCTTCGCCGGGAGCGTCAACTGCGGTCTCTATTATGTTAAGCTTATTGCAACGGTGTTTTCCGGAACGGTTTAATACCGAAAAAGCGCAAACGAAAATCAAGCAAATGATTCCTTCTTATGGCGAATCGCTGGACAAAGATGCCGCTTTATTGCAGGAAGTGCGTAACATGACCAGTGAAGTACTCGGCATTAAAGAAACCGAACCCGTACAAATCTAGATCGCGGATTTTCGCGGATGAAAAGAATGAAGAGGATTAACACGATTGGGCAGGTATTTCAAAAAAGATTAACAATGCCTAGTAATTAAAGAGTACAGAGCATATCTAAAAAAAGAAAGGCTAACTGATTAAGGTTAGCTTTTCTTTTTTTAAATACGCTTTAACTTCACCATAACCTCTATTTAAATTATAATCAGCGTAAACCGTGAAAATCCGCGATCAGTAATGAACCGGCAGCAACTTTTGGTAAGCATTTAAATCCATATGGTCGAGTTTTTCGAATGGCTTGTCGGTGGGAGTAATTTTTAAAATCCGGGAAACTTTGAAGTCGCGGTATTCTTGCCGCCAGTGGCACCAGGCAATAAGGTGCCAGCTGAAGGCGTAAAAAATTAAGCCAATGGGTTCGATGTTCCGTTTACTCACTTCGCTCTTGTTGTTTTTATAATCAACCTGTACCATTACTTTAGACGATATGGCATTTTGCAGCACCGATAAATACTCATAATCGTTTTGAATGCAAGGCGGAAATTGGAACCGGATGTTGTTATTCAGCATTTCGAGCTTTTCCTTCTGCGGCCCCCGAAGTACCGACTTAACTTTATTTAGGGCGTTGGAATAATGCGTTTGAATTGACTTATCGGCAAATCCCGCTACCAAACTTTCCATGAGCAGCAAAGCATTGGCCTCTTCGCAGGAAAAAGAAACCGGAGGCAAAAAGTACCCCAGCACAATAAAATAACCTTTGTTTTGTTCAAAGCTTACCGGAATCCCCTGTTCTCCTAAAGCTTTCACATCGCGGTAAACCGTGCGAATACTAATCCCGAACTTATCGGCTATTTTCTCGGCGGTTACATACTTTTTAGATTGCAACAATGTTAAAATTCCGAATAAGCGATCGATGCGGTTCATTGGCTGAGTTTATAGTTCCAGAAACATCCTTATCCCCGTTTTTACCACTAGTAAAAACTACCTCCGAACGGCTAGATTACAGCTCTTTTTAAGGCACGGTTCCGGAATAAATATAAAGCTTTTACCTTAACCTGTTTGCTTCCGGCTTTTAAAAATTCAACAGTTTACAAAACATTTTACTTTATTCATCAGAAACCCGGCTGCTACAAAACCCGGGTAAAACCACGCTGTAACGGGCCTCTCCCTTAGTAATATTTAAAAATAGGCAGCAGTATTTTTCTAGGCTTTAAAAATGAGCAGACCAGTGGTTTTTTAAATTTATATTTAGAAACCCGCTGATCCGCTCGTTTTTACGCGAAAGTAGTTTTGATTTTATAGTGTTCCGGAGTTTATACGGGATAACTGTTTTAATCCGCGAGTTTGCAGAACAGCCATTAACGCTACCCACAAGGCCACGCCAGTTATTAGAATATAGCCCAGGGTAGTAAAACTAAATAATTGCGGAATAAGAATAATCGCACTTTCTACTACCCACAACACATCCAGAGCAATAATAAATTTAACCCAAACTTTCTGGACAGCGGGTTTTCGGCTTTGGTTAAAAACCAGCCCGGCAAATAACAATAAAAATATCCCCACGGCTATAAACGGTACTGGGGTAGTACTACCGAAAAGGTTGGCAATGGTTCCTGGAAATACAAGCAGTAACAAGGCAGTGGCTCCGGAACTTAACGCATTAATCAGCAAAACTGGTTTTAAGGTTGTTATTGTTTTCATAATTATATTTTTTTAGTATATTCAAAACTAGCAGAAAGCGGCGGGCCTAAATTGATATATTGCGACAAAATGAAAATAGCTGCCTTGCATGTACAGCCCTTTTTGGAATACGCGCAAATACGGGGAGTATGGCTACCCCCGGAGCTTAAACCAGTATTGAAAATCACCCCCACCGACGTTTTACTAATATCGGAGCCGGAATTTTATGGTGCCTTAAAATGGATACAGCAAGAGCTGCCAGATGATTTGTGGGGCATAAAGACCGGAAATTTTGTGGCTTTAAAACTACTGGGATTGATTTATCGGATTTCGTTGCAGGTAACTACCCTCGCCGAAGCGTTCCATTATCTGCAATCCTACTTGCAAAGTACCTTGCCTCTGGTAACTACCACTACCCGCATAACTGAAGAACAGATTACCATTTCCGTGGATATTGCCAACAAGGAGAAAACAATAAACCGAATTATCCTGGAAAATGTATTAACCATTATCTCCCGCGAAATAGGAATGATGGCCACGCAGGAAGTAGCCTTTGCTTTAACCTCGCCGTTCTGGCACGCAGGGTATCCGAAAGGGTGGGAAAACGGCGAAAATTTTAGCATTGCTTTTGAACTCATCCTTTTAAAGGCCGCCATCAAACAACGCCCTGCCGAAAAGCTGGAAATCCTGGTTCCGGAATACATTAAGTTGATTGAAAAAATAAAAGCCGCGGAGGACAGTTTTGCAAACCAGGTAAAGATATTAATCTTGTCGATGTCGGACCCGCACTTACCGGATATTACGGCGGTGTCGGACGCCTTGTATTTAACGCCCCGTTCCTTGCAGCGCCGCCTGGAACGCGAAAACAGCAGTTTCCGACTGCTCCAGTTGGATTTAAAAAAACAAATCTGTTCTTTTTTATTGCAACACCAAGCGTATTCTGTAGCCAGCATGGCTTACCTCTTAGGGTACGCCGAACCCGCCGCGTTTATTCATTCTTTTAAAAAATGGTTCGGCGATTCGCCTGCCAGAATCCGGAAGAGCTACTCCAATATAAATGCATGAAACAACAGCAGACATTTGCCTAAAGCAAATGGACAAGGAAAGATACCGCCTATATGGCGCTGATTTATTTATGCTCCTACCGTCTGAAAAAGGACAATGTAGTTGTTATTTAAAAATTGCAGTTGTGTTAGACTCAGAAATAAATTCCTGCTGTCGAGAGAAGCTAATTATTGAATATACTTATTATTTTTGCTTTGAATTAGAAAGTCTGTTAGATAATTAGCTGTTTCTTCAAGGTTGCAATGAATCAATGTATTTGGAATTCTTAAAGTTAGAAATCCTTTCAGGAAAGAATAATAAGTTCTTTTTAAATCGGCAAGGGCCTGCCTTTGGTCGTAGATATGATGACCACCATCTACTTCAATATTAACTTTTGCATCTGTAACTGCAATATCAATTGTTTTATAACCATCAAATTTTTCTAATTCAGCTGGAACACCTCTTTGCTTTAAAGCAAAATATAAATCAATGGTTTCATTTGTAGTTTGACTTGACTTTGATCTTATCCAATCTTGATGATTTCGGCACAAAGGAACGCCAAAGTTCGATGTTGAGTAATTTAATACGCTAAAATGAAGTGCGCTTCCGCATTCAATGCAGTTATGAACCATTATTTCTGTTAAATATAGATTGATTAGATTTTTACGATCAAATCAATCCAAATATTTAGCCAATATATTTATAACTTGAGAGTTTATTCCGGAGCTACCATCGCCAGCATCGGGCAATACGCGTACTGGTTTACTTCCGAGGCAGGGTCGTTTTGAATAAATTCTTTGATCTGACTCTCAGCCGAAACCGCCATAATGGCCACCCCGTAAGTTGCGGCCGAGTCCAGCACGGGCCCGAATACAACTATTTGCCCATTTGTAAGGTATTGCTGACAATACTGCACGTGCTTTTGCATGATGTTTTTTTCATTATCCGTCATGGTTTGTGCAAAGTCATTTCGGCTGGGTATAAGTTTCAGAAGAAAATATTTCTTATTTATGGATTAAATAGAGACCAAGATTTATAAAAATTTAAAAAAATACCTTTACCAAGAATAAACGGACGGCGGTAAAAAGTAACCAATACTTACCATTCCAAAAAATATTTTAAGAAGGATTCAGGTTTGTAACTAATTGCCGCAAAGTTGCCACCGTGGTTTGATAGTCAGACTCCGTAATATGCTGCATACTTTGTTTCCGAAAAGCAATTTGCCGGCTTAAACAAGCTTGATGCATTTCTTTCCCGGCCCTTGTTAATCGAATTGAAAAGTCTTCTTCTGTAATACCCTTTTGATGAAACTGGAGTAATATAGCTTCTACGGTGTTGTTATCCGCGAAAGGCAGCATCAGTTTAGTTAAATCCGGTTTAGAAAGACCTGGGTTTTCGTTTATAGCGTTTAGAATCTGCCAATCAGTTCTGGAAAAATTAAACGCTGCCTGAATTTTATCAATCCCTTGCGTAAGTAAGCAATCTACTTGCTTAATCCAGTAACCAATCGGCAAATCTTTTGACTTCATCGAGAATGCTTATTTATCCTTAAATTATTTAATTTTTTAGATAGTCGGTGTTCCGACTTTTTGCTCCGGCATGTTCAGGCTTTATCTAAAATTATAAAATAACGATTTTTTTAAAGCAGTAAAGCCAGCTCAGTGCTTTTAACCGCAACGCGCTAATTTACGATTTTTTCCAAACTTTAGGAGCCACGTAAGCTTTGGCCACATCATCCAGAATTAATACCCAATCGTTATCGCGGCCCTGGCTGGGAGGAGTAAAGCTTTGCGCTCCCGAATTTTTAAATTTTCCGAAGGGAGTGGAGACGCCCGTACGTGGATCGAACCAGTGTGCGTTTACTTCGGTACCCGTAATTTTGCCCATATTTACCGTAAATGGTTTCCCGGAAGTAGAATAAACAAAAACATAATCTTTTCCGCGGGTAGCTTGTACGCGATCACCTCCTTCTAAAGCAGATGTAATTAAACTTTGGTCGGGCACCCGGTCCAGGATAGGCCTAGATTCTATCAGGGCACGAACATGGCTCATGTGGCTACTGCCGGGCAAATTTATTGCTTCAGACCAGGGCCCCAAAGGTCCGTTTATGTTTTTGCCCATTGCATCGTTCATTTGCCAGATGGCATGGCACCCGTAAGTATGGCCAAAAGCACCGGCGAATAAATCTAAATAAGCCGCTCTTCTTACATCGTAAGCTTTGGAGTAGCCATTTTCTTTCGTGTTAAAACAAACCGGATGATCTTCGTATATCGGCTCGCCGTCCATAGTTGGTTTGGTATTAGCCAGGTTGTAATCATAACTGATGTGCTCGTACACGTCCGAGAAACGGCAGTGCCCCGTTTGGAACATGTTAAAGTCAAGCCAGGCATCGTTGTGAAACCAGGTAGAAGAGCCGCCTTTTTCTTTGGGCTGCGGATGAAAGGTCATCAGGACTTTATCTTGGTTATTATTGCCGGCTCCGGCTACAATACCCTTGGCCATGGCTCGCCAAATAACAATATCCTGCTCGTTTCGAGGGTTCCGGTCGCCACCTAATATCCAGATGACCGGTTTATTTTTGTACCGGCTTCCTAAATATTTGCCGTAAGCTTCGGCATTTTGCGGATTAAATATTTCCGGTCCCTCGCCCCATTTATCTTTAAAAATTTTATCGCCCCAAGTAGGCAACATCCCAATGTATAAACCTAAAGATCCGGCCTTGTTTACAATATAATCAACGTGCTTAAAATATTCTTCGTTGGGTTTCGTAGGATCGTTGTTTACCAGCGGTAATTGCCCGTACGGATTCGGATCCCGGAGGCCATCCAGTTCGGCCAATACTACGGCTTGTATTACGGTAAAGCCTTTATCGGCGCGGTCTTGCAGGTATTTATCGGCATTTTCCCGGTCGAGACGGTGAAATAATTCCCAGGCCGTGTCGCCGAGGTAAAAAAACGGCTGATTGTTTTCTTTTAAAATAAACCGTTTGTTAGGACTTACTTTTAATTGATACTGCGCTTTTGCAGCAGGAACCTGGGTTACCAACAAAAATGCGGTAAGGGCCACGATCCAGAGCAAAGGCCGACTGGTAAATAAACGTAAGGAAAAGATTAGCGTCATTTATTTAAAATTGTTAATTAAGTAAAAGGACAAATTAAAAGATACATTCCAATATTGAAAATACAAGGTTAAATCACTGATATTTAATTTACTGTATTTTATTATGTCTTGATACTGGTGTCTTACTACTTGTGTCCATTTACTTAGAGGTCGTTACTGCTACCGGAATCATTTAATTATGGTAAATAAATCAGCCGTAATAAACACTCAAAATAATTAAATAAATAACAATATAGGTGGGTTTAACCGGAAATTTCAGGTTAATAAATGTTTAACTTTTACTTTAGAATGCTGTAAAACAAGGCAAAAATTTAAAAAATAAGGTTACAAGAGCAAACTCCGGCTAAAATTTGACAGCCTTCCTGAATACAAGATGGGGTAAAAAGTAGAAACAGCCCCGGTAATGCCCCTCAGGCACGTTCCTGAAGAAGGCCTTATGACACCACCGCAAAGCTGTTTCGTATTGTGCCGGTAATTATAAAGTAGCCGGTGTACGTGTTATTAGTTGGTTGCGTGTTTTAATCTCTTTAGGCTTATTTCTTTTATTTTTAAATTTTACTTGTTAAATGAACCGTTAAATGAATAAACAACGGCTGCTCCCAGGGTTGTCTGGTTCTTTTTTAATTTGCTTTCGCCGGAAGTAAAAAAAGGATCTTTGGTTGTATCAAACCGGATTTCTGGTTTGATATTAAAATTACCATCTGCCAGTTTTATGTTACCAGTTAGCGTAAACTCCGTAGCCTGGATTTTATCAAAATACCGTACGCCCTCTTTATCATTGAAATGCTCGGCCCGCAAACCAAGACCAAATTTATCCGACACGGTGTAGTTTAAGTACAAGGCGGCACCTCCCCAGTTAGCATCGTTCATCCAGCGGGTGCCGGGAACTTCCTGGGCCGCACCGGTTTTAAATGAACCATAAGCGGCGTTTACCCCAATTTTAAAAGCATCCGTTACCTGAAAAGCGGTGGTTAAATCGAACAAGCTGGTATAAGAACCTCTGTCGTTACCAAAGGCCGAATTGCCGTTGTATTCATCACCGCCGATCCAGTTGGCATACACGTGGAAACCTTCTACGGGCACCAAATGCACCTGAGCCGTCAGGGTTTTACCTTTATTAAAATCCTGCAAAGCATCCCAGCCATTTACTACGCCAAACATTAAACTAAACTTATCCGAAGCAACGTAGTCCAGTTTCGCTCCGGTATGGTAAAACGGGCCGTTGCCGAATAAGTAAGATAAGCTGTAATTATAGTTAAGCGGAGCATCAATCAGTTCGTATCCAATGTGGGTACCGTACTGCCCTACGGTTAAAGCTAGTTTATCGGTAAAGTTGTAAGTACCGTAAGCTTGTTTAATGGCAAAAGAAGTAGACGTTATATCCTCCCGGTTGGTGTTTAAGGAACGGTAATTTCCAAAATTACCTAAGTCAGCGTTCGGGCCATAAGTTAAATCGGCCACTACTTTCAGTTTCCCTTTGGTATAAGTTAAAGCGGTTTGTACTAAACCCAACGAAAAATTATTGTGCAGTAAGTCAAAGATCCGGCCTTGGTTTACACCGCTCGCTGGATTGTTGGTGTTGTACAAATAATAAGCATCCACGTACCCACTAATACTAAGGGAACCTGCTTCGGTAGCGGCAGTCGGGGTAGCAGTTGCAGTAGAATCTGACTGGGCATTGGCCGCAAAAGCTCCGCTAAATAAAGCAGCTATTAAGAGTAGAGCTGTTTTTTTCATAATTGCTAAATGTTTAAAGGGTTGGTGATATTTTAATGGTCTTTTACAGTAATTCGATGTAAATATAACAACCAACTCTAAATTTTAAAGCTTTTTTTAAAAAATTATACATTTATTTTTATTTACCCCCTAAATTTTAACTCTAAATAGCTATTTAATTTAAAGTTTATCCTTTATAACGATTATTTTAATGGGCTTTTCTAAATTAGTTATTTTATTAAATTTTAATGCATGTTAAAAAACATAATTTCTCTAAAAATCATGAATAAATTACAGGATACTGTATTATTTTCACCTGTTACCATCTGTATTTTTAATTATTGAAGCGATATCAGCAACAAATTTCATAGGGCTCATTATAATTAATATGTAATACACCAATTACAACCTTTATATAGAATCCATTTCTTACCTCTTCCATTATCTGTTACTATCTAAATATTCGGCCTCCAGGCATTATATTCCAGCTTGATTTCATTTTTATACATTTTTACCTAATTTCGCTTTTAAAGAAATCCTCACGTTCCATCGTTACACTATAATAAAACAGCATGTCTGATTCAGCAGAATTAATTTTAGAAGGCAAATCCTACGCTCTGCCTATAGTTGTTGGTACCGAAAATGAAAAAGCCATTGATATAAATGCCCTTCGGGCACAAACCGGGCATATCACGATCGACTCTGGTTATAAAAACACGGGTGCTACGCAAAGTGCCATTACTTACTTAGATGGGGAGTTGGGAGTGCTGCATTACCGGGGTTATTCTATAGAACAGTTAGCGGCTAAGTCGAACTTTATAGAAGTAGCTTATTTATTAATCTACGGCGAATTGCCCACGCAGCACGAGCTTACGCATTTTAACGAGCAAATTTCGAAACGCACTTTAATCCACGAAAACTTTCGCACCTTATTAAGTGCTTACCCCGCTGATGCGCACCCCATGGCTATTTTGGCTTCTATGATTTGTTCTTTAACCGCTTTTCACCCGGATAGCCTGGACCCTAACTTAACCGAGGAACAAATTGATTTAAACATTACCCGCCTGTTAGGCAAAATTACCACCATTGCGGCTTGGTCGTATAAACACGCGGTGGGTAAGCCTTTTGTTTACCCCAAAAAAAGCTTAGATTATTGCTCTAACTTTTTACAAATGATGTTTTCTAACCCCACGGAAAATTATCACGTGAACCCGGTAGTAGTGGACGCCCTAAATAAATTGTTGATTCTGCACGCCGATCACGAGCAAAACTGCTCTACCTCCACAGTACGTTTAGTGGGTTCTTCTAACGCCAGCTTATTTGGTTCTATTTCGGCGGGTGTTAATGCTTTATGGGGACCTTTGCACGGTGGCGCGAACCAGGAAGTAATTGAAATGCTGGAAGCGATTAAAGCCGATGGCGGCGATTCAAAGAAATGGATCGATAAAGCGAAAGATAAAAACGATCCGTTCCGTTTAATGGGTTTTGGTCATCGGGTATACAAAAATTTCGATCCGCGCGCTAAAATTATCAAAGCGGCGTGCGATAACATCTTGTATAATCTGGGCGTGAAAGATCCGATTCTGGAAATTGCGAAGCAGTTAGAAGAAGCTGCTTTAACCGATCCGTATTTTGTAGAGCGCAAATTATACCCGAACGTGGATTTTTATTCCGGTATTATTTACAAAGCGATTGGTTTGCCGAAAGAAATGTTTACGGTAATGTTTGCGATTGGCCGTTTACCCGGCTGGATTGCCCAATGGAAAGAAATGCGGGAAAATAAAGAGCCTATTGGCCGGCCCCGCCAGATTTATACAGGTCAAACGGCCCGCGAATACGTGGATATTAAGAACAGATAGTACACAAAAGAAAAAGCCCGCAAGATGCGGGCTTTTTCTTTATACATTTAAACAATTAATCAATCCGAGTATATATACGCTGAGGTTAGTTGTTTTGTTTTACCTTTTTAAAAAAAACTTTAATTTTCTTTTACTTTTCTTTACCCCTATAAAGTAACCTATTCATACACAATAGAATAGTTTATCTTACAACCAGTAAAAAATTTTAAAATTTCTTCCGGCTCAAGAAATTTTTTAAATTTTAAAGTACCCGGAGTTCAATGCGGCGGTTCAATTGGCGATTCTCGTCGGAGGTGTTGGGCTGCAAGGGCTTGGTTTCGCCGTAACCTACCGATAGAATGCGTTCTTTTTTTACGCCCTGCGCCAACAAATAATCATACACCGACCGCGCCCTTTTATCGGATAGTTGTTGATTAGCCGTATCGTTACCTACATCATCGGTATGGCCGGAAATTTCAATTTTTACCTGGGTGTTAGTAGCTAAAAAACTAATAATTTTGTTTAACTCTGTTTTTGATTTTTTCTCGAGTTGGTATTTACCCGTGGCAAAAAATAAATTGTTGAGCACCATCGAGGCACCTTTGGCAACCGGGTCCAGGTAGATATCCAGCGTTAAGGGGTTAAAATCTTTCTTAGAGCTATAATCAAAACTAATACTCCTCAGCAGGTATTTGTCGGCGCTTACGTACATGCCGTATTGCTTGCCTTCGTTTAAAACTACCGTATAGGTCCCGATTTCCTGATCCGATATTACTTGCTGCACCCGTTCATCGGTGTTTAAATCGTATAATTGCACGTAGGCCCCGAGCGGCTTTTTGGTTTGAGCATCAAATACCCGACCTTGGGTATAGGTACTCGTTTCTTTGCTTTTCCAGACGGCGGGCACCTCAAATTCAAACAAGCTAGCCGTTTTTTTACTTTGTTCCAGTTCTAAGCGCGAATAGTAGCCTTTGGTATTATCCGGTGTAATAAAAAACGACGCTTCGTTGGAAGCGGTATTTAATGGATAACCTAAATTTTCCGGTTCGGTCCAAGCGGTGCCCGTTAAGGTAGTTTTAAATATATCGGCACCTCCCATACCCGTATGGCCATTACTCGAAAAATATAACGTGCTGCCGCTCGCGTGTAAAAAAGGGGCGGTTTCCGAACCACTGGTATTTACGGGTTCCCCTAGGTTTTCGGGCACTGACCAAGCACCATCTTCTTGTTGGCGGCTCATCCAAATATCTTCTCTGCCTTTACTGCCCTGGCCGCGGTCCGAGGAAAAATACAAGGTTCGGCCGTCGGCAGATAAACACGGCTGCGAATCCCAGGCCGCCGAGTTCACCTGCCGGCCTAAGTTTACCGGTTTGCTCCAGGTATTGCCGTTGCGGGTGGATATATACAAATCACAATCTCCTAAAGAATTAGGCCGGTTGCACGACGAAAAAACCAAAGTTTTACCATCGCCCGAAATGCTGGCGGTTCCTTCGTTAAATTCTGAATTTATGTTGCTGGCAATAGAAACAGGCTCCGACCAGACATTATTCTGGAATACAGAAACGTATAAATTTTCGTCGGCTTGCGGCGTATCGTTGTTGCGGGCCGTAAAAACCAAATGAGTTTTAGTGGCCGTTAAAGCCGGAAAGTATTGTAATTGAAATTTATTAATCGGCGCTGGCATGCGTACCGGTTTAAAAGCCACCGGATTTTTCTGGGCCAGCACCGCAAAATCAATGTTTTTTAATTGTTGCTGTGCGTATTTAAGCGCTTTCGTATTTTTGGGATTTGATTGAATGAACAATTCGTAGTACTGTTTACCCAAAGCATAATCGCCCCTGTTTAAGGCCATGTCGGCAAAGTTGTAGTATTCGGTAGCTAAACCGGCTTGCACCGGAATCAAAGACAAGCCTTTTTTGTAGGCCTCAAAAGTAGCCGGTAAATTACCCGTCATACGGTATAAACCAGCCGCTTTCAGGTATGCTTCGCCAAAGTTAGGATCTTTCTTTACCGCTTCGTTTAAAGCCGTAAGCGCTTTATCAAAATCACGGGCCATCATGTACTTTTGTGCTTTCGTATATAAATCGGCCGCTTTGCTGGATTTGGTGGAAAGATTACTCTGCTGTGCTTCCGCAGAAAAGGTTAATAAGCAGGAGCTGGCAATTAAAAACACTAATCTTTTAATCATAACGCGGTATTACGGAATGTTCAGGTATTTGTGCGTTTGCAGCGACACCTGCCATTTCGGATTATTTTTAACGTAATCTACAATGTCGGGTACTATTTGTTGGGCTTTGCTCCACTCGGGTTGCAAGTACAAGCGGGTATGCGGTGCTACCTGTCCAGCATGTTCTTCGGCCCACGCAAAATCACTTTTATTAAATACAATAACTTTTAATTCATCGGCTTTGGCTAAGACCGAAGGCAATGGTTTTTTAAATTTTTTAGGCGAAACGCAAACCCAATCCCAGGAACCCGAAAGCGGGTAAGCCCCGGAAGTTTCCAGAAAAGTAAGAATACCGGCTTGCTGCAAAGTAAGGGTGAGTAAATCTAAATTATAAATTAATGGTTCGCCTCCAGTAACCACTACGGCTTTACCCGGGTACTGCTGCGCCTGGGCTACAATGCTGGCAACGCTGGTTAAAGGGTGGGCAGCAGCATCCCACGATTCTTTTACATCGCACCAATGGCAACCAATGTCGCAGCCGCCTAACCGAATAAAGTAAGCCGCTTTACCGGTATTATAGCCTTCTCCCTGAATGGTGTAAAAGGCTTCCATTAAGGGCAGCTCCCTCCCACTAGCGGGTACCGATAACACCGCTGGTTGTTTTATTTCTTTAGTAAGGTTCAATGGATTAAAATCAAAAATTAATACAAATAACAGTTATGGTAAATATAGTAAATTCACAATTTACTTATATTGTATTTAATCAACAAATAACAACACCCAGTGTTTTTTGATTCCGTAGATATTGCTACTACCGAAACTACTACTCCGATTAGGGTTATAAAAAAAGAGCGTAGAGGTTTACTCTACGCTTTATAAAATTTTAAAATTTAAAATTATGTCTAACTATAAACTTCTTTTTTCGCCGCTCTTAAAGTATTCATTAATAAAGAAGCAATAGTCATGGGCCCTACGCCACCGGGTACCGGTGTGATATAGCTGCATTTAGAAGCTACTTCATCGAACTTTACGTCCCCTTTTAGTTCAAAACCGGATTTTTTGGTTAAGCTTATTACCCGGGTGGTACCCACATCAATGACAACGGCACCCGGTTTTACCATATCGGCCGTTACAAACTCCGGAATGCCAATGGCCGCAATAATAATATCAGCGGTGCGGGTTATTTCGGGTAAGTTTACGGTGCGGCTGTGACATAAAGTTACCGTACAATTGCCGGGCTTCGCATTTTTAGCCATCATAATGCTCATGGGCGAACCCACGATATGACTCCGGCCAATGACTACGCAATGTTTGCCGGCGGTTTCAATATCGTAGCGCTTCAATAGTTCTAGTATTCCATTGGGCGTAGCGGGTAAATATGCGGGTAAGTTTAACACCATCCGGCCTACGTTTACCGGGTGAAACCCATCTACATCCTTCTGGGGCAGTAAAATTTCGTTTACTTTTTCGGCGGAAATATGCTTAGGCAACGGTAATTGCACAATAAAGCCATCAATATCCGCGTCGTTATTTAACTCCTGTACTTTCGCCAGCAGTTCTTCTTCGGTTACGGTTTCTTCCAGCCGGATTAAAGTAGATTGAAAACCCACTTTTTCGCAAGCCAATACTTTATTGTTCACGTAAGTAACGCTGCCCCCGTCGTTGCCGACCAGAATAGCCGCTAAATGGGGGATTTTACCGCCTTGTTCTTTGATCTGCGCCACTTCGACCGCAATTTCCTCTTTAATCGTTTCCGACGTTTTTTTACCGTCTATTAATATTACTTCCAAGTAAATTTAGTTTAAAAGTTAAAAGGTTGGAAAGTTGAATGGTTTATTTTAAGAAGATAAAACTAGGATTTTCTCTCGCTCTACTTCAATGTAAAAGGAAATAAACTTTTGATAAATATCTATCAAAAAAAGTATATGGGTATTTATAATGGTAATTATTTCGGTGGTTGAAAGATTACCCAAACAGATACGAATCAACTTTTTAGGCGAATTCTTGATGTAATAACTGTTCCTAAAATCAATATCTTTTGTAATAACAACCAAGTCATTTTTGTCAGCATATTCAGAAATCACCTTATCCGTTGTGAAATATTTATCAGGTAAATTATTAACATGCTCCGCATGTACCCCTTGTTTGTTAAAATAAGTTACAAGCCTTAAAGGAATATGCACATCACAAATTACTTTCATCCAGCTAACTCTTGGATGGATCTTCCGGAAAGAAGCAATTTTGCAAAATTGATACTGGCAATTAAATCTTCTTTTTCCAACTCAGGATGATCCGTCAGAATTTCTTCTTTCGTCATGTCAGAACTTAATAAGTCCAATACAACTTCTACTGGCCAGCGCATACCTCTAATACACGGCTTTCCATGGCAAATTTCGGGGTTTATCGTAATTCGTTCTAGAAAGTTCATAAATTGGATGACCAGTATCTAAATTTTCTTTTTATCAATTACTATTTGGTAAAAGTTAAAGTAAATTCATGAATCAATATTCAAATCTCTGGAGCATGGACCATCATCCAGGGACTAGATCTAATCCAGCTTTAATACCGCCAAAAATGCTTCCTGCGGAATTTCTACGTTACCTACCTGGCGCATGCGTTTTTTACCTTTTTTCTGCTTTTCGAGCAGTTTCCGCTTCCGGCTAATATCGCCCCCATAACACTTGGCCAATACGTTTTTTCGGAGGGCTTTTACGGTTTCACGCGAAATGATTTTCTGGCCAATGGCCGCTTGAATAGCAATTTCGAACATTTGCCGCGGCAATAACTCGCGTAGTTTTTCGCAGAGCCGTTTGCCCCAATCGTAAGCTTTTTCACGGTGCACAATAGCGCTTAAGGCATCTACTTTTTCGCCGTTCAGCATAATATCCAGCTTCACCATGTTCGATTCCCGGTAACCAATCAGTTCATAATCCAGGGAAGCATAACCGCGCGAAATAGTTTTTAATTTATCAAAAAAGTCGAATACAATTTCGGCTAAGGGCATTTCAAAATTTAATTCTACCCGATCGCTGGTTAAATAAGTTTGACTTTTTAAAATTCCGCGTTTATCCATGCAAAGCGAAATAATAGGTCCGATAAATTCCGATTTCGAAATAATCTGCGCTTTAATAAACGGTTCTTCAATGCGATCGATGTAATTAGGTTCCGGCATCTCGGACGGCGCGTTTACCGTAACCTCGCCGTCTTTGGTAGTAAAGGCTTTAAATTGCACACTGGGCACGGTAGTTATTACCGTCATATCGAACTCGCGCTCCAACCGTTCCTGCACAATTTCCATGTGGAGCATCCCCAAAAAGCCGCACCGGAAACCAAAGCCTAATGCCGCCGAAGTTTCGGGTTCCCAAACCAGGGAAGCATCATTTAGTTGCAATTTCTCCATCGAAGAACGTAATTCCTCAAATTCGCTGGTTTCTACGGGGTAAATACCGGCAAATACCATGGGTTTAACTTCTTCAAAACCTTCAATCCCGACTGTTGTCGGATTTTCGATGGTGGTAATGGTATCGCCTACTTTTACTTCTTTGGCGTTTTTAATGCCGGATATTAAATATCCTACATTACCGGCACCCATCACAGTACGCGGTTCCTGGTTGAGTTTTAATACGCCAATTTCATCAGCGTTATACACTTTACCCGTATTTAAAAATTTTACCCGTTCGCCTTTCCGCAGGGTACCGTTCATAATCCGAAAATACACCTCAATACCGCGGTACGAATTAAAAACCGAATCAAAAATCAAGGCTTGCAAAGGTGCATTCGAGTCGCCGGTTGGAGCCGGAATCCGGTCGCAAATGGCATTCAAAATAGCTTCAATGCCGATACCTTCTTTGCCCGAAGCATGAATAATATCTTCGCGGTCGCAACCAATTAAATCAATAATCTGGTCACTTACTTCCTCCGGCATGGCGTGCGGCAAGTCAATTTTATTTAAAACCGGAATAATTTCCAGGTCGTTGCCAATGGCTAAATACAAGTTAGAAATGGTTTGCGCTTCAATGCCCTGCGAGGCATCCACGATGAGCAAAGCGCCTTCGCAGGCGGCGATGGAACGCGAAACTTCGTAGGAAAAATCGACGTGGCCCGGCGTATCGATTAAATTTAATACGTATTCTTCGCCTTTATACTGGTACACCATCTGAATGGCATGGCTTTTAATGGTAATGCCCCGCTCCCGCTCTAAATCCATGTTATCGAGCAATTGGTCTTGCATTTCCCGCTCGGCTACCGTGGAAGTAAACTCCAATAATCGGTCGGCCAGGGTGCTTTTACCATGATCAATGTGGGCGATAATACAAAAATTACGGATGTTCTTCATAAATCAAATACAGAAAGGCAAAGGTAAGCATTTTTGGAGATTTAACCCGTTCTCGAAAGACCAAAACTACCCAATACTACTTGTTTCTCGCTAAAATAATGGTTCGCTTTAAAATACCATTTTAAGGAAAGTTATCTGGGCCGCTACTAGCACATGCTAATTATTACGGATGGAACCTGGAATGAAGCTCGATTTAAAATTAAAATTTTAAATTTTTGCATGGTTTACTTTTCCGACAGTAACTTCAGCAATACCCCATTGGTCCAGCCGAAACCGTCTTGTAACGGGTATTCGCCGCCACCCGCTTCCAGGTGCGTAGCTTCTACGTTATACTTTTCCACTAATTTACCGGTGCTTTTATAAACTTTGGTATTTATTTCTACCCAGTTATGTTTAACCTGCTTGGCTAATTTGTTCTGGTGATAATTGCGAAGCCCCACGATACTCATCCATTGCAAAGGGGCCCAGGCGTTGGGCGCATCCCATTGTTCGCCCGTATGGTTAGGTGTAGAGATTAACCCACCCGGTTGTAATAAATCTGATTTAATTTTTTTGGCTATCCCTTTGGCTTGTTTCCGGGTAGTCATTTTAAAAAATAACGGGTAAGCGGCGGCTAGAGATGGTACAACAGTTACTTGGCCGGCTTTAAAATCATAATCAAATAAAAACTTTTCGGCAGGGTTCCAGCAGTATTTTAACAGCGCTTTCTTTCTTTTTTCGGCTTGTTGCCGGTAATAGTGTTCTTGGGCGTTGTCGTGGTTCAAGATGGCTACTTCGGCCAGGGTCAATTCTAAATGGTACAATAAAGCATTTAAATCTACCGGAATAATATCGGTAGTATGGATGGTTTTTAAAGTTTTCCCATCGGCAAACCACCGGCTGCTGAAATCCCAACCCGACTCGGCCGCAGCCCGCAAGTGGCGGTAAACTTCTTCGGGATTGCGGCCGGTTTCCTGCGCCAGTTTTACGTCTTCTTTGTAAGCTTCGGGGCGAGGTGCCGGAAAATCATCGTAGTAGCGGTTTAAAATGCTGTTATCGGGTAAGCGCACCACGCGGCGATAAGCCGGGTTACTCCCGGACAAGTTGCCTGCGCCATCCATCCAGAATTCATACTCTTTTTGTAAGGCTGGCCCGTAATTTTTTAAAATCCGTTGGCCTTTGGCATCGCGTAATACTTTAACCATTAAAGCGTAAAAAGGTGGTTGCGAGCGGCCCGTGTAATAGCTCCGGTTGCCGTTGGGTATAAAACCTACTTTATCAATTAAAAAAGTAAAATTATCCACCATGTTCTGAATCAGCTGGGTTTGGCCGGCAGCTTGTAAACCCAACATGGTAAAATAACTATCCCAGTAATAAATCTCCCGGAAACGGCCACCCGGCACTATATACGCATGCGGCAACGGAATAAGCGAGGAAACTTCCGGTACAGGCTGCCGGGTTAAAACAGGCCAGAGCGTATTAATATGGGCTTGTACTGGTTGCGTGGTATCGGATTTAAAATTGGTAGCAGGTGCGGGTGGCAACTTAAAATGCTGCAACACAAAAGCTTTTAAATTAAAATCAGCTGTATTCTTTTCCGTTTGGTAAGCCTGCATAATAGCTTCGGGCGTATGCAGCGGAATACAATCCGGAAAAGTTTTAGAATCGGGAAAAACAGCTTGCAACTGCACTTCCTTAAATAAATCGCCAAACGCTACCTCGGGCCTTACCTGGGCATACCCGGCTAATTGGCTGAACAGCAGACAACCCGCCAGAACAATGCTGCGGCCATTAAAATACAAGCGGCCCTTTTTAAAAATAATGAATAAGAACAAATAAACAAAAATAGGCATAATTGTAAGGGGTTTGTAGCTGAATCAATCCATTGATAATAACTCGTTACCCTATATTACCGGAATTTGCCCGATACGTTTTTGTTTTTTTAAATTTTTGGTAGTCTGCCCTTCTAACAGTCCTTAGTACAACCGCTTTGTTAAAAATAGATCGTGCATTTTTTCTCTATCTTCGTATTTCAATTAATATTCATTCATGTATTACTGGTATGCTGGCAGCCTCTGTAGAAGTTTATAAACCCGTTAATCACCTCCGCATTGTAACCGCTGCTTCTTTGTTCGACGGGCACGATGCCGCCATTAATATCATGCGCCGTATTCTGCAATCCTCCGGCGCTGAAGTGATTCATTTGGGACATAATCGGTCGGTGCAGGAAATTGTGGATTGCGCCGTGCAGGAAGATGCCCAGGCCATTGCTATAACCTCGTACCAAGGCGGCCATGTCGAATATTTTAAATACATGTATGATTTATTGCGGGAACGGGGTTGTGGTCACATTAAAATTTTTGGCGGCGGCGGCGGCGTGATATTGCCCCAGGAAATAGAAGTATTACACGCTTACGGCATTACCCGTATTTACTCCCCCGACGATGGCCGGGCGATGGGTTTGCAAGGCATGATTAACGATTTATTACAACGCTGCGATTTCCCGACGGGCCAAAACCTGAACGGCGAAATAAAGCATTTGCCCGAAAAAAATGCCAAAGCCATTGCCCGCTTAATCTCCGCCGCCGAAAATTATCCCGAAGAGTTTAAAAAAGTAAAAGCGCAGTTAATCCATTCGGAAGAAAACCGAACAACGAACAACGAACAACGAACAACGCCAGTTTTGGGCATTACCGGTACGGGCGGTGCCGGAAAATCCAGTTTAGTAGATGAGTTGATGCGGCGCTTTCTCACGGATTTTCCGGAGGATAACGTAGCCATTATTTCCGTGGACCCGAGTAAACGCAAAACCGGTGGCGCCCTGCTCGGCGACCGCATCCGGATGAATGCCATTAGCAACGAGCGGGTGTACATGCGCTCCTTGGCTACCCGGCAAAGTAATTTGGCCTTGAGCAAATACGTGCAGGATGCGGTTGATATTGTAAAAGCGGCTCACTTTGATTTGATCATCCTGGAAACTTCCGGCATTGGCCAGTCCGATACCGAAATTGTGGAACATTCGGATGTTAGTTTGTACGTAATGACGCCGGAGTACGGGGCCGCTACCCAGCTAGAGAAAATTGACATGCTGGATTTTGCCGATATTATTGCCCTGAACAAATTTGATAAACGGGGTGCCCAGGATGCGTTACGCGACGTTAAAAAACAATACAAACGCAACCACCAACTTTGGGATATAAGTGATGATGAAATTCCGGTTTTTGGTACCATTGCCTCGCAGTTTAACGACCCCGGCATGAACCGGCTGTACCGGGCCGTGATGCAGAAAATAGCCGACGAAACCGGTTTAGCTTTTAACTCCCAAATAGCCGATACTCCGGAGCCATCCGAGAAAGTGTACATCATACCGCCGAGCCGCACCCGCTACTTATCCGAAATATCCGAAACCAACCGGCAGTATGATAAGTGGGTTAAGTCGCAGGCCGAAATTGCGCAGCAACTGTTTGGTTTAAAAAAATCCCTTACTGCGGTACAGGATTTGGCTCTGGAAAATAAAGAAAATTTAAAAAAACAACTAGAAACGGCTTACGCCGAATTGGAACTGCATCTGGATGGTCCAAACCGGAAATTACTGGAGAACTGGGAAACTCGTAAAAAAACCTATCGGGACGAGTACTTTGTGTTTAAAGTCCGCGATAAAGAAATTAAAATAAAAACCCATACCACCAGTTTATCGGGCCTCGAAATAGCCAAAATAGCCTTGCCGCGCTACGAAGCCTGGGGCGACTTACTGCACTGGAATTTGCAGGAAAATGTGCCCGGCGAATTTCCGTACACGGCCGGCGTGTTTCCGTTTAAACGCGAGGGCGAAGATCCTACCCGCATGTTTGCCGGCGAAGGGGGCCCGGAACGCACGAACCGCCGTTTTCATTACGTGAGTTTGGGTTTACCGGCCAAACGTTTATCTACCGCCTTTGATTCGGTTACATTATACGGCGAAGACCCGGCCCCTCGCCCCGATATATACGGCAAAATTGGCAACTCCGGCGTCAGCATCTGCTGCCTCGACGATGCTAAAAAACTATATTCCGGCTTTAACCTGGCGGATCCGCTCACTTCCGTTTCCATGACCATCAACGGCCCGGCGGCTATTTTAACGGCATTTTTCATGAATGCAGCCATCGACCAGCAATGCGAATTGTATATCCAACAAAATGGATTGGAAGAAGAAGTTAATCAAAAAATAAGCGAAATTTTCAAAAATAATGGCCAAAGCCGCCCCTACTACCAGGGCGATTTACCAACCGGCAACAATGGCTTGGGCTTACTGCTGTTAGGCGTAACCGGCGACCAGGTTCTACCGGCAGCAGTTTACCAGCAAATCAAAGCACAAACTTTATCCGCCGTGCGGGGTACGGTTCAAGCGGATATTTTAAAAGAAGACCAAGCCCAGAATACCTGCATTTTCAGCACGGAGTTTTCGTTGCGTTTAATGGGCGATGTACAGGAGTATTTTATTCAAAACCAGGTACGTAACTTTTACTCGGTATCTATTTCGGGTTACCACATTGCTGAAGCGGGGGCTAACCCTATTTCGCAGCTGGCTTTTACCCTGGCCAATGGTTTTACCTATGTGGAATATTACGCTAGCCGGGGTATGGATATTAACGCCTTTGCCCCTAATCTCAGCTTTTTCTTTTCTAACGGCATCGATCCGGAATACGCTGTTATTGGTCGGGTGGCCCGCCGCATTTGGGCCAAAGCCATGAAATTAAAATACGGGGCCAACGCCCGTTCGCAAATGCTCAAATACCACATTCAAACTTCGGGACGCTCGTTACACGCCCAGGAAATTGATTTTAACGATATCCGCACTACCCTGCAAGCGCTTTATGCCATTTACGATAACTGCAACTCGCTGCATACCAACGCCTACGACGAGGCCATCACCACCCCGACCGAGGACAGTGTGCGGCGCGCTATGGCCATTCAATTAATTATTAATCGCGAACTAGGTTTAGCAAAAAACGAAAATCCGTTGCAAGGTTCTTTCATTATTGAGGAGCTTACCGATTTGGTAGAAGAAGCGGTGTTGCTGGAGTTTGACCGGATTACCGAACGCGGCGGCGTTTTGGGTGCCATGGAAACCATGTACCAACGCGGCAAAATACAAGAAGAAAGCTTGTATTACGAAACCTTGAAACACACCGGCGAATACCCGATTATCGGCGTGAATACTTTCTTGAGCAGCAAAGGGTCCCCCACCATTATTCCATCGGAGGTCATTCGGGCTACCGAAGAAGAAAAACAATACCAGATTAATATGTTGCACTTGCTGCACCAACGCCATGCTGCCATGGCACCCGAAAAATTAAAAAAAGTACAAGACATTGCCGTGCAGCAAGAAAATATATTCGCGGAATTAATGGAAACGGTGAAGTATTGTTCTTTGGGCCAGATTACAAATGCTTTGTTTGCGGTAGGTGGGCAATACCGGCGCAATATGTAATATTAAACCTCCGTAATATTTTAGAAATTTTAAAAATTTAAGACCATAAGCAGCCGAATACTTGTTAATAATTTAATAACAAAGCGGTAAAACTAAACAAGTAACAAATACGTTAATAGATTAAGAAATATTAATGTATTCGTAAAATGAGAACGTTTGCCTTTTCCTCTTTGTTGATTATTGGAACTTTAAGTCTGTTTTTAAAATCCTGGATGGACACCGAAGAAATCCAAATTAATTTAACCGAAGAAGATATTCATCTGTATTTGTAAAATCATTTTAAATAAAAAAAGCACCTTCTTCGGAAGGAAGGATTTTGTGTCTCTTCTATTTTAAATTCTTGCTGGTATTACCAAATTATAAATAAATGTTTGAAGCCTTAAAAACAAAAAACCTCCGTTAAGGAGGTTTTTTGTTTTAGGAGAAAATGATTTACTAATCTAACTTTCTTTGGGTTCGCCGCGATTGCTTATCGGCTTTCCGTTGGGCTCTCTCGGCTTTTTTAGCGGCTCTTTCCGATTTTTTAGCAGCTCTGGCTTCTTTCTTAATCGCTTTTTCGCGCTGTTTGGCTAATTTCTCTTCCTTACGGGCCGCTTTTTCTCTTTTTTTAGCGGCTTTCGCGTCTTTCTTAGCTTGTTTGGATACCGCGGAAGCATCATCGGAATACCGGTCGGCTTCTTTGGCCTGACCTTTAGTAGCGGTACTGTAATCGCGGCTATCTCTTAAACGGTCAGAGTTTAATTGCTGAACGGCTCTTAAAGAATCTTGCGTACCTAATACCCGGCGCAAGGAATCTTCCCGGGAAACAGTTTGGGCCACAGTGGGTAAGTTTAAACCCAAGAAGGTGGCACAAAAAACGGCTATAATTATCTTAAATTTCATATACTTCATTTTATTTCTAAACCTATAACGGATTTCAAACACTTTCGGCTAACAAATCTTTTACTATTTATGCTTGAGCAAGTATTTGCCACTGTATAATCTTATTTACCGGCTTTATTATGAAGCGGTAAGAACGGTACGTTTGCATCCCGCTCCTTAACAAATTTTTCTTGTTTATATAGGTAATATTTAACACCAATTAGTATAAACTCTTCCGTAGCAGAGTAATTATTTGTAGTTTTTAGCCTTGCAAAGGCTTCAGAGGAGGAATTTTACTAATAATCAGTTAGTCTGCTTTGGAAACTACTAACTACAATTGGGTATTTTTAGTTATAATGCAGATAAATTTAACATTGTACAATTTTTAAAAATAAAAAATCGGCAGCCAGAATACCTGATTGCCGCTTTTTTTAAAAATAACACGTTAAGCTTGCCAGGCTAACATCCCACCCAATAAGTTCCGGACATTAGGGTAACCTTGCTGCAACAAATAAGCTTTGGCATTACCCGAACGGGCGCCGGAACGGCAATGCAGAATAATTTCTTCGTTCTTGTGGCTTTCTAATTCATCCAAACGCTGAGGTAAACTGCCTAGAGGTATATTGAGAGCGCCAATGTTAAACTCGTCGTATTCGTGGGGTTCCCGTACATCTACTATAAATGGTTTTTCGCCGTTGGCTAAACGCTCTTTTAATTCGTTGGTGGTAATATCTTCCATGCTCTTAATGGGTTATGCTTATTTTTTTAATAACAATACCTTTCTTGGTGTAGCAATGTATGAAATATAGGCCATTGCCTGCAAACGACAAGTCTAATTCATTTATCTCACTGCGCTGGGCTTCTTCTTTTTGGATAATCTTACCGGTAACGTCGGTTACTATCCAGTTCGTTATCGCTCCCCGGAGCTTTACTTTACCGGTGCTCGGGTTTGGGAAAGCGTTTACTAAAGATTGATTTGGAATAATATCTTTGGCTCCCGTTACTTTCGCCATGATGGGGCGTAAAAGTAGAGCACCCTGCTGCCCGGTAAAGCTAGTCCAACCGGTACCGTTGCTGTATTTAATTTTACTTGTTGCATTTTCATTCAGGTCATAGCCAATATTCACAAAATCAGCCACGTTGTTGCTCAAAGCCCATCCAATAAAGAAAGAGTTTTCCACGGGTACCGGAGCCGGAAATAAAACATCAAAGAACCGGTTGAGGGTATCTATTTTAGGAATTGCAAAACCTTGCTGCGCTTTGGCATTTACCGCGGGATTATCTTGCTCGCCCACGTCCCACACCCGAAAAGAAATAAGAAGGCCAGCCACATTGGTTTTGGTTAAATACACGCTTATTCCTTTAACCAGGTCCGGTACATTTAAATCGAAACGATAGGCACCTTGTCGGGTTCCGGATTTATCTAAACTAAAATTGGTTTCGGCGGTACCATCATCGTAGGCAAAGTAGTCGGTAAAATCCGTTACACGGGTAATGGTATCGTTCTGGCGGGTACGGGCAAATGTTTCGCGGGAATTTAAAAAAACCACACTTTTTACCGAAAAATTATTTCCCAAGCTAGCCGTATTACTAAGCGCTGGTTTACCTACTATTTGAAATTGCCTGGCCAAAGGCTCGATAGCCGCATTTCCTCGTAAAAAAGTATCGGCAGGTTGGGTTGTATTAATTACCTGGTGGTAGCCGCGCCAGGTAATAGGGGCGAAACGGTTATTTAGGTTATTAATATGGGTAAAGGCCGAATCGTTTAGTTCGGCGGTAGAGTTAGCTAAAAATTGCCAGGCCGGCATGGCGGTATACCGGTTTAGCAAAGAATTTAAACGGGTACTTACAGTTACATCTTCGAGTAAAGTTTTGGCCGGATTTATTTTTTTGTTCAGGTAAATGTAATCCAGGTGCCAGGCATCGCCAGTGCCTTTTAATTCTCCCGAATTCCGGAACCGGAACTGAAAGCCTTTGTAGAAGAAAACCGGATCAGCTACGGCAATATTCTCGCGTTTAAATTCGGTAAATTGATTTTGACCTTCCTGCCGCCACACTTCGCGCCAAACGCCGCCCGGTTCTTTAAATTCCAAAGCCAGAAATACGGGTCGGGCTGTGGAATTTAGATCCGGGGAGCCGGCCAAGCCACCCGCCTGCCAGAAAAAACTTAAGTAAACTGAATCAGTCGCCGGATTAAAGTTTTGTAAGTTTAAAGGTTTAGAAGTAAGCGTATCGGCGTAACCGTAAGCCGTTAAGTTATTATAAGGAAAACCATCTGCCCGAATACCTTCCAGAGTAGCTATGCCGAACGAGGGTGGATGAATGCCGAATTGATTGTTAATAAACGCCCCGCCGCCCACTTGCCAGTTTAGCAGGTTAGCCTCTCCATTAAATTGACTTGAAAAATCGTCGAAGAAAGGTAGATTCAGGGTATCGCCAACGGCGCTTATACGAGCTGCCTGGAGTCGCTTAGCTGGAGTTGGCACGGGATACGATTCTAGCGGCGTAATAAACTGCGCGTACCCGGATAAGAAGCTAAAACAGAAAAACAACCCGGCTAGTAAATATTTCATCATGTGGTATCTATCGCTATTCCGGTTAAATAATAAAAACTGCCGGTATAACGCTACTGGTTTCGCATTATTTTAAAAAATGAAGCCGCTTAGCCCGTCTAAAATTTATAAAAATGTTTATTCTACAGGTTGTACCGGTTCCGGACCTGCTACCCATAAATCTACCATTTCGCCCACCCGAATCCGGGCTTCAGAACCAGCATTTGGCCGTTGTCGTAACACGGTGCCATCCGCTTCGCCGTTGGTTGCGGCCTGGTAAATAATACTACCTACCTGTAAATTCTGCCCCACCAAAAGCACGGTGGCTTCATCCACGGGCATCCCTACTACGCGGGGCACCTCAAACTCATCGTTTCCTAAGCCATTACCCACCACCAGATCAATTACCGCTCCTTTAGTAATGAGCGCCCCTGGAGCTATCTCTTTGCCCTGGTACAACTGTTTCAACACGGCATTTTGCTCTAAATCGGGTACAAAGCGCACTTCTCCCACCTGCAAATCGTAACTTTTTAAAATGGTTTGCACATTCTTCACCGCCAAACCGGTAAGCTTCGGCATTTTAATCTGCGGCGGCGTTTTCATGTTGTAGGAAATATAGATTTTCCGGTCTTCTTTAACTTTCGAGCCGGGAACCGGATCCTGGGTTAATACTTCAAACGGTTTCTTACTGGTGCTATAACTGGAGTCATTCACAAAATAACGCAGGTTATTGTCCGCCAGGTAATCTTCTAATTGATCCAGACGCATGCCGGTGATCTTAGGTACCGTAATGGTTTGCCCGTGGTTAGTAGTAGCGGGCAGATACACGAAAAAGAAAATAAAAAGCATTAGGGCCACAATCAGCACAATTAATATTAGATGCTTTAATACGCCTAATGGCGAGTTCACGCGAAATAGATTACTCATGTAAAAAATTTATTTTCTTAAAAATGAAGGCCAACCCAATATTATCTTACCGGAATTTACCTCTATCAAATGCCTTTTAAACCGCAGCAGTTTGTTTCTCGTTGCGTTCCATGCCATAGGTTAAAATCCGGTCGATAAAGTCGTAAGGCTTGTAGCCATTTAAAGCTGTTTGGTGGAAAATACACGTGGCCGGCGTCATGCCGGGCAACGAATTTACCTCGATGACAATGGTTTCTACTTCGGTATTTTCTTTGATGCGTACAAAAGCATCAATGCGGGCATAACCTTCGATATTCAAAACTTTGGCTACTTTTTTTAAATCGGCCTTTACCTTATCCGAAATTTTTTGCCGTTGCTGCGGATCGGGGGCGTAACGGGCGGGCGTTATATTCTGGCCTTCGCCGGCCAAAAACTTTTCTTCCAGCGATAATACTTCGCCTACCGCTAATGCTTCCGAGGCTTCGAACACTTCGTAAGCCACCTCGCCATTAGGTAAATAGCGGGTTAACAAACCACCGGTTACTTCCAGGAAGTGCGTTCCATCTTCTTTGGAAATTAAAGTCTCCACTAAAAACGCTTCTTTCTGCGGAAATTCTTCTTTAAACCCTAATGATAATACAGCGACCGGTTCCGTCATTAAATCTTCCGTTTCCCGGAAAATAAGCTTGGAAAAAGCCGCCAATTCCCGCCTATTTTTAATTTTTTTCACTGCTGACGAACAGCCATCATCGGCTGGTTTGGCAATAATCGGGTAGTTAAAAGCCTTTTCGATATTTTGGAAAAAAGCTTCTTTACTGGTGAGCCAATCTTTTTTGTATGCCATCAAATGGTCGGCCACTTTTATATTATTTTGCCGCAAAATCTCGTTGGTCTCATATTTATTAATCGTAATCCGCGACGATTGTATGCCCGAACCATTGTACGGAATGCGGTAATTTTCTAACTCGGCTTGCAAGGCGCCATCTTCACCCGGCCGGCCGTGCAGCGCAATAAACACCGCATCTACTAAATTTTTTAAATTTTCATAGGTAATCAGTTGCGGTTCGCGTACCATTTTACCGGCATATTTCTCGGTAATAAATCCCGCTTCTTCGCGAATTTGCTCTAATACCGGGTGATGTAAATGGCCCGCCTCAGCTTGCGCAATTTTTTCTTTAATGTCGTCGGCGTTATCTTTTAACATGATATTTATCGGCATCACGTATAAGCGGTGTTCCGCTGCGGAACCCGTCAGAAAAATAGGAATAGGTTGATATTTTACCGACGAAGCTAATTTCTCGTAAATATTGCGGCCGCTTTCCACGGAGATATGCCGCTCCGAAGAATAACCGCCCATAATTACCCCTACTCTTATTTTTTCCTGGTTAGCTGTTTTTTCGTTCTGAATAGCCGCATCTAACTGGTGCAATTGTTTTAGTAAATGCGCCGTATCTTTACCTGATTTTAACCTTTCTACCAGCGAGGTGCGGATGATATACGTTAAAAACTGCGACGGATTTAAACCAATCTCGGCCGCCTGGTGAAAGAAGAACGAGGAAGGCAACATGCCCGAAGTTGTATTCGGGTCGTTTAGGAAAACCTGGCCTTCTTCCGTAATAAAGCCATCCAGGCGGGCGTACACGTTAAAGCCGCAAGCCACAAACAAGCGGCTGCACTCCTGCCGGATGTGTTGAATTTGCTCGTGCGGTAGATTAATCGGCGTAATTTTACGGCTTAAGCCGGGCAAATATTTGCTGCGGTAATCAAATACTTCGCCTCCTTTAATAATTTCAGTGGGCGGCAAGGCCAAAGGGTTGCCATTCGGGTCCTGAATAACAATACACGAAAATTCCTTGCCCTGAATAAACGACTCCAGCAACACATAAGGCTCGCTTTCTATATTTGTGAGCGTAATGGCTTCGCGCGGATCGTTCCGAAAAACCCCGTTTAGTACTTCTAATAATTGCTCCGGATGATGAATGATTACGCCATTATCGCTACGCACCGGTAAACCAATGCCTTCCCGAATGTCGGTAAGTTGTTTAACCAGGCTTAACTTTTCTTCGGGTGAATAATTTTCCCAGGCTTCCCGGTAAATGGTTTTAGCGAAAAAGCTACGCGCCATGGCTTCTTCAAAAACCTTGAAGTCTGCTGTTTTAATAATGGATACGCCAATGGAAGAACCCTGGTGCGGCGCTTTCAGGACCAGCGGCAAACCTAAATCACGGGTAAGCTGCTCGAATAATATGGGTTGTTGGCTCGTATTGGCCCATTCGGCAGCGGGCACAATGCGGTACCGGGGCACCGCAAAACCATGCTGGTGCATGTAATCTTTTTGCAAAATTTTGTCGATGCCAATGGCCGAAGGTAAAATACCCGACCCGGAATACGGCATGCGGTACCACTCCAGCAATCCCTGAATGCTGCCGTCTTCGCCGTAAGGGCCATGCAAGGCCAGAAATGCAAAATCAAAATATGCCTTAAACTGGTGGGGCAGAATACGCTTACCTACCCGGTTGATTATACTGTCCTGCTCCGCTGTGCTCAACTCCCCCAACGATTCAATGTAAATCTGGAGTTGATGTACCGATTGTGGCAACGACTCAATGGGTGGATAAAAATCGCGGATAGTGCCTTTATAAATGTAATGCCAATCGAGCAAAATAAAATTACCCAAGCTATCCACAAAAACCGGTATGGCCTCGAACAGCGATTTATCTAAATTATCGTAAACCGTACGACCGCCGGCAAAGGAAATCTCCCGTTCGCGCGAAGGTCCGCCAAATATGATTCCTATTTTCATCTCTGCAAAGATATTCTAAAATGTGGAAATTGAAGAACCACCTTTTTTTAAAATTAAGCGACTACTACGCCTGTCTGATACTAAAATTACAACGCCGGTAGTTGGCAAATCGTTTATTTTACTTGCTTATGTAAAATTACCTGCCTGGCTTAGCAACTTTAGCAGTTGGGTACTTTGGTTTTTTCGGAGCTCTTTTCTTATTCCTAAATTCATTTAACTTTACCCGGCTAATTGGTTGCAGGTTGTAAGGTAGAGGTTGCAGGTAGATTCAAATTTAAAATGGCGCAGTTTTGTAAAGTTTTAAATATTAACCATTAATCTACTCAACCATTCAACTCTCTAACAGTATAACAGCCCAACAATCCAACTCCTAAACCATTTAACAATAACACCTTTGTCTATCGACCGGGGACTATCGACTATCGACTAAATAAAATAAACTATGAAAACAGTAGATGATTATAATTTTGCCGGCAAAAAAGCGCTGGTTCGGGTAGATTTTAACGTTCCATTGAACGAAGCATTTCAAATTACCGATGATACCCGCATCCGGGCGGCGGTACCTACCATTCAAAAGATTTTAAAAGACGGTGGCTCGGCTATTTTAATGTCGCACCTGGGCCGGCCCAAAGGCGGACCTTCCGACAAGTATTCGCTCCGTCACATTGTGGACGATCTGGCGAAAGCTTTTAACACAGAAGTAAAATTTGCTCCCGATTGTATTGGTGCGGAGGCTACTGAGCTCGCCCAGAATCTGCAACCCGGTGAAATTCTTCTGCTGGAAAACTTACGTTTTTACCCCGAAGAAGAAAAAGGGGACGCGGGTTTTGCCGAAAAACTAAGTAAACTGGGCGATGTGTACGTAAATGATGCCTTTGGAACGGCGCACCGGGCTCACGCCTCTACGGCTATTATTGCCCAATATTTTCCGGGGGAGGCCAAAATGACCGGCTACGTAATGCAGGCCGAGTTGGAAAACGCGAAGAAAGTGCTCGAAAACCCGGAACGGCCATTTACCGCTATTATGGGCGGCGCTAAAATCTCTGATAAAATTTTAATCATTGAGCGGCTGCTCGACAAAGTAGATAATCTGATTATTGGCGGTGGCATGAGTTATACCTTTGCCAAAGCCCAAGGCGGCACCGTTGGTGACTCATTATTAGAAGCTGATAAACTAGATTTAGTATTGAGCTTAATGGAGAAAGCCAAGGAAAAGGGTGTAAAGTTGTATTTACCTTCCGATACTATTATTGCCGACCAATTTGCCAATGATGCGCAATCCGACACGGTAAGCAGCGGTAGCATTCCGGATAGGTGGATGGGCCTGGATATTGGCCCCGAAACCCGAGCTACTTTTGGCGAAGTAGTCCGTAATTCCCGTACCATTCTATGGAACGGCCCCATGGGTGTTTTTGAAATGCCGAACTTTGCACAAGGCACTTCTTTCATTGCCGAAGCGGTTGTAGCCGCTACCCGCAACGGCGCTTTTTCGCTCATTGGCGGGGGTGATTCCGCAGCGGCCATTAACCAGGCCGGTTACGGGAACGATGTGTCGTATGTTTCTACCGGAGGTGGCGCGTTGTTGGAGTACATGGAAGGAAAAACCTTACCCGGCGTAGCTGCTTTAGAAGCGTAATTACCTGTATTTTTAAAAAAAACACCCCGGTTGCCAGCAACTGGGGTGTTTTTATTTTAGGAGGTTTACTTTTTCCTGGTTGAAAACAAGAACCTAATCCAGGCAGAAATTATCAGAAATTACATGGCTAGTTATAATACCTTTAATATTGACCGAATGATTCAGGATTTGGAGGAGCAAGTTGTTTTTGAAAACATCCACAACGGGGAAGTAACGATGGTTTTAACCGGATTACCCGCGTTTAAACAACAAGCCGAACAAGCAAAAACGTATTTTTCCGCCAGAACCCCAACGATCAAATCTGTCAAGCATTGGGGTGAGACAACCGAGGTGGAAATTGATTATAAGGCTAATTTAAGTCAGCATTTACCGAATGGATTGAAAAAAGGACAAGAATTGCTTTTAACCGGTAAAACTGCGTTTCAATTTTCGGGAAATAGGTTAATTAAAATAACCGATATTAGTTAACTTAAGCTGCAGCTGACTACCAGCCGTTTGTATTTTATAAAAGCCCAAGTATTAGTAAATGCCTAAATTAAAATAAATACCATGAAGTATTTCTTATTATCCTGGGTCTTCTTTTTAATAAAATTGGGATGCTGCCAAGCCCAAAGTGTAGATGGCATTACCCTGAAAGATTTAGATGTGGAATATGTAGAAATTGTGGGCAAAGACAAAGTTTTATCGAACCAACAAACAATAGGGTTAGATTACGGTCAGGTAAAATCTACTTCCAGCCTTAATCCTTATCGCGATACCAAAATTAAAGACGCCAATGGCAATGAAATTAAGTTTAAGTACATGATTGAAGCGCTAAACTTTATGACAAAAAATGGTTTTGAGTTTGTTCCGGCTTACACGTCTGTAGAAGAAGATAGAAGTATCTACCATTATTTATTGAAGAAGAAAAACTAAATAAGTAATGTGTAAACTGATAGGTAAGCATATATAAGTAAATGGACACAAGTAGTAAGACACAAGTATCAAGATAAAATAAAATACAATTATTTAAATATCAGTAATTTAACCTTGTATTTTTATTGTTGGAATGCATCTTTCAATTGGTCCTTTTACTTAATAGGCCCTTGTAGCTTTAAATTTAAAAAAAACAGGTTACATCAATCTGGAAAGCATTTCGGATAGGGTTTACCTACTCGGGTTAAGTATCCACGTATATGCTACTTATTCATTAAAAAAACTTCAACTAACGTCAAAAAGCCTATTATGTCCTTTCAAGCGTACATCGACAACATTAAGACAAAAACGGGTAAAAGTCCGGAAGATTTTAAAAAGCTAGCCGAAGAAAAAGGCTTTCTTCAAAACGGGCAACTGGTAAAATCAGCAAAAGCTACCGAAATCACCAACTGGTTGAAAGAAGATTTTGATTTGGGACACGGGCATGCGATGGCCATTTATGCTACTTTTAAAGGTAAAACCGAATAAGGTAACACAAAGTTTTTAGCAAAGTCTTAACCCGGAAGCGGCGGGTTTCCTGCGCTAAATAGTTATAAATACCTTATCTATACAGTAAGTGGGTTACGTCCGGATTGTTTAACACTTAAACCTATTTTTAAAAAATAATAACTAATCTACCGGAAAGAACCCGCAAACTCCTTAACATGAAGCAGCTCTTTTTACTTCTGGTAATATATACCTTGGTTTCCGGTAAATTGCAGGAAGATCTGAACCGAACCCGGTACTTTCCTAAAGTTGCGGTGTTGGTTAAAGCATTGCCCAAAAAAGAAAATACCTGGGTTTTTATTCTGGCCGGTCAATCCAATATGGCGGGTCGCGGGCAAGTAGAACCACAAGATACTGTTCCTGATTCCAGAATACTAACCATTAATAAACAGAATCAGGTAATTTTGGCGAAAGAGCCGCTGCACTTCTACGAACCTCCCTTAACCGGATTAGATTGTGGGCTAGCTTTTGGTAAAACCTTAATCAAGCAAGTTCCCGCTAACGTAACCATTTTGTTAGTGCCCACGGCCGTGGGGGGCAGTTCTATCAGCCAGTGGCTCGGCGATTCCACGCACCGCCAGGTTCCTTTACTAACTAACTTTAAAGAAAAAGTGGCCGCAGCGCAGAAGCTCGGTACCATTCAGGGAATTTTGTGGCACCAAGGCGAAAGCGACGCCAACGCCCCGGGCATTCCGCTTTACCAAAACCGATTAAACCAGCTGTTTACGCAACTAAGGATAATTACTCAAAACAAAAACTTACCGATAGTGGCGGGCGCGTTAGGTTCTTTCTCGCGGGATCCAAAGAACTGGCAAAAAATCAACGAGCAAATTTTAAATTACACCAAAAAAGATACATATTTTCGCGTGGTTCCTACCGCCGATTTACATCATAAAGGAGATAGCATCCACTTTGATTCTGAAGGACAAAGAGCACTGGGCGAAAGATTGGCGCAAGCCTACCTGAAATTTAAAAAAACAGGTTCGGCTAAATAGCTTTGCTTTGAACCAAATCTAAAAACACTAACCATCACCAAGTAGAAACTACCTATCGGTAAGCCAAAAAGAAGCGAAGTCAGTTTAAATCAATTAGAAAAACAAAAAATAATTGCCTTGGAAAACAGCAACCATGAGGTGGAAACCAAATTAAACAATACCTGCTTAGAGAATTTGTGCCAAGAGTATTTATAAAGCTTTATACCGTATTCCCTAAAATTTTACCTAATCTAGATATCCGTTATGCGCCTTAATTTTTTAAATTTTTGTATTTGTTTGTGCTGCTTTGTTGTACTTACCCAACCATCATTCGCGCAAGCCGTCCATTCTACTACTCCTCACAAAGTGGGTAGTTATTTTACTTCTTTTGATGGCACCCAGATATATTACGAAGTACAAGGAGAAGGACAACCGGTTATTTTGTTACACGGTTTCCGGAATACTCTGGAAAACTGGAAAACCAAGCTTTTGTACCAGGATCTGATAAAAAACAATTTTAAAGTAGTGGTCTTGGATTTACGCGGCAATGGTAAATCGGATAAACCCCCAACCGTAGCGGGTTACGAAAAGGATGCAGAAGCCCGTGATGTTATGGGTTTAGCGACAGCCTTAAAATTTAAAAATTACCAGGTAGCGGGTTACTCCCGGGGCGCTATTATTACGGCCAAACTATTAACGCTGGATAAACGAATTAGTGCCGCCGTGCTGGGTGGTATGGGCGAAGCATTTACCAACCCGAACTGGCCCCGTCGGTTAGCCTTTGTGCATGCTTTAAGCGGCAAAGAAACTAGCCCGGATTTGGAAGAATTTAAAAAATCGGCCCGGGAGCAAGGCCTCGATCTGCAAACATTACTTTTTCAGCAACAAGCGCAGCCCAGCACTTCCCCAGCAGAGTTAGCTCAATTGCAAATTCCCGTGCTGGTAATTGCCGGTCAGGAAGATAACGATAACGGGTCGGCGGAAAAGTTAGGTAAATTATTTAAAACCGCCACCGTAAAGCGTGTACCGGGCGTGCATAACAACGCTTGGCAAAATGAGCAATTTGCCCAGGCGGTTTTAACTTTTTTGCAGCAAAATAAATAAGCGACGTACCTCAAGCATCTTCCCAAAAGGAACCATTACTAATATAAAGTAAATACGCCAGTGAAGTATTAAACTTACCAGAGTTATCAATAATGTAAAGACTTCTATTATAGGAGCACCAGCAAATAAAAAAGTAAAAAGCCAGCATGTAGCTGGCTTTTTACTTATCAATAGCTATTTATTTTTTAAAATCGTGTGCCCCAATTTGTCGCGTTTGGTGGCAAGGTAGCGTTGGTTGTGCTGGTTAGGTTCTATTTCGATGGGAACGTTCTCCACTACTTCTAAACCGTAACCAATTAAACCGGTGCGCTTCTTCGGGTTGTTGGTAATTAAACGCATTTTGGTAACGCCTAAATCGCGCAGGATCTGGGCCCCCACGCCGTAATCGCGCTCGTCCATGGCAAAACCTAATTCCAAGTTAGCCTCTACGGTATCCCGGCCTTGCTCCTGCAATTTGTACGCGCGTAGTTTATTCAGCAAGCCAATGCCCCGGCCTTCCTGGTTCATGTACACAATTACCCCCTGGCCGGCCTTTTCAATTATTTGCATGGCTTTGTGCAACTGCGGACCGCAATCGCAACGGCAAGAACCAAATATATCACCGGTTACGCACGACGAATGCACCCGAACCAGCACGGGCTCATCTTCAGCCCAGGTGCCTTTTACCAAAGCCAGGTGTTGAGCACCGTTGCTGCGTTGCGTAAAGGCGTACAAGTCAAATTTGCCGTATTCGGTAGGCATTTCTACGGCAATCTCCCGGGTAATCAGGCTTTCCTGTTTCAGGCGATATTTAATTAAATCTTTTATCGAGATAAGTTTTAAATTAAACCGCAAAGCTACTTTTTCTAAATCCGGGAGGCGGGCCATGGAGCCATCTTCATTCATGATTTCTACCAAAACTCCGGCAGGCTCAAAACCGGCTAAACGGGCCAAATCTACGGCCGCTTCGGTATGGCCGGCTCGCCGGATCACGCCCTCCTGCTTAGCCCGCAGCGGGAAAATATGCCCCGGTTTTCCTAAGGATTCCGGATCGGTTTTCGGGTCTACCAGGGCCAGAATGGTTTTGGCCCGGTCACTGGCGGAGATACCGGTGGTACAGCCATGGCCAATTAAATCAACCGAAACAGTAAAAGGAGTGGCGTGCAGCGCCGTGTTGCGCCCTACCATGAGTTGTAAGCCTAACGCATCGCACCGTTCTTCGGTGAGCGGTACACATATCAGGCCCCGGCCGTGGGTAGCCATAAAGTTCACAATTTCGGGGGTAATCGCGCGGGCGGCGCAGATAAAATCGCCTTCGTTTTCGCGGTCTTCATCGTCCACTACAATCACGATTTTACCTGCTTTTATATCCGCAACAGCTTCTTCAATGGTATGAAACATAGTTGAGTCCTCGTTAATAATCCGGAAATGCTCCGTATTATAAGAACAAAGTTACTCAAGAATGTTCTACGTTTTCGTATTCCGGATCAAATACTTGTTCCAGAGGGGCTACGGCTTTGCTCCAGGAATAATTTTCGTGCACAAAGTCCAAGGCTCTTTTGGTTAGCTGCTCTTTTAACGCTGGGTTAGATAGTAAGGTGCCAATGTGCCGGGCAAACTCTGCCGGAGTATTGGCAACCAGCAAATGGCAGTTGTTGGCGGCTCCCACCCCATTATTTACCAGTTGGGTGGTTACACAGGGCACTTTCATGGCCATGGCTTCCAGAACTTTGTTTTGTACGCCCGAACCAATAAACAAAGGCGCAGCAAACACGTGGGCGCTGGAATACGCTTCCCGGATATCGGGCATCCAGCCGCTCACGGTTACGTGCGCCGATTCCAGGGTTTGTACCTGGTAACTGGGATTAGCACCGGCCAATAAAATTTTAATTGCCGGAAATTGCTCTTTCACCAAGGGCAGTACTTTTTTAACCAGAAAAATTGCGGCCTCAATGTTGGGCGCATAGTTCATGTTGCCCGTAAAAACAACATCGTACTGTTTAGGTAAATCAAGCGGATGAAAATAGCTGGTTTGAATGCCGTTGGGCACAATGGTAATATCTTTATGGCGCGAATGGGCAATAAAATCCCGGTCCTGGCGCGAGATAATGGTTTTGTAGCGAAAATCCGGGAATACCGCCGCTTCGTACTTTTTTAAGCGCAAGGCTTCCAGGGCAAAAACCGGTTTTAAATAAAAAGGGGCAATTTCGGAACGGCGCTGCATGCCTTTCGAAAAAGCATCCATGTAATCCAATGTTTTCGGAATATTTTTGATGTGCCGCACGTATTCAGCCATTCGAATAAGCTGGCAATAAATATGATCAGGCTGGTGCTCGGCAATTAGTTGATTAATCTGTTTTTGCGCTTTGGCATCGTAAAAGTAATTTACCTGGATCGGCTTTTTGTTTTGGAAGGCGCCCGCCAGGTTCCGGAAAATACTGGCTTTAGGTCGGGGAAATAAGTACACCTGCCGGCAGTATTTCTGCAATTCTAAAGTTGCTTCTTCCAGCAAATCGGTTTCTTCGGCTAGGGCAAATAAAGTAATCTCGTGTTTTTCCGATAGTTTCTGTAGTTGATAGAAAGCCCGCAACTTATCTCCTTTATCCAGAAGGTAAGGTACACGCGATAACAACATCAGTATTTTCATTAATCAGTTTTGTGCTTAGTTAAATTGCATTTAATTAGGTCACTACAACTAGTTATCCTAACGAACATTATTGTAATCGGTTACCCATGCTATTGCAAATAGAACAAAATAGAGTTTAGAACTAAAACGCTGTTAGTAAAAGTTAATTGCTTTAAAGAGCCCGCCTGATTATATATAAAGGCCAATATAAAGAATTTTTTTTAAATTATGGTTGATTTTATAGTACTATATAGAGTCATGTACTTTTCTATAACTAATTTGTTATCGTATTCTTCCTGAATTAAGCTAGCCGCATGGTGCGCAATTTGCAGCACGGGCAACTTACCGGTTAAGTATTGGTGTAACATTTTCTGCCATTCGGTCGCTGTTTCGGCCATTAAAATATTTTTCCCGGGTGTAACCTGAATCCCTTCTGCGCCTACCGGAGTCGTTAAAATGCATTTTCCTAAACCCATGCCTTCTACAATTTTTACGCGCATGCCGCCGCCCGATAGTAGGGGTACCAGCATGAGTTCGTACTGCTGCATAAAAGCCGCCGCGTCGGGTACAAAGCCGTGTACCGTAACGCGGGGTATTTTTAAATTTAATAAGGATTCTGGGGGCGAAGAACCAGCAATGTGTAACTCTACTTCCGGATGTTTTTGGCTAATGTATGGCCAGACATTTTGCAGAAACCAGTTAATACCTTCCTGGTTAGGCAACCAGTTCAGGGAGCCAATAATAAACAAAGTTTGTGGCTGCGATGGTGTTGCTTTTATTTCAGAAAGCCGGCTTAGTTCTATGCCGGCCGGAATAACCTCTACGCGGGTGGCAATGCCCAGCTCCTGAATTCGCTTTTTATCATCGGGGGTAATGGCGGCGATAACATTAAATTGATTAAAATAAACTTGCTCAAAGGTGCGAACTTCCCGGGCCGTGTACCGCAGATAGATTTTTTTTAAAAAATTCTTTTCGTGGCGGGCTAAACGCTGCCAAATGGTGTATTCAACGTTGTGCGCGCGTAATACCACCGGGGCTTTAGAATATTGCCGGATAATAGGTACATACCAAGCCATCTGGCTCCCTTCTACCTGAATTACATCAAAAGTTTCGGTTTGCAATAAATGGATTAACCTAGTGGTATACGCCGGTGACACAAACCGTTCGAAAATGTAAGGAATGGAGGTAAACAAATTAAAAAAAGCCTTTACCACCGAAAGGTTAGTGTTTACAAAAACAGTTATTAAGCGAGCCCGGTCCTGGAGTACATAATCCGGTTGAAAATGCTTAGGGGTATTAATTGCCAAAACAGTAACCTCAATACCTTTGGCGTGTAAATTATTGATAACATCATAAATCAGGATGGCCCCGCCATCGTGCGGCGGAAAAGGCACCCGGTTGCAAAGGTGAAGGGTTTTCAAGGAAATAGAACTAAGGAGTTATTCGTTTTTGGTTGTTCGTGGTTTGAATGATGAATATCCAGTGACCAATTATTGGTAATAAATTAAAAATCTCTTAGACTTAACGGGCCACCACCGTACCCAATTGTTCCGAGAATTGGTCTTCGTACGTTTTCAAGGTTTTTAAAATTTCCATTTGATTTTTAATGGCCGCAAAATCCGTCAGGCTTTTGAGTTGCTCCATATTTTCTTTAATCATTTGCTGCACGTTGCACCGCTTTAACCGCAATAACGCCGTATCGGCGGCATACTGCAACTGGTCGGTTTCGCGGGGTACAAATATTTGGTGAGTTTGCCAGTTATCGCTCAGCTCATACTTCTGGCTCATCAGGTTAATGGCCGCCGTCCGGATTTCGGAGCGCGGGTGGTTAATAAAATCGTCGGATACGGGATAATGGCCCTCCGCTAATTTTTGCCGGCAAAAATCAATAATTTCCTGAAAAACCGGCGTGTGGAAAGTAGTGTCATCGAGTTGTTCGAGTAAGTAAGGCAACATAAACACTTCGGCCTCCGAAAGAGGATGCGTGGGATACGTAAGCGCCAGCCGGATTACTTCTTTTTCGTGATGATACAATATGTCCAGTTCCGGATCCGGTTCGGAAGAAGCTTCAGCTTCGACCGCGTAGGCTTCGGCTTCGGCAAGTTCTTCATCGGTAAATTCCCGGTTGGAGGTAGCGGTGGTATTTTGCTTTTGCTGCTGCTGGCGGTTTTGCTGGAAAATTTTGTTAAACTCCGCTATCAGCACATCTTCATCAATTTTAAAAATAGAACTGCATTGTTTTAGAAAAATCTGACGCTTTATGGAATCCGGAATTTTGGCAATGCTGCTCACAATCTCCCGGATGGCTTCGGCTTTTTTTACCGGATTATCTTTCGCATCGCGCGCGTACAAGTTGGTTTTAAACGAAATAAAATCCTGTGATTGGCTATCTACATATTCTTTAAAAGCCACATCGCCCACTTTCCGGATGTAGGAATCGGGGTCGTCGCCTTGCGGAAAAGTAACCACATTTACGTTTAGTCCACCTTCTAAAATTAAGTCAATGCCGCGCAGCGACGCTTTTATACCGGCCGCATCCCCGTCGTAGAGCACGGTTATGTTTTTGGTGTACCGACCAATTAATTTAATTTGCCCTTCGGTGAGCGAAGTACCCGACGAAGCTACCACATTTTCCAGGCCGCCCTGGCTCAGCGACAAAACATCCAGATATCCTTCTACCAAATAACAAACATCCTGAGCCCGAATAGCATTCTTGGCCTGAAACAAGCCATACAGCACGTCGCTTTTGTGGTAAATTTCCGACTCCGGCGAGTTTAAATATTTTGGGGTTTTATCGTTAGATTTTAAAGTTCGCGCGCCGAAGCCAATCACCCGCCCCGAAACATTGTGGATAGGAAACATCACGCGCGCCCGAAAACGATCGTACTTCTTATCTTCTTTTACAATGGTTAAACCCGTGCTTTCCAGAAAACGTTGCTGATAACCTTGCGCTAAGGCTTTACTGGTGAAACCATCCCAGGCTTCGAGGCTGTAACCCAGTTCAAATTTTTTAATAATGGGCAAACTTAAACCCCGCTCCTGCAAATACGGCAACCCAATGGTTTTACCCTGATCGTGGTTAAATAAAATTTCCTGGTAATAATTTTTGGCAAAGTCCGAGAGAATAAACTGGCTATCGCGTTCATTTTGCGCTTTGGTGGCCTCGGGAGTAGCTTCTTCGGCTATTTCGATGCCGTATTTTTTGGCCAGGTATTTCAGCGCTTCCACGTAGCTGGTGCCCTCCACATCCATAATAAACTGCACCGAGTTACCTGCCTTGCCACAGCCAAAACATTTATAAATACCTTTGGCCGGCGAAACCGAAAACGAAGGTGATTTCTCGTTGTGAAAAGGACAAGGCGCCCACATATTCTGACCTTTTTTCTTTAAAGACACAAAATCGCCTACTACCTCCACAATGTCCGCCTGAGCTAAAATCTGATCAACTGTTTCTTTTTTTATTAGGGCCATACACGCGCTAGTCTTTGCTCTTAGAACAAAGATACCTTTTTAAACTAATTTTTAAATTTCCCGAACTCGGGTACTAACCTTATTTTTTCCCAAATAAAATTTTTCACCAAATGCAACCTTAAACCTATGTTTTAGAATCTTTAAATTAAAAATTAGCAAAAAAATTGGTAAAATATTAACAAAAATTTTGATTATATAGCCTATAATAGTATAATTGCCTAATATTTACAACATTAAACTATAATTACCAGCGTACTGAGGATAAATCGACCGCTAAGATCGAAAAGTACTGGTAAACATGGTTCCTTCCGGCGTTTAACTCCTGAATGCCGGGCAATTTCTTACTTGCTGTAACGCAATTACTTGTTCCAGCTTTTTTGATTTATTTAAATGGAAGCACCAACAAACTGGGCCTCGTGAAAAAATTACGCTTCGGCCTTTATTCTGGATACCATTCAACTTCTCTCCTTAGTTAAAGTACTGATGGTTCAGCGTAAACCTGTCATCTTATTTTTATAAAAATTTTAAATAGATTTTTATTCCTGTTCTGCTTATAATCACTAACCAAATACTTATGAAAAAAACATTTACAATCCAAACAGTACTTACAAATACTGTAAGAAATAAATGGTCGGTTGTTGTGGCTCTTTGCCTCGTAGCTTGCTTGCAGAGCTATATTCCCGGATATTCTTTCCGGCAAAAACTCACCAAGAGTTTTAACACCAAAATCGCTTTTGCCGAAGCTGGCGGAGTAGCCTATTTTAACTTGATAAATGCCGATTCGGACCAACCCATTGTAACCCTTACCGATGGCGCGGTACTAAACTTAGCGACGCTGCCCACCCGTAAATTAAACATTCAGGCCGTAACCAACCCTAACGATGTAGGTAGTATGGTTTTTCAATTAACCGGCAGAATTGTTCGCAGCAAAACCGAAAATGCAGCTCCTTATGCATTATACAGCGAAACTGGGGGTAATTATAATGCCTGGATACCCCCAGTAGGTAATTACACCCTCGTTGCCACTCCCTACTCAGGCACGAAAGGCTCTGGCACAGCCGGCGGCGCCATGACGATTAATTTCAGCGTTGTGGATCAAGCGCAGTATACTTTATCCGCCACAGCTACCGATGGCGGTGCCGTTACGAAAAGCCCGGATCTGGCTACTTATAACAAAGGCGAAACCGTTCTTTTAACCGCTATTCCGGCCGCGGGCTACCAGTTTAATGGCTGGACCGGCCAAGCTTCCGGTCGCTCCAATCCGCTGACGATAACCATGAATGGCAACAAGGATATTCAAGCTAGTTTTGGACCGGAACAACCCGCCGGATCTTTAATTACCTACTTGTCTGCCCAATCAACCCGGCCTTATGCGGTCTCTAACCTGGAGGAAGGTACTAATCTCTACACTGACCGCAACTACCAGGCAACCTTTGTTCCGGATTATTTAAAAAATGCTTCCTTTATCAAAACGCCCAACGACGATAAAAGCAACCGGCTTTCCGAAGTAATTTCTTTTGAGCTGAGCCAGCCAGCAACCGTTTACGTAGCCTACGATCCACTTGCGGTGGTTTTACCGAAATGGTTAAAAGGGTTTCAAAGAATATCCGATAAAATTGGTTTAAACGACCCGCGCATCGATCACCTGGTTTTGTACCGGAAAGTATTCCCGGCGGGCCAGGTGAAAATAGGCGGCAACTTGGCCAGCCCGGCTAAGGGATCTAAAAACACGTATGTGGTGGTGGTACAACAACCCATTAACATACGTCCCTACGTAACCGAAGTCCGGCCAGCCAATGGTGCTGGGAACGTGCCACTGGACCAGTCTATATCCGTGGATTTAAAATACCCGAGTGGCCGCTCCATTAACGGCAATACGGTAAATACCAATACGGTAAAACTGTATACTGTGGATGGCAATAACCAACGAACTCTCGTGGGAGGCACTGCTGTTAACTCCACTGCGGGCGGAGACGCTATCACGCTTTCGGCTACTTTAAAGCCCAATACAACGTACGAATTTTTAATTACCAACGGCGTAGAAGATGGTTTTGGCAACGCCATCTATCCTTTTGCGTCTCGTTTTACTACCACTGGTAATGTGGGAGAAGTACCTACGGATTTAGCGGGAATTTCTTTTTCCGAACAAACCTTAGTGGATAACAGCTTTGGCCAGGATGGTTTTACCACTTTAGTAATCGGGCCAGACCGCCGCTTATATGCTGCCACTTCCGGCGGTAGAATTGAGCGCTGGGATATTAGCCCCGATGGTTCCATAAGTAATCATATCACGATTAGCCCGTTTGAGCCGGCGCGCCGCTTACTCATCGGCTTTAAATTTGATCCGGGAGCCAGCGCTGGTAACCTGGTAGCCTGGATCAGCCATTCTTCCGGAGCCTTTAATAACGTGCAGGATTGGACCGGTAAAATTTCGCAAATAAACTTAACCGATCCGGCGCATCCTCTGGTAACAGATTACATCACCAACTTGCCCCGTTCGTATAAAGATCATTCCAGCAACTCCCTGGATTTTGGGCCGGATGGAGCCTTGTATTTTCCGCAGGGTAGTCACACGGCTATGGGTTTACCGGATGCGGCCTGGGGTTATCGCCCCGAACGGTTGTTAACGGCATCTATTTTACGGTTAGATATTAATTTAGCGCGGCAACAAGCCTTACCAATTAATGTACAGACCGAAGCTGGCGGTACCTACAACCCTTATGCACCTGGTGCGCCATTAACCATTTTTGCTACCGGTGTGCGCAATGCTTATGATTTAGTTTGGCATTCAAATGGTCAATTATACGTACCCACCAACGGCTCTGCGGCCGGTGGCAATACTTTACCTTTAAAATACGGTACCGTTTGGTCGAATGGGCAGCCTTACATTGGTCCCGATATTCCGGCCATGACAGATGTACGCGATACGCAAAATGATTATTTGTTCCGGGTAGTAGCCGGTGGTTATTACGGCCATCCTAATCCGCTCCGCAACGAATTTATTTTAAACGGCGGTAATCCTACAGCCGGAGTTGACCCGGGAGAGATAACCTGGACTATAAATGGCGCCCTGTTTGGTTATCCGGTGGGTACCCCTACCGAACCGAACTACCGGGGCTATGCTTATGATTTTGGTAATAATATTTCGCCAAACGGCGTTATAGAATACAAGAGCAACGCTTTCGGCGGAAAATTAAGAGGCAAATTACTGGTTTGCCGGTTTAGTGGCGGCGACGACATTATGGTGTTGGAACCTGGCATCTACACGGGTGAAATTATTCAGGCTACCGAGGGTATTAAAATTCCGGGTTTACGCCGGCCGTTCTCTAATCCTTTGGATGTGATTGAAGATGTGCAAACGGGTAATCTATACATTTCGGAATATTACGATGGCAACGGCGACGGCAAACCCCGCCTTACTTTACTAAAAGCCAATGCTCCTGTCACTGCTTTTGCAGCCCGTATGAATGCGGTATCGGCAAATACCAGCGCCGCTAAAAGTTCCTTAGTAGTTTATCCTAACCCGAACGATGGTAATAAAGTGAACGTGGAAATGAATGGCTTTGCTCCTCAAGAAGAAGTAACCCTTACCTTACACGATGCTACTGGTTTAGAAGTGGAAAAAATAAAGCTAGCAACTAATCAACAAGGTACCGTTCACACCGAAATTGCAAAAGGAAAACGCTTGAAATCCGGATTATACATGATTAATGCCACCGCCAACTCCGGTAATCATCAAGCTAAATTGTTGGTAAAGTAGTTTGCGGGCTGTTAGCTAAAGTTTACAACCTATAACATTCATAAAAAGCACGAAGCAGCCTTAAGTTCTGCTTCGTGCTTTTTCATTTTGTAAAAAAAACTGTTTAAATACTACGTAAAAATCGGGTAAGAAACCAATACTACTCCCGGATTTAAAATATTTTTAAATTTTATATTGTTTTAAAAAATCAAAACTAGGTAAAGATCGGCCTGGTTTCTTTAAAAACAACCCTTTTTTAAATCTTTTCCGCTACTTGCGTGTTAGTTAATAAAAGGCGACGGATAGTATCTCCCGCAATTGTTCTTATCTTTGCGCCGCTTTTAACCAGGCATATAAACTATGGCAATTACCCAACAAGATGTACTAAAGGCATTGAGTTATGTAGAGGAACCAGATCTGGGCAAAGATTTGGTTACCTTAAACATGATTGAAGATATTCAGATTAACGGCAAACTAGTTTCTTTTACCGTAATTCTAACCACGCCGGCTTGCCCGTTAAAAGATTTAATTCGTAACGCCTGCGTGAACGCCATTATTTTAATGGTAGATAAAGAAGCCCAAGTTACCGTAAACATGACTTCGCGGGTTACTTCGGCGCGGGGTAATAACGAAGCCCTTTTGGGCGGTATTAAAAATATTATTGCCATTGCTTCGGGCAAAGGAGGCGTTGGTAAATCTACGGTTACTTCTAACTTGGCCATTGCGCTCGCCGAGTCCGGCGCTAAGGTTGGTTTGATTGATGCCGATATTTCCGGACCCTCTATTCCGGTAATGTTTGGCGTAGAAGACGAACGTCCGCATGTATTCCGGACGCCGGATGGCAAAAACCTGATTCAACCCATCGAAAAATTTGGCATTAAAATCATGTCGATTGGTTTTCTGGCTCCGGCCGAAAGTGCGGTTGTATGGCGCGGACCCATGGCCAGCTCGGCATTAAAGCAATTTATTACGGAAACCGACTGGGGCGAACTGGATTATTTACTCATTGATTTACCTCCGGGAACCAGCGATATTCATTTAACGTTGGTACAAACAGTACCGGTTACCGGGGCCATAATTGTTACTACGCCGCAAAAAGTGGCTTTAGCCGATGCCCAAAAAGGATTGCAGATGTTCCGGCAACCGCAAATAAACGTACCGGTTTTGGGCATTATCGAAAATATGGCTTACTTTACTCCCGCGGAACTACCTGAAAATAAATATTATATATTTGGGCAAGGTGGAGCCGCACAATTAGCTGAGCGCTGGGATGTACCGGTTCTGGGGCATATTCCCCTAGTACAAAGTATCCGGGAAAGTGGCGACCAAGGTACGCCCGAGATCATGAATACCCAATCAGCGGCGGCCGCTGTTTTTAATGAAGTGGCTCAAGCTGTAGCACAAAAAATATCGGTGCGCAACGCCGGCCTGGAAAAAACCAAGATAGTATCTATTACGCGATAAATTATGGTAACAAATCAAATTAGCAGCACTTTCCTCGACCGGATCGAGTACGCACTGAACCAGATTCGACCGTACCTGGAAGCCGACGGTGGTAACGTTAAAATTTTAGAACTTACCGATGATATGGTATTAAAACTGGAGTTTCTGGGCGCTTGCGGTTCCTGCACCATGTCCACGATGACTTTAAAGGCTGGCGTAGAACAAGCGGTAAAACGGGAAGTTCCGGAAATACGGGCCGTAGAGGCTGTAAATCTTACTTTGCCCGTTGTTTAATTTTAGATTTTAAATATTTTTAAAAATACTTGTAAACGGCTGCTATCTTCTCCGCCGGAGGGATAGCAGCCGCTTTTATTTAGTAGCGGATGAATCATCGTTTTACTTTATAAGTGTTTGGTAGCCATTTTTTAAATTTTTACTTATCAACAGATTCCACATAGTGGTTGATTGGGTTACCAATTAGATGCCGAAATTATTTACTGCTTCGGTTTTTAAATATTTTGTATTTTAGCTTATTCCCGCCATCTTTCACTGTAATTCGTTTTCAAACCAATGCTAAGAGCCAACGACCCGAACCTGCACTCCTGGATTCAAATTTCTGCTACCAGCGAGTTCCCGATTCAGAATTTACCGTTTGGGATTTTTAGTGTAGGTGATCAGGATGCCCGGGTGGGAGTGGCTATCGGGGATTATATTCTGGACTTATGCGTATTAGGGCAGGAAGGCTTATTTGAATTATTGGATATCGACCCTACCGTTTTTAACCGTTCTTTTCTGAACGACTTTATCGCTTTAGGCCAACCCATTTGGCGGGCCGTGCGGGAAAGAATTTCCGTTTTACTACGCAATGATAATTCCGAAATCCGGGATAATGATGCATTGATGCACCGGTGCCTGGTAAAACAAGTAGATGCCCACATGCATTTGCCCGTAAAAATTTCGAACTACACCGATTTTCACACCAGCTTAGAATCAGCTACCAACGTGGGTTTGCTATTCCGCGATCCGGAAAATGGCCTTACCCCGAACTGGAAACACTTACCCGTTGGTTACCACGGCCGCGCCTCGTCCATTGTGGTTTCGGGAACTCCTATTCATCGGCCCAAAGGACAGATAAAATTTAAAAATTCGCCGTTACCCACGTTTATGCCCACACAACAACTCGATTTTGAGTTAGAAATCGGCTTTATTACCGGCACCAATACCGCTTTGGGTACCAGTATTTCCACTGCCGAGGCAGAGGAGCATATTTTTGGGCTCGTGTTATTCAACGACTGGTCAGCCCGGGATATCCAGCGCTGGGAGCAATTGCCGCTGGGGCCATTTCTGGGGAAAAGCTTTGCTTCTTCTATTTCGCCGTGGGTTGTTACCCTCGATGCTCTGGACTCTTTCCGGGTAGCCGGCTCCTTGCAAACCCCGGCCGTTTTGCCTTACCTGGAATACACCGGTAATAAACACCTCGACATTAACCTCAAGGTGTACTTACAAACTTCGCCGGAACCATCTGCTTTAATCAGTCAAACTAACACGCAGTATTTATACTGGACCATGAACCAGTTATTAGCGCACCAAACCAGCAATGGCTGCAATATCGAGGTAGGCGATTTATACGCTTCCGGTACCATTAGCGGCAGCGAGCCCGACTCGTACGGCTCGTTGCTGGAATTAACCTGGAACGGCAGCAAACCCATTCTGTTACCCAACGGCACTATCCGCACTTACCTGGAAGATGGCGATACGCTGATCTTTAAAGGTTACGCCGAGCACAATAGCGTGCGAGTAGGTTTTGGTGAGCTGCGCACGAAGATTTTACCGGCTATTTAAAATTGCTTCATAAAAGAATGGCAAAGTCATCAAAAATTTAAAAATTCACTTTATCGAACAGGTTTTTAGTCCAAAACATAGGTTTCCGTCGCTTTTAAGTTGTGGTAGCGTAATAGGTTAAATATAATAAAGTAAACTACCTGAAAATATAAATTCATGAGAGCCTTACTTTTAATTGATATTCAAAACGATTTTTTACCAGGCGGTGCTTTAGCGGTACCCCACGGCCATCAGATTATTCCGGTTGTTAATCAGTTACAGCCGCATTTTGATTTGGTGGTGGCTACCCAGGATTGGCACCCCGCTCATCATAAAAGTTTTGCTTCGCAGCACCCCGGCGAGTCGGTATTTAGTAGCATAGACTTGCATGGTTTACCCCAGGTACTCTGGCCCGACCACTGCGTACAAGGCACTACGGGGGCCGATTTTTCCGAAGCTTTAGAACAGCGCCAAATAGAAGCTATTTTCCGGAAAGGCACCGACCCGGAGATTGATTCGTACAGTGGCTTTTACGATAACGGCCACCGGAAAAGCACGGGGCTGGCAGATTACCTGCGGGGCAAGCAAGTACGCCAGGTATTTGTAGCGGGCTTAGCCGCCGATTTTTGCGTTTATTTTTCGGTGCAAGATGCGTTACGAGAAGGATTTAAAACGTTTTTAATGGAAGATGCCACGCGCCCCATTAACGCCGAAGGTTTTGAAAAGGCGAAATTAGAAATACACCAACGTGGCGGTAAAATTATTCAGAGCGGCGCTATCTTTTCCTGAGCTATTACTAGCACTTCCACGAAAAAAACCGGGCTGCTCTAAGAATCAGCCCGGTTTTTTACTTAATTCCCGCGGGCAATTAGTTACTCGGTAGAACAAAAAATTTAAAAATTTTAGCTATATTTTATTGCGGGGGAGCGGGGGCTACGTCTTTTAAAATAACGGGCCAAACTCCTGGGGCCGGTACGCTTACGCCTTTGTTGTTTCCCCGCACGTTAGCATCCGGACCGAAATAATACAAAGGCCAGCCTTTATAGGTAAGCTGCTTCTTCCCGAACACGTCGGTGGTGCTGAAAAACGTTTTATCTAAGGTGGAGGGTACTACTACTTTATCGGTTTCGTAAATAGGCCATACGGAATTATTCGAAAAATCGGGCTTGGTAAATGTATTTTTATTGGCTTTATCGGGCTTAAAACCATAAAGCGTTAAGCCTTTGCCATCGGTAAAGTAAATGGTTTTGCCTTCGCCCTCGGTATAGTCTGATTTATACTTTTTGCCATCGTTGCCCAATAACTGAGCATTTACCAGCATAATGGTATAATCGGGCTTAGCCACAAACCAAACGCCACCCACTCCTTCGCCGGTAGTTTGGCCCGGCGCTTCTAAGGTATTCGTGCCGTTTACCATTGGCGCATAATAGTACAAGGGCCAAGTTTTGTACGTTAATTGCTTTTTGCCATTCGCCGCCGTAATAGTGGCAAAATCCGCTGCATCCAAGCCTTGTCCCAGCATGTCAGGTTTTAAATTATCGACGTTAAAATACGGCCACAGCGCTTCGCAGCCACCCGGGCAATTATTTTGACCATTCGCATCGTTCGAAAAGTAATACAAGGTGCGGCCATCTTTGTCGGTGAGGTAACTTCCTAAAGTGGCGCTGGTTTGTAATTTTATCTGCGTGGTATCCGCTGGTGGGTTCGGGGTATTATCGTTGTCGTCGTCGCAACTCAGGAGGAACAAGAAAAAGACAAGCAACAAGTAACGCCAGTTGTTTCGGAATAAATTTTTCATCATAGTATATGGTTTAGTTAAAAGGTTTAAAGCGGTAATTCCAAGGCAGCGGAAGGAGCTGGTCGGAATTACTTACAGGTCGGAATAAAATGCCGAATGGTTGCTTTGCTTCTTTAAAAAAATTTAAAAAACCTGACAGAAAACTTTCCCGGATGGCAGAAACCGCATAAACCAGAAGATCTTTCCGAAATCTTGTTTTTTCTGGATAAACTTGTGTTTAAAGCCAATTATCCAGAAAAATAAATGCTAATATTTTCGTAATTTGTATTTGCTATCAGCTATTTCTAAACAAAATGCTTTTAGGAGATTAATGTGCAGGGGCATAAAATTTTGATTAATCAATCAAAGAGATGGGTGCAAAAGTTTACGATTATAAAACTTCTAAATATATTTCTGGCTCGGCTTATTTTCCGGCAATTGGCTTGCTCGTTTTCGGAATGGGGTGTTTTGCCAACTCCAATTCTATTTTTTTGGGCGTAGCGGCTTTGGTGGGGCTTTTTTTAATTTTAACCACCCATTATGGCTTAGAAGTAAATGTGGGCAATAAAACTTTTAAGCAGTATTTATGGATTGTAGGCTTTAAGCAATACAAAAGTAAAGCTTACGAAATAATTGAGTATGCTTTTGTACAATCCGGTAAAGTAAGGCAAAACTTAGAGTCGGTAGCGGGTTTTAATAGCATTACCATTTCGGTGTATAATGGCTATATCAAGTTTTCGGAAAAAGATAAAATACATATTATTCAGGCGAAAGATAAAGAAACCGTTATCCGGCGGTTACAAGTGCTGGCTACTGATTTAAACCTGGAAATAGTAGATTTTACCGACGACGATTGTGTTTCTATTCTTCCTAAATCGGCGGGAGAACAACCGGATATATTTTTCAGTTTTTGAGTAAATGCAATTTTCCTTCCTTATCGTAGTGCAAATAACCTTTATCGAGCCGTTCGCGGATGAGGGTGGCGAGATCCGGGGCAAATTTAGGTTCAAACTGGCCAATTAATACTTTCGGGTGCAAGGCTTTCAGAGTTAAATGCTGCATTACTTGTTCCCATAATAGTCTTTCGTGGTTCTCCTGGCGTTTGGCTTTTTTACGGGCCATACAAAAATCACATACCCGGCAATATTCCTCGGAAATTTCGCCAAAGTATTCCAGCAACAACTGTGTCCGGCACCGGCCAACCGATTGCATATAAGCAACTACCGCCTCCGCTTTCTGCACGGCTGTTCTCCGGAATTGGATTAATTTTTTTGATCTAAGGGTAAGGTTGTCGCATCGTACCGGGCCGTGGTAAAAACAATTTGCGGAGCTTCGCGCTGGGGCTCGTATTCTATTATATTACGTTGGTGCAAGTATTCTAAAGATTTACGGACGGCAGCTTCCGGCGTCCGTAAATAATCAGCTAATTGGCGTTCGTTAATTTTTACAAAACCGGTGTACAGGTTGCCGCCATACACACGTAATAAGGCTTTGATTAAGGGGTCGAATTCTGGATGAGCTACCTGAAATTTGTAAATTTCTTCGTGGCTCACCGCAAAATACACTTTAGATGGCGCATAATAAGCTTCATTTAGTTGCAACAAGCCTTCGGTTTCGAGTTTCCGGATAGCATGGTGTACTTCTAAAGCTTTTAATTGATACGTGCGGGTAAAATCTTCTATCTGAAAATTATACGATACCAGCTCGCCGCTCCCCACCGCTATCTGGTAATAATTAGCCAACGCCTGGTACACGCGTTTTAGAGTTTCAACGGGTGGGTGGGCTTCGGCTACTTTGGATTGTAAATCAGCAGCGTCGGCGGGGCCCAGCAATACGGTGGCGTAGGCGTACCGGCCATCGCGCCCGGCCCGACCGGCTTCCTGGTAGTAAGCCTCCAGGGTTTCGGGTAAATCCAGATGAACCACTAACCGCACATCGGGTTTGTCAATACCCATCCCAAAGGCATTGGTAGCTACTATTACGCGGGTTTTGTTTTCAATCCAGCTTTGTTGGGCTTTATTCCGTTCGGCGAATGATAAACCAGCGTGGTAAATACCCGCAGCGACTCCTCGGGCGTGCAACCATTTAGCAATTTCTACGGTTTGGCGCCGGCTGCGCACGTAAACAATTGCACTACCGGCCACATTTTTTAAAATTCCGAGCAGCCGCCCGGTTTTATCTTCGGTAGGTAAACAGGAATAAGACAAGTTGGCCCGGGCAAAGCTTTGCTGAAAAACCGGGCTTTTACGAAATAATAATTTTTCCTGGATATCTTTTTTAACCAGTTCGGTGGCTGTAGCCGTGAGGGCTATGCTGGGCACGGCGGGCAGTAGCTCCCGCAAAGCCGCTATCTGCAAATAAGCCGGCCGAAAGTCGTAGCCCCAAGCTGAAATGCAATGCGCTTCGTCGATGGCCAACAAAGCTACCCGCATGCGTTTAACTCTTTCCTGGAAAATAGCGGTTTGAATTCGCTCCGGCGACAAGTACAAGAATTTTACTTTGCCGAACACACAATTATCCAAAATAATATCGATTTCGTGTTTGTTAAGCCCAGAATGAATAGCTACAGCCGCAATATGCCGTTTTTGTAATTGCTCAACCTGGTCTTTCATGAGCGCAATCAGCGGCGAAATTACCAGGCAAACTCCTTCGCGCACTAAAGCAGGCACCTGAAAACAGATAGACTTTCCGCCGCCGGTGGGTAATAAAGCTAAGGTATCTTGTCCGGCTAAAACCGACTGAATGATTTCTTCTTGTAATGGCCGGAACGCGGGGTACTGCCAATATCTCTGTAATATCTGATGAATAGTAGGCTCCAAGAATGGTTATTTATCGGCCGTCAAAAATAAGAATTATAAATTTAAAAGAAGCCTTTAAATAATAACGAAGTACTTGAAATAATAACCATTTAAATATGGAGTGAAAATAAGTTTACTAAAATTTACTATCTCCTTACTTCATCCTCCATCGCTTACAGAAATTTTAAAAATTCAACCTGCTACGCATAACAAATCTCTTTGCTTCTCTCCTTACAGCGAGTTACCTGAAATAGTAATATGGGTGCTAACCCAGCCTTTAAAATATTATTCCAAGAGATATTCGCGACTGTTTTTTACATTAACACCTTCGTTAACATGTCGATATAGGTTTAAATTTCAATCTCGAACATATAATACCGGCAAAACTTTTAGTAGATTTTTACTGATGCATCAGTATTGTGTCCTATTTGTATATTGATTATTTTAACGGGAACAATCAATCAATCTATGAAAGAAAAACACATTATTTTACGACTTGCTCGGGCTGCTTCGCGCGATCTTTTTCTGGGTAGTGGGATGGCCACCACGAGTGCCACCGAATCTTTAGCAGCTGGATTAACGGTAGAGATTGAGGAAATCGACCGAAACCGGATTTCTGCTTTATCCCGTCATTCGGATGTGATAGCAATAGCCCCTTCCATTCCCATGAAGTTAATAGAGCCGGTCGCGGTACAAGACTTGGACGAGTCTACTTCGTCGGAAGTTGCCTGGGGAGTTCGGGCCGTAGGTGCCGATACCTCCCCTTTTACCGGTAGCGGAATTGTGGTAGCGGTGCTCGATACCGGCATTGATGCTGCGCACCCGGCATTTGCGGGCGTAAGTATCATCCAGAACGATTTTACAGGCGAGGGCAGCGGCGACCAGCACGGACATGGTACCCATTGCGCCGGTACGATTTTCGGCCGAACCTCGGACAATGTGCGCATTGGGGTGGCTCCCGGTGTCGAAAAAGCTTTAATCGGCAAGGTATTAGGCTCGCAAGGTGGGTCCAGTGAACAAATTGTGAGTGCTATGCAATGGGCCGTTGATAACGGAGCAAACGTTATTTCCATGTCTTTGGGTATGGATTTCCCGGGCCTGGTAAAGCGGTTACAAGATAATGGCTTCCCCACGGAATTGGCTACCTCCCGGGCACTGGAAGGCTACCGGACTAACGTGCAGCTCTTTGAGCGCTTAGTAGCCTTGATAAACGCGAAAGCTAATTTCTTACAAACCACCCTGGTAGTAGCTGCGGCTGGTAACGAAAGCCTGCGCGATACAAATCCGGATTTTGAAATTGCCGTGAGTCCGCCGGCCGTGGCCGAGGGCATTGTTTCGGTAGCGGCGCTCGGCGAAGATCCGGATGGGCTGGTAGTGGCTAATTTTTCGAATACCGGAGCCACCGTATCCGGCCCCGGCGTGAATATTATGTCGGCTAAAATGGGCGGGGGTTTTGCGTTAATGAGTGGTACCAGTATGGCTACCCCGCACGTGGCCGGCGTAGCGGCTTTATGGGCCGAAAAAATTAAAACAACCGGCATACTTAGTCCTGCTCAACTAGCGGCTCGATTAATTGGTTCGGGTACCAGCCTGGGCTTAAAAACCGGCTTTGATCCATTTGATATAGGTTCTGGTTTGGTTCGCGCGCCGCAGATGTAGGAAAAATGGCCTTAGTTGTTGGTTTATAACCTGAAAGCAACTGCGAGTAATTCTTTAAAAACAAACTAGCAACTTAAAATTGCAGCCATTTAATAAGACATACTATTTTTTTAAATTTTTCCTGTTGGCGATAACAAGGAACTATTTATATTGAACATAACCCATCCAGATCGGTCATTCCAGAAGAATCTAACTAGCCATAAATTTAATAGGATTCTTCTGGAATAACGGTTAATAAGAGTTTAGAAGTGCTTTAGTATCTTTCCGGAGAATGCATTATAGGAGCATATTTCTTTAAATTTTAAAATTCAATCTTATTCCTTTCCTTTGCTATTGCTGCAAAAAAGCTCTATAACACAATAATTATTCCGCGGTACTTTCTTATTACTATTTCCAAAAGTATCTTTCTTACAAAATAAACGCGCATGAACAGAAGATACTTTTTAAAAAATACAGGCTTAGCGGGGCTAGTTTTGCCAACAATTTTGGTAAGTTCTTGTCAACCGGGCACCTCTCAACAAAAATCTACCAACAACGCTGCTAGCGCTGATTCTGATAATTTTGAATTAAACGAAGTTACCGTAGCAGACTTGCAACAGAAAATGGAAGACGGTACCTCTACGTCCCGGTCTATTACCCAGATGTACCTGGATCGTATTAAGGCCATTGATCAGGCTGGTCCTCACTTAAAATCCGTTATTGAAATAAATCCTGATGCACTCCGCATAGCCGATACTTTAGATCAGGAGCGTAAGGCCGGTAAAGTAAGAGGCCTTTTACACGGTGTTCCGGTATTGATTAAAGATAACATCGACTCGGCGGATAAAATGGCTACCTCGGCGGGTTCTATTGCCCTGGCAGAAAACCATGCTACCAAAGATGCTTTTGTAACAGCTCGCCTCCGCGAAGCCGGTGCCGTTATTTTGGGAAAAACCAACCTCAGCGAATGGGCTAATTTCCGGTCCACGCGGTCGGCAAGCGGCTGGAGCAGCCGGGGTGGTCAGACCAAAAACCCTTACGTGCTGGATAGAAGCCCTTGCGGCTCCAGCTCCGGTTCGGGCGTAGCCGTTGCCGCTAACTTGTGCGCCGTTGCGGTAGGTACCGAAACCGATGGTTCCGTGGTTTGTCCGGCCGCGATCAATAGTGTGGTAGGTATTAAACCTACGGTAGGTTTGGTAAGCCGTTCCGGTATAATTCCAATTTCTAAAACCCAGGACACGGCTGGCCCGCTGGCTCGCACCGTACGCGATGCTGCTATTTTATTAGGTGCTTTAACCGGCATTGATCCGGCGGATGCCGTTACCCAGGAAAGTACCGGTAAAACGCTGCGGGACTATACTCCTTTTCTGGACGTGAATGGTTTACAAGGCAAGCGCATTGGGGTAGAAAAAGCTTTTTTGGAAGGCCACGAAGATGTTACTGCTTTGCTGCAGAAAGCCTTAGCTGTACTTAAAAGTAAAGGAGCTACCATTGTGGAAGTAGAAATAATTAAAAAAATGCGGGAACTAGGGGACGATGAGTACAAAGTGCTGCAATACGAATTTAAAGACGGCTTAAACAAGTACCTGGCCCAGAGCAAGGCTCCGGTAAAATCTTTACCAGAACTGATAGCTTTTAACAAAGCCCACGAAGATCAAGCTATGCCTTTTTTTAAACAGGAAATTTTGGAAAGCTCCGAAGCACTCGGCGACCTGAACAGCCCGGAATACTTGGCGGCTCTCAAGAAAAATGTTATCACTTCGCGTAATATCATTCAAACGGCAATGCAGAAACATAACCTGCAAGCCATTTCGGGTCCTACCTACGGACCATCGTGGTGCATTGATTTAATTAACGGCGATTCTTCGGGGACTCCGGGTTATAGTTTATCATCGCCAGCGGCTATTTCGGGTTTCCCGCATATCACGGTACCTATGGGCCAGGTAGATGGTTTACCCATTGGGCTCTCCTTTTTTGGTACTGCTTACACCGAACCCGAATTAATTAAACTGGCCTACGCTTACGAACAAGCCTCCAAAACCCGGGTAGCTCCAACTTTCAAAAAAACGACCATACCCGCTTAATTTTTTTAAATTTTAGACCTAAAGGGAATTAGTCTGGAACTCCTGGGTTTGTTTAGTTTATGTATAACGGGCTAGATGATGTTGTTCCAATTTGGTAAAATTTTAAGTTAGATATTTTGATTAGTTAAACTGTTCTTTTACATTTGCACCACTAAATTTAAATGGCCCGTTCGTCTAGGGGTTAGGACCTCAGATTTTCATTCTGGTAACAGGGGTTCGATTCCCCTACGGGCTACTTACCAAAGGGATATGCTTCCGGCGTATCCCTTTTTTTATGTCTTATTTCTTTTGAAAACAGTTCTATTGGCTCGGAGAAGCTGTACGAAACTTTTCCAGGCCATTTTTAGGATTTAACGCTTGTCGGTCTTTTTCTACCGCTGGTTTCGTGACATAAAACAAGAGCCTATATATCCTCTCGGGCGCAGCAAAATCAATCCACTGCTCCCCGCGTTTACTTCCATGCCCAATCCTTTCAATCGTTTGGTTATCCTTCAAGCATCCGAAGCGTTACGGCTAAAGCACTCTCCTTAATTACTCGTAGGCAATTCCTGCTTTTTTTGTTAGCTTTCATGTACTTCAATAATTTCTAAAACTGGGGCCGATCAACGATTCTCGCGCAATAACCTTTTTTTAAAGAGAAGACTACTTCAAGGTTCTTAAACTTACAAGGCTGTTCTAAACGCGCTCCTATTAATCCCGGAGGCTACAACCTGTATCAGCTTGTTCCGGAGGCTCACGCGCGTACCTATAATGACTTTCTTTTTCACCTGGCCTCAACTTCGAGCTTGGCAAATTGGTAAAGCTTGTCCCGAATTTGTTTTATTGCTTGTTCTGAATAAGTCTTCCGGCTTTTTTGGTAACATTTAAAAAGCAACTTAGCCTAGGCCATTCTCCCGGTTAAGCGCGGGGCCTTTTGGCCTTTCTGAAAAATTTTGAGAACTTTCTGGCAATTTAGTGAGGAGTAAAGATTTCCATTTGTATAAGCACTGTTTCAGGTTAAGTTTTATTCTTTTCTTTAACAGTTCTATTTTTGAGAAAACTGACATACCCGGTAGAGTAGTAGGCTGGTAAACAAGAAGCCGATAGGTACTTGCGGCAAGTGTAAACACCTAGAGAGCAAATTACCCAAAAAACTTCGGAAAAGGTAAGCCTAAGGTTTTTCAAAAGGAAAGCCGGATAATACTAAAAATGTTTCCGGCTTTCTTCTTTCAGTAATTTAGCTCTCAAAACTAATGCTTTTTTTAAAAAACGGCTTAGTTTTACATATTCGCGATTATAAGATCATAATAGATCAATCATCCACCTTTAGTTTATTGGTACCGCGATGTTAAAAGCTCTAGGTAAGCTCCTGCTACAAAGCGGGTATGGGTCGCGGAAAGTTGCGTATCCAGTTTAAGATCTTTGTAAATGGCAGAGGCTACCCGGGCCATGGGTGTCAGGTACTCCGGTTTAAAAAGACCAATTTGCTGGTAAGGCCAAACTTTAGTTTTAGCCCCGTAGGGTAACATCCACTGTAACGCTTTTTTGAGGCTCTTGCCACTGGTTGAAGTATAGTCCCATAGATTGATCCCGGCGCTTTCGGCCACACTCGCCAGGCTAAACCAACCATCTAAATTCTTATTGCAGTACGTCCATGCATTCGTGCGGACCAACTCCAGCACTTGTTCGCCGTTTACTCCCAGCTGAGTCTCTATTCTTGGAAATGTTTGTTTTTCGATCAGAGCCTTGGCTAAGGTTTTATTACCCACAAATAAAGCGTAAGTGATTACCTGCAAGTCGTAATAAGTACCAATGTTATTGGGAGCATTACTTGCTTTTTTACCCCACTCGCTCGTCAACATCCAGGTTAAATATTCACTAAACCAGTTCTTTAAGGCTTCGTGCTTGGTAGATGTCCAGGATTTTGAACCTACCAAAAGTTGTACGCCATCGAGCAGTTCCGGTAAATGCTCGGAGTCAACGGTACAGGTTCCGTAAACTGTCAGATCTCCTCTTATCGTTTGCGCATATTTTAAATTAGGATTCATGCGGGTAGCGCTGTTGAGGAAAAACACTTCCAATAATTCGGTAGCTTTTTGGGCATATTTTTCCTCATTGGTATAAAAATAAGCCAACCCTAATAAGCGAACATCCTGACTTAGAGCCTGAAGGTACGAATTGTCTTTTACTTCATTTACCTGTGGGTTCGTCTGTCCATCCTTGCGAATGTAAGGTAAACCCGTAGCGGTATTGGGGTTAGGCCACCAGTAGGGAGCTAAACTCATGTAATCATGGGTATCGCCACTGAGCGGAGCAATAGTTTTATTGACAATAGTATAAGGTTCCCGGGTGAGAATGGGAGTAGCGGCATAGACAATTATTCGCCGCGCCGCTAAACAAGGTTCATCATTTGCGGCTATTTTCAATTTATTTTGTAGCAACAATTCCCCATTCATTAGAAAAGTGTTGGGCTTTATTTGGGCCGAAAGGGAAATGGAAAAATTAAAGGAGAAAAGAAGTAAGAAAAGTAAGGTGAATAGCGGTTTTTTCATGGTAAATACATTTCTTGTTTTACGTTACAAAGTTACAACCGAATGGGAAAGTCAAGCAAGGCGTAATGTAAATTAAAATTGTACTTTTTTGTTTTAACACCTGTATAAAAATTCTTTAAGAGGGCATTAAGGTGTTTTTACCATTTACACATTATAAACAATTTTATAAATAGAGCATCCAACAGCAATGCCGTAATACCTAATTTATTAATGAAAGGAAAGTAAGAATTGATGCAGCTATTGATAAATTGGCAGCAAAATAGTAGGCAATACCCAGGCCTTTATCTCTTAAATTAAAGTAGAAGCTTGCTGGTTAAAATGCGTCCTTAAAGCAGTTGAATAAGAGAAAACTTTGGCTAAAACCGTGGCTTTGGGTATATATTTATAACGTCGTTTTTTGAGAAATTGCCGAACCAGATAAATCTTATCAGCTACCCCAAATGGCTGGTCAACGACCAGCCTGCACCTATTTTTAAAAAATTAGTTCCCACTGCCAACCTAGACTATACCCATTAAAGAATTTTCTGGTCGGCAACTGTCGCCGCTCACAGCCGGTCTTAAGCTTACGCAGCAGCGCCGCTACAATGCTACTTTTGCTTACTTTATTACCGGTAGTTAATTAGAAGGCAATATAAGTAGTTGGTCGTTTTTAGTTGTTCGTTGTTAGATCGTTAATAAATTAATAATCAAGTACTTAAACTCAGGTTTTTATCAACTTAATTTTGTCCTGTTACTTACCTATTAATAAACACCGGCATAAGTACGTTATCAGCCAGATAGTTTTATGTTGCTTGTGTGTAGATGATAAATTTTGAAATTTAAATTAATTTTCTAACGAGGTTGGCAATAATTTTAAAAAGACGTTTTTACCACGTTGGATTTTATAACCTCATCTAGTTGTTGGCTACTTTCCAGCAACATTTGAATAATGTTTCTTAAGTTTTGATCCATATCCATTTTTTCCAGAACCATGCATAAACCTAAAATACTCGACAATGGTCCTCGCACAAGATGGGATTGGTTCCAGGCAATTTCTTTTAGAATACCTTCTTTTTGAGAAACTTGCGATTGGGCATCCCTGAGCTGTTCATACTGCGATATGTAGCTAGTAATGTCATAACCCATACAAAAAATACCGGCTGGCTGTTGATCATCATCCCATAAAGCTTTGTATTCCCACTGGGTAATAATATACCCACCATGACCATCGTGCTTGCGAATGGTAGCGGGGAATGTTCTATCGGGCTGGGCGAAACATTGAGCAGCTACTTGTTCACAAACTTTAGTATCGTCCGGATGCATTGTCATTTCGTAGCGTTCCCCCACAATCGGGCCGTAAATATGGCCAAAGGTTTCTTTATAATGATTGTTCACGTAGGAGTACCTACTATCCATGTTAGTGGTAATAATGTAATAGAAGTGCGAATTTTCAAACAATTTTTTAGTTTCTTCGAAGGTATTCATGCCATCTTAAGTTAGTGTGGTAAAGGATCAGTATTTACAACGAATGTGTATTATTATACCGTAGCAAAATTCATATTTCAAGTTAAATAATAAAACTACGTTATAGTTGCACACGCTTCTAACTAAGTAATTAATCTTGGAAAAATAACAATTTAACACTATCAAAGAGAATTTTCTGCTTAACATGGCTAATTATCAGAATTGATAACTCCCGTAAAGCATTTTCCCATGCTGATGGCCCGCCCAACCTTTTGAAAGTTTCTTAATTAGGCAGGTGTGCAAGTTAAAGGCATCGTTGTTTCCCTGTAAATTACTGTATCAAGTAGGTTTAGGTTATACTTTTTTACTTCTTTTGGGATTAAAAGATAAAAAACGCATAGAATCAGCAAAATGTAAAAACGAAGATCGCCAGATTTACTTTTTATTGCTGCTATTTTATAAATCCATTCTTAGATTTTTACTTTCTACCTTTAGCTTATGCATCAATCATCTAAATAAGCTTCTATCACTTCAATGGTTTCTATGGGAGCCCTTAAATTAGGACAATGACCGGTTGCTTGTAATTTTATGAAGGTGCTGTTTGTGATGACCTGATTCATGTATAATCCTACTTCTTCCGGCGCAATCATATCTTCCGAACATTGTAAGATATAGGTCTTTGTTTTTAGATTTAATAAGTCTAACCGATTATCGGCCAGAAATGAAACTTGAGCAAAATGTTGGGCTATTTCCGGATTAGTATTACAAAAACTATTTGCCATTTCCTCTGCATGGGAAGGATTGGGCGAACTACCTAAAATAAATTGGGCAAAAGTAATAGACCCGTTCGTATAATCTGTTTTCATAAAGTATAGCATTTCCTGCACATCTTCATAGCTAAAGCCTCCGTATTACAGTCCTTTTTGAATATAACACCGCCGTTAAATCAAAGGCGATCCGTTTTGTTATTCTTATAAAACTACGTCTCATTTAATGCCCCAGAATATGTTAGACGAGAAAAAGCAAATTTTAGAAAATTAACCGGAAGCTTTTATTTTTGTCTGGTTTATTGCTTTTGAAGATGCCTGCGAATACCCCGGATCGACCTTTACCTGTGTACCGGGATGCCTGGATTAAATATCTCGGCGTTCCGGTTATAACGGCTTTTGCGTATTACCTTACCTATGATCATGTCGAATTTAACGGTTGGTTTATTTACGAAATCCTGAGCGATGCCTTTAAGATTTTCCTGGTGTGGCACGTAGTCCGGCTGGTTATTGTGTATTTAGATAAAGTTCTTGCCTACCAAAATCATCTGACAAAAAGATTATTAGTACAAACACTGGCTACTGGTTTAGTGGGTGTCGTGGCACTTTCGGTATTAGTGTATCTGGATTATGCTTTGGTTCGCCCTTACCAAATCAATCATTATTGGAGTCTGGATGTAGTTATTGCCCTTATTTTTATTTTATTTATTAATGGAATTTACGTGGCGCTGTATTTTTATGATTCCTATGTAACCAGTGTTGCCGAAAATAAATCGATGGAGAAAAACTTAGAAGCACAAATTGAAAAAGGTCAATCCGAATATTATTTACGAGAACCTACTACTTCCCGCGAACAGTTATTGGTGAAAGTAGGCCGGAAAGATGTTGTGGTACCTTACGTCGAAATTTGCTGTATCTACTCCCGGGATAAAGAGACCTATTTACTTACCGCCGACCATAAAACCTACCTGCACGATTTTTCGCTGGATCGTCTTGAAGAGCAATTACCCACTAGTCAGTTTTTTCGGGCTAACCGAAAGTTTATTATTACGCCTGAACTGGTACGGACCATTTCTACCGAAGCGCACGGGAAACTTCAAGTTTATTTAAAACCTTATTCTTCATTACCCGCAACCGTAACTATTAGCCGCGAAAAGGCACCGCTGTTTCGTCGGTGGCTGAAACGTTAAGCTACATTTCGTCGCTTTTTTAAGGGTGGTTCAGTAACAAAAAAGCGGATTAAATGTTTCCTGGTCATTATTGCCTCTAGATTTGCCGCTGCATTTCTAATCAGTCAGCACCATGAAATCTCTACTGCATTTTACTTTTTATGCTTCTCTGCTACTACTAATGATACCCTCCCGGGTAGCAGCGCAAGCCTTATCTCCCCTGCTCCAAAGTAGCTTGGATTCTGTTTTTAAAACCTGGGATACCGCTAAAACACCGGGCGCCGTAGTGGCAGTTATAAAAGACGGGCAAATCGTTTACCAGCGAGCCTATGGGATGGCCCATGTAGCGCATCAGGAAAAACTTACCGTGAATCATGCATTTTGGGTAGCCTCTATGTCGAAGCAATTTACCGCCATGAGCATTGCCTTGTTAGCCGAAGCAGGAAAACTCCGTTTGAATGATGACATCCGGAAATACTTGCCGCAACTCCCGGATTTAGGCGATACTGTGCGCATTCATCACCTCATTCACCATACTAGTGGCCTGCGTGACGGCTTTACCTTAATTGGCTTGCGATTTAAAGGAGAAAAGCATTATACTAACGCCAAGGTAGTAGCCGCCATGGCGCAGCAAAAAAGATTAAATTTTAAACCGGGCACGCGTTACGAATATCTGGATAGTGGGTATGTTTTACTGGCTGAGATTGTGGAAAAAGTTAGCGGATTGCCTTTCGCTGCATTCACAGAAGCAACTATATTCCGCCCCCTGGGCATGACGCACACCCAATTTGCCGGTAATTTTAAAAATCCGGCTGCCCTTATAGCCACCGGATACGGCGTACAATATAAAAATAACCAGGTAAAATACCGACCGCAACGTTTTAAAGGAAACTCGGTGGGCTCTACGGGTTTAATCACCACTATCGCTGATTTAGCAAAATGGGACGCTAATTTTTACCAGAACCAGTTAGGAAAGAAATCTTTGGAACTTATCAAGCAATTAATTGCCCCAACTCCCTTAAACAATGGTACCCTAAATAAATATGGTTTTGGATTAGAAATAGGTTATTACCAGAATTATTTCGCTACCACCCACAGCGGCGCAGACCCGGGTTATAAAGCCGAAATGGTGCGCTTCCCGGACCAACGGCTAACGTTAATTTGCCTGGCTAACACTGAAAATGTATATAGCCTTACTCCTAAACTATTACACTTGGGCACCAATATTATTCAAAAAAAAATTACCACAGAGCAACCGAAAAAAATACCGGAAGATCAATCAAACTATTCTGCTTTAACTGGCTATTACCTGAACCCCGTAAATAATTATGAATTAAGTGTTATAAGCGAGGCGAAAGGAGAACTGTTTGCGGCTACTTCGCTAAACGGCTATAAATTCTCTTTGGTAAAAACCGCACCCTTGCACTATCAAAATCAAGGATTAAAGGAGAATGAATGGCAATTTTTAAAAACGGAAGACGGAGAGGTAAACCAAATTCAATTAAAAAGCTTACGGGAGAATGATTATTTTTTAAAAAAAGTGCGACCCCAAAGCTTTACTCCAGATCAATTAAAAAAATACATAGGCTGCTATTATTCACCCGAGTTAGATAAAACCTACCGATTAGGTATAAAGAAAGGAAAGTTAGGTCTTAAACTCTTCGGCCTTTTCCATATTCCTTTTCAACCTTTAGAAGGTAACCGGTTTTTAATGGATTTTATCGGCAATAACTCTATTATTTTCCAATCGGATGCTACAGGTAGAATAACGGGATTTTCCTTTAACCGTCGCGCTATTACAAACCTGGCATTTACCCGCAAAAACTGAAACTCTTTATTTCTATAGCTATTTATGGAGCCGGTTTATTTACCGGAGCCACCGCCTACACCTTATTTTTTAAAATTTTACTTTATATCACAATGAAAAATTTACCACTGGTACTAATCACCACGCTAGGTTTACAGGTTAGTACAGCACCTAATGGCCAAGCCCAGGAACGGGAAAAAGAAATTACCCTGGCCTACGGTCCATTCCAGCAAACCACCCTGGACAAACAAGCTTCGCCCCTCTTGTACAAAAGCCACCATTCCAACACCGCTACGTTTACTTTTATCAACCGAACCCCGCGTAGTCAGTTTCACATCAGATTAAATCCGGGCTGGGGCTCGTATGCTCCGGATCGTTTTAAAGCGCGTACCTACGGCGACGAAGACTACGTTTATTCCATTACGCCCACTTTGTACGTGCTTAACTTAAAAATCGGGTACCTGCGCAAATTTAACAAGCCACATAAACCAAACTTTTTAGCCGGAGCAGAACTCGCCGAAAACTTGTTTATATCGGACCAGATTGCTAATACTTACTGGGCTACCAGTATTGCTTCGCTCAATTTAATAGGTCAGCGCGCATTCAAAATTTCGAATAGGCAAAAGATTACCGCCCAGGTTAGTATGCCGGTAATAGCGGCGGTTTCCCGGTTTAACTACGCTAATTTCCCGAAATCTACTGACGGTTCTAATTTTGTAGAGTTTTTCCGGCAGGGCACCGAATTAGTTTCTATGAATAAACTGCAGCAGATCAACCTGGAAGCCCGGTACAGTTACAGTTTAAGCCAGCGCTTTCAAGTGGGATTAAATTATCAGTTTAGCTGGCTCCATTACCCGGAACCTAGAACCATCCGGACTTATTCCCAAGCGCTTTTATTCCAGACCAGTTATCGCTTCAAATTCCGGGAGGCATAATCTACTTGTAAGTTTACCCTTTATTTTTCAAATCTTTTCCTGAATAAATTAACCATCCATCAACAGCATTAATCATTTTTAAAATTATGAAATCCATTCGTTTTAACCTGTTCTTATTTTTATTCATTTTACTTTTATCAGCTTGCGAAAAAACCTTGGTGGGTCCGGTAGCACCCAATAATTCGGAAGAAAATTTTGAAAAGCTTTGGCAGGAATACGACCGGCTGTACGGTTCTTTTAGAGTTAAAAACATAAACTGGGATGCATTATACGCCCAGTACCGCCCATTGGTAAAACCAACTACTTCCGACGCCGAGCTCATGACCATCATGACGAATCTGCTCCGGCCACTGGATGATAACCACGTTTTTTTAAGGCCACTGCGCAGCACCGGGCTGAAACCATTTAATGGTGGCCTGTTGGGTCGGCAAAAGTTCGAAGATTATGATAAAGCCGTAGCTCAGGCTTATTTAACAGATAAGAAAACCTATGGTAATGCCATTATATACGGCAAACTACGGCCAGATATTGGCTACATTAACTTGCTGCACTTCGATAATAATTTTAATTTTTATACCAAAGCCCTGGATGATATTCTGAATGAGCTAGAAGCTACTAAAGGCATCGTGGTTGAAATGCGCGAAAACGACGGCGGCGAAGACCGCGTGAGCCAATATATTGCTAACCGGTTTGCTTCCGAAAAGCATTTATCGTTTACCAGCCGCTTGCGCAACGGACCTAAACACTCTGATTTTGCCGCCCCATTAAAATTTTACACAGAGCCCGCCGGCCATTATCAATTTACCAAACCGGTAGTGGTACTTACCCGTCGGGCTGTTTTTAGCGCCGGCGAAACCTTTGTGCTGGCCATGAAACAAAATAAAAATGTGACGCTGGTGGGCGATTCAACCGGCGGTGGTATCCCGGATGCCATGCGCCGCGAATTACCTAATGGCTGGGTTTTCCGAGTTCCGATTGCGGATGTACGCGGACCCAAAGGCGAGAGCTACGAAGGCATTGGCATTGCCCCGGATGTTTTGATCAAAAACAAGAAAACTGATTTAGCTGCCGGCAAAGATGAAGCCCTGGAGACCGCCATTTCCTTGATCGACTAAAATTTTTAAAATTTTCCTCTTTTTCACCCCTGCTATTAGGCGCAGGGGTTTTACTATTTCCAAGTAATGCTTTGCTCCGGAAAGTTTTAAATTAAGGTAAACGTAGAAGTTAAACCCACACAAAAATTCAGCGGTAATTGAGCGACGCCAAAAATGGCCCGGCTGTGCCTCCCTTTTTCGCCCTTTACATTTACGAATAAATCAGAAGCTCCATTTACTACCTGGGGAGCACTGTCAAAATCAGAATTAGCCTGGTAATACGCATCAAAATGGTTTAAGCCTACAACTTTATCAAAGCCTACGTATTGGTTTACCTGGGCCAACACATTTAAAGCACAAAGTTGCATCGCTTTGTATCCATTTTCCAGAGAAATTTCGTTACCTAGTTTGCCTTGATAAAGCATTTCATTATTTCGAAACGGAAACTGAATGGCTAAATAAGCTATATTCCCCCGGATATTAACGGACACATAACTACCTCCGGGTTTAGGAGGCTCGGGTAAATGCAAGCCTAATAGTTCTAATTTTTCGTGAATAATCATTTTGGAAAAAATTACCTAATGATAAACCAGGAAGTGTTGAGCTTCAAGCTTTACTAAGGTACAATGCCACAATCGTTTATTCTAAAATAATTCTTTTATTAATAATTTCCTTATCGGTAAGCAATTGGAGCAGGTAAACTCCTTTAGATTTATCTTTTAAGTTTAAAATTTGATTAAACTTTCCTGATACTAAATTAAAATTCTGTTCCAATAAGGTAACTCCTTTGGCATCTACTAGTTTTAATTGTAAAGCGGTACCAGTAGCAAAATTCATTGCTACATGAATTTTGTCTTTAGTTGGATTTGGATATAACAAGAGGCTCTTTGCCGATTCACTTTCTTTTACACCGGTGCAAGTAGATACGGTAATTACCTGAACAGCAGAAGTTGTGCAGCCATTAGCGGTATAGGTGTAAACAATAGAATGTTTGCCTGTGCCGGCTATGGTTGCATTAAAAACTCCATCTATTACACCTGGTCCGGAATATTCTCCTCTAGTAGGTTTCCCACCTGTTAATATAAAAGCATTATTACTGCTACATATAGTTTGATTAAAGGGAGACAAAGTAGTTACAGGACTTTCCATAACAGTAACAATTTTACTTCCTGAAACAGAACAGCCATTTTGAGTAAAGGAATAAATTAAGGTGTGATTTCCAATTCCTGCTTCCAGAGGAGAGAAAATTCCCGTTGAACTTACTCCCTTTCCTAACCAGGTTCCTCCGGCCGGACTAAATCCGCTTAGTTGAATTGTACCTGCACCTATACAAATTGACTGATCACTGCCGGCATTCACTTCTGGTGGGCTAGTAATTGTTACAGCAATCTTGGTTCGCTTACTTTCACACCCATTTACCATCGTGGATATATAATAATCAGTTGTTCCAACTTTGTTGGATTTAGTAAGTAAACTTATATCCAAGGCAGAACCACCTTCAGGAACAGAGTACCACCTTATATAATCCTGGGTTCCTGCTAAAAGAGTGTCCACATGGGAGTCTAGGCAATAAAACCATTTTGTAGGAACCTGTGGTGCTTGCGGCTCAGGAGTAACAATTATGTCTCTTGTGGCAGTGGTGGTACAACCATTTAGCGTATAAGAATAAGTAATAAGGTGAGTCCCTACTCCAGCTTCATGAGGGTTAAAAATTCCGTTGGAAACTCCATTGCCACTATACGTGCCGCCTTCAGGAAAACCACCCGTTAAATTAATGACGGATTGGCCAAGGCATACCGGAATTAAAGACGCAAAGGAAACATTTGGTCGGCTTTTTACCATAACATCCAGGGTTGCTATACCGGTGCATCCATTACTGTTCGTATAAGTATAGATGATGGTATTTTTACCTATTTTAGCTAGTGCCGGATTAAATATTCCCCTGGTTACACCTGGACCTGAATAATTACCTCCCGCGGGACTAGCCGCAGGTAAGTTAATGGGAGCCGCATCCTGGCATATAGGACCTAAACCGGTTAAAATTCTTACTTCTGGTGTAGGAATAACATTTATGGTATGGTTTACCTTAGTTTCACAACCAGCCGCGTTTCTGCCGGTTACAGTTATGGTAGTATCTCTTTTTACATTAGTTAAACTAAATGATGCGCCAGTTTTGCCATTGCCCCAATTGTAGGTGCTGGCTCCGGATGCAGTTAAAGTTAAATCAGTTCCCTCACAAACTATTCCAGGAGAGATTCTGATTACAGGAAAATCTTCGACCATTATTTTTTTACTATAGGTGTTTCCGGTTCCTATTGCATTAGTAGAAGTTAATGATACGGTGTAAGTTCCTGGCTTTTCAAACTTTATCTGTGGATTTCTTTCGGAAGAAGCTGCGGGAACAGCTCCCGGTATACTCCAGTTCCAGGAACTTGGATTTTCACTGGATGCATCCGAAAATTGAATAGTACCTCCTACACAAATAGAGTTTGCCGAAGTAAAATAAGAAACCGGAGGTACTGGCCGGAATAGTAAAGCCAAATCTGAGCGGAAGGAAATAATGTTACTCTGAAAACTAAAAATCGGCTTTATGTTTATTTCCTGGTTTAATATCAATCCCCTTTTTAAAGGCAAAGCAAATAAAACATTATCCTGTTTTTTTGAAAAAGAAATTAAATTGTTATGATAATTTAAATAAGAATCAACCCCATCATTAATTTTAACTAACCTCATATTTTCTGTGGCACTAGTATCCGTTAAACCAACAAAACTTCCGCCCGCAGCAAAGTTTAGGTTATCGCGGTATGTTTTATCGGGCAAGCGGTTATAGGAAATGTTGTTCCCAGCAGTTTTACCAAACAAAATTATTTTGTCATTTTTCACGTCCATGCCTTTTAAAGGTTCCTCTTCAGACGTACCAACCTGTTTCAACCAACTTAGCGAACCCGACTTATTTAACTTACCTAAAAATATATCTTTATGCCCATCCGCGGGATTATAGTTATTTGAAAGTGAATACTTATCGAGTGCAAATTCTCCTGCAAAAATACCCGATACATACAAATTATCTTGCTTGTCCAGGTTAAGGTACAAAGGTGTAATGTGCAGGGCTGCTTCTCCTATTTTCACGGGAGGATTGGATCTGAACAAAACATTTCCGGACGCATCATATTTATCTAATACTAAAGCATCAACCCGCAAACCCCAGATTTTGCTTTGACTATCTATTTTAAGATCAGAATATCCCTGAGCTTTGGTCCACAAAATTTTTCCGTTTTTATCTAACTTGCAAAGCTTCGTTTCACTACCACAATACACATTTAAATTATTGTCTAAAGCTAAAGTTGTTTTAGAAGTAGTATAGGTATCTAAGTAAGTAGCATGCCATTGAAGAATGCCATTTTTGTTGTATTTTAAAATAACTACTGCCGTGTTATTATGCCCGTCATGAGGAGGATCAAATATTACAGAACTGCCATCTGTCGAAAAGGCTTGTATACTATCCAGGTGTTCACCGTGGAAATAAGAAACGTAAACATTACCTTCTACATCCGTTTTTACATCACCTCCTTTTACCCAATTAGATGCGTGACTTAAATAAGTCGCCCATTGGACTAAACCTTTTGAATTATATTTAACAAGCGTCTGCCAGTTATCCCGGTGATTCGCAGATTGTTTCTTTACTACCAGATCATCGCCAGCCGGGCTATAATGATACGTACCATACTGCGCAAATTCGCTTTTCAAGAAAGTATAGCTATTTTCTTCTGAATCATATGTACTTCCGATAGCAGCCATTTCTCCATATACCGAACTTAACGAATAGGATTGCGGTGCTGGCGTTACCGGATTAATGACTGTTACGGTGCGGATCGTCACATCTACACAACCATCCGGACCAGTACAAGTTAATGTTATATTATAGGTACCCGGTGTAGGGTAAGTAATTGTTGCAGGATTTTTTTCGGTAGAATTAAGGATGGAAGCCCCCGGCCCAAAATTCCATTCGTATTTTCCGTTTTCATTTAAGGAAGAATTTAAAATTGTAACGGCTTCGCCTACTTCCGGATTGTAGGTATTAACTGTAAAGTAAGCCGATGGTCCGGAAACTTTCACTGTAACTGTTTGCAATAAAGTGGTGGTGCAATAACTTTTTTTGGCAGCTACGCTAAACGTAGTAGCTTTCGAGAGGGGACCGGTTTGAAATTTTAACGTGTCCCCGTTTCCCATTTGCGGAGCACCAATATCCAGAAAACCATTTTGCAACTGATACAAAACCTCTGGTTCTGATTTTACAACATAAATTACAGGAGCTTCCTTTTTACAGATAACTGGAGTATTTGTTTGTACTTTAATATGGGGATTTACAAACAAGTTAAAAAAATACTTTTTACTAAGTGTATCCGAACCACATTCGTTTAAAGCGGTTCCTTTTACCCGTATATAGGTATTTTCTTTAATTGGATTGGTAAAAAAATCAGTATAAGTATTTTCGGGATAGATGGTATCAATGAGTTGGTTACCTTGGTAGATTTCGTACTTAGCCCTAGGCACAACATTATAAAGTACTACTCTTGTATAACTGCCATAGCATAAAATATCTTGGTTAGCCTGTATGGTAAAGTCGGTAATCTTGGGTAATGGAGTAACCTGAATGGTTTTTACGGCCGATTTATTACAAAAAGTATAGGTAAGGCGATGCTCTCCTACGCCAGCCATTGCCGGATTAAACATACCGGCAGAACTAACACCCTTACCTGACCAGGTACCGCCTAATGGAGCATATCCGGTTATAAGCCGGGGTAAAGCATTTACACAAATTGTTTCGTTTAAACCTAAATCTATATTAGTGGGAGTGGCTTGAACTTCTATAACCTCTGAATAAGGGGAGTAACATCCGGCCGCATCTTTAACTCTTAACCGGTAAAAACCCGAACTGGAAACCATAATTTTTTCTGTACTCTGACCATTACTCCACTGATAACCTGCCATACCAGTTGGTCCGGAAAGTTGTACTTGCCCTCCTGCACAAAAAACGGTTGGTCCAGCGGCCTGAATAGATGGTTTAGCCAAAGTGGGTAATTGGATGTCCACCAAAGCGGTATCATTCAGAAAATAATCCGGGCAGCCTAAATTTCTTACTTTTACTTTAATTACATTTTTACCAATTGCTAAAAAATCCGGGTATAGATTAATAGTTAATGAACCTGTCTTACCATCTTTCATGTCGCTAACAGGCGTATTGCCAATATAAGCGACATAGCTTGTCCCTACTTCGGTGCGAGGTAAACTTATGGTGGCAGACTTCCCGTTACAATTAACACTCCCATTAACTGCCAACGTTTTATCCGCTGGCCGGCAAAAAGTATAACCATCCTGCAAAGCCAGAAAACAAAGGTTACTTGCCCCGTTTCCGGTTGTAAAGGACCCTCCCGCCAACAATACCGTTCCATCCGGAAGTAAATTAGCCGTAGCCAGATGCGCTCCGAAGGAACTAGTTTTATTGGCGGTCCAATTTCCACCAGGATTATACACCTGGATGGATTTAGTATCTAAAGGATTGGTAATATCGCCGAGGCTGTAAAGTAAGACCCTACCATCAGATAAAGTAACCATGGACGCCACTCCCACATTGGTTAACAAATTTCCCGTTCGGGCAAAATACTCCCCTTGCGGATTGTAAACCTCGGCACCTAACTGATCGGTAGAATTAAACTCCTGCGTTCCTACCAGCAAAAAATATCCTGAATTTAGCCGTACTATGGAATGAAAAGAGTGTTTATAAACCGTAGGTGCACTTAGTAACGCCCATTTCTGAGATACGGGATCAAAGATTTCGGCCCGATTAGGATTGTATTGACCACCGGTGGCTAATACTTTGCCATTGTCCAGCATAACCATGGCTAAACCAGCCCCATGCTCCAGTTGCATGTCCCCTGAAGCAGTCCAGGAATCCTCCGCAGGATTGTAAATTTCGGACTTAGTGCCATTAAGACCTCCTGCTACTAGAACTCTGCCATCGCGTAATTTCACCGCGGCATGATGGCTGCGTGGTGTAAGCATATTACTTACATTCCGCCAGCTTCCCGATGTGGCGTTATATACTTCACAGGATGAAATTGACTCTTCTTTTTGGTTCATTCCACCTATGGCCAACACGCTGCCATCATGCAGTATAACCGAAGGAAACTCTTCTCTTGCCTCGTGCAAACTTCCGGTTAAACTCCAAGTTTTAGTGTTAGAATCATAAACCTCAGCTGATGAGAGTATGATCTTATTTTGCATATACCCGTTATTGCCTCCAAAAATGAGTACGTTGCCATTAGAAAGTACTTGCGACTCATGGTCCCAGCGGGCTACCTTTAAAGAACCGGTCGGGGATATTGTTTGAGCGAAAGTAGGCAGGTAATAGAAAAAAATAAAAACTATTAGTAGAGGTATTCTCGATAAACGCACTTTTAAAATCTAAATGTAATACTTAATCAGTCTAAATTTTTAATTTATTTTCATTGATTTACCCGATAACTGATTCAAGGTAATCTTGAAATTGTTCCTGTACTTAGCCAATAATATTCCAAGTTAATTTATATATTTAGATGAATAATTATACCACTTGTATATTACTTAGTAAAAGCTAAGTATCGGGTTTTGTATTATCATTATATCGGAATAATGCTAATTTAAATTTTACCTGATAGCAGGTTAACAAAAATGCCTTATAGCATGTATCTCGGAAGAGCAGCAAATTCAGATTGCGTAATCCCAAAATAGACAGCAGTGATATTTCCCAGTCCGAAGTCTATACTAATTCTGAAATTGCTTTTGTGGGAATTGTAATCAATGAGCAAGAACTACGACTGCATTTCAATGAAAATGATTCAGCCAGTATAAAACGTTACAGTAGTCTTTTTTAAGGAGACTAACCCGTAACTTATTGCATTTACAACCAACCTGATTAAGTTGTATACCGAATAACAGGGTCTTTTTTTACAGTCTAATTTCTCTTTAATTTATTTTTCTTAAATTTTTCTATTGACACAGAGTTAAAGTCGGAGCATTTATTATAGAACGAATTGACATTCCAGAAAGCTTTGTTCGGTGGGTTGTAGCCCGATGAATTTTAAAGACTGTCTCCTTATAATTTTTATTTTTATCCCTTGTAAGCTATATAAATATGATGGCCAGAAATGCGCTTGATTACAAAAAGAGGCAGTTTAGATACAAAATTTGTGAAAAAGAATCAGAATTTCTACGTGAATCAAAAAGAGTTATTCTTAATCATTTTTCATTTGAGATGAAATTTGCCTTCGCATATCAATTACTCGCCGCTAACAACGCTTTCATTTTTAGTTTTCGCTGATCATAAAAAAAACCGACAGGTTAGGTCCCCGTCGGTTATTTTATTTTTATTAAAATGTAAAATTTATTTAGGAATCGTAGGCGTCGTAGCGATCCAGGTCGTCGTAGGCATTTAATTGATCATAATCGTCGTCATCTTCGTCTTTATTACTTAACAATATAACCACGCCAGCTACAACGGCGGCGGCTACGGCAAATTTGGTTATCAGGCCAATTTTGTCGTGCTTCCATTCGGCTTTGTAACCTTTTTCGGCGAAAATGTTGGGTACGTGACCGTTTTTAAAATCATCGATTACGCCTTCTACTACGTTTACCCGGTCGGCTAAAATTAAGGGTAGCCAATGCAGGTAGCTGTTTTCGCTGTAACGGAATGCAAACCGGCGAATCATGCCACTTAAACCTGATGGCGGGGAAGCGGTGCCAAACACCGCCGATATATTCGGGCGCTCGATGGAATGCAATATTTCCACATCTACGGGTTGTAACGTGGGTCGCTCCCAGCTATAGCCGGATTGTTCCGCATCGGTGCGGTGGGGCTTCATGGGGTACGTCGGATCGTTTTGCGGATCGGCATCAATGCCCCAGCCTTTGATATGCGAAAAGTCTTTTCTTAAATTTTCCATAGTTTTTATACTTTACATGCGGGCAGATGGAGGAATAAGAACCGGTTTAATACAGTTGTCCAGTTTAGCCGAAAATAAGCGGTAGCCATCAGCCACCTCTTCCAGCGGAATGCGGTGCGTAATCAACGCTTTCGGATTGATGATGCCGTTTTGTACGTGCTCAATTAAGCGGGGCAGCAAGCGTTTCACCGAGGCCTGGTTGGCCCGGATGGTTAATCCTTTGTTCAGCACATTCCCGATAGGTACCAGGTTATCGGTTGGTCCGTATACGCCCACAATCGAAACTATACCGCCTTTTTTAACCGAATTAATGGCCCAATGCAACGCAGTAGCCGAACCGGCTTGCAATAAGGTTTTCCGACCGGTTATGGTTTGCATGGTATTACCGGCGGCTTCGGCGCCAACGGCATCAATTACCACATCGGCCCCCATCCAGTCGGTTGTTTTTTTAATAAAAACCACCGGATCTTCCATGTCCCGGAAGTTATAGGCTTCGCACTGCGCGTAGTTCCGGACAAATTCTAAACGGTATTCGACGTGGTCGATGGAAATAACGCGGCCAGCGCCAAAAAGCCAGGCGCATTTCGCCGCCATAATTCCTACCGGGCCCGCGCCAAATACGACTACCGTATCACCCGGCTGAATACCGGCCATTTCGGCGGCCTGGTAGCCGGTAGGCACTACGTCGGTGAGCATTACGGCATCTTCTATATCCATGCCTTCTGGTATAACGGTGGGGCTCACGTTGGCGTAAGGTACCCGTACGTATTCGGCTTGGCCTCCGTGGAAACCACCTGCGGTGTGTGAGTAACCAAAAATTCCACCTACCGCTGTAGCCATCGGGTTCGATTCGTGGCAGTTACCAAACAAACCTTGTTTACAAAAATGACAACGGCCGCAGGCAATATTAAAAGGTACCAGCACGTGGTCGCCAACTTTTAATTTAGTTACTTCGGAGCCAACTTCTTCTACTACGCCCACAAATTCGTGGCCGAAGGTTGTGCCGACCCGGGTATCGGGTACGTTACCGTTGTATAAGTGCAAATCCGACCCACAAATGCAGGAGCGGGTAACCCGAACAATGGCATCTTCGGGATGCTTTATTTCGGGCATTGGCTTTTGTGTGACACGAACCCGTTTTGGTCCGCGATAATCCATTGCTAGCATACGCTTTTGTTTTTCAGTTTAAAATAGACCTATTGTACAAATAGAAGCATTCCGGTAATTTCCTGATTTAATTCTAGTTCCGGAACAGTGTTATACAGTACTTGTCTATTCTGGTAAAGTTACAACTGGTGCTTTAATCCGCTGCTTTTACGTATTTATACGGTAAATTTTAAATTTTACACGTACTTGTACGCCTATTTCTAACGAATTCGTGCCACGCAAGAAAAGTTTTGGAAATGGTATTGCTAGTGGCTGATTGTCGTGGGGGCATTTTTCTATTTCCAGGCCCCAAGGATCTCCTTTTTACCTCTCCCTTTTCGAAACCTCCCCTAAATACAGGAGATGGGGTTGATCTTGTTTTCTTCTTGCCTTGCTTTGGCTATGGAATGTAACTTTACACCACACCGGAAGCTTAGCTCCGCCTTGAACGAAACGGCCCTTGTTTATTCTTAGCTGATGTTTCCCTGGATAACTTATTGGTTTAATTAATCCGAATGTGTACTAATCGGGCGATGCTTTAGATTTAAAGGCGGTTTTTACTTTTTACTGATTTATTCATTAATTACCAGGGTGGTTATAGATCGGGGTGGTAAAGCAACAGGCTGCGTGACTTTACCCATTGGATAAGCTTTCAGATTTTCATCGGGAGTAGCGGTAGTAACGTAGCGTTTATAAGTAGTTCCTTTTTTTAAATTTTTAACATCCAGCTGCAAATTTTGAGCTTGCGTTTCGTAGTTGATGGCTACCACTACCAGCTTACCAGCAGCGTGGGCATACGCCGAAACCATTACTTTTTGGGCTGCTTCTACGGCCGACAAATGATCTTGACGGTTTAAGAGTAAGCGATGCATGCCGGGCCGGATAAACAAACTATAATGCCCTAAAGCCCACAGGTTTTTGGTAGGCTGGAACCCGCCATTGGTGTGGTTGGCATTGGGTTGTAAGGCAATTAAATAATAACGCGTATCAAAATCGGGTTTGCCAGGCTCAAAGCCATTCCAGAACTGCCAGGCCGAAGCATTGGCTACGGTTAAGTCTTGATGAATCATTTTGGCCAAAAACAAGCCGCAGTCCATGGCAGATCGGCGGGCTTTAGTACCTTCCCGGAAACCATCGGCCAACATGGAATACTCCGATTGCCAAAACTGCACCCCGTACTTTTGGGTAGTATCGGCTACTTGCTGGCGAATGGCCACTGTTGCTTGGTCGCCTTCGTCGGTGAAATAGCTGTGGCCCACCACCAGTTTAGGTAAGTGGTTTAGATTTCCCAGGTAATCAGAACTGTTTTTTTTAAAAAATGCCTGTACTTGTTGCGACGTTTGGGTGGTATCGCCGTACAGAAATGTAAGCTTTGCCGCTTCGGGTAAAATAATTTGGCTAATTAAACTCTTCTGTTGCAGCGCAACATCCAGGGCTTTTACCACGCGGCTGATTTCGAAATTGCGCCAAGGACTTCCCTCCTGCTTGGCCTCGCCTACTTTACCCATCCAATCCCACTGCGGTTCGTTTACCGGGCTGATATAATCAAAACCTAAACCTTGTTTTTGGTAATGCAGCAGTACTTCGGTTAAAAAATCAGCATACGCTTCGTATTTATCAGGTTTTAAGTTTGCTTTAAAATCTTTCACGGTTTTAAAGCCTAAACCGTTTTGGGTGTATTGCACGGGTGGCGTATTGGAGAATGCAATTAATTTCTCGACACCGTAACTTTTTGCTTTTTGCAAAAACCAAGTATAGCCGATTTGTTTGTTCCAGTTGTAGGTACCATCGTCTTGCAGAAAACCTTCTACCCGGCGGTTTACATCTATTATACCGCTTTTATCGCCTTGCTCGGCGGTGCCGCCGCCAATGTTAAAGCGCCAGGCCGATAACCCAATGCCCCGCGGATTGCCTTGAGCATCTAACTTTTGGCTGAATAATAATTCGGCTATTTTTTCTTTTTTGGCCGTAGGCCAATGCTTGCCAATACCTTCGGCGTACCAGCAACCCGCCGCCCCAAAATTATCCATGGTTTGCGCTTGCTTTTTCCTGTTAACGGTTATTACCAGGGGTTTTTGGTTTTGCGCCCAACTGAGCACCGGGAGTGTATTTGCCATAACTAAGGCAAGCAGAATTCTGATGGCTAGAAAGGTCATACAACTTTTTGTAAATTTTAAAAAATAAGTAGCCGGAGTACCAATTAAGTTTAAATTCCAAAATATCCTTCATCCCTGGCTTATTGGTAAACAAGCTTTTAAAGCTAAAGGGTTTTTTAAATTTTTTACTTAGAAAGAGTAGTAACCTCAACAAATGCGGAATTCAGGAATGCCAATCTTGCAATAAAATTTATTTTTGAAAATAGCTAATAGCCTAAGCCTGGTTACGGCTTGTTATTAGGGCCTTTTCAGGTCTTTACGGATAAACGGCTACTTTCAAAGTAAATCCTTCTTTATCTCACTTAGCTAGTCTACTGGCTTATTCTTGCGGTTACCGTCATCAGGCAAGCATCGGGTGCAAACAAAACAATTCAGCGGTAAAAATACCAAATGCTTCCCGCGCGGCTATCTGATTTTAGATCTTGGTTTACTACAGAAAATTACCGCAACCAGTCCGCAAAATTAAAATTCGTACTTGTCGCAGCGGTCTTCGTACCAGGATTTTAGAAAATCTTCTAATGTATCGAGATAAGAGTTAATTTCATTCGTGCCACGCACAAAATCGGCATCGTATTGTATTTGGGGTTCCTGGAGTTCTGGATTTAGTACTAACGCATAGGTAATGACCATGGTAGCCAAACGGTTTTCCCACATGGTAACTTCGGGGGTGTTTACCGGATATTGCAAAAGAAGCATGGTGGTTTATTTTTTAAATTTTTGTTTATAGGCTTGGCTAAGCGCCTGGCAAGCTTCGGCTAACACGCCTGTTACCAGGTGCGGCGGAGCAACCCAAATACTTATGTCGGGCGCAGATAACAAGGGGTACGCCGAAGAACTGCCGCCCACTTCCGGCACAGTGGTTCCTACTACTACCCGGCTGATTTTATGGTGCCGGATGACGTAGGAGCACATGATGCACGGCTCATGAGTAGAATAAAGAATACAATTTTGCAAGTCAGCTGTATTAATTGTTTGCCGGGCATCCCGGATAGCTTCCATTTCGGCGTGGCAGGTAATATCTTTTTTCAATTGGCCAGCTTCTACTCCCTGACCAATTAGCTTACCTTTTTGTACGACTACTGCGCCTACCGGAAAATCGCCTTGCTGTAAAGCTTGCTGCGCTAAATTCAGGCACCAGTGCATCCATTTTTCGTGTTCTTCCATCGGCTATTTTTGAAAAATTTTGATCGGGAGCCAGCAGTATTTTAAATTTTCAGCGGTATTGCCAAAAACTAGCCGGAGCTTTCAATAGAACCGTACAGCCTATCCTGTTTTAATCCGGCAACCTCTATCCAGGAGTTAGTCGGGGTTAAAAGGGGAGTAATCCTGAAAAGTCCAAGTAAAGTTTTTTAAATTTTCCAGTATCACCCACTCTTTTACCTTAAAAATCCAGGAAAGAACGGTGTGGTTAGTGGTTGCTATTTCTGAAGGTGCCGGCCATTGAACTTGGGCTGTGCCCGATAGTTGCAAGGTGCGTTGGGCATTAAAATCAATAAAAAGCAAACCGGCCGCCGGATAATTTAAAAAATTACCCAAGGTATTGTACATGCCGTTGCCCACGTAATCGGGAATGCGTAAAGACGTAGCATTTATAACTTCAACAAAACCCGGATTACCACCCCGGTGCGAGGTATCCATATCATGCTGGTTGTTGCTGCTGCCCACATAAAAAGTATCGGCCGCTGTTATCCAGTTTTGTAGCTCCTTGGTCAGGATGGTTCCGGTAATGGCCGCGGGTGAGTAAATACTTTTGGCCGTTTGTTCGCTAGTTCGACGCTGGATGTATTTGGGGCAGTTAACGTACGCTTGTTTTATGGTAATTAGCAATTGCGCCTGCTTTCGGAAAACCTGACCATTTACCCGGTAGCGGCGGCGCGTGCTTGGTTCGATAAAAAGCATTCCGATTGCGGCTTGCGCCTGTATATTTTTCCAAAAAATATCTGCCGGATTAGCGTGCAAATCCCTCTCATCCAACACCAGCCTTTGGTCATCGATTACTTTTATAAAACCGGCGCTCCCCGCCAGAATAGAAGTCCAAACCTGACCGCTGCCATCCTGAGTGCTCACCATTACAAAAGTTTGTTGAGCTATAAATCTATCGGCCCTAGGAGCCAAGTAAGGAACGATCAATCGGGCATTGCGGCCGGCCGGCAATGCTGCTCCTGTTTTTTGCTGCATTTCTAATTCACCGGAATGATAAGGAGAAGCTGCCATTGCTTATTAAATATTTAGTTAATTGGCCCGGAATGTGGCTATTTTTTTAATAACGATATTTCTGCTGAGTCAATTCGTGAAAGAAGTAACCACCATCCTGATGGCGGGAGTAGTACTGGCGGTGGTAGTTGGTTTTTTACCGATAATTTTCCGGTTATCACGCGCCATCTGTATTTATATGTAACAGGACAAAATTAAGTTGATAAAAACCTGAGTTTAAGTAATTGATCATTAATTCATTAACGATCGAACAACGAACAACTAAAAACGACTAACTACTTATTTTTATCCGTTACGAAAGTTCGGCTGGAAACAAAATATTGATATAAAATTTTCAGATGACCGTGGCTGGTACAAAAGCAAATGAGCCAATAGGTGATCTTTTAAAAAATTAATTCGAAAGTTGGGCTCCGTAAATCTCCCTAACTAAGCAACTTTACAAATACAGTAATTTTGATTTTTTAATATCAGATAAAATTATCTTACCAACTAATTTTTTAAAATTTTTGTCCAGCGATTACAAAGCTACTACCTGCCCCGTACGTACAGATTCGTCGCAGGCAAAAGCAATGCGCAGGCTGTTCACCGCATCGGCCACATGGTCAGTTAGATTAATATCTTCGCGGATGGCTTGCAAAAAATACAGCTGTTCGCGGTTGCATAATTCCTGGTGGTCGGGTTCGTCTTCCATACTAATCCAGGCATCCTCTAGCTTGAGTTCTTCTTTTTCGTTTAAATCGGCCCGGTGATACCGCAACCATTCGGTTTTGGTATGTGCTTCTACCGAATCGGATTTACCGGCGCCGCCGGCATCTTTCGCCACAATCGATATGGCACCTTTTGGCCCGATGACGTCCTTCACAAAAAAAGCAGTTTCGCTGATCATGGGCCCCCAACCGGCTTCGTACCAACCTACCGAGCCATCCGCGAAACGGATTTGCAGCTGACCATAGTTGTAATTACCCGCTGGTATATCCTCCGTTAGACGGGCGCCAATAGCACTCACCTGAATGGGCCGCGAACGGGTCATCTGGCACATTACATCAATGTAATGCACCCCGCAGTCCACAATCGGGCTCAAGCTTTTCATTAAATTGCGGTGCACCGCCCAGGCAGCTCCGTGGCTTTGCTGGTTTAAATTCATGCGCATGACCAAGGGTTTCCCCAACTCCCGGGATAATTCTACAAATTGGATCCAAGAAGGATGGTGGCGCAGAATATACCCGATCACCAATTTTTTACCCGTGCGTTGGGCCGTTTCGGCTACCCGCACCGCGCCGGCCACCGAATCAGCAATGGGTTTTTCCAGGAAAACGTGGCAGCCACTTTCCAAGGCTTTAATAGCATAACTTTCGTGTGTATCCGGATAAGTAGAAATGCAAACCGCGTCGGGTTGGGTAGTATGCAAAGCTTCCTCAAAATCGGTGAACAAAGGATAACTGCCGCCTAATTTTTGATTTAAAACTTCTTTACTTTTGCCGGTAGAAACAATGCCGCAAATTTGAAAACCATCCAACGTGTGGTATGCACTGGCGTGCGAGGTGCCCATATTACCGCAACCCACCACGAGTACGCGTAGAAGCTTGGTATTTTCAGTCATGATATGTTTTTTGAAGCAAATGTTAAAAATATTGGAAACAAAGCAAAAATTAAATAATAAACTATGGTGAGAATTCTTTTAAACGAAAAAGCCGCTAGGTTCTACTAGCGGCTTTTTCGTTTAAAACCCTTATGATATAAATCTTCAGTTAGAACATTATTCTGGTAAAGTAAATTTATTATAAACGGCTAATTTCATTAATATGTTTGTCTGAATAGCTAATCAAATAATCTTTCAGAACTTTGTTTTTCTTAGTCTCATTCGTAAAATCTTCTAATAACGCAGCATCTTTCGCTATAATTTCTTTTAAGGTTTTTTTACTTAAAATTGTAATTTCTCCCGTATTTATATCTAGTGCTTTCTCAGCTAAATAAGTATTTGATGCCATTCCATTACCAGTTGGAACTGATTTATACATCAAATCTTCAAAATAACAGTAACGTCCGAGATAATCTAGTTTACTAAACTTCATGTTGGGCCGGAACACAGAAATCTCCGGGTTAAGGTAAATACTTTTCCCATCGCAAAATCCGTAAACGTTACCTATTTTCCTTGCCAAACTTTTTTCCATGCTCACCCGATAATAAACAACTTCGCCGGTAGCATTTAAAAAACCATATCCTTTAGTAACAGTAGTTAAAGGAGAATTATTGAAGGCAACAGAAGGACTATTTGTTTTAAACTCCTGAAAATCCCGGTAGAATCCAGGTTTTAAAACAACCTCTTTGTCCACGATATATTCCTGTTTATCGGACTTTAAAAAAAAGAAAGAGGCAATAAAAAGCAGTAAAATTTTCATTACAAATGTTCTTGGCTTAAATAAATTTAATAAGTGATTGGATGTAAATTTATAAATAAGACACAAGTATAATGCTAAAAGAAGCTACTACATTGCCTTGCTAATTAGGCTATTATAATTTATTTTAAAAGTAGACAAACTCTTTCTAAAATTACATTTCCTTCTTTTCAGGTTTATATAATCCGAACATATGGAAGGTAAAATAAAACGATCGGGATGTAATTTTTTAAATTTTAAAAATCTTAAGCGGCCACTAATTCCCGGTTGTATTTACTGCGGTATTGCACGGGCGAAAGGCCGGTGATTTTTTTAAAGGTGTCCCGGAAAGCTTTCGGGTCGGAGTAGCCTACTTGGTACATGACTTCGTTTACGTTTTCGCGGGAAGTTTCCAGGCTCATTTTGGCGGCTTCTATTTTCACCCGTTGAATGTATTCGACTACCGTATTGGCGGTGGCTTTTTTAAACCGGCGTTCCAGGTTACGGCGACTCAGCGCTAAAGTGTCGGCCAGTTGATCTACGTTTATTTTCTCGGTGACGCTTTTTTCAATGATTTCCTGCGCTTTTTTAATAGCCTCGTCTTCGTGGTCTTTTTGGCCGGCAAATATTACAAACGGCGACTGGCTCCGGCGCTCAATATCTATCTGGAAAGCCTTGGACATAAAGACAGCAATGTCGCGGCCCACGTATTTTTCGATGAGGTACAAAATTAAATTAAGATAGGAAAATGCGCCCCCGCTGGAATAAATCCCTTGTTCATCGGTGATAATTTTATCTTCTACCAGGTTTACTTCCGGGAACATCTTCCGGAAATCTTTAGCCGCCATCCAGTGGGTTGCGCATTTTTTGCCGGTTACCAGGCCCGTAGCCGCTAACAAAAATGCCCCCACGCATAAACTACCCACTTCGGCTCCTGCTTGGTGTTGCTGCACAATCCAGGGAATAAAGTCTTGGTTGCTTTCAATCGTTTTCACCATATCGCCATCCAGGGCCGGAATGATAATTAAATCGGTTTTGGCTATTTCGGGCGCTATTACATCCGTAAACACCTTGTAAATCCCCCCGGCGGCCGGTACTTCTTTCGTCAGACCTACCAACTGTACTTGAAATAAAGCCGGTTTGCCCATGCTTTTTAAAAGTTTATTAACTTCGGTTAATACTTGCCGCGGACCTTCGATACTGCCCAGAACTGCTCCTTTCGGAACCAGGATAGATATATGTTTCATGGATGTTAAATAAATTTGAAAGAGTAGCCAAAAACAAACTAGAACGGTTACAAGGTAAACAGAATTGTTGTCGCAATCAACCCCTTAGATTGCCGGAAATATACCCCTTTGTTGCCAATAATTACTAATATATTTGTCTTAATCTAAATGGTTTAGCAACCCAGATCTCTGCCGGAAGGCTCTGCAGCTCCTGTTTGCCTAGATTACGAAACCTAAATTTTTAACTATAAACCTGATACCATGGAAACTCAAATTATTAAAAAATCAATCGAGATTAACGCTCCCGCCGCTAAAATCTGGGATGTATTGCTCCTGGACCAGTATAACCGCATCTGGTTCGCCGAGTTCAGTCCGGGTACATTTGCTGATACCGATTGGCAAGAAGGTAGCAAAGTAGTTTTTAAAGACGACAGTGGTAGTGGTATTATTGGTACCATCGTTGCCAACCAATTTGGCAAATTACTATCTGTTGAATACACCGGGATTTTAAAAGCCGATGCCGAAGATTACGCAAGTAAAGAAGCCCAGCAAGTAAAAGGCGGTCGCGAAATTTACCGGGTCGCGGAGAATAATGGCGCTACGCAACTAGAAATTGAAGCCGACATGGGCGCAGAAATGTACGAGATGATGGCCGGCGCCTGGGACCAAGCTTTGCTAAAAATTAAAGATTTGGCCGAGGCGTAAGCAGCACAGATTCGTAAACCGGGTGCGCTCGGGCCAACCGGTTATGGGGAGTACTGCATTTGCTACAAGTGGATAATAAATTTAAAAAATTCTGCCATTAGTAATCATAAAATTCTAAATTACCATGCCCATGAAACCGAAATCAATTAAAATTACTTACTGGATTATTACAGGTCTTTTTGCTCTTTTTATGCTTTTCGCTGGCATCACCGAAGCCATGCAGCACGAATCGGGCCGGCAGATTATGCAACACCTGGGCTACCCGGCGCACGTGTTACTGGTGCTGGGCGCAGGCAAGATTTTAGCCGCTTTGGCGCTCATCCAAAATAAATTTAAAATTATAAAAGAATGGGCCTACGCGGGTCTTACCTTTAACTTTATCGGGGCTTGTGTGGCCCGGGCTTACGGTCAGGATAGTCTTGGCTTAATTCTTTCGCCACTTCTTTTTATGGCGGCAATGTTTGCTTCTTATTATTTATGGAAGAAAATAACGCATCCTCCCGTTAAACAACTCCGCCTGGTGCCTTCCCCGGAGCCGATGGCTCAAATAGCTTAATAAGTGGCATTTCTCGCATTACGCTATTGCTTATTTTAAATAATTTATCACTCTAAAACTTAAATAAAATGCTGGTAAACATCTTAATGGGCGCAGGTGCTCTTATTACCTTGTTGTTAATCGTAGCCTTGTTTGTGAAAAAACATTATGCCATCGAACGCGAAATAACGATTAACAAGTCTAAAGCAGAAGTTTTCGGCTTTATCAAACATCTTAAAAACCAGGATAAATACAGCAAATGGGTACAAACAGACCCGGACATGGAAAAAGATTATCGCGGCATTGATGGCACCGTTGGCTTTGTATACGCCTGGAACGGGAATAAGAAAGCCGGCCAGGGCGAACAAGAAATTAAAGCTATTAACGAAGGCGAAAAGTTAGAAGTAGAAGTTAGGTTTATCCGGCCATTTGCCGGAGTAGCACAAACCCCTTTTTTCACCGAAGCAATTGCGCCTAATCAAACCAAAGTGAAATGGGGCATGCGCGGTGCGAATCCGTATCCTCTTAATTTAATGAATTTGTTTATGACTGGCATGCTCGGCAAAGATTTAGAAATAAGTTTAACTAACCTGAAAACCATTCTGGAAAAATCTCCTGTTTCTAAAAATTAACTTTTTTGGTTAAAATCTGAATTAAACACGATTAAAAATTTAAAAATTAGTTTCTTTTCCCGCTGCGGTTTTATATGTTTTGAGTAAGAACATCCTCTTCCTATCCCCAGGGTTTAGGTAAATTTAAAAAATTAAAATTATTGCCTGATCAACGAAAAACGCTTTTTCTAAAACTTTAAATTTATGGTACAAGTAAATCCTTATTTAAATTTTAACGGTACTACCGAAGCCGCTTTCACTTTTTACCAATCCATTTTCGGGGGCGCATTTGTAAACGTTACGCGCTTTAAAGACACGCCGGCCGGTGATAAACTTTCTGCCACCGACCGGGAAAAAATAATGCACATGGCTTTACCCATTGGCCAAGGCACGATCTTAATGGCCACCGACGCCCTCGAGGCCATGGGCCACCATGTAAATCCAGGCAATAATTTTCATTTAACGGTAAGTCCAGGTAGCGAAGCAGAGGCAGATCAGTTGTTTCGGGCCCTTTCGGAAAATGGCCAGGTAAATCTGCCGTTACGAAAAGAATTTTGGGGAGCTTATTTTGGCATGCTTACCGACCAGTTTGGCATACAATGGATGGTTAGCTACGACCCGAATTTATCCGCCTGATTTTACCAACCGTTTGTGTCTGACAAAAACAATTTAATTTTTGCTTTTAGATATTAGCTACTTACTTCTACCTGATGCTGAACCGCTTTAGTTCAGGTTGCCCCCGCCCGTAAGTTCTACTTTGTTACGATAATAGCTTAAACGCAATCTGATAATTATTAATTAAGGCAGAAACTTTACCTGAAAATCAGTAATCCCGTTCAGCCTTTTTCTGTTTATAAAAACAAATCTCGATTGTCGTAAATTCACCTAGATCTGTCGTGTTCACCCCCATGCCACCAAAAGGTTTCCTTTATCTTTGGTACATAAAGAAAGATACATGAGACGAGATGTATTTCGGGCCATTGCCGACCCAACCCGAAGAGAAATCATTCATTTGGTAGCTGAGCAACCCCTAAACATGGAAGCAATTGCCGGGAATTTTAAAAAAAGCCGGTCGGCCATTTACAAACACATTAAAATACTAACCGAATGCGGCCTGCTAGTTATTCGCACAAAAGGCCGCGAAAGGTATTGCGAGGTCAAACTGGAAAAGTTAGGCGACCTGGTGGTTTGGGTAGAACCATATCGCCACAGCTGGCAAAGCCGCCTGATTTCTTTAGAAAGGTTAATCACCCAATCCAAGGCTGCTTATTTGCCCGAAAGCGGGGCTCCCTAGCTTCGCGATAGACGCGCAAACAGGGGGCAGAAAGCACCATTTAATTACCGAAAAAATAAAATTTTAAAAAATTAGCGTTAAACAAAAAACAAACCTAAACAATGGCCACTCAGATTTTCGTGAATTTACCCGTGAAAGATTTAGATAGATCCGTCGCGTTTTTTACGCAACTTGGTTACACTTTTAACCCGCAGTTTACCGACGAGAACGCTACCTGCATGATTGTGAGCGACAATATTTATGTAATGCTGCTGGTAGAAGAGTTTTTTAAATCTTTTACCAAAAAAGATATTCCGGATACAGCTGCCAACGCGCAAGTAATTATTGCTTTATCTTCCGAAAGCCGGGAGCAAGTAGATGCGTGGGTAAACAAAGCCGTAGCGGCGGGCGCCACCACTCCCAACGAAAAACAAGACCAAGGTTTTATGTACGGCTGGGGATTTCAGGATTTAGATGGCCACCTCTGGGAAACCATGTACATGGACCCGCACGCGCTGCACCAAGGATAAATACCTGCTTCACTAAGTTTAGGAATGCCCTTTTCCCAACCCAAATTTTCTTTGCTATTACTACCAACTTTTGCTCTTATTTTCTCAATCACAATTATTTTTAAAACTACTATCATGAAAAAGACAAAAATTATTTACTGGATTTTTACCGGGTTAATCACTGCTATGTTGGGCATAGGCTCGGTTTATGATGCCATTTCGGCACCCGAGGCCATGGAGTACGTAATGCGTTTAGGGTATCCGGGCTATTTGGTTCCTTTTTTAGGAGTGGCCAAGTTGTTGGGCTTAATCGCTATTTTAGTACCAGGCTATCCACGGGTAAAAGAATGGGCCTACGCCGGTTTAATGTTTGATTTAATTGGCGCCATGTATTCGCATATATCCCGGGGCGATGCTCCCCAAAACTGGGCCCCTATTTTATTACCCATCTTGCTGGTAGCGGGCTCGTACATCTATTACCACAAACTGCAAAAAACCACCGAAACCAACAACCTGTCCCGGGTTAGCTTATCGGGCAATTAAACCACCTGGGTGTAATTTATTAAAAAATACCTGAACAGCTGAAAAGGCCAAGAGCGCATGGTAGAAGTATTTCGTACAAACGTAAAAGACCAGGACCACGCTGTTATCCTGCTCGACCACATTCACCAAACCTTCCGGGGCTACCACGCGAACTTCGACCTGGAAGATTGTGATAATATTTTGCGGGTGGCCAGTAATCAGGAATTTATCCGGGCCACCTGCCTCATTAAACTTTTAAGCGAGTTTGGTTACGAAGCCGAGATTTTACCGGACGATTTTTAAATAAGGGTAATCAAGTTTTGTTTCAGTCTAAATTTAAACCTTAACTATAGCCAATATTATGTTCAAAAATAGCCATGCATTTAGTGGTTTTTCGGTCGATGATCTGGAAAAAGCCAAACAATTTTACAGCCAGGTGCTGGAACAGGAAGTTACAGAAGATAACACCATGGGCTTGCTGCAATTGCACTTGGCCGGCCATACCCAGGTGTTAATTTACCCCAAGCCTAACCACGAACCGGCTACTTTTACCATTCTTAACTTTCCGGTTGATAACATTGACGAAGCCGTGCAGGAATTAAAAAAACGGGGTGTTGTTTTTGAAACCTACCAGGAAGAATACTTACAAACGGACGAAAATAATATTTCCAGGAGCAGCCTGGTAGATGTGGCCTGGTTTAAAGATCCGGCCGGTAATATCTTGTCGGTTTTGCAGACAAAAGAAGCTTGAAATTTAAAAAAATCCGGTTACCAGGCTTGGTTCTAAAATAGCTGACGCGTAATAATAGATTCCAGGCCATCCTGTTTATACGCGTAACAAAAAAGATGTTAGCAGGTCAGTTTTAACTTCTCAGATTATTATCTATTACAAAATTAATAAACAGTTAGTTGAAATTTTCACACGCTTCGACAATAGACAGAAGCCATCTAAATTGAAAGTGTAAAAGGAAACACGTTGCCTAATGGGTATAGAAATCCTTGCTTCGCTCCAGTTTTTGCATATACTACCCGTTAACGATCATTGTAACGAGATAATAACAAACCATAGATAATAATTAAAAAATAGAACTATATGCGAAAAATAATTTCCTTCATGCACGTATCGCTCGACGGTTTTGTAGCCGGACTGAACGGAGAAATGGACTGGATTAAAGTAGATGAAGAAATATTTGATTATGTCGGTAAGCGGATAAGCGAAGGCGACACGGCCTTGTATGGACGGATGACTTATCAAATGATGGAGAATTACTGGCCTACTGCAGGAACCGAGCCGAACGCGTCCAAGCACGATCTGGAACATTCCAGGTGGTATAACCAGGTTCACAAAGTGGTCTTATCCCAAACCATGAAAGACGCAGGTTCAACCAACACTACCATTATTAGCGATAATCTTGCGGATAACATAATTAAGATAAAACAACAGGGCGATAAAGACATCTTGCTTTTCGGTAGCCCCACCGCCACCCATTCCTTAATTCAACTAAACTTAATTGACGGCTACTGGCTGTTTGTTAATCCAATTGTTCTTGGGCGAGGCATTCCATTGTTCACCGGTATCAAAGAACAGATAAAACTAAAATTATTGACTACTCGACCATTTACTGGCGGGGTAACGGAACTAAATTACACCGTAGACAGGCCATAACCACCAATGGCGCGCCCGGATTTTGCTTCAGGGGCTGCCGTGCAACCTGGAAGCGCGGTGCCCCGAAACCGTTAGCGTTGGTTGTATTGGAACACTCTGCGCTCGGACATTCAGAATACTAATTAAAAAAAACTTAAAATAAAAATTATGGCACTTATCAACCCTCACATTAACTTCAACGGAAATGCCGAAGAAGCATTCACTTTTTACAAATCAGTATTTGGCGGAGAGTTCGCCACTATTATGCGTTTCCAGGACATAGCCAGCCCGGAACAGCCCATAGCAGAACATGAAGCCAACAAGATCATGCACATTGCTTTGCCCATTGGTAAAAATGTTTTAATGGCCAATGATGTGCCGGAAAGTATGGGCCGGGTAAATGAAAACGAAAACAGATCCAAGATATCCGTTAGCGCCGAAAGTCGGGAAGAAGCCGACAAGTTATTTAACGGCCTTTCCGCCGGCGGAAACACGGAAGTACCTATTGGCGACAGTCCCTGGGGCTCTTATTTTGGAATGTTTCGAGATAAATTCGGCATTGAATGGATGGTAGATTTTGACCCAAAATACAAGGGAAAAATATAGGCCGAAAACAAAAAACAGCTTATTCTACTGCCCGGAAGTAAATATGCTCCGGAAATTTACCAAGGGCAAATAAGGTAACATCGCAGAGCCAAACCGATTGAATCGCATGATTTTCCGGTTTGTAATAAGCGCCGCCCCCGGGCTCCCCTACTTTCACCCGGTTTAAAGCTAAGGCACCGGTAAATGGTTGTTCGCTCATTGCCACTACCACCCGGTTTTTGCCTTTTGCCAGAAAATCCAACATATCGTCGGCACCGGCCACCATGGCCAGGTTGCCTTTTGGCCCCGGATAATCGGGTAAGTCGATGTACCAGGTACCGTGCGGTTCTTTGTAAAAGGCAAATTGTATGGGCTCAAATGCAGTTCTGGCCCAACCAACCAGCAGTGCAGCGCCCATCAATAATGGCATCCATCCGATCATAGCTGGTAAACAAAGCCTTATTTTTGAAAGTTTCGCGCAGAATGAAACGGACTTATTTAAATTAAAATAGTCTATTTAAAAAAATTAAATAGACTATTTTTAAAATTTGCTGCTATTCTAATCTTCTTCTTCGGCCATTTCCAGTAATAAATTGGCGATTAAAGCCGTCCAGCCGGTTTGGTGCGAGGCACCTAAGCCCTGGCCGGTATCGCCGTTAAAAAATTCGTAAAATAAATGTTGATCTTTAAAATGCGGGTCCGCTTGGTAGGGCTCATGGTGAGAATGGTAATGCACTTTACCCGTTTCGTCTTTCTCGAAAAGGTGCAGCAAGCGCCGGGTTAATTCGCGGGCAATTTGTTTTAAATTTAATTTGTTGCCGGAGCCAGTCGGGAACTCGTAAATGTATTCTTTACCGTAGTATTTATAATATTTCCGGAGAGATTGAATAATTAAATAATTTAACGGAAACCAAATAGGGCCCCGCCAGTTAGAATTACCCCCGAACATCGAACTGGAGCTTTCGCCGGGCTCGTATTGAATCGAATGCTGACGGCCCTGGTAGGTAAACAAGTAAGGATTTTGCTCGTGGTATTTCGATAAAGACCGGATGCCGTAGTTCGATAAAAACTCGGCTTCATCGAGTAAGCGCTTCAGTACGTTCTCTAACCGGAAACCCCGCATGATCGAAAATAAATGATAACCATTACCATTTTGCGCTTCGATGTGCGAAATGAGTTGCGCTAAATCGGGGCGGGTCCGGATAATGCCTACAGCGCGCCGCTTAAACTCGGTCATCTGGTTAAAGATTTTGCTATTAATTACCTCCACGGCCAACAACGGAATAACGCCTACCAAAGAACGAATTCTTAAACGCTGGCTCTTGCCATTATCTAATTGTACAGCATCGTAATAAAAATTATCTTCATCGTCCCAGAGCGAGATATTTCGTTCGCCAATATTATCCATGGCCCAGCCAATATTTAAAAAATGCCGGAAAAACTTGGCCGCTGACTCTTCGTAAGCCGGGTTTCGTTTGGCTAACTCCAACGAAATCCGGAGCATGTTTAACGAGAACATGGCCATCCAACTAGTGGCATCGGCTTGCTGCAAACTTTTAATACCCGGTGGCAAACTGTTGCGGTCGAATACCCCAATATTATCTAAACCCAGGAAGCCACCTTCAAAAATATCGTTGCCGTTGACGTCTTTCCGGTTGACCCACCAGGTAAAGTTCATGAGCAATTTTTGAAAAGCCCGCTCCAGAAAATCCAAGTCCGAAACCCCGGTTTTTTTCTGGTCAATATCGTACACCTGCCACACCCCCCAGGCATGTACCGGCGGATTGACATCGCTGAAATTCCATTCGTAAGAAGGGATTTGCCCGTTGGGGTGCATGTAATATTCCCGGAGCATGAGTAATAATTGCTGCTTGGCAAAATTTGGATCGATGTGGGCGAAGGTGGTGGCATGAAATGCTAAATCCCAGGCGGCATACCACGGGTATTCCCATTTATCAGGCATGGAAATAATGTTACGATTGGTGAGGTGCACCCAGCCTACGTTTCGTTTATCCAGGCGATAAGGTGCTTTTTCCTTTAATTCCCCGTAGAGCCAACGGTGTACATCAAAATAATAAAATTGCTTCGTCCAGAGTAGTCCGCCAAAGGCTTTCCGAATTAAATCCTGTTGGGCGGGTTCCATTTTTTCCGGCAGAATAAATTCCCGGTAAAAAGTATCGGTTTCGGCCCGGCGGCGTTCAAATACGCGGTTAAAGTTAGCCCAGGGTTCAATAATCCGGTTACGCACCAAACGCACTTTAAAAATTACCGAAGATTTTCCGGGCACAACGGCTTGCAGCCAAACAGCTGCTTTGGTGCCTTGTTTTTCCGGGTTAACAGTTTCTTTTTGGTTGATGATGTAATCGTTGATACCATCCTTCACAAACGGAGTTAAGTTAGCCGACTTGTAAATGCGTTCGTTGTTGGTTTCGTTTTCGCAAAATAACTGTTCTCCGGCCTGATCGTGGTACAAGAAAAACGCGCCATTACGGGAGGAAGTAGCTTTTAAACAATCCGGGCTTAAAGCTGTTATTAGCGGCCGGGGGTATTCGGGGCTGTGTTTCCAGTAATTTCTAAACCACAAATGGGGCAATACGTGAATAGGAGCCGCTTCCCCGCCGCGATTATGCACGGTTACCTGCATTAAAATATCGTGCGTGTCAGCTTTGGCGTATTCAATTACAATATCAAAGTAGCGGCCATCTTTAAATATATCGGTATCCAGCAGTTCAAATTCGGGTTGCCAACGGTCGCGCTTGTTTTTTTCTACTAAATCCGCATAAGGGAAAGTAGTTTGTGGGTATTTGTACAAATACTTGCAATACGAATGGGTAGGCGACGAATCCAGATGAAAGTACAGCTCTTTTACGTCTTCGCCGTGGTTGCCCTGGCCATTGGTAAGGCCAAATAATCGTTCTTTTAAAATAGGATCTTGTCCGTTCCAGAAAGCCGGCGCCAAGCACAAAATCTGCTGGTAATCGCAAAAACCCGCAATGCCTTCTTCGCCCCAACGGTAGGCATTGCTGCGGGCTAAATCGTGGGTCACAAAATTCCAGGCATCCCCGTTGGGGCTATAATCCTCGCGGACGGTTCCCCATTGACGTTCGGCCAAGTAGGGTCCCCAGCTTTTCCAGTTTCTGTTATTAGGCGATTGTTCTAACCGTTCGTATTCGTTGGTATCCATGCGGGTGTGGTAAGCGTTGCGTTAAATTAAATAAAATTATTAGGTTAATGGTTAAGGTAAGTAAAGCGGGGCCGGATAAATTGTGCGTCAAGAAAATCAGGCCATGTTTAAATTTAATTAAGTAGATGTTTACAAGCTTGTTCCTATTTACCAATCCAGTTATTATCTTTTTAAAATCTGAATAGTACGGATGATCCATTTACCTATTATAAATGATTCTTTTATTTACGCAATGACCTCTGACCAGTAATCCGAGAAAATGCAGTAGCTTTTCGGTGATTTTTATTAGTTTAACTATTGCGCGGAATGAAAAAGTTATTTACTGCTTTTTTTAAATTTTTGATCATGGTTAACCTGGTTTGCCTGGTGCTGCTTTTAAGGGTGAGCCCTGCTTCCGGATTGCCGAAAAATTTAAAAATCTCTTCTCTGGAAGTTAATAAAAACAAGGTTTTTAGCTTGGATTCTACTAATGAGTCTCCGGTTGTTCTTCAAAGGCCCGCAAACCAAACCTTAATGCTCAACACCAGCTTTTACTTTGCGGCCGGCGCGTTTACCGACTCTAATAGCTCCGGCCAGCTTACTTATACCGCGAGCCGAACCGACGGCACTGCCTTACCGACGTGGTTAAAGTTTAATCGCCGTCACCTGAGTTTCCGGGGCATTGCGCCTGCAACAGCTATTACCGTAAATGTCCGGATTACGGCTACGGACCCTCATCAAGCTACGGCAAGTACTACTTTTCGCGTGCGGGTTCAGCCGGCCGAACCCGTTGAAATAACCGGCGAGTTGCGAAAGTGGCACAAAATAACGTTTACCTTTGCCGGCCCTTTAACCAGCGAGTTAGATTCTATAAATCCGTTTTTAGATTATCGCTTAAACGTAATTTTTAAAAAAGGGACCCGCCAGGTAATCGTGCCGGGCTATTATACCGCCGATGGTAAATCTTCCGGCACCGGGGCAAATTATGGCAACAAGTGGCGAGCGCATTTTACCCCCGACGAAACCGGAGAATGGACCTACCAGGTGTCGTTCCGGACCGGTTCCGAACTAGCGATAAGCACCTTTGCGTACCAAGGCCAGCCGGTTAGTTTTGATAATTTAAGCGGAAGCTTTACCGTAGAAAACTCCGATAAAACCGGTCGGGATTTCCGGGCGCAGGGTCGTTTGCAATACACCGGTAAACATTACCTGCAATTTGCCGAATCGAAAAAGTATTTTTTAAAAGGCGGTGCCGGCAGCCCGGAGAATTTTTTAGCTTACCGCGATTTTGATAATACCTACAGCCAGAAATCAACCGCAGATTACACCAAGACCTACGCCGCCCACATCCGCGATTGGAAACCCGGTGACCCGGTTTGGCGGGGTAACAAGGGTAAAGGCATTATTGGGGCCATAAATTATTTGGCCAGTAAAGGCATGAACTCGGTTTATTTCTTAACGCTAAACGTAAACGGCGACGGCCAAGACGTGTGGCCCTGGATTTCGCCGACGGAAAAGTTGCGCTACGATGTTTCTAAACTAGCACAATGGGAAACCGTTTTTTCACACATGGATGAGCTAGGCCTGATGTTGCACGTAATTACGCAGGAACAGGAAAACGACCAATTACTGGATGGTGGCAATTTAAAAACCCAACGGAAATTGTATTACCGCGAATTGATAGCCCGCTTTGGCCACCATTTGGGCATCACCTGGAACTTGGGCGAAGAAAACACTAATACCAATCAACAGCGCAAAGCGTTCAGTTATTATCTCCGGTTCCTTGATCCTTACAAAAGTCCGATTGACGTACACAGTTTTCCAGAAGCTAAAAACTCGGTTTTCACCCCTTTACTGGGATACAAAAATATGGAAGGCGCCTCGCTCCAAATCGCTAAAATCGCCGAGGCGCACCAACAAACCCAGAATTGGGTAAATCAATCAGCCAATAGCGGGCGCAACTGGGTCGTAACTTTAGATGAAATTGGTCCTTCTTACCGCGGTGTTTTGCCCGACTCCCAGGATTACGCGCACGACCTGGTGCGAAAACAAGCTTTATGGGGACATTTAATGGCCGGGGGTGGCGGCGTAGAATGGTATTTTGGGTACCGCTATGCCCACTCCGATTTAACCGCCGAAGATTGGCGCTCCCGCAAACACCTATGGGAATTAACGAACAATGCCCTGTGGTTTTTTAACCAATACCTGCCGTTCTGGGATATGAAAAGCGCCGATACGTTAACCACCGCAACTACGGATTATTGTTTGGCCGCGGCCAATAACGTTTATGCTATTTATCTACCAACGGGCGGAACCACCGACTTAAACGTAGGCAGTAGTTTCGGGAATTATCAGGTACATTGGTTTAATCCCCGCACCCGAAAAGAGTTGCAAAAAGGTTCGGTGTTACAGATTCAGGGCACGGGTTGGCAATCTATTGGGGTGCCGCCCCAAAACGACGGCCAAGATTGGGTTTGTTTAGTAACCCAAACACCGGTTGATTTTTCGAGAAATGAAACAGGTACTACTAATGCTACATTAACCCAAAGCCCCGCAAACAGTTTTTCGCTGGCAGTTTACCCCAACCCTGTGCAGGATTACCTTACTATTCAAACTAACGCCACCCAAAACTCTCCCCTGGAAATTACCCTGCTGGATGTAACCGGAAAACAGATATTAAATCAAACGGCTTTACCAACGTTGAATAAGCCTACCTTACTAAATATCCGTTCCTTAATGCCTGGTGTTTATTTTTTGCGGGTAAAACAAGGAGCCGCTTTTCTGAATCAGAAAATAGTGAAATATTAACCAGCCTACACCTGTTTTTTTAAATTTTTCGGCAGCGATGCTTTGGTGATGAAGAGTTGTGCGGAGATAAAGCCCAGTTCGTACCGGTTACTGCCTGTAATTAGGTTTATTCTGGGGTTTAAAATTTAAAATTAGGCGCGAATGAATCTTTATTACTAATTTATAGCCCGCTTCTGAGCTAAGATTTACTCCGTGATTAAAAGCCTACTATGACGAACTCCAGAACAGGAAATTACCGCTGGGTGGTATGCGCCCTTTTATTCTTTGCCACTACTATTAATTACATCGACCGGCAAGTTATTGGTTTGCTTAAACCTACCCTGGAAAAAGCGTTCAGCTGGACCGAATCGGATTACGGCAATATTGTAATGGTTTTTGCGTCTTGTTATGCCTTGGGCTACATAATCTTTGGCAATTTTATAGACAAAATTGGTACTAAACTCGGCTACACCATTTCTATCATTATCTGGAGCGTGGCGGCCATGTTGCACGCTTTGGTAAAAAGCACCTTTGGTTTTAGCGTAGTACGCGGCTTATTAGGTTTAGGCGAAGCGGGTAACTTCCCGGCGGCCGTAAAAGCCGTAGCCGAATGGTTTCCGAAAAAAGAACGCGCCCTGGCTACGGGTATTTTTAACTCTGGCACCAGCATTGGCGCAGTGGTAGCACCTATTCTGGTACCCTGGATTCTAGGAGCATACGGCTGGCAGGAAGCTTTTTTAATTACCGGCGCCATTGGCTTTATCTGGCTAATATTCTGGTGGATCTTTTACGAAATACCTTCCCGGCACAAAAAAATCACACCCGAGGAGTTTACCTACATCCACAGCGATAACGAGGCGGCACCTGCCGAAAATTCGAACCCAATAAAATGGAGCCGCTTGCTGGGCCTTAAACAAACCTGGGTATTTATTCTGGGCAAAGTGCTCACCGATCCGGTTTGGTGGTTTTTTCTGTTTTGGTTGCCTTCTTATTTTGCTACTACTTTTAATCTGGACTTAAAAAAGCCCAGCTTGCATTTAGCTATTGTGTATACCGCTACAACATTTGGCAGCATCGGCGGCGGTTATTTATCTTCTTACTTAATTAAACGCGGTTGGCCGGTCTTAAAAGCCCGCAAAGCAACTTTACTCCTCGTGGCTTTTGCGGTGTTACCGATTATTGGGGCCCGCTACGCGCCTAATATTTGGGTGGCCGTAGGCATTATTAGTCTGGCCGCGGCCGCGCACCAGGCCTGGAGCGCCAATATTTTTACCATTGTATCGGATATTGTACCCAAAAAAGCGGTGAGCTCGGTGGTGGGTATTGGCGGCATGGCGGGGTCAATCGCTTCCGCGTTATTTCCGTTGTTAGTAGGTTCGCTCCTGGATTCGTATAAAGCCGTGGGTAACATTAGTGCGGGCTATAATATTCTGTTTATTATTTGCGGTTTGGCTTACTTTGTCGCCTGGTTTATTGTTCATTATCTGACTTCCCGCCTGAAACCGGTAGATTTGTAATTTGCTGGTGGCAAACCTTGGCCCGGAACTAACTGTACTGGATAACAGTTAAATAATTGTAAATTAATTTATTAGCGCGTAGCTAAACATTTTTTTAAATTTTTACCCGGTTTAACCGTGCACTGCGCTTAAACCTGAAGTCCGAGATTAGTATGATTAAATTTAAGCCGTTTCTTTTAGTTTTTCTTACTTGTTTTTTAGTTTACTGCCACACCAACAAGCCGCTTCAGGTAACGGGTACCGCCGCTCCGGTTGCCAATCCCCTACTCGAAACCGAAAAAGTAGATTTAAGTGCTTCCCCTGTTTTACCGGCCCAAGAAGCCATTAGTAAAATGCAGGTAGAACCCGGTTTTGAAGTAAAGTTAGTGGCGGCCGAACCTTTAGTAAGTACCCCGGTAGCCGTTACTTTTGATAATAAAGCGCGCCTGTGGGTAGTAGAAATGGACAACTACATGCCCGATACTATAGGTACCGGTGAAGACATTCCTACCGGGAAGATTGTGATTCTGGAAGACACCGACAATGATGGCATCGCCAATACGCGTCAGGTTTTTCTGGATTCGCTGGTGTTGCCCCGGGCCATTTGCCTCATTGAAAACGGCATTCTGGTGGCCGAACCGCCGAGCTTATATTATTACGAAATTAAAAACAGTAAACCCGGTAAAAAAACCCTGGTGGATGCTGCATACGCCGAAGGCGGTAACGTAGAACACCAACCTAATGGTTTATACCGGGCTTTAGATAACTGGATTTATAACGCTAAATTGAGTAAACGCTACCGCAAAAACGGCAGTAACTGGCTGGTGGAACGCACGCATTTCCGGGGGCAATGGGGCATTAGCCAGGATAATTATGGCCGCTTGTATTACAACACCAACTCCGAAAATTTACTCGGCGACTATTTTTCGCCGGGTTTGGGCGCTACTAATAAAAACCAACGACGTGTGGCCGGGTATGTGCAAAAAGTGGTGGCCGATAATAAAGTATATCCGAGCCGGCCTACTCCCGGGGTAAACCGGGGCTACATGAAAGGTGTTTTAAATGCCGATCAGCGTTTAGTAGATTTTACCGCGGCTTGCGGGCCTTTGGTTTACCGCGGTGACTTGTTTGATGAAACATATGCCTCCAATGTTTTTGTGGCCGAACCTTCGGCTAATTTAATCAAAAGAAACATCATCAAAGATCAGGAATTGATTAGTACCGGAAAACAGGCTTATCCAGGACGAGAATTTTTAAGCAGCACCGACGAACGTTTCCGGCCGGTAAACTTGTATGATGGTCCGGATGGCGCCATGTACGTGGTGGATATGTACCGCGGCATCATTCAGCACAAAACTTACCTGACCACTTACCTGAAAAAAGAAATCGGAAAACGGGAGTTAACTCAACCTTTAAACTGCGGCCGGATTTACAAAATTGTACCGACTGGCAAAAATGCAAAAGCAGTAACTTTACCGGATGATGCGGCCCAACTCGTAACTTTACTGGGTCACCGCAACGGTTGGGTACGCGATAAAGCCCAGCAAATGCTGATTGACGGAAAATACACCTCGGCCGTTCCGGCTTTAAAGCAAGCTTTAAAGGATAAAAACAATCCCTTATTAGTAATGCATGCCCTCTGGACCCTGGAAGGTTTAGGCAGTTTGCAAACGAATGAGGTAACCACTTTATTAAAGCAACCTACCTGGCAAATGCGTACGCAGGCCTTAAGCGTTTTGCCTTCGGTTTTAACTAAAACTTCTTATAAGAGTTATTTGCCCGTATTGCAGCAATTAGTGGCCAGCAAAGATTCTTTAGCGGCTCCTTACGTAGCTTTCCTGTTACCTACTTTGCAGCCTCTGGACCAGAAAGCTACTAAAAATTTACGGCAGCAATTAGTTAAAAATTTCTCCAACAACCCTTACGTAACCGATGCCATTATCAGCACCTTGCAGGACCACGAAGAAACGTTTCAGAAAGAATTGCTGGCCTTGGCCCCTGATAGCAGTTTAGTCATTAACCAGCACTTGCAGGGAGTAATTGCCAATATTAAAAGCGCCCGCGCCAACAAAGATCCAAAGGTGTTATTGAAAGAATTTCCGAAAGGAGCCGCTATGTTTGCCACCAGCTGCCAAACCTGCCACGGCCCCGATGGCAACGGTGTTGCTGGTTTAGCGCCGCCTTTAAATGGCTCGGAGTGGGTAACCGGCGATAAGAACAAGCTAATTTCGATTGTGTTGTTTGGCTTAACCGGCCCGGTACAAGTAAAAGGCCATTTGTACAAAGCGCCCGAAATTAACGGCGACATGCCCGGCATTGGCTACGACAAAGATTTGCCCAACGAAGACGTGGCCCAGGTACTCAGCTTTATCCGGCGGTCCTGGCAAAACAACGCCGATAAGGTTAGCGCCGAAGAAGTAGGCAAAGTACGCCAGGAACTGAAAACCCGCCAGAAAGCCTTTACCACCGAAGAATTAAGTAAATTATAATGGTATGCAAGCGGAGCCTAGCCCGGAAATAACGTTCCTCTTAAAACCAAGCCCAAAAACTAATGCGAGCTTGCCTCTTAAAAAAACATCCGAATAGTAGCGAACCTGCTAGAGCTTACCTTCCGGATTTACCTTCCTTTGTTGAATCTGAAAATAATAATAACTTAAATCAATCCTGCTTTACTCGTATTTAATCTAAACTGCTGTGATTCTTCCCCTAAATGAAAAAATAGCAATAATCTTAAAAATAAGCATTGAAACGGTTTTTAGTCCTAAAAAAAGCTTTTTGGAGCGCAATATTATATTGAGCCTGTTGCGTGTTTTAGTATTTAATTTTAAAAATAAACTAACCCGAGAAAGCTAAAAGGGAAGGACCAGTTGAAGCTCTGTTTTGATATTTAAGTAGATGAGCAAAGTTTTAAAAATTTAACGGGCATACGCTTGTTCCATAACCTTTCTTTTTTTAAATAATTCGCTCTAAGGATTAACATAATCCTGGTTAGTTGCCCCATCTTAAATATTTACGCCTTATCGGACTGAAAACTTCGTCGATTCTTCCTTTTTAATTCTGCTTAGCCGTGTAATAAACGGCTATAAACGCTTTTTTATGCGTCTATGTCTCTTGGAAAATTAGTTTTAGCCCATTTAGGTTATCTGTTTTTAAATTAAACAACTGGCCAAAAACAAAGAAAAGCGAAATAAAAGGCAACGTTAAAACTTAAAGATAATTTGTTTCGGTAAAAGTGTATTTTAAAAGAACTACTATTCATAAAATGTTGGGCATATTTTCTATATATTACTTCTAGTATAAAACAAGTAGCTTCAACCCGTTTAAAAGCCATTACAAGCCTAATGAAAGCAAGTGTGTTTACTCCGCACATTATGCAGATAACCGGAACTACTCCGTATATCCGTAGTTACCTGCAATTTAAATGAAGAACAGGAAAGCCACATATTTAATTTCAGGCCTAATTTATTTCATAGCTATATGTTCAATTTCTCCATTGCTAGGAAAGAAAGATCAGGTTGATTGGTTTGGTACATCAATTTATCAGGTGCTTTTACTAATTGGTTGGATTTCCTTTTTCCTAATTTTTCTTTTCATAGGCTTTATTTTAAATAAAAGCAGATGGAAAACTTCTTGGAGTAAAATACTTTCAGTATTTAAGATTTCTATTTTGGGAACAATTCTCATTGTTGGATTAGGGAGTATAAATTACTCAATTGATTTCAATAATTGGCAAGAAAAATCAATGGCTGAAAGAGAGGAATTTGAGAAAGGAGAAGAATTAAAATTTATTTCTACAGTTGATAGTTTACGAAGTATTATTGATTCTGATTCATCTAATTCAAATGCTTTTTTTGTATTAGGATTAACATATAGACATAATGGTGAATGGGAACGTTCAGTTAAAAATTATAAGAAAGCAATCGAAGTTGACTCAACAAAAAGTAAATATCATTCAGAATTAGCATATAGTCTTAGTATTTTAGAAAGATTTGAAGAAGCAATCAAGCATTATGAAATAGCCTATTCATTGGACACAACACGCAAATGGATACAATCAGATATTGACAGGTGTAAAAAAATGAAAGAAAAAAAGCAGGTAACACAAGCTAAAAATCATTAAAACGCTTTTTAGCCCAACCGTTAGCTGAAATAGTATCTTTAGAATGAAAAATCTATTTTTAAAGATTGAAAAAGCAAGAACATCTGATTATTTAGATATTTTAATTGAATCATATCCAAAGGTTTTTTCAGTGGTGAAGGACTTTGAATTAAAATACCCACGACTTCCCTTCAATTTCACTCTAAATGATCTACAAAAATTGAAGAGTAAAGGAATTATAACAGATGAGAATCTTTTGGATCTGCAGGTTGATTTACAGTTTACTGAACTTAAGCGATTACTTCTTGCTGTCTTATGGAAAAATGGCCACATTACTCGAATACAATCTGTTTTGGATGGTATTGGAGGCACAATAAAGTCAAAAACTGATTATGGGGTTATTTTTCGCCAGTTTGGAAAAAGCTTGGCTGAACCAAATGAACCTATTGTTGATCAGCATGTCCTTCGAGCATATTGTGAATACGGAAATTTAAAAGATGTTATTGGTAGAAATAAAGTACCACGTAAATCTGTTTTCAAATCCTCGGATCAATCATTAATTGATAGTTATAGAAAGTGGCTAGCCAATATTCTTGCAAATGTTAAACCTGAAGAAAGGAATTCTTTTAAGTACAAGATTGATAAGATCATGTTTGCAATTGGAAAGCTGCTCGATTGATAACCCGCACTTCAGCCAATAATGGCTTGGCAATATGGCTGATTGTCTGCTTTTAGATAAAGAGATTTTGGTTCAGGAATATTTCAACTTTAATCAAGCTGTGCAGTTAATATTCCGCCACATCACTAAATCTAAACGTTGGATACAATTTTAAAAATGAAATATTTGTTTTATATTCTTAATAATAACCATTTGCCTATAACAGCAGATTCAACTAAAACAAAGATAGATTTGGCTACAGATATTTTTTAATTGCTCCGGACATTTGTAAAGCAATGCCGCAACAATTAAAAAATTAAAAAAATGAATAAAATATTAATAACCGGTGCCACCGGGCAAATGGGCCGCACCGTTCTGCAAACTTTATTAAAAAAAATGCCGGCTTCGAACATCCATGTTCTATCCCGTAAAGCAGAAAAACTAACAGAACTACAATCAATCGGCTTAAACACATTTGTGGGTAGTTATGAAGATGTAACTTCCCTGGCAAAAGCAATGGAAGGCGTAGATACCGTACTTTTAATCTCGGCCGGCGACCAAGGCGACCGGATGCAAGAACATCGGAATGTGGTGGACATGGCTAAACAATGCGGCGTACAAAACCTGGCCTATACCAGTAGAGCCCTCCGGGACAGAACAACGCTGCACAATCAACTCATGCACGACCATTTTAACACCGAAGACTATATCCAGGAAAGTGGCTTGAATTATACTATATTTCAAAATGCTTTGTATACGGAGTTTCTGCAATTTGTTATTCATAAAGATCATCTGGAAAAAGGCATTTTGCTGCCCACCGGCGAAGGCAGAGTAGCCTTTACCTTGCGGGCGGACCAGGCCGAAGCAATTGCCCAGGTATTACTGAACGAGCCATTTTTAAACAAAACGTATTTATTTACCGGCAACAAAACGTATTCTTTTTTCGAAGTAGCCCAGAGCTTATCTTTACTTGCGGGTAAAGAAATAAAATATACCCCGGTAGAATTACCTGCCTTTGTAAAAACCATGCAACAACGCGGTTTACCCGATGCGGTTATTACCAAAATCAGCAGCTTTTTATTAGATATAAAAAATAATCAGGAAACAGTAATAACCCATGATTTGGAAAATAAACTGGGTCGTAAGCCAGCAACGTTGCCGGAAGGATTAAAAATGGTGTTTAACTTTTAACAAATTTAAAATAAGTACGGCAACCAAGTTTGTTGGGCGTAGGATTCAGGAGAACCTACCAGCTAAATAAGGTATATGTAACAACGAACAAACCACCAATAACCCCATTTTACCGATGGCTACCCAAGCACCGCATAAATTTAAAACTATTAGCGAATACCATCAATTCATGGATTTACCCAAGCCCCAACACCCTTTGGTAAGTGTGGTGAAATTTGAAGATATAAAACGGCAGCCCCGTAATAACGCAATAAGTATTATCAACAGTTTTTATTCTATTGCTTTAAAAAAAACCTTTAATGCCAAATTAAAATACGGGCAGCAAGAATATGATTTTAAAGAAGGAATCCTGGCGTTTATTGCACCTAACCAAGTCATTAGTGTTATTCCAGAAGAAGATACGCCTTTGCAGCACACGGGTTGGTTACTGCTTTTCCACCCGGATTTTCTCTGGAACACGGCGTTAGCTTCTAAAATAAAGCTGTACGATTTTTTTGGTTACCACTTGCACGAAGCCTTACATCTTTCGGAAAAAGAAGAACTGATGCTCGTAAACATAATCGAAAGTATGAACCACGAATACCATTCCAACCTGGATAAATTTAGTCAGGAGGTCTTGAGCGTTCAATTAGAATTATTGCTTACCTACGCCGATCGGTTTTACCAAAGGCAGTTTTTTACCCGAAAAATAAATAACCATACCATCCTTATGCAACTGGAAAACTTATTAGCCGAGTATTTTAAAAAAGACAACCTGACTCTAATCGGTTTACCAACCGTGCAATATATTTCCGACGCTTTGCACGTATCACCTAATTATTTAAGCCGGCTACTCAAAACATTATCCGGACAAAGTACCCAGCACTTTATACACGATAAACTGATCGCGTGCGCCAAAGAAAAATTATCGACTACCGATTTATCCGTTAATGAAATTGCTTACACCTTAGGTTTTGAACATCCGCAATCTTTCAGTAAATTATTTAAAATTAAAACCAACACTACCCCTTTGGAATTTAGACAAACCTTTAACTAACCAAATAAAACTAATTAAAACTTCCGTTTGGTAGTTTAATTTGCTTGAAAAAATAGTAGATATTTTAATTGCGGTACTGGTGATTGATAAATTATTGACCATTAACCGAGCAGCTGTTTATTTTAATTATTCGGGTAATCATACGGACGAGCTTTGTTTCTATTATTGTTCCTGGAGAAATGAAAAAATTTAAAAAATCAAGCTAAACTGCCAAGATAATCCTAGCTTATCATTGCTCATTACTGATAAAATCTAGTAAAACTAGTTTAACCAGAGATTACCGGAACGCTAAATATAAAAAAGGAGAGCAGGTAATCTGGCGGTTATAAACAACATAAAGAATGCACCCAATCAGATTATTATGCCAAGCCGCTCCGTTGCGCAGGGTGCAAAAATCATTTACAAAATACCTCGAAGTTAAAACAAATATTTCACCTGTAATGGGTTAGCTTTGCGATTCGTAAAGGCCAGCGTTAACAATGCGGCCTGGCCCGTTGCTTACACGAGAGCATTTAAACCAGAAATTTAAAAAAACATTCGCCAGACACAGTAAACTAAACTTAACAAAGTAACAGAACTATGGAGCAAACAAAAATTAAGATCGAAGCAACTATTGCCGCTGAAACAAGCAAAGTTTGGGAATACTATACTAACCCCGCACATATTACGCAATGGAACTTTGCCACCAATGATTGGCTATGCCCAACCGCAGAAAATGATTTGAAACCGGGTGGGAAATATAACGCCCGCATGGAAGCAAAAGACGGCAGTTTTGGTTTCGACTTTGAAGCTACTTATAACGAAGTAATGGACCAGAAGAAGTTGACCTTCACCATGGCTGACGGCAGACAAGTAACTTCTGATTTCGAAAACCTGGACGGTACCACTAAAATTACGACCACTTTCGATCCTGAAAATACCAACGATGTAGAAATGCAACGGTCTGGATGGCAGGCCATATTGGATAATTTTAAAAAATATACCGAAAACAATTAAAGGCTTTAGAAAACCACAACTGTGACCAGGGGGTATGCGTTCGTAGCAGTATCAAAACTCACAATATATTAAAGTTCAAAGCATTGCAATTTTAAGCTAAGCTGATTGACTTTTATTGCTTCTACGAATGCATAGCCCCTTTTAGCGGTATTTGGAACAGTATAAAAGAATAACACTACTGCTACAGCCCGCTTGAAAATGCGGTAAGCTTTCAAAATTTAAAAGGTAGAATTAAATATGAAAAGCAGGGCAAAACAACAATTTTTTAAAATTTTGTTATGTTCCCGATGCATTTGCTACTAGCCTAGCCCTATTATAATAAAAGCTTTGTACTTAGGAGGCCGATAAAACTTTCGATTCTTTTTCCTCTAGTTTAGAAGTAGCCTGTTCGATGTTGCCCACCAGAAACAAATAGGAACAAGCACCAATTAAACCCAAGGCCCCGATAAAAACCAGGGCGGGTTTAAAGTCACCGTCTTTGGCCAGGTAACCAATTACAATAGGAACAATAATGGAGGCTAGGTTGCCCATAAAGTTAAAAACCCCGCCGGTTAAACCAATTAAATGCTTCGGCGACAAAATAGACACGAACACCCAGGAAATTAAGGCCATGCCAGCCCCAAAAAAGGCTAGCGCCATAAAAAATATGATAGCCGCCGTTTCGGTGCTATAATTAGCTCCCACAATGCTAGCCGAAACAATTAAACCAATTATAATGGGGGTTTTCCGGGCCATCGCCATAGATTTGCCTTGCCGGATTAAATAATCCGACACAAAGCCCGACAAAAGCAAACCGGCGCAGGCGGCCAGAAAAGGAATAGAAGCCAGGTAACCCGATTTTATAAAACTTAAGCCCCGGTATTGCACCAGGTACGTCGGAAACCAAGTTAGAAAAAACCAGAGCATGGCATTCATAGCAAATTGGCCTATGTACACGCCCCATAAATTTCGACTGGCAATTACTTGTTTTAAGTTGGCCCAGTTCCAGATAGAAGGTTGGTTTTTATCAATTTTCTTGCCTTCAATTAAGCCGCCACCTTTTTGAATGTAACTGAGTTCCTCGGTATTTACTCGCGGATGGTCCATTGGGTCGCGGTAAAAAAAATACCAGATTAAGCCCCAAGCTAGGCCCACTAATCCGGTGGTAACAAATAAACCTTTCCAGCCAGCATAATACTGAATGGTAACCAACACCGGGGTAAAAAAAGCTAGCCCAATAAACTGCCCCGATACGTACAAGGCAATGGCGGAAGCCCGTTCATGGTTCGGGAACCAGCTGGTTACAATACGGTTATTAATGGGGTAAGAAGGCGCTTCGAAGGCCCCGGTGGCAAGCCGTAAGCCAAATAAACTCACAAAACCGCGGGCAAACCCCTGGCATACCGTAGCTACAGACCAGGTTACTAAACAAAGGGCGTATAATACCCGCGGACCAACCCGGTCCGCCAATAGTCCCCCCGGAATTTGCAGAATGGCGTAAGTCCAGCCAAAAGCCGAAAAAATTAAACCCATTTGTACCGTAGATAAACTTAAATCTTTGCTCAGGGCCGCCGCTGCTACCGCTAAATTGCTCCGGTCCAGATAATTAATCATCACGTTTACGAAAACGAGCGCCAGCATGGCGTAACGAATGTTGGTTTTTCGGATGGGGCCACTCTGTTTTTCCATGGATACCGGTTTGCTTGAGGTAAGTAAGGCGGTTAATTTTAAAAATAAGTAGATTTTTAAATTTGTGATCAGAAGCTAGCGCGCGGTCCAGCCGCCATCAACGGTGAGCATGGAACCGACCATATAACTACCCGCCTCACTGGCCAGGAAGATAGCCGCTCCTTGAATTTCGCGCATTTCGCCCCAACGACCCAAAGCCGTGGCACCCACTACAAACTTTTTACCTTCCTCGGTATCCGCAATGGGTAAATTCATTTCGGTTAAAAATGGACCGGGACAAATGGCATTTACGTTAATATTAAAAGGGGCTAACTCCAGCGCCAGCGCCCGGGTCATTTGTACTACGGCGCCTTTACTGGAGGCATACGGTGTGCGATTCGATAAGCCTACTAAACCCAGCGTACTGGCCAGATTAATGATACTACCCCGGCCGTTTTGTTTTAAATAAGGGGTTATGGCCCGGCAGCACAGCCAGGTTCCGTTTACGTTCACTTCCATTACTTTATTAAAGTCAGCGGGTGTTACTTCGTCAATAGCGCCCCGGATGTTGATTCCGGCGCTATTAATTAAAATATCAATCCGGCCAAAGGTGTCCATAGCCGTGGTGGCCATGGCTTCGGTTTGTTCCTGGTTCGTAATATCGGCGCTATAAGCAATGGCCTGAATGCCAAATTCCTGACTTAGCTCCTGTGCAGCTTGGGTACCTTCTGCGGCATTCCGGTTTACCAACATAATATTTGCTCCGGCCGAAGCCAGACCAGCAGCCATCGCTAAACCTAAGCCTTTAGAGCCGCCCGTTACAACCGCCACTTTACCACTTAAATCAAATTGTTTAATACCAGGAAGTGTTTCTTTATTCATGAAGAGAATCAGGCTTGTTAAATAAGTTTAAATTTTAGTAAAAAGTAATAATTTTTAAATATTTTATTCGTGTCATCCTAAGTATACCATCAGGATTTTAAGGTATTCTTACTATAGTTCAGGCAAGCCAGAATGTTGTTTTCTTCGGCGGCTAAGCGGCCTTCCGGATCTAGTTGCGAAACACGTGGCAGCCCCGAGGCATATTTGTGCTGCCGAACCAAGCGTAGCGTACGGGCTAAATCAGTGGCGGGAACGCCCGAAAAAGTTGCCCAATATTCGTCTTTTAAACAAGGAATTTCCAAAGGATCGCGGGTAATCATTTCCAGGTTAAAAGTTACGTTGGGGTTTTGTTGGCGGCACAAAGCAAACATTTTGGGCAAATCCAAGATACCTTTGCCCAGCGGTACCTCCGAGAGCAAAAACCCGTCAGCGTATTCATCTAAGCCCATATCTTTCACGTGAGTAGTAAATACGTAAGGCACCAAGGTCTGAATGACTTCCATAGGTTCTTCCAAGAGGGCGATGCTATTGCCAAAGTCCAGAGTTACGCCGATCCATTCGCTGTTAAGTTGTTTCATTAAATCTACCAACTCCGGGGCCCGCCAATCTTTATGGTTTTCTACGGCTAGCTTCATTTTGTACTTGCGTAAGATCGGTTCTGCCAGTTTTAAAGAAGCTACCGCCTTGTTTTGCAGTTCGGTAAAAGCTTCGGCTGAATGATAGGCGTCGTAACGGCGGCCGCTGGAGCAAACCGTACGCAGCACCTGCATACCGGCTTCTTTGGCGCTTTTTACTTCTTGCTCGAACCGGGCTACGTCTTCTGGTTTACCGGGTACGCCAATAGAACCTTCCACGTAAAGTCCTAGCTTTTCGCGCCGGTCGCGTACTTTCTTAATTAAATCCGCAGACCAGTCTTTCACTACTACCTGCATGCCCCCCGCTCCTATTTTATAGCAGTGCTCTAACAAATCTACTGCATTGGCAAACCCCGGGTACTTATTGCTGGCTACTTTAGAATTCCAGCGACTACCGTACGAATGCACCACAATGCCCATGGGCGCTTCTTTGGTAAAAGCGGGCAAGTTACCCGGAAAGGATAGCGCTAAGGCTCCCACTGTAGCTTTTTGGATAAAATCTCGTCTGTCCATTATAACTATTTATTTAAAAAAGACTATTGTGAAAAGTGTAATAAGAAAACCATACTACTACTGGAACTTAAATTTTAAATAAAGAGAAAAATAAGGGTAGAGTAAATTTGTAATTTCTAAAAATGTCTTTCCGAAGGAAACAATTCTACAACGTAGCTAAATAGGTTTCCTAGGAATGACAAAAGAATATTATTAATTATTACTCAACCACTTATCTTCAGATGCATTATGTTTCTTATTATTTAATGAGCATAGCGTTTTACCAAAACTACTTATTTCGCTTCCGGCACTTTCGTCTCCAACACGTATTTTTTTAATTCTTCGGCTTTCCAGGGTACTACCCGGCCTTGGGAAGTTAAGCGCGTAGAACCAACGGTGCGTTTTCCGATGGGGCCGGCGTTGTTTCCCCATTCGTTGCGGATGTAGGTTAAAATAGCCGTAATGGACGCATCGTCCATAGTAATATGAGCCGGCATCACGGGTAAAATTTCGGGCTTATCATACACTTTACCGGCTACTTCCACGGGGCCTTCCATGCCGTGCAACACAATTAAAGCCAATCGTTTTTCGTCGCCCAGCACCCAATCGGAGCCGGCCAAAGGTGGGGCAAACCGGCTCATGCCGGCCCCATCGGTACCGTGGCACCCGGCGCAGGTAGTCAGGTAATGCTGGCGCCCTAGGGCATATAGCTGTTGTTGCTCTTCGGTGAGCACACTTTTTTGCGTTGTACTTATCTTATTTGATTGGGCACTATGGCCGGGCCACTGGAACAAGGCGGCGAAGGCTTCTAAACGTGGTGCGTCTACTTTACCCGCTGCTTTCTGCATAATACCGGGAGCTTTGGGGAGGTTAATTGGGGCCATTTTACCAGCTCCTCCTCCGATGGATAATCCGGTAATAATGGCTTTTTGCCGCCAGCCAAAATCCTGATCTTTTTGATCCAACAAAGCCAGCAGGCTGGTGAGTTCTCCTGGTTCTCTTTTCCGGATAACGGCGGTAGCTAGCATTTCCAGGAATATTTCTTTGGCAGGCGAGGCTTTTTGCCAATTCGGCGCGTTCCAGAGGGTTTGTAAAAAAGCAAATTCCTGGTTAGCCAAACTGCTTAAAACAGCATCCCGGATTAAGGCTGACTCGCCGTAACGATCGCTGATTGTGGCTAATAAAGGATGCGCCGTTGCCCCATTCAGCGATGAGGCGGATAGACTTATTTGTAAAATTTGTTCTGCGGGAGCATCTGCCACTATTTGTCGCAATTTTTGTTCAAAGCGAGCTTGTACGGCGGGATCAGCTTTAGCTAAAGGTTCCAATAACCGGACGGCTGTGGTACGGACTAAGGCATTATGATCGGAAAGTAAGCTTAGTAATACTTCGGGTTGACTTAGTTTTAAGCCATCTAAGGTCCACAGGGCATGAAATCGCCCTAGCGGATTACTACCAGTAGTAGCTAAACTTGTTAAAGCTGGTTCGATACCTTTATCGTTACGCTCTACCAGTAAGCGTTGCGCCATATCCCGGTACCAACCATTGCTATGGGATAAATAAGGAATTAACGCGGCAGTAGACTTCTCGGAAAGTTTAACAGGTTTGAAAGGACGCCAGTTTTCCGGTACTATGCGCCAGATGCGCCCGCGATGCACCGGCTGTACTAATTTGCGTGTAATAGTTTGCTCCCGCAAGTACGGGGTAATGTACGCACTGTGTTGTACTAAGCCGCGGTACATGTCGGCTATGTATAAAGCTCCATCAGGCCCGTTGGCCAGGTGCACTGGCCGGAACCGCTCATCGGAGGAAGCTAAAAACTCTTTGCCTGGGTGCGGATCATGAGCGGTGAGCAGCAGACCATTTTCTTCTACCACGTTGCGCTTGATTAAATTACCCGAAGGTTCGCACACAAAAACATTGCTATAGAACTCCTGGGGCAAAGCATGACCCCGGTAAACCAGCGGCGAGCAGGCGGCCGTAAATTCTAACAGTTTTCCTTCTTTATCCAGGGTGCCGGGTATGTAGCCCCGGTTAACGGCCGGGTTGGGCCGGATGGGATAAATGCGCCGGTCCACGGTTAAGCCGTGATCGATGCCGGTGGTAGGTTTATGGTTTTTATTCCGACCGAGATAATTTGGCGGAACCAGATCGGCGTGCAGCTGCGACCAGTTATAGTTGTAATATAATCGCCCTTTATCGTCGTGGCTAATGCCCCACTGGCCTCTGAATTCGGTACTATCGCGCTCCCATTTTCCGTTTAGTAAACGGTAACGAAACCGGGATTTGGCATTGTAATACCAATTATCCGGATCGCGCCATAAACCGTTTCCGGAATGCTCGGGCAAAGGGCTGCCGGCGTAAACCGAATCCAGCAATGTTTTAGAATCGGCTTTCAGATCGTTATTCTGATCCTGGGTCAGCCATAAAGCACCATTTTCGGCTACTAAAGCGCCGCCCGGTACTAAAGCTAAAGCTCGGGGCATCACTAGGCTATCGAGGTAAATGGTACTTTTATCCATCTTGCCATCGTAGTTGGTATCTTCGAGCACCGATACGCGGCCAATAGGATCTTGTTCGCCGGTTCCGTCGATGGTGGGCATAAAACCGCGCATTTCCACGGTCCAGAGCCGGCCATCCGGATCAAAGGTTATAATTACCGGGTCCTGCACCAAGGGTTCCGCAGCAACCAACTGAATCTTTAAACCAGGTTCTACTTGAAAGGTCGCTAATTCCTCGGTGGGCGTATGAGGGGGTGAGGGACCTTCTTCCGGCTTGTTGGTAATTTTAGGATGGGCGCAGCTAATTAGCCCACTCAGGCCGGCACTAAACCAGCAAAATTTAAAAAAAGGCTTCCACATACTACCTGGTCGGGCTAATCTTGCATTCGGATACGCTGGTAATAAATTGTATACTCTGCCTGTCTACATTACACAGGCTAAAAAGCGAGAACCCCTGATTCCCCATCCGGATGAAAGAGAAAAAATTAATAGCCAAAAGGCGGTTCAGGATCATGAATTATAAATGATATAAAATTTACTCCCCGATTCTTTTGCAAGAACCGGGGAGTAAATTTTTAAATTTTTTAAACCCGTACGGGGTCCGGATGAACATAGGGGGCCCGGTACTCGCGTTTAAGCAAAGCGGTTGCTTCGGCATCGCCCACTACTTCTCGCTTTTTCGGATCATACACCACCGGTCGGCCTACTTTCATGGAAATATTAGCCAGAATACAACTAGCCGTAGAAATATGACCTTCTTCAATATCCGCTACGGGACGGCCATTTTTTTCAATAGCCGCTAGAAAATCCTGCATGTGTAAGCGGGTAGCTGGCGCCGCATTTAATTCGATTTTAGGTTCGGTGGGTTCGGTTAAATCTTCGGGATATTTCTCTTTCTCGTAAACTACATCTTTATGGATTTTTCTTCCCTCCGCTCCTTCGCCTAAAGGTACAAAATCGTACTGCATGGTAGAGGCAAACAAGGTTCCTTTGTCGCCGTAAATGGTTAAGGCCCACGGGTACTGCGGATTGGCCGGCGTGCCCCAGCTGCGGTGCTGCCACACACAATTCAGGCCGTCGTATTCAAACAGAGCCATTTGGGTATCCGAAATATTAGATTTTCCTTCTTTCTGCACGTAAATGCCTCCCGTCGAACTAATGCGTTTCGGCCAGCCTAGTTTTAGCATCCAACGGGCTGTGTCTAACATGTGTACGCACATATCCCCAACAATGCCATTGCCGTATTCCATAAAGGTACGCCACCAACGCACGTGCGGCAAACCATCGTAGGGCCGCAGGGGCGCCGGACCGGTCCACATTTCGTAATCCAGGAACGCTGGCACGGGTTGTTCGGGCGGGTTGCCGTTATTACGCATATGAAAATAACAGCACATTTCTACGTGCGATATTTTGCCCAGAAGCCCAGCATCTACAATATTTTTTTTCGCTTCGATTAAATGGGGGGTGCTTTTCCGCTGGGTACCCACCTGTACTACTTTATTATACTTGCGAGCCGCCGCTATCATGGCTTCGCCTTCCATCACATCTACGCTAATGGGTTTTTGCACGTATACGTGCGCCCCGGCTTTTATAGCGTCTATGGTTTGCAAGGCGTGCCAATGATCGGGGGTGCCGATTACCACAATATCTAATTTGTTCTCGGCCAGCATTTTCTTGTAATCGCCGTAGAGCTTCGGTTTCTTTTTTGATTGCTGACGCTGGCTTACCAGTTCGGCGGCGGCTTCCAGCATGTTTTTATCTACGTCACACAGCGCTACTACATTTACCGGTTCTACCTGAATCAGGCGCAGCAAATCGCTTTTACCGTACCAGCCCGTGCCAATTAGCGCTACCCGTAATGGTTTTTTAGGTGCATTGGTAAAACTCAGGCCTTGAGCCCCCAAAGCCGTGAGAGCCAGCGACGCCGAGGCTCCCTTCAGAAAGCGACGTCGATTTAATGTAAAATCACTCATGTAAATAGATATATTTAAGGTTAGTAGATCCTACGTTTTAGTAAAGCAGTGGAGAAAGGCACTCAGAATAGATTTTTTAAAATTTCCATGCTTCCAATCAGCAATATACAAATTATCTGGATTGTACAAACAGAATTAAGAAGTTTATGAGTAGAAGGGAAAAGAGGTATAACCAGGAGCTTATTTTCACTACCAGCTAAGGTTTGATATATGCTATATTAAAAAACGTATTTGCGACACTCACGGGTTCTTAGCATGCGCAAACGCCCAGCGGGTAGGTAAAAACAAGCCATTTCTGAATTGCAGACCAGATAAAAGATTAATTTCAGATTTATACTTTACCTGATCGCAACCATTTACCTTCCCTTTAGAATAAAGTAACCTTTTGTAATTTGATTCTTGGATCACCTTTGCAAATTAATAAAGGACTTGGCAACGACGTACCCCAGGCAAGTATTTTAAATTTTATTGATTCACCTTAACTCCTGGGCTACATAACCGTTATCTTTCCAACTTTACGATTCCAGATACCAAACTGCTTCTGGGGGGATGGTAATAGAAACCAGATCGCCTTTTTTATAATTACCATTTTCAGTTCTTACTTTTAATTTTATTTTAGATAGTCTTACTTCTATTTCGTAATAGGCGCCAAAAAAAGAAACTTGTTCTACTTTTCCCGGTAGTTCAGGAGCAAGGGCGGGTGTTATTTTTAAATTTTCGGGCCGTGTGAGTAAGCTTTTTTTCAAATAAAGCGGAGTGCCCATCATGTGAGAAAAAGATTTTGCCCGGGCAGCGGGTATTAGATTATAGTTGCCGAAAAGCCCGGCGGCGTAGGCATTTACCGGTTGGTGGTAAATTTGCGTGGGCGTACCTTGCTGAATAATTTTCCCGGCTTGCATCACAATAATTTCGTCGGCCCAGGGCAGTGTATCCAGTGGATCGTGAGAAATCAGAATGCAGGTAATTCCTAACAACGCCCTTACATCTTCAATTACCGTTTTTAAAATATTTTTATGAATACTGTCTAGGTTCGAGAACGGCTCGTCGAGTAATAACAAACGCGGGGAAGAAAGCACCAGGCGCGCTAAAGCAATGCGTTGTCGTTCCCCGCCCGATAAATGATCGGTGCGCCGGGAAAGTAAATGCGAAATTCGGCAAACTTCGTATAGATTTTCGGCGGTGGCAGGTTCTAATTTATTGGCGTACTGTAATATTTGCTCGACCCGTAAAAACGGGGGCAACTCAAATTGTTGCGACAAATACACAATACCTGGGTGGCCCGGTATTAAATGTTCCTGCGGACCTTTAACGCGTTTCTGATCCAACCGAACTTCCCCGGAGCTGGGCTGCACCAAACCCGCAATGGTTTGCAACAAAGTACTTTTACCCGAGCCTGTTTCGCCCGCAATGGCTAATTTACTAAATTCTGGCTGGGTAAAACTTATATCCTGCAGCACTTGGTTACCGGCTTCCCGCAAATAGATGCGGGAAACTTGTAAAAAATTAGCAAGAGTTGGCGTTGCTTTGGTGGGCATAGTCAAATTATTAAATCTTATGAAATAGTTGGTTTAGCCCGAAAGTATACTGTGCGTGTGAGAAAAAAAGCACCAAACTATATTTTAATGGCAAACACTACAGAAACTTGTCTTTACGAATGGAAGCTGGCTTTGCTGTGTTTATTATAAAATAGCCATGGATGAGGAATAATCAAACTTCTACCATATACGCTGCCTTGTAAAACAGAGATTCGGTATCTCGGGGGTGGTGGCTTTAATAAACTTTTCTGGCCTGGGGCATCTTTGTTTTTTAAATTTTTTATTTAAAATCTTCTTTATTTTAAGCTATAAATTTATGAGTAAGGCTGGCATTAGTCCGGAATGCTGTTAATCTTGCGGCTTAAATAACTACTCTTTTCTGATATGATTTCTAAATACTTCCGTTTGGCCATAATCTACTGCCTGGTTTGCTTTAGTTGTGTCCCCACCAAGGTAAAAACCGAAACCTCCAACAACTTAGCTGCCACGGCTTTAAAACCTTTCGGCCGTTTTTTTATAAATCCATCGCAGCAACTCGAATTAATAAGCTCAGCGGCTCATTTTGGTTTTAGTTTTGAGGGATCAGGCTGCGCTCTTTTTGCTTCTATCCCAAATAGCGAGGGGCACAATTATTTGCAATACGAACTCGACGGAGTTTACCAAAAAAGAATTAAAGTACACGGCAATGCCAAAGAACCCCTTGTCATCAGTGCTCCTGGCCCGGGTAAACATACCGTTTGGATTTACAAAGCTACCGAGGCGCACACTGGCCCCATTATAATCAAACAAATTAATGGTACTAACTTAACCCCGCTTTCCCGGCCGGCCGCACCCATTATTGAGTTTATTGGCAACAGCATTACCTGCGGCGCCGCCGCTGACCCGTCGGAGGTACCCTGCGGCACAGGCGTGTACCACGATCAGCACAATGCGTATCAGGCTTACGGTCCGCGGGTAGCCCGGGCTTTGCAGGTTAATTATGTTTTAAGCAGCGTCAGCGGCATTGGCGTGTACCGCAACTGGAACAGCGATGGGCCTACTATGCCGCAGGTTTATGAAAAAATAGATTTCCAGAGCGGCAACCCGCAGTTGTGGGATTTTAAAACTTTTACGCCGCAAATCGTGAGCATTGCTTTGGGCACCAACGATTTTAGTAATGGCGATGGTAAAAAACCCCGGTTGCCCTTTGATAGCGTTAATTTTGTAACCAATTACGTGCGTTTTGTGCAAACAGTAAAAAGTAAATACCCCACCGCCCGTATTGCTTTATTAAGTAGCCCCATGATTAACGGCGCTAACCGCACGCTTTTACAAAATTGCCTGAAAGGAGTTAAAAATAGCGTAGACGTTTTAAACCCAGCGGCTAAACCGGTCGAATTATTTTTCTTTCAGCCAATGCAAGCCCGCGGTTGCTCGGGCCACCCCAATGTGGAGGATCACGCCCTATTAGCGAAGGAATTAGAACCTTTTTTTAAAAAATTACTGCGTTAGCAGATTGAAATTACTGCTTTAATGTGCGTTCGAGCTAAGCAAAGCCTACCTGAAATATAAACTAATCTTCTTTATCACGGTCATTCTGGAAGAATCTAACCGGTTACTTACTGGTTAGATTCTTCCAGAATGACCGTAATAGACGGGAAACACGATCGTTTTATCATTTTGACTAATACAGGGATGTTCTTTTGTTGGTAAGGGCTTAGCTCGAACGCACACTGCTTTACCCCTAAAAAATAAGCAAGCCCCGGATTTACATTCCGGGGCTTGCTTATTTTTTACAGATTCTTATTTTTTGGATTCCCGCAGGGCCTGGTACAAAACAGGGCTAAAAAAAGCTAAGTTTTCGAGCATACACACTACACTGTAAAATTTGTCGGGTGCCACTTCCGGGTGCTCGGCTAGTTGAGATAATACCAAATCAATGGTTTCCTGAAAATTTTGTTCAAATTCTTCTTTACTTATATGCATGTACCGGGAAGGCTATTTTTGTAACCAGCTAACCATTTCTAAATCCTTTTAATTTCCGGAAAGGCCATGAATTTAGTAAAGCTCTGATTTTTTTAAATTTTTACGTACTTAGCTGTTTTTAAGAGCTTAGCTTTTTTTGCCATTATCCACTACACCGGCGGCTAATAGCTTAGATTCTTCTTTATCGGCTGGATGCACGGATTCCATTCGCTGCACGAACAAGTCTTTAATTGCCATAAAGGCCATTTTGTTTTTGCGGGTTATAGGCTCAGCTAAAGGAAGTTTTACGCGTAAAGCATCCACCTGGCGGCCATTTTGCCAAAGACGGTAGCACAGGTGCGGCCCCGTGGAAAGTCCGGTGCTACCTACATAACCAATGGTTTGCCCTTGTACCACCACTCTGCCCCGGCGAATGCCCTTGGCGAAACGCGATAAGTGCAGGTACTGCGTAGCAAACGTTTTGTTATGCTGAATTTTTACGAAATAGCCATTTCCCCGGTTATAAGCGGCTTCCAATATAGTGCCCTCCCCTACGCTTCGGATAGGCGTGCCCCGGGGGGCGGCAAAATCGGTGCCCAGGTGGGCCTTGTAGCGTTTCTGGACCGGGTGAAAGCGATTTTTGTTATAACGAGAACTAATACGGGTGTACTCCAGGGGTTCTTTCAGAAAAGCTTTTTTAAAACTATTACCATCTTGGTCGTAATAAGTCATTCCTTTTCCCTGATCATACCCGATGGCGTAGAGTGGTTTGCCGCTGCATTCAAAAAATGCCGCTTTTAACTCGCCATAATCAATAGCCACGCCATTTAGTTGTCTTTCTTCATAAATTAATTTAAACTGGTCGCCGGGTTGCAAACGGTTCAAATTTAAGCGCCAAGCGTAAATATCGGCTAACTTATTTACTAGCTGCGCCGTACCCCCGGCCGCAATTATGGATTCGTACAAAGACCCTTTAATTATCCCGGAAAGCTCCCGTTCTACCAGCTGTATTTCCCGTAAGTGGCGGGTGACTTGCAAAGTATTGCGCAAATCGTAAATAACATACTGGGTTTCGTTGGGTTCGTAGATAAAATACTGGGCGGTTTGCGCAGAGTCCCGGGTATGCAGCAACACATAACTTCGTTCCGATTGAATCCGCTTTACATTAAACACAGACTTAGCTTTTTGAGCTAGGTTATGGATCGTAGTGGCCGAAATGTTGTATGCATTTAAAATATCCGAAATACTTTCGCCTCTTTCCACAATTCCGTTTACCACCTCTAAAGAATCAGTGCCAATGCCGTATACCAGCGGAGCAGGCTTTTTTATTTCTTTTACTAAAGTAGGCTTATTTACGGGAGCCTGCGTGGGCGTAGCCATTTTTAAAATCCGGTCAACATCTAGTTCAAGAGATTGGGCAGCCGAAAAGAAAATGAGTAAAGATAAGGCAAACAAAATAACTAAACCTTTATTTCGCTGAAACATAAGCTATACACCTGGGTTTATTTATAAAGAAGGCGCAAAACTAGGTCGTAGGTTTTAGAAAAAAAAATCTAATTTTATACAATAAAACAAGATAACCGAATAATACTATCCCGAAATAAACTAAATCAAACTTCCGCAAGAGCCAAATTGCGGAATTATTAAAAGTAAAATAATCCAAAATTACTAAGCCTTACTGGTTAGTTCACCGTTAATAATGGAGGCAAAATTTAAAATTTACACCGGTTAATAGCTCCGGTAAATTGTAAACCCGGAGTAGGATAGTAAGAAAGTAAAAAATTTAAAAAAAGCCATTCTTCTGCATTTGAAGAATGGCTTTTTTTAAATTTTTTACTCCAAAGGTAAGTACTGATTTTGACTCCGATTAAAACGTAATTAAAGGTAATTGCTCTTTTTTACTTTTATGTTCTGATATTGCCGTACTCTTGCAAAAATCATGGATATGCCCTTTCATTTTAAAAGTTTACAAACGAACAGCCAGTAATAAATATCTACTTAATTACCACCGGCCCGGTTTAATTCTTCCAGGTTGGTGTTGCGTTTTTTCGCTTCAAATTTTTCTCCTTTGTTAAAGTTATAACGCAAATTCAGGCGCACACTTCTTTGGGCAAAATACTGGTTTATTTTATTTACATTGTTGTCTACGTTTGCCGTACCCGCAAAGCGACGGGTCCGGAAAATGTCGGTAACGTTAGCCGAAACTTCCAGCTGTTTGTTCCAGAACGCTCTTTTTAAGCCAGCATCAACCGCCCAATTTTGCTTTATCTGATAGGCCGCGTATACCCGGGGACCTTGATAATCTACGTTTACTTCTAACCGGATAGCGCGGGGTAATTGAATGTTGTTGGAAGACCGGGCGTAAGTAAAAAGCTGATTATTGTTTATAACCTGGTTTTGCTCCGGTATCGCGATTCGGTACGTTTGGTAACCCACGGTAAAGTTATTGTTCATGTCCCATTTAGGCGTAATTTTAATAGGTGCTACTAAACCTGCGTTTACATCGTTAAATTTATCGCCGTTGCGCTGCTGAAACACCATGGTGTTATTTTGATTATTCTGCACCGGTACTTCGGCCATTACATCTTGCGTAGTAGAATAACCAATGGTTAAAATATAGGTGTCTTTCAGGGATTGCGTCATTTGAAACGAATGCGTGTATTGCGGGCGTAAATACGGATTACCTTGGGCCGACGTATACGGATCGATGTAGAAGATGAACGGATTTAAATTACCGTAGTAAGGGCGGTTAATGCGTCGGCTATAATTATAAGTAATTTTATAATTTTTATTTACCTGCTGCATCACAAACAAACTCGGAAACAGGTTTAGGTAGTTGCGGGTATTTACCGAATCCTTGGTTACAGATTTACCTTCGGCAATTGTTTTTTCGGCGCGCAAACCTCCCTGTATTTTCCATTTTTCGCCCAAACTGGTACTAAAATTTGTATAAGCGGCGTAAATATTTTCGCGGTACAAAAAATGGTTGCTGCGTTTTTCATCTACAATTTGTTGATTATCGGCTACTTTAAAAAATGCCAGCTCGTTATCCGACACTACATGGCTGGCTTTCGCCCCAACTTCCAGTTTGGTATTTTTAGAAAAAGGTTTGGTATAATCTACCTTGGCCGAGTAAATGCTAAAGCTGCTAGGGTTATTGCTAGCTAAATCTACCAAGCTGTCGGGCCGGGTTGGCGTTAAATACCGGAATTGATTGGCGTAAGTGGCCTCATCGTGGTCGTATAACCGAACATAATCCAGGTCCGCGGATAAGGCAGTTCCCAGCGTGTCCAGTTTACCTACATAGTGGGCGTTTAAGGTGCCGTTCGCAAAAGTACCTTTAAGCAAATTATTATTGCGTACCCATTTGTTATTGGCCGCTTCAGTATGGTATTCGAGCAAGGTTGAGTTAAAATCACTGGTCATATCCTGGTACACCAGGTTAGCCATTACTCCCACACTGTGTTTCGGAGAAAAATCGTAATCGGTTCCTAAGCGGAGCGATGGCGCGATCCGAATGGCTTTTTCTTTGGCCGATTGCGTTAATTGCGTGCTGCTTTCGGGCGAGTTAAACTCGCGGTATAACCGGGCATCCCGGATAAAAATCCGACGCGCTACATCGGCATTTACAAAAGAATTCCATTTGCCTTTTTTAACATTAACGTTACCACCGGCGGAGTAAGCGTGCCAGTTGTTGTACTGATAACCGCCGTACAAACTACCGTTTACGCCACTCAAGGTGTTCTTTTTTAAATTTATGTTTATAATACCGGCGGTACCTTCCGCATCGTATTTAGCCGATGGATTGGTGATTAATTCCAGATCTTTTAAGTTTTCGGCGGCCATGCCTTGCAACATGGTTTGCAATTCTTTACCGGATAAGTAAGTTAGTTTTCCGTCAATCATAATCCGGACCCCCGATTTACCATTAAGTTGAATATTACCATCCTGGTCCACAAAAACGCCCGGCGATTTAAGCAAAACCTCGTACGCCGTATTACCCGTCGACAGGGCGGTACCCTCCACGCTTACTACTATTTTATCCGGATGATTGACGATGGTAGGACGTAATGCCTGTATATTTACTTCTTTTAACAGCTTGGTGTCTGCTTGTAAAACAATTACGCCAAAATCTTTACTGGCATTGGCTATCAGGTCAAAAGCTGGCGTTTCCAGCGTTATAAATCCTAGCGCACTAATACGCAACCGGTAAGTTCCGGCTGCGGCCACTTTAATTTTAAAAAATCCTTCCGCCTCGGAAGCGGTGCCCGTAACAACGGTACCATTGGCGGCTTGTACGACCGCTACCGTAGCATAACCAATAGCGGTTCCTTTTTCATCTTTTAAAATTCCGGTTAATCCATGGTCAGATTGAGCTACTACGGGAGGTTGGCCCACAATTATGATTAAGGCCATTAGTAAAAGTTTAAATACATTTTTCATGGTTTTAGAGAAGTAAAGCTTAGTCATCGATAATCTGTCTGATTTTCAGTTAATTTTTCTGATACCCGCCAGTTGGGTTTAGCGAGCTCAGGTGGAAGAACAACACAAATATAACATAAGGTACTATGCAAAGCAAGGTACTAAGTAACAAATAGTATTATATACTTGATAAAACCCAATTTAAATCAAATAGAGGGAGTTTTTAATTAAAAATATTTTTAAAAAGATTAATTGATCCGGAATAATACTTGGCATCAACCAAAATTAAAGAGTACCAAATGACGAATTGTTCCGCTGTAACAGAGCTGTGAGTTGTTAGCTGGCAATAAGAATGGATAAAATTAGAACCCGAAATTATAGCTAAGGGCTATAATTTATACTAAATAAAAATTCATCCTAATTACATGAACTTGGCATTTAAAAACCTATTCTCTTTAATTATCTTATTAATACAATTTTAAATTAAATAGATTCAATTTTTAAAATTTAAAAAATCTAATATTACTTTTCAAAAACATGATGCAGCTTTATCTAATCTAATTATTTGCCTCTTCATTTTGTAATTTAATCCATTATCTATAAATTACTTACTTAAATAACTTCTTAAGTTTTTCATATTTAAATAAAGAAATAAATTATCTATGTCGGAACTGTACCCTACTTCCAGTACTCCTTTTACCATGGATCAGGAATCTAAAAGATTAGAAGCCTTACACGCTTACCATATTTTAGATACTCCCGAAGAAGAACAATACAATAATTTAGTAATTTTAGCATCTTACATTTGCGGAACACCCATTTCTTTAATTAGCTTAATCACTCAAAACCGGCAATGGTTTAAAGCTAAAGTAGGTATTTCCAGTACCGAAACGCTCCGGACAGATTCTTTTTGCCAGTATGCCATTGAAAGCGATGATGTTCTGGAAATACCCGATACTTTAGAAGATATTCGTTTTTACAATAATCCGTACGTTACCGGCGATCCTAATATCCGTTTTTACGCCGGTGCTCCTTTAGTTACAAACGCGGGTTACCGTTTAGGCACTTTATGTGTAATCGATAATCAGCCGCGGGAACTTACCGAAGCTCAGAAAATGGCTTTAGCTACGCTTTCGGAGCAAGTAGTAGCTCATTTAGAGTTAAGGCAAAAAAAAGAAGAGCTGGAACAGGAAAAATACCAAATAAAGACCTTAAACAAAAAGTTGCATCAGGTTATGATGTTCGTGAATCAGCAATTACCAAACGCTATTAAAGAGTTAGAATTGGCCGAAAAACAACTAGTGCAAGATGCTACTCGAAAGGATTTTTTGGAGGTGGAAAGTATTCGGGCATTGCAGAAAAATCTCGCCCAATTAAAAAATATTCATTCGGTATTAAGTAAAAATCAGTAAGCCTAAATCATTCGAAAAACAATCTTAAGGCCATTGGTTTTCATAATTGATACGAATAAGGCAATGCGTCTGAGGCCAACATCTTAACAGCTAAAAATAAAGTTGGAAAGAGTAAATTATTAGCAAGAAGAATAAAATTTAAAAAAAGGCAACTTTTCTCTTAAATTCAGGCTAAAAGCTTCGGTAGATTGTCACAAAGCTTTTTCTCATGAATCATTTATTTAGCCCGCTCACCGTAAAGTCTATTACTTTTAAAAACCGGATAGTTGTTTCGCCGATGTGCCAGTATTCCAGCACCGATGGCTTTGCGAACGACTGGCATTTGGTGCATCTGGGTAGTCGGGCAGTAGGCGGCGCCGCCTTAGTAATTGCCGAAGCCACAGCCGTTAACCCGGAAGGCCGGATTACACCCCACGACTTAGGCCTTTGGCAAGATGAGCATATTCCTTTTTTGCAACGCATCACTACTTTTATACAACAACAAGGCGCGGTACCGGGAGTTCAACTGGCTCATGCCGGTCGCAAAGCCAGTAAAAGCTCGCCTTGGACCGGCAGCTTGCATCTATCGCCCACCGAAGGGGGTTGGGAAAACGTAATGGCGCCCAGTCCGGTGCCCATCAATCAGGAAACCCCACCACCGCAGGAATTGACCTTAGAACAAATTGCAAACGTAATAGCCGATTTTAAAGCGGCCGCTGCCCGGGCTTTAACGGCCGGATTTAAGGTAATTGAAATTCACGGCGCCCATGGTTATTTATTGCACGAATTTTTGTCGCCGCTTACCAACCAACGAACCGATGCCTACGGGGGGTCTTTCGAAAACCGAACCCGGCTTGTTTTAGAAGTAGTGCAAGCCATAATGGAAGTATGGCCCGCCGATTTACCGTTATTCGTTCGCTTATCGGCCACCGATTGGGTTCCCGACCAAAACTCCTGGAAGCTAGAAGACTCGGTAGAACTTGCCCGTCAGTTAAAATCTTTAGGAGTTGATTTAATTGATTGCTCTTCGGGCGGAAACGTACCAGTGCAACAAATAAAACCCGGCCCCGGCTACCAAACCCCTTTTGCCCAAGCTATCCGGAAAGAAGCCGCTGTTTTAACCGGTGCCGTTGGTTTAATTACTTCTTCCCTGCAGGCCGATCACATCATCCGCTCGGAGCAAGCCGATATGGTATTTATTGCCCGGGAATTTCTCCGCGATCCGTATTTTGGCTTAACCGCCGCTTCGGAACTGCACCAACCGCAAAGCTGGCCCGTGCAATACGAACGGGCCAAACCCCGGTAAATAGGCAGCGCTACGTTGCCAAAATTTAAAAAAACAGCTGTTTTCGCGAAGAGAAGGGCTTAGATGGTGTTTACTCCAGTAAGCGAAAAGATAGATCCTGTAAAAAACCAGGATAAGAATTAGATTGCTGGTGGTGTAGATTATTTACGGCTAAAGCGGGCAAAGTATGCTGGAGCGTTAACTCTAAGTTGCGATGCTCTTGCTGGGTTTTGCTGAACGCCTCTAAACCAAACGTATAGAATATTTGCCGATGAACTCTAATCCGGGTTAACTCTACGCCACAACCTTCTTCGGGCCACGAATTTGCCGCGACTTGCTTGAGGCTATTGTCTGGATTTATCCCCATTTTAATAAGTAATCGTTCCTTATCCACCCGCACCCAGAGCTGCTCATTTGAATTTAACGGCTGTTCACTGAACTGCTGGAGCAAGTTTAGGTTTTCTGCGTCTGATTCTAGTAGCCCAAAGCTGTACTTTACCCAATCATTAGCTAACCCAGAATTAGCGTTCATTAAAGGCACTACTCCCCGCTCTGCTAATAAAATCTTTACTTCAACCTTTCCTTCCCGAATCTTTACGCCAATCTTACTTAAACCGGGTTGCCATAAGTAAATATCCGCGCGATCCCATTTGTCCGTAAAAAACTGCTGGTGAGCATTAAACCAATGTTCTATTGATTCGGTTTCGGTCCGATTTTTAAAAAACCATCGTATCTCGGCACTGTAAACCATATTATACGGCTAACTTAAAAAGAATGGCATGGCCGCCATTAATTACCAGTAGACTGGCGCCCGACAAGTACCTTAATACAAAATCCGGGTCAGCTAATAGCTTAATCATCGTCGCGCTCGCCGCGGCGGAGTTCGTCTACGGAACGCATTACTTTTTCCCGGAGCGAGTTGCGGTATTTTTCTAAACGGTCGGCGATAGCCGCATTAAATGTACCCAGAATTTGCGCGGCCAGTAAACCGGCATTTTGGGCGCCGTTTAAAGCTACCGTAGCCACTGGTATGCCACCCGGCATTTGCAAAATAGATAACACCGAGTCCCACCCATCAATAGAGTTACTGGATTTCACCGGTACGCCAATTACGGGCAAAGTAGTCAGGGAGGCCACCATACCGGGTAAATGAGCTGCCCCTCCGGCACCGGCAATAATTACCCGCAACCCGCGCTTGCGGGCATTTTCGGCGTATTCTACCATGCGGTGCGGCGTTCGGTGCGCCGACACAATAGTTAACTCAAACGGAATATTCATTACCTCTAAGATTTCGGCGGCGGGCTCCATTACTTTTAAATCAGATTGGCTGCCCATAATAATCCCGATTAATGGAGTGGATTGATTACTAGCGGATGTTTCGGTCATGCTTTTACTTTAATTACTTCTTTTACCTTATTTGCTTTTTGCGTGGCTTCGGCTACCGTAGCCGCCGTAATAATTACGTGTCCCATTTTCCGGGCCGGCCGGGTAAATTTCTTACCGTATAAATGAATACTGACTCCCGGAATAGCCAAAGCTTCCGGCAAACCTTCGTATTGCGCCAGGCCCGAAAAACCCGGTTCTCCGAGTAAGTTGAGCATTACGGCGGCGCTATGGCCCTGGGTATTTCCTAAAGGTAAATTTAAAATAGCCCGTAAGTGCTGTTCAAACTGCGACGTAAGATTAGCTTTATACGTATGGTGCCCGCTGTTATGCGGCCGAGGGGCCACCTCGTTTACTAATATTTCACCTTCTTTGGTCAGGAACATTTCTACGGCGAGTAAACCTACCATGTTTAAGGCCTGAATAACTTGTTTAGCAATTTCCTGGGCTTGTGCGGCTATTTCCGGCGAAATAGCCGCCGGCGAAAATAAATAATCTACCAGGTTGTGCACCGGATGAAATACCAGTTCCACTGCCGGAAAACAGCTTACCTCCCCGTTCGGATTACGGGCTACCAACACGGCCAGTTCTTTATCGTAATCCACTAATTTCTCCAGTACCGTGGGCGCTTCAAATCCCTTCTCGAAATCAGTGGGACTCGTCAGGCGAGTTACTCCGCGGCCGTCGTAGCCCAAGGTGCGTAATTTTTGAAAGGCTGGCAAAAAATCAGCTTGTTCTAATAATTCTGTTTTGTTCTGGAGCAACCGAAAATCGGCGGTGGGTATTGCGTTATTTTTATAAAATTCTTTTTGTAAGCCTTTGTCCTGAATGATTTTTATTACTTCAGGCTCCGGAAACACGTGTACGCCTTCTTGTTTTAATTGCAACAGAGCCGCGGTATTTACGTGTTCAATCTCGATGGTTACTACGTTACACTTTTTTCCGAAAGCATAAACGGTATCGTAATCGGCAAAGCTACCCACCACGAATTCGTTACATAATGATTGGCAGGGGGCTTCCGGGTCCGGATCCAGAATTAACGTGTATAAATTTAAATCAATCCCGGCTTGCAGCAGCATCCGGCCCAATTGGCCGCCCCCTAAAATACCGAGTTTAATTTCTCCTTGCATGGTTGTTTTTTATTTAACGGATGAAGCCCAAAAGTAAGCAATTTATTTATTTGCCAAAGTATCAGCCAGCAGCCGTGCCATAAACTAACTAACTGTTCACTATTATTTATTTGTTCGTTGTTGGTATAAATAATTTTAAATAATTAAAACGCAAAATAGCCTGTTCGCTGCAAAGATTTCGGTGAAATATTGATTACTTACTTTCATTATTAAACACGTGCGGGCTTTCTCCATTTTACGTTCTTACCATTTATAACACGCTTTTAAAACAACCGTATGGGCCAGTTATAAACTATTACTACCTTTACTTTTATTTTTTAAATTTTAATCAGGCTCCGGTTCATGGAAATTTTGCTGGCTACCTTTTCGGCGCTTTTCTCGGTGGTAAATCCTTTTGGAGCTATGCCGGTATTTTTAACGCTTACCCAAGACGACACCCCGGAACGCCGGCGGCAACAGGCCTTAAGGGCCTGCTTATACATGATCGGCATTTTAGCGGTATTTTTCTTAGCCGGCCAGTATATTTTAAATTTTTTCGGTTTACGCATTCACGATTTACGCATTGCCGGCGGAATCATGATTTTAAAAGCCGGAATAGATTTACTCAACACCAAGTCTGACGCGGGCCGTAAAGTATCGAAAGATGCCGTGGAGGAAAGCATAAGCAAGCCCGATATTTCTTTTACGCCGCTCGCCATGCCCATGCTATCTGGCCCTGGTGCTATTGCCGTAAGTATTGGTTTGTTTACCCAATCTTTGTCGTACACCGATATGGCTTTAATTATTCTGGCCATTGTGCTGTTGGCCATTCCCACGTATTATATTTTAATTTTTTCGCCGAAACTTATCCGGGTAATGGGCAAAGCCGGTTTAGAGGCCTTATCTAAAATCATGGGTTTTATCGTGCTTTCGCTGGGGGTGAATTTCATTACCTCAGCTTTAATTGCGTTGTTTAAGTAGTCCACAGTCCACAGGTTAAAGTTTTTAGTTGGTAGTTGTTGGTTGATGGTTTAACACCTCCGTTTTTAAATTATTTGTGCTCCACAAGCCATAATTTAATTTTTTAAATTTTCGGCGCGTCAGGTGAGTTTTTGATATACTAAAATTTAAAAATAAAGGAATCTTCAACTTTAGACTTTTAATTAGTGCCTACAGCCCATAGTTTTAAAACCAGAAACCAGAGACCATACACAATCAACCGCAGACTATGTACCATCCGACTGTGTACTACGACCCCTCAACTGTGGACTGTGGACCATGGACTATCGACTAAAACTATTACCTTTGCCGCATGGAGTTAAAGAATGATTTAATATTACGAGCCGCCGCCGGCGAACCAACGGAACGGACTCCCGTCTGGCTCATGCGGCAAGCGGGCCGGATTTTACCGGAATACCGGGCAGTGCGGAGCAGCGTAAGTGGCTTTAAAGAATTAGTAGAAACCCCCGAGCTCGCCTCCGAAGTAACCATTCAGCCGGTAGATATTTTGGGCGTAGATGCCGCCATAATTTTTTCGGACATTTTGGTGGTACCGGAAGCCATGGGCTGCACCTACGAGATGATCGAACAACGTGGGCCCATTTTTCCGCAAACCATTCAAACTCCCGATGATGTTAAAAACTTACGCGTAGAAGAAGCCCATTTTCAACTGCACTACGTGTACGAAGCTATCCGGATAACTAAACGCGCCTTAAACGGCCGGGTACCTTTAATTGGGTTTGCTGGCGCTCCCTGGACTATTCTGGCTTACATGGTGGAAGGCAGCGGTTCTAAAACATTTTCCAAAGCCCGTAAACTTCTTTACACTTCGCCGGAATTAGCGCATACACTACTCGATAAAATTACCACGGTTACCATTAATTACCTGCAAGCCCAGGTGGATGCCGGAGCCGCGATGTTACAAATTTTTGACTCTTGGGCAGGCATTTTGCCGCCGGCGCACTACCACGAATTTTCTACCCGGTATATTGCCCGCATCTGCGATGCCATTACAACGGTGCCCGTTACTGTTTTTGCCAAAGGCGCTTTTTTTGCCTTGTCTGAATTTGCCCAATTAGATTGTCAAACCATTGGTTTGGACTGGAACATGAATATAGCCGATTCCCGGGCCGCGATTGGCTTTAACAAAACTTTACAAGGTAATTTAGATCCCTGCGCTTTATACGGTTCTTTCGATAATATCCGGCAAGAAACCATCGCCATGCTGCAAGCTTTCGGGCCTACCCGGCACATCGCTAATTTAGGTCACGGCGTTTACCCCGATACCGACCCCGATAAGGTGAAATGTTTTGTAGATACTATAAAAGAATACAGCAGCAAAATAAACGAGCCACAATCTGTAACGTAGCGCTTATTTTGGCGATTTCGGATTAAGCCTACTTGTTAGCGCCTAGATAAATGGAACTCATAACATTTGTTTTAATTCACCTGATAACTCCAGCGTTTGGCTTAGCAAGCTATCTTTTTTAAAAAAAGGAAAATTTTAAAAGAATTAGTTGAAAACCCTCCTCTAATCGACTTTTTTTTATTTTTAGTATTTACGGCGGAATACTGCTAATTATTTTAACCGAAATATTTTGGAAATGGTCCGCTATGGCTTCTTTAGGTGCATTTTTCCTGATAGTTCCGGGTATGCTTATGATGGGCTTAATTGCTTACAGAAACTATAAACTCAGGTATATTTCTGTTTACCATAACTTCGCCTTTAAAAGCGGATTATTTTATTGTTTTATGATGGCGGGTATTTTTTTGGTTGGTAACCTTTTATATAAAGGTTAAATACTCGTGCAGTTATTTGATAAACCAAACCTTTAATTTACGGCGGATTTTGTATTAACTCCATCATGCGCAAAGTAAATCTTATCAAAATTTAAAAAAGCCGCTTTTTAAAGCGGCTTTTTTAAATTTTGATAATCTATCGCTATTCTAATGGCTCGTCGTCTTCGTTGTTTTCCGGGTTGCTTTCGTTCTCTTCTTCGCCGGCATCTTGCCGAAGTACCGTATCTGAATCATCCGTAAGCGCATCTAATAACTTATTTACTTCCGTAGCTTTTTCTGTTTCGTTTAATTTCTCGAACGATACCGCTAAGTTGCGCAACGCTCGTTTAATAATGTCCGGATTAGAGCAAGGCTCATAAAAGATATCGACCGGGTGCAAGTTTAGCTGCAAAATATACGAATCAATATCGGCTTTCGATAAGATTAAGCCTCGGTTATACACATTAATATAAAACTGGTAGCCGTCCTTTTTGTAAGTCAGAATAAATAAGTTCGGCAGATTAACCCCGTAAACCGGCAAGCCTAGCTTTTGCGCCACGGTCAGGTAAATAACGCATAAAGTTAACGGATTGCCTCTTTGCGTTTCTAGTGCCAGGTGCAGCATGGAATTAGCCGGCGAATGAAAATTTTTAGTGTTAGCCGAAAACTTATAAATGCGGAATAAAACGTGATTTAAGGCTTTGATTTGGTCGTAAGGATGCATATCTGGTTTAATGTGCAACCAGGCTTCGTAATAAATCTGGTCCAGCGTTTTATTAATTACCGCTAAATCAGCATCTGGGTATTGGTAAGTATTCACTAACCACATGCCCTCGATTAAACTCTGTCCTCCTGTTTTTCGCCAAGTGGCTAATCTACTTAATAAAGATTCATACTGTAGTTTATGAATCAGATCTTCGATTTTTTTCTGTACCTCGGGGTTAATGCTTTCTTCCCAGTGTTCTTCTAAAAAAGGAATTACCGGCTCACCCAGCGATACAATTTTATCTTCTACGTGTACGGATATTTCCTGGTCCTCGTCGTCGAGTAAAGATATTAAAGCTTTTATTTCTTGATTTGTCACTCTTTAATAATTAGAAATTAAAAATTAGAAATCCATTCCATATTGTTTTCTTATTTCTGATTAACACTAACAAAATTACCTGATCCCTGCGTTTCCTTTTTGCCGCGCTACTTAAAAAGAATTTTCGCTTCTTTCAAACGAAGGAAGGCGTACAAATTTCTAATTTTAAATTTTTAATTTCTAATTTATTTTCTTCAGGTTTGAATAACACCCACATTAAATGGTTTTTCGATGGGGGCATGGTTGGCCGCCGCAATGCCTAAAGATATTACCTGGCGCGTTTCTAATGGATCAATTATCCCGTCTACCCACAGACGGGCTGCCGCGTAATACGGCGAGAGTTGTTCGTTGTAGCTAGTAGTAATTTTATCTAATAATTCTTTTTCGGCCGTGGGCGTAATGGTTTCGCCTTTACTTTTTAATGAAGCTACCTGAATTTGCAATAAAGTATTCGCGGCGGCCGCTCCACTCATTACGGCCATTTGCGCGGTGGGCCAGGCGAAAATCAATCGCGGATCGTAGGCTTTGCCGCACATGGCGTAGTTGCCAGCCCCGTATGAGTTACCAATGATAATCGTAAACTTAGGTACTACCGAGTTTGCCATGGCATTTACCATTTTAGCCCCGTCTTTTATAATGCCGCCTTGTTCGGCTTTGCTACCTACCATAAATCCCGATACATCCTGCAGAAAAATCAAAGGTATTTTTTTCTGATTACAGTTCATGATAAACCGGGCCGCCTTATCGGCCGAGTCCGAATAAATGACCCCACCCATTTGCAGCTCGCCTTTTTTGGTTTTTACCATTTTCCGCTGATTAGCCACAATGCCCACGGCCCAACCGTCAACGCGGGCCAGGCCACAAATTAAAGTTTGCCCGTATAATTCTTTATAAGGTTCAAACTCCGAATGATCTACCAGCCGCCGGATGATTTCCAGCATATCGTAGGGCTTCACGCGGTCTGCGGGCAAGTAGCCGTAAATTTCAGCTGGCTTTAATTGCGGCGGTGCCGGAGTTGTGCGGTTGAAACCGGCTTTTTGGGGCTCGCCTATTTTATCGAAAATATTGCGAATGGCATCTAGACATTCCTGGTCATTTTTAAATTTATAATCGGTAACCCCCGAAATTTCGGTGTGGGTAGTGGCACCACCGAGCGTTTCGTTGTCCACCGATTCCCCGATGGCGGCTTTTACCAGGTAAGAACCGGCCAGAAAAATAGAACCGGTTTGGTCCACAATCATGGCTTCATCGGACATGATGGGCAAGTAAGCGCCACCCGCCACGCAGCTCCCCATAATCGCCGAAATTTGAATAATACCCATGGCCGACATTACGGCATTATTCCGGAAAATGCGGCCAAAGTGTTCTTTATCCGGAAATATTTCGTCTTGCAAAGGCAGGTAAACCCCGGCACTATCTACCAGGTAAATAATAGGCAGTTTGTTTTCCAGAGCAATTTCCTGGGCGCGTAAGTTTTTCTTAGCCGTAATCGGGAACCAGGCGCCGGCTTTCACGGTAGCATCGTTAGCCACTACCACGCATAAGCGGCCTTTTACGTAGCCCAGCATCACTACTACGCCCCCGCTGGGGCAGCCGCCGTGCTCCGGGTACATGTTTTCGCCGGCCAAAGCGCCAATTTCTACATATTCGGCACTTTCGTCTAACAAGTATTTAATTCGTTCCCGGGCCGTTAATTTTCCTTTTGCGCGCTGGGCTTCCAGCCGTTTCGTACCCCCTCCCACATACACGTTTTTCAACTTACTTTTTAGTTGATAGATCTGCTGTTTTAGTACATCTTCATTTTTATGAAAATCGGTAGTTTGTTCCATCGTAAACGGCTATAGCATAAAAAATCCGCCTGGAAGCGGATTTTTAAATTTAAGTTTATATTGGAGCAGTATATGAGCGGGTAGGTAGATAAAAATTTAAAAAAATGCTCCTGATTAGTTCTTTAGTACATGATTTACTCCTACCTGATGGGCGAAATGGAAAAATTATTTATTTTGTACTTCACCCACTACTCCCGTATTTTCAACAGTATTCGCATTCCGCACCTTATCCGCCGATTTTACATTATCTGCTTGCTTCACTTTTGTACCACCCCCAATTAACGAGAAGTGAACGTAGCGTTTGGGATTAGCTTTTAAATCCTGCAGCAAAGCATTTAAACTTTCGGTAGACGCGTTCATGTTCCGGTACAAAGAGTCGTCGTTCATAATTTTACCTAAAGTACCGCTATCCTGGTTAAATTTCTTAATCATAGATTGGGCTTCGGCTATGGTGGTGTTTAATTGCCGCACTGTGGTATTAATAGGAGCTCTTTTTAAAGTATCGGTTATTTGACTCAAATTAGTAGCTAACTGACTAAATTTTTGTTCTGTATTTTTTAAAGAAGAAGTAAGATCAGCCACGTTAGTAGTAATGCGGTTAATGTTGCGTTGGTTAGCTACCATTAAATTTTTTACGGCCTCGGTGGTAGCCTGCGTATTTAAGATAGTAGCTTGAATGCTGCGCTTCGCATCTTCGCCGAAAAAAGCATTTAATTTTAACAAGGTAGAGTCAATAGTACCTAATACCGGCATGGCTTTAGCCGTGAGCATATCCGTTATACTTTTTTCAACAAAAGGTGTTAAGGTTTCGCCGCCGGTAAACTGTTTAGTATTAGGCCGTAAGAAAAAGGTGATTGCTTTACCGCCTAATAAATCACTGTTCGATAAACTGGCAATCGTAGAGTCGCCAACGGCTATATCTTTATCCACGGAAAGCGTTACCCGGATTTTATTATTCTTATCTTTCAGAATATACATATCCTTTACGGTACCTATTTTCACCCCATTTAATACAATAGGAGCAGAAATATTCAATCCATCTACGCTTTCATACTCCACGTAGAAAGTATTACTAGAAGAGAATAAATCGCTTCCCCGAAGAAAGGTATAACCAAAATACAGCATTACTATAGCTACAATGCCCAGTAAAGCAACTTTTATTTCTTTAGAAAATTTCACGTAGGTTGTTTTAAGTTGAATTAGTTTGTGGCTTCGAGTTCTTGTTTATACTCTTTAAATGCCCGGTATATGCCTGAAGCAATATACGATTGTCCCGATTTATCGTTGAGATATTTTTCTTCTTCTGGATTTGTTAAAAAACCTGTTTCAATTAACACACTGGGCATGGCTGATTTCCAGAGTACTATTAAGCCGGCTTGCTTTACGCCGCGGCTTTTGCGGCTCACTTTATTTTCGAACTGGTTTTCGACCATCGAAGCAAAACGCAAGCTATTATCCATGTAAGCGCTTTGCCGGAGGGATAGTAATATATGACTCTGTGGCGAGTTGGGATCAAAGCCATCGTAGTTTTCTTTATACCCTTCTTCTTTTAAAATTACGGAATTTTCACGTTTGGCTACTTTCAAGTTTCCTTCGGAAGTATGCAACCCCATCGTGAAAGTTTCGGTGCCAAATGCCCCTGTTGGACCCGAATTACAGTGGATAGAGATAAATAGGTCCGCGTTATTTTTGTTAGCAATCCCAGCCCGGTCAATTAGTTCTACGAACACATTAGACTTCCGGGTATAAATTACTTTAACTTCCGGCAAATTTTCTTCGATTAAGTTACCTACTTGCAGGGCTACTTTTAAAGCTACATCTTTTTCTTTCGAAAACCGACCGCTGCACCCATTATCGTGGGCTCCGTGCCCAGCATCAATCACTACGGTTCGCACCCGGTTATCCCGGCGAATTAAGTTGGTACTAAATCCAGAAAAAACAAAAATCAGGGCCGGCAACAAAAATAAAACAATATTTCTCACGACTTTCGTTACATTAAAACTAATGATCTTACCTTTGCAAAAATATATAAAAAGCTAATTAATTCTGAAACGTTTACCACACATTTTGAGGATATTCCTAGCTATCGTATTTGCTTTGTCAGGAGTGATAAATGCCTGGGCGCAACAAACGCCCAACCGGACAACTACACCCCAAACGCCGGAAATTTTGGTGGATACCGCAAAAGTAAAACAAGATTCGATCCAAGGTGATATCACAACCACCATTAAATATACCGCTAAGGATTCTATTGTTTTAAACGTACAAAACCGGTTGGTTAATATGTACAACGACGCCAGTATTGATTATGGCACCATGTCGTTAAAAGCGCATACTACCCAATTAGATTATAAAACCAACCTGGTGAATGCGATTGGCTCCAAAGATTCGACGGGAAAAGCCTTAGGTACACCGCTGTTTAAAGACGACCAGCAAACGTATGAAGCCGAACAGATTAGCTATAATTTCAAAACCAAAAAAGGAAAGATCCGGGAGGTGGTAACTAAGCAGGGCGAAGGTTTTCTGCACGCCGAAGTAGTTAAAAAGACCGAAGGCGATGCCATGTACGGGATTCATTCGAAGTATACGACCTGCGATTTACCGCACCCGCATTTTTACATTAACTCGAGTAAAATGAAGGCGATACCGGGTAAAAAGATTTTTACCGGGCCATTTAATTTAGTTTTTGGCGATATTCCCACTCCCCTGGGTTTTCTGTTTGGTTATTTCCCGACGCCGAAAAAGCGCAGCTCCGGCTTAATTATACCAACTTTTGGGGAATCGCGGCAACGTGGTTTTTACTTACGCAACGGCGGATATTATTTTGTATTAAACGAGAATATTGATATGCGCTTAACCGGCGATATTTACTCGCTTGGCAGCTACGGCCTGCAGTTACAGTCGATGTACATTAAACGGTACCGGTACCGGGGTAATATCAGTATGAGTTATAGTTCTAATAAAACGCCGGTAACATCCGCCAGCGAGGCCACTATTGGGCCGGGCAACTTTAATCGCATAGAGCCTAAATCTTTTTGGATTAGTGCCAGCCATACGCCTACTACTTTACGCCCGGGCGGTAAATGGTCGGCCAGTGTAAATGCCGGTACGCAGTTTTATAACCGTCAGAACCGCTTCGATAGCCCAGCCTTGGCGCTTAATAATACGTTTAATTCCAGCGTACAGTATCAGTTTGCCAAACCTACCTCACCGTTTACCTTAACGGCCTCGGCTTTGCACAACATGAATACTACCACGGGTGTTCATAATTTCACTTTACCCGAAGCCACTTTTGCCGTAAACCGCCAAACACCGTTAAAATGGTTTCAGAAAAAAAGCAGCGGCAGCTGGTTCGAAGATATTGCTTTGAGCTATAATGTAAGTGCGCGTAACTTAATATCTACCCAAATTAACAGCAGCACTTTAAGTGGTGTCCCCAATTTAGTGGGAGGTAGTGCTGTGGATACGGTTTTAAAATTAAATGGTAAAAACTTCCGGCGTATTCTGGCTAATGCTGATTATGGCATTCAGCACTCTTTACCCATTACGATGAACAGCATTCGGCTGTTTAAGTTTTTTCAGTTATCGCCTGGTTTAAGTTACAACGAGACTTGGTTTTTTAAAAAATTCGATTACAATTATCTGAACAACTTAAACGCTGTGCGGATAGATACTACTAACGGGTTTTACCGGGCATATACCTACGCAGCCAATGCCAGTTTAAGTACCCGGGTATACGGTACCTATATTATCAAAGGCAAAAAAATAGAGGCCATTCGCCACTTGATGACGCCTAATATCAGTTACTCCTATAATCCGGATTTTTCAAAAAAATACACCCGCCAAGTGCAAGTGGGCCGGCGAGATATTGAAGATAATATTCCGATTCAATATTTACCAATTTACCGGAGTTTATACGGAGTTCCCACTTCTTTCCGGCAGAGCAACATGAACTTTAGCTTAACGAATAACGTGGAGATGAAAGTAAGAGCTAAATCGGATACCGCTAGTACCTTCGAGAAAGTGAGTTTGATTGATAACCTGGGGATTACTTCGGGGTACAACTTTGCCGCCGATTCGTTTCAGTTGCAAAATTTTAATATTCAGTTCCGGACTCTTTTGTTTAAAAAATTAAATTTATTCTCGAATGCCGTTTTTGATCCATACAAAATAACTAAGGAAGGTCGCCGGTTAAACGAGTATAGTTTAAGTAGCGGCCAATTAGCCCGTTTAGTTAATGCCAACCTGAATATGTCGATGGAATTGAACCCGGAGGCTTTGAAGAAGGGATCGCAAACCGCACAAGAACAAGCGCCGCGCACCAATCGGCCTTCGCTGGAAACCAATCAGAATCTAGTAGCCGAGTACGTTGATTTTAAAATTCCGTGGACTTTAAGTTTAAATTTTACGGCTTCCTATTTTAAAAGTACCTCGTTGCGTGCGGAGGATCAAATATCCAAATCGTTGGGGGTAGATGGTTCGGTAAACCTTACCGAGAAATGGAAAGTTACTTACAGCACCGGTTATGATTTTCAGTTTAAGCAAATGACGTATACCAGCTTAAACATTTACCGCGATTTGCACTGCTGGGAAATGAGTATTTCGTGGGTGCCGTTTGGGGAATATCAATCCTACTCCATTAATATTAATGCGCGATCTTCTATCCTGCGCGATTTAAAACTTTCGCGTAACCGGGGCATTAACTGGCGCTAGGCCTATTTAAATTAGAAATTATGAATTAGAAATTAAAAATTAAACTTAATATTACGCCTCTTCTGCTATCCGCGAAAGAGGTTTTTTTTAAGGATAGATTTTTATCAATTAAGAAAGAAGCCCGTATGGCAACTAGCATCTTACGTGATTTATAATTCATAATTTTCCCTTATGTCCGTTCATCGAAAAGATATAAAACTTATTACTACGCATCAGTTACAGGCCATGAAAGAACGGGGTGAGAAAATTTCGATGCTTACGGCCTACGATTTTTCAATGGCCTCCATTCTGGATGGAGCTGGTATTGATGTGTTACTCGTGGGTGATTCCGCCTCGAATGTTATGGCCGGGCATACCACTACCCTACCCATTACCTTAGATCAAATGATCTACCACGCTTCCTCGGTGATTAGAGCGGTAAAACGAGCTTTTGTAGTGGTCGACCTTCCTTTTGGCTCCTACCAAGGTAACTCATCGGAGGCATTACGTTCCGCTATTCGGATTATGAAAGAATCCGGTGCCCACGGTATTAAACTGGAAGGTGGCAGTGAGATTAAAGATTCTGTAATCCGGATTTTAAGCGCGGGCGTGCCGGTAATGGGCCATTTAGGGTTAACGCCGCAATCTATTTATAAGTTTGGTACCTATACGGTACGTGCCAAAGAAGAACAAGAAGCTAAAAAGTTACTGGAAGATGCTTTACTGCTCGAAGAAATAGGGTGTTTTGCCTTAGTACTCGAAAAAATACCTTCCGAATTGGCTCGCCAGGTAGCCGAAGGTTTGCGTATCCCGGTAATTGGCATTGGTGCCGGTCCGGCCGTAGATGGTCAGGTCTTGGTTACGCACGATTTATTAGGCATAACCAAAGAATTTAAGCCCCGGTTTTTGCGACGTTACGCCGATTTAAATGACACCATGACAAAAGCCGTTAGCGAATACATAACGGACGTAAAATCACGCGATTTCCCTAGTCTGGAAGAAGCTTACTAGTAGCAGGTTATAAGTTGTAAGTGGCAGGTTGAATTGGTTTAAGGTTAAGAATTTTAAAAATTTAACCAGTTAAACAAGGTACATGGTTGAATATAAGAAATTTAAAATTCCCAAATACTTAAAACAGCTAAACAGTCATGTATTGCCAGTGGAAAGATTTTTTAATATTCGCAACATTACCACCCGTATATTTTTAAGCAATCAAATTACTCTGATCAGGTTAAAATTCTGCATTTTTATTTTACATTAAAAAGTGGTTGATATTGGGCAATTTATAATTTACGAAGATAACCATTTGATTGTAGTTAATAAACCCGCCGGCTTATTAGTACAAGGCGATGAAACTGGTGATGTACCTTTATCCGAATTAGTAAAACTGTATTTAAAAGAAAAATACCAAAAGCCGGGCAATGTATTCACCGGCGTCGTGCATCGCCTCGACCGGCCGGTTAGTGGCCTTGTTTTACTGGCCAAAACTTCCAAAGCTTTAGCGCGCATGAATGAGCAGTTTCGAAACAATACTGTTCAAAAAACCTATCTGGCTATAACTAATCATCCGCCCATTCATACCCAGGCGCGCTTAATTCATTGGCTCGTTAAAGACGAAAAACGCAATACAACGCAAGCACACGTAAAAGAAGTACCTAACAGTTTGCGGGCTGAGTTAAGTTATCAGTTCATCCGTCAGGAAGCAGAATTTAGCTTATTACAAGTAAATCCTGTAACCGGCCGGCCCCACCAAATACGGGTGCAGTTAGCCAGCCAAAAAAGTACTATTGTGGGCGATGTAAAATATGGCGCTCCGGCCTTATTACCAAATAAAAGTATTTGCCTGCATGCCTTTTTTTTAAAATTTCTGCATCCCGTACGCCACGAACCGGTTTTTGTATCGGCGCTGCCACCTGCTACTTATCCCTGGAATTTGTTCCAACAACAAATAAACCTCCTTGTTTCCAAACCATGAATTTTAGCAATTTTACGTGAAAAACTTTACTATAATTTCAGAAGTTTAGGCTTGGTGTTGTAGCTTTGTGAACTTAATAGGAACAAAACTGTTTTACACTAAACTCCATTATTGTAGTTTTCACCTTCAAATATTATTTTATTAAAGATGCCCATCCTTATATTTTTCGTTGCGCACTGGTACTTATCTTTATTTGTTCAAACATTTTACCTGCACCGGTATGCGGCTCATAAAATGTTCACTATGAATTCTTTCTGGGAAAAATTCTTTTTTTTGCTAACGTATATTGCCCAGGGTTCTTCGTTTTTATCGCCGCGGGCTTACGCTATTTTGCATCGCATGCACCATGCATTTTCCGATACCGACAAAGATCCGCACTCCCCGCATTTCTCCAATAATGCTTTTACCATGATGTGGAAAACCAAAAACATTTACAACAATGTGTTGCATAAACGTGTAGAAGCCGAAGAGCGTTTTGAAGGTAGTTATCCCTTATGGAATGCGATTGAAAAAGTTGGTGACACTTACTTATCCCGGATTGGCTGGGGCACTTTATACGTGTTATTTTACATTTCTTTTGCCACCCAATGGTGGATGTACTTGCTGTTGCCGCTTCACTTTTTAATGGGGCCGATACATGGAGCTATTGTTAATTGGAGTGGTCATAAATACGGTTATCAAAACTTCGACAATAACGATAAATCCCGCAATTCCCTGTTTTTTGATTTTTTAACCGGCGGGGAGTTATTTCAGAACAATCACCACAAATTACCTAACCGGGTTAATTTTGGCGTAAAATGGTGGGAAGTAGATCCTACTTATCCGGTAATTTGGGCACTGGATAAATTAAGAATTATTCGCTTAAAAAAAGTACGGGCTTAACTTTCCGTATTAACTTTATATGCAAAGTCTCTTTATGCTGTATAAAGAGACTTTTTTTATTTTTACTCTTTAGCAAAATAAAAACAAGCTTACCTTTAACTATTTAACTATAAAATAAGGAGTGCCTAAAAATCATCCCCTTTCTCTTGTAGGTTACATTGCAGCCGGTGTCCTTATTTTCACAATACAAACACATTTAATCGGGCAAGCAGGTTTTTTTGATTACGATTCGGCCCGCAACTGGCAGATTGTGCAGGAAATTGGGAATGGTCATTTTGAACATTTATTTCAACACGCCAGTCCTACTTTTTTTCTGTTTTATGCTTGCTTTACGTTTTTTGCGTTAAATTTTCAGTTTTATATTCTGGTTAACTGCTTGTTTAATGTGCTGGCCATTTTGCTCATTGGCCGATTTGTAGCTCTCCAGGTTAATTTAACAGCCTTCTTTACTTTCCTTCTATTAATATTTACCGGTTTATCGGGCTACTTAGCCATCAATGGCCGCTATTTTACCATAGAAGCACCTAGTTTATTCTTGTTTGCTTTTCTTTTACCCCAATATTACAAACGCTTTCGGGAACACAGTTATAGCGCTTTTCTCCAGGTAGCTGGACTTTTAGCAATAGGGCTGACAATTAATTATAAGTTTTTGCTGCTGTTGCCAATTGCCCTGGTTTTAGAATATATTTATTTCGACCGAGCTCTGCAGAAAAAACATTTAATTTACAGCGGGCTGATTCTATTATTGCCGTTTGTTTTTTATGCTGGGATTGCCGCGCTGGTAAACTTACCTTTTTACCGTTTTCCGGCGGTTTACTATACGCTTATTCATAATTACCAAGTTCCGAATCCAAGTGCCCGAGTTGGTTTTTTAAATGTAGACTTATCCTTTTATTTGCAATACTTCTTACGGTTTGAATCCCCTTTAGTGGTGGCAGGCCTATTTCTTTTTCCGCTATTATTTCGGCGGCAAATTTTTATACCGTGGCGCAAAACGACCATTCACGTTTGGGGATACTTATTCTGGATTATCCTGTTATACGTTGCCGGCATGCATTTGCTCCAAAAAGCTCCACGGGGTTTATTTCTGGTATACAGTTTATTATACGCTATTACCTTCGTGAGCAGCTTGCACTTAATCAGGAATAGAATATTGCTGGTTGGTTTAATTTCAACCAGTATTATTTACCAAGGTTTTGTATTGCAAAAAGAAGTTTTCGCCTATGCGAACACTAGTTATCCGTTGGTAGTAAATTATTTACAGCACCGCCACATTACTAAATTAGCCAGCGCCGTTGGTTTAGGAATAACACCCTTTGCCCAAAAGGCTAACCTCGAAGTAACTTTGGTTTTTAATGAAGCGCAATTGCCTGCTTTAAAAGCACAAGGTTACCGTTATGTGTTGCTCGATGATTATTATCTGGCCGCTAACATCCTAAATTTTAAAAAAATAGAAAAAATTACTCCGGTTGCAACCTGGTCAGAATCTAGTTTAATGGTGCCCTATTTATACCTAGATCAAAGTGAATTTACCGGCTTTTCTTACGAGCAAGCTTTACAAGCCAGACAACATGCTGTCCAGGACTCCATTCAATTACGATTAATTCTGATTCCATAATTGTTTAAATTTAGTTTCAGCATCTGTTCTAAAACAATTAAATAGCTTAAGCAGAGTTTGGTTACTTGGGCTTTACAGTTCAGCAAAAAGTATTGGTTTGCACTTTCTCGTCCCCTGATAAAACCAAGGATTACAATTCAGCTGGTTATTCAAAATGTAACTATCCTATTGATCGTAAGGCAACTAAAATTTAAAAAATAGTAGATAAGTAACAGGACAAAATTAAGTTGATAAAAACCTGAGTTTAAGTATTTGATTATTAATCTATTAACGATCTTACAACGAACAACTAAAAACGACCAACTACTTAGTATTACAATTATAGGAATTGATGATCTTTAACTACAGCATTATTTACTGGATGTAATACAATTTTTAAAAAAGTTTCTTATCTTTGCAACCTCAAAAAGACGGACGGGTTCCGTCGCTTAACAAAACGTTAGTTTATTATGCCTGTTAAAATCAGACTGGCCCGCAGAGGCCGTAAAAAAGCTGCCATGTACGACATTGTGGTGGCAGACTCCAGATCCCCACGTGATGGAAAATTTATCGAAAAATTAGGTACTTACAATCCCAACACCAATCCGGCTTCCATTAATTTCAACCAGGATAAGGCTTTTACCTGGGTAATGAACGGTGCGCAACCTACCGATACTGTAAAAGCCATGCTTTCGTATACGGGAATATTGTTTAAAAAGCACTTACAGATTGGAGTAGCTAAAGGCGCTTTAACGCAAGAGCAAGCCGATTCGAAATTCCAGACCTGGAAAGATGAGAAAGAAGCTAAAATTCAGGGCAAGCGCGAAACCTTAAACTTGAAAAAATCCGATGCCGCTAAAGCTGCTTTAGACAACGAACGTAAAATTAACGAAGCTCGCGCCGAGGCGCTCCGGAAACGGGCCGCAGATGCTGCCAAAGCTGCTGAACCGGCAGCTCCAGCGGAAGACGCTGCCGAAGCACCGGCCGCCGAAGAACAAGCTTAATTTTAATTATCTACCATGAATATTGATGCCTGTTACCAATTAGGTTACATCGTCCGGACGCATGGTATTAAGGGCCAGGTAATTGCTTTTTTTGATGTAGATTACCCGGAAGATTACGAAGAATTGGAATCAGTTTTCCTGCTTATTAGCGGAAAGCTGGTTCCTTTTTTTATTCAAACCATTGACTCGCAAGCTAAAAACCGGTTTCTAGTTAAATTTGAAGATACCGATACTATTGAGCAAGCCGAAAGGTTAAAAGGTATCTCCTTGTACCTGCCCCTAGAATCCTTACCTGACCTGGAAGCAGACCAATTTTATTATCATGACTTAATTGGTTATACTATTGTGGATGAAAACTTAGGTAAACTGGGAGTAGTAAAAGAGTTGTTTGAACTTCCGCACCAAGATTTAATGGCTATGGATTACCAGGGCGCCGAAGTTTTAATACCCATGCAGGATGAAATCATACTTCGAGCGGAAAAAGATACGCAAACCTTATACGTGAACCTGCCCGAAGGCTTGGTAGAGGTGTACACTCAGGCTGGTAACAGCAGGGAGGAAGAACCCGACGACGATGCGGTTTGATATTATTAGTTGCCAGCCCGACTTACTCGATAGCCCTTTCGGCCATTCTATTTTAAAACGCGCGCAACAAAAAGGCCTGGTAGAAATTTACGTGAATGACTTGCGTAAATATGCCATCAATAAATACGGCCAGATTGATGATTACGCTTTTGGTGGGGGCGCTGGCATGGTAATGATGATTGAGCCCATTGCCAAATGCTTAGCCGAATTACAAGCACAGCGCGAATACAATGCCGTTATTTACATGACTCCCGACGGAGAAACCTTAACCCAGAATACCGTGAACCGGTTCTCTCTTTTACAAAATATTATAATACTATGCGGGCATTACAAAGGAGTAGACGAACGGGTTCGCCAGCATTTTATCACGCATGAAATTAGTATTGGTGATTATGTATTATCGGGAGGTGAACTGGGTGCAGCCGTTTTAACCGATGCTATAATCCGAATTTTACCGGGCGTTTTAAATGATGAATCATCGGCTTTAACCGATTCGTTTCAGGATGGTTTACTGGCCCCGCCGGTTTACACCCGACCGGCTGATTACAATGGCTGGTCGGTACCTGCCGTTCTGCTTTCCGGTGATACTCCTAAAATAGAACAATGGCGCTTTGAGCAAGCAGTTGCCCGCACCGAACAACGCCGTCCGGATTTACTGCATTAATCTATAGTCTACGGTCCACAATCCCTTAAAATATTATTAAACGGCCGAGTTTTCAAAAGTATTTCTGCTATTCATTTTCTGATTTTTTAACTTAAAACAGGAACGATTACTGAGTAATACAGTCTACTAACTATCAACTAATTTTTTGTTTTTACAAAAAATTTTCTATCTTTGCAGTCCGAATTTTGAAGATACGTTATAATCCATTATAAGAGCCATGAGCCAATTATTAGATCTCATTCAACAAGAATACAATGAAAAGCGCGCCGGTATTCCTGATTTCGCTGCTGGTGATACCATTAACATTCACGTAAAAATACGGGAAGGTAACAAAGAACGGATTCAGCAGTTTCAAGGAGTTGTGATTCAGCGTAAGAACCCGAATAGCAATGGTGAAACTTTCACGGTACGTAAAGTATCTAACCAAATTGGTCTGGAACGTATTTTCCCTTTATTATCACCAAACATTGAGAAAATTGAAGTTATCCGTCGTGGTAAAGTAAGAAGAGCCCGTTTGTATTATCTCCGTGGTCTTTCCGGTAAAGCTTCTAGAATTAAAGAACGTCGTTTTAAAACGGCTTAATTCTAATTATTTAAAAAATAGCCTTTCATATATTAAAAACAGAAGGCGCTGACCAGAAACTGGTTAGCGCCTTCTGTTTTTAATTAGATTCTCTCCAATCTTCTTTTAACTTCTATCTTGAAACGTATTTTAAATATTTTATAATTTGATTAATGTTTACGTACATACAATTAACACAATTTTTCTTTGCAGTTAGCTACCCACTACAAATTGTAAATAGCAAGTATTTCTTTATACAAAGGGGCTGCTATTTACTATTACGATCATCCATTCCGCAGAAAGAAACAAACACAACAAAAACTGGTATATTGGTAATTTAATAGAAAAGTAAAATTATGTCTAACGAAACAGAAATACGGGAAGCTGTAAAATCAGGTGATATTGCGCAGGTAAAAGCCTTATTATCGAATGAACCAGATTTAATTCATGCAAAAACTGATGACCAGATTTCAGTAGTCTTGTTAGCCACTTACCAGCGGAATCCGCGCTTATTAGAAGTGTTACTGGCTCATGACAATTATAAGCTCAGTATATTTGAAGCAGCTGCTTTAGGAGAAAACGACCGGGTTCAGGAATTGCTGAACGAACAACCGGAATTACTGCATGCCACTTCCCCGGATGGGTTTAGTCCTTTAGGTTTAGCAAGCTTTTTTGGCCATCTGGATACCGTAAAGTTATTACTAGTAAAAGGAGCCGCGGTAAATGAACCTTCTAAAAATGCCTGGCAAGTGCATCCATTACACTCCGCAGTAGCATCTCGTAGCCTCGAAACCGTTACTTACTTATTGCAGCAAGGCGCGGCTATTAACGGCCAGCAACAACACGGTTTTACGCCGCTGCACACCGCTGCCCAACACGGCGATGCGGATATGATTAAATTACTACTGGAACATGGGGCTGATATTAATGCAGTAACGACTGCAGGCGAAACAGCTATGGACATTGCTCTTAAATGCAAGCACACGGAAGCAGTGCAAATGTTTGTAGCCGGTTAATTTTTTAAATTTTTTAAGGTACTAATTACTTCTTGCTAAAAACATTGCCATAGTATTTCTAAGATACAGCAGTTAAGTTACTAAATTTTAATGGAAACCATAGCGTACCTGTACGCGAACATCTTCCCGCTGGCTCCCCTGCATTTCCTCCAAACCTGAACCTAGGGTTTTCTGGTGGCGGTAATCTGTAGCCGAATACTTTAGCCAGAAATTAAGTTTGGCACTGGCTTTAAATTGTACCAGAAGGTAATAATGCGCTCCTACTCCGCTCAAAGCAGGCACGGAGAATGCATACAACACATCCCGCTCTATGGTATACTGGCGGTTATCGTAATTATCAGTGTCGAACAAGCCATAACGGGTACTAAACTGCCATTTTTTTAAATTTAGATTAATATCCTGCGCCATAAAATAACCTTGGGTAGTACTGCCTTCAACGATAAAAGAGCTCTGCTGTATCCGCGAACGTAAGTTTAGCTTAGGCGTAGGTGTATAATCTAGATATACCAAAAAGCTATGACGAAGGGTTGGGCTCACAAAATCAATCTGTTGATTTACCACTGGTGTATTTCGCCCCTTATTCTCCGTCCGGAATTGCGCGTATAGTAGAGCTGTTTTAGTTGGTTGGTATTGCAAACGTACTAAACTCTCGGATCCATGAGAAGGAGCATCTACCCGGTATTTTAGCCAAGGAAAGGTAAAAAGATCGTGATAGGCTGTAATTTCCCAGTGGGAAGCCGGTTTTATCTTTAAACCAAAGTACCAACCTTGCTCATTGTTATTGCGGGTGCTTTCGCCAAAGGCGTTCCCGTACGCAGAATGAAACTGACGACCGTAATTACGGTAAAGTACGGATGCTTCTACCTGCGCCGACAAACTCGCCAGTATCCCATTTACAGTTCCCCAGCCTCCGGTAGAAGAGCGGGCCGTTTCTCCGAAAAAATTTAAATTTTGCCAGCTATAGGCATAGTGCGTTCCGACACTTACAAGCTGCCGGCCAGTAAACTCAAATTGGTTATACGAGCGTGAGACGGGTTGCCGGGCTGCGCTGTATGTGGTGCGCAGAGCAGTTAAGCCAATTGTAAATGGAGCGTGTTTAGCCCGGTACAAAAAATTTCCGCCGGTTACGTGTTCCTCTATTCGGTGCTTCGCATTAATTTCGGAAAGGGTCCGGTGAAAGCCTGTGGCTTGAATAGAAGAAAAAGAATCGTCGGTAGCTCCATCTTCCGTTGCTAAAGTATCCGTGCTACTTTGCAGATTACCATCCAGGTTTTTCTGTGAGTAAAACAACGTTGATTCCCAGGAACCCCAGGTATAAGTAACAGCGGCTCCCCGAAAAAAAGCTGCCTCCAACACTGATGAATAAGGTCTGATACCTAAGTTGCTCCGGCGGAGGGTAGTAATTGTTTCGGCGCCTTTGCCCACGGCGAAACCGCCCGCCAGCAGTAATCCTTGGCCAAACTGCATCTGATAATCGCCTATTGCTAAGGTTTTAAACCTACCTTGATTATACAATTGCAGATGCGCGGAGTAAAAATCTAAGCCGTAACGCCGGGTATCCTTATCCCAAATCAACTGTTCACCGGCATCTTTTTCCGCGGTAAAGCCCACACTAAAATCACGGGCATGGCTGTTACGGTACCGAATGAGGTATTTGTTGGGGGAGCCCTGGTAACGGCTGGCAATTCTACCGGTGCTACTGGTATCAGCCAAAGTGTATCCCTTTCGTTGCTGCAGCGAACGGTCGTATCGAACTAAGAAATATTGGTTTTCTTCTTGTTGCATGCGGAGCCATAAAGGCTGTAATTGCGTGAGCAGGTTTCCTGCGGGTATAACCACAAAGGGCAGTAATTTGTAAATAGTAGCTAAATCAAATCCCGGAATAGCTTGTAATTCATAAGAACTTAACAAGGGACTGTTTAACCGCATATACTCCAGAAAGTTATTTACCTGCATCGGCGACAAAATAAATAATGATTCTAATTCTTCGCGATTGGTTTTGTTCAGGTTAATTGGTTGCTGATAGTATTGAAGAAGATTTTCGTAAACATCTTCGTATACCAGGTTGGCATTATCCGGTTGAGTGACAAGTTCCTGAGCTAATAATTCTAAATTTATAGCAGCACGCGGTACTTCCTGGGCCCATGTAAAAGTACTTGCCAGCCATAAAAAGCTGCCTAATATCAGCCTTAGCCACTTGTTGCTGCTTAATTCCATTTAAAAGATATGGCTAATTGATGGAGATTTCCTAAAACAGATTGGCGGCCAAAACCATAATCCAATTGCAACTGCTTGGCCTGGAAGCCAGTACCAAACGAAAATTGCTCCGTAGCAGTGGCTACACCGGTCCGTAAGGTGAGTTTTTCAATTAACTTGTACTCCAAGGCTACTTTTAAATTAACCGGGTATTCTAAATGCTTTTCGGCTTCGGTTATTACCTGCACTTGCTTAATAGGCTGGTACGATAAGCCGGCCCGCATCACTGTAGGCAGGCGTTCGTCCTGGTAATCACCGAGTTTTGCTTGATTGATGTTAAAAATGGATGCGCCAAAAACTAAATGCGGAACAACTTCAGACTGACCACCGAATGAAATAGCAATAACTTTTTTGCTACCTAATTCTTCCAAATGCGTTTGCAACAAATCGGCTTTAATACCTAAATTTACGGTACCCAGGCGGTGAGCAAAACCAATACCTAAGCGTTGTTCGTTGTACCATTGATCGCCGAATCTGGAACAATCTACCCCAAACGCTCCTGCTTTTTTGGTAGGAAATACGGCTTGCAGACCAACTGTAGAAAAGGCGGTAATGTTAAACCGGTTCTCAGCGAACACACCTAACTCCAATGCCTTTAATGAGGCAATGCCGGCTACATTGTTACGGACAGCCCAAACATCGGTTAAAGTTACGGACGCGCCCGATAATCCAGCGGCACGGGCACCGATAGGAAAAGGTTCATGAGCCGCATAAGTATTAGAAACCCAAAAGAATAAAATGAAACAAAAAGTTAACCGGGTAAAAACAACCATACTGTATTTTTAAATTTTCGCGCAATAGCATACTAATAAGCTTGTTTTTAAACCAGATTAATCTTAAATAACACCAACTCCATTGGTGCTAAACATCTGAAGCTGTTTAGACCGCGGTTTTCTTTTATCTGATAAAAAGAGTTGTAATCCAAGAAATACTAATTTTACACAAGCTTTAATCGCACGGAGCTGCTTAATTTTTGGTTGTAGAGTTACCAGTTAGATGGGTGAGTTATGAAATTCATGCAGTATTTCTTATTAAGCTTAGTGTGGGTTTATCAAAAAGTGCTTTCGCCTTTAAAAACACCCAGTTGCCGGTTTACGCCTACTTGTTCCGAGTACGCCGGACTAGCTTTACGCAAACATGGCTCTATTGTGGGAACTAAATTAGCGGTAAAGCGACTGGTAAAATGCCACCCTTGGGGAGGAAGCGGCTATGACCCTGTTCCGTAACTAAACCTTTGAATCAAATTTTAAAATACTACCTGAAATAACCCTAATGTAAATCTAACCCATTCAAAACTAAATATAAACTACCTACCATTTTTTGAAAAAGCAGTTATGCTTCTGACCTAACAAAAAGTGGTTAATTGGAAGTTTAAACCAGTTCAAAGGTATTTTATCTTATTGCTAGATTCTAGGAATTACAAATTTACTTCCTATCTAAAACTTCGAAATGTTCAATTCTTTAAAAAGCATAAACCTCATAATTTATCTAATTACAGGTTTATAACAAACAGCAGTCCATTAATTATTTTACCGGATTTACATACGTGGGTTTGGTAATAGCCCGGAACAGAATATAAATACCTACGAGAATTAATGGAACGCTTAGAAGTTGTCCGATATTCATGCCAATGGCATTGAGCAAGTAATCTTCTTTATCTACTTGGTTCTCTTTTAAAAACTCATAAACAAAGCGCAATGAAAATAAGATTACCACAAATAATCCGAACAATAAACCCCGCGGAGTAAACGACTTTCGACGGTTCCAGAGATAGTATAAAAACAAGAATAATAAGAAGCTGGAAATAGATTCGTATAATTGAGCTGGGTGACGGGGTTGCAAAGAAGCTTGCACCCCATTGATAATCTCGTGATTTTTTTCAAATTTAAAGGCCCAAGGCAAGGTAGTAGGTTTACCGATAATCTCGGAATTAAACAAATTACCTAACCGGATCAAGGCTCCTCCTAAGGCCACAACAATTACAATGCGGTCTAACACCCATAGATAATCAAATTTATATTTTCGGCTGAATAGGTACAATGCTAGCAAAATACCAATGGTAGCCCCGTGACTGGCTAAACCGCCTTCCCAAATTTTTAAAATTCGGATCGGATCTCTTAGGTATACTTCGGGCTCATAGAACAAGCAGTGCCCAAGTCGGGCTCCTAGCACCGTACCCACAATCATGTACAAGGTAATAATATCCACATCTTGCTCGGTACGGCCTTCAGCTTTATAAATGTGGGTTAAAATACGTTGTCCGAACACAAAACCCAGCGCAAACAACAATCCGTACCAGCGTAAAGCAAAAAATCCAAAATCAAATATTTCCGGCGATACATTCCAGACGATCGGATTCCAAAGGAAGAGGTTCATGAAAGTCATAGTAAACAGGTAAGCGCCAAAATTACACAAATTAAGATAATCTTAGCGCTATCTTTTAAATAAACCGTTATGGTAAAACCAGGTTAAAAATCAAGTTCTTCCTGATAACTGCCACTTAAAATTGGAAAGCGCAGCCAACTTCGAGGATCCAGGTTGTAATCGTCGAGGTGGAAAGAAGGAGCATATCGCTCGCGTTTCCATTGATTACGGGTCCAGAGAGTAAAGAACCGTTTAATGTGCATTTTTAATAAATCATCGGGTTCTACGCCGCGCATTTTTTCAAATACTTGCTTAGGCGACAGACGTTCATAAAAGCCCAGCCGCTCAATCTGATTTAGAATTTTGTAGGGCATTAAATCTTTTTCGTCGGTTTGGGTTTGTTCCGCGGGGCGTAACTCGGCGGTGGGTTGCAGCGCATTCACAAAACGTAAACCAGTATACCCTAACTCCCGTTCGGCCCACACCAGCCATTGTCGCAAAAAATCTTTATCGATGCCGGCTAAAGGCGAAATACTACCAGCCGTATCGCCATCCATGGTGGCATAGCCCACGGCAGCTTCGCTTCGGTTAGAAGTAGCCATTAAGAGCGCATTATTTAAATTGGCCAGCATCCAGATAACCGGGGCCCGTACCCGAGCCTGAATATTTTGCAACGTAATATCGTCGTGTTCCCAGGTCAGTTTCCGTCCGATAGATTTTTCTACTTTTTCAGTATATCCGGCTACTTCGTCGTCAATGAACCAATGGTAAAAAGTGGCCCCAATAGAGTCAGCTAATCCTTTAGCCGAGTTAAAGGTATCCTCCGAAGAGTTACGCGAGGCTTGATAAGCGGTAACTAATAATCTTTTAGTGGCTGCTTTTACTTGCTCTATTTCCGACAAATTTTTTAAATTATTAATTTCTTCGGAAGAAAATATATTGAGTTTAGCCGCAAACTCATCCAGCCCAATTTCCAGTACTGCCCTACGGATCATTTCGGCTACGGCAATAGCGCAAGCGCAGGAATCGGCTCCTCCACTTAACGACAAAACAAAACCTTTGCTCCGGCTTTTGCGCAGGTAATCAAATAAAGCTAAAGTAATAGCGGAAATAAATTCTTTAATTTCGTCAATCGGGCCTAATTCGGCGATTGTTTCGGCCGGTACTAATGGTTGCGCAAAATTAACCTCGGCTGATTCTACGTCTACACTTTTAAAACTGAGCAATACGTTTCGGGTAATCAGGTTTCCGTTCTGGGCAATTAAAATCTCGCCGTCGTAAATCATGCGGCCCGCTTCGTTACCTAATAAGTTTACGTACAAATACGTGCAATTAAACTTTTTAGAAGCATTAAGGACCAGCTTATAGCGCAAATCGGTTTTGCTCATGGCAAAATGGCTCGCACTGGGGTTGATAATCAAATGTACGCCTTTCGCCAAATGCCGGCTGGCGGGCCGATCGTTATCGGAACGCCAGGCATCCTCGCAAATTTCAAAGGCAAAGCGTACGCCTTGCTCTTCGTAGATAATATCGCCTATTTGGTATGGATGGCCGTTCTTTTCAAAAGTACGAATCTCGTTGGCCGGCCACGAAGTAAACCAACGGGGTTCGTAATGCACGCCGTCGTTCGCCAAAAATTGTTTTGCCGTAAAACCGATAATTTCCTGATTCTTAATGACGCAGGTAGTATTGTAAATGCGATTATGCAAAGGCAATGGTAAGCCCACACAAACAATAATATCGGTGCACCATTCTTTTACCTCTAGCAACTTTTCGAACGCCACTTCGGGTAACCACGAACTCAGAAACATATCTTCACAGCCGTAGCCCGTTATGGCTAACTCGGGTAAGCACAGAATCTCTACATGTTGGGCTTGCGCTTCATTAATGGCATTTTTAATGTTCGTCAGATTATTTTTCCAGTCGAGCGGAGTTTGGTTTAACGCGGCTCCCGCAATTTTGAGGCTAGTCTTCATGTGGTCTTTCAACGAAATATGCACTTAGCAAGTTAGCAGCTGATCTGCTTTAGATTTTTTAAATTTTATAGTGGATTCCATCCCATAAACCCCAAACTTGGAATTTTGTTAAAGTATCCAGGTTCTTCAACTAAAATTTAAAAAACGAAACAAATAACTACCCTGTTTTTAAATTTTTAAAGTTACCGTAGCTGCAACTTAAGCCAAAATAATAAAACTTATACTACTTATATGCAATTCTATCAACTAATTAAAAGCAGCTACATTTCGGAACTTTAGATAAGGTATTCTGGGTAAGAGTCTCTAATCTGCTGTTTTTTAAAAATTAGCAAAATTACACGAACAGAATGAGGAAACAGAAAGGAAATTTTTTGATTCTACTAGAAAAGCGCGGTAATTTTTAAAACTGAAAGAATGATGGTATTGAACCTCAGCCAATAGGCGCTTTTATAAGACCTGGAGAGCAGCTAAACCTTTTTCGGCAGCGGCTTGTTCGGCTTTTTTCTTGGAGTAACCGGTACCTGTAGCAACAGGATTTCCATCAATGGTAACTTCCGACGTAAACTCGGTGGTGCTGCCGGATTGTTTTTGATGGATAATATCGAACCGAACTGTTTTATTCTGCGATTGCGCCCATTCGATTAACTTGGATTTAAAATTTTTGGTGGTGGAAACTAATTCATTTAAATCAAAATGTGGTTTAATTAATTTATCCAGAATAAAACGCTTGGTTTCTTTGTACCCTTTATCTAAATAAATTGCTCCAACTAAGGCCTCCAGAGCATTGCCGTTAATGGATTTGTACCGCGCCGAATGACTAGCCTGATCTACTTTTACCAAGGTATTAATGCCAATCCGCAGCGCAATGTGGTTCAGCGATTCGCGGTTAACAATGCGGGAGCGGATTTCGGTTAAAAAACCCTCGTCTTTGTAAGGAAACTTTTTGTAGAGAAATTCTGCAATAACGGCTCCCAGGATAGAATCACCCAAGAATTCGAGGCGTTCGTTGGTTTGATGCCTTTCGCTGCCCTGCGGTTTACCAAATGAAGTGTGGGTTAAAGCTAAATGGTACAAGCGCATGTTGCCCGGCGTAACCCCCGTTACGTTGGTAATGGACTTTTCTAAGTCCCGGTCTTGTCTGAATATTTTGCGAAATAAACCTAACACCAATTTAATCAAACACCTGTTATTGTACCTTCCGGAAAATGACAGAAGTGTTGTGCCCGCCAAACCCAAACGTGTTACTTATTGCCACATTTACCGCACGGGCTTGTGCCGTATTAAAAGTAAAATTTAATTTTGGATCAATGGTTTCGTCGTCAGTAAAGTGGTTAATGGTAGGTGGTACCATTCCGTGTTGAATGGCCAAAATAGCGGCTACGGCTTCTATGCCCCCCGCGCCACCGAGTAAATGGCCCGTCATGCTTTTAGTGGAACTAATATTTAAATTATACGCATGTTCTCCAAACACTTTTTGAATAGCCGTAACTTCGGCGCCATCGCCTAAAGGCGTACTGGTGCCGTGCGTATTGATATAATCTACCTCTTCGGGGCTAATGTTAGCATCGCGCAAAGCGTTTTGCATCACAAGCACAACCCCTTCTCCATTCGGGTCGGGGGCGGTTATATGGTAAGCATCCGAAGATAAACCACCACCAATTACTTCGGCGTATATTTTAGCTCCCCGGGCTTTAGCATGCTCGTAACTTTCGAGTATTAAAGCACCTGAACCTTCGCCCAGTACAAAACCATCCCGATCTTTATCGTAGGGCCGAGAAGCCGTTAAAGGATCGTCGTTTCGTTCGCTCATGGCTTTTAAGGCGTTAAAGCCCCCAATACCCGATTCGGTAATGGCCGCTTCGGACCCACCCGTAACAATCACGTCGGCCATGCCCAAACGGATATAATTTAAAGCCGTAACAATCGAATCGGAAGAAGAAGCACAAGCCGAAGTAGTAACAAAATTAGGCCCCCGGAAACCGTTTTTAATAGAAATATTACCCGAAGAACTATCGGCAATCATTTTGGGGATAAAGAAGGGATTAAAGCGAGGGCTACCATCGCCACGACCAAACTGAATGGACTCTTCCTGGAAAGTTTTTAAGCCGCCAATACCAGAGCCCCAAATTACCCCCACCCGGTCGCGGTTTACATTATCCAGAATCCCTGAATCCGCGATGGCTTCGTTGCTGGCAATAAGAGCAAATTGGGTAAACATATCCATTTTTCGTCCTTCTTTTCGCTCGAAGTAATCATCTGGATTGTAGCCTTTCAGCTCGCAAGCGAATTGCGTTTTAAACTTGCTGGCATCAAAGCGGGTAATAGGCGCAGCGCCACTCACGCCAGTAGACAAACCATTCCAGTATTCCGAAACAGTATTGCCAATTGGGGTGAGTGCACCGAGTCCTGTTACTACAACTCTCTTAAGCTCCATAAGCGAATGTAGAGGGAGGTAAAAATGGGGAAAATTGAAAAATTTTAATTTAGATCAAAAAGAAAGGAATTATTTGGCGTGCTCTTCCAGGTAGCTGATAGCCTGGCCTACCGTAGCAATGTTTTCAGCCTGATCGTCCGGAATAGAAACATTGAATTCTTTTTCAAATTCCATAATAAGTTCTACCGTATCTAAAGAGTCAGCACCTAAATCATTGGTGAAACTTGCTTCGGGGGTAACTTCCGACTCTTCTACTCCTAATTTATCAATGATTATTGCTTTTACTTTTTCTGCGATTTCTGACATTTTCTTAGCTTTTTTTGAAATACTGTGCAAATTAATAGATTTAAATAGACAATTTCAAAAAAAATAATCTTAATAACTTGTGGAAAAAAGTTTTTCCATTTTTCTGGTAAACTATTGTTCTGACTTTTTAATTTTAGTGCCCCGATTATTTGTTTACCTTGCGCAAAATTACTCATGAAAACACTCTGCCTCGACTTAGACTACGATTACGATTTTGAGCTGTTCGGCCTGGTTTCATCGAGCAGAGAGCATAAATTAGCCTGGGCGTTAAACAAATACTTACGAATCAGACTAGTGAAACAAAAAGATCTTTATTTTGATTTTTTGAATAAAGGCCGTCTGGTAATTTCTAATTACCTGCATTGCACCGAATACAGCACTTTCCGGTTATTACGCAATAAATCGGCAGATTTAAGCACTTTAAAAAAACCTTTTTTAGCTCCTGATATAAAAGAGTATGATTACTTGCTGCAAATTAACGGCGAAGTACAAGATAACTGGCAGCAGGAATTAAATTCTGTTTTTAAATTGGTGCCGTTAATACAATACGTAAAAAAATTTGATCCGAATACGCTTAAGTTCAAGGAAAACCTGATGTTTTAATATGGAAATAACCTTTAATAAGACCAGAATTATCGCCACCGTTGGCCCCGCCAGTAACCAGTACGACATGTTAAAAGCGCTCGTTATGGAAGGAGTTGACGTTTTTCGTTTGAATTTTTCGCACGGCAAACACAGCGATCATCAACACGTGGTGAGTACGGTCCGTCAGATCAACCAGGAACTGGGCACAAATGTTTGTTTGATGCAGGACTTGCAAGGTCCGAAAATTCGCTTGGGCGACGTAGAAAACGGCATGGTTACGATCCACGCCGGCGATAAAATAAAGTTAGTTTGCGATTATTCCGTGAGTACTGCTACCCGGCTTTCAACCATTTATTTAGAATTAGCCAGGGACGTAAAACCCGGTGATGCCATTTTAATTGATGATGGTAAGATTGAATTAAAAGTACTGGCTACCGATAACGACAAAGAAGTGGATGTGGAAGTTAAATACGGGGGGCCGGTAAAACCCCGTAAAGGCATTAACTTACCGGACACTGCCGTATCAGCCCCTTCGCTTACCGACAAGGACGTAGAGGATTTACATTTTGGCCTGGATAACGATGTGGAATGGGTAGCGCTGTCGTTTGTGCGCCGGGCCGAAGATATTCACGAAATTAAGCGAATTATCTCGGAACGCGGTAAAAAAACCATGGTGATCGCTAAAATTGAAAAACCGGAAGCTATCCGGAATATTGATGAGATTATTGCGGTAACCGACGGTATTATGGTGGCTAGAGGCGACCTGGGCGTAGAAATTGCGGCTGAAGAAGTACCCATGCTGCAAAAAATGATGATTGATAAGTGTAACAAAGCGGGTAAACCGGTAATAGTAGCTACCCAAATGATGGAAAGCATGATTACCAACGCCCGACCTACGCGCGCCGAAACCAACGATGTTGCCAATGCCGTTTTGGACGGAGCGGATGCCGTAATGTTGAGTGCAGAGACTGCTGCCGGTTCTTACCCCTTAGAAACTGTTCGGAGCATGAGCCGCACACTAGCTTCGGTAGAAGCACAGCCCGGGGTATTTAACAAGGTAATAACCTTGGCACCCAATGTACAATCATTTTACAGTAAAATGGTAGTAGCAAATGCCTGCGCACTTGCCCGCGATACCAATGCCAAAGCTATTATTTGCATGACGCGTTCGGGATATACGGCTTTTCATATTGCCAAGCACCGGCCTAAAGCAAATATTTTTATTTTTACCGATAACCGGCAACTGCTGCATCAACTAAATTTAGTTTGGGGCATTCGAGGGTTCTATTACGAAGGTGAACCAGCTTCGACGGATGAATTAATCACAGATTTCCGCACAGCCTTAACCCAAAACAATTATCTGCAAACTGGTGACGTTTACATAAATGTTACGAGTATTCCCGTGCGGGAACGCCGGAGCGCTAACACGATTAAATTAAGCATTGCTTAACGCTGGTATAAAATTTAAAAATAAAGCCCGAACACTCTTGTTCGGGCTTTATTTTTTAAATTTTTGTTTTGCTATTGGGCTTGATTTTGAAAATCACTCTACTAAAACCCAGAATCTACAACATAAAAAAAGCCTTACTGGTAGTAAGACTTTCTAAATATGTAAAGCTAAATATAAGCGCTTCCGAAATTATGCGGCAGCTAAGGCGTTAATATGTCTGGCTAATTTAGACTTGTTATTTGCGGCTTTATTTTTATGAATAATGTTACGCTTCGCTAATTTATCCAGCATCGAAGATACTTTTTTAAACAGCTCTTGAGCTTCGGCCTGATCCGTAGTTCCTTTTAATTTTTTAATAAAAGTACGGGTAGTTTTTGCCTGATATCTGTTTAATACACGCTTCGCTTCGTTTGATCTTATTCTTTTTAATGCCGACTTATGGTTAGCCATGGTATATTGTTATTATATTATTTCTATTGCCTTTTCTAAATGAGTGGGCAAAGATAAAACGATTTTATGTTTATTCCAAACGTAGAAAAGATTTTTATCACGGACAAGAAGAGGCAAAATTTAAAAATTAATGATTGACAAAACATAGAAATCTAGGTTTTCCCGTTTCAACGAGAAAGAGTAAATGATAATTGAAGAGGTGGTATGAAACGCTAAAGTTTATTAGTACACCATATACTTTGTGTTATACGTTTTATTGGTATTATATGCCTGTAATTAAAAGCCTTTACCGGGCACCGCTTTATTTTTTTAATGGCCATTTACAAACGATTATGCCGGGTTTATTTCGCGAAGTATCCGAAGTGTATTACCAGCGCGAACGCATATTTACACCCGATGGTGATTTCCTGGACTTAGACTGGAGTAAGAGTAAAACAGCTACTAAGATATTAGTGATTTTATCGCATGGATTGGAAGGTGACGCCGGCCGGCCGTATATAAAAGGAATGGTAAAGGCCATGAACCAGGCTGGGTTTGATGCTTTAGCCTGGAACTTTAGAAGTTGTAGCGGCGAACCTAATAAATTGCTTCGCTCCTACCACATGGGCGCTACCGAGGATTTACAACTAGTGGTGGAGTATACGCTTGGCACCGGTAACTACCAAGAGTTATATTTAGTTGGGTTTAGCATGGGTGGCAACATTACTTTAAATTATTTAGGTAAACGCCCGGACCAACTACCCATCGAAATTAAAAAAGCAGCGGTTTTTTCCGTACCATGCCACATCAACAGTGCTTCCCGCAAAATGGCGCAACTCGAAAACCGGATTTACATGCAGCGTTTCCTGAAATCCTTACGATTAAAGCTGGCGGCAAAAGAACCTTTAATGCCCGTTACTATGACCCTGGATAATTATCACAAACTCCGCACCTTCCCGGAATTTGACGAACGGTATACCGCCCCCATTCACGGTTTCAAAGATGCGCACGAGTATTATACGCAGTGTAGCTCTAAGCAATATTTAAAAAATATTAAAATTCCGACCTTACTCGTAAATGCTCAGAACGACCCGTTTTTATCGCCGGAGTGCTTTCCAATAGCCGAAGCGGAGGCCAATCCTTATTTTTATTTAGAGATGCCGAAAGATGGTGGACACGTAGGCTTTGTCGAAAATTATTCAAAAAATCAATATTATTCCGATCGAAGAGCCGTAGAGTTTTTTACCAAAGGAAACATGGTATAATTGTTCTTGTTGGTCTTTCAAAAGAAATTTTTTTAAATTTTTTAATTTAAAGACTCAACAGAGAGCTGTTTAACTGGGATTAAGGGCAGCCTGAGCAGGTTTATCCGTTAATGACTGTTCAGCTGTGCGGCTTACATTTATTTCGGGCAAGTAATCTTGGGCAATGGTCAGAGTAGAATAGAAGGATCTTTTCAGCAAATCCGGACGCGTTTATTCCCCTATTACCGCCGCTTAAACTAAATGCAAGGCTAAATCTACGAGCCGCAACCGACGTTAGTTTAACCACTCGGGAGTGCCTTTAACGGCCGGCTCTTGCAAATACAATTTTTCTACTAAACCATGTGCCTTGTTTATCAAGGCTGGAACTTTATTTTTATCACCGGTTTCCATTTTTTAAATTTCTTTAACGGGTAATCTTTACTTTACTATCGTGCACGTACAAAACAGAAATGGCAGCGCAAAGCATAAAAATACCAGCCAGTACAATGGCATATATGGCTTGGCCATGGTATAATTCTTTTACAATTATGCCACTGAAAAGGCCGTTTACAATTTGCGGGAAAGTGATAAAAAAATTAAAAATACCCATGTACACACCCATCTTTTTGGCCGGAATAGAACTGGATAAAATCGCGTAGGGCATAGCCAGAATACTGCCCCAAGCTAATCCCACGCCGATCATGGATAAAATCAAATAATCCGGATTTTGAATAAAGAAGATCGATAAAAGACCAATGCCACCGGCAGTTAACGAGATAGCATGCGCCATTTTACGACTGGTTACCCGGGCAATAGCCGGCAAAAATAAAGCATAAATGGCCGATACACCGTTGTAAATACCAAATAAAAATCCTACCCAGTTACCAGCATCCGCAAATTTAGCCGAAGAAGTGTCGCCGGGTGCAACGTGATAGATGTGGTTAGCAATAGCCGGTAATGAATAAACCCACATTGAAAACAAGGCAAACCAGGAAAAAAACTGCACCAAACCTAATTGCCGCATGGTAATGGGCATTTTTGAAAAATCCGTAAAAATGGTCAATAAACCTTTCTGCTCCTCTTCTCCTTGCTCATCCGGATGGTATTTAGCGTATTCAGCGGGAGAGTATTCTTTGGTGGTAATTACTGTCCATATGATTGTTCCGATCAAGAATACTGCCCCGGTGTAAAAAGAATAAAGTACATTATCCGGTATCTGCCCCGGTGCTGCTGTTTTAGAAATCCCTAAATATTCAGCCATTATATATGGAAGTAAGGAACCTACAACAGCCCCTACGCCTATCAAAAAAGTTTGCACCGAAAACCCATCGCTCCGTTGGGCATCCGGTAAGTTATCGGCTACCAAAGCCCGGAAAGGCTCCATGGCCACGTTAAAAGAAGCATCCATAATCATCAGCATGCCGGCTCCGATTAAAATGGGCGGCAATAAGTTAGCCAATACGGCGGAATTCGGCATGATGATTAACGCTAAGGCCGATAAAATGGCACCCGATAAGAAGTACGGGCGACGCCGGCCCAAGCGGTTCCAGGTACGGTCGCTGTAATGGCCGATGATGGGTTGTACAATCATACCGGTAATAGGGGCCGCCAGCCAGAATAACGATAAATGTTCTACATCGGCTCCGAAGGTTTGCAGAATGCGGGAGGCGTTCCCATTTTGTAAGGCAAACCCAAACTGAATGCCTAGAAATCCAAAGCTCATGTTAAAGATTTGCCAGAAAGACAAGCGCGGTTTTTCGAGGGCTGATTGGGAAGAAGCGGATTGAAATACTTGTGCCATATTTTTTATTTAAGCTAATTCTTTTACCTGAAAATGAGGCATTTATTCAGCAGAACCTGTTACAAGTAGAACCCATATTTACTGAATTTTTTAAATTTTATATGCCTACGACAATCTTTACAAGGAAGCAGAGAATCATAGACAACAACCAGTCTCGGAATGAAGTAACATTAAACAGCAATCCGTTAATCGGGATATTGGCTCCTGTACTTAGGCCCCAGTACCCTTTTTTAACTCTAGCCCTTATTTGCAAAATCAACAATAACTTCCTATAAATTTACCACTAACTTCAGCTAGTAATTAAAACTCCAACAACCAGGCATCAGAAGGTAACACATGTACCGGAATACCCGCTTGAATATCCGTGATAAAGAAAGAACCCCCGGTAAGTAGATTTTTAAAAATTACGCTTTTTTTATCGGAAACTTGGAGAGTTTGCAATAATTCCTGGGGCAAATGAATCCTAGTATTCAAGTCCTGATTCCGGTCGAAATTAGCTATTACCAATACTCGTTGTTTGTCGGTAAAGCGGAGATAAGCGTATTGTTTGTGCGAGAATTCGGGCAGATGAGCTAATTCGTAAAATTTACCTTCCCGGATAACTCTATTACTAGCAACGGTAGTAAGCAATTTCTGGTAAAAAGCTCGCAGATTCTGCTGGTTTTCGCTTAATCCTCCCCCATCAAACCGACCGTTATTCATCCATTTCTGATGCTCGGGTACGCCCCAGTAATCAAAGATAGTGGTGCGGTTGTCTTCGCCCCCGAAACCTTCGTTACCTTTACCGGGTTCCCCTACCTCCTGCCCAAAATAAATCATGACGGGTCCGGAAGACAGGGTAGCCGCAACAACCATAGCGGGTTTAGCTAACCATGGATTACCGGCAAAACCAGCCGAGGCAATGCGTTCTTCGTCGTGGTTTTCTAAAAAACGTACCATGCGAGAAGAAAAGCCTCGGCTTTCCTGGCTCCATACATAAGTAATGTCTTTCACATGACCGTTTGGTTCATCCCGGATTAAGCGTTTCAGACCATCGTATAGACCCACTTTATCGTAAAGAAAATCAAATTGGCCGGTAGTAAAGTATTTTTGGTATTCTTGCGGATTATAGGCTTCGGCAATAAAAATTATGTTTGGGTTTACTTTTTTAACGGCTGGTATAACCCAGTTCCAGAATTCTACCGGCACCATTTCGGCCATATCGCAGCGGAAGCCATCTACATCCTTTTTTGCCCAAAACACCAGAATATCCCGCATTTTTTCCCAAACCGGCGGAACCGGGTCGAAATAAGTTTTGCGGTGATCCTGGTAATCTACCCCGTAATTAAGTTTTATTGTTTCGGACCAATCGTTTAAACTAGGAGTAGCCGAGAACACGTCGTTGCCGGTAGCTTTAGCCGGATTTTCGTCGAACCGGTTGTCTTTTAATGGGCTGGTAAACGCTTCTCCTCCGGCATTGGTACCCGCCGGCACTACAAACGGCTGACCCGGAATATAATAAAAATCGTTTTGCGGACTAAAAGCTTTTGTTTTATCATCGTTGGTTCCGAAATCAACTACTCCGGTTGGTTTAGCATCTGAATTATAAGTACGGGCTACGTGGTTGGGCACAAAGTCAATAATTACTTTTAATTGATGCTGATGCGTGCGCCGGATTAAGGCTACAAACTCCGTCATCCGGTTTTTAACATCAACGGCTAAATCCGGATCTACATCGTAATAATCTTTTATGGCATAAGGGGAACCAGCTATGCCTTTTACTATATCCGGGTCGTCGGGTTTAATGTTGTAAGCCGAATAATCGGTCATGGTGGCGTGTTCGATAACGCCCGTATACCACACGTGAGAGGTACCCAAAGCTTTTATTTCGCTTAAGGCTTTATCGGTGATATCATTAAATTTTCCTACGCCGTTTTCATCCCGGGTACCATAGTGTTTATTAGTGGTATTTTGATTACCAAACAAACGAACCATTATCTGATAGATGATGAATTTATTGTCTTTAACCGGTTCTTCGGTGGTGTATTGCGTATTCATATTTGTTTTCAGCACAACTTTAGGAGTACATTCTGCCAGAAGCAGAACAACAACCATTAAACTGCCAATCTGCTTTTTAGTTATCATTCCTGGAAGAAATCCTTCTGTTAAGCAACATATTCGTGTTCGGCTAAAATTTGCGTTTTTGCCTTTATTTCGTAAACCTTATCATAAACAACTACCGAGATATTTTTATCTGATTGATTTACTAGCTGTACACCTCCCTTACTTACTTTTATATTTAACAAAACACCTCGGAACCCAATCTTAAAAGAAAAAGAATGCCATTTGGTAGGCAGAAAAGGATTAAAATGCAGTTGATTATGGCGCACGCGCATCCCACCAAAACCTTCCACCACGCTCATCCAAGTACCAGCCATGGAAGTGATATGGCAACCGTCTTCGGTATCGTTGTTATAATCATCCAGGTCAAGGCGAGAGGTGCGTAGGTAAAATTGGTAAGCCCGTTCTTCGTCGCCGAGTTTAGCCGCCAAAATGGCGTGTACGCACGGCGATAATGAACTTTCGTGCACAGTACGCGGTTCGTAAAAATCAAAATTGCGGCGAATGGTTTCCAAATCAAACCGATCTTCCAGAAAATATAATCCTTGCAAAACATCGGCTTGTTTAATAAATGGCGAACGCAGAATGCGATCCCAACTCCATTTTTGATTGAGTGGCCGATCAGCAGGTTTTAAGTCTTTTACCAGGATATTTTCTTTATCCAGGTAACCTTCCTGCTGCAAGAATATGCCTTTCTCTTCATCTACGGGCAGATACATATTTTGTAAAATATGCTGCCAATTTAGAGGCTCGTCAATCGTTAGAAAATTTGTTTTTTCCACAACAGCTTCATAATCTCCAATATTATTGTTTCTTACCAAAGCTAATGCCGAGAGGGTATACTCCAGGCACCATAGGGCCATGGTGCTGGTGTACCAGTTGTTATTTACGTTGTTTTCGTACTCGTTCGGGCCGGTTACGCCCAGCATAACGTATTGTTGCTTGGCTTCGCTCCAGTTTACTCGTTGGGCCCAAAACCGGGCAATACCAATTAAAACTTCCAGGCCGTATTCGTTTAAATAAGCAGCATCGCCGGTGTAACGCACGTAATTATAGATGGCAAAGGCGATGGCGGCATTTCGGTGAATTTCTTCGAAGGTTATTTCCCACTCGTTATGGCACTCTTCGCCGTTAATAGTTACCATTGGGTATAAAGCCGCACCGTTGGTAAAACCTAATTTTTCGGCGTTTTCAATGGCTTTTTGCAGGTGCTTGTACCGGTAAATAAGCAAATTGCGGGTAACCTGCGAATCGGCCGTAGCCAGGTAAAACGGTACGCAATAAGCTTCGGTATCCCAGTAAGTAGTGCCGCCGTATTTTTCACCGGTAAAACCTTTCGGGCCAATGTTTAACCGGGCATCTTCGCCGGTGTAGGTTTGGTTCAGTTGAAAAATATTAAACCGAATGGCTTGCTGGGCCGCCGCATCGCCTTCAATTACAATATCACTTTCTTCCCATTTCGCAATCCAGGCCTGCGCTTGTTCCTGCAACATTTGGTCGAAGCCTTTTTTAAATATTTTTTGAATTACTTCTTGGCAATGCTGTAATAGTTTGTCTTTAGGATAATTCTCAGAAGATAAATTAGCCGCAAATTTAAAAATAGTTATTTCTTCGTGCTGTAGAGCGGCAACGTTAAATTGGCAGGCAACATATTTGTCATTTTGGATAGGTTCCGGTTTTAACTCTACTGGCTGACCATTGTGGTAAACAACAAATTGCATCCCGGTACACACTTCAAAAGCTGTTTTTTTGGTACGCAAGGTTAGGAAAGCCGAACTGCTGTTTACTTCTTTCGTAACTTCATCCCAGAATTTTTCGTCGTAGTTGGCATCCTGATTTTTAATATCCCCGTCAATATAAGGAGTAATAGTGAAGTTACCGGAAAAGTTAAGCGGTGTAATGCGGTAACAAATGGCGCCGGCCTCGTCGTCGACGATGCTGCAAAACCGTTTGGCCATTACTTTTACTTGTTTACCGCTGGGTAACTCGGCGGTAAAGGATCGCTGCAAATAGCCTTCGCGCATGTTTAATACCCGACGAAAATCGGAAACTTTAGCTGTATGTAAATCTAGCGTTTCGCCGTCAATTTTTACGTCAATGCCGATCCAGTTGGCAGCATTAAGCACTTTGGCAAAATACTCCGGGTAGCCGTTTTTCCACCAGCCCACGCGGGTTTTATCGGGGTAATAAACCCCGGCTACGTAATTACCCGGCAACGTTTCGCCGGAGTATGCTTCTTCGAAATTCGCCCGCTGGCCCATGCGGCCGTTACCCAAACTAAAAATACTTTCAGATATTTTGTTCCGGTGCGGATCAAAACCTTCTTCAATAATATTCCACTCGTTTACCTTAATGTAATTTTTCATAACGATGAATTGCTTGCCATAAGACGATTAGATTTTTTAAATTTTATTATATCTAATGGTCTTTAATTGTATATTTTTTAAATTTTTCGCTTAAAACAGGGCTTACTGCTTTTGGTATTCTGATGGAAGTTAATTAGCTATGGAACTATCAACCACCCCCAACTCCTCCTTATCCAAGGCGGGGAGCTTTTTTACATTTGCCAGTTACTAAGTACCATTTAGTATTTTTGTACAGAGTTCAATGCCTGCAATTTCTCCAGGGTCATTTCGTGTAATCCGGGAATTACCAGATCGGCTGCTGTTAATACATCCGGCGAACCAATGCCTACTACTTTCATACCGCCCGCTTTAGCGGCCTGCACTCCGGCAATAGCATCTTCAAAAACAACGCACTCCACCGGGTTTAAACCTAGCGCTTCGGCGCCTTTCAAAAACACTTCGGGGTCAGGTTTCGAAGCGGTTACGTGATTTCCGTCTACGATGGCGTTAAATAAAGGCAGCAGGCCCACCCGCTCCAGAATAGTAGCTGAATTTTTACTGGCGGAACCAAGCGCGGTTTTTAAGCCGGCAGCTCTGGCTACTTGCAAAAACTCTTTGGCACCGGGCAAAATCTCCGAAGGCTGCATGCGGTTAATCATTTCCACGTACCATTTGTTTTTGCGGGTAGCTAATTCGGTTTGCTCAGCGGTAGTTTTAGTTACGTTGCCCCAGCCCAGAATTAACTCTAGCGAGCGTACCCGGCTCACTCCTTTTAACTGTTCGTTTTGGTGCTCGGTAAAATCAAACCCCAACTCATTGGCCAGCCGCTTCCAGGCTTGGTAATGATATACCGCCGTATCTACTATTACCCCATCTAAGTCAAAAATACAGGCTTTAATCATGCTTTTTAGTCGATAGTCCATGGTCTACAGTCCACGGCCGGATTTTTTAAATTTTTGCTTTGTTTCGCTTTTAGTTATAAGCGGCAGTAATATATTAAATAATTTAATTATTACTATATTAATTAACAGCTTTACTAGCTTTTAGCGCCAATATTAAAGTTGTTTTGGCGGGTACTTTTAAATTATCTTTTAAGGATAAGAGTTCGTCGGTTATAATATTCTGCCCTTGGGTGAAATTGTTTATTTGTTCCTTAAACCTATTTAAAGATAGTGTTTCTTCTTTTTCATTCGTGTTCATGGCTACCATTACTGTTTTATCGGCGTTATACCGGAAGTACACGTACATTCCGTTTTCGGGCACGTATTGCATGAGTTTGCCGGTTTGAAGCACTTCATTCTGCTTGCGGTAGTTCGCTAATTTACGTACGTAATTGAAAACGTCGTTTTCCGGAGCGGTACGGCCAGCGGCGGTAAACTTATTTATTTTATCGCCGGGCCAGCCGCCTTTAAAATCTTCCCGTACTTTCCCATCCGGATTAGCCAAGTTTTTCATGAGCACTTCGGCACCGTAGTACAATTGCGGAATGCCGCGGGTAGTAAGCAACCAGGCAATGGCTGATTTGTATTTGGCTATATCTTCGTTCACGAGCGAATAAAATCGGCTTAAATCGTGATTATCTAAAAAAACCACATTACGGCTAGCATCCTGATATTGGTAATCGCTAGCTAAGGTGGTATATAATTTAGTTACGCCATCGTTCCAGCCAAATTTACCGTTCATAGCCTCTATTATGGCCCAATAGGTTTGAAAATCGGTAACACCGGGTAATTGGGTATCAAAACCGCGGTTAACGGTGTTGCCCTGGGTAAAATAAACCTGATTAGGCACCCCTTGCACCCAGGTTTCGCCAAAAAAAGTAAACTGCGGATACTCTGCTTTAATGGCTTTCCCCCACTCGGCCATAAAATCAGCATCGTTATACGCATAAGTATCTAACCGGAAGCCATCCAGACCCGCGTACTCAATCCACCAGATATGGCTTTGAGTAATGTAGTTGCGGACAAATGGATTGTTCTGGTTTATATCGGGCATGTGCGTATCGAACCAACCATCGGTCATGCGCTTTTTGTCTTCCGGCGCAGCATAGGGATCAAACAATACCTGATCTTTATAGGAAGTACGGGTAAACTGCGGCCATTCGTGCACCCAATCGGCCGCTGGCATATCTTTTATGGCCCAGTGCTGGTTGCCAAAGTGGTTATGCACTAAATCTTTAATTACCTTCATGCCGCGTTTATGACACGCTTCTACCAGCTTTTTATAGAGTTCGTTGGTACCAAAACGCCGGTCAATTTTATAATTTTCGGTGTTGGCGTAGCCGTGGTAAGAATATTTAGGTTGGTCGTTTTCCAATACCGGGTTAATCCACAAAGCCGTTACCCCTAAATCCTGCAAATAATCTAAATGGTTGATAATGCCTTGCAAATCGCCGCCGTGCCGGGTAATTAAAGTATCGCGGTTAAGCGTGGTTTCCTGCATTTCTTTTACCACATCATTGGTTTTATCGCCGTTAGCGAAACGATCCGGCATAATCAGGTACACCAGATCTTTACTGGTTACCCCTTGAATGCGGTTAGGCGAAGTATCCCGCTGTTTTAATTCGTAGGTGTAAGTAAGCTTTTTAGCACCAACTTTTTCAAAATTTATTAAAAATTTACCGGGTGTAGCGGTAGTGGCAATGGTAAGATCAACAAATAAATAATTGGGATTTTGTACTTTGTGCACCTGGGTAAGTTGCACGCCCGGATAGGCTATGGTTACGGTGCGTTCCGCAATGTTCTTGCCGTGTACGATTAATTGCAATTTAGGATTCTGCATACCGGTCCACCAAAAAGCCGGTTCAATGCGTTCTAAAGCGGGAATTTGAGCATAACCGTTTACACCCAAAATCAGCAGGGTAATTGTAAAAAGAACTCGTTTCATTAGCATCCTTTAAATTATTATATAAACCTGTTCTATGTTTTGTTTAAGCTACCACTTTACCAGCTTCTTTACCGCCTGGCTTTTATCTTGCGTGATTTTTAAAAAAAATACTCCGGCGCGAACCTGTTGCAAAGGAATAATTTGTGACAATAACTGACTTTTTTTAAAAAATACCTGCTCTTGTAGCAAACGACCACTTAAATCGTGCAACGAAATAATTACCGGGCCTCGGTAATTATTTTTTAAATTTATAACAGTGGTGGCCTCCGTTGGATTCGGGTATACTTGTAAGCTTTCGTTTAACAGTTCATCAACTACTGCGGTAACCACCCCCGGCGTACCGCTCCAGGGCACTAAATCAGGTTCGGGCGTGGGTAGTTTAACGGTGGTATAAAGATGGAATTCGCCGGGCTGTAAACTAATCCGGGCGGTTGGGCTACTTACTTCCAATTCGGCACCGGTAAAGTAATCGTACCATTTACCCTGTATTGGGAAATTAAAGGCAGTAATCTGCGGATGCACATCAAAATTACCAATGATATGCACGTTCATGGTAGTATGTTTCAGCGTAATGTACTTAACGAGGCCACTTACGTTTAAAGTAAAATCTTCGGTTTGGAAAGCTGGTTGGGTCAATTTTAACTTGTTGAGTTCGGCGTATACCCGGTATAATTTCTGGCGATTAGCTTCTTGCTGGTATTCCCACCGGATTGGTTTGGCTCCCGTACGACCATTTTCGTTAATGGAAACATCGTAACCCAATTCGCCAAATTGCCAGATCAGTTTAGGACCGGGAACGGGCAAGAAGAAAGCTGCGGCTAGTTTGGCTCTTTCCAAAGCCGTAGATAGTTCCCGGGTATTATAACTGCCCTGGGCCTTGCCATCTTGGCGGACATCGTATACCAGCCGTTCTTCGTCGTGGCTTTCCAGGTAACCTACTACGTTGGGTTGCTGCCAGCTGCGTTTTTTATACGAAATCCAATCCGGGTTGGCAATATTGCCTTTGGCGGCATCGCGGTAATCGTGGTTACTATTTCCCCAAAACAACATCCCGTAATCGGCTAATTCTTTTTCTTCGGGGTTAACGGCAAAATGTTCCAGCAGCACGTAAGCGGTAGAGTCGTAACTTCGGATTTGGTCGTAAATGCGCTTCCAGATGGCAACGCGGCTGGCATCATAGTTACCCCAGGCACTTACGTTATCGCCGGAATTCTTTTGCGTAAATCCTTTGGATAAATCGAAGCGGTAACCATCGAATTTGTATTCTTCGAGCCAGTATCGGTTTATGCACTCTACCAAGGTTTTGGTGGCCTCGGCTTCGTGATTAAAATCAAAAAATACACTAAATGGATGGGTAGCTTGCTGGTTAAAGAACGGATTATCGGCACTGGGTTTGCTGCCGTCCCAGTACATTTTTACGTACGGGAACTCGTAATCGGCCTGGTTCAGAACCATATCCAGAATTACGGCAATTCCATTTTCGTGGCATTTATCAATAAAAGCTTTCAGGTCGTTTTTGGTGCCGTAGGCTTTGTCCGGTGCAAAGTAAAAAATAGGATTATAGCCCCAGGAATCGTTCCCCGAAAACTCCATTATGGGCATGAGCTCAATGGCATTTACGCCCAAACGCTTCAGGTAAATCAATGTATCGGCGAGGGTTTTATAATTATGGGTAGCCACAAAATCGCGTACCAGGAGTTCGTACACTACTAAGTTTTTGGAGTTGGGCCGTTGAAAGTTGGCTACTTTCCAGTTGTAAACCGGCTGGTTAGTTTGTAGAACCGAAACAATACCCGTAGCGCCGGCTGGATAGATTTTCAGGTCCGGGTAATTAGCCGAAGTTAAAAATTTATCATTATTCGGGTCCAGAATTTTATCGGTGTAAGGGTCCGCCACAGCTTGAGTACCGTTTACCAAATATTGATAGGCTGTTTCTTTACCAGATTCTAAACCATTTAACTCCAGCCAATACCGGTTACCATCAGGCGTGCGATTTAAAAGGTAGGACGGAGAAGCGGTCCAGTTGTTGAACTCCCCAATGACGTACACAAAATCTTTAGCCGGTGCAAAAAACGAAAGTATTACCCGATCCGGCCCCAAGTAGTTAATGCCATCTTTTATGTTGCTTGGCAATTCGGCAATTTTAGGTCGGGGTTTGACGGTGTAATAGAAAGTATCAGCAGCGGTTTCGGTAGCAGTGGTAGCTTTAAAAATGACTTCCTGGCGTACACCCGGCTGATTGCCACTGTCTAAAGCATATACCAGCGAATCCTGGTTAGTGGAAGATTGTAAGACTTGATTGTTTTGCTGGAGCGTTAGGGTAGCTTTAGCCGAGGAATAGCCTTTGATGATAAGGTTCGTATTCGCATTCAGAAAAATTTCGCGTTGTTCTGGTAACCGGAAAGCAGCGTTTAATTTATTTGCATACACCGGAATAACAAAGTCTTCGGTTTGGGCACTACCTGCCCCGTTTTTTAAAAGTAAGCCTAATTGCACGGCATTTTTACCAGCCGAAATATTATAATACGCGCGGGGACTAATGGTAATTTGCCAGCGGTTACTTCCCAAAAAAGTCATTTTACCGGGAGCAAAGGGTTGGGCAAAATCTGTCTGGCCGGTTGGTTGCAGTTCAAAGGCATTAGTTGAAGTAGTTCCGGCTCCGGACCATAAGTATACATCATCGGTTTTGCCTATTAAACCGGCCGCCCGGGTGTCTTTGGCCTGACTCACATCAAATGTTATGTTTACCGGTTGGTCGGTAGTCGGGAAAAGAGGATTAGTAGTTACTGCCTGTCCCAGGAGCATAAAAGCCTGGCTAAGGCATACCAATAGCATAAAGGTAAATCTTTGCATCATGCAGGCAGATTTTTTAAAAATTTTACAATGGAAGGAGCTACTTTGGCTTCGGCTAAGTATAAACCAGAAAAATACCAGGCGCCTTTCAGACTTTAAAGAATGTAAATACTAATTCACCCTTCAGGACTGGTGTCGGATTTAAAAACAAGGGAGTCCAGGCCGGGTAGCAGTGTACGTAAACATAACCTGCCGCCCGTCTGAAGCTCGGCTTAGTAGTAATATTTTAAAAACTTAGGGTTGCTTCACTAACAGGTAGTATCCCGTGAGGTCGTTGAAATAGATTTGGTATTTACCGGCTAATACCGCAATGTTTGGGCCATCTCGTTTCCCTTTATCATAAGTGCGCGCTTTGGTGGCGTCCGAGTCAGCTCCCCAGTTTACGCTCCAGCCTTCGGCAATCCGGAATTTCATTTCGGTATCTTCGGCAAAAGTGTATTCCGTTGTCCAGATATGGGGATTTAAGGTAGACTTGGTCATGGGAGCAATGTTTTCCCAATTAGTAAACGGTCCGATAATCCCAACAGAGGCGTACATATCGCCAGTAGCTTCGAAAGGGTCTATGGTAATAGTATTGCTGCGTAAATTTAATTTTACGGTGTAATAGCCGTTGGCCGGAATACTAAAAGAAGATGGATCTGGGTCGGAATCGGTAGCCCTAAAAACCAAATCGCCGGTGCTGCTGGCTCCCCACTGCGGCGCCCATTTACCTAAATAACCCAAAATTTTAAAAGGGCCAGCTTTAAAGTTACCGGTATAGGTATACACAAACGGGTCGGCTTCGTCGCGGAACATGGCCGAAGCCTTGGCATTGTCCCAGCCGTTTTCGGTAGCATCGCCTACTAAGAATACCGTTGGATACTCCGGCTCGGATAAAAAAGGTGTAATGGCCAGAGTAATTATATTAGAAGAAGATGCCGCATATTGGTCAGATATCCGGGCGGTAACCCGTACTTCTACCTCGCTTACCGCAAATCCGGGTAATTCCATTTCCGTGGCAATGTTGTTTAACGCGCTAACGGTATAGGTTTTTGAAAAAGCATTCCCAATTTCTTCGGTTTTAGCGGTAGCAAAGTTATCGCCTTTCTTACCGAATTGCAGGGAATATTTTACCGCGGCATCGTAGCCGTAATCAGCTGCCTTCCACGAGAATGTAACTGCATCTTTGCTTTTATCTTCTTCGGATAATACAATGTTGGATTGAGAAGCAGAAAGGGAGGCCGTTGCTCCCGGAGAAACAATCACTTTGTCCTCGTCTTTTTCGCAACCAAACGCTATAAAGGCTAAGGTGCAAAGAGTAATATATTTTTTAAAGATTGATTTCATACAATACATATTATAAGTTATACTGAATAAAAGAAGGAGCGCCCTGCTTAACAGAAGCTTGTCTCTTTTTTGTTTAGTAGCCGGTATTTTGTACCAGGTTGGGGTTAGCCGTTAAATCAGAGGTAGGTAGCGGATACAATACGCGAAATGCATCTACGGCCCGGCCTTCTTTCACGCCGCCTTTCCACGGCCATACATAATTACCGCTCACAAATTGGCCATAACGTATCAAATCGGTTCTCCGGTGACCTTCCCACTTTAATTCGCGAGCCCGTTCATCCAGTATAAAATCGAGGTTTAAGTTAGCCGCTGTAATGTTACCGGAAGTATTACCATAAGCTCTTTGACGTAATTGGTTTATGTATTGCAAGGCGGTTGCCGCATCGCCGCCGGTACCGCCGCGCAACACCGCTTCCGCGTACATCAAGTACACATCAGCTAACCGGAACATGGGGTAGTCGTTATCGGTGTGGGTACCGGATGGGTCGGAACCGGCCTGACCCGCGGCGTTTACATTCCGGTATTTGGTAATAGAATAACCTTCGGTGAAAGTAGCAATATCGTTAATTTCTAAATTCTGTCCATTGCTGTAGAACATGGCACGCTTATCTTGAGTACCCGTAGCATCCGGGAACAGGGTTACAATGTTTTTGGTAGTGCGTAAACCGCCCCAGCCGCCATTCACGCCAAATTCGGCCGCATTCATATTACCCCCAATCGGAGCGTGCACCAGAAAGGTAGTTCCCCCCCAGGTTTTCGTTTTCTGGCCATCAAAAGCCACCCGGAATATAATTTCGTTGGAAGTATTATTATCGGCTAAAAATAACTTGCGGTATTCCGAATCGAGGGTGTAACCAGCTCCAATTATTTTATTAGCGTAAGTAATGGCATCGGTATAACGTTGTTGTCCGGTATATACTTCCGCGTTTAAGTACAATTTGGTTAACACCATCCAGGCCGTAGCTTGGTCCGCGCGGGCAAATTCGTTCTGACGAGCCGGTACTAATTCGGTTTCCAGAGCCTTCAGTTCTGATTCAACGTAAGCAAATAAATCTTTGCGGCTCATTTGCGGCGGAAAAAAAGCACCTACTTTATCGATTTCGGTTACAAAAGGAACGTTGCCAAACAAATCCAGGGCGTGCCAGTAACTCATGGCTCGTAATAACCGCACTTCGGCCCGGTAATTTTTAGCTTCTTGTAAATTATTGCCGGTGATGTTCCGTCCGCTGAGTTTTTCATCGGACGTTTCGCGGATAAATTCATTACAAATAGAGATTTGGTAATAAATCCGGTCGTACATCATCCGGATGTATTCGTTATTCGAAGTCCAGTCCATGTCGTGAATATCGAAGATGGTGCCGTCGTTCCAGGCGATTACGGCCTCATCGGTTGATAATTCCTGCAACTGCCAGTAAGCACGAATGTAGTTGGATTTACCTTCGTCAAAACCACTCACGTCCGCTAATCCATCCGGCCCTTTTTGGCCGGTTACCGCGTAGCCCGCGTATAATTTGGCTAAAACCGATTTGTAGTTCGTAAAATCATTGTACAGGCTGGCCGAAGTAAGTTCATACTTAGGGGTTAGCTCCAGGTCGTTGGTGCAGGCGGGCAAGGTGCAGGCCAGTATGCCGGTAAACAGGATGCTTTTTATATAATTTGTTTTCATTTTTTTTGCTTATTCTAAATTAAAAATCAAGGTTTAGGCCTAGCGAGAAAGTGCGGGGCCGCGGGTAATAATTATTATCAATACCGCCACCAATGTTGTTGTTATTAAACTGCGATTCCGGATCTAAACCCGAATAATTGGTAATAACAAACACATTTTGCGCCGTAGCTGATACCCGCAGATTTACTTTCTGCTGGATGATTTTACCAAAATTATAGCTCACGTTAATGTTATCCAGGCGCAGGAAAGAAGCATTCTCGATGTAATAATCCGAGAAGAACTGGTTGTTGGTGAAATTGGTCTGCAACACATCCGTAACCATATTGGATAAATAAGTACTGTTGGCGATGCTCCGGTAAGTACCATTATTCGACCGCACGTTGTTGTACATGTAGTTGCCTAAATTGGCCCGTAGAACTACCCCGGCGGTCCAATTTTTTACGGTTACGTTGGAATTAAAGCCTAAGAAAACTTTGGGTTGCGGCGATTTGTAGCGATATAAATCTTGTTCGTTAATTATACCGTCCTCGTTTAAATCCACGTAAGCACCTTCGATGGGCTTGTTGTTTTGATCGTAAACCTGCTTGTAGGTGTAAAAAGTATAAGGTGCATACCCTACCGAGTGGATTTGTAGCATATTACCGGTACCTCCGGCGATAGCTCCCCGCGCCAGACCGGGTGAAGAAGGATTGCTAACGTTACTAAGTTTCGTAATTTTGCTCTGGTTGTAAGTACCATTTACCCCGAAAGTCCAGGTAAAATTATCTTTGGTTATTGGAGAAAAGTTTAAGGCAATTTCTACTCCTTCGTTTTGCAGGTTACCCACGTTGGTGAATATCTGGTTGGTCAAATTAGTACCCGCGGCCGGGGCAATCTGCGAAATTAAATCTTCCGTTTTCTTAAAATAATAATCGACAGTACCCGCTACTTTGCCTCGGAATAAACCAAAATCTAAGCCGGCATTGTACGCTTTGGTTTCTTCCCACTTAATGTTCTCGTCGTAACCGGCGGGGCGTAAGGTTAAATAATACTGGTCTCCGAAAGGATAGGTAGCCGTGCCTTCGCTGTAGCGATAACGCGCCAAGTAAGGATAATTATCATCCAATAATTCTTGCTGACCGGTAATACCGTAGCCCAAGCGTACTTTTAAATCGGTAAAGAAATTACTGCCTTGCAAAAAGGGTTCTTCAACCAAACGCCAGGCTAAAGCTACCGACGGGAAAGTACCCCATTTGTTATTCGGTCCGAAAGCCGAAGAAGCATCGCGGCGCAAATTGGCAGTTACTAAATACCGGTCTTTAAAGGAGTAGTTTAATCGGCCGAAGAAGGCCAGTAAGGTTTTTTCGGTTTCGAAAGGAAAAGCCGCAGCGGGCGTTAAGGTATCACCGGCGGCATTTAAACCCGCATAGCTGGGTTCGTGACGCAGGAAATTCTGGTAGGAATAACCGCCCATTACTTCTATTCTACTTTGAATAGCCGTTAACTCTTTCGTATAATTCAGGTAAAAATCCAGCAACCTGTTATCTTTTTCCTGCGAGTATTGGGTACGGTTACCGCCTTGGTTAAAAACGCCGGCTAAGGTGATGGGCTCCGAAGTAGAACCTTCGCCCCGCACAATATCATAACCTAAATTTAAGTTAGCCCGCAACTCCGGTAAAAAATGGAAACGGTAATCGAACTGGAGGTTACCAATGCTTCTTTTCACCTCCCCTACATCTTGTCTTTGTTCCAGGGTACTCAATGGGTTGCGGGGAGCCACGGTATTAGGCCGGCCGGAAGCATCGAGCCATTCGAAATACCCCCCGTATTTGGTTTCGCTCACGTTAACAGGTTGGGTAGGATCAAAGGCTACCGCTGAGCCAATAGCGCCTTCGCTGGAAAAGCGGCTTTTAGAAATAGTACCTTTTACGTTTAAGTTAACGGTCAGGTGTTCGTCCAGGAAAGTAGGGTTTAAACTTAAAGCTATTGAATTGCGCTTTAAATTAGACGTTCTAATAATTCCATCTTGATCTAAATGCCCCAGGGATAAGCGATAAGGAAGGGATTTGTAAGAACCGGTGAAACTCAGGTTATTATCGGTGCTAAACGCTTTTTGAAAAATCTGGTCTTGCCAGTTGGTATTAGCGTTACCCAGTAAAGCTTTCTGCGCTTCGGTACCTCTTTCGTTTACTACTGCCCGGAACTGATCGGCTGATAATACATCGATAGTATTCCGGACCTGCGAATAAGAACCTAAGGAACTAAAGCCGATGGTTAATTTATCGCCGGCTTTGCCTTTTTTGGTAGTAATGATAATTACCCCGTTCGAAGCCCGCGAACCGTAAATGGCCGTAGCCGAGGCATCTTTTAAAATATTAAAAGAGGCGATATCGTTCGGATTTACCAAACTGAGTGGGTTGGGCGCTCCGGAAATTTTATCGTTATCTACCGGTACCCCGTCGATTACAATCAGCGGGTCGTTATTGGCGTTGAGCGAAGCCCCACCCCGAATCCGGATTTGCGAACCGGAACCGGGCGCTCCCCCGTTGGTAGTGATTTGTACGCCGGGTACTTTACCCACGATTAACTGCTCGGGCGTATTTACGTTACCCGGATTAAAATCTTTCGCCGATACGGCCGCAACCGAACCGGTTAAATCGCTTTTCTTCTGGGTACCGTAACCCACCACTACTACTTCTTCTAAAGCTTTAGCATCGTCGGTGAGAGTAATGTTTAGGTTGCCTGGCCCCGTATAGGCTTTTTCCTGAGTAGTATAACCAATAAAAGAAAAAACCAGCGAACCACCTGCTTCCGGAACAGAGATAGAATAGGAACCATCTACGTCAGTAGCGGTACCATTAGAAGTACCTTTTTGCAGCACCGTTACTCCCGGTATAGCTTCGCCGGCGGGCGTCACTACTTTTCCGGTAATGGTCCAGGCTATAGGGCGGACTACCGCAGGTTTGGAGGTAAAATGGGGGGCACTGAAAGCAGGCTGGCCTAAGGCCAGCAACATGAATAAAAAGCAACTTTTACGCTGCCACTGAAAGATAAAGTTCTTCATACATGATCTGAAATTTGGTAGAAAATTAGAAATAGAAATAAATTAAAGTTTACTGACCAGTAAAGGCTCACCGATACCCAAAAACGGGCTAAAAAAAGACCAGGTGCATTGGCTAGAATGTGTGTGAAAGCAATAACTCTGGCTAACCTCATTAAAAATTTAAAAAATTGGTCTAATCCGGCAACTCCGTTCTAAAAATAAGCTTTTTCAAAGCATTAATTTTACTACTAAAAGGAATGTAAAGCCGCAACTTTTGGGAGAAATCATCCTTTTAAAAAAACAAACACATATAAAACCTTTTAAAATATAATCATTCTAATAAATCAAACTTTAAATAAGCTCCTAATAACCTTGTTTTTACATCAATTTCAAGAGGCTTTCTCACATTTCCAAATTCAAGCTTAAAATTTTTAAAAAATACCACTGTTACCAAAGTAGAATTACCTTTATTAACCACTATTTATTTTAAAATACTTGGCGTAATTTAATCTTATTTATTTCATTTTTAACTACTTACCTTAAATAATACGAGGTTAAAATTAAATTTTTCCTTCTCGAAAATAATTTAAATGATTTATGGGAACGTTCCCGAAATGATACGTTAAATACCTTATTTAAACCAAAACCAATATGTTCCGGGAACGATGCCAGGACTTGAATTTTTCCAGGTTTGGCATCGTTCCCGGAACATATTGTAACTAAAACAATATTTAGGATTATTTTTATTTTATCTGTTTTAATCCTTTTTATTAAAATAAGAATTTCTATATAAATTTTTTAAATTTTCAAGAGATTCATTGCGCCATTTTTAATAAAACAGATCAATTTATGAATTTGATTTTTAGCTACTTAAAAGGTTTGGAATAAAGCTTTTCAATAAGCAACTTGTTCAAAAAATTATTAAAGATGATTTTAAACCTTTATTCTTAAAATAGGAAGCTAGCTGCAGATTGTTATAGCAACACACAACAGGAAGCCATAGCCTGTACTGCGAGGGTGGTTAATGGATTAAATTAATAGAAACGTTTACTTGGCGGTAGACTGGCGTTTAATTAACTTAGATTGCAACACAATATGTTCCATGGGCGCTTGCTCTATACCATTTTCAATCGATTGAAACAACAACGTAGCGGCTTGGTAGCCCATAGCAAAGGCTGGTTGCGAAATAGTGGATAAGGAAGGATTCAGGAGAGGAGCAATTTCTAAGCTAGAAAAACTGATTATTTTTAAATCTTGGGGTATGGCAATACCGGCATCGTGGCAAACGTAATAACTGGCAATAGCCAGGCGCTCTACGGCGGCAAAAGCCCCATTAGGCTTCCATTTTTTAAAAGCTTGGTTTAAAATCCGGTAGTTTTTTTGGGGATCGTTGCTGCAATCTATTACGAGTTCGTCGCGGTACGGCAGGCGGTGTTTCTGCAAAGCATCTTGGTAACCCTGCATGCGCATTTTACCAATCGATAAGTTTTTGTGAATCACTAAAAAAGCAATCCGGTCGCAGCCACTTTTAATTAGGTGCTCGGTAGCGGCAAAACTGCTTTCGTAATCGTTGCTGGTTACCCGGGGCGCTTCAATATCTTCGTAAATGCGATCGAAGAAAACCAAGGGGATATTTTTGCTTTTAAGCCGGTGCAAATAACGGTGCTCACTCGCCGATTCGCCGGAAACCGACATAATAATGCCATCGGCCCGGCCGTTGTGCAAATCGTTAATAAAGGCTACTTCTTTCTCGTATTTATCGTAAGTAAGGTAAATTAAAATATGATAGCCTTTTTCGCTGGCTACCTGCTCTAAACCGTTTATAGCCTGCAGAAAAAAATTATTGGCTAACTCCGGTACAATAACCGCAATGGTTTTACTTTTCCGTTCGCGTAAATTGCTGGCGTAATGGTTGGGCTGGTAATTAAGCTCCCGGGCCATAGCCAAAATCCGTTCCTTGGTTTCTTTATTAATATCGCTGTTGTTCCGGAAGGCCCGCGAAACGGTAGAAGTAGATAAATTAAGAGCTTTGGCTAATTGCTTGATATTAATGGATTCCATGTACATTTTCCGGCTGCCGGTAAAAATACCGGAAGAAATGTTTTTCGCAAATTAAACTTTATCAACGCGGGCAATTTAAGTTTGCCAAGCAGGTAAACTCGCAGGAAATCCGGGCATTTTTAAATTTCGGAAGCTTCAGGAAAAATAATCAGCTGGTTATTTGCAGCCGCGGTCTTGAAATTTCAAAAAAACTTTTTCCCGGAGGATTGTTGCTGAATAATCAGTACAAGGTTCTTCAGGTTCCTACCCCTTATAACCATATTCTAACACCGGAAATAATCTTTAGTGTAAAGATGCGGTTGAGTTACTGGCTACCCGGACGTACTTTTCAATGTTTTCGCGGTTTATGCCGGAACTTTCAATTTTCTCGATACCCCGTTGGGTAAGCGTGTCGTTTTTAATGGTGATCGCAAACGGAAAATCGTGTCCTTCCCAGGCCCGGTCGGAGCAGTACTCCAGGTGTTCGGTGTAGGTATCACCGGCAAAGGTGTAACTCCCCCCTCCTGCTGCAAAAACCGCCGCAGAATCCTTGCCTTTTTTTAAATCGTGCTGCAAGAATGAAAAATGGGTATCGTTGATTATTTTAATAAAAGCAATATTCTTGGTGTAATCGGTTACCGTAGTATCACCTTTTTCGATCAGAGTTCCGGTTACGAGTTGCCAGGTTCCTACCATAGGCTTAGAAGCTGGGAGTGTTTTAAGTTCAGCGGTATTTTTGGCGCAAGAAATAAGCAACGGACATACGAGCAAGCACAAGTTTTTTAACAGCATGAGTGGGTAGTAAGCAGAAGATGAATAATGGATATTTTGGCGTAAAATAAGGGAATTAACGCAAACATTCAACCGGTTCTTTTATTATAAAACCAGCTCTGTTTTAATTTAAAATTTAATGGCGAACCAACAATAATTCTATTGTTTGCAGAGCTTCGATTAAATAACATCCGGATTGCAGCGAAAGCAAGCCCTGGTACTGCTTAAGGTGAACCACGTACCGGTAATCCCACTTGTTATTCTAAAAATCAGGCAAATGCTAAGGCAACAATGAGGGAACTCTTTGCTTAGATAGTGTTTACAAGTAATTTTCGGCATAGCCATTGGTACGTATAGCCATACATGCACTAGTCGAAAGATTTAGCCGCAAGGTGAAATAACAGTTTCCTCCATCAAACACCTAAATTATTATTTTTTCTCCAGTCCGTCCCAAAACTATTACAGTATCCATTCATCTAAATTTCTTTTTGCCTTTATCATTTAGATAAAGAACGCATTGAATTTTATACTTTCTAAATTCTTTAAATTGATTTATATTCATCTAAAGCAATCTCCTGCTTTTCCATAAAATCTAGAAATCTTATTCGTTCTTGTTCACTTTTGTTTTGAACGGCTGTTTTTAAAATTTTGCTCATTTAGTTTGGATTGGGGTAGCACTTTCAAAATAAACAGACCTACTTTTTTATCTTTGCCCCTTTGTTGAACAATAACCTGGCTGCTTAGGCATTTAGCTGTACAACAGAAATTATGTTTTCATTACTACTGCCGTAAGAAAATGAGGCTGTCTATTAAGATCTAATCTTGTTAAGACTTAACTAATTTTTCCTTTTTGATAGTAATCAGCAAAATGCCGCTTAATACCACGCCGGTTCCGATTAATTGTACCAATGAAACGGTTTCGCCTAAAAACAAAAAAGCCAGCAAAATAGTGGATATCGGACCCACGCTACCAATAATGGCGGCGTTTCCCGCTCCAACCAGCCGGATTCCTTCGGCAATTAGGTACGACGGAACCACTGTAGCCACAATGGCCATTAAGACGCTATAACCGTATACCGCCGGTGCGTAATTTAATAACTGGGCTCCACCGTGATTAATCAGGTAGTGGCTAAATACCCCAAGCGCCGCCACCGACATAGCATACGAATTAAACCGCACCGACCCAAATCGGGGAATAAGAATGCCGCTTCCCATTAAATAAAGGGCATACGTAACCGCACTGGCAAAAACCAACAAACCGCCTTTTAACAAATGTTTACTATTTTGTACTTCTACATCGCCGAGAAGCACCAGCAATACGCCGGAGTACGTGAGGGCTAAAGCAAGGTATTGACTTTGCGTGATTTTTTTACCTAAAAACACCCGGGAGAACACAACCACCAAAGTTGGGTAAACAAATAAAATCAGGCGTTCCAAACCAGCCGTAATGTATTGCAGACCCATAAAATCGAATAAACTGGCCAGATAGTAGCCCATTAATCCGTAAAACGCTAATAAGAGGTAATTTTTAACACTAACCGGCACCGCCGGCACTTCTTTATGGCGCGAAAAAAAAGCAATTAACAGAAAAAATGGCAGTGAAAACAACATACGTAAAGCCAACAACGAAACCGAATCGATGTGGTACTGGTAAGCTAATTTCACAATTACGGCTTTCGAAGAAAAACAAACTGCTCCTAATAAAACAATGAGCGCCCCGGCTAACTGCTTGCTATCAAGCTTGGTCTTAACGGGTTTATTTAACGTCAGGGGAGTTTTCATCGTATTACAAAAAGAGTAAAGAATTTAAAAAATCGGGGTGTGTAAATGTAAGCAGCCGGGCTGGTAACTCCAACCTCGCCCTCCAGGCAACCATCCGGTGGAAGCCTAAGCTGGTGCGTATCAATTTAAGTGGCTGAACTTTGTAATGGCAGAATGAAAACTTTGCTAACCTGCCTTTCCCGAAAAAGAAAACGAATTAATAACCTTCCGGAGCCGGAAGAGTTAAATGAAAAGATATACGACCTTTATCTACTAAAAACCCTAAGTCAGTTATAATATATGAAAAAAATGAATAAGCTTTTATTGGTTAGTTTACTACTGATGTTTGGTTTTCTGGCCATTTTGGAAGCCCGCCAGAATAAGCAAAGTGCCTCCGGGGCTTTGTTCCGGGTAAAAAACCCCGGTAATGCTATTCCTAAAGATAAAGCCGCGGCTAATGTGCAATTAAAAGTAGCATTTCCAAATCTTACTTTTGAGATGCCGGTGGAGTTTGTGAGTCCTGACGATGGTACCAATCGGAACTTTGTGATTGCCCAGGAAGGGGTGATTCACGTGTTTCCGAATAACCCCGGCGTAAAAACCACTCAGAAATTTTTAGATATCACGAGCAAAGTGGTAAGTGGCGGCGAACGCGGTTTGCTGGGCCTAGCTTTTCATCCGGAATTTAAAAAAAATGGTTATTTCTACGTGAACTACACCCGGGGTAAAGATTTAGAAACGGCCATTTCCCGGTTTCAGGTAAGTAAAAGTAACCCTAACCAGGCCGACCCAGCTTCGGAAGTGGTATTGCTGACTTATGAGCAACCATTTAGTAATCACAACGGCGGCAAAGTAGCTTTCGGCAACGATGGTTATTTGTACATTGCGGCCGGCGATGGCGGCAGCGGCGGCGACCCGCACAACAACGGCCAGAATAAAGCCAGCTTACTGGGTAAAATTTTGCGGATAGACGTGAACAAACCCGCGGGTAATTTAAAATATTCCATTCCGGCTGATAATCCGTTTAAAGGCAATAAAGAAGGCTTCCGGGAAGAAATTTACGCCTACGGCTTGCGCAACCCCTGGCGGTTTAGCTTTGATAAAACTACCGGTAATTTATGGGCCGGCGATGTTGGTCAGAATAAAATTGAAGAAGTAGATATTGTAAAAAACGGTCAGAATTACGGCTGGCGCGTAATGGAAGCCAACGAGTGTTTCAAACCCGAAGACTGCGACAAAACGGGTTACGCCTTACCGGTGCATTCGTATCAGCAGGGCATGGACACGGGTAAATCTATAACCGGCGGGCACGTATACCGCGGCAAAAAACTAGCGGCTCTCAAAGGCAAATACATTTACGGCGATTACGTAACCGGCAACATCTGGACGTTAACTCCCCAGGCGAATGGAAAATACGAAAATGCGGCTTTAATGAAATTAGACGGTAACATTTCTTCGTTCGGCGAAGATGCCAATAATGAATTATACGTGTGCTCGTACGGTGATGGTAAAATTTACACCTTTACCGCAGTTAATGCCCAAGCTGCTAAATAAAATGGGCAAATACCCCCTTAAACACAGGAGTCGCCGATCAGCGACTCCTTTTTTATGACGTTACAGTAAGTTTTTTAAATTTCAAGGCCTTTACCGAATTATCCTATCTAATCAGATGAGATGGTTTTCCTTATTACTTCAGGCGATAACGTCTTGTCAGTACCAGTTCTAATAACTTTATTACTTGATTTTCACCCGCATTAAATACATGTGCGCCGTGATGTACAACACACTTTGGTCGGGGTTAAAGGCGCAGTTTGCGGTGGATTGCCCGGTTTTGATAGTACCGAGATGTTTGCCTTCCGGCGAAAAAATTAAAACACCGCCGGGACCGGTGGCAAACAAAACGCCGTTCTGGGCAACTTTTAAGCCATCCGGATTGCCCGGTTCTTTTTGCAGCATGGCGGTAGCGTCGAAAAATACCCGGCCGTTGGCGATACTGCCATCGGGCTGCACATCATAAGCCATCCAAATAGCGCGCTTCGGATCGGAATTAGCGATATACAACGTTTTTTCGTCCGGCGAAAAAGCCAGTCCGTTGGGGCGGCTCAGTTCTTTGGTTAATAAATGCACGGTTCCGTCAGGAGTTACCCGGTAAACGCCTTGGTACGGCAGTTCTTTGGCCGGATCGTCCATGTTTTTTTCTAAGCCGTACGGCGGATCGGTAAAGTATAAATCCCCGTTACTTTTGTAAACCGCATCATTCGGACTATTCAGTTTTTTTCCTTCGTAGCGGTCAGCAATAGTGAAAAACTTGGGAACCGGAGCATCTAACGGGGCATCCAGGCGGGCCATGCGCCGGTCGCCGTGCTGGCAAAGCACCAGGCGGCCTTCTTTATCTAAAATTAAACCATTGGAGCCCACTTCGCCCCCGCGCGGAATGGTGCCGGTATAACCCGATGGTTTTAGATACACTTCTAAGCCGGATTTTTCGGTCCACTGGTAGATCGTGTTGGGCGGTATGTCACAAAATATTAGCTTATTCTCCTGAGGTAACCATAACGGACCTTCCGACCAGGTAAATCCTTTGGCCAGAATTTCAATTTTGGCACCCGGTTTAATTATCTGGTCCAGAGCATTATCAAACTTTTCAATGGTTCCGGTGGTGGTAATTGGTGTTTGCGACATAGGGGTAGCACTGGTTGGAGGGATAGTGGCGGCTTTCTCGCGTTGTTGGCACGAGAAGGTTAAACCCGTGAATAAGAATACTACTACAATATAAGTTACAGTTCGCAAGGTGTTAGCTATTTAGGGTAGAGCGATAGATCGTTTTTTAAAATTTCACTTTCTACTAAGCCGTTGCCAAAGCAAGGGCAGCGCCGGGTAGAACAAGCGCTACTTTCATTTTCTACTTGCCATCACTTTCTAAAATAAAAACAAGCAAAGTATTCTATAAAACAATAACCGGATAAGAAAGCTGAGTAATAATAAGGATTTCTGGATTAACATGCTGTGCTAAGTTTCCGGAAGACCTGAAAAATAACGTGTTGCCATGTATTCTGGGTTATGATTAATTTCATTAAAGTACCAACCTGATTTCTCTGGCTTGCATTTAGGAAGCTTTCAAAACCGAGATTTAAAATTTAAATTCTGAAAATTAAAAAAATTGGTTTATCGAATGAGAACCAGCAAAACTAGGGAGTACTACGTATTTCATCACCGCTAATTGCCTACTAACTTTACAGAACAAAAGGTTTAGTTACAAAATGAAATTGGAATAATAGCAATAGTAATTAATTATATAGAATTATTAAAAGAAAAAATAGTTTTATAACGGCAACCTATTTTTATATTTCTTATATTTGATTTTGTAGTGACAATCCTAAGACTGGGTGTCCTTGATTATTCTAGTTGCAAATCCTTTTTTATTACAAGTTATTCCTAATACTTTTTAGACCTATAAGCCCGGTCTATTAGGTTAATACATACTTGTTGCATCCCGTATTTGGTTGTTGTACTCCGTTATTTAAATGCTTTTCCAGGAGTATTTATTAGGTGATATAGCTTTTTACAATAAAATACATGCTGCGCTGAGTGCCATTCTACCCGCTTGCCCGGACTTCTTTGCCGGGAGTTGGTTGTTACAACATTTCACTTTTACTAACTAAACCCAATCTATGCAGACACATTTAAACAAACCCATTTTTTTAAATTTTACGACCCGGTACGCCGTACCCCGACTGGTTTTTACTAATCGTTATAGCCAAAAATCCCGGCTAACAGCTGTGGCTATTCTTAGCTTGTACTGGCTGTTGGCCGCTTTTGGGCCCGCTTACGCCCAGGAAGAATTAGTAGGACTTACCTCCAACGGCGGCCCCCAGGGAAAAGGCACTTTATTTTCAATGAAAACTACCGGCGCTAATTACTCCATTATTAAAGGCTTTGCCGACTGGGGTAAAAATCCGGAAGGAAGTTTAACCAAAGGCAGCGATGGTAATTTTTACGGCCTTACTTCGCTCGGCGGCACGTATAATTACGGAACCGTTTTTAAAATTACGCCGTCCGGGGCCGTTACGGTTTTGCATCAATTTGATCTTAATACCACCGGTGGGTATCCCAAGGGCAGTTTAGTAAAGGGTGCCGATGGCAACCTTTACGGCATGACCAGTTCGGGTAGCCCCAATAGTTACGGCAACATTTTTAAAATTTCGCCGGCGGGTGTTTTCACCATCATCAAAAACTTTAACAGTCCTACTGACGGTGGCCGGCCCAACGGTCATTTGATCATTGCGAAAGATGGCAATTTTTACGGTACCACTTACAGCGGCGGAGCGTATGGCTACGGCACTATTTTTAAGTTAACCCCGGGCGGTACTTTCACCGTGTTAAAATCTTTTGATTACACCAACGATGGTGGTAATTCTTACGGGAGCCTGGTACAAGGAAAAGACGATAGTTTTTACGGCATGACGTACTGGGGTGGAACCTACAAATTCGGCACTATCTATAAAATAACGCCGGCCGGTAAATTTACGGTGCTACGGCATTTACAGACCGAAGACGGCATTTATCCGCAAGGCAACAACTTAGTATCGGCCACCGATGGCCATTTGTATGGCACGCTGCCCCGCGGAGGAGCTAATTACGTAGGCACAATTTTTAAAATTACCACCAGCGGTTCTTTTAACGTCATTCATCATTTAGAGAATAAACAAGGCAGCAACCCTATTGGTAGTTTAGTACAAGGCCCTGATGGCGCTTTATACGGTATGGGCTATTACGGCGGCGCTAACGGCGATGGCTCGGTTTTTAAAATTACAACCAAAGGCACGCTTTCTGTTTTATATTCTTTTACCAAAATCAATGACGGCGCCCATCCGAACGGCACTTTGTTTCGCCACAACGACGGTAATTTTTACGGGATGACCTTTGAAGGTGGTAAAAACTTGTTCGGTACTATCTTTAAAATAACCCCCACTGGCACCTTTACGGTACTCAACAGTTTGAACGGCGGCTCTACGGGCAACGCACCCCAGGAAAGTGTTATTCTGGCGAAAGATGGAGCATACTATGGTACTACCCGCGAAGGAGGCATCTATAATCAAGGGACCATTTTTAAAGTATGCGGCGGCATTTACACGGTACTCCGGTCATTAAATAAAAACACCGACGGCAGTGAACCGCTGGGCAGCCTGGTGCAGGGTACCGATGGTAATTTTTACGGAACAACCTCTCAAGGGGGTGCCACCGGAGCAGGTACTATTTTTAAAATTACTCCCGGCGGATCCTATACCGTATTACGTCATTTAAAAACCGCCGAGGGCAGCAATCCGCAAGGTGGTTTAACCCAAGGCAAAGACGGTAACTTTTACGGCCTGGCTCAATATGGCGGAGCTCAGAACGGCGGCACTATTTTTAAAATAACACCTGCTGGTGCATTTACTATTCTGTGGAATTTAGAAGCCACCGCCGATGGTCGCTACCCGGCCGGTAATTTAGTGCAAGGCGCCGATGGCCACTTTTATGGCACCACCAGTACCAGCGGCATGTATAATTACGGCACTATTTTTAAAATTTCGCCCACCGGAGCCTTTAAAGTATTACGCCATTTGCAGATTATTGCCGACGGAAGTTCCCCGCTGGGTAGCCTTACTTTGGGCAAAGACGGTAACCTCTACGGTACCACTAGTTCCGGGGCAGCAGTTCTTACGACGGCGCCATTTTTAAAATTACACCAACCGGCAGTTATTCCGTATTAAAACGTTTATCGGGTGATATTGATGGCCAAACCCCCACCGGCAATCTGGTTCAAGCTTCCGATGGGAATTTTTACGGAATGACCAGCAAGGGTGGTAAAAACAGAGCAGGTACTTTGTTCCGGATTACCACGGGAGGTAAGTTTAGTGTGCTGCGTCATTTTAATTTAATTACGGATGGAGGTACGCCGCTGGGCAGCTTAATCGTGCAAAAGGCTAATCCGTTGGTGGCTAATCCTCAAAACCTGACTACCGTTGAAGATAATCCGAAAACATTAACTCTAACGGGCTCCGGCGGCGAGCCACTTACCTTTACCATAAAAACACAACCTAAAAACGGTACCATAACCGGTTCCGGAGCTACCCGCACCTACAAGCCTAAAGCTAATTTTACCGGCAAAGATACCTTTACGTTTACCGTAAGTGTTGGCTGCCTCGTTTCGGCACCCGCTACGGTAACCGTTACTGTTAGTCCGGTAAACGATGCCCCGGTTTTAGCCACCATCAGCAATAAAACCGTAGTGCTGGGTTCCACTGTAAATTTCACGGCTACGGCTACCGATCCGGATGCCGGCCAGACCAAAACCTTTTCATTAGTAGGCGCTCCGGCGGGGGCCCGCATTAATGCTACCACGGGTGTTTTCAACTGGAAGCCGGCGGCTGTTGGCAGTACTGCTTTTAAAATTAAAGTTACCGATAACGGCTCGCCGGCTTTGTCCGATGAACAAGCGCTTATGGTTACTGTTACGAATACCGAGAATATGGTGCGCTTAAATACCGGTGGAGCCGCCGTAGCCACCTCGCTCGGCCATTTTGCGGCCGATGCTTATTTCAGCGGGGTTACGGGTATCTCAACCACTACTTCCGCCATTGAGGGTACTACTGACGATGCCTTGTACCAGGACAATCGGCGGGCTGCTACGAACGGCGGCAGCTTTAGCTATCATATTCCGGTTACCAACGGCAACTACCAGGTAAAGCTGCACTTTGCCGAAACCTTCTATACCACGGCTGGTTTGCGTAAATTTAACGTCAGCGGCGAAGGTACCGCCTGGTTAACAAACTACGACATTGTAGCGGTGGCCGGTAGTTCTAAAAAAGCCGTGATCGCCAGTAAAAACATTCTGGTAACGGATGGAGAATTAAACCTGATTTTTGTATCGGTGGTCGATAAAGCTTGTGTATCGGCGATTGAAGTAGTGCCCGCGGGAGCTGCCGATGCTTTTGCCACCGGCTCCAAAGTTGAAACTAAAGCTTTGATAGTTAGCAAAATATACCCGAATCCGGCGGTAAATTCGTTGCACCTAACTTTGAGCGAATCAGCGGCGGTATTTACCGGCACCATCACCGACAGCAAAGGCTACACCGTTAAAACCTTGCACGAACCGGTGCAAGCCAGTCAGGTAGAAGTAAATGTGGAATCGTTGCAGCCCGGCTTATATCAACTTCACGTCCAAACTTCGGCTGGCATCCAGATTTACCGATTTGTAAAACGCTAAGCTAATCCTTAACAAAAGCGGAACATCGGGTTTGATGTTTCGCTTTTGTTAAGGCTTTTAGCATCTTATTTTACGCACGAGGGCACCATCCATGGCTATTGAAATGCGGTAGTCTTTATACTTATATTTAGCCATCCAATATTTTTTATAATTTCCCATAGCCAGGTTAGGGTTACTAGTCAAGGCAATTAAGCACGAGCTATAAAGCCTCCTGTAATTAGTAGTGTTCAGCCAGCCTACTAAAATTTTAAAAAAGAAACAACCGCTACGATTGTTTAAGTAACCCCGTTACCTAAATTCTTAAAAAGCGATGTATGATTACGCATCCGGGCTAATCTCTATGGCAACTAACTAATGGCAAATTTTTCGGTTAATAATTGGTTTACCTTATCGGCGGTTAAAGGCTTTACGATATAAGGTGCCGCAAACGCTGCCGCCCGAATGGTATCCTGCGGATGCGAGGATGTGGATAGCATGGCGACAACCGTACCTTGCTTTAAGTCGTGGCTGAGTTCCTGGTGGTAAATTTCCAGAAATTCAAAACCATCCAACATGGGCATGTTTACGTCTAGCAATATCAGATCGGGTTTAAAGTACGTTGGATCTGCCTGATCATAGTCCTCTCGATTAAGTTTATGAAGGTAATCCAAGGCGTATTGTCCATTCGAAAAAACCCGGATATTTTCGGTTATCTCCATCCGGTTTAATAAACGATGATTCAGGAAATTGCTGGTTTCGTTATCATCAATCAATAAAACGCCTTTTAGTTTTCGCATATGTTTACTTTCTATGACTTATTCGGGAAGTAAGCCCGGAAGGTAGAGCCTTCTCCGGGGGTGCTGCCCACTTCTATCTTACCTTGGTTGAAATCCATAATTCTTTTCACGATAAATAAACCTACTCCGCTGCCCTCCACATCGTCGCGTAACCGTTTAAATAAAGAAAATATTTTTTTTTCGTGTTTAGGCAAGTCTATACCTATACCGTTGTCGGTTACCGTTACTACCACATAATTATTAACGGCAGCACTGGTTACGCTAACCACGGGCAATCGATCCGGCGACCGGTACTTAATCGCGTTACTTACCAAATTGTACAGCACGCTTTTTAAATTTTTACGCGAAAACCAAACTTTAGGGTTGGCGGTAAAATCGGTATGAACTACTGCGCCGGATTGTTGGATGACTTCGGCCAGACTAGCAGTGACTTCATCTAAAATAGTGGCGAAAGAAATAAACTCGTGCTCTTCTTCCGTGTCTTTTTGAATTTTACTTACCTGAGTTAAGTCGTTGATGGTGCGGTGCATCTGGTGGATAGAATACTCCAACTTGCCAAAAACCTGGGAAATATCAGGATCTACACCCGGTAATTCTTCTTTTAAAACAGTTATTAAACCTTCGGCGTTGATAACCGGCGATTTTAAATCGTGCGAGGCGCAATAAACAAAATTATCCAGGTCGGCATTAATGCGTATTAACTCCCCGTTTTTAACAATCAGGTTTTTTTCCACTTTTTTTCTAAATTCTACTTCTTTTTCTAATTCCCGGTTAACCCGAATTAATTGAGCAGTGCGTTGGTTTACGCGGTTTTCCAATTCATCATTTGCCTGCCGCAACGCCGCCTCGGCTTTATGTCTTTCTTTCATTTGCAACAGCAACTCCGAGTTGGCCATGGCCAGCGTATCGGCACTAGGAATAAGCAGTATTTTGGGCAATGACCGCAGTAAAATAAACGCTGTGCCTAAAGACAAAAGTCCGGTTACTACCTTTACTAAACTAGCTATATCATAAACCGGGTCCCAAACCGTCCAGATATCCAGTAAATGCGTAGTGCCACAAGCCAGTATAAACATCCCGAATAAAATGAATACGTGCTTTTGCACTAAATATTTCCGCTTTTGAGCCAGGTAAAAAAGCATAAACGGGATTGAAAAATAAGCTATTCCCGTTAAAGCATCGCCCACCACGGTTGGCCACAATATAGCTTTATTCCATTGGTAACAATGGCCATGCGGCATAAAAGTACTGGTATCAACCAAATTGAATAATTGTTTCATAGAGTGTTTTAGATTTCAAAAAAGATAATGTACCCTCTTGCGTATTCTTTTCCGATCAGGTAAACACCAGCTGTAAAAGTTAATATAACTTTAATGATACGTAATGCATTATTGGTAATTGGCTCTGATGGCACTTAAGTGTTTTTTTTACTGGTTAACTTAACAAAATCTTAAATTGGGTAATTAATTATGCAATTTTGCATAGTCACCAGATATTGTTAACGCTCACCGCAAAAGAAGCGCAACTTAAAATCACTATTAGTAAACAAGATCTGAATTATGCTTTTATAAATTCAAAATTCCAGTATTTATTAAAATGGATAATGCTTTACAGAATTGTTTTAAACAAAAAAGCACTCCCGTACTAACCCAGAAGTGCTTTTACTTAACGTGTTTGCCGATTTCTAATCTAAGTATCCTTGCTCGCGCATCCATTCGTCATTATATATTTTAGCTAAGTATCGAGTGCCGTGGTCCGGTAAAATCACGACTAAAATATCCGCTTCGGTTAAGTTTTCGCGGGCGTATTCCAAAGCGCCATACACCGCCGAACCGCACGACCAACCCACGAACAAACCTTCTTCTTTGGCTAAACGCCGGGTCATTACGGCACCGTCTTTATCGGTAACTTTTATAAACTGGTCGATTAAATTAAAATCAACGTTTTTAGGTAAAATATCTTCGCCAATTCCTTCGGTTTTGTAGGGATAAATTTCGTTTTCGTCGAAGATACCGGTTTCCTTGTATTTTTTAAAAACAGAGCCGTACGTATCAATACCAATTGATTTTACTGCCGGATTTTGCTCTTTTAAGTATTTGGCAATGCCGCAAATAGTACCCCCGGTACCTACACCGGTAGCCAAACACGTTATTTTACCATTGGTTTGTTCCCAGATCTCCGGTCCGGTCGTTTCGTAATGCGCCGCCGTGTTTGATAAATTATCGTATTGGTTTGGGTAAAAAGAATTAGGAATTTCGCGGTTTAAACGCTTGGCTACCGAGTAGTACGAACGCTCGTCTTCGGGGGCTACGTTGGTGGGACAAACAATAACCTCGGCGCCAACGGCCCGTAAAATATCCATTTTTTCTTTGCTCTGCTTATCGGTGAGCGTAAAAATGCATTTATAACCCCGACCGATAGCGGCCAAAGCCAATCCCATACCGGTATTGCCCGAGGTACCTTCAATAATGGTTCCGCCGGGTTGCAGCAGACCAGCTTTTTCCGCATCCTCAATCATTTTAAGAGCCATGCGGTCTTTAACCGAATTACCCGGATTAAAATATTCTACTTTAGCCAGCACGGTAGCCTGAATACCTGCGGTTACTTTATTTAGCTTTACTAAGGGTGTCCGGCCAATTGCTTCAGAAATATGATTTAAATACATGAAATGCTTTTTATCAGAATGAAAATCAGGTAATACCTGGTTTATAATTTTTTATTACTTTACAAAAGTAAGCTAATTATTTAAGAATTAATGAACAGCAAGCAAGGTTAGTTCTTTTACTTCTTACGGACCTCGTCTAATAAAATTTAAAATTTTACCGATAGGTTGAGTTCCTGATGCGGCAGGGAATCTTTCATTTTAATTTTTATTTGATATTGCGCTTTCCTTCGAGCCGGTTAAATTTATCCGGTAAAAACTTATTTCTGTTTGGAGCAGACTTAAAAAAAACTATTTTTGCAGCACCTATTGCAGCACACCCCATACCTTTTAATATTAAACTTACTAACATGAGTGTTTTAGTAAATAAAGATTCAAGAGTAATTGTCCAGGGCTTTACCGGCTCCGAAGGTTCGTTTCATGCCCAGCAAATGATTGAATACGGCACGAACGTAGTAGGCGGGGTAACCCCGGGGAAAGGCGGCAGCACCCACCTGGATCGGCCTGTTTTTAATACGGTGGTTGATGCCGTGCGCGAAACCGGGGCCAACGTAACCATTATTTTTGTACCCCCGGCGTTTGCCGCTGATGCGATTATGGAAGCCGCCGATGCCGGCATTAGCGTGATTGTTACCATCACCGAAGGTATTCCAACCAAAGACATGATATTTGTGAAGGAGTATATCAGCCATAAACCTTTAACCTTAATTGGTCCGAATTGCCCCGGCGTAATTACTCCCGGCGAAGCCAAAGTGGGCATTATGCCGGGCTTTGTTTTTGCTCCCGGTCGCATTGGTATAGTGTCTAAATCAGGTACGTTAACGTACGAAGCCGCCGACCAGATTGTAAAAGCGGGTTTAGGTATTTCCACGGCAATTGGCATTGGCGGTGACCCCATTATTGGTACGCCTACCAAAAACGCGGTAGAACTATTAATGAACGACCCCGATACCGACGCCATTGTCATGATTGGCGAAATTGGCGGCAACTACGAAGCCATGGCCTCGCAGTATATCAAAGAAACCGGTAACAAAAAACCAGTGGTAGGCTTTATCGCGGGTCAAACGGCCCCGAAAGGTCGCCGGATGGGCCACGCGGGCGCTATTATTGGCGGAGCAGACGACACAGCCGAAGCGAAAATGCGGATTATGCAGGAGTGCGGCATTCACGTGGTAAAATCGCCGGCCAACATTGGGGAAACCATGGCCAAAGTTTTAAAAGGCGAAACAATTGAAGCGTAAATCAGATAATTAACGTGCGTTCGAGAAAAGCCCTTAACAACATAAAAACATCCCTGAATTAGCCAAAAAGATAAAACGACTGTGTTTCCCGTCTATTAGAGTCATTCTGGAAGAATCTAACCCGTAAGTAACCGGTTAGATTCTTCCAGAATGACTCTAATACAGAAGATTAGCTAATATTTCAGGTAGGGTTTGCTTATCTCAAACGCACGTTATTTAGTATCTAGATTTTAGACGCTAGACTTACTTTTTTAAAAAAGAGATGCTTTAGGGCATCTCTTTTTTTGTGTTTTGCTCCGCTAAGAAAATTTTTCGGAAAAGTTTTCTTAAACCTTAAAGGGTATTTGCAGGTTTAAAACGTACGTAAGAAAGAACAACTAAGTAATTCTATAAAACTATGCAAGACTTAACCGTAACCGGCCTGGAGAAAAAGAGCAATCAGGAACTGGCTACCAAGCTAAACGAACTCCTGGCCAACTATCATATTTATTACCAAAATGTACGTGGCTTTCACTGGAACATTAAAGGCAGTAATTTTTTTCAGTTGCACGCCAAGTTTGAGGAATTGTATACCAATGCCCTCACCCGCATTGATGAAATAGCCGAACGCATCTTAACTCTGGGTTATACACCCTTACACAGCTTTTCAGAATTTATCGGTAATTCCTCCATTAAAGAAACGCATAATCTGACTTCCGACCGCGAAACCGTAGGAACTACTATTGAAAATATTACTTTATTAATTAAACTGGAGCGGGAAATTCTAAAATTGGCGGACGAAAGTGGTGATGAAGGTACCGAGGATCTTTTAAGCACGGACCTGAACGAAAACGAAAAAACCCTATGGATGCTCAATGCTTTTCTGAACGGGTAAGAACTTGAAAAATTTAAAAAAAGCAAAAGCAGGAAGGAATCTTCCCGCTTTTGCTTTTTTTAAATTTTGCTTGTGATACTTCGCTGTGTTTAGCAGTAGTGGTGGCAGTCTCTACCCATAATCTCTTCTAAGGATAAAATGTTTTTAGATCATTATCTGCCAGCATTCACTTTTAAATCTTGTATCTGGGTTACTCCTATCTGTTCACTTATTTCACTACCACTTTCTTGCTAAAAAAATGGCCGTTGCCCGTTACGGATAGAAGAAATACGCCGGGCGGGAAGTGCTGCGTTTTAGTTAATTGCAGGGTTTGCCCGGCTTTTCCGGTAATTACTTTGCCCATGTAATAACGCTGCCCAACTAAATCGGTTAATACCACCAGATATTCCTGATTATTGGTGCCCGAAATAGAAATATTTAAAATTTCTTCGGTTGGGTTAGGGTATACTTGCACAGCAAATACCGTTTTCTCGGCTACATTTACTGCTACTACTTCGGAATAAGTACTTTTCTGGTTAGCCTTGGTTTGCTTTAGACGGTAGTACGATAAACCACCGTGCGGTTTTTTATCCTGCACTTTATACAAATTTGCCGGTTGAATATTGCCTGAACCTTTCACAGCAGCTACTGATTCGTAATGCACCAGATCGCGGGTTCTTTCAATGGCAAAAATAGAACCTGCTGTTTCGGCCGCAGTTTGCCAGTGCAAGTCTACCCACGATTGATTTACTGCCGCGGAAAAATGAACAAGTTCTGCGGGCAAAGGCGAGTTATTACCAGATAAAGTCCAGGGCGAAAAGTTGGTAACGCCCGGCACCATAGCGGTATTTGCCGTATTGCTTTGCCCGGGTAAAGGAATGTCCCAAAGCTGCCGGGCACTGTTCCAGCGTTGCGCCCGTAGTAAAGTTACGGCACCTACTTCGGCCGTTGTAGCGGTAAAAGTAAGCGTAGCGGTGCCGCTAATTCCGTCTTTATCAATTTGCCAGAACCGGTCTACGGTATTGGCACTATTATCTTTACCATCCCAGCCATTTACATTGGTAACGGCGTTAGGCGTAACGGGATAAGGTTGATTAGCGGCATTGCTCGGGTAGGTGGCCACCGTTACATTGCCGATGGTACCGGCCGTTAAATTAAATGTAAAAGGAATATAACTACCCGCAACGGTACCAAATGGAAAAATATGCGCTCCGGTAGTACTGCCCATATTCCAGATTACTTTGCCCGAATTATTGGTTTGCTCACTCACCACATAACCTGCCGTACGGCTCACCGCTGCCGGATTATTGTTGGTTATAGTTAAAGAGCGCCCGTTTAACAATAAAGGTCCTTGCGTTAACGAAAGCGCATTAGTAACGGTGTTCTGTTGCAACGTAAGCCCTGCGGCGTTATTTACAATAAAGCGCTCAAATACCGTAAGAGCCGACCCTGCAACGGCTTGCCCGGTAGTACCGGTAAAAACCACATCGCCTATGCCGTTTGGGTTAATAAATACATTATTACCCGCGTTATTCGTTAAAGTACCCGCCAAGGTAATAGCACCGTTATTATCGATGCTACCATTTGTGCCCGCTGCTGTGGTATTGGTGAGATTGGCATTGTTGCCCGCAATAGTGAGATAAGCGCCTGTACCTACTACTATTTTACCGCCGTTGTTTGCTATACCTTGTGCTACACTCATGAAAGGCATTATACAAAGCAAACCCAGTATTAAAACCTGTCCAGAAGAGTTTAACATAAACCGCATATCCTTTTTCCGCATAATTTTAAATTTTAAGGCCCCCATTAACTACCAATTCTTCTCCAGTTAGTACCATCCGAAATGATTTCAATGGCGTTACCAGCGGCTACAGAGTTAGTAGAGGTGTTGACAGCTGTTATAACGTTTGCGGATAAGGTAACAGTGGTACTTCCATGATTTACAACCCGGTAGATTCTGCCGCGGCAGGTATTAGCCGCCGGTAAAGTAAAAGTAGCGCCAAACATAATGCCCGTGTGAATTACTACATGGTCAGCTGCGGTAAGCGTATAGTTACCCGTTTCTGTAGTAACGGCCATACTTAAAGATCCATCAACAGATAATGTAGAATTAGGAGTGGTGGTTTCAATACCTACATTACCGGCAGGAGTAATAATCATGCGGGTATTTAAACCAGCAGGTTGCGACTCGGCGTTGGCTAGCGTACTATTCGCATCGGAGTTAAAGTTCTGAAAGCGAATTTCTTCCGCTACCATCCGGATCCGATCGGGCCCAAAAGCATTAGCCGGATCATTTCCTACGTAAAAAAGCATTTCTTGCTGCTCCGTAGCTCCTCCGGGCCTGACTTCAATAACAGCATCCGGATCGGCACCAGTATTGGCAAATACCAATCTTCGGGGTGTAGTAGCAGCTGCGGCGTTAATTTTTAAATTTCCATTTATTTCTAATTTTTCGGTAGGCGTGGCCGTGTTGATACCCACATTACCAGTAGACAAAATACGCATCTTTTCGGTATTGCTGGTGATGAAAGGTAAATCAAAAGCCGTAGTGGTTCCTAAGGTGTTTAGGGCAGCTACACTGTTGCCCCCAAGCGCCCACCCCGAAAAAGCACCTGCTGCTACCCAAACCGGCGACGCATTAACACCAGCTGATTGCAAAACTTGCCCGGCCGTACCGGCATTCCCATTCGGCATAAAAGCGCCGGTTAATCTAAAATTACCAGCTACATCTAACTTTTGCGATGGAGCGGTTACGCCAAGTCCTAAATTTCTGGCCGCGGTTAACCGCATGGCTTCATTAACCGCGGCAGTTCCTCCGGTTGTAAAAATCATATCCCGGGTAGCGTTACTATTAACAATATGAAAATTATTACCCGCCGACAGCAAATAGCCATCGTTGGCCCCACCCGTTTCAATTAAATTGTTTGCCGGATCATACACAAAGCCACTTCCATTAATACCTAAATTCACAAAAAAAGTGGTTTCGGTTCCGTTATTGGCCGTAGCCACTATATCGGAACTAGCCTGGTTGCCAGTTGATAGATTTTGAATGTTAGTTTGAAAATATTTATTGATATTACCCCGGGACACAAAGGCATTCACGGAGGTAGTAGTACCGGCGTTTACTAAAAACTTCTCCGGGTTGGTAGCATCAAAAGTAGTAGCACCCACGCCAATGTTCCCAGTTGCCGAAATCCGCATTTTTTCAGTATTGTTTGTAATAAGAGGCAAATCAAAATTGGTGGTTGTGCCTAAATTACGAATACCAGAAAGGTTATTACCTCCGAGAGTCCAACTAAGAGCGCTAGTTGCCACACTCAAATCGGCCCACACGGGAGCAGCATTTGCACCGGCTGATTGCAAAACATAACCGGTGGTACCGGGCTGATCATTCGGCATAAAGGCCCCGGTTAACTTAAAATTGCCGGCAACATCCAGTTTTTGCGTTGGTGCGATTACTCCCAGCCCCAAGTTGCCTGCATTATTTACCACGTTGATGGCTGTGCCAGCCGAATTTAACCACTCGGTGAGATTGGCCGTTTGACTAGCCGAAGCGCCCTGAATAGAAAGTGGGATACTAGCAATCCGGGAGCTACTAATTACAACCGATCGATTAGGATAAGTGGTGCTCGGTATAAAACCAGGAAAGCCACCCGCCTGGCGGTCACCGTAAATAACAGTAGCATGAAAAGATCCCATTTGCAAGCTGCGGCTACCCCCACCCTGCCAGAAAAAATCGCCACCATCGCTGCCAATCCGGAAATCACCCGAACCGGAGGTATTTGTAAAAAGTAACTGCGAAACCGCCCCGGTTACGGTGGGCCGGCGAATTTCTAATGTACTGTTAACTACAAACTGATTACCCGGATTCGTAACCCCAACGCCTACAAACCCCGATGCATAATAGATGTCAGTGGTATTGGGCACCAAGCTCCAGCGGCTGCCGCTACCCGAGGCAATGGGAGTCCAGGTGGTGCCGGTATAATAATAAAAGCCCGGAGTGGTACCATTGGTTTGGTAAACGAGTAAACCTAAGGCTGGAGTCGCAATCGCCGTTCGTTGCGCTTCCGTTACCCGGGGTACTAACAGGCCTTTAGAAGTAGAGTACACATCCAACACCGCCGATGCATCCGGCGTACGGGCTTCATCGCTCACCCCGGTGTTTTGGGCCAATAACAATTTACTACTCAGGAGGAATACTAAAACAATTCCAAATTTTACTTTTGAAAAATTCATAACAACCAGGTTTTAAAGTATATAAGTATGTAGAGCGGTTTGCCTTGCTATTACAATTAAGAATGACAAGGCGGGAGCAGAAGAAACAAAAAACAGCTTGTAGCAGCATAGAACTAAAATAGTCAATTAATTAGAAAAATGTTAGCCTTAGCACTAGAAATGAAAAACAAATAAAATGAATTTACAACTCTAATTCTGGTTTACCAAGAATTTCTAAATTCTTTGTTGTGCCATTTCTTTTCTATTTGGTATGGTACAATCATTAACCAGGGCCAGATCTAAAATTAGAAGAGTTTGTTCAAAAGCCCAGATGATACCGGCCTCCTGCTGGGTTAAAACTTAAATCAAACAAACGGGTTGGTAAATGAAAGAGCAGGAGAAATTTTAAATTTAGAAAGAATTGCTTCCAATAAAATTACAGGGTTTTTTAACAACCAGGTGAGTTCCCTTTAAAAATTTGCCTTCGTATACGTTTTAGCTTTCTACTACCTGCTGCTTGTTAATAATAAGACATAAACCGCTTTAAAATTAATTTTTAAATTTTACCTGGGTTGCTGCTTTATTTTCCGCTATCCCGATCGTTTTCGGTTAGTTTTAAATCTTATTCCGAATTAGTAGTTATTAAGTTCAACTTATAAATAAATTAAAAGTAAGACAATAGTAGCTTTGCCTTGTAAATGCCTGTTACTTGTTGTTAAACCTTATTTATTTAAAACTATTATGTCACATTTTTACCTGGTTAAAAACCAGAAGCTGGTTCGTAACTTGCCATTTTTTTACCGCTTTCTTTTTTTATTGCTGTTACTGCTGCAGGCGCCGTATTCTTTCGCCCAATGGACCCGGCAGCAAAATGCGTATAAACCACGCGCCGAAATGGTGAATGTATTGTACCAAGATAAAATGTATTCTTTTGGGGGAATTGGTACCTGGCCTTTGGTAGAACCTGTGCCGGAGGTGTACGATCCAGTTCAAAATAAATGGCAATTATTGGCACCGATGCCCACCGGAAAAACCGTTACGCACCAGGGCATTGTGGTTGTGGATGATAAAATCTGGCACATTGGCGGCCGTTTAGATAGCACCTTGGGGCCCCTCACCAGCGAAGTCTGGATTTATAATGTAACTCAGAATAACTGGACAAAAGGCCCCGAGCTAAAGCATCCGGTAACCGGCAAACCAATTCCGTGGGGAGGTGGCGGCGCAGCCCTCATCGGGCGCACCATTCACGTTGTAGGTGGTTTTATTTATACTACCTGCAAAAGCGACCAAGATCAGTATCATCTAACGCTGGACGTAGATAAATGGCTGGCTAACCCGCAGCGTACCACCTGGGAAAGCAAGTTGGCCCCAATGCCTATCAAACGGAATCATTTTAGTACCATTGTATTTAATGGCAGGATGTACGTGCTCGGCGGGCAGTTCGGGCACGATTGCGGGGGCGGTCAGGACCAGAAATATTCGCACGTATACAATCCGCTTACGGATAAATGGACCCAATTAGCCGATTTACCGACGGTTCGGTCGCATTGTGAAGCGAGTACTTTTGCAGCCGACGGAAAAATTTACCTGGTTTCTGGTGATGGAGGTCCTAAAAACTTTACCCGTTTTAACCCGGAGGCGAATAATGGCCGGGGTTCCTGGACCGATCTGCCGTCCTTTACTTTACCGCGGGCGTTTACGGCCGTATCGGCCAAAGTAATAGGTAAACAATTAATTTTGGCGGGCGGCCGGCCTTATAATAAGCACCTTCCGCTTATCGAAACGTATAGTGCGCCATTTGGCCGGCATAATGCTTTAAAATTAGGCTTTCTGGAAAATTGCTTTACCCGGCAGGTAGAAAGTAAGGAGGAAATAAAAGTCAAGAATCTACTGTTTACCCTGGAAGGCGAAAAACAATACCGCTTATCATCGAGCGCCTCGTGGCTTAAAATTACGAAAAACGCCGCTGGAACCGCTTTGCCCTCGGGTACTTACGTAGAAGCAACCATCGCGGCGGCCGGTTTAGCTCCCGGCTCGTATCAGGCTGTTATTACGGCCAAAGGATTTGGCAGCGGCAAGGCCTATGCCGACGCGCAGTTTTGCGTAAATTTAAAAATTACCAAAGGATCTTCGCTTTTAGCTGTAACCAAAACCGGCAACGGCTCCGTTACGACATCGCCAAGTAAAAAAATTTATGACTATGGCGAAAAAGTAAAGCTAACGGCCAAAGCCGCCAACGGTTACACTTTTGTTAATTGGTCCGGTGATGCCTCAGGTAGTCAAAACCCTTTAACTATTTTTTTAAAAGGAGATCGTAAAATAACCGCCCATTTCCGGCAAAAAGAGCCGGAATTAACTACCGTCCGGATTAATGCGGGCGGCTATACCCAAACAATAAAAGGAATAATCTGGGGGGCTGCCCTACTGGTAGTAATTGCAAAAACTACGTGGAGAGAGGTTCTGCCGGCAGTCAGAATTCAAATTTAAAGGTAACGGGGGCTGAATATAATTATTTAAATCAAGCTATCTACCAAACCGAATGGACTACTACTGGAACCGGGCCAGGCCCTAATAATTATTTTACATACCGGGTTCCTGTTACAAACGGTAAATACCTGGTGCAGTTGTATTTTGTGGAATCCAGTAAAACCCGGCCTAATACGCGGGAATTTGATGTGAAACTAGAAGGCCAAATTGTATTGCCCAACTTTGATATTTACGCAGCGGCCAACGGTAAAAACAAAACCATTGTCCGGAGTTTTCCGGTAACCATTACGGATGGTTCCGTTCAGTTAGATTTTATAAACCAGATTGATAAAGCCAAAATAAATGCTATTGCCATTATACCCTACAAAAACGCTACTCTAAATAAAGAACCTGTAGCCAAGATTGGCGGCTCCCGGGTAGTAACGGCAAACGCCGCGGGTGAAGCGGAAGTTACCTTAAACGGCACGCCTTCTTATGATAAAGATGGATACCTGGTGTTACACCAATGGTACGTAAATAACCGGTATCTGGCAAATGGAATGACCCATCCGGTAAGCCTGAAAGTAGGTACGCATCAAATTAAACTGCTGGTAAAAGATAATGCCCGCGCCATTCATACGGTTACCACTACCATTACGGTTAAAGCGGGCTTGTTACCCGTAAAACCTGATACCATAACCACTACTACTTACGAAGCTGTAGCGAAAGCAGAAGCCATGGCTCCCGTAAATCTGGATTCAGCCATTACCCAGCAGGAACCCATTGGAAAAAAAGCCTTGACTATACAGGTATTTCCAAATCCAAGCTCTGTCGGCGATAAAACTATTTTAGAGCTTACCAACGCCGCGCAGCAGCAGGAAATTAACGTAACTATTTACGATATGGCCGGGCAGCTTATGCATACCACCATTTTAAAGCCCGATGAATTTGGCACTGCCCGTACGGAGTACCAGCTTACCGGTAAACTTAGTGCCGGTACTTATTTGATTCGGGCCTTTAACCAAACAGGTTCCGCCCAAACCAAGTTGCTGATACGGTAATTTTTAAAAATTCGGCCTAACTCACCGGAATAAAAACAACCCTTGCTTTTAAAAAAGCAGCAAGGGTTGTTTTTTGTTTATCACAGCATTAACAATTAAAAATTTTTAAATTTTATATCTGGTAACAGCCAAACCCACTTGGTGTAATCAGAAACTACCCTTGCGGGAATATGTTGGCCGGAAGCAAAAACTGATTAGAGAAATTTATATATTAGTTTTGAAATTAGAATATTATGAAACCACTTTACTCTTATTTAATAGTGATTGTTTTTTTAAATTTTATGGTTGATAGCGGTTGTGTCAGTCAAAAGGCCCGAACGGCTTCGGCAACAAACCAAGCGGAGGCTCCCGGCTCCGGAAACAGCCAACCCGCCGAACACGCTGAGTTGAGCGGCACGTGGGAATACACCATGACCAACGAGCAGCAAGAGCCGGTAACGGGCTTGTTAACCATTCAGCGAGGCGGCAATGCCGGTTACACCGGTTCCATTACTTTAAACGGCATGCGCTCCGAAAATGAAATGGCCATTAAAAAAGCCCAACTTAATGGCTCTAATTTTATTTACGAAGGAGAAGTAATTACGCCCGAAGGCAATATTCCTTTTACTTTAATCGGTACCATTCAGGGCCGCAACATGACCGGACAGAATACGGTGGTTTACCGAAGCCAACCTGTTTTGTGGCAAGTAAAAGCTACCCGTAAGTAGTATTAGACACTAGACACTAGATGCTAGAATTATTGTTTAAATACTTATAAATTACATTAAAATAATAAGTAGCCGTTTTGAAGTAAGCCATGCACAGATGCCTAAAGTTTTTAAATCCAGGGTCTAGCATCTAAAAGCAAGCATCTAACATTAAAGCCATTTTTTGCGCCTGAAATACCATAAAAACGCTAGCGACGAGAGCACCATTAAGGCTAAAGCGTAGGGATAGCCGGCTTGCCAGGCTAGTTCGGGCATGTGCTGAAAGTTCATGCCGTAAATACTGGCAATCAGCGTAGGCGGCATAAATATAACGGTAACTACCGTAAAAATTTTAATTACCTGGTTTTGTTCTATATTCACCAAACCCAGAAAAGTATTCTGCAAGTACTCCAGTCGTTCAAAACTAAATTGCGTGTGCTGCAACAAAGAGTTTATATCTTTTATAACAATGCGCAGCCTTTCTTTTTCCGGTTCTTCCACCTGAAAGCTTTTGATCATCGACGAAACCAGGCGTTGTTTATCCACGATACTTTCCCGAATCAGAATGGTGTTTTCCTGCAGTTCCGTAATGCGCAATAGGTTTTCTTCCTGCACCGATTTTTCTTTTACCAATTTTCTACTAACTGTATTGGTGGTGCGGGTCAGGTATTCAATAAAATCGGCATCGTAATCTATTTGGGTTTCCAGGAGCAGTAACCAGATTTGAATGGCTTTGGTAGTGGTACCTTTTTTAAAAGTTTTAATTTTCCGGACGGTTTCGGCAAACGATTTTAAATCAGCCCGGCGCAACGTAAACAGTAAATCGTCTTTTAAAATAAAAGAAACCTGCCGGGTAGTATACGATGCGCCTTCGTACACCACAAAAGCACTGTTGGCTTCAAAACCGCTGCTGTCTTCAAAATAACGCGAGCTACTTTCAATTTCGGCGGCTTCCTGAGCCGTAAAAAACTCAATGCCAAAATGTTTCTCCACTTGCTTCATTTCTTCCGCCGAAGGAGACTGCAAATCTACCCAAACAATTTCTTTATCACCGTCGGGGAAAAATTTAGTTGGATTTTTCTCCCAGTGCAATTCGTTATCCTGTATGTAAAAGCTTCTGATCATGACATACGTCTGATTGTAAAAAGGCCATTATTAGGGTAGACTTTAGATTACCTCCTTTCTAAGAAAGGTATATTGGAAAGGCTGTCAAGCAGTAAATTTCCAATAAACTTAAATGCCAAAAATCTGCCGCAAACTTATTCATTTTTGAGTTAAGTTTGCCAAATTACTCTGGAAATTCCCAAAGTACTGGATATTTTTAACAACCGGAATGGCCCTTTATGTTGTCTTAAATTTAACTTTACAAATTAACCGGGCGGTTTAAATATCCCCAGTAAATTATGGCAGCTGTTTGTTCGAGTATTTTTACCGAAATAAATGGAATAAACCTTATTGTATTATTTCAAACTAGTCTTCCGAAAAGAGCTAATTGCCCGTATTTAAAACTTATTCTGTACACTTTAACGAGCAAAGCATTTTTTTAAATTTTTAAAGGTCAACCTATTTCCACCCTGGTATAACCTGTTTTTCCTTCCGGAAAATCGCAGTATCTTTCCTTTATCAAATTAGCATTTAGTCGTAAGCGCATCTATATGGCAGAAAATTCCCCTGGTTTTAAACGAGAAATTAAATTATTCGACGCAGTAATGATTGTTACCGGTGGCATGATTGGCTCCGGTATTTTTATTGTGAGCGCCGATATTGCCCGTCTGGTAGGCTCGGCGGGTTGGCTGCTGGTGGTCTGGTTGCTGGCCGGTTTTATTACCATCATTGCGGCGCTTAGCTACGGCGAGCTTTCATCCATGTTTCCGAATGTGGGCGGACAGTACGTGTACCTGCGCGAGGCTTATAATAAAATGGTGGCCTTTTTGTACGGCTGGACCCTTTTTCTGGTAATTCAAACCGGCGTTATTGCGGCAGTTGCCATGGCCTTTGCCCGTTTTACCGGCGTTTTTTTGCCTTGGTTTTCCGAAACCAACGTTTTGTTTACGGTTGGCGAGTTTCCGTTTACTACCGTGCAGTTGTTAGCGGTTGGCGTATTGCTGTTGCTTAACTTTATTAACGCGCGTGGGGTAAAAAGCGGAAAATGGATTGCAAACATATTTAGTAGTACCAAAATTCTGGCTTTGCTGGCCTTAATAGTGCTGGGTATTGCCTTCGGGATGGATGCCAATGTTGTACAGACAAATTTTGCGAATTTGTGGCAAGCCAATCAGGTAACCAATGCGGCTCCTACCCCACTGCCTTTGGCTGGTTCGGGATTGTTAATTGCCATTGGCCTGGCCATGATTGGTTCTATGTTTTCGAGCGATTGCTGGAACGTCATCGGGTTTTCGGGCGATGAAATTGTCAATCCCAAACGTACCATTGTTTTAAGCATGGTGATCGGTACCATTGTGGTTACGGTACTTTACGTATTGGTAAATGTGGTTTACTTGCTGGTGCTGCCTTTGCAGGGTTCGCCCGAAGGAACTACCGTAATGAGCCGCGGCATTCAGTTTGCCGCCGACGACCGCGTGGGAACAGCCGTAGCCGAAGCGGTGGGTGGCCCCAAAGCTACCTTGTTTATTGCATTTTTAATTATGGTGTCCACGTTTGGTTGCATTAATACCGTTATGCTTTCCGGGGCGCGCGTATACTACACCATTGCCCGCGATGGTTTATTTTTCCCGCAGTTGGCGCGTTTAAATAAAAATGGCGTACCCGCCGTAGCTTTGTATTGCCAAACCGCCTGGGCTTGTTTACTCTGCGTTTCGGGTAAGTACGGCGACATGTTAAACTACGTGATGTTTGCCGTATTGCTTTTTTACATAATCACCATTATCGGGATTTTTGTTTTACGCCGCACCCAACCCGACCGGCCCCGCCCTTACAAAGCCTTAGGTTACCCCGTATTACCGGCTTTATACGTAGTGCTTACCTCTGGTATTTGCTTGGTTTTATTGCTATTTCAACCAGCTTACGCGGGCGCAGGGCTAATTCTGGTAGCTTTAGGCGTGCCGGTTTATTACATTTTCCGGAAGCAATTTAAAGAAGTGCCGGTAGTTAATTAAATTGGCCAAATTATAGCCAATAACAAAAAGGCCCGCTACTAAACAGTAGCGGGCCTTTTTGTTATGTATTTTTAAATTTATAGCGGCAATAATTACTAGAACTCACAAACGTAGTTAGTTTAAGCAATTAACCTTGGCTAATTTTTTATCCGCAACAGTAGAAGATACTTCCGAAAAGTAAAGAAACTTATTGGCGGGTTGATAATCTTCGTTCCAGCCAGATCCCGAAACCGGTACGGCGTTTATTTCCTGCACAAACAACCAATTTTTAGTAATGGTTTTAGTAAGGTTTTTCGAGTCGGAGTCCAAAAGACTAGTCATAATTTTCCTGTTTTTAGAGAAATATTCTTATTCTGGATTATACTTTATTTTTCTGACTTGGTTTTACAAAGATACAAACTATTCCAAAGAATTTTATAATATATCTAAGTATTCCCTAATAAACCTATATTTTTTATAATTAATTCCATTTACCTAAATAAAATTTCGAATAAATAGAGCAGCTTAGTAAAAAAAATATAAACGCGTATTTAGCCCTATTCTACTTTGCAAAAAATAAATAGTTAATTTTGCCCGAAACAGACGAAAGCAAATGGGGAAGACTCGATTTTTTAAATGGCTGCTAATAGCCTGCTTTATTCCGATGTATACGGCTTCGGGCCAAACAATAACGCAGTTAGAAAAGAAAAATGGTTTCCGGGATGCTCGATTTGGAGCCTCGGTAAAGTCGTTCCGGAACCTGGTGCTTACCGAACAAGAAGGGAATACCAAATACTACCGGCGCAAAACCGATGTAATGACCATGAAAGGCGTGGAGTTTGCCGACATAACTTACGCCTTTTACAAAGACCGGCTGAGTCACGTTTTTATCACTTTAAACGGCGTGGAAAACAGCCGCGAGTTTGTAACCTTACTCGAATCTTTATACGGCGAAGGAGAACGCCTTTACCCTTGGGTAGAATCTTTTGATAATGTACTGGAATGGAACGGCGAAAACATTACGCTTACCTACGGCGAAATTGCCAATACCAAAGAAGGCATTGTGCATTATTACAGCAATACTACTAAATTTAATTAGCCCGCGGTAACCGACAATATTTTAAAGCATTCGCCTTGGCTACCACAAAATTTACTTAAATTGCCAACTTTCCGAATGGCAGCCAGAGTTTTATGGTGTTTAAATAATGCCTCCGTTGGGCCATTTTTTTAAATTTTTAAGCAGTTTAACACTAGTAATCAGCTCTTAATTTATTTTTCCGGATAATAATTATGTCTTCAGAAGTAAAAAAGGAAAAAGACGAAGTCTTTAAAGACGAAATCAATAAAGTATCGGATTTTAAATTTAGCGCCAAGGTAGCCGGCGTTTTCGACGATATGGTAAACCGGTCGGTGCCTTTTTACGGCGAAATGCAGCGCATGACGGCCGAACTGGCCGCTGATTTTGTGCAACCCGGCACCAACGTATACGACCTGGGCTGCTCCACTGGTACCACCATGATTGGCATGAATACCCTGATACCACCGGATATAAAATTTATTGGCGTAGACGATGCCGTAGAAATGCTGGAGAAGTGTGATTCTAAGCTAAAAGAAGCCGGTTTTGAAAGACCTTACGATTTGCAAGTAGCGGATTTAAACGTAAACGTAGATATCCAAAAGGCGTCGGTAGTCGTGCTTTGCTTAACCTTGCAGTTTGTGCGGCCGATATTCCGCGAAAAATTAGTAAAAACCATTTTAAACGGTTTAGTGCCCGGCGGGGCGTTAATTCTGGTGGAGAAAATTCTGGCCGAGGACAGCGTGTTTAACCGGGAGTTTATTAAGTATTATTACAACCACAAACGCCGTAACCAATACAGCGAACTGGAAATTTCGCAGAAACGCGAAGCGCTCGAAAACGTGCTTATTCCTTATAAGTTATCCGAAAACATACACATGCTGCGCGATGCTGGCTTTGCGCACTGCGAAGTTTTTTTTAAATGGTATAATTTCTCGGGCCTGATTGCGGTAAAAAAATAACATCTGAACATGGTAACCATAGGTAATTTCTTTTTTAAATACCGCAACCTGCTTTTTATATTTTTATATCTGGCTTTGTTTATTCCGTCGCCGGATATTTTTACCCCCGATATGTTCGGGGACAATTATTATTGGTGGCCGATTATTCTGGGATTAACCGTAACCATTGCGGGCCAGGCGATCCGGGGTGCCACCATTGGTCTAGCTTATATAATCCGGGGCGGAAAAGATAAAAAAGTATACGCCGAAGAATTAGTTACCCAAGGCATTTTTAATCATTGCCGCAATCCATTGTACGTGGGTAATATTTTAATGCTCTTGGGAGTCGGGATCTTATCTAATTCTCTCATTTATGTAGGCATCCTGATTCCGCTTTTCCTGTTTATTTACCAGGCGATTGTGCTGGCCGAGGAAAACTTTTTGCGGAATAAATTTGGATCTCAGTTTGATGCGTATTGCCGCCGCGTAAACCGTTGGATACCGAACTTTAAAGGAATAAGCAAAACTTTTGAGGGCATGCACTTTAACGCGAATCGCTGGATTTTAAAAGAATACAATACGCAATTTGTGTGGTTGGTTGGTATTACGTTAATCTTACTATTTAAGTACCCACAATTAACCGACTTCAGCACCGATACGCGTAATGGTTTGCTTTACATTATTTTACCGGTATTATTAGTTGTTTACTTGTTTGTGAAATACCTGAAGAAAACCGGGAAAATGGTTGCCTGATAACTTCCGGTTTAGTTAAGCTTTTTTTAAATTTCAGATATTTTTACCCAGGTTTAACAAACAATTTAAGCCGAAGCATTTTTACATTTCTGGAAAGTGTTTCGGCTTACTTTTTTAATATTTTTTAAATTTTTGCACTTTTAATTCGCTAGAACTTGTAAAAGCCAGTGGTATAAAGATCAGGATTAATGAAATTTCGTATTTCGCCCATTTAATTTTTCCGTGGTTAATACGTTCCTTCTCATGTCTTACTGGCGTATACCCACCTATTTAAGTTTTAGTTTTCTGCTTTTGATTCTTGAATTAAATTACCGGAAAGCAAAAATAAGAGCAACAACGCACATGAGAAAAGTTTGGCAAATACTGGGGTTTGTACTGGTACTGGTTATACTAACTGGTTTAGGTACTTACGCCTTTATGCCCCGAACACAATTGCTCAGTTACTTTGCGCCGGAAATAAGTTTTGTAAGAATAAGCAACCTGCTGGTTAAAGATAACCAAGCATCGTGGCAACTACATTTAAGCGCCAATGCGCCCTTATTGCCGGTACAGATCAATTCGCTGCAATACACTTTAAGTTTGTACAACAAACGCTTGGCCCAGGGAAATCAACCGGTTACAACCCAACCGCGTAACAAAATGCAGCCCATAATTTTAACCGGTAACTTAAACTATACCCAGGCGCTTCCCGCGATCCAACACCAATTACAAGACAATCAACCGGTAAATGCTGGTTTTAAAATGCAGTGTCAGATTCCGTTTATTGGTAAATGTTCAATCAATACGCAGGAAGTTTTACCATTTTCCATTCCGGTGCTGGTAGCCCCCCAAATTACAAACCTGGCTACCGAAGAAATTGGCTTTCAGCATTTGCAAGTTGTGTTCACGGTGCAAGTAGCCAATCCGAATAAATTTGATTGTTACCTCCGCCATTTATCCGTAAAGGCGCAATTTCCCGAGTACCTGGCGGTAGCAAATAATATCCGGGAAGATTATTTGATTAAAGCGAACCAGGTAATACCAATTAAAATCTACTCCGCAAAAGCTATTACTAAAACCAATAAAGATATTCTGTTCCAGGTAAGCAGCACCTTAACTTATAACCTACAAACCGCCATGCTCCTGGAACCCGTGAACGCTCCAGTAGACCAAATAAATTTCCAGGCCACCCGCGCTGGTTCGGTTACCGTAGCTCAGAAAATTTAAAATAACACTTCCATATTTTTTAATTACTAAACCCACTCAACTCTGTTTTACCATTACAGTACACTGTTAAGGTAGACAAATTAAAACCTACGTTCGCCCGCATGTTAAAACAAGCCATTGGCGGCATTAAAGGAGAACTCCGCGTTAGTTTATTTACGGTACTTGTTTCAAGCCTGGGGAACCGGAGGCCCGGTAAAATACCGCGACATGCTCCTGGAAACCAGTCCCGCAGAAATTGGGCACATTAAAATGCTGGCTACCGCCGTGGCTCTAAACCTGGAAGGTGCACCCATGAGTTTAAAAATTGAAATGGCAAAAGACAGTGTTATCGTTTGTTCTAAAAAGTAACCTGTAAAAATAAACTAAGCAAGAACTCAGATCCACCAAGATTAAGAATTTAAGTAACAGGACAAAATTAAGTTGATAAAAACCTAAGTTTAAGCATTTAATAATCAACTTCTTAACGATCGAACAACGAACAACTAAAAACGAACAACTACTTATTTATTCAGGTATTTTTAAAATTTAGCAAATTTCCGTTAAAAAAACACCTCTTCTAAAATTACCATAGAGGTGCTTTTTTAACGGAAATTTGCGGTAAATAATAATATAGCGATTTTAAAACTTACATCCCGTTTATATCGCATATTATTCTTTTAAAAGTACTATTCTGGAACTAGCAAAACCCGGATAACCGCTAAACTTTTTAGGTTTATATCACAAATCAGCACCTTTCTTTAAATTTTTGCGTAGAAAGCTTGATTTCTTCCAGCTAATTTAAACATTTAAACCTATTTCACCTTTAAGTAAAACTCCGCGACGGCTTTTAAAAGCCCTACTATGGGTAATCAGTGTACCTTTGGTGCTGGTTATCCTGTTGGTTATTGCCCTACAAATTCCGGGGGTACAACGGTTTGCGGCTCAAAAAGGAGCCAATTATCTCGCTAAAACCTTAAACACGAAAGTTACTATTGGCGGTTTTACCACCGACTGGCGCAATAGTTTGGTGCTAAAAGAATTTTACCTCGAAGATCAAAAACGCGATACTTTGGTGTATGCCGGTCGGTTGGGCGTTGATATCAACATCTTCGGGTTGTTAAAAAATCAAATTACGGTAAGTTCGGTTAAACTCGATGATGCTACGGTGCACATTAGTTCCACCATGCCGGACAGCGTAAATAATTACGATTTTATTATTGCGGCTTTTGCCGGTGATACTACCGCCGCCCCGGTAGATACTACCGCCAGTACTCCCTTTGCCTACAAAGTTGGTACGCTGCAGTTGAACAACATTTTCTTTACCATGGCCGACGAGGTAGGTGGTAACGATATTCGCACCCGAATTGGTTTTGCTTCGGCCAACATGGACGAATTTAATCCGACCAAATCGTTGTACCACATCGGGGAAGTGAACCTCCGGAACAGCTATGCTACTATTACGCAAAGCAAAGTAGTAACCGATACTACCACCACCGACTCTACTGCTTTAGACCTGGGCTTGCGCAAAGTTAACTTAGAAAACGTTAAAGTTAATTTCAACAACAAGGTAGCCGCGCAGCGCATTATTGTAGATGTAAAAAAATCAGAGTTGGGTGCAAATAAAATTGACTTGAAAAACGCCCGCATCGATCTGAAAAACTTTGATTTAAACAACGCTTACTTTGCTTATTTTCAAGATAAAAACACTTCTCCCGATTCGCTGGCCATAAACCCTGCTGAAACAGCGGCGAAGATTGACAGTGCCGCGGAAGCAGAAGCAGGCCAGCCGGTAAATTGGGTGGTTACACTCGGTAACTTAAACGTGGGTAACCTGAACGTAGATTTTGGTAATTACAACACGCCGGAACAAAAAACCGGGATGGACTTCAACCACTTATCTTTTAAAAACATTAACCTGGATTTAAATGATCTGTATTATAGTTCCGATAAAATAACCGCCGACTTAAATCAATTAACCTTACAGGAAAAAAGCGGATTTCGGGTAAATAATTTTGCGGCTAATATCAACGTAGATTCCACCCGGGCCTCCCTAACCGATTTAGATTTACAAACCGGCGAAAGCCATTTGCGGCCCAGCTTTGCTTTGGGTTATCCTTCGTTAGCTACCATTGGCGAAGACATTAACCAGTTACGCCTGGATGCCGATCTAGAAAATTCAAAAATCGGCTTGCAGGATGTTTTGTATTTTGCTCCTACCCTGGCCGAAAATCCTTCATTCCGAAAAATCACCAATCGGTTTATAACCCTGGATGGTCGTTTATTTGGCCGTATGGATAATTTAAATGCCGAAAGCCTGCGTTTACAAGGTTTGGCGGGCACCTCTATTAACCTGACCGGTAATTTAAAGCAAATGCTGGATTTTGTAAACAAAGGTGCCTTGGATTTGCGCGTGAACGAATTTACCACTACCCGCACCGATATCTTGGCTTTAGTGCCGGCAGGTACCATTCCCAAAACAATCTCTTTACCAGCGCGAATTTCGCTATCGGGCGGCGTACGGGGTACCCTGAAAAATTTAAATTTAAATAATTTTCGGGCTAATGCTTCGGGCGGTACGGCTTTGGCCATGAGTGGTTCCATTATAAACGCGACTGACCCGGACCGGCTACGCATGAATTTGCATATTAACAACTTTGCCACTACCCGCAGCGCACTTGAAAATTTATTACCTAAAGGCACTTTACCTACCGCCATCCGGATTCCCGAAAACTTACGTCTGGCTGGTAGCTTTAATGGCTCCCTGGAAAACTTTATTACCAATGCCAACATTAATACATCCTTTGGAGATGGCCGCGTAGAAGCGCAATTACAACCCGGTGAGCGGTTTAATGCTACTGCGCGATTAATTAAGTTTAACGTGGGCCGCTTGTTAAAACAAGAACCAACTTTAGGTACGGTTACCGCGTCGGCTACTGCTGCTGGTAGCGGCTTTAGCCCCGAGGTGATGCGGGCTGATTTTACGGCTACGGTACAGGAAGCTTTTTACAACAAGTACCGGTACAACAATGTAAACCTGAAAGGCAACATCGACCGGAATATCTATGCCGTAACGGGCAACATGAAGGATACTAATCTGGCTTTTAACCTAGATGGAAATTTTAATTTACGCGATGAAAAAGTACCTGTTTACCGGGCCAACCTGGATATTGCTAACGCTAACTTAAAAGCTTTACATTTTTATCCTACCGATTTTCAACTACGCGGCGTAATTAACGCGGATTTAAGCGGCGCATCGCCCGACGAAATGAAAGGCACCTTAGGCATCAGCAACTTATTAATGCGCCAGAACAAACGTAACTACCCGATTGATACCCTGCAATTACAACTAAATAATGCCATTGGCCGCACCGATATCCGCTTACAATCCAATATCTTATCGGGCTTTTTCCGGGGCAATAACAGCGTGTCGGATTTACCGGTAGCTTTGCAGAAATTTATCGATAGTTATTTTGATATTCAGGAGGCGCCTTTTACCACGGCCGTTAATTTACAGGATTTCGAATTTAATTTTAAATTATTACGCTCCCGCGCTATTCGGGCTTTTGTACCGGATTTAAAAAGGCTGCGTCCCAGTTCCTTTGCCGGTTCCTACACTGCCGCTAACCAAAACCTGCGGGTAAACGCTAATGTACCCGGCATGAAATACCTGAGTTACAACATTGATACCGCTCGGGTAAACATTAACAGCGACCGCGAAAAAATTGCCTTTGCCTTGAACGTAATGGAACTGGCCGATTCATCGATGCAGGTTCGTAACATTGCTTTAACAACCGATTTGCAAAACAATACCTTACGCACACGGGCCCAAGTTTTAAATAATAATGGTCAGCCTCGGTTTGGTTTAGGCGGCTTATTAAGTACTATCTCCAAAGGGTATCGCTTTAGCTTTGCCCCCAATGAACTCATCATTAATGGCGAACAGTGGACCGTTACCCCGGACAACTACATCCAGTACCAGGACAATAATATTTTTGCCCGCAACGTGCGTTTAGCTTACGGTAATAGCTCTTTGGCCATCAACAGCCAAGGTACCAACCCGGTGAATGCTCCCTTGGAGGTAACTTTTGGTAATTTCGATCTAGGTTACATTTCGCGTTCTATCCAGCAAAATCCGGATACTTTGCTGGTTGCCGGCGTACTTAATGGCAACGTGGTTTTACGCGATATTATGAAGGCACTGCGCTTTACTTCGGATGCTTCGGTTACCAACCTGGCCTACATGGGCACGCCCATTGGTAACATCGCCGTACAAGCCAGTAATCCCGAAACTACCCGGTACAACGTTAACGCCAACTTAAGCGGTAACGGCAATAATGCTTCAGTTACGGGCTACTATCTGGCCCAGGATACCACCAACGCTTTAAATTTAACGGCCACTATTGGCAGTATAAATATGGCCATGGTCCAAGGCTTTAGCGCCGGCATGCTCAAACGGGTATCGGGCAATGTAGGCGGTAACTTTACCATTAACGGCAGTACTTCTAAACCCATCATCCGGGGAGCGGCTACGTTTACCAATGCCGGATTTACCGTGGCTATGTATAATTCGGCTTACCGGTTAGTTAACGAAACCATTTCTTTAAACGAACAGGGTATTAATTTTAATAATTTTACCATTCTGGATTCTTTAAATAACAAGGCTGTCATTACTGGTTCGGTATTTACGACCGATTACACGTATTACCGTTTTGATTTAACCGCCACTACCGATGATTTTCTGGCCATTAATTCTTCGGCTAGAGATTATGATTTGTACTATGGCAAACTTATTCTGGATAGCCGCACCCGCATCCAGGGCGATATTGTTACCCCTATCATTAACTCGGATGTTACCGTGGTAAATGGCTCCCGTTTAACCATGGTTTTACCTAACGAAGCCACGGAGCAAAGCCAAGAAGGTATTGTACAGTTTGTAAATATGCGTCGCCGGGGAAATCAATTAGTGGAAGCCGAAGAAGACACGCTGCAAGATGCCGCCATGAGTGGTTTTGAATTAACCGCCAATATAAACTTAACCGACGAAACCTTATTTACGGTAATTATAGACCCTATCACCGGCGACTTTTTGGATGTGCGGGGTAATACCCGCCTTAGCTTTGGCATGGACCCAGGCGGCAGCATGGATTTAACCGGAACCTACACCGTAAAAGAAGGAAAATACCGCTTAAGCTTCCTGAACGTAAAACGCGAATTGGAATTTGCCGAAGGTGGCACTATTACCTGGCTGGGTGACCCCTTAGAAGCAAATGCTGATTTACGCGCCATTTATCGCATAGAAGCACCCGTGCGGGAATTAGTAGCTACCCAAATACCCAACAGCTCTAACGACCCGACCTTAAAGCAAAAGGTACCCTTTTTGGTTTATGTTAACGTAAAAAATGCCTTACTCAAACCCGATATAACTTTTGATATTGATATTCCGGAAGAAGATAAAGGATCGAATGCGGCGGCAACTACCGCTAATACTGCCATACAACAATTGCGGAGTGAACCATCCGAGATGAACAAGCAAGTGTTTGCTTTATTGGTACTGGGTCGGTTCTTAGCTCCGGATCCGCTGCAATCGTCGGGGGGCGGTGGCTTGGAAGGTACCATCCGCAACAGTTTAAGCGACGTGTTGAACGACCAACTCGATAACTTAACCAACCGTTATGCGGGCGGCTTAGGGCTGGAATTAGGGTTAAATACCTACGAAGATTACTCCCAAGGTTCGGCCCAAAACCGGACTGATTTAAACGTAGCGGTTCGCCAGCAATTCCTAAACGACCGGTTACAGTTTCGGGTAGGTACCAACGTGGGAGTAGAAGGCGGCGGCAGTCCTAATAGCGAAGGTAATAGTAAGAGTGGTTTTGCGGGCAACTTTTCGGTGGAGTATTTAGTATTACCCGACGGACGTTTGCGGGTGCGGGGATTTAAACAAGAAGCCTACGAATCTTTCACCGAAACCCAGGTGCAGGAAACCGGAGCGGCTGTGGTATACCAACGGGATTATAATAGCTTTGCTGAGCTTTTCCGGCGAATATCGAAGGCGCAACGACGCACCAAACAGCAAGTTCCGGACGTGAGCGCTCAGAAATAATTTTAAAAAACTAGTTCGTTCGAGAATCAAAATAAAGATATTGGCAAGTAGACAGGAATTTAATTCCAGGCTTTCATCAACATCTTAAACCCAGATAAACCGAATTTTTAATTTAATTAATGATACGACTCTATTTTCTGCGCTTAGTAGTTCTTCGCCGTTTAATACTGGTAGCAATTGGGCTGTTGTTGCTGCTATTAGCAAGTTGCAGCAGCACCAAAACGTTGCCGCCCGGCCGGAAATTATACATTGGCCATAAACTGGAACTGCAATCCGATACCCTTATTCCGACCAAAAAAACGCTGGAACCCGAATTAGAAAGTGTTATTACACCTAAACCAAATACTTCTTTTTTGGTATCCGGCCAACTTTGTGGATTAATAACATTGGCAATCCCAATAAGAAGAAAGGTTTAGCGGCCTGGATCCGGCGTAAATTTGGCCAGGAGCCCGTTTTACTGGATTCTGTGAAAACAAAGAATGTAGTAAGTTTACTAAGTAACCGTTTAAGTAATAATGGATATTTTGGTTCGCGGGTGACCTACGAAGTGAAAGAAGAAAAAGAGCGCATGGTTCGGGTTATTTACCGGGCTCAGGTGAGCGCTCCTTATCGCATAAAAGAAATTATCTGGCCCTCCGGCGATTCCATCAGTGAGGCTTCCAAAGCCATGGCCGCTACTCAAAAAACTTCCCTTATTAAAGTTGGTCAGGTTTATAATTTAGACAATTTAATTGCGGAGCGCACCCGCATCGATGGAGAATTAAAAAATCAAGGCTTTTTCTACTTCGGTCCCGATGTAATTATTTTTAAAGCCGACAGCATGCGCCACGATCGTACCATTAATTTGTACGTGCAATTAAAACCCGAAACACCGGCCCGGGCTAAACGCGCTTATCGCTTAAACGATATTTCTATTTTCACCGATTACCAGGTAGGTTACGAAAATCCTCCCAAAACGCCACCAGTAGAAATACAAGGTTATAAATATTTCCCCAACGAGTTAACTTTAAAAGCCAAGCGCATGTTGCCTTCGGTTTTCTTAATGCCGGATTCGTTGTACACCCGCCGCGATCATGCCCTAACCTTAAGCCGGTTAATGGGCTTAGGCACTTTTCAGTACGTGGATTTAAAGTTTTTTGAAGTAGATGCCGAGCCTAATTTATTAAACGCCGAAATGCGCTTAACGCCGGTAGTAAACCAAAGTTTGCGAGCCGAAGCCGAATTTACCAGTAATAATAACAGCTTTGTGGGGCCAGGCATTAATTTAAACTACCGGCACCGGAACTTAGGACGCGGCGCCGAACTTTTTGTGCTGAGTTTAAGTGCGAACCAATTAACGCAGGTAGGTGGCAATAAAAAAGACGAACAAAAAGCGGGTACCGAAACGAATACCGCAAACTCGGCACTTAACTCTTTTTCCGTGGGGCTAACTGCCGATTTATACGTGCCTCGTATTATTTCGCCTATTAAAGGTTTGCGCAACGTACGCAGTGAATTTGTACCGAAAACCCGTTTCCGGCTGGGAGCTAATTACATGAACCGGGTTGGTTTTTTCCAGATGACTGGCTACAATGCCAGTTACAGTTATATCTGGAAACCCAAAGCAACCATTACCCACGAACTCACACCAATTAATTTGCAATACACGAACCTGGCCAATGTATCCACAGAATTCCAAACCCGGTTAGATACCAGCGCTTACTTACGACAAAGTTTCCAGAGCCAGTTTATTTTGGGTGGAATTTATAATTTTAATTACAACGACCAGGCCCGTTCTGATTTGCGTAATCACTTTTACTTTAACGCTAACCTGGATGCCTCGGGTAATTTATTTAGCTTAGTAAATAAAAGCGGTACTATTTTTAACCAGGCTTATTCGCAATATACCCGGGTAGACTTAGATACGCGCTATTATTTAAAATTAACGAAAGGCAGCATGGTGGCTATGCGTTTGCTCACAGGTGTGGGCTTTACGTATGGCAATTCGCAAACCTTACCGTATGTGAAACAATTTTTTATTGGTGGCCCCAACAGTTTGCGGGCTTTCCGGTCGCGGGCCGTGGGCCCGGGTAATTACCAGGATACTAGTGCTACCAGCTTCTTCGACCAAACCGGCGATATTCGCTTTGAAGCCAACGTGGAATACCGCGTTGATTTGTTCCCGTACGTAAAAGGCGCTTTATTTGTGGATGCCGGTAATATTTGGCTATCGCGCGAAATAAAAGATGAAAAAACAGGGCGACCCGAAAAGCCAGGGGGGAAATTTGCCGCCAATCGGTTTTTCGAGCAATTAGCCGTAGGTGCCGGCCCCGGAATCCGGATTGATGCCCAGGTAATTGTATTGCGGTTTGATGTAGGTTTTCCGTTACGGATACCGGCGCTCCAACCCGAAGACTTATTACCTAACCAAGAACCGTTTCCGAAACCCAGCCGAAAACCCATCTTGAATATTGCTATCGGCTACCCGTTCTAAACTACGGGTAACCGATAGCCATCTTGGTCTAATTTTTAAATTTTTTATTCGGTTGCAACCGGGTTTAGCCAAAGATCGATGGGTTTTTTAACCTGCGGTGCAAAAGGCAAGGTTACTTTTTTACCAGAACCGGCTGAGGCATAAGCCGCATAAATAATTTCCAGCACCGCCCGGCCATCTTCTCCGGTAACTACAGGCGTTTTATCTTCGCGCACGCATTCGATAAAATGTTTTAACTCGTGCGGATAGCCCTGGTTAAATACTTCTTCGAAAACGGTGAAGCTCCAGCCTTGGGTAGTATCGGCTTTTTCCATGGCGTAGCCATACCCATTTTTGCTGTAAGTTACGGCCGAATTGCCCATAAATAAATCGGCGTAAATAACTCCACCCGTACCGTAAATTTCGCTGCGATCGTCCATGCCACCGTGCTTGGCCCAGCTATCTTCGGCAATGCAGGTCACCTTATTTTCAAATTCTACAATCACCACCGAGTTATCTTCGCCTAGCGTACGGCCTTGGTGCAATACGGTATTCATGGTGGCATAAACGCTGCTTACCCGGGCGTTCCCCAACATCCACCGAAACCAACCTAAGGCGTGGCAGCCCATATCCATCAGTACTCCCCCACCCGACAAGTTCACGTCGTAAAACCAATCGGAATGTGGACCGGAATGTTTCTCCGAATTTTTCAGCATGTAAATCTCTCCCACGGCTCCCTCCTGCACTAAACGGCGAGCCCGTTCGTATTTGGGCGCAAAACATAGTTCTTCGGCGTACATCAGCTTAACGTTATTCTGCTGGCAGGCCGCAATCATGGCGTCCGCTTCTTCTAAGGTTATGGCCAATGGTTTTTCAATAATCACGTGTTTACCCGCTGCCGCGGCTAGTAAAGTAGCTTTGGCGTGTAAAAAATTAGGCAGGCAAATATCCACTACATCACAGCCTGATTCCACAATCGCTTTTTCGAAATTATCATAATGCTGGGCAATGTGGTGTTTCTCGGCAAAAGCCTGGGCTTTGTTGCGGTTGCGGGCATAAACCGCCACTACTTCGGCTTCCGGTATAAATCGATGGTAACACTCTAAATGAATATCCGAAATAAACCCGGCTCCCAAAATTGCTACTTTGGTTTTGTTCATAGTTTTAAGAAGTAGATTTTTTTAAATTTTTAAAATTCAGGTGGCTTTTGCCTTAACCATAAATAATTGGAGCTGGCAAAAAGCTATTCTATTTAACATAATATTAAAACTTTTTACATCGCCCACGCTTTCGTACCACTTTCGTAAGGCATACAGCCAATGTAACGGCCAGGCACTGGTAAGTAGCGCAGCGCTTTGGTGGCGCCAGGCTCCGAGGTAAAATAGCCCAAAAGCGTGAGTTGTTTTAAATTGGTAAAGTAATGATTAGGTTGGCCTTCGGCTTTTTCTTTTTGGTACTTTTTAGCTTCTTGGTCCAGGTTTACTATAAAATCATGCTTTTGGGCTGGCTCTAAATCCAGAAAGCTTTGGTTAAATTTGGCCTGACTGGCTTCCTGCAACTGCGTTAAGCCATCGGTAAAGGTTTTCTGGTCAGTGGGTTCGTAACAATCCGTTACCATTGTTTTTATAAAATCGCCCAGATTCGCTTCTTTAGCGCCCGGTGAATTAGCCGTACCTGGTAAAATAGTTTCGGCGACCTCATTTAATAAGGCAATAGCCTTAGGCGAAAACAAGGCTTCGGTGGAAGACGAAGATTGCTGACAACCTATTAAAAAGGCTTGGGCTCCTACTACGGCACCCCCCATTAAAAAAGCAACGGCCGATAAAGCTTCTCTGCGGTTCATACACAGTAGTGGTTAATTATTAGTTGTTCGTTATTAGGATTGTAAAAATTCCCTATCTAGTAAATAAACATTCAGTAAACGCTAACAGTATTTTGTGGAAGTAATTAGCTGATTTTTTTAAATTTTTTTGTTTCTGGGAGCCAGTTACTGCTTATAAATTGCCTTTCTTCATTTCGGCAGCAGCGTGGCTCGCCGCGCGAGCCGTAAGCGCCATGTACAGAATAGACGGACTTTGGTTACCAGTACTCGTCATGCAGGCGCCATCCGTTACAAAAACATTCGGGCAGTGGTGCAATTGGTTGTATTTGTTTAGCAACGAAGTTTTAGGGTCGTGGCCCATGCGCACTCCACCCATTTCGTGAATATCTAATCCGGGAGGTTGCTTGCTATCGTTTGGTTTAATGTTGGTACAACCCGCTTTTTCGAGCATGGCGGTACTCTGGGTTAAAAAGTCTTTAATCATTTTCTCGTCGTTATCGTCGTAGGCCACCGAAGTAATCAGCAGCGGTATGCCCCATTGGTCTTTTTCGGTGGTACTTAAACGCACGTGGTTGCTTTCTTTCGGAATGGTTTCGCCTTGCATGTACATGTACACGCGCCAATTACCCGGTTGGGTAAGGGCATCTTGGTAGGCAGCCCCAATTTCTTCGGTTAAACCGGCGGTATTGCCGCGCGGCCGGAAAGCGCCCATAAAAGTAGTGTAGCCACCTACGTAGTCCGTGTCTTGTTGGTGTAAATTGCGGTAATTAGCAATAATGGGTTCGGTAGGGTTGCGGCCATAATAATACTGGTCTTCAAACCCCGCAATATCGGCATTAACATTGGCGCGGTAGTTATGGAAAGCCACGAATTTCCCCATTAAGTTATTGTCGTTTCCTAAACCATTCGGAAAGCGATTAGACGTAGAATTGAGCAAAACCAGGTTGGTATTTAAGGCCGAAGCATTTACAAAAATTACGCGGGCAAAGTAATCCTGGGTAGTTTTGGTTTGCGCGTCTATAATTCTTACTCCTGTTGCTTTGTTTTTCTGCTCATCGTAAATAACGGAATGCACCACCGAAAAAGGACGTACCGTTAAGTTACCCGTGCGGGCCGCCCAGGGCAAGGTAGCTGAAACCGAACTAAAATAAGCCCCGTACGGACAACCCCGCATGCACAAATTACGCGCCTGGCATTTACCCCGGCCCAGTTTTAAATGGGTTTCGGTGGGTTGCGTAATGTGGGCCCAGCGGGCTTGTACCAAGTGCCGGTCCGGGAAATAGTCTTTTATCTTTTTTTGAACGTGCGCTTCTACACAATTTAAATCAAAGGGGGGCAGAAACTCCCCGTCCGGCATGGCTTCAATGCCATCTTTATGGCCGCACACGCCAGCGAATTTTTCAACGTGCGAGTACCAGGGAGCCACATCATCGTAACGAATGGGCCAGTCCAGACCATAACCGTACTTGGCGGGGGCAGTAAATTCAAAATTACTCCACCGCTGGCAGGCCCGGCCCCAGGTCAACGATTTGCCGCCCACCTGGTATCCTCGGATCCAGTCGAAGGGCTTTTCCTGCACGTACGGGTGGTCTTTATCTTTAATAAAAAAATGAGCGGTATCTTCCCCAAATCCGGCGGCTTTGCTGATAATGGGATTGTCTTTTAAAAATTGCCGCGTCATGCCCCCCCGGTGCGGGAATTCCCACAAATCCAGGTTGGCGGTAGGATAATCTTTATTATGTTCCACGTTGCGGCCCCGTTCCAGCACCAAGGTTTTTAATCCTTTGTCGCATAGTTCCTTAGCGGCCCAGCCGCCACTAATCCCGGACCCGATGACAATTACATCGTAGGTATTTTGGGCTCGGCCCTTGGTATTTAAATTAGGTGCTGTTACCGCCATGTTTTATACTTTAACCCGCTGGATGGATCTACTGGAATATAAAAAATTTAAAAATTTGATGAATAGCTACCGCTCGTGGCTTTTTGCAATGAGTAATGTAAGTTATTTTTAATAATAAAACTTGGCCGGGATAAAAAATAATTCATTGTTCAAACCAGAATTTAAATCATTCCAATCTAGTCGTAGGGCTTGTTGATATAATTAAAAAAAAGTTTATGCCAGCGCATTCATCCGAGCAAGAGGGGAGTCAACCTTGACTGAATTGAACAACTCTTATCATTTTTTAAAAATTTTTGATTGCGGCCGCTCTTTTCCAAGTAAATATCTTCCAAAATGACTGGGTGGGGCTTTCTAACTTCTTTTATCTATTTTCTAGCGCAAGCCGAATCAGTAGCCACCCTTGCCTGTCCGGTAACTAACCCGGCAGGGTAGCTTGCACCCTCTGGCTACTTGGGTTAATATTGACGGAATTAAAATTTAGGAAGAGTAAAACTAAAATTTTTGATTTAAAGACCGAGTATTACTTTATATCAAATTGTTTCCCGATATAATAAAACTATTTACCGCAAGGATGATGGGCGGGAAGTAATTGATAAAAAATCTTGGTAGAACCAGGAGTTTTCGAGTATTATTTTCCGCGGTTTTAACTGACAAGGTTGCTAACTTATCAAAAATTTAAAAAAAGCCAGCCAGATTGTATCGGACTGGCTTTTACGGACAAAAATTTAATTTATAATTATTTAATTAATAGTAGTTTTTGTTGTTGCTTTCCAGTAGGCGTTTGTAGTTGCAGAATATACAAGCCTGCTGCCTGGTTGTAAGCTTTCCACTCAACCTCGTACGGCTGATTGGCTTTCACCTCGCCATTAAATAAAGTAGCTACTTCACGGCCTTGACTGTCGTATACTTTTAGGCTGGCTGCTTGCATGTGCGGTAAAGTAAAGCGGATAGTAGCTTTCTGCTGAAAGGGATTTGGATAAGCTTGTACCTGTACCGCTTGTACCTGGCTTCCGGTTTCGGGCTGCAAAGCTACCCGGGCCGCTACAGGATTACTACTTTCCGGGTTTACCTTAATCAACCAGTAATCGGTACTTCCTTGGCTCAGCTGAGTTCTATCGCCACTTACCCCCGAATCAGATTTACCTCCCAGTACAAAACCACCATCTTCAGTCAATACCATTGCCCGTAACTCTTCTGGGCCACTGCCGCCAAATGTACGACCGTACTGTTGGGTGCCAACAGCATTAATGCGCACTGCCCAATACTCGCTGCCATTCGGTCCGTCTGCCACAGCACCGCTATGTACGTTTAAGGTGCCCGCCAATAGATAATCTCCTTGCTTAGTTTGTACTACCGACTGCAGCTCATCTTTGCCCCCAAAACCGTAGCTATTTTCCCGTACCAGGTTGCCATTGCTTTTTATTTGTAAAAACCAGTAGTCGCTTCCACCTTTATTCGCCTGTTTTTTGTCGCCGCTTACCTGCGAACTGCTGTAACCACCCACGTAGTAATCGCCGTCTTCGTTGGTTTGCGGGCTATATTCCCGGTTCATGCCTACTGTGGTCAGCACATCTGCGTAATTACCTCCGTAGCGTTTATCCCAAATCTTATTGCCTTGGGCATCAACCCGTATCAGCCAGAAGTCTTCTTCGCCCCAGCTGGCCTGTGTTTTGTCGCCGCTGATGCCCGAAGAAGAAGTACCACCCAGAATAAAACCGTTGGTAGCCGTTAAGGTAAAACTGGCTAGGTTATCGTTTGCACTACCGCCATAGCGCTTATCCCAAACTTTATTTCCCTGGGCACTTATTTTTACCAGCCAGTAATCGTTACGTCCTTGGCTGGGTTGGCTCTTGTCGCCGCTTACCGGCGAGTCACTGTATCCCGCTAATACGTATTCGCCGCTGGCTAGTCGGAGCACTTGCTTGAGTTCATCATTACCGCTCCCCCCAAAACGCTTATCCCATTGTTTGTTACCCAAAGCATCAATTTTAACGACCCAGTAGTCGCGCCCACCCCGGCTAGCCTGGCTCTTGTCGCCACTATTATTTGAAAAAGAGGAACCGGCCAGTAAATAACCGCCATCCTGGGTGGAGATTACCTGATTAAGAAAGTCGTCCTGGGAGCCGCCAAAGGATTTGTCCCATAATTTTTTGCCATTCTTATCGGATTTTACGATCCAGTAATCGTTTTTACCCTGGCCGCGCTGGCCTTTGTCGCCACTAATGCCCGAGTTGGTGTAACCCCCGCTTAGGTAGCCCCCATCGGTAGTCTTTATCAAGGTAGTAAAATTATCCCGACCGGAGCCGCCGTAACGCATGTCCCAGGCAGTGGCCCCCGGTTCATTGGGCCGGCTCTCCGCATTTGCTTGTACTTGTACTACCCAGTAATTGGTGCCCCCCTCGCTGGCGGTACTCTTATCCAAACCGATTTTTGAAACAGAGGTGCCACCCAGTAAATAACTGCCATCCGGGGCTGGTACCAACGCCGACAGATAATCATTAGCGGTGCCTCCTATAATTTTATCACCTATCTTCTTGCCTTGTTCATTGATTTTTACCAGCCAGTAGTTGTTCCCGGCCTGGTATGCTTCGCTGATATCCCCGCCACTACCATCGGTAGAACCACCCAGCAAATAGCCGCCTTCGGGTAGCGCGGCCACCCTACTTAAAGTGGAAAATCCCCCACCGTAAAAATAGTCAGCTTCGATACTGCCGTAAAAATTATCCCATGCTTTCGTGCCTTGTCCATCTATTTTGACGACCCAGTAGTCGGAAATATAATGGGTCTCATAATCATCTTCTTCAGAAGCACCTTGCCGGCCTTCGCTGCGTTCTCCTCCTTTTGAGGCGTTTGAGGTGCCGGCCAATAAAAAGCCTCCATCGGGGGTTGCTACCAAGCCCTGGAGCAAGGATATTCCCTTGCCAAAACTAGCACTGTTGTTTTTTAAACCACCATAAGTTTTCTCCCAGATTTTAGTGCCGTCTTTCCGGATGCGCAGCACCCAGTAATCTTTGCTCCCTCGCTGGGCCTGGCCTTTATCCCCGGAAATGCCCGAGGCAGAACTACCGCCCACTAAGTACCCATCCGGAGTGGCTAATAGTGCGGCTAAGTGGTCGCTGCCGCTACCGCCAAAAGTTTTGTCCCAGAGTTTATTACCATTCCCATCTATTTCCAAGATCCAGTAATCGGTGGCACCTTTACCAGCTTGGCTTTTATCACCCGAAACCCCGGAAGCCGAGGTACCGCCCAGCAGATAACCCTTCGGGGTAGTTATGATGGTCGCCAGGCTATCCTTTTCCGGACCGCCAAAAGATTTATCCCATTGCTTGGTACCTTTGGCATCTATTTTTATTAGCCAATAATCTTCTTTGCCTTTTCCAGTTTGGCTCTTATCCCCGGAAATACCCGTAGTAGAAGTACCCCCCAGCAGGTAACCGCCATCGGGAGTAGCCACCATAGTGGTAAGGCGATCCGACTGATTACCGCCAAAGGCTTTATCCCATACTTTCTTACCGGTATTATCGGTTTTTACCACCCAGTAATCGTACTTGCCTTTACCGGCCTGGCTTTTCGTACCGGTAGCTTCCGAATCTGACATTCCGCCCGCCAGATACCCACCATCCGGGGTGGCCAGCAACGCGGTTAACGTTTCGGACTGGCTGCCCCCAAAACTTTGGTCTTGTTGCTTACTGACTAGGGTTGCCACAAAGCTCTGCGCCACCTCTATGGCATTATAGGTCGCATTGCCGGTTTGCCGCGCTTTTATTACTACTTCGCCCGGTCCGGTTAAGGTAAGTTTATTGCCCTTCACGGTGGCGGCGCCAGAGATTACCTGATAAGATACCGGTAAACCGGAACCGGCCTGGGCCTGCAACGTTAGAGGCTGTTGGGTGTAGGGTTGCGTTTTAAGGGGCGCAAAACTAAGCGTTTGGTTTTGGCGGATATTGTTATCCAGCTTTACTAGCCAGTAATCATCATCATAGCCCGCAAAATATTTTGCCTGGTGCGAATTTTCTGTTTTCTCAAACCCAATGTTGGACCCGGAAGTACCAGCTAAGAGGTAATTGCCGTCTTTGGTTTGATAGGCAGCAATCAGGTTGTCCCCGTTCAGGCTGCCAATGGTTTTGTCCCAAAGCTGCGTACCATCGGCCTTTAACTTTATCAGCCAGTAATCCGCGTAACCTCTATTGGCCTCCGACTTTATACCACCGATCTCGGCGGAAGAAGTGAGACCAAGCAAATAACCCCTGTCGGTAGTTGCCTGGATCGTGCGGAGCCCGCTGTGGTTGCCATCACCCAAATCATTCGGAATGGTTTTATCCCATACCTTGTTGCCGGCTGCGTTTAACTTTACCAACCAAGTTCCGGTTATGTAAGCTGATTTATCACCGGTTTTTCTCGATAAAGAAGAACCACCCAGAATAAAGCTTCCATCATTGGATTGTTTTACCGCAATAAGCTCATCCGTAAAGTCCCCACCCAAGGTTTTATCCCAGGCCGGGGTACCATCCGCCTTTAGTTTAAGTATCCAGTAATCATAATCGCCTTTAGAAGACTGGGTTTTAGCACCGCTCACCCCAGACTTAGAGCTACCCCCTAAAATATAGCCGCCATCTGTCGTTTGCTGAATAGACTCTAATTTATCATCATTCGAACCGCCAAAGGTTTTATCCCATACTTTGTTGCCGCTAGCGTCGAGTTTTACCGCCCAGTAATCATTAACTGGATAGCCGTAGTTATCCTTGCCAACAATTGCGGAACCTCCCAAGATAAAGCCGCCATCTTGAGTCTGAAGAATGGCGCTCAGATCATCGTCATATTTCCGGCCAAAAGTTTTAACCCAGACTTGGGTGCCATCCTCCTGCAGCTTGATGATCCGGCAATCATACTTGCCTTGGGTATAAACATTACCCCCCACCAGGTAACCCCCTTCGGCTACTTCCTGGATAGCGGTAACGTGAAAAGAAGGATCATCCAGACCTTTACTCCAGATTTTACTGCCATCAGCGCCTACCTTGATTATCTCTTCTTTATAGGTAAGTTCATAGCTTCCCATACGAATAGTGCCCGCTAAAAGAGACCCTCCATCCCGGGTGGGAATAGCTGCATTTAAAGATTCAGAATTGTTGCTGCCAATGGTTTTATCCCAGATTTTAGATTGGGCTGCGGCCAATTGAGTCAGGCTAAAGCAAAAAAGAAAAGCTGCTCCCAAGCGACGCCACTTTGGGTTCAGACCTGGCGCTAGGGTCTGAGGCTCGGACAAAAAAGAGTAAGTTTTTTTCATTAGTTAGTATTGGTTGTAAGAAAACTCCAGGATTAGCCATCTTAGCAAATCAAAGTGAATCCATTTTTTTGGAGTATAGGTATAGATCAACGAAAGATACGGGTTCAAATAACTTGGTACAATACCTAAACTTAGGTATTTTATTATATATAAGAGTAATAGTATTGTTACCAATTAAGATTTTATATAAACCTGCTCCTATAATCTTTCTAAAAACAGGAAGCCGAGCAGAAGTACTCTGACCGGCTTCGGGAAATAAAAAAATTTAAAAAATCACTTGGTTAAGAGTAGTTTTTGGGTGTATTGGTGGGTAGGAGTTTGTAACTGTAACAAGTACATCCCGGCTTCTTGCTTACTAGCTTGCCATTCCAGCTCGTAGGGCTGATTGGCTTGTGCTTCCTCTTGCCCTAAGGTGGTGATGACGCGCCCTTGGCTATCAAGTACCCGCAAGATAACCGCTTGTGTTTCCGGTAAAGTAAAGCGCACGGTTACTTTTTTCTGGAACGGATTCGGGTAGGCTAGCAAGGTTGTTAATTCTGCAGGAGTAACCGAGGCTTCTGGTTCAAAAGCCGTTCTGTTCGCAATTACCCTATCAGCTTCTCTGCTACCTTTCACCAGCCAGTAATCTTTTACGCCTTGGCTCGGTTGCGTTCTATCGCCACTTACCGCCGAAATGGAGCGACCAGCCAACAGGTAGCCGCCATCATTAGTGAGGACCATGGCCCGGAGTTCCTCGTCTTGGCTCCCGCCATAACGTTTATCCTGAACTACCCCGGAACGATTGGCTTCCACTACCCAGTAATCACTGCCCCCTTGACTATCTTGCGTTTTATCCAGCCACTTACCCGAGCGGGAAGTACCGGCCAGTAAATAGTTACCGTCGTTGGTTACCTGCACCGCTCGTAGTTCCTCTTCTAAGTTGCCTCCGAATAGCCGATCCCACACTTTGGTGCCCGTACTGGTAATTTCTAGCAGCCAGTAGTCGGTTAAACCTCTACTGCGGTAAGTCAAATCCCCTCCAGACTGGGAAGCCGTGGTACCCGCTAAATACAGGTTGCCGGTAGGCGTTGTACCCAAGGCCATCAGCTTATCATCCCGGGAACCGCCAAAGCGCCGGTCCCAGATTTTCTCTCCGTTGCCTCCCAGGCGTACCACCCAGAAATCACTCATACCCCGGTTACCTTGCGTGCGATCCCCTCCGGAACTAGACTGCGAGCTGCCGCCCACCAGCAAGTTACCATCCGGAGCTAAAGCTAAGTCTTCCAGAATGTCATCGGCACTACCGCCGTAACTCCGATCCCAGACTTTCTGGCCATCGGGGTTGATTTTGAGTACCCAGTAATCCTGACCACCTTTACCCGCCTGGCTCTTGTCGCCACTTTGGGGCGAGTTGCTGCTGCCGGCTAACAGGTAGCGCCCCGAGGCCAGTTGAATCACTTTCTTTAATTCATCGTCACCGGTACCGCCGTAACGTTGGTCCCAAAGCTTATTACCTTGGGCGTCCGTTTTCACGATCCAGTAATCCCGGCCACCTCTACTTACCTGGCTTTTATCCCCGCTCTGCTGCGAATAAGAAGAACCAGCCAGTAAGTAACCACCATCCTGCGTCTGGATGACAGTATTGAGGTAATCATCCGAGTAACCACCAAAGCGTTTATCCCACTGTTTCTTACCGTTCTTGTCCGATTTCACAATCCAGTAGTCGTTTTTACCCTGGCTAATTTGGGTTTTATCACCGATTGCTCCCGAGTTGGTGTAACCACCAGATAAATAGCCGCCATCCTGCGTTTTGATCACCGAGGTTAGATTATCCGTGCCAGATCCCCCGTACCGCATATTCCAGGTGCTGGCAACTAGCGGAGTTTTATCTTTTATTTTGATGATCCAATAATCCTTGAGGCCTTTTAACTCTTCGGCCCGGTCAACGCCAGCGGGGGAATCCGTAACGCCGCCAATTAAGTAGCTATTATCCGGGTTAGCGATTAAGGCTTTAAATTCTTCTTCGTGGCCTGTTCCGCCAAAAGTTTTGTCCCACAGTTTCTGACCAGCACCATCCAACTTTACTACCCAGTAATCTTCCTCATACTTGCCTCCCCGATTGGCTTCACTCTTATCACCGTAAATGCCGGAACGGGAATTACCACCTAGTAAGTAACCGCCATCTGCGGTAGCCGCTATTTTAACCAAAATATCCCAACTGTTTCCCCCAATGGTTTTATCCCATTGTTTTTTACCCGTGGCATCTACTTTCAATACCCAATAGTCCCCAGTAACAAAATTTCCTTCCGGCAGCCCTTTATTGCCTTCACTTTTATCGCCACCGGCCCCGGATTGGGAAGTCCAACCGAGCAAGTACCCGCCATCTAACGTAGAAATTACCTGTACCAAGGATTCTACACCGCCACCTTTGTAGATTTTATTCCAAAGCTTATGGCCATTCGCATCGATCTTCATAATACCTTGTCCGAGGTATTTAGGCTCCTTAGTACCAGAGTTAGTTTCCTGGAATGCCCCGCCTAGTATGTATCCTCCATCGGCCGTAGCTAATAAAGAGCTAAATACGGTAGAAAACTTTATTCCCCAGACTTGCTTACCCGCTGCATCCAGCTTTAACACCAAATTCGTATTTCTTCCTAAATCTCCATCCTCAAAATTCAGCAAGAAGCCGCCGTCCGGGCCAATTATCAGGTTCTTCAACCGGTCTCGTCCAAACTGTCTGCGCAGGCTTTTATCCCATAACTTATTTCCCTGGGCATCAATCCGGACTATCCAGTAATCAAAACAGCTGTTGGCACTCGCACAAGCTTCGCTTTTATCGCCAGTTTTGCCGGAGTTTGAGTTACCAGCTAGTAAAAAGCCGCCGTCAGGCGTAGCTACCATGGCGGCTAGTTCCTCCCAGCCATCTCCTCCGAAGGTTTTATCCCATAACCGATGACCATTGGCATCTACTTTTACTACCCAATAATCTAAGTATCCTTCGTTAGGATACGGATAAGCACAAAATCTTTCTGGTCCCCGCAGATTTTCACTTTTATCGCCACCTTTCTTTGAATCAGAACTACCCCCCAGCAGGTAACCACCATCCGCCGAAGCAACCATGGTAGTAAAGATAGATGTGCCAAAATCATTACAATCCGACTCGGGAGCTTGCGGAGTTATTGTTACCACTCCGCCGTATGTTTTATTCCAAACTTGGGTAATGGGTAAATTATATACTTCAAATTTTTCAATTATTTCCCGTGCCGCATCGTAAGTAGCATTGCCCGCTTGGCTAGCTTTCACGGTTACCAGACCCAGGCCAGTAAAGGTAAGCTGATTGTTTTTAATCTTAGCCGGACCAGAAACTACGGTAAAGCTAACGGGTAAACCAGAAGTAGAAGTAGCTTGCAAGGTAATAGAAGCAGTTGCTATATCCTGATTCGGGATGTTTTTAAAGGTAATCGCTTGTTCTTTACCCGTGTTGATGTTATTATCCAGTTTAACGATCCAATAGTCTAACGAACCTCTGGAGGTTTCTGATTTATCACCTTTTACTCCAGAGTTAGAAGCGCCGGCGAGTACGTAATGACCATCCCGAAGTTGGATAGCGGCGGCCATTTTATCATCATATTCACTGCCAATGGTTTTGTCCCAGGCTTTGCTGCCGTTAGCATTTAGTTTTACAATCCAATAATCATAGATGGGCGATTCATCCGTGTAATAATTTAAACCCTGATTGCCTTCTCTTTTGTCACCCGAAGCATCGGAATTAGAAGAACCCCCAATCAGATAACCTCCATCTGTGGTTTGCAGGACAGTGGTTAAGCCTTCATAAGCATTTCCGCCTAAAGTCTTATCCCACACTTTGGTACCATCGGCTTTGAGCTTAATAACCCAATAGTCCATATAACCATTTTTTGCTTCCGACTTGTCGCCGCTAATATCTGAGTAAGAAGTACCACCTAAAATATACCCTCCGTCCTGGGTTTGCACCAAAGAAAATAGCGTATCAGAACTGTTACCACCAAAAGTTTTATCCCATTCTTTATTTCCATCAGCATTTATTTTTATTACCCAGTAGTCCTCATCACCTTTACTGGCTTGTGTTTTATCTCCGCTAATGCCGGAATAAGATTCTCCCCCTAAAATATAGCCGCCATCGCTGGTTTTTTGCAGCGAAAGTAAGCCATCATAACTATTGCCGCCAAAGGTTTTGTCCCAAGCTTTACTGCCATCGGCATTTACTTTTACGATCCAGAAATCATAAGAAGCCACCTTGCCTCCTTTATCCGGATCTGACTTTGAACCGGATACGGGCGAATTAGAGGTGCCTCCCAGTAGAAAGCCGCCATCGTTGGTTAGCACTAAACTCGAAAAACGATCTATATCGCTGCCACCAAAAGTTCGGTCCCACATTTTTACCCCATTGGCATTGAGCTTAACCAGCCAATAATCATTGGGGCCAAACGAAGCCTGGCTTTTTACGCCGCTAATCGGCGATGCTGAAGTGCCCCCCAGAATATAACCGCCATCGGGTGTTTGCTGTACAGTTTTCAACTCATCGCGTTCTTTACCGCCAAAAGCATTATCCCAGGCTTTTGTGCCATCGGCATTTAATTTTACGACCCAATAATCGACATCCCCGCGGCTGATGCTGGTTCTATCGCCTCCTTTTCCGGAGCGAGAAGTACCTCCCAAAATAAAACCACCATCGCGGGTTTGTTCAATCGAACTGATCTCGTCTTCTTCGGAACCACCGTAGGTTTTATCCCAAACTTTATGTTGAGCCGAAGCAAAATTTAAAAAATTAAAGTAAATAAGTAAAAACACTCCGAAAGAACGCCACCACGGCTTCGTATCTCGAGTGGTTAGCAGTCGGTGCACTAGGGTAATTTTTGTTTTCATTGTTAGGTTTTAAGAAGTAGCAAGTAAATACAGCGAAACTTATCAATAGCTTAATAAATAAAGTTCGGCTTTTTACGAATCGAATAAATCAGCAAAAGGTAGGGCTTCCGCAATCATAACACAATACCTAAACTTAGGTATTTAGTGGTGTATTGAGTTAGATTTTGGTTATTAAGCCTGACTGGGAGGTACTAAATTTACAATTTTTGTTTGTCATTCATCAGTTTTCAAAATGGGAAAATAGACTAGATTTTCTGAAGATAAGCAGGTTAGTTACAATTGTAAATCGTTTTTAGCTAAAAATACAGGTAATTAAACTTATTCGGATGCAACTAAATTGTTTTGGCTGGAATCTTAATGATAACTACCAACCTAAAAAAGCTATGAAAAAGATACTTGTATTTGTAACCGCCTTATTTTGGATTACTGCCTGTGAACAAGAAGAAATTTTAAATAACTCTGGAAAAGAGCAAGAAGCTTCTACTAAATCTATAATTGGTAAATGGAATTGGATTCGTACGGATGGCGGCTTAGCTTTTCACATTCATGAAACGCCCAAAACTACCGGCAAAGAAATTACATTAGAATTTAAAGCAAATAATCAGTTTCGGAAGTATGTGAATGGCGTTCTCGAATCTCAAGGAACTTATTCGCTTAGTAGCCGGACCTGTATTCATACCCACGAGGAAAAACAAGTGATTAGCATTCCATCCGAAATGGACATGATGATTGAAAGTATGGATGCTAACAACTTACAATTATCCGACGAAAACTTTGATGGATTAGGTAGTCAATACCAGAGAAAGTAGAACGTAACTAACAGATATTTACTATGCGTAAAAAGTAATACCTTTGCTTTACTCCTAGCGTTTTAGCGGTGCCAATTGCTACGGACATCAAACAAAGAAACAGACTAAGCCTAGCCAAACAGTGCTTGGTTGGCTAGGCCTCCATCGCTTTCAGACTGCTACTTTAACCCGATCAAAGCCCGGAGCATGCCAAAAATTTAAAAAATTTGGGTGAGTGCTGCTCTTTTTATTCCACTATAACCGGATCTATCGGATCGTTTTTACCCTCCGAAAGTAGTTTTAACAATACGCCATTGGTCCAGCCAAAGCCATCCTGTAAAGGATACTCCCCTCCTCCGGCCTCCGATTCGCTATTTTCAACATTATATTTTTCTACGAGCTTGCCCGTGGTTTTAAATACTTCAATGTTTAACTGAATCCAGCTTTGTTTTATTTTTTCGGCTAAGTCGTGGTGGCCGTAGTTCCGGAGAGCCACGATGCTGATGTATTGCAAAGGGGCCCAGGCATTGGGAGCATCCCATTGCTCGTGGGTGTAGTTCAGCGTAGTAATTAATCCGCCGGGTTTTAAGAAATCTGTCTCCAGTTTCTCGGCTACGCAATTAGCTTGTTTGGGCAGCACCATATTAAAAAAAAGCGGAAAACAGGCAGCCAAAGTAAAGGCCGGGGTATTTTGCCGGGCTACAAAATCGTAGTCCATAAAAAAGTTTTCTTTTGTATTCCAGCAGTAGCGCAACAAGGTTTTCTTTCTTTTTTGGGCCAATTCTTTATAATGGTCGGCCTGCTCAATGTTTTGTTCCAGTTGGGCAATATGGGCTAAAGTTACCTCTACATTATAAAGCAAAGCGTTTAAATCTACCGGAATAATATCGGTGGTATGAATGGTTTTCATGGTTTGGCCATCGGCAAACCACCGGCTGCTGAAATCCCAGCCCGACTCGGCGGCAGCCCGGATGTGGCGGTATAAATCTTCTGGTTGCTGCGCGCTTAACTTAGCCAGATCTACGTCTTCGATGTACGACTCGGGCCGCGGATCGGGGCAATCGTCCCAGTACCGGTTGAGCATGCAGCCATCGGGCATACGCACCACGCGGCGGTAAGTAGGCTTTTCCTCCGACAAACTTAAAGCTCCATCCATCCAGTAATGATATTCTTTTTTTAAAGCGGGCGCGTACGCAGGCCATATTTCGTCGCCTTTAATTTCGCTGAGTAATTGCAGCATTAAGGCGTAAAAAGGCGGCTGAGACCGGGTGGTGTAATAGCTGCGGTTCCCGTTGGGGATATGGCCCACCGATTCGATGAGAAAAGTAAAGTTATTTACCATTTCTTCTATTAACTGGTAAGAGCCGTTTTCTTTTAAGCCCAACATACTAAAATAGCTATCCCAGTAATAAATTTCGCGGAAACGGCCACCCGGCACCAAGTACGGATTTGGTAAGTCAATGCGGGAACTAAAATCATTAATTGCCTGCCGGGTGAGCAAGGGCCATAATTTATTAATATGTTCCGTAACCGGTAAAGTAGTATCGGAGGTAAAATTAGCGGCCGGAGTGGCCGGTAATTTAAAATTTTGCAGCACAAAAGCTTTTAAGTCAAAATCGGGTTTGTCTTTTTCGCTGTTATAAGCTTCCCGAATAAGTTCTGGCGCCAGTACCGGAATACAATCCGGAAAAGTTTTAGAATCCGGGAAAATACCCTGGCTTTGTACTGCCTTAAAAAGTTCGGGGTATTGTTCCTGGGGTTTTAATTGTTCGTCCTGAGCCAGGTAGCCCCACAAAAACAAAGAACTACTGGTAAAAGCTACAAGCAGCGTATAAAGAATGTTTATTTTTTCAAAATCAAGCAGTGTTAATGCGTGGAGCCAGGTCATAATTCAAATAAATATTATTTTGGGATGTTTTACGAAGTAAGTACCCGGAAACAAAAAAATTAGTTCGGTTTTTTAAGAAGCTCTGTTTAAAGTTTAAATATTAATAAAGTTATTGCAATTACACATATGAGCTAAGGCGCCATACCGGATAAGGAGGCATGGGTTGGTAGAAATTACCCTAGAATATGGCTTATTGTTAGTAGAAAAAATTAGTAACGGCCAAGAGGGCTTTTTGAAAAATACTGGAGCTATACCGGGTAAGATGTAAGGTGATTTTTTAATTTTTTTCGGCCTTTAAGCCCGAAATTTTTATGGTATACTGAGAATTATTAACTAGAAGCTGTTATTTATTGTTTGTTTGCTTATACCCTACGGATATTAACTCTTCCATTAAAAATTAAAAAAATGAAAAAGATTCTCACCGTATTCTTTACATTAATGGTTACCTGGGCTTATGGGCAAACCCAAGCCCAAATGAGCAATAAGGCTTATGCCAGTTACCAGAAAGCCGACCTGGAATTAAATAAAGTTTATAAAAGTATTTTGGTAAAGTATAAAGCCGATGTCGAATTTTTAAAAAATTTAAAAGCGTCGCAACGTATTTGGGTGAGTTTTCGGGATGCAGAATTAAAAATGAAATATCCCAACCGGGAGCCCGGATATTACGGCTCTATCCATCCGGTTTGCCGAGCCAGTTACCTCGAAAACTTAACCCTGGAAAGAACCCGAAAGCTCCGGGAATGGCTGAAAGAGGTAAACGAAGGTGATGCTTGTACGGGATCTGTTCAAGCCAAATAATGCCGCATTTCTCCTGCACAAAATCAAAAAAAAGGGCTACCAATGGTAGCCCTTTTTCTAATTTTTTAAAATTATTACCGGACAACAAGTCGGGTACTTACTTTATTTGATCTGGAAATTGCCGTGATCATGTAAACTCCGGAGCTTAAGCGTTTCGTAAACACCAGGTTGGTTCTTAAATCACCGTCGGCATTAGTCGTTGCTTTCTCTTTTTGAATTACACTACCCTGGGCATCGTACAACAGAATGGTTACTTCTTCATTCGCCATAAAATTGCTTCCTTCCACATTGGTCTGATCTCCCGGATTTGGGTTTGGATATACCGTTAGCACAGAAGTAACAAGTTCACCAACACCACTTTCCCGAACAGATCCGGCCACCGTAGTTGCCAATCGGGTGGTAGTTTGTGGCAGTACTTCAATGGCTGATATGGTTGGCATATCGACGGAACCACTCATAAAGTTGATATTCAAAACCCCGTCGGTGATAGTTACCGGAATGGTTTCCTGAACTAAACGCATGCCACCACCGGCTTTCGCATATACATCGTAGTTAGTAAACTTGCGGCTGCCTTCTACATCTACGTTAAATTGGCGGCGACCAGCGGCAGTGTGATAAATTTCCACAAAGTGCAGCATCACATTATAGGTGCCGTTGCTTACCGGTATGTTGTAGTTAAACGAAGCCGCAGAACGCTCATTGCGGTACATCACGTCATCGGTGGTATTTAAAATATCGCCGCTGGCAATGGAGAAGGTCCGGTTCATGCCCCCAAAATACTGGTCAGCAATAAACTGACGGTTTCCGGAAGCTAAATAGGCGGTACCACCGGCATTGATGCGAATAGCGTTAGCGGCTACCACGTTGTTTACCGTTACCGTAATTTGCTCGTCATCCATCATGGCGGGTGTTCCATTATCGGTTACCCGAACCGTAAAGGTATACGTTCCGGCTGTAGCTGGTGTCCAGGTGAAGGCGCCCGTGGAAGCGTTGATGGTGGCTCCGGTAGGTTGACCTACTAAAGAGAATGCTCGTGTTTGGTTCGCATTGGCGTCGGTAGCGGTAGCCGTGAAAGTCAAGGCTTGGTTTACGTTTACCGTTTTGTTGCCAATGGCGGCTAATACCGGAGCTACGTTGGTTGTTGTAATTGGCAGTACTTCAATAGCCGAAACTTTAGGTAAGTTGGCCGCTCCTGAAGTAAAGTTAATATTCAACACTCCGTCGGTGATAGTTACCGGAATGGTTTCCTGAATAGCCCGTAACGAACCACCAGCTTTAGCAAACACATCGTAATTGGTAAGTTTACGACTGCCTTCCACGTCTACGTTAAACTGTCGGCTTCCTACTCCACCCGCTCCCCGGCCCGAAACGCCGAACCAGATTTCCGCAAAGTGTAGTACCACATTTACCTGGCCATTTTGTACCGGAATGCTGTAGGTAAAGGCGGCCGATGAACGTTCCGTACGATATAATACATCATCCGTTGTGTTCAAAATATCTCCACTAGCTATGGATGAAGTACCGGCGGTACCCCCGAAGTACTGATCAGCAATAAACTGGCGGTTGTTCGTAGCTAAATAAGCCGCTCCGCCCGCGTTGATCCGAATACCATTTCCGGCTACCACGTTGTTTACCGTTACGGTAATTTGCTCGTCGTCCATCATGGCGGGTGTTCCATTGTCGGTTACCCGTACCGTAAAGGTATACGTTCCGGCTGTAGCTGGTGTCCAGGTGAAGGCGCCCGTGGAAGCGTTGATGGTGGCTCCGGTAGGTTGACCTACTAAAGAGAATGCTCGTGTTTGGTTCGCATTGGCGTCGGTAGCGGTAGCCGTGAAAGTCAAGGCTTGGTTTACGTTTACCGTTTTGTTGCCAATGGCGGCTAATACCGGGGCTACGTTGGTTGGGGTTACCGATAATACTTCAATGGCCGAGATTGTTGGCTGATTCGCCGTTCCCGTCGTGAAGTTAATATTCAATATTCCATCCGTAACGGTTACCGGAATAGTTTCCTGTACCGCGCGCATACCACCACCTGCTTTGGCGAAGATGTCGTAGTTGGTCAGCTTGCGGCTGCCTTCCACATCCACGTTAAACATCCGGTTACCATTTCCGGCCGGGCCGCGACCCGCTGCACCCGTAAACCAGATCTCGGCAAAGTGTAACACTACGTTTACTGGTCCGTTGGTTACCGGAATGCTGTAGGTAAAGGCGGCGGCTGACCGCTCATTGCGATACAGTTCATCATCGGTAGTGTTCAAAATATCGCCGCTGGCAATAGAAGATACAGTGTTGGTACCTCCAAAATACTGATCGGCAATAAACTGGCGGTTGTTAGATGCCAGGAAGGCACCTCCTGCCGCATTTATCCGGATGCCGCTGGCCACTGGGCAGTTTTGTTCGCGGGTTACCGTTACTTGCTGCGTTCTGCTGCATCCCGAAACATCCAACACAGTTACCGTGTAAACGCCCGGTTGCAAATTAGTAGCCGTAGCGCCGGTTTGAGCTGGGGTAGTACTCCAGGTTATGGTGTAGTTACCAGTTCCACCGGTAATGTTACTTACGGTAGCGGTGCCCGAGGCGGCCGTACACGTCATAACCGGTGCATTTACGATAAAGGCCAAATTGTTACGCTCCGGAATGGTAAATACTTTCGCAGTTTCGCAACCATTGCTTACATTTTCTTTCACGTAGAAAGTAAACGAACCGGCGGTTAAATTAGTAAATACCGGCGAAGTTTGGTAAGTACCGTTTGGTCCTAATTTGTACAAGTAAGAACCAACTGTAGAGTTGCTTACTCCGAAGGTAATGGATCCGTTAGCTACTCCGCATTCCGCACCTACTACTGTTTGCTGCGTCAGCGTAACTGCGTTTGGATTGGCTGAGGCCGCAAATACTTCCATACCCGCTAGAGCTACCCGGTTCACACTCGGATTAAAGGTCACGTCGAGTTTGCCATCGGTTATATTTACCACAAAATCTTTCACCAGGGCTGCTTTATAACCAGCCTCCCGGAAGATATCCAGGTTTGACTGCCGGGTTTGATTTTCCAGTTTAATACCGAATACGCGGGATCCTTCTGCCGTAAAGAAGTTTTCTACAAAGTGCATGCGTACCATGTAATTACCATTTGCTAAAGGTACCGAGTAGCGGGTTTCGCCTAAATCAGCGGCCGCTGACAAGTAAGTCTGATACAGCGCATCTTCATCGGTGCCGGCAATTGGGGTAACAGCTGGCCGGTCTAGTTGCACTGATCCGGCGCGGTAAGTACGGTCTGCTTCCCATACTTTACCGTTTATGGTTACGTTTGCGTCCGCGCCGCCTTTAATGCGTTTTACAGCGGTAATCAGGTTGCAATTATCATCGGCAATGCCGTACAGCGGAATCCGGAGTGGTGATAAGCCATTGTTGTAATGCACCAACAGGGCAGCATTTTTAATTCCCTGGCTGTTCGACCGGAAAGTAACCGTAAGGTTAGTGGTAGCCTGCGGAGCTAGCGTTGTTACTGCCGGAGCAGCTACGGCAAACTCATTCAGGTTGGCCCCCACTATTTCTACACTCTTAATAGTAACAACCGGATCGGTGGTACCATTGGCATACGTTTGTCCCAGGTTTTTCAGTTCTACGGTGCGGGTTAAAGCCGCGCCAATTTGCCGCGAACCAAAATCAACCGCCGAAGGAGTTGCCGCCAGTTCGGAGTAATTCAATGAACCGGTTTCGGGTTTAATGTTACTCACGTAGAAAACATTATCCTGGTAGTCGTAATTGGTTACGTCGGGGTTACCAATGTAATCGTGGCCAATGATGTACGCGTTCGGAATTATGTTTCCGTTGGCGTCAATGGCTTTCCAAACCCGCATACCTATTTTGCCTTCGGAGTTACGGGTCCGGTCGGAGTAAGAGCCACTAATTTTAAATCCAAAGCTACCGGTTGGGTTAAAATTACCTTCGGCAATGGTGCCGGCAGTGCCATTCCGTAAAGGCAGCAACGATTGGCCGTCCAGTGGATGATGGGTAAACACGGTTGCATTGCTGGTAGAACCTTTCGTGTAGTACTGGAAGGATTCGGTAGCGGCGCAGCAGCCATGGTAAGCACCCATCTGCACTACATAAACCGGCTTGCTGGCATCGGCCCGGGTAAAGAACGAAGAAAGTATTTCATCGGTGTTCAATACCAAAGTGTTACCGGTGTTCGTGCCGTCGTTGGTGTTAAAGCCTACGGTAGATTTAAAGCCGAATGCCCGGATTATTTCCTGTGCATGGGGTTCATTACTACCTTCCCCGCGGGCTTGCCACATACCATGCAGTACAATTTTCTTTTTCGGAGATAAATCGTCGTTGGTTGCAATTTGCAAGGTATCGTTCAGAATCCGGATTCTTCCGGAAGTAAACTGCGCGATAAACTGCACACTTACTTCTACCGAACTACCTGCATTTACCGTGATTGGAGCAGCCGTAATGGGGTCATAATCTACATTATTTACTTTTGCTACTTTCCAGCCGGTAGGGTTAGAAAGCGTTAAGCCGTTAATGGTTAAGGCACCGGTTCCTTTATTGCTAATCCGCATTTTAACAACGTCGTGATTGCGGTTAAAAGGAGTAAAAGTACCGTCCTCATTTTCTCGCCGCCATGGCGTTTGAATCAGGGAAGCTACCAACCGGTCGTTGGCCGGGAATTTATCCAGATTCTCCACTAACATATTAGCATTGCTAGGCTCTGGCTGCACAACGGTAAAAGTAATGGCATTGGTGATAGTTTCATTTTTGTTGCCATCAATTGCCTTACCTCGTAAGGTATAGCTGCCCGGCGTATTTACTAATATTGGGGCATAGTATTCCTTATACGGTTCGTTGTTCAGGCTGTACTGCACTTGCGCCAGATTTGATCCACCAGCATCCGTAGCGTTTACCGTAGCAATTACCTGATTGCGGTACACACCCGTTGCTTGTAAAGTGCCTTTTAACTGCACGGTAGCCATTGGTGGCAAGAAGTCACTCTCTGCCGTAGCCGGATCCACAATTACAAAGGTGATCTTCGTGTTGGTACCGCCATTAGCGTCAATGGTTAGTTTGCCATCCGTAACCGTAACCGTGGTCGTAACAATCTGATGCGGCACTTGCGCCGTTGGCACAAAGTTGTTAATAGCCGTTACACCTTCCACGTTAATCCGGTGATTACTATCAAAGAAATCATTATCACCAGCCCCAACCGTTACGTTGTATTGACCATTAGTTACTTTTAATTCCCAGGCACCCGGAGTTTGCGGCGCTGTTCCTTGCATTAAGGCCAAGGTTTTTAACCGCAGATCGGCATTAGCGGAAGTCCGTTCGCGCATACTGGCGGTGTGATCCTTGGGTTCTTTGGTTGTTGGATTTATCCAGCCATAACCCCGGGTATCGTTGTAAAGCAAACCGGCATCTACGGCATAACCAGCCGGAGTAGTTGCCGTAGCAGTAGTAGCTACCTGGAAGTTAATTTTAATTGCATTGGCACTGGCATCGCCTATGCGCAGGTTAACCGTCATTACAGAATTAGTAAAGCCACTGGCACTAGCCGTTACCGTAGTGGTATATACTCCAGCCGTTAAGCCAGCAGTGTTGATGCCAAATGATAAGTTACCTACCGCCGCAGTTGGTAAAATCAGCCAATTGCTGTTAGCTGATTTTGTTAAGGTAATTACAGTTGGTGTGCCATTTAAAGCTTCCAGGGTTATTGTTTTAGCTGCTGCAGTGCCATTTACCGGGGCGGTATAATTAAGCGTGCTAGTGTTAAAAGCTAAAGTTTTACGCGTTCCGGCGGCCACCACGTTTCTTAATACAAACATGTAATCCTGATAATCGCCGTTAGAAGCATCCTCGAAGCAGACCAGGTAGCTGTTCGGTACCAGTTCGCCCTTCCGGTTTTTCAACGGGTATGTCCGAACCGCGTGTACTGCTGGCGCACCGGCGTTCAACAAGTCTTCGGTATAAGATATCCGGTTTTCTAAGCCCACTACGTAAATACCAAACGCAGCGGTTGCAGGATTAAATTGGTCGGAGCCAGCTACAATCTGCGGGTATAAAGCATTATGCTGGCCAAACACTCCCGAAAGAGTTCCCACGGAGGAGCGTACCGGGGTGTTATTAGTTTTAGTATAATACCCGAATGGTAACTCTTGATTCGGTGAATAGCGGGCAACCGGTGTAATTGTTACCGCCCCATCGCCGGCTTTTTCAAAAAATTGTACCGCCACTTCTTCTCCCTTCAGCGTGGATTGAATGCCGCCGGCTAAACCAGTCCATCCTACATTAATGTTATAACCTAAGGTATTAACCACGGTTTGCAACGGTGGCTCGTTATTGCCTTCATACGCGTTTAAGGACATAGCATATAAACCAACTGAAAGCGCCGGTGTATTTACAGCGTTGCTGTTGATGGTTAATGCAGCATTAAAAGTACTCACAACACTTAAATTGCCAGGAGCAAAAGTTACCTGCAAAGTTTTTGTTTCCTCTGGCGCTAAAGAATTACCAATTGGTTCTCCTTCCACGGTTATTGCCTGTACACTAAAGTTGGAAGCATTTGCTCCACTTATGGCAAGGTTACCTAAATTTAAGGCACTGGTACCAGTATTGGTTATGGTCAGACGTTTGGTAACTGTGGTATTTTTAAGACCATCAAACACTAGCTCTTCGCTGCTGGCAGCAATGGTAGCAGCCGATACCGGATTATTTACGGTAAGACTTACCGGCAGCGTGGCGCTGGTGTAACCATCGGCTGATACCGTAACAGTAGCATTATAGGTGCCTGGTAATAAACCGGCTTCGTTGATACTAAATGTTAAGGAACCAAGCGCAGCCGTTGGCAAGGTTAGCCAGTTGCTGCTTGCCGATTTCGTGATAGTTAAGGCCGGAGTTCCGGTGCTGGCCGAAAGAATTACCGTCTGCGGAGCCGTAGTAGTGCCGGGAGTAAAAGCGAATGCCAAAGAAGGACTGGCAAAGGTTAATTGTTTGGCTACCACTTGGCCGAAAGGTTTCACATTCCGGACAATCACGGCAATGTCCTGGTAGTCGTAGCCACTGATATGTTCTTCCGTAGCAATTACATAAGAGTTTTCTATTACGGTTCCTTCGGCATCTTTTAACGGATATACCCGAACATGATGCGGTACGGCGCCAGTAAAGTTATTCAGGGCATCTTCGCTGTATAAATGACGGTTCGCAAAGAACGGCCAACGCGAGTAGAAACCAAACGACGTAATACCTGGGTCAAAAGAAAGCGACCCGGCTGTTTGCACATCTACGGTTTGATAATTACTATTATCCACTGTGAACAACTCATTTTTATCATTGGCATTTCCGGTAGTATACCAGCCAAAGGCAGTAACAATACCAGATGGATCCTGCGGACCAAATACCGATAGAGGCTCAATGAGCACTAAACCATCAGTAGCCCGTTGGAAGGCCTGAATAGATACTTCTTCTCCTAAAAGAGCGGCTTTAAAATTAGTGCTATGGATGATATTTGTAGATCTATTATCATCGCCAACGTTCACATTAATGCCGTGTACGTCCAGAACAGCTTGTAGCGAAGGTTCATTTGTGCCCGACAAGCCAATGGTCCCTAAACCGTTCAGTTTTACTTCTTTTACCGGATTGTTGGTGCTGCTTACTAATAAGCTAGCTGTTTTTACTCCGGTAGTAGTAGGATTAAATGCTACGTTAAAGGTAATAGCACTACCCCGAGCTACAGTAACTGGAGCAGCAACACTTGGTGTAGGTGCTCCTACCACCTGGAACTGAGCTTTATCTACACCATCAAGGGTAATGCCTGTTACTGTTAAGTTACTATTACCTGTATTGGCAATTGTAATGGTATGGTTTTTACCAGCCGAGCCGCCAACTACATCATTGTCCACTATTTCGCTTGGGCTCACACTTGCAATACCAACTTGCGCGGATGGAGCTGTTGCTTTCAGTAATACAATCTGGGCGGTTTTACCAGCGGTGTTATTCCAGTTATATTCAATTACGTACAAGTTACCAGTTTCTACGTCTTCGGTTATATCCAAGGGGTTAGTAAATCCGGAAAGTCCTGTAATTCCATTTGTACCAGAACCCGTTTGAGCTCCAATAATGTCGTAAATTTTGTCATCACTATCGGCTGAGTTTACAGCTGGATCTTTTGCCATTGAACCTGGTTCTAACACAATAATGTCACTTCCACCACTAAAGCGGCAAACGAGGATTCTACCTTTTAAAGCACCGCCAAAAGCGTTACTCTTATACTCAATGGCTCCGTTTGGCGATTTGTTTAGTTCAAAATTGTAAGCGGCGCCCCGGTAATTCGCATCCGGTCCTTGCGTAGTTGCATACTTCGGATTATCTAAATATCCCCGATTTGCAACATACTCACCCCGAAGCGGGTTTGGATGACCATAGTAGCCTACTGGTTTTAACGGATTAATCCGGAATAACCAATCGTTCTGTACTTTCACGCCGGTGGTGGCAGGTACTACTGGTCCGTTATAGAAGGTTCCATTTGGCCGGCGAGTGCCTGCTATAGAAGCAGGAGAATTTCCGCCGGCAGCCGAACCATTGGCAGGTACATATAACTGACCGTTTGAATGCCATACCAAATCAACGGCATTCCGGACACCTGAAGCATAAATAGTTAAAGGCGAGTTAGTGGCATATGGGTTATATGTGCCGTCAGATAAACGAATATTATCCGTAGGTGCATTGTTAATTAAAGCCTGGTTGGCTGTAGTCCGAACATCTAATGGCAATGTTAGTCCAGAAAGCTTACTTAAATCCAAACGTAACACGGTAGCGGCTAATAAACTTTCATCGCGTTGCCAAGTACCGTCGTAGCTACCCATAGAACTCAAACTTCCTTGATTGAAATACAAGGCACCGTCTGGTCCAAAAGCTATACTGTTTACCAGGTGATCTGCTTTAGAACGCGGCAACTTGGTCAGTATTAGTTCTTCTGTGGCTAAGTCCGGGCCACTAAGCCGGGATATGTTCCCATCAAACTCAGGTGCATTGGTAAGACCAGCACTGCAATGCGATACATAAGCAATCAGGTTAGTAGCCGTGGCATTAGGAGCAAAAGTTAAACCTACTGAAGAACGCAAGCCGTATTTGTTAGTTAAGGATTTAATTTCTACCACTCCGGACAGCATACCGGTTGTCCGGTCTATGTTAAAGCGTTCGATTACTCCATCTAAACGTAAGGCATAGAATTTACCATCTGGCCCAAAAGTTAAGCAGGTGTATTTCTTACCCACTGTTCCCGGGATAACCTGCTTTGGTGCAAACTCAGCCGCAACCGGGTTTGGTGTTCCGGCAGTAGTACCACCGGTAGTAAACGTAGCTTCGTATGGCAAGAAGGCCGCACCGCTGTGCGATTTAACTTGGTTGGTGATAACAAACCGGTACTTGGTATTAGGTTCCAGAGCAAACGCCGGTGAGAAACTAATAGCATCACCACCGCCAGTTCCTTGTACCACTCCTTGAATTTCTGTGGTAGTAGTACCGCTTATTTTTAAAACTTTTACGGTATTTACGGTCAGCGTAGAATTATCAACCCCACCTTTAAAACCAGCTACCTCTGGTACGTAAAGGCTATTTGCAGCAATGCTGGAGGTATTTACACTAACATTAACAGCTCCGTTGGCGGGAGTAGAAGATATTACATAGGGCTGGTTACTGCCGGGAGCTAATACTGTAATTTGAATTAAAGTACTGGCCGGAGTATAACCTGTAGCAGCCGCCGTAATAGTAGCAGTGTAAGTGCCTACCGCTAAAGCTTTAGCAGTAGTATAATCAAAAGTTACGTTTGGTTCACTGCTGTTGTGCGTGGCATCAAAGCTTAACCAATTAGTTGCTCCGGCCCCATAAGTAGCAGTTAAAGCAATTGGTAAATTATCCAGATCAGCAGAGTTGCCTAAATCCAGCGAGAAGGTTTTATTTGTCTCGGTAGTTCCTCTTTCAATTACCAGGCTGTGGTCACTAGCCGACCAGATCAGGTAAGGTGCTACACTAATTGGTGTAATAAGTGCCGAGTTGATTTTGGTGTTAATACCGCCATCTGCGTTAATGGTTAGGAACCCATCGGCTACGGTTACCCGTACTTTAGCCGATTTAAAACGAGTAGCTGTTCCGGCTGTTCCAGTAGGCACAAAGTTCGAGAATGCATTTACGCCTTCTACGTTTAAGGTATGACTTTCCGGTACGGTTCCCGGATCAGAATCGCCGGCAGAAACAGTAACGTCGTACGAACCATTTGGCACTTTAATTTCCCAATAGCCTTCGATTTTGGTACCATTAAAAGTACCATCAATGGTATTTGCCTGCATATGCATTAGGGTAGCCTGCAACACATCGGCTGGAGTGGTACGTTTACGACCATTGCCCGGCGTAGTACCTCCCACGGATAAATCCAACAAAGAACCATCGGAACGTCTTCTCCAACCATATTCTAAGTTAGTTCCTTGATTAGTGCCGGTTTTTAAACCAAATGGTTGCCCGTAATCTTTTATCCAACCAGTGGGTGGTACCGTTACCGGATCCTGGAAGTTTACTTTGATTTCCTGCGCTGCAACTGGCGAATTAATAGTTAAATTAATTAACAAGGTTGCTGGCTCATATCCTTGGGCCGTAGCCGTAACAGTGGCTTCGTAAATACCAGGAGCTAAAGTCGAACTAAAATTATTGGCACCAAAGGCCACATTACCTAAAGTAGCAGCTGGTAAGGTGAGCCAGCTAGCCGGTGTACTGGTAAAAGTAACAGCAGGTGATCCTTCACTGGCGGCTAAAACCGCGAGTTTAGTGGCAACAGCCTGACCTTGTATCGCTGTAAAATCAAGAGCATTTGGCGCAAAAGCCAACATTTTACCAGTTGCATTCTCCTTTGTTAAAGCAAAATTTTCGAAGGTGAAGGTTACCGGGTTGGCGGCATTCCGGTACGTAGCAAAAATACCAGCGTACGCTACTTTTCCGGCCAAAGTTAAATTAGCAATGTCCAAAGAAGGTGTAGCATATCGGGCTCCAACATTTAAATAGGTAATACCATCGGTAGAGTAGAAACCTTCTAATTTATTGTTTACCAAGTCAACTACTAAACGTAGGCGTACTGTTTGGCTGTTCAACCCAGAAATTGCCGTTAATAAAATTCGTTGATCGGGGTTGTTTAAACCATTGTTGGTGGCATCGGTAGAAGAAACATCATTTAATTCCCGACGCATTTCAATCTTATTACCTGAAACATCCAGTTTTACAAATGTTTTATCGTTTAAACCTAACCATAAACCTGCTTGTTCAGAGTTTGATCCATTAAAAGGATTAACGATCGTTGTTTCCAGGGTAAGTTTACCATTAGCCAGAACTCCCACTCCTAAAGTATTGACCTGGTTATTGTTAGCCAGGAAGGAGATACCTTTGTTAGTTTGAACGCTCAACCTACCATTAGCTACTGTTAACCGAGATGGTTCATAACCGGTTACAGCGGTAGATGAGGTTCCATCAACTGCCAGGCGGGTACCCGAATATGCTTCTACCATAGTAAAGCCTGTTTGAGCGCTATTTTTGTCGATCAAACCACCTTCCGTACCATCAAAGTTGAGTACAAACGGTAAAGGCACATTAATTTGCTCGCAAGGTAAAGTGCTTATAGGTGAACAAGGGACCACCACGGGGGCAGCTTCAACATTAATAGTGAAAGAAGCATTAGCAGCAGCCAGAGCTTTATCAGTAGCCGTAATGCGTACCACGATACTTGTGGCAATAACCGGAGCTGTGCCACTAAAAGTCTGGGTATTGGCATCAAACTGTAACCAAGTAGGCAAATCGCTGTTGTTAGCTAGTGAAGCGCTATACGTCAACACATCTCCTGCATTCGGATCTGAGAAAGAGCCGGTAAGAAAGGAGAAAGGCTGGCCAGCCGTGATCGTTTGGGTTTCTGGAGCTGACACCACTCTAGGCGCTTCGTTGGCCGCTTGTACCGTAAGCGTAAATTCGGTACTCACGGTTGCCTGGCCATCTGAGGCAGTAACCTTAATCGGATAAATTGCTGTACTTACCGGGGTACCATTAAACGTATTTGTAGTAGCGTTAAAAGATAACCAGGCAGGCAAAACATTGCCATTCGTTAAAGTTGCGATTAAAGTCAACGGATTATTATCAGCATCGGAGAAAGTATTAGCAGGCACTGCAAAATTAAAAATCGAGCCAGTGGTTGTCGTTTTATCGCTAATAACTGTGGCTACTACCGGAGCCTCATTGGTCGGAGTAGTTTGAGGAGCAATGCTAAAATTTTCAAAGTTATAAGTTACCGGACTAGTTCCGTTACGTAGTGTGCCAAAAATGCCAGCATACACTTTGTTTCCGGTAAGCCCCATTCCTGCAATGCTTAGGCCTTTTTCTGGATAACCTTCGCCCACATTTATGTAGGTTGTTCCGTTTACTGAATAAAATCCTTCAACTGTATTTGCTGTAGGATCTACAACTAAACGTAAACGTACAATTTCTTTATCCAGATTACTGATGGCCGAAGTATTACGACGACTAGGATCAGTAAGGTCTGCAGTTATAGGTGATTGATCATTTAATTCCTTCCGTAATACAACCCGGTTGTTATTGATAGCCAACCTTACAAAGGATTTATCATTTAACCCGTACCATAAACCACCTTGCTCATCGTTACTGCCCCGGAAAGGATTAACAAGGGTAGTTTCGATCATAAAATGGTTAGTGCCAGTACTAAATTCAACACCTAAGCCATTAATCTGATTGTTGTTGCCTACAATAGAAATACCTTTGTTGGTAGCAATAGCTAATTTACCATTAGCTATAGATAATTTTGAAGGTTCATATCCTCTGATTTCGGAAGAAGCCACCCCATCAGCAATTACCCGGGTGCCAGTGAAAGCATCGGCCATCGTAAATCCGGTTCCTTTACCGTCTTTATCAACCAAGCCACCTTCTGCACCGTTAAAAGTTATACTAAATGGCAAAACAACGGCAAGTTGATTACAAGGTAAGGTACTGTTAGGTGGACATCCAGCTACCGGAGTCGCTTCTATGGATAAGTTAAAAACAGTACTTACGGAAGCTTTACCGTCGCTGGCAATTAGTTTAATAGAATAATTGGAGGCACTTACGGGTGTACCGCTGAATAAGCTACCATTAAAGTTTAACCAGGTAGGCAGGGCACTACCATTAGCTAAAGTAGCGGTTAAAGTTAAAGGATCATTATCCGCATCTGAGAAAGCAGTGGCAGGTATTTCAAACGAGAAAGCTGAACCTACAGTAATTGTTTTGGCGCTAATCACATGGGCAACCACCGGAACCGTATTAGCGGGTACCAAGTCGTTCACCGAAATACTAACCTGGGTTGTAGCAGATTGCACCGGAGTACCGTTGTCAGTAGCTTGTACGGTTAAGGTATAGGATGATGCCACGGCATAGTCTAAAGCACTAACCAAAGTAATCACGCCTGAACCCGGGTTAATGGCAAATTTACCAGCTTCATTGCCGGCCGTAATGCTGTAAGCTATAGCATTATTTTCGGCATCGGTAGCCGAAACTGTGCCGATCTCTACCCCAACACTGGCATTCTCATCTTTACTGAAGCTATAAGCAGAACTGGCAAAAACCGGAGTTTGATTAACAGGAACTACAGCTTCTACCGTTAGATTGAATTCAGTAGTAACAGATGCTTGACCATCATTCGCAGTAACTTTAATAGAATAAGTAGTTGCGCTTTCGGGAATACCGCTAAAATTGCTTCCGTCAAAGTTTAACCAGGTTGGTAAGGGATTGCCATTAGTTAATGTCGCAGTTAGTGTTAGTGCATCATTGTTTGAATCAGTAAAGGTGTTAGCGGGTACTTTAAAAGAAAAAGCCGTACCTACAATACCGGTTTTGTTGCTAATAAGGTTTGCTACCACTGGTACAGTATTACCAGGCACTTGCTCGGTTATATTAATGGTAACCTGCGTAGTTGCAGAAAGAATAGGCGAACCATTATCAATAGCTTGTACCGTTAAATTGTAGGCAGTAGTAGAAGCATCCTGTAAACCAGCGATAAGTTTTATTTCTCCTGAAACAGCATCAATCGCAAATTTAGCGGCCTCATTGCCAGCGTTAATACTGTATACAATGGTTTGATCCACCGCATCGGTAGCTTTAACACTACCAATAATGGCATTTACTGGAGCACTTTTATCTTGATTGAAAGTATAAGCAGAACTGGCAAATACGGGTGCCTGGTTTATTGGAGCAGCTGCCTCTACAGATAAATTAAAGACGGTACTTATCGAAGCATTTCCGTCGTTGGCTGTTACTTTAATAGCATAATTTGCTGCACTTTCGGGAGTACCGCTGAATATGCTACCATTAAAGCTTAACCAAGTTGGCAACGCATCCCCATTGGCCAGTGTTGCAGTTAATGCTAGCGGATCATTATCTAAGTCGGAGAAGGTAGCAGCCGGCACTTCAAAAGTGAAAGCCGTACCAACAGTAGCTATTTTGCTGCTGATCACATTCGCCACTACCGGCGCATTGTTCGCTGGTACTACATCATTCACCGAAATAGTTACCTGCGCCGTAGCTGCTTGTACCGGATTACCATTATCCGTTGCTTGAACCGTTAAGGTGTAAGTAGATGCAACAGCATAGTCCAGCGCACCAGCCACGGTAATAAGTCCAGAACCAGCGTTAATAGCAAATTTACCAGCTTCGTTGCCGGCCGTAAAGGTGTAGGTTAAAGTATTATTCTCCCCATCTGTAGCTGATACGGTACCAATCTCAGTACCAATGCTGGCATTCTCGTCTTTACTGAAAGTGTAGCTCGAACTGGCAAATACCGGCGCTGTGTTTACTATTGCTGGTAAAATTTCGATCGCGTTGATTATTGCTTTATCCTTAGAAGCGGCAAAATCAATATTCAATGCGTCATCCGTAATCTCCACATCAAAACTCCGAGTAACAACAACTTTGTTTTTATTGCCACCAGCTACGTACAAGTCCAAATCATCAAGAACTGTACTTCCTTCTAAGGCTACGTCAAAAAGTCTACTATTGGCGGCTGAATGAAAATTCTCCACCATGTGAAGTTTTACAATGTATTTACCTGTGGCAATCGGAATTTTATATCCAATATTAACACCAAAACGCCGCTCATAATACAATTCCGGAACGGACACACCCGTCATGCTGTAGTTAGTAGCACTAACTTCACCGGGTATTAAGGCATAGTAGGTGTCAGCACTATAAACATCGCCAGAAACGCTGCGCTGGATACCGCCAGCATTTATTCGGTAGGGGGCAGTTACTAACGGCAGCAGAATGGCTTCTCGGCTAACAGAAAAATTATCGAAGGTAAAAGTAGGCGGAACGGCAGGAGCAGTAATGGTTGCATTCCGGTAAGTACTATAAATTCCACCATAGGTAGCCTTACCGGCAAACTCCATGCTGGCAATATTTATGTACGAAGGATTAGTAGTAGTGGTATAGCGCGCTCCTGCATTCAGATAGGTGACCCCATCCGTAGAATAAAAACCTTCTAATTTACCATTCAGTAAATCTACAACCATCCGGAGCCGAACAGTTTGCGTGTTTAATCCGGATATAACAGTAGTCACCCGCAAATCCGGGTTCGTTAAATCAGAGCTTGCTGCGGTATTGGAAACATCTGCGACTTCCCGCCGCATTTCTATTTTGTTTCCGGTAATTGACAATTTAAAATAATTTTTGTCATTTAATCCGAACCACAAACCTCCTTGTTCTGAGTTTGCCCCATTGTAAGGATTAATCAGCGTTGTTTCTAAGGTAAGCTTGCCCATTGCGGGGATAGCTACTCCCAAAGCGTTAATTTGATTATTGTTGGTATTAAAAGCAATCCCTTTATTGGAAACAATACTCAATTTGCCATCCGCAACGGTTAACTTGGAAGGCTCATAACTTGGCCGGCTAGGATCAGTAGCCGTACCATCAGCAATACTACGGGTGCCGGAATAAGGATCAACCATTGTAAATCCCGTTCCAGCTACCCCGGTTTTATCGGCTAAGCCTCCTTCTGTACCATCAAAAGTCAGGTTAAAAGGTAAAGCCACTTCATTAGCCAGTGCTGCTTCCTGACCATATAAAGGTATTAAATTGTTGTTCCTGCTCCGTTTCCGGACCGGCTTAACCTGAAGCTTGGAATCTTTTTCTGCCTGTTTTAAAGCAACAGGTAAAATCTCAGCGGAAGGTACCGTTAAGTTCCACAATTTATTATTCGTGAAAGCTTGCTGGATGTTCCAGGCTAGAATACTAATATCCCGGGTATATTCGAGGGCATAAACTTGCCAACTCAAAAATAATCCCAGGATAGTCATTAGTGGCCAAGACCGAGCAAATACGCGCGGGGGACCAAAAAGAGATTTGCGGTTTTTCTCCATTTAATTTAAAAAGTAATGTAAGTTGGTTAGGGTAGATTTTTTAATGATTGGGTTGGAATAAAATGTTACTAATAATTTAATTATCTATATATATTTATTTTTTAATTAATTTGGATATGACTTTATAGCTGATTAATCCAAACAGCTATGATTTTTCAAATTTTAGTAATGCTGATTTATTAAAAGAACCCTCAGCAAAGGTCTTAATCAACTAGGCAACCGTTTTGTATAACTTTTTACTTGGGTTGTTATATTGTAGATTTATGCTGAATGGATTTACTTCTAAACTGTACTTACTTATATTAATTTTTTAAAAAATTTTTAAAATTTTAATCAAACTTGTTTATATCAATAATTTAAACTTCATAAACCTTTATTCGATTTTTCAGAAATACTCAGTTTTTAATAGCAATAAAATTCATAATCAAACAAAATTGATTCTTTTAACCTAAAAAAGTAAAACATTATGAAGGCTAAATACCATTTCTGGTTGATTGTGTAAATATAATAAAAGGTTTATATATTAAACAAATGTTATATATTAATATTTAATATTATTTTTTTTGGCTTCCGTAATTAGTTACCCGTTCTTTTAAATGTTGAGTATGCCTTTTATAATGCTTTAATCAGGACTGACTCTATTTTAAATTTAATTATTAGGCGAGCTTTTCTGGTATTTTAAATTTTTAATGGTTTTAAAACTATATAGAACCATAGCAAGGCATTTGGAGTAAAGTTTACATCAATAAACAATAGTGTTATTTCTTATTCTATGGCTATCCAATCGATTAATCCGGCTACAAAGGAAGTATTGAAAACTTTTAACCCACACTCACCCGCGGAATTAGAGACACTTTTAAAAAATGCCGACCATGTTTTTGAAAAATGGCGAGCTACCTTGTTTACAGAGCGGGCCGAGCTGATGCGGAAAGCAGCTCAAGAGTTGCGGGAGAATGTTTCGTATTATGCCGAAATAATAACTTTAGAGATGGGAAAACCCATCCGAGAAGCTAAAGCCGAAATAAATAAATGCGCTCTTTGCTGTGATTTCTATGCCGAAAACGCGGAAACCTACTTACAAAACGAAGAAATCACTTCGGATGCTTCTATTAGCTACATTACCTACGAACCACTCGGAATTATTCTGGCCGTTATGCCTTGGAACTTTCCCTTTTGGCAAGTTTTCCGGTTTGCAGCCCCCAGCTTAATGGCCGGAAATGTTGGTTTGCTTAAACATGCCTCTAATGTTCCGCAATGCGCTTTGGCTATAGAAGATGTATTTCGAAAAGCTGGTTTTCCGGAAGGCGTATTTACCAGCACCCTACTCGAATCGGCCGCCGTGGAAAATTTAATAAAAGACGACCGCATTAAAGCAATTACCCTCACGGGGAGCGAAGGAGCAGGAGCAAGCGTAGCGGCCGTAGCGGGTAGTCAAATTAAAAAAACGGTGTTGGAGTTAGGTGGCAGTGATGCGTTTATAGTACTAAGCGATGCTGATGTAGAAGAAACCGCAAAAATGGCGGCTAAAGCCCGCATGATTAATACCGGCCAAAGCTGCATTGCAGCGAAACGTTTTATTGTGGTCGAAGCCATTGCATCTCCTTTTACTGATCGCATGAAGTTCTACCTGGAACAGTTAAAGACTGGAAACACGCTGGAAGATAGCACTGATTATGGACCACTTGCCCGTCAGGATTTAGCCGTTAGCGTACAAAAGCAGGTGAATGAATCGGTGGCTAAAGGAGCGCGAATAATTTTAGCAGGTGGCCAACCTGATCCCCAGAGTGCCTATTTTCACCCCATGATGCTAACCGATATACCGCCGGACACTCCTGCGCACGATGAGGAAATATTTGGGCCAGTTGCCTGTATTTTTGTCGTGCAGGATGCTGCAGAAGCTATTCGGGTAGCAAACAATTGCCGCTACGGTTTAGGCGCGTCCATCTGGTCGAGTAACGTACCGGAAGCCCGGCGATTGGCCCGGCAAATTGAATCTGGGGCTGTATTTATCAACGGCATCGTGCAATCGCACCCCGCCCTACCTTTTGGTGGTATCAAGAAATCGGGTTATGGCCGGGAATTATCTTATGTGGGTATCCGCGAGTTTGTGAATCAAAAAACCATTTGGGTAGCGTAATTTTTAAATTTAAAAATAAAAAAGCGGGATGAAAGCAACCTCCATCCCGCTTTTTGAAAACAAGCTTTCTTACTGTTTTACAATTTTACTAAAGTTAACTTGGTTGCCTGTTTGTAAGCGGTAGATATACACTCCTTTCGCTAACGAAGAACCATTTAAAGGTACGGCATGTACCCCAGCGGATTGTTTCTCATCAACTAATACTTTTAACTGCTGACCTTGTAAAGAATAAAGAGCCAACTTTACGGGTACCTCTTCGGCTAGCGTATACGAAATGGTAGTAAAGTCGGCAAAAGGGTTCGGATAGGCTATATGCTCTTTCACGGAGTTAACTGCTTTTTCCTGATGGTTAGCAAAAGCACCCGCCGTTCCAGTTCTGGCAAGTAAAGGTTCCGGAGCCGCGGAGAGGTAACTAAGCGATAGATAATCCACGTTAGGACCACTTTGTCCTATGGCAGTTGCCCGGATTAAATGGGTACCCGGCGTAAGAAAAACCTTTGCGCCCCCAAAAAACGACCACAATTCCCAAGTGCCACTGGGAGTAAATGAATGCGTGGCAACGCCTACTCCATCTACAGTAATATGCAAAGCTCGATTAGACTCGACACCTAACGAATAAACTAATCCTAAGCTGTATGAACCAGGGGTTTGAATTTTCACCGTCCATTCAATGTAATCACCGGAAGGATTGATAAAATCTACAAAACCAGCGCCGCTATACCCCATATGATTAATAGCAACCTGAGCTCCTTTTAAAGTAGCATATTCGGCTTCGTACCTAGCGGGGGCTGGTACCTCTACGGCAGCAATGAGATAATTGGAACGAGCACCCATTGCCGGAATGGCCATATTACCACCTATCTGAAAAGGTTCTGGATAGATATAAGGATCTTCAACTAATTTACTGTAAACATTTAAATAGCTGTTGGCCGGATCGTTGGTTTCAATAATGTCACCGGTTTTTTTCCAGTCGCTGAGCCATGCTGGTAAACTAGTAGCTTTGGGATCATAAGCTACATAAACCACAACTGCTTTTTTCTTCAAAAACATGGTAAGAAAAGTGCGGCTGGTATCTAATCTGTCTTCGGCCGCGGTTTGGATAAAAGAAGCTCCTTTTAAATAATCCGGTACCGACGTAATGGTATAAAGCTGATCGGCGTACGACTTCTCACCAACTTGTAACTTGGCAACCGTGTAAGAACGGTTACTGGCCGCTGCTACTTGCGTTATTATATCATCCGGGATAGGCTTCTCCCGCTCGGCTGGTTTTTCCATATCGGGTTTCCGGACTTCGATCCAATCCACGAAAAAGTCTTCGGGGCTGGTTTGGGTATCAATTTGCCAACCAAAATAACTAAGCGTTTTGTACGTGTCATCGATGGCTTCCAAAACAGGTACGCTGGGGTAGCCTCTACCCCGGTCTAAGTAAACCTGTATCAGACCACTTTTATAACGGGCAATCTTAAAACGAGACCACCGGTTAGTTTCTAAATCTGGGTAAATGCTTACCTCATCTAAAACTTCCGGGTAAAAAATGTTATCGGTAGCTTTTGATAATGTTAACTGGCCTCCCGCGTACGGCGTGTAACTTAATACGTAAGCACTGTCGGTGCCATTGCCTAGAGTCTGGTCTTTTTGCCCAAAAATAATCCGGAATTCGCGCTGGTAACTAGAAGTAAATCCCCGAGCAGGGGTTTCCAGGATATACGAAGTCGCGGAATAATTCCGAGACGTTATTAAAGCACCGTTACTGCCTTCAACAGCATTATAAGCATAGCCGGATTGAATAGACCAGCCATCAGCCTGACCCCAATCATTGCCCAATTCAGATCTATCAAAATCGTCTCTAAAAATTATGGGGTTGGTTTGCGCTGAAACCGTAGCAACCTGAATAGAAGTAAATAAGAATAAACAAACTCCTAATACTTTAGCTTTAAGTTTATGCTTAAAAAAAGTGAGTCTAGTTAATTTCATAAAAAATGTAAGTTTAATTAGTAGGCATTTAAAAAGAGCGGTCAAAAGATTTTATACATCGTTCAGAAATAAAACAGGGCATCTAAATTAATTACAATTGAGGTTAATATATTTTAGTTCGTTGCTAGTACGCGGAGATGATAAATCTTTAAAAAAAAACAGTTTTATTCCAGGAGTTCAATTGCTAAATTAATAATAATATAACAAATAAGCTTTACTTTCTAGTTCTTTATTTATTTAAATACAAGATTAAATTAATAAAATTAAACAAGTATATCTATAATTATAAAATTTATATGCATTAAATTACATATATAACTTAACCAATAACGTCATTTATCGTTACCTTTTTATTTTTTAAATTAATAATAGGTTTTAGATCGAGGTTAAAGCCAAAATTTAACAGTAGCCTAAAACTTTATATGTTATAAAGCCTAGAATCTCGTGTAAAAGCAGGTGCCAGTTAGCAAAAGCTTTGGCGGAGGGCACAATCAGGTTTAAAGGCATATACGCGCGATCAGTAGAATAGAAATCAGCGGGAAAAATTACGGGGTTTTCACCAACTACCCGAAAACAAGCTGCTGCCCGCCGCATGTGAAAAGCGGAAGTAATGAGTACCAGCGATTTAATTTCGGGATGTTTTTGCAGCAGCTGCGCCGTAAATAGCGCATTTTCGTGCGTGTTATGACTTTTATTTTCTAATAAAATACGATCCTCCGGAACACCAGCTTGCAGTAGTATTCTTTTAAGTTCGGCCGCCTCGGTGGAGTACACTGCTTTTATACTACCCGAACCACCCGAAATAATAATTAAACGAATCCTTTTATTCCGAAATAACCAAAGCGTGTGCAAAATCCGGTCTGCCCCACGCTCCAGATATACCCGGTCGTGGGGCGACTTTTCGAGGGAAGTAATACCGGTAAGTATTATTCCAGCATCCGAAACCGGAACCTGGGCCAGCGTTCTTGGAGGAATCTCCCAAGCCAATAAAGCTTCGTTTATGAGAAAAGGATTGGTAAGTACCACTATTAAAATAGTGGCAACCTGTAAAACTAGCTTTCGCCAACGCTTTCTTTTAGTAAAAACAGCATAAAGTAAGAGCCCAACCAACCAAACTACCGGCAAGGCAATGTAAAACAAAATTTTAGATAATATAAAAAACATGTTGAAGAAAAGCCGTAAGGCTAAACAGATACCACAGCAATACCGCTGAAGTGCTGGCGAAATTTATTTTTTTAAATTTAATCAGGTTTTATGACACAAATTTGCTAAAAATCTTGATTTCAAAAATATTTAAAACCAAGTATGAAAAGGAATACCCCCGTATTTTACCAATGTTACGGTTGCAGCATTAATGCTCGAATATAGCGTACGGGCGCACTGCCAAAACTTAAAAATTTTTCATGAAAGGGCCTTAGCTGAAATTTCTGGCCTTGTTTTTTCCGGAATTCCTCTCGTAGATCGTATATCTCGGTATAACCGGTAAAATAGCTTGACAGTTGTACTTGTGAGAGCGTAGCACGTTTCCACTTTTCACGCGCTTCAGTTTCTTCCTGAAAGCCTTCTTGGGTTAATAACGCAATAGCTTCTTTTTCTTTCATGCCCAGCACATGTACACTATAATCCAGGATAGCATTTAACGTTACTCTTAAATTCCATTTGTACCAGGTAAGCCACATTTCCGGAGCGTTATTGCCATAGCCTTGCTCCAGCATCATTCGTTCGGCGTAAACGGCCCAGCCTTCTACCATGGCGCCATTACCTAAAATGGCTTTTACCAGAGAAGGTGATTTGTTGGAGTATATTAATTGGGTATAATGCCCCGGAATAGCTTCGTGAATATTTAAAATCTGTAACTGGTATTTATTGTATTCCCGTAAATAACTCTCGGCTTCGGCGGTGGAGTACTTAGTTAAAGGAGTAACATTGTAATACGTGTTGGCAGTTTGGTCGTACGGACCAGGTGCCGAAACGGAAGCACCAGCCACTCCTCGCATGTATTCCGGAGTAGGCCGCACCACTAAGGGTTTAGAGGCATCCTGGGTTAGTAGTTTTTTGCTATTTACAAAAGCTACTAACTGCGGAATTTGGGCGCGAATGGCCGTCAGAAAAGAATCGCGCGGTACGTGTTCCTCCGCTAATTTGCCTAGTAACTGTTTTACACCGGGTAAACCAGTAAGTAAGGGTTTTTCGGGAAAATATACCGGCCAAAGCTTTTGGGTCAAAGCCAGCATTTGCTGGTGCAGTTCTTCTTTGTGTTTCAAGGCTTTTTGGTAAACTTGTTCCGCCGTATAACCAGATTGAATATCGTGTTTAAACTTTTGCGTAAAAAGCTCTTTACCAATCCGAAAACTACGGGCTTTTCCTTTGCGCAAAACGGGCAATTGTTCTTCCTGTAAGAAAGTTATATAACTGTTAATCTCGTTTTTAGCGGCCGCAATCCGAAAATTTAAAAAATCCTTTTCAAAAGGCTTTAATGGTGCTTTTTTTACGGAATCGGCTAAATCATTAATTACAGTTAAAGCGCCTTTATTTTGCAAAATGGCTAATTGCGTATGCTCCAGGGTAGGTTTTTTAATATTATTTTTAGCGGCTTCGTAGTAAGGCACTACTTGCTCTATTTTTAACGAAATACTTCGTAATCGATTGGTTAGGCTATCGTAACGACCATTTAGTATTTCGGCTACCCCACTGCCAATGTTATATTCGGCAGGGTTCCATTCGGCGGTTTTTAGAACTGTAAGATACCAGATACGACCATTAAAAAAATCTTCGAGCATCCGGTAGTCGGTTTGGTTGTTCAGCGATAAAGTAGTCTGTTTTAACACGTGCAGATCATGCAGCATGGAGCGGTAAGAGTTTACCTCATCGGTTAGGCGTTCGGGAGTGGGAATTACCAGTTGATTATCGTATTTATGATAACCCACGGAAGTAGCCCATTCCGGATTGAGTCGCCAGATTTTTTCCAATAATACGGGCTTTAGATCGTCAAATTGCTGATCCGATGTCATGACATCACCCGATTCTTTAACTTTTTGCCGATCGCAGGCAACCAATAACACGGTAATTAGCAATACCAGAAACAGGCGAATACCACCTAACATCATATACGTTTATGAAAGTAGAAATTGAATTTATAAGAAAGTTATTGATTTTAACGTGCTGCCGACATTTCTAAATGAATGTAATATCTGCCTTGTTTTTACTTAACCAGTTAAGATAAAATTTAAAAAAAACGCCGCACAAGCCACATAATAAAACTAAATAAAATACTTATCAGGAGCATACTGGTAAGTGGGGCATAAAATTTAAAATTTGGCTTTTCAATACGTATATCTCCCGGTAAATGCCCAAACCAATTAAAACGATTACCGGCCAGCCAAAAAAGTAAGCCCACCCCCACCAGAATTAAACCTAAAAAAACAAGGTATTTACCTACGGGCTGCATGGAACAGAAAACTTTATCAATTTAAGTTAAAAATCATTTTTTTTGACATACGCTAAACTTTCCCAAATAGCTGTTCAGCAATATAAATATTTAAAACATAAATTTAGAACCAACTGCAAACGAAACTATGTCCCAGGGATTGAGGGCTTTATTTGTTACAATACTTAAAACGGCTAAATCGTGAGTCCCGACTTCCAGGTATGCTTTAACCCTTTTAATGCCAGTTTCTGCTAACTTCCCACTGGTGGTTTTACCAAGAGCGGTACTCATAAAAGGAACTAACCGAAAACTGGTCGTCCAGAAATAATAACCATCCGGATAGTGTTTAGGCAAAGCCGTATAAAACTGCGGCCCAAAAGAATAACTGATGCTGCTTCCAAATTGCAGGATTTCCCAATTGTAACCAGAGGTATACTGCTTGTTCCAGGCAGTATAAGTAAATTTTCCGGTTAAGGTATGAATGCTCGTTTGGGCTTCAAAGCCGGGAGTAAACCCGTACAAAAAGTCGAGGTTTATTTTATCTTGCCGAAGTGAATAGCCCAAACCAGCAGATACGAAACCTATATTACCGGCAAATTGAAGGGTTGCTTGGTTGGGTATGTACCATTTTCTTTTTACAGCAATGAGTTGCGTATCTTGGGCCCAGGCGGTACCATTAATGCTTACCAGCAAAGTAAACCAAGTCCAGATCAGATAAATTATCTTCATTTTTAAAATTTAATCCGTTCAAAACTTACCTGCTTGCCTATTACCGTAACCACAATAAAACTGCGGTTTTGAATGGTATCTACTACTAAATAATTTTGCCCATCGTTAAATGGCTGACCATAACGAAAGCTATGCTGGTGCCCGTGAATAGAATAAGTAACTTTATTGGAATGAATAATTTGCGCATACTCCGGTGTTAAATTTTTGTCGAAGTCTGTATCAAACGGGGGCACGTGGCTGATTACAAAAGTATTTTGATATTCCGAGTTACCGCTAATAGCCTCTCGCAGATAATTCATGTCCGGCACAGGGTAATCAAACTCTAATGCATTCGTATTTAAAAAAATAAACTTATTACCAGCTACTACAAAAGAAAAATCCATTGGCCCGTACATGGCTTCGTAAATTTTTACCCCATTGGCTACACAATCATGATTGCCGATTACGGGCAAGTAAGGCATTTTAAGCTTTTGAGTTCGGTTTAACTGCCAAACATATTCTTCTTGTAAACCAAAATCTGTTAAATCGCCGCAGTTAAAAGCAAAACTAATCGGGTTAACTTGGTCGGAGTAAGTATTAATTGCTTTTACAACATCTTCCAGCTCGTCGTAAAAGCGTTGATTATCCGAAATAAGAGCAAACCGTAGAGTATCTTCAGGTTGCAGTTTTAAAGCGGCAATGCGGTCTAAATTCTTTTTATTTAAATTTCGTTGCTCTTCTTTTAAATTAACCTGGTAGGGACTAAAATCAAAATAATCGCAGCTAGTGAGTAGCAGGCAGCAGAAACTTAGCAAAAAAATCCTGCGCCAATAAGAAATCAAACGGCTCATAATAGTAGTAGCAAAAAAGCCAGAGCAATAAGGTTATTACAACCTCTTATAAGCAAACCATTATTTAATTTTTTGTTATTAAATATAATCTTAGAAAATTAATCTTATTTAATCAAATTGAAAAATAACTTTTCCTTCTTCGTTTACTTTTAAGATTGCTTCGAATTTATTGCCCGTTTTTGCAGATACAAAGCCTTTCATCTTTGGCGTTTTGCCCTTCGTTAAAAGATCGGTAATATTCTTTTCTGTTAATGTTTTGCTCGCAATAACAAAGGGTAATAAAAAAGAGCACCCATCCCGAAAACGGCTACAACCATAAGCTGAGTTACCTTTTAAAATTTCCCCTTGTTTGCACTTGGGGCATTGTGCAAACGGATCTGCTAAGGGCTTTTTGTCAGCGAGCTGGGGTTGCAAAGTTAAATTTTCATCCAGCGTTAATATAGCATCGGTTTTATCGGAGTTACCTGGCAAGTGCAACCCTTTAATTACCGGTGTTTTACCTTTTTTAAATAAAGCTAATACTGCCTTTTGCGGAATTGTTTTTCCTCCGTAATGCACGGGTAAGCGAAAGCCACAACCTTCTTTCCAACGCGAACAGCCGTAAGCCTGCGAACCTTTTAGAATATGCCCGCTTTTACATGCCGGACAAGTTCCATAAGAAGAATGTGGCTCCGGATCAGGTTTACTTTTATTTTTTTTCTCTTCTTTTTTAGCTGGTTTTGTAATGGCCGCAGTTGGTTTAGGTTCCAGGGTAAGTACCGTTCGATCGCTTTTTACCTCTTGCACCATGTCCAGCACCAGGTGCTTTAACTCCGCTAAAAAAGCATCCGGCGAAAAACTGCCGCTTTCAATCTGGCGTAATTTCTTTTCCCACTGTCCGGTTAGTTCCGGCGATTTTAGGGTTGGGGTTTTAATTAAATTAATTAAGTCAATTCCCATGGGCGTGGGCACAATTTTTTTCTTTTCCTTCCGGATGTATTCTCTTTTGTATAATGTTTCGATAATTGCGGCTCGGGTAGAAGGCCGACCAATGCCGTTTTCTTTTAAAGCTTCTTTTAATTCTTCATCTTCAATTTGCCGACCAGCCGTTTCCATAGTGCGCAGCAATGTAGCTTCGGTATAGTCTTTGGGTGGACTGGTCATTTTTTTATCTAGCAGCGGTTGGTGCGGCCCATGCTCGCCTTTCACAAAAACCGGTAAGATGGCATTTTCCTCTTCTTTGTCGTCGGTGTTGTTTTCTGAACTATTTTTTTTTAAATTTTCTTCTTTTTCGTAAATAACGCGCCAGCCTGGCTCCAGTATTTGCCGGCCTTTTGCCCGAAACGTATGCCCCGCGATTTCGGCGGTTACAGTCGTATTACTTACAATGCAATCTGGGTAAAAAGCGGCCAGAAAACGCCGCACAATAAGATCGTAAACGCTGGCTTCCGGGCCGTACAAACTGCCGGAGCTTGCACCCGTGGGAATAATGGCGTGGTGGTCGGTAACTTTATTATTATTAAAATTTTTACTGCTTTTGCGTATTTTAGACTGCAATAAAGGCGCGGTTAACGCTTGATAAGCGGTTAAGCCTTTTAAAATGCCGGGTATTTTGGGATACATGTCGTCCGGTAAAAAAGTAGTATCCACGCGCGGGTAGGTAACTACTTTTTTCTCGTATAAGCTTTGTACGGTTTTTAAGGTTTCATCGGCGGATAAGCCTATTTTGTTATTACACTCAATTTGCAGCGAGGTTAAATCAAACAAACGCGGCGGACTTTCTACTCCTTTCTTCGTTTCAATATCCGTAATAGTCAGCTCTTCTGGTAGAATAGCTTCCAGAATAATTCTTCCTTTGGCTTCCTCTAAAAACTTACCGTTGGTACTGGAAAAAGTAGTGTCGCGGTAAATAGTTTTTAATTCCCAGAAAGGCTCGGGCTTAAAATTTTGAATTTCGTGGTAGCGGTTTACAATCATGGCCAAAGTAGGCGTTTGCACTCTACCCAAAGATAAGAGTTGCCGACCCTGCGCATATTTTATGGTAAACAACCGAGTGGCATTAATACCCAGTAACCAATCGCCAATGGCGCGGCTTTTACCCGCCTGGTACAATAAATCAAACTCGGAGCCTTCTTTTAAATTCTGAAAACCTTGCCGGATGGCTTCCTCGGTTAACGAAGAAATCCAAAGACGTTTAAAAGGTTTTCGAAATTTAGCTTCGGTTAGCACCCAGCGTTGAATAACTTCTCCCTCCTGCCCGGCATCGCCGCAATTAATTACCAAGGTGGCGTGTTCCAGTAATTTTTTGATTACTTTAAACTGTTGCTCCACGCCTTTGTTCTGCAATAACTTAATGCCAAAGGTATCGGGCACCATCGGCAGCTCGTGAATACTCCAGCGTTTCCATTCGGGCCGGTAATCTTCGGGTTCGCGCAACTGGCAAAAATGACCAAAAGTCCAGGTTACCTGGTACCCGTTGCCTTCGTAATAACCGTCTTTTTTACTTTTAGCGCCAATTACCTGCGCAATTTCGCGGGCAACACTGGGCTTTTCTGCAATACAAACTTTCAATTTCTAGCGGGTTCGTCTAAGGCAATGAGCCACTACCTTTTTTCAAAATTACGCTTTCTATTACTAATAACAGTATGTCATTGAAGAATATCTACTTTGGCAGTAAATACAAAAAGGGCATCTGCGCTAGATGCCCCTTTAATATGTCTACGAGAAAAATAAATATTTAAAATTTAAACTTATTTTAATCAGCTATAAACTTTTAGCACATTATAGCAATATGTATTAACTCTATTTATAGACTAATTTACCTTCCTTAAAAAAGTTAATCCACTTTTCTTTTAAATCGTCTGGAATACTAGATTGCTTTACAGCTCTAAAATTGGTGTAAAGTGATGTTTCGCCTTGAACAACGTACCAGAGCTGTGATTCTGGCTTTTTATCATTTTTAAAGTTAGGAGCTTCAATCATAAATAGAATCCAAGGATTTTTGACAGCTTCATTCTTTTCTATGAAAGTTAATTTTGCCTTAGAAGAATTTTGCTTCGTTTGTTGAAACATCAGGTTCATGGCTTTATCCATAGGAACATTAGTGACTCCTTTTATGGAACTCATGTATCCAAATTCAGTCCAGTTATCTAGCTTTTCGTTAGTATGTATAAGTTCGATGACTGCCATTTCCTCATTTTCCTGACTGTTTCCAATCTTCCAGTTTTCCTTTTCCGGCCAGTTCAGTACAAGAGATTCACCAGTTAATTGCTCATTACCACAAAACTGATTTAAATACTTACTCGCCTGAGGATCACCATTAGTTTTTGCCTTGGTAAAATCCTCGCATGCTCCAGACTTATTTCCTGACTGGGCTCGAATTTGTCCTCTTAGAGTTAAAGCATTGGGAAAATTAGTATCGAGTTCAATTACTTTATCTAGATCAGGTAAAGATTCCAGGTACTTTTCCTGACTCGCGTAAACAGTAGCTCGGCTATAATATGCCTTTATATACTTAGGATCAAGTTCAATGGCTTTAGTAAAATCTTGAAGGGCAGAATTATAATTCTTTATGGCTAACTCACATGTTCCCCGGTTGAAGTAAGCATCTTTTAAGTCTCTATCAGTTTTTAGGGCTTTGTCATATTCTTTTATCGCACCTTTAAAATCTTGTTGTTTATGTTTAACAATACCATTTTGTAAATGTTCTTGAGCCGTCTGACCGAATACTGCTAATGCAAAAAAAGTTAAAACGACAGTAAATATGTTCTTCATTATTGTTAAGTTGGTTGTTACCGGATTAAAAAATGTACTTCTTTCACCTGGGCATTGGTGCGGGTATCCACCAGGTTAAAGCGAACCATGTAATGCCCCGAGGTTAGCCCAGTGGTATTCATGCTGGTATCCACAATTACCGGGTTAGTAGTTGGAAATTTTTTGTACCCCCAAATAGCTTCGGAAGTACTACCTTGGATAACCTTAACGACCTGCACTTCCATTTCTTTAATCCGGTCTTTGTCGCTAATTGTTGATTTAATGGATATAGTGTTGCCCGAAGTAAATATACTGTTATCCGTAGGAGCTTGTAATTGGATAACCGGCAGCGAGCCATCCGGAGCAGTTTCGGAATCTTTGTTTAATTCAGCGCATCCACTTAAAACACCTACCCAAACTAAAGTAATAAAACTTGCAAGTACATTTTTGTAAAGCATAGTAAGTTATTTTTAGGTTTAAAATTTAAAAAATTGCATTTAAAAAGTTAAGAAAGTCTGTTTTCCAAAATCACCTATATAGAACTATTAGTAGTTTCAGTTAAGAGCCGAGTCATTTGTATTGTTAATTCTAAATACTACTTGACTTGGTAAAAAAATAAATAATATTAATAATCGTGCAAAAAACGCCATAATTAGGATTAATCTCTTTAATCAGGCTCTTAATACTTTGCAAATTATTTTTGATTATACCGTTTTCTTTAGATATTCCTATAAACCTTCGTTTTAAGTTAGTTGAACATTTCTAATTTTCTTGTCGTACAAAGTAATCTAATTAGGGTACTACTGATTCATTAATTAATTGAACTATCAACTAAATACATGTCAATTATGAGAACTTACGAAGATTCTGATCCATCCTCCTTTAATAGTTTCCGTACCGGGAATGAGAACCCTAGACGTGATTTTTCATCCCGCAATGAATTTAACTCCAATGAGAATGTTATGCGGCCTGGTTCTAACGAAGGCACTGCCGATCACCGTTCTAATTCTGGTCCGAACCAATATTCGGCTTACCAGCCTTTTAATCGCCAAAATGATCAGCACCATGACCATTGGTCGCAAAATAATCAGGGGCGAAACAATGATCAGTTCCACAATAACCGATCATTTAACCAAGGCCGTTTCTCTAATTTTAACGATCAGTCGTTTGACCACCGGAACAATAATCGGTTTAACCAACATAATAATGAACAGCATGACTGGCAACGGTCCCAAAACAACCGCCCTAACGATGACCGCAATTTTGTAGAAAGAGCCGGTGATCGGGTTCAGGATACCTGGAACCGCTGGACCCACGATGATGATAACGGTAACTTTAATCGCGGTTCGCAGCAGTTTAGAAATCAAAACCAATTTAATCAATCGCGGAACAATAATTTTGATCAGCAAAATAATCGCTTTCACTCGGATTATAGTAATCAAAACAACTTTAACCAAGGCCGGAACTTTGATTCAGACCGGTTTCAAAATCGGCGGAACCAACACGAAGACGAAGGTTTTTTCGACCGAATGGGTAACAAGATAAGCCAGGCTTGGAACCAATTTACCGGCGATGATGAAGAACGACGCTATCAGGAAAGAGGCAAAATGAACAGCCAGCACCGTTGGGATAATTCGTTTAACGAAAACCGCGGACACCAGGAAGACAATCCGCGCCGAAATTTTAACCGGAACGATGGACCTCCCTATAACTACGGTTCCTCCTCGGAACGTGATTATGAGTGGTAAAATTTAAAAATAAAAAGCCTTGCATTAACCATGCAAGGCTTTTTTGTTTACTTCCACAAGAGTGGAAACAACTAATGGGAAAGTGCTTTGATCAGTAAAGAATTTATTTTAAGTTTTTTAGATATTAAGATTGTTCTACTTCGGTACCAATCGGTAAATGGTAACTAGCCGCGTATTGCTTAAAATCTTCGGTAGACCATTTTACGTCTTTTAAAACACCATTGGCAATATCGTACACCAAACCATGCAGGCGAAGCGGTTTACCAGCATTTAAAGCATTTTGTACAATAGTAGTTTTATATAAATTATTTACTTGCTCAATTACATTTAACTCTACCGTACGTCGGAACCGGGTTTCTAAGTCGGTAATCGAATTTAACTCGTCTTGGTGCAGGCTGATTACATCTTTAATGTTTCGCAACCAATTATCAATTAATCCGAATTGCTGATCGCCCATGGCGGCATGTACTCCACCGCAACCATAATGACCGCAAACAATTACATCCTGTACGCCCAAAACTTCTACGGCGTATTGTAGCACCGAAAGCAAGTTTAAATCCGTATGCACTACCACATTCGCGATGTTGCGGTGCACAAACATTTCGCCGGGTTGGGTACCCGAAATTCCGCTTGCCGGAACCCGGCTATCGGAGCAACCAATAAATAAATAACGCGGTTTTTGGCCAAGTGCTAGTTTTTTAAAATAATCGGGGTCTTGCTTTACTTTTTCCGCCACCCAGGCGCGGTTATTTTTAAATATGTCTTCCATTTTATAATTTTATTGAGGTGTGTTTTTAATGAGCATTTGTAGAAATTACTTCCGGTATATCTTGTAAATGCACGCGAATGTTACGCTCTTTAGCATTTACTTTAAAACTTTGAATAGCATCCAGCACATCGTAATCGATAAAGGTAGATTTTGAGCCATCCACGATTACTTCGGTATTATCAGGTAAATGGTGCAGCGTTAGTAAAATACTGGCTTTATTTAAAAAGGTAACGTTTTCACTTAATTGCAACCGAATTACCTCGCCTTGCTTGTGCTTTTCGGTATGAAAAAAATAAGGTGTTTTATAGTTTGCTTTTAATATAAAGAATACGCCAATCGCCAAGCCAATTGAAATACCCACCAGTAAATCGGTGAACAAGATAGCCACTACAGTTACAAAAAAAGGTATAAATTGCTCCCACCCTAGTTTAAATTGATTTAAGTATAAACTTGGTTTAGTCAATTTAAAACCAACTACTAATAATATGGCGGCTAAGGCCGAAAGGGGTATTTGATTCAGGAAAGGCGACAAAAATAAAACACTAAACAGCAGTAACACACCGTGCGTAAAAGCCGAAGCCTTGGTTTTGCCACCCGCATTTATATTGGCCGAACTGCGCACAATTACCGCCGTCATGGGTAATCCGCCCAGCATGCCACTTATGAAATTTCCTACTCCTTGTGCCTTAAGCTCCCGGTTAGTGGGAGTTACCCGTTTTAAAGGATCGATCCGGTCTACGGCTTCTACGCTTAACAAGGTTTCCAGGGAGGCAATAATGGCAATGGTAACCGCTAAAATATAAACATCCGGATTTTGCAAGGCCCGCCAATCTGGTAAACTCAGCTGATTTACTAATTTTTGCCAGGTATCCATTTGGGGCAATTGTACTAAATGTTCTTGGCCTACGGTAAGAGCAGGTAAGTTAAGTTTAAAAAAATAATTTAATCCTAACGCTACCAACACGGCAATCAAGGCCGATGGTACAAATTTAAAAAAAGCAAATCTTTTCAGACGAGGATTATCCCACCCCATAATAAGGAGCAAAGACAAAACGCCAATTATTAAAGCTCCCTTTTCAATATGTTGAAAGGCATACGCCATTTCGGAAAAAGTATTACGGCCATCAAACTGAAAAAACTCCATTTCTCCGAAAAAATCTTTATCGGCACCGAGAAAGTGCGGTATTTGTTTTAGAATTAACGTTAAACCAATGGCCGCTAACATCCCTTTAATTACGCCCGACGGAAAGTAGTGCCCGATAATGCCCGCTTTTAAAAAACCTAAAACTAATTGCAAAATTCCCGCTAGAACTACGGCTAACTGAAAAGCCTGGAAAGTTTCTACTTTGGCAATCCCGTTTAAAACAATAACCGTTAAACCAGCCGCCGGCCCACTTACACTTAATTGCGAACCACTTAACACCGATACAACCAGACCACCCACTACGCCGGCAATAATGCCGGCTAATAAAGGAGCTCCGGAAGCTAGGGAAATACCTAAACACAAAGGCAAAGCCACTAAAAATACCACGAGCCCCGAGGGAAGGTCACTGGAGAGATTTTTAAAAACAGGAGCGCTTTCGGGCTTCATACTGTATTTATGCGTCTGCTTTTGGTCAAGAACTGACATCGTACGATTAAGGTTTATATTTTACGGCTACAAACGTACGGATGCCACATTAACCTGGAATTAAAAGCAGATTAAAATAAGATTAAAAAATTGTGGGTAAAGAGATAAAAACTTCGGTACCTACATGCAGCGACGAATAAACTTTAATGGATCCTTGGTGCAATTTAATTATTTTTTCGGCGAGGGGCAGACCAATGCCGTGCCCGGAAATATCGCGCACGTTATCGGCCCGGAAAAACGGAACAAATACATGCTTAATATCTTCTTCTTTAATGCCTACTCCCCGATCGATTACCCGTAATTGCAGCTCTCTGTTAGTAATATTAATAATAGCCGAAATTAAACCTTGATCCGGCGAAAACTTGCAGGCGTTTTCAAAAACATTAATAAAAGCAATGAGCAACAGCGATTCGTTAGCTAAACAAAAAAGCTTGTTCTCATCTTCGGGTAAATTTTCAAAATTAATTTCCAAGTTAGCCTGAGGATGCCTTTTCCGCATTTCTTCGCTGGCCTGATAAACTATTTCGTCGAAGCGAACCTTGTTTAACCTAATTTTGGAGATGTCGAAACTAGCCTGCGCAATTTGCAGCAAGCCATTCGATAGTTGCGTTAACAGCTTGGCTTCCCGGAGAGTGGCCTGCAATACCCGCTCGTATTCGTGAGTAGTACGGGGTTTCATTAAAGCTACTTCCAACTCCCCAATAATAGCGGTTAGTGGTGTCCGGAGTTCGTGCGACGCATTCGAAATAAAGGTTTTCTGCATTTCGAAGGCTTGCTCCAGCCGGTCCAGCATTTTATTAAAAGTATGCGCCAAATGCGACAGTTCGTCTTTGCCGTTGGCATCGGTTAAGCGCAAGTGCAAATCGGAGGCGCTGATATTTTCAACTTCCTGCACTACTTTAGTAATAGGGCGCAAAGCTTGCTGGGCAAATAACCAACCCGCCGCCAAAACGATAAAGGCCGCTACTAAACAGCCAATAAACAAGATCAGGCGTAGCTCGTGCAGTTGTTGCCGGCTATTTACATCAATGGAAGAAGCAATTACTAAATATAATTTTTGATTTTTATTATCGCGGTATTGAATGCCGACAAGTTGCCGCCCATGTTTTAGTTGCATGACCTCCCGCCCCTGCTGCAAGTTAGTTAGTAAGGTTTTTTCGACGGTTAAATCTTTTTCGCCTTCTTTAAATACCAGCTTCCCGGTTGCATCGAACACGTGCACAATTTCGTGCGGTAAAGTTTGATTGTATTGCCGTAATATGCGCCGGTACGTATCCTGACTCACGCGATTGGCATCGAGGTACACGTGGGCAACAATATTAGCGCGGTTTTTTAAATTTTGCCGGAAATCCTTTTCCTGATACAGCGCTACGAACACGTAAATAAAGATGGAGAAAAGTACCAGTATAAAAGAAAAAATACCCGCAAACTGAAGCGTTAATTTCGTACGGATAGTCATTTCGTTCAGGCTTCTTTTATAACATACCCCATTCCTACCAGCGTATGAATAAGCTTGGTAGCGTAGTCTTTATCAATTTTCTTGCGTAAAAAATTAATGTATACGTCAATTACATTGCTGCCGGTATCAAAAGAGGTTTCCCAAACGTGTTCAATAATATCTACCCGCGAAACCACACGCCCTTTGTTGCGCAATAAGTACGAGAGCAAAGCAAATTCGCGGGCGGTTAAAGTAATGGGTTGGCCATGGCGCGTAACGGTTTTTCGGGCACTATCTAACTCCAGATCCGCAATGCGCAACACTTCGGCCATTGGATAGTCGCTTTTACGCCGACTTAGCGCCCGAATCCGGGCTAATAGCTCCTGGAATTCAAACGGTTTTACCAAATAATCATCGGCACCGGCATCCAGGCCTTCTATTTTATCCGTGGTATTGCCTAGGGCCGTTAACATTAAAATAGATACCGAGGAATTATGCTGCCGGATAGCTTTACATACTTCCAAACCGTTTAATTGCGGTAAGATAATGTCCAGAATAATTAAATCGTAAGGTTTTTCGAGAGCTAGCCGCTTGCCTAAGAAACCATCGTAAGCCTGGTCTACGTCGTAAGATTGCTCTTCTAAACCTTTTTTTATAAAAGAAGCTACTTTGGGTTCATCTTCGATCAAGAGTATTTTCATCGGCTGGGACTTTGCTGCGTTACAATAAAATTAAAAATTTAATTTTAGGTAAAGAAACCGCCAATGTACCGGAAATGTTGCCAGTTTATTTATAATCGATCATTCGCAAAGCTTATTCAAATAGATTACTCGGCATCCGAATACATGCACAAAGCTGAATACGATTGCTAGGCATCGAGCATTTTTATATGAATTTCACGTTTTTAGCAAACGACAAAGCCATCGAACTAAATTCTACAGCTCAAAAGTAAAGCCTTTTTCTTTTAATTTCTGGTAAATATTCGGGTTAAAGCGATACAAGCGGGCGGCCCGGTGCGCTACCCCAATTTGCGTTTCGTCGAGTTGTTCGAGCAGGTTCATCTTCAGCAGCTTTTTCCGGAAATTGCGGGTGTCGAAAGTAGTGCGCAATACGGCTTCGTAAAGCTCCTGGAGTTGGGTTAAGGTAAATTTAGGCGGCAATAATTCAAAACCGATGGGTTCACTGCGTACTTTATTTTGTAAATGCTGTAAGGTAACCGTTAAAATGTGCTTATGATCGAACACCAGTTCGGGCAAATCCGCCATTTCGAACCAATTAATTTCGCTGGCATCGGGACCGGCTCTTAAATCATCGGTGCGGTATTTTATTAAGGCATAATAAACCACCGTAATTACCCGTCGCCACGGGAAGCGATGCACCTGCCCAAAGGCCTGCACTTGCTCCATAAAAACGTTCGACATACCCGTAGTATCGTGCAAAGTGCGCATTGCCGACATTTCTAATTCCTCAAAATCCAATACAAATCCGCCGGGTAAGGCCCATAATCCCCGGGAAGGCTCAATATCCCGTTTGAGTAGTAATACTTTCAGTTTGCCATTATCTAAACCAAAAATAACGCAATCCGTGGAAACAGAAGGTAAAATATCTTCGGGTTTAAAGTGCAGATTAGAGCCGGCAAATTTGGTTTGTACCATAGTTCTGTTTGGAGATTAATAGCCTAAACACCATTAAGCCAGTTTTGTTTATTCTGACATAACAGCCAAAAAACGAAGCTTGTAAATTATTATATTTTTAAAACAATCACGCATGAACGGCCTAAAATAAATACTTTTATATTGGAATGTTTCGGAATTAATTTTAATATTGTACTTTTTACAATAAGTATCAGGCTTTAAATAGGCCTCTCTTATTTCTTTTAGACTGCTATTACCGTTATTTTTAAAAATTTGCCACTTTCCCGGCGAGAACTTAACCCTAATGGTGGGTAAGCTTAAACTTAGGGCAAGTAAATATTAGCTTAATTCTCCGGACCTCTTAAATTGCAAGCCGGTTTTTACAAATGATATTTGATTAAACAAGCACCATGTATTTACTAGGATATGATATTGGCTCTTCTTCGGTAAAAGCAACTTTAATAGATGCCGCTACCGGGGTAGTTTTAGTTTCGGCTTTTGCGCCGGCCCAGGAAATGGGGATGATTGTAAAACAAGAAGGCTGGGCCGAACAAGATCCGGAGCGCTGGTGGTATTATTTGCGCGAAGTGACCCATCGCGTAATCCAGGATAGTCGCATTCAGGCACCGGATATTAAGGCCGTTGGCATTGCTTACCAAATGCACGGCTTGGTAGTAGTAGATAAAAAGCAACAAGTACTCCGGCCGTCCATTATTTGGTGCGACAGCCGGGCGGTACGTTACGGAGATAAAGCTTTTCAGGAAATGGGTGCAGAAACCTGTTTATCCTGTTATTTAAATTCGCCGGGTAATTTTACAGCTTCCAAGCTTAAATGGGTAAAAGAAAACGAACCTGATATTTTCCAGCAAATCGATAAATTTATGCTGCCCGGCGACTATATCGCGATGAAGTTATCGGGCAAAGTGCAAACCACCGCCTCGGGTTTATCGGAAGGAATTTTGTGGGATTTTCAAAAAAATGCACCCGCTTACGATTTATTAGACTATTACGGCATTCCGGCCGAGCTGATTCCGGAGATTGTGCCCAGCTTTGGTATCCAGTCGGAAGTTTCCGCCGAAGCTGCTGCTGAACTAGGTTTAGCGACCGGTACCCCCATTGCTTACCGCGCCGGCGACCAGCCCAACAACGCTTTTTCTTTAAATGTACTGCACCCCGGTGAAATTGCCGCTACGGCGGGTACTTCCGGCGTAATTTATGGCGTAAACAACCAATTTACCTACGACCCGGAATCGCGGGTGAATACTTTTTTGCACGTAAACCATACCCCCGAACAAACTTCAACGGGTACTTTACTTTGCGTAAACGGCACCGGCATTCTAAATTCCTGGCTGCGCAAAACCTTATTTACCTCCGAAAAAGCCAATGCCAGTTATACCTACGAAGAAATAAACGACTTAGCCCAAGCTGTACCGGCCGGGGCAGAAGGTTTACTGATTTTGCCTTTTGGGAACGGTGCCGAACGTTTTTTAAAAAATAAACAAGTAGGAGCCCACATTGCCGGCTTATCTTTTAACCAGCATACGCCGGCGCATTTAGCCCGCGCCGCCCAGGAAGGAATTATTTTCGCATTGCGTTATGGGTTCGATATCATGAAAAACATGCAAATTAATGCCCGCACCGTTAAAGCCGGCGATGCTAATATGTTTTTGAGTCCTTTGTTCGCGCAAACTTTTGCCACTGTTACCAACACCACTGTAGAACTATACAATACCGATGGGTCGCAGGGAGCCGCCCGGGGAGCCGGCGTGGGAGCCGGTATTTACCCGGATTATACGCAAGCCTTTACGGGATTGCGCCGTACCCGGGCCGTAGAACCCGAAACTGCTTTACAAGACCAGTACGAAACCATCTACCAAAGCTGGCTCGCAGAATTACAGGTACAGTTAAACCGGAAAGAAATTTAAAATTTTCGTTCGTTAAGTAACAGTTTAGCGTAGAAGAATACGGCTAGTGCTTAGGAGAATTATAAATAGATGAAAAATAGAAGACGACTACTTTTTGCACGGCTTCATCCCGAAAACTTGTTCTAATTTTTGCTTTGATTGAACCTTAGGCCTTATAATTTGAAGATAGTAATCTGTTTCCTGATACGCTAACCAAGAGCAAAAAATTTAAAAATACAGTATTCCGGAGTGTTTAGTTTCAACTATCATTTCAAATTATTTACCTCGTACCAAAGTTTTTTAAATCGAACAACGAGCAACCAATTACGAACCAGGAACAACTATTTTCTTCAAGCAAATTCAATATAAATAAATATAAAACTTAACCCCAGCAAAAAACATGGCAGTTAAAGTAGTTACAGGAGCGAAAGAATACTTCCCGAATATTTCGCAGATTGCTTACGAAGGTAAAGAATCGACCAACCCTTTTGCGTTTAAATACTACGACGAAAACAAAGTAGTGGCGGGTAAACCCATGAAAGACCATTTTAAGTTTTCGGTAGCTTATTGGCATTCTTTTACCGGTACCGGCGGCGATCCGTTTGGGCCGGGTACCCGCGAATTTCCGTGGTCTACCAGTTCGGATGCGATTACCTGCGCCAAAGAAAAAATGGATGCGGCGTTTGAATTTACTTCCAAGTTAGGTCTTGGCTATTACTGCTTCCACGATTTTGATGTGGTAGCCGAAGGTAAATCGATAATCGAATCGGAACGCAACCTGCAAACCATGGTGGATTATGCCAAACAAAAGCAACAGGAATCTGGCGTGGGCTTACTGTGGGGAACGGCTAACTTGTTTTCGCACCCGCGTTACATGAACGGAGCGGCTACTAACCCTGATTTTAACGTTTTACCGTATGCGGCGGCACAGGTAAAAGCGGCTATAGATGCCACAATTGCTTTAGGCGGACAAAATTACGTATTCTGGGGTGGTCGCGAAGGTTATATGTCGTTGCTCAACACCAACACCAAGCGCGAAATTGAACACATGGGTCGCTTTTTAGCCATGGCCCGCGATTACGGCCGCAAAGCTGGTTTTACCGGTACGTTCCTCATCGAGCCAAAGCCCATGGAACCAACCAAGCACCAGTATGATTTTGATGCCGCTACCGTAATCGGATTTTTAAATAAATTTAATTTACAGGAGGATTTTAAGCTAAACCTGGAAACCAACCACGCTACTTTGGCGCAGCACACTTTTGCCCACGAGTTGCAAATTGCCGCCGATGCTGGTTTATTAGGCAGCATTGATGCCAACCGCGGCGATTACCAAAACGGCTGGGATACCGACCAGTTCCCGGTTGATTTATACGAGCTAACCGAAGCCATGCTGGTAATTTTGGAAGCAGGTGGTTTAGGATCCGGTGGCGTAAACTTCGATGCCAAGCTGCGTCGTAATTCTACCGACCTGGAAGATTTATTCTTAGCGCATATTGGCGGAATCGATGCCTTTGCCCGGGGTTTATTAATTGCCGATAATATCCTACAGAAATCAGATTATAAGAAACTGCGCCAGAACCGCTATGCCTCTTTCGACAGCGGCGAAGGGCAGCGTTTTGAACAAGGCGCCTTGTCGTTGGAAGATTTGCGGGAACTAGCCCTGAAAAACGGGGAACCGCAGCAAATAAGCGGCAAACAAGAGCTGTTCGAAAACTTAATTAACCAATATATTTAACGCCAATACTACCTTAAACGGTAATTGATTACTTCATAACGGAAAGCTCCGCTTGGTAAAATCCAGCCGGAGCTTTTTTTTTTAAATATTTAAGCAAGTTCCCGGTCTTCACGGGAAGGTCCAGTCTATTCTTGCTAAATTTTTAAAAAACTTCCTGTCAGCGGCAAAATTATCTATTGCAAAATAGGCTTAGTTTTAATTAAAACATATCTTTAACCCACAACGAAATTTACTCCTGAACCAATCATCTATGAAATCAATTGACTACATCGTTTTCCTGGTGTACTTTATAATTGTATCTGGCTACGGCTACTGGATTTACCGAAAAAACAAAACTGTCACGGCCGATTCCAAAGATTACTTCTTGGCCGAAGGCTCTTTAACCTGGTGGGCCATAGGCTCTTCCCTGATTGCCTCTAACATTTCGGCGGAACAATTTATTGGCATGTCGGGTTCGGGTTTTGCCATGGGTTTGGCTATTTCTACTTACGAATGGATGGCGGCGGCCACCTTAATGGTAGTAGCTGTTTTCTTTATACCCATTTATCTTAAAAATAAGATTTACACCATGCCGCAGTTTTTATCGCAGCGTTACAACGATGCGGTAAGTACCATTATGGCTATATTCTGGTTGCTGGTTTACGTATTTGTGAACTTGTCTTCGATCCTTTATCTGGGTGCCTTGGCGGTGCAAACGGTATCGGGCCTCGACTTTTTCTACTGCATGTACGGTCTGGCTATTTTCGCCATTTTCATTACCCTGGGCGGCATGAAAGTAATTGGGTATACCGATGTTATTCAGGTGTTTGTACTGGTGCTGGGCGGTTTAGCGACTACTTACTTAGCCTTGGATTTAGTGGCCACTACTTTGGGCGATGGTGGTGCCTGGGAAGGCTTAGGCTATTTGCGCAAAGAAGCCGCCGACCACTTTAGTATGATTTTAGACAAAGGTGAGATCCTGATTCCGAACGGAGAAGGCGGTACCCGCGATGCATACATGGATTTACCGGGCCTTTCGGTATTAATTGGCGGTATGTGGATTATTAACTTAAACTACTGGGGTTGTAATCAATATATTACCCAACGGGCTTTAGGGGCCGATTTAAAAACTGCCCGCAGTGGTTTGTTGTTTGCTGCTTTTTTAAAATTAATGATGCCGATTATCGTGGTATTGCCGGGTATTGCGGCTTACGTGCTTTTCAAAAACGGCCAGTTCCAGACCGAAATGGCTAATGAGGCCGGTAATGTAATTCCGGATCATGCTTACCCCGTTTTGTTAAATTTACTACCAGCGGGTTTAAAAGGTTTATCGTTTGCGGCGCTTACGGCGGCTATTGTGGCTTCGCTGGCCGGTAAAGCCAACAGCATTTCTACCATTTTTACCCTGGATATTTATCGTAAATTCTTTAACCGTAATGCTTCCGAGCAACGTTTGGTTACCTTTGGCAAACTAGTAGTGGTAGTAGCTTTTATCATTGCTTTGTTTGTAGCTCCTGTTTTACGTAATCTCGACCAGGCATTTCAATATATTCAGGAATATACCGGCTTTATTTCGCCGGGAGTATTTGCCATTTTTGCGCTGGGATTTTTCTGGAAACGTACTACCGCTCCGGCGGCTTTAGTAGCCGCCGTTTTAACCATTCCGTTGTCTACTTATTTAAAATTTCAATTCCCCGAAATTCCTTTTATCGACCGGATGGGCATTGTGTTTGTGATTTTAGTGGCCTTAATGGTTATTATTACTTTATTTGATCCAAAAAGCAAGAACAATCCCAAAGGCTTGGAAATTGATGCTTCCATGTTTAAAACCTCTACTTCGTTTGCCGTAGGAGCGGTGATCATTTGCGGTGTAATTGCGGCTTTGTACACCATATTCTGGTAAAAATTTAAAAAATTCTTTAACAGCAAAAGAGCGCGGCTACCATTAGCCGCGCTCTTTTGCTGTTTGTACTTGGATATTAATAAATTAATGGCTTATAGCTATTTGGTGCTTACTAACTTTTCCATTCTTATCTGTAATATGTAAGTAGTATAAACCATTTTTTAGAGCTTTCGTGTTTAAAGTAGATTTTTGTTTTTTACCTTTCTGTGATAGAACAACTTCATTTAATTGATTATAGATTTTTATATTAACTTCTTCTTTTGCGTTTGTCTCGGATTCTTCTGTGCTTTCAATTGTTAATTGCTCGTCAGCAGGGTTAGGATAAACGGCAAACGTAGAACCACAAGAAGAATTATAGGCATAGCCTCTGTAAATGGCTGTTCCGCAAGCAGTAGTTACCCGTAGCTGGTATTTTATATTGGAGCAGGGTGCGATAGGTAACTTATTTAAAGTTAAACCAGTTGTAATAACGCTTCCAGGATTACCATTCGCATCTTCATAATACCAAGTATAGGCGCTAGGGCTAGTACCTGGAACTTGCTGTGCAGTAGCAGTGTGATATTGATAACCCGATGATTGTGGTGTTCGGTCGTCGGATGTTGTTACTGTTAAAGATGGAATTCAAACCGACACCTTTTTAGCTGCTATCTGTTGGGTACCACAAGTTGCTGTTACCACATTTAAATTAACGTATTGATCTCCGTTGCCTATTACCTTAATAGAAACAGAATTACCGGTAGTAGCACCTACTATCTGAAGACCACTGGTAACCGACCAGCTATAACTTAAGCCCGCTACGGGCGCGCCAACCAGAAAAGTTTGCGTACTACCAGAACAGCTAAGAGCAGGAAAATCTCCAGTGATAGATTCGGTAGGATAAGCAGCACCTACTCCAACTGCAAACCAAGCATTTGTTACGGCTCTTTCTTCTAAACTACCGGTACAATATAGTTCTCTGGTAGATAAGATAGATTGGGTCCGTGTAGTCGAAAAATTACTTGTAGGAGTTAATTTAGTAGTTAAAGTACGATAGGCAATCGCAGCGGCTCTGTCAATAGTTATTGCCGAAACATTATAGTTTGAACCAATGTCGTTCCTACCCGAACCTCCATAAGTTAAGAGATAAAACCAATAATTTGATACACCATTATTCGAATGAGTTCCGCCTCTATCATTATTTAAATCAGCAGGGTTAATCTAAAAGGTTCCGCCATAAGTATCTGGATGACTATAAGCATTTGGGTTTGATAGAGAGCGAAATATTAATCCTGTATTCTCACCTACTGTCCAGTTAAAATTATAACCTTTAGCATAATTTTCAATCGCAGTACCAAATATATCACTGAAGCTTTCGTTTAATACTCCTGCTTCACCACTATTACCTAAAGCTGCTGTAAATTGAGTAAGCCCATGCGTAATTTCATGCCCTACAATATCTACTGCAGTTAAAGGCCTTACTTGTACGTTGTTTTGGGTTCCACCATCACCATATAACATTTTGTCTGTATCCCAAAATGCGTTCACATTATTAGGTATACCATACATGGACACTAAATTTGCATGTACATAACCACGTAAAAGATAACCTTGGTTATTTATACTATTTCGATTAAAGCGATTTCTGTAATAATCATATGTCTTCTCTTGTCCCCAATAAGCATCAGTAGCAAATTGATCCAAATTTGTATTAACATTGTTCCAATTGTTGTCTATATCGGTAAAGTCAGAGGCTGAACCTAAATTACCAACAGTAGTTATTCCTCTAGCATTAAGAACTTGAATGCCTTGGCCTCTGCCAGTTTGCCTCAATCTAAACTAATTGAGAGCAGTATTATCGGTAGTGGATACTTTGTGCACCACTATAAACAGTTGTAGCCGTTCCGACAGCATCTATTGTATGAAGCAGGTTCTCGCTATCTAATATATTTCCATTTATCACATCTACAAATATTAAATTCCTACTACCAGGGTCATGCGCATATATATTAAATTTATATGCCAGTCGTAAATTAGCTGGAATAAGTTCTGATCTACCTCCAAAATAAACCAGTTCTCCTTTTGGATAATAAGTAGCATTGTCATCATTCTTTATTTCTTGAAGAACTTTTTCTTCTTCGGGTATTTCCCATTTGTATTTTTTAGCATTTACAAAATTTAATGCCTTTTGTAAAGCGTTGGCCGCCGATAATGCGGCGGTTTTTGGAATAGCTGGTATATCTTTGATCCATAGACCATTTTGGCTTAGAACTTTCCCATTCTTTGTATGTTGTATATAAATCGCACCTTCAACCGGTATCCCATTAATAGTTTGCTGCCATTTATAATGCTTATAACCTATTTCATCTTTCTCTTGAGATTTAAGTAAATTAGGTTTAACAATAATGGAATGGACACTATCTGAATAGAATTGAATTTGGCCTCTAATAAAAGCAGGAGCCTGATCCGGTACATTCATAAAATCCACATGATTCGCAAATAAACTTTTTTTCTCTTTTTCGATATTAATTCTTCCATTCTGGGCCCATAATAAACCAGGGGTCAGAAAAAATAATAAAAGAAAAGTTCGGTAAAAATTTTTAGTAAAGTTTTTCATAAGTATACATCTGTTTAAGGTTAAATATGTTATTTTCTTTTTAATAGTAATCCATCTCTCCCCACCGCAAAAATTTTATTATCAGGCGTGCTGTACAGTTTCAATATATCTTGTTGCTCATTATAATAATCTTTTTTTAGTGTTTTTCCCCCATCTTCGGTTCGAAAGATAGTTTTACCCGATCTTAAAAAGCCGGTATCTTTATTAATAAAAAGGGGAATGGCATACGAATCAACAAAGTCTTTATCATTATTAATGATCTCCCAGGTACTGCCACCATCAGTAGTTCTTAAAAGTTCATTCTCAATGGTGGATAAATAGCCATAGTTTGTATCAATAAATTGCATGCCCGTTATTTTTTTTAAATTTTGGGTTTTGGTGCTCCAGTCTCCTTTATCTAAATTTATCCACGTTTCGCCTCCGTCTTTGGTTCTGGCTAGAAATCCGTAAGTAGCTATTATCTTACTAGCATTGTATTCTACTAAACCCCCACCGCTGATAAAACCATTCTGTGCATCCAGAAATTGAATAGCATCGTAGGCAAGGCTTTTCTGTTTCACTAGGCGCCAACTGTTGCCGGTATCAGTTGTTTTATACACACCATTACCGGTACAGGCATAGCCTACAGTAGCACTAGTAAACTCAAACTGCCGGATGCTTGTACTATCAAGGGCAGAAAGCTTCGTCCAGGTACGGCCTCCATCCATAGAACGGTAGGGTATATAGCGTCCTGCCAGAATAATTTTGCTAGTTATTGGATAAAAACTTGTAAACATATCTGAAGCAGAAGATGGAAAAGGTAATGCTTCCCAAGAATTGCCACCATCAGTTGTTTTCAATAGAATATTAGGGTCATTTCCAAAAGTGTATCCCGTATCGACTGACACGAATTTTATATCAGTCAATGTTCCTTGGTAATTAATATTAACTGTTTGCCAATTGTTATTATTCACTAGAGGATCAACATTCTGCTGATTACAAGAGAAAAGAAAGCATATAATAAATAAATAAAACATCTTTGAATTGTTCATATAAGTATTATTTTAAAGGTAACCTACCCAATAGCAAGAGCCATAAAATGCACTATTGGTTGCTTACCTTATGCAATACTAATCGAAATAAAAGGAGCTATTTTAATTAGAAGTATTATTGAAAAGAGAATAAAATTTATTAAATAATTCTCCTTACACAAACGAAACTATTAGTATAAAAGTAACATAGTTTTTTTACATAAAAGAGATGAAATGTTGCGAATCTAAGTAACCAATAGACATTATTTATCAGAAAGCAGAAAGAAATTGTTTGATAAGTAACACTACTAAAATATTTTAGGCCTTTATTTCTTATTACCAACTAAATACTTATTTTGGTTAAAGTTGTAATTAAACCCTAACACCAGTTGGCTCGCGTTGGCTGGGTGGCCGGTATCTTTTTCATGAGTAGATGATTAAAAAGCCAGATTTATTCCAGTGCTTTCATAACAAGTATTCAAACCTAAACGAAGCAAAGCATTGTTCATCCGGTTTTGCTTTTAGTTTATTCGTAAAAGCACTGCATTAAATAATTTAAACTGTAGTTCTTATTGACGTTATAGCTACACAGCAGCACAAGAGCGCGGTTACTACTAGCCGCGCTCTTTTACTTTTATCTGATACACAATCTTATCTACTAGTGGTTATGTGCGGCACAAGCGTCGAGCAGAGCAGAAACCTCCGGTATCGTAAATCTTTCGTTATTATTACCAAAGTTGGTTTGCACAAAATTTAGAAGATTCGTAATTTGATCCGGAGTTAAATCTTCGGCCCCCGGCATTTTTTGCTGGTAGTGCAGTCCATTTACCGTTATGTTTCCCTCCTGGCCGTGCTTCATGATACAAGCTAAATCCTGACGGTGTTTTACTAGATAATCGGCGTTGGCCAGCGGCGGAATTAGCCGCTTTAAACCACGGCCATCCTCCATGTGGCAACTGGCGCAATGCTGCACGTACAATTGTTCTCCGCTATCGTTTACCGCCGGCGAACAACGGAGCCAGGAAAATACAACCAGTGGTATTAAAAGCAAGAGCGAATTTTTATTTTTGAGCATGTTGTTGCTTCTCGGCCAACAAAAGCAAAATGTCATTCATTAACTGATCTACTTGTTCCGGAACAGTGCCGTCGTAAATGCCCCGTACATGCCGGTTAGTGTCTGTTAAAATAAAAGCGCCACTGTGCACAAAGCCGCCCGGTTCCTTTTCATCTTCCGCCGCCGAAACCATGTATTGAGCCGCGATAGCATAAATACTGTCTTTGGCCCCGGTCACAAATTGCCATTTACTGCTGCTTACGCCTAAACGCCCCGCATAGTCCCGGAGAACTGCTACTGAATCGTGCTGCGGGTCAATGGTATGCGACAACAATACCACCTGGTCATTATTTTTAAATTTTTCGTAAACGCGCAGCAGTTGGCTCTTCATCTTTGGGCATATGGTAGGGCAAGTGGTAAAAAAGAAGTCCGTTACGTAGATTTTACCGGCTAAAGTTTGACTGGTTACCCGCTGACTATCCTGGTTTATGAAACTAAAATCCGGAATCTGGTGATAGATTGTATCGGTTATGGTTTGGCCGTTAACTATGCGTTGTTCCGTTTCTCTTTCTCCCAAAATGGGCAAACGGTTTGAGGTAGTATGTGTTTGGGAACAGCTGAAAAGTAGCCCAGCCCAAAGCAAAAAGCAGGCTGGGTTCCTCAAAAATTTTAATTTATGTTTTACGTGTTGTTGCATTACTTGAATGTATTTTTTTCCGTGTTGGCCAAGGCGCTGGTTACTTGTTTTTTTACTTGGTTAATTTTAAATAATTGATCCTCTAAATAAATACTGGCATTTTCAGGTGATAAATCCGCCGGATTTTTATACTGATGCATCCAATTCATCATGGCTGCATCGGCCTTCCTTAAATCGGTAATTTGATTTTGAATAAGCTTTGTATCCATGTGCGTAGAATCAGCTTTTTGGAGATAAGCTTTTAATTTACGCTGCCTTTGGTTTATTTTATCCATTTGGCTCATGACTGCATCGTGCTGGGTGAGAACTTGTTCTTCCAGTTGTTTGAGTTTTTCTTTTTCAGATAAGGAGCAAGAAAAAAAACTTATCAGGAATATTAAACTAAAGGCGTAATGCTTCATAACCATTACTTACTTTTAATTAAATACTTGGTCTGGTTAAAGTTATAACTAAACCCAAGTACTAAACGGCCGGCACTAGCCGGATGACCTGTATCTTCTTCGTAAATCGGAAGCTGAAAAGCTAGATTTACGCCAGCGTTTTTGTAATAAATATCCAGGCCCGGACCCAGTAAAGCATTATTCATTTTGTGTTCGCCAGTGAGTTCGCCGTTAAATTTTTCCCCTTGGGTATACTCGTAAAAAAATTGCACCGAAGGATTCATGTTCCAGTTTGGGTTGACATTGTAGCGGTAAAATAAATTGGCAAAGTGAGCCGAACTGTTGGCAATACTTTCCTTATAATAATTTTGGCCGTTTAGTTTATAACTGGAGTTAATGCTTAAGCCAAATTTCTTGTAGCCGGCAATGTAGTTCACATACCCAAAATAATCGACGCTACCCGTACCGGTTTGGTACAACAAAGGTTGCCGGGAACCTTCGGCGTTGGTACGGTAATAATGGCCGGTGGGTAGTTTTAAACCACCCCCGAGTACTAAACGCTGCTGCACGCCGGCTACTTCAATTTTACGTAACACATGCACGCCCGCAAATAAATTAATATCGCCTAAACCAGCCAAAGTAGTGCGGCTTTGGTTGTACTGCGTAGTATTCTGCACGTATGGCACAAAGGCATTTAACTCTACTCGCTGATGAATAAAATATTTCGCCCGGATTTCCGTAGCCCGGTACACTTCAAAATCCGTTGGATTGCCATTGTGGCTGTGCGAGCCAGAACCACTATCCGGTCCGCCAGTTAAAATACCAGCGCCTTTCGGAAAAAAGTGGGAGCTCTGATTAGCGCTTTGGTACCCATTAAAGCTTCGGTAGCGGTGCAATACGCCCAGGCTGCTTTGATTATCGTAAGGCGTGATGCCCATAAAACAACCGCATATATCGCAAGCCCAACTGACCGAATTTTTTAAAATTAAAAGGAGGAACAGGTAAATAATTTTCTTCATAATCAACTTAAAAAGGATCCGTAAAACGGGAATCAGTGATAAACTTTTTATCGGTTAACGCTTCCAGAAAGCTTAGCAACGCCTGCTTTTCTGCCTCCGAAAGCGAGATACCTGGTTGCGCCTTTGCCAGAACCGGATCCAGAGTAGCCGATTTTTTTACGCCTTGCCGGTAATGATCTAATACCTGACTTAAAGTTCGGAACCGGCCATCGTGCATGTAGGGCGCACTTAGGGCAACGTTGCGTAAACTGGGTACTTTAAACTTACCCGCATCCGCCGCCTCTTGGGTAATCATTTGCCGGCCCGCATCTTTCTTAAAATCTGTATCTAACCCGTTGTTGCGGAACGAGAGGTCGGTAAATAAACCAGGAGTATGGCAGGTAGCGCATTTATTTTGAAAAACGACTAAACCTTGTACCTGTAAAGTTGAAAGCACATCGGTTTTACCTTGCACGTAATAATCGTAAGGCGCGGAAACGGAAACAAACTGCCCCATAAACTGCGCCATAGCCCGGAATAATTGCTGACTGTTAATGCTATCCTGGTGAAAAACCTTGTTAAAAGCGGTTACATATTGCGGATTACGGTTTAGTTTCCGGATAACGTTACTTAAACTTTCGCCCATTTCAATTGGGTTCGTTATAGGAGATAGCGGTACCAGTTCCAGGTGCGTAACTCCCCCATCCCAGAAAAAAGATTTATCCCACCGCAGATTAGTTAAACTCGGGGTGTTGCGCGTCCCCAATTGGTCCTGAATGCCGTGGCTTACGGTATGATCCAAGTCGGCAAAGCCGGCAAATTGCTTATGGCAGCTCCCACACGAAACAGTTCCATCGCGGGAAAGCAAGGGATCATAAAATAACTGTCGTCCCAACTCAAATCCAGCTTGCGTCGGTTCGTTCTCGGTAAACAAGTAAACCGGCGGTGGAAAATGAACTGGGTTTTTCTGCAAGTCAACGGCAGTGGGCACCTCCGGATCGGGGTAGCAACCCGCTAAAAAATTTAAAAAAATAGCCAGCAGAACAATGCAGCGCTTTTTGTTAAGTCCTAAAATTTCCGGCATGGTTAATTATGGATATGATCCACCCGGAACATGTCGCGGTAATTATCGGCAACCGTTACCGAAGCCGGGCCACCCATAGTTGTGCTTAAATCGGCAAACTTAATCAGCCGCGGCGATTGAAACATTTCCAGCACATTTACTTTTAAATGCACCTGCGGTGCTTTCCCGGCCGCTACCAGCATTTTATTGCCATTTAAATCAGGCGAAACCGTGCGAATGGTGTTATTAGGAGCTTTAAAACCACCAATGTGAAAAGTTAAGCCGCCTTTTTCGGATTGGGGCGAGTAACCTTCGAGTTTCAGGAAAATATAACCGGTGTTCCAGCTCCAGAACATGCCCTGGGCCGGATCTAAGGCACCAGTTTGAGCTCCGGATACATTCCGGACACTATCTACACCTACCGTAAAGGTTAAACCCGTGTACTCGCCCGAAGGCACGTTGTTAAGGGTAAGTAATTTGGAATCCGGCTTTTCCTGGTCAATCAAATAATAACTATCGGGTTGTTTGTAAGTAGAGCCATCGGCTTTAATTAAAACAATATTGCTGATGTAGTATTTAAAAGTAGTAATCTGAAATTGATCGCCGTTGGCATTGGTGTATTGCTGGGGGTTTAAAGCCAGTTCTTCGTTGCCCACCACGTGTTCGAACTCCAGATTTACCTGCCCCATAGTAATAGCTTCGGTTTCGGGATCTTTTTTACAAGCGGTAAATAAGGTAGTAACAGTAAAAAGAACGAAGGTATATTTTAAGAATAAAGATTTCATGAGCTCGTTTTAAAAGTAAATACAAAAGATTGTTCGCCAAGCTTACAGCCTTACTTTGGCTTAAACCAGGACGCCCCTTTAATCAGAAAATTTAAAAAATTTTATTACAGACTAGCCTCTTACGACTTTTACGCCCCAGAAATGACGCTTAAACGCAAGAAGTTTAAGAATGCAGCGAAGCTATTTAGGAATTAGCTCCTGGATTTAAACTTGCGGTGGATGAAAAATGAAAGAAAGATTAGCTACCGTTACTCCCGGCAGGTAATTAAAACAATGTTGCAAGAATGCATTGCGGGCAGTAAATGGAAGCACAAGAAGAGTCTGGCAAAACAAGGTAATTTCCGGAACCAGTTTAGACTTTGGGGTTGAAGATTGATTTTCTGGCTGCTCGGCTTTTTGCAATTGTTTTTTTAAGTAGCAATGGCCATTACAATGCATTTCCGGCTTTTTCTTGTTCACGCACAAATATTCGGCAATGTAATTTTTATTGGCTTGATAATCGAGAACAATAAATACCTTGCTGAAGCTTTGCACCAGCATTACCAATAAGAGCACTATGGTAACGGCACTTTTCAAGTTGTTTTCGTTGCGGAGTAAAAGTAGAACCAGAATTTTTTGAAAAAAAGCATTCTTTCTGTTTTTACCAAGCTTATTTTAAGGAGTTGTAATTTCCGAAAAACGCTCGTCTTGCAAAAACGTCTCATCCGTAAGCGTTTTTAGAAACGTGATAATCTTGGTTTTTTCTTGGGGCGTAAGTTCCAGCGATTTGCCTTTTACCTGGTTCGACGCCTCTAAAATCAAAGGGTCCAGATTAGGGCTGGCATAGTTGATGTGGTCGTTGTAATGATCCAGCACTTCTTCCAGGGATTTAAAACGGCCGTCGTGCATGTAAGGGGCCGTAACGGCAATATTCCGTAAAGAAGGCGCTTTAAACTTACCATCGTCGGTGGCTTTGCCGGTAACGGCTCCGCGACCTTTATCGGCAAAAGTGGCATCTAAGCCATTGTTATGAAATTGTTGCAAAGTAAAAAAATCACTGCCGTGGCAATCGCCGCAATTGCCGCCCCGCAGGTTTCGGCCGGGGTCGGGATGCGTGATAAACAACTGCATGCCTTCCAGTTCTTCTACCGTTAAATTAGCCTGTCCCGCCCGAAATTTATCATAAGGCGAGTTCGTAGAAACCAAGGTGCGGGTAAACTGGGCCAAGGCTTTCAGCATTAAATCCGCAGTTATAGTACTGGTGCCAAAGGTTTTTTTAAAAAGATCTGGGTACGTTCCGGTGTTTTGGAGTTCACGAACGGCTTCGTCCAGGTTCTGGTGCATTTCCAGGGGTTCTCTATTGGAATACGCGCTTGCGCTTCTAAAGAATTTGCTTCGCCGGCCCAGTTGAATGTTTTGTTCCAGGCCAGATTCACCAGACTCATGGAGCTGCGGTTAGTACTTTGCCCGTTAATGCCGGTACTCAGGGCTTTGCCGTCGGTAAAAGCCAATTTTTGCTGATGACAACTGCCGCAGGAAATAGTATTATCGCCGGATAATTTTTTTTCATAAAACAAGCGCCGGCCCAACAAAACGCCTTCTTCGGTTAAAGGATTATCGGCCGGAATGGTAGGTGGTTGAAATCGTTCGGAGAATGAAAGGGTATAAGGTGTTGGTTGAGGTACCGGTATTTCTTCTTGCTTATCCTCATCATCCGTAGAGGAGCAAGAAAAGGCTAGTAAACAACAAAATAAAGCAAAAGAGTAAAGTGGTTTCACTGATTTTTTAAATTACTGATAACAAACAAGTATCGCTAAACACACATTAACCAGAACGCACCCCCCGACCCAATAATCATGCAAATTGCTAATTAGCTAACGCAAGCAAATCCTTTAATATTTCAATACAGGATAAGTTAAGTCATAAACATCTGAAACTAGAAACCAGTTCTTTGCTGCACATATAAACTCCAACAATTTTTATAATTGGTATTAATGCCGCTAGTAGGAGCTTGTAGTTCGTATTTTGGTTTACTTTATTTATAGTACGAGCGGCAAGCTTGCCTTGGCGATTACCTGTTTTAAGAGGTGCTTACCGAGTTAATAGCGGTGGTACTTACTTTTCTGTTTTGATTTTGCTGCTTTAGCACGCGGTAATAAAATAAAAAAAGCAACTTTATTGTTTCTTGCTACCGGCTGAATAAAGAACTACCGCCAAGAACCTGTTACAAAGCTTAACAAGTTTCTGGCGGTAAGTCCGTTTAAAATTTTATCTACAACGAGCTACTAAAAACCATTTATAAAAGCGGCATTTTTTTAAATTTTACTTTTTCTTCCGAGCCAATTCCAAAGCTTTGGTAGTGGTGTAATATTTAGCCAGCATATTCGGCACTTCCCATTCCGGCATTTTACCCGATGCTAAAAACTCCAGGTATTTTTCGGTAACCTGGCCAAAGTGGGCTTCGTGGCCGTTGTGGTATTTTTCAGGAGCTGTTACGGTCCAGATTTTGCCGGTTTTCTCAACAGTTACACCCGGGAAAATAGCTTGCACAGTAGCTAAACCAGTTTTTAAAGTTTCTTCGAAAGCGTTTAAATCCGTACCCGCAGCCGGCTCGATGTACAAAACCGGTTTGTAGTTTTGCTCCTTGCCCTGCCGGATAATCAAATTAGCTTTGGTGCCTTTCATAATAGAGAAATGCGTATCGCCAGCACCTTCGGGGGCTTCAAAATTCCAGATTACCGACACCTTGGCATGCGTGCCTTTTAACTGGTAATTAATTTCGCCGTTCGAGTAAACGCCTAATAACGAATCACTAACCACGTCTTTTTTTAAAAAATCCGGGTAAGAATCTAGCTGAGTAACGGTTTTAAACTGCGTTGGGGTAAGTTTGGTTTGCCAATGGCGGGCACTGGTTAATTTTACATCTTTGGTATAGTCAATGGTTTGTTCCGGATACGCTTCCCATTGCACTAAATCTACGAGGTGCGTAGTTACATCCACAATGCCTTCACCTTGTTGGCGCACATCAAAAAACCAGGCAGGGCGTTTTAACGGCGAACCGGATACATATTTAAAAAAATGATGGACGCTTTCTTTGGTAATGGCCGGGTCAGCGGCAGTTCCTTTTTGCAAAGTGCCAAACACGTCGGGCAATCTAGAAAACTCGCGTTGCAACATGGTGGTTATCTCGTAACGCTCCGTCATGATATCGTACAACATCACCTTATTTTTTTCCGCGGAGGCAAAAGCTTCTTTTAGCAAATCAAAATTCTGGGTGGTAATGGCCATGGGTTTGTCGGCCAACACGTTTAAGCCGGCATCTACAGCGGCTTTCATGTACTCGGTTTTTTTCTGGTTATTGCCCGACATTACGACCATATTGCCGGGTTTGGTCTGGAGCATTTTTTCAAGGAAATCCGGTCCGGTATACACATCTTCCTGCCATTGCGTTGGATTTTCGGCGCGGGAGTTATACTGGCTGATTCTTTTTAAATGCTCGTCTATGTCCTGGCCGGCGGGAGCATACACGTGCACCAAGGGATCTACGTTGGGGTACATGGATTTCTGCACCAAAGCCGCATGAAAATGGCCCGGATCAAGCGTCATTAATTTAATTTTACCATTAGTAGCAGCTGCTGCAGAATTGGCTTCGGTTTTATTTTCCGTGGTAATTTCTTTTTTATTATTAGAACAGCTTAAAAAAGTGCTGATGAGTAAAACAGGTAAAGCGGGGAAAAACAGTTTTTTCATAGGTTGGAGTTTATTGCCAGAATACGAACGGGTAAATAAAAAACTTAAACTGGAGCAAATCAAATTTAGCTAAAATTTAAATTCCGGGAACGTAGCCGAAGCAAAGTATACCGGAATCTTCTTTTCTTCATTATATTTTTACTGTCTTTTTTTGGGTGTAGTTTCTTGATTACATCTTACTATATTCTTAATTACTTGTAATCTGTTTTAAGTGATAAATAAAAGGTGTAGTTTAAAAACTACACCTAGATTTTAGAACTGGTTTTGCGTGTATCAGTTCTTCAACAAAATTAATTTAAAACAGCATTTGCTAGAAACCCATAAACATCACTTAGAAACTGAACATATTAATAACTAATCGTTCCTTTAATTAACCTACCAGGTACGGGTATCGTTGCGATCGCGACAACATGCTATTGGCTTCGTCGTCGTTTTTAAATTTTCCTTAGCCGGATCCCAGTAAACCTTCCGTTTCAGCTTCATGGCAATCTGGTGAATCAGGCAGGTAGAGCAGGAACGGTGGCCCACTTCCACGGGCGCAATCGGTGGCTGGCGCGATTTTACGGATTCCAGCCAATTGCCGTGATGGTCCTGGCTTTCGTACAAATGAATTTCTTCGGGGCCAATTTTTGAAATTAATATTTTGGGGTTACTCGCTTCTAAAGCTTTAGTACCGGTTTTTTTAGCTACCGGGTCACTGGCTGTTACCGAATAATCGCCGCGGGTTACAAAAATCCATCCCTCGGTACCTTCAAACCGGATGCCATTGGGCAAATCATTGCTCACGATCATTTTAACGCCGTTGGCATAAAGCGCTTCGGTGCGAAACTTACCGTGCACATCCCACAAACCTTTGGCCGGATATTCGGCCTGTCCCCACACTTCAATGGGTCCGGTATATTCGGTATCCATAGCCCAATGCGCACAATCTACGTGGTGTGAGCCCCAACCCGTGATCATGCCGGCACCAAACTGCTCGCAACGCAGCCAGCCCGGCCGGCTGTAATCATTTTGCGGATGTACCCGCTTTTCGGTGTAATACACGTAAGGCGTAGACCCTAGCCAGGCATCGTAGTTTAAATTTTTCGGAATGGGCATTTCCGGTTCTTCTTCGCCGGCCGGATCGCCGGGCAAACCTACTTGTACCGTTTTTAGTTGGCCAATCCGGCCGTTGCGCACCAATTCGGCGGCGTATCTAAACTGGGCCGACGAGCGCTGCTGGCTGCCAATTTGCAAAATCCGGCCCGTCCGGTGAACGGCATTACTCAAGGCCCGACCTTCGGCAATGGTGAGAGAAGCTGGTTTTTGCAGGTACACATCTTTACCGGCTTCTACCGCGTGAATGCCAATGTAAGAGTGCTGATGATCCGGGGTACTAATCACAACTGCGTCGATATCTTTATTAGCCAGTAATTCCTGATGGTCGAAGTACACTTTAATGCCATCGTAAGGCTGGTTATTTTTCTTGCTGTAATAGGCATTCACCAATTGCTTGGCTTCGTTGGCGCGCTTTTGATCCAGGTCGCAGACGGCCATGATACGAGCCTGGTTATGCTTCCAGATGCCGGGCAGGTCGTGGTCGCGCGAAATGCGGCCGGTACCAATGGCACCTACGTTAATTTGATTGCTGGGCGCATTTTTGCCAAAAACCGAGGCTGGTACAATGGTCGGAAAGCCAATACTAGCCAATGAAGTAGCTACCGTTCCGGTTATTGCTTTCTTAAGAAAGCCGCGCCGCGATAATTCAGAAAAGTCGTTCGTTGCCATAAGCGATTTCGTTAATTTATCAAATTACTAAACCAGCCGGAAAATGGCAGCATTTAGTTGATAAATTTTTAAAATTTTGTCGTGAACCGACTATTAATTTTTAGCTAAATTAACATTTATAAAAGTAAAATGAGAAACTACCTGAACTTGAACTATGAGTGTTACCCCTTCCCCTCCGGGACCTCCCCTAAAAACAGGGAAGAAATTGCCGATATTATTTCTTCTTATTTAAGTGCAAGGGTTAATATTACACTGTTTTATAAGTCAGAGCGTTTTAGCTCGCTTGATATTCTTTGATTTTAGGAGTAGCCGCCTCTCCTTCCCTGTTTTCAGGAAAGGTTTCCGCAGAGCGGAAGGGTTAAATACACCACCGATGAAACAGCTTAATTAGCAGCCTATACGAACACCTCAGTTATGCAAACGTTGACCATATAAATATAAGCAAACCTCTATACAGTAGTAAATTTTAAAAAACCGGCCATTAAGCAAACTTTTGGTTAGCAGTATTTAAATAAGGTACTAGTAAAAATTAAAACAAATAAATATATTTCTATGCTAAAGAATGCAAGGTAGCTTAAACCTGAAGGATATTTTATTAGCTAAAGCTACCTTACTCCAAATGTGCTTGTTGTTTTAAATCACTTACCCATGGCTAAACAAACCTACGATGCAATTGTAATTGGCTCCGGCGTGAGCGGTGGCTGGGCCGCCAAGGAATTAACCGAAAAAGGCCTGAAAGTTTTAATGCTGGAACGCGGCCACAATGTGGTGCACGTAAAAGATTATGTAAACGCCACCCGAGCCCCCTGGGATAACAAGTACCGGGGTTATCAACCTCAGCAAGCCATTATGGAAGCCGCCATTGCCGCGAACGATAAATCGGTCTACTCGCCGGGTAAGTTTACGGTTTCTACCGAAATTAAGGAAGCCCCTTATACCCAAACCAAACCCTTTAACTGGTACCGGAGCTATAATGTAGGGGGCAAATCGCTGATGTGGGGCCGCCAGAGTTACCGGTTCAGCGAAATGGATTTTGAAGCCAACGCGAAAGAAGGTATTGCCATTGATTGGCCCATCCGGTACAAAGACCTGGCTCCGTGGTACAGTTACGTCGAAAAATTTGCCGGAATCAGCGGCAACCGCGATGGTTTAGCCCAATTACCCGACGGCGAGTTTATGCCTCCTATTAAATTAAACTGCGTAGAGCAGGACATCTCTACCAAAATGACGGCGCATTTCAAAGGAAAGCGCACCATGATCAGTGGCCGTACCGCCAACTTAACCCAACCCTTAGGCGACCGCAATTGCTTAAGCCGCAGTAAATGCGCTTTGGGTTGCCCGTACGGGGGTTATTTCAGCACCCAGTCTTCTACTCTGCCCGCCGCCATGAAAACCGGCCGTTTAACTTTACGGCCACTTTCTATTGTAACCCGCCTTTTGTACGACCGCGATAAAAAGAAAGCCACGGGCGTAGAAATCATCGATGCCGAAAATAACCAGACTTACCAGTTTTATTCTAAAATTGTTTTTGTCTGCGCCTCTACTTTAAATTCTACCTGGGTGTTAATGAATTCGGCCACGGATGTTTGGCCCGATGGTTTGGGCAGCAGCAGCGGCGAGCTAGGATATAACTTAATGGATCACCACCTGGGGGTAAATGTAAGTGGTTTGGCCGAAGGCTTTGATGATAAGTATGTATATGGCCGCAATCCGTCGGGTATTTACGTGCCGCGCTTCCGGAATATCAATGGCGAAAAAAGTGATTTTTTGCGCGGTTACGGATACCAAGGCTCCGCCAATCGGGGCAATTGGGCGCGTAACGTAGCCGAATACAGCATCGGGGTTGATTTAATGGAAGCTATTACCGAACCGGGTAAATGGTACTTTGGCATGGGCGCTTTCGGCGAAATGCTGCCTTACCACGAAAACAAGGTTACCCTAAATAAAAAAGACCTGGATAAATGGGGGCTGCCCACCTTATCCATTGATTGCGAATTAAAAGAAAACGAGAAAAAAATGCGCCTCGATATGCTGGAGGCGGGTAAAGAAATACTGGAGGCGGGCGGTTTAAAAAACGTAAACGGTAACGATCCGGGTTACAAACCCGGGGGCGCCATTCACGAAGTGGGTACGGCCCGCATGGGCCACGACCCTAAAACTTCCGTGTTGAATAAATACAACCAGGTTTGGGATGCCAAAAATGTTTTCGTAACCGATGGTTCTTGTTTTACTTCTTCGGCCTGCCAGAATCCTTCGCTAACGTTTATGGCCATGACCGCCCGGGCCGCCGATTTTGCCGTGAGCGAGTTAAAAAAACAAAATATTTAAAAAACACTTAGATAAACGGCACCAACATGAACAGAAGAGAAGCAATTGCTAGAGTAGCCTTGTTACTGGGCGGCACCGTAGTAGGCGGCGAGGCATTTGCCGCCGGATTTCAACTTAATTCCAACAACCAGGCTAGTACCCTTTTTTCCGCCGAAGACATCAAGCTGCTCCACGAAATTGGGGGTATTATATTACCGGGCCTTAATGGGAAACCGGGCGCCAAAGATGCCGATATTGGCGCTTTTATGGCTATGATGGTATCGGATTGTTATAATCCCGAACAGCAAAAAGTATTTACCACCGGCCTGCAAAAAATTAAAACCGACTTTAAAGCCACTTACGGCAAAGATTTTCCGCAAGGAAATGCCCCCGACCAATTGGAATTTTTAAAAAAATTAGATGCCGGGCAGCGGGCAACTCCCGTACCCGTAAAAACCGGTCGCCGGGATTACTTAAATACAGACGGACCGCCTGTGCATTATTTTTTAATGATGCGCCAGTTAACCATACTCGGGTTTTGTACTTCCGAAATTGGGGCCACCAAAGCCTTGCGCTACGTAGAAGCACCCGGCCGTTACGACGGCAACGTGCCTTATAAAAAAGGAGAAGGTGCCTGGGCTATTTAGTTTTAAATACGTAACATAAGACGCTAGCAGTTAGTCTACAGATAAACTGTAGCGTACCATTGTAGACGTTATTTTTCTTACGGGGAATGTAAGTAACTTTTTAATTATTTACTTTCCTCCGCAACACCCATCACTATCCTGCCAATTTTGTTTCTCCTGAATTTATTATAAAACTAATCTGTTTACCTTATGTAATGGTTAACAAGCCTCGCTTTCAGGTTGCTGAGTAAGAAACAAGCTTTAAATTTTCTGGTGATTGTACTGTTGCTAGAATCAAAAGCGTGAATTTTTGCGCAGAAATTCTGATTGCTTCTGACTTCTGACTGTTAAGATATATTTTAAGAAGAGAATAAAAGAACAGTTTATTTTCTATCTTTACTCATAATCTCCGCCGGCCGTATGATGCACATATGGCCTAAGCACAAAACCTAATCCGCAACAGCATGGGCAGATCACAAGAAACTTTCAATAAAAAAGAAAACGAAAAGAAAAAACAAAAAAAACGGCAGGATAAAGAAGAAAAAAAAGAAGAGCGAAAAGCGAATGCCAATAAAGGCCAAAGTTTAGACTCCATGCTCGCCTACGTGGATGAGTTTGGTAATTTTTCTTCTACCCCACCAGATCCTAAACAAAGAGTAGAAATTCCTTTAGAAAACATTCGGATAGGTATTGCTAAACAAGAAGATATTCCGGCAGAAACTACCCGTACCGGCATTGTTGCTTTCTTTAACGAATCCAAGGGCTACGGATTTATCAAAGATCAGCAATCGCAGGAAAGCATATTTGTGCACGTGAACGGACTAGTTGATCCGATCAAAGAAAATAATTTGGTAACTTTTGAAGTAGAAAGTACTCCCAAAGGGTTAACCGCCGTAAACGTTAAAAAATCGACGAAGTAAATACCGGAGCCTGTTGTAAAAACCCGCTAAGCTAAAGTTTACACCAGGCATTTTCTTCTTTTAAGCTTTATTCCGGATTAAACGCGTAATCCGGATTCCTAATACTACTACCGCTGCTGGTAATGCCAAAGCGGTTATTATTTTCATTGGATCCATTTTCTTATTCTTTTTAAATTCTCCTACGGTAAAACTTCTGTATTAGGTTCGTTTTTTGAAGCGATTATAGTTTTGCTTTAGCCTGAATTTTTACGTAAATTTTTAAATTTTATTAAATTTTCAATCCTTTTCCGGAAAGCTGCTTGCTTCCTGTTTTTTTTGAGAGCAGTTTTTTATGTCTGTGTCTGAAAGATTTTAGAACTTGACCGAACCCCAAACACCAGCCTTTCCTACCGCAACAAAGTCCAATAGTTTCTTTTTAGAGGCTTTACCATTTAAAAAGCTGAAGTTAAAATATGAATGGCAAAGCCGGGTTATATTCTTTGATCCGAGCTTGATTTATTCTCGCCTTTCGATTAATTGTTACCGAAGAAATCAAAGGCATTTAACTTTCAAGGACTTGTTCCCGGACTACCAAAACGGTATTTGTTCCTGTGGCTGCGGGCAAGCTCTTTGGGGAAGGCGAAAACGCTGGGCTTCAGATGATTGCACGGCGTTTGCGCTCGCTATTTGGGCCATTATTGATGGACAAGTAGGTAAATTTGAGTACTTCGTGACCAAATACAATAGTAAAAAATGCGCTGTTTGCGGATCCAGGCGCCATTTAAAAGTAGATCATATTGTGCCCGTAAAACACGGTGGCGGTGGTTGCTGGCTCTCTAACTACCAATTGCTCTGCCATAGCTGCCACGTTATTAAAACCAACAAAGATTTTGGCTGGAAACAGCAATCCGCTGACACCTTAACTACTTAAATTAAGCCAAAAACTTAGCTAAATTTAAAAATTCGAGCTGGGCTGGTACTACCTAGCTGTTTGAAGTAATAGTCCTAGTCTAGCTTAGTGGGTACCAAGGCTTTGATCATTAAAATAAAGGCCCAGGCTAATAAATAATTTAAAATTTAAAAAAATCCGGTAAGATGCCTTGTGTAAGCATCTTACCGGAAAATTAGATTCTATCTTTTATACTCCTAGGCCCCCAATGGGAAATTAAACACGAAACCAGTACCATCGGGAGTAACACCATCTAAGCGCACCGTGCTACTCCGGGAAGATTGCAGGGCTTCGTCTAAGTCGGCTACGTTGTTAACCGGGCGGCCATTTACGTTCGTAATAATAGTACCCCGCGGAATACCGGCACTTTCAAAAAAGCCACCTTCCTGCAATTCGGTAATCATTACCCCGGAGCGTAAGCGATACTGTTGTTTCACCCGGTCGGGTACCGGCGCAAAGGAAGCCCCAAATTTACTGTTCAGACCCCGTCCGGAATTAGTACCGGCTACTGCTCCCGCCGATTCAGCACCTTTTAGGGTTACCGAGGCATTAGTCGATTTTTTGCCGCGCATGTACACCAGTTCTACTTTATCGCCCGGCCGGTGACGCGCAATTCTTTCGGAAAACTCCGCCGAGGAACCTACTTTTACCCCGTCGATACTCGTAATGATATCGCCTTCTTTTAAGCCAGCGGCCGCCGCGCCACTACCGGCTTGTACACCGGTAATGTACACCCCTTTCACCGAGGCCGGATTAATGCCTTGTTCGCGTAGCATTTGATCCTCAACGGATGGTGCCGGGAAGCTTACGCCCAGGTAACCGCGCCGTACTTCGCCGTATTTGCGAAAATCACTCACTACTTTCTTAACTAAGTTCACCGGAATGGCAAAACCGTAGCCCGCGTAACTCCCTGTTTGCGAAGCAATAGCGGCATTAATACCGATGAGCTGTCCGGAGGCACTTACCAAAGCTCCGCCACTGTTACCGGGGTTAATAGCCGCATCGGTTTGAATAAACGACTCAATGGCCGAACCAGCCGCCCGTGATCGGCCCTGGTAATTTTCCCGGCTGGGCTGGTCCAGTATCCCGATACTCCGGCCCTTCGCGCTCACAATTCCGGCGGTAACCGTAGAATTTAAAGAAAGCGGATAACCTACTGCCAGTACCCATTCGCCTACCTGCACGTTATCGGAATTTCCTAACTCCACAATGGGCAGATTGGTACCCTCTACTTTTACCAAAGCTAAGTCGGTGCTCGGGTCGCGGCCCACTAATTTCGCTTTAAACGATCGTTTATCCGGCAGAATAACTTCTATTTGGGAGGCATTTTCGATCACGTGGTTATTGGTAACAATAAACCCATCGGGCGTAATTAAAACGCCGGACCCGGAAGCCATGGCTTGTTCCCCAGACTGCGGAGAGCCAAAAAAATCATCGAGAGAACTGCTGGCTCCGCCGCCGGAATAAGTAGTTTTTATGTGCACCACCGCCGGCGAGACCAGACTGGCGGCTGGCACAAAATCGGGGTTATTGGCCGAAGAATTAGGCGCAGCCCGTTCACTCACTAAATTTATAGGAGGCGTCTCGGCTTGGTAGTAGTAGGCACTTTCCCGGTTATCGAAACGCTTATCAAAAAATCGATAACCAGCTATAGCCATAACTGCTGAAATCAGGGCAATTAATACAACGGAGAATCCTTTTTTCATAGCGGTTTAATATTTTTAAATAATAGTGATGCCGGTTACTTTACCGAACAATTAATAATGTTATCCCTGCAAAAATAATAACTGCTTCAACAATTTTAAATCTGTTAGCATTTATTCACGCCTTGGTTTTAAGGAGAGTTGGCTATTTTGGATCTATTTGAAGGAGCTTAGCCGGTGATACCGGGTAAAGAAAAAAACTTTGAAAATTCATTCAGACAGGTAACAAGCCTAAAAAATTGCGGCGTTCGCATTCTGAACCGCCGGGAAAGGCTTTGCTTGAACTGGAGTAATGCTTTTTTAAATATTTTATTTACCAGTACTTTTATCCTTATTCGCTTTTTCTGTTTTCCTGAACCAGGCAAATAGTTTTTACTTACCTATTAGGGTACTACGTTGGGGCAAAAAAGTTTATCTAACAAGAGGATATTTTAAGGTATCCGGTAGTTCCGGGGCTATTTTAAATTCTGCCTGTAGCCACCCGCAAAAAAAAGCAATGGCATTATTATAAAGCAAAAAAGCCAACGGAATTACTTTTCGGGATCCTTGCGGACTAAACTTGCGGAATTAATGCAATAACGCAATCCGGTTGGCTCCGGCCCATCCGGAAATACATGGCCCAAATGGCCATCACAAACATTACAACGTACTTCGATGCGTTGCAGGTGGTAGCTATCGTCGAATAAATAGCGTAAGGCACTTTTGCTAACAGGTTGTTTAAAACTGGGCCAGCCCGAAATAGCGTGGTATTTTTCTCCTGAATCAAATAAACGGCTGCGGCAACCAGCGCATACGTACGCACCGGGTTCATACGAGCGGCAATAAGCGTTGCGGTAAGGAGGTTCGGTGGCGTGTTGCCGTAAAACTTGGAATTGAGCTGGCGTTAACTGCTGGCGCCATGCATCCTCTGTTTTTTCTACCCGTTGGGGCGGCTCCGGATTACTGTATTTGGCATATTTGAGTACATCTATCCAACGCAACATAAGCAAGCACTTTTTTTAAAAAAACAGAGTGGTTTCCAGCAGTTTCCTTAGTTTATTAGTAATAACAAGTATCTGGGAGCGGGCAAAAACATCCCACCTTGTTTTGCGTTTAGTTTTTTTTATAGATGGATACGAAACAAATAAATTTAGGTCGGCTTAATAAAATACTACTCGCGGTATTCCTGGTATCGTTGATGCTTTATTTAGGGAAAACTTTTTTCATTCCGCTGGCTATAGCGGCTTTTTTTGCCATGCTGTTGTATCCGGTTGTTTTAAAGCTACAACAATACGGTTTTAAAAAGGCCATGGCGGCTACGTTAGCTATCTTGCTATTATTAGCCTCGCTCAGTCTGTTGAGTACCCTGCTGTATTTTACTATTTCGGATTTACAAAAGGATTTACCCCAAATGGAGGAAAAAATAAAGGAAAAAACCGACCGGCTGCAATGGTTACTTTCCCGAACCACCGATATTTCGGAATATGAACAAGAAGCCATTCTTAAAAAAGAAAAGCCGAGCATTATAAAAGCCATTGGTAAATCCATTAAAAACTTTCTGATTAATAGCCTGTATCTGTTGCTGGCCGTTTTCATTGTATTAACTTATACTTTCTTTTTGTTAGTGTACCGGCATAGAATTCACCATTTTTTCATTAAGATAAATCTGTTTCATAATCGCGAAGAATCCCAGGAAGTACTTTACCGGATTACGCATGTGGTGCATGATTACCTCAAAGGCACCTTTCTGGTGATCTCGGTCTTAGCGGTAGTTTACGCGTTAGGTTTTTGGGCCATTGGCCTGGAACACGTTATCCTTTTCGCGTTAATTACGGCTTTGCTGCGTTTGGTCCCTTATTTTGGTTCGTTTTTAGGCATTGCTTTCCCGATTGGGTTTGCTTTTCTCACCCAAGAATCTGTTTGGCCTCCCGTACTGGTACTCTTGTTTTTTATGGTAACCCAACTCCTCGAAGCCAACTTGCTAACACCTTACATTACCGGCTCGCGGGTAAAACTAAATCCCTTGGCAACCATTGTAGCTATTTTATTCGGTAACTTAATTTGGGGAGTGCCCGGCATGATCTTGTTCGTGCCTTTTTTGGCCATTTTAAAAATTATCTGCAACGAAATAACGGCCTTACAACCCTACGGCTACATTCTGGGAACGGAAGAGGAGAAAATAACATGAACCGGTATTTATCCCAAGCTACTACCCGGGCAGTCGTAAAACAAATCCAGCAAGGTGCTTATCTTTACCAATACGATCACGAAAAACACCGGATTATTCTTCTGGATTCTTTTCAAAACGAATTGGTTTACTTGCGGCTCCCGATAGTAGTTCCGCCGCCCCAGGAGTTAGTAGCTGAAGCAGAAAAGCCGGTAAACTACATAATGTTGCTCATCCAATCCGGCAATTGCGCCATGGGTTATTTCGAAAACGGGCAAAATATAAATCATAAGGTTTTCCGGTCGTACATGGTCCGGAAAAAGCAAGGCACCAGCCAGATTAAATATTTAAAAACCAAAGGCAAATCGCGGGCGGGTTCGCGGGTACGGTTAGCCGAAACCAACGAGTTTTTTGAAAATATTAACGAACGGTTGCAAGAATACTTTGCGGCGCACCCAATACACCGCATTGCGCTGAGCTGCTCTAAAATTCTAATTCCGTATTTATTTAATTCTAAAGTAACTACACCTTTTGATAAACGCGACGAACGGATATATAAAATACCTAAACACGTTCCAACTCCTATTTACGAAGTAATGATGGATACGCACCAGTTTTTACTAAAAGGCGAACTTATTTACGAAGAAATCTACCAGCCCTTGGTGGATGAATTGCTAGGCTCCGCAACAGCCGAAACAACAGAGTAATTAAAATTTCGCAAAAATTGCCTACGCGGACACGGTACCTGGGCGGTGCCGTTGTTTGTAACTGCACAAACGACCGTAAGTGTTTTTCTTGCGAAAGTTTTACTAAGTTAATTGCAAACAACTCTACTCCGACAAATTTCCCCTTAGTCAAATTCTGCTCCTTCGAGCAATTAAAGCAACTAGTCGCCCTTATAGAAACTTTTTTAAATTTTTGGCGGTAAGCCAACTCGTTCTAGAAGATACGAAGCTGATTATAGCCCAGGAGAGTTGTGCTATAACCGGACAATACCGGAACCGCGATGTTCATTAACGAACAATTTTATCTACATAATCCCTTTAAAACGACTGTTCTGGGCCTTTTTTAGGTGTTTATTCGGGTTGGCACGCGCGTTGCAAATTTATTTAACAGAATCAGTAATCAAAACTTCAAATTCTGTTAATACAAGCTATCTAAAAAACTAAAAATTTAAAAAACTATGAAAAAGCTCCTTCTTTCTTTCGCCTTATTAGTACAAGTAGGTTTCGCTATGGCCGCGGATAAAAATCCGTATATGGTGGTTCAGGTACGAAACGATCAGGTTAAAATGTTTCAGCAACCAGGTACATCTACGCCTATTGTTGAAACGCTTACTACCGCCGACCGGGTAGAATTAGTTCGTAAATGGAATGCCCATTGGGCCTTAGTAAAAGTAAACGCTAAAGTAGGCTACATTTTATTTTCTGAATTAACTTACCTCCAAAATGCACCACAGGAGAAAACGTTAGCCAAACGCTAACCCTACTTTTTAATTACCATTGATAAAAAGGGAAACGAACGGGTTTCCCTTTTTTATGTTAATACCAGTTGCAACGGAAAACCGTAATTCGAGTAATATTCCGTTACTTTTTTAAAAATTTTGTATTCCCGCTCTAAAAGCCGGCCTTACCTTTCTGCCGATAAAAGGTTAGTGCTAAAAATATTTGTTTACTTATTAGCAATTACGGCTTTCCAAGGGGCTTCCATTTGGCCCGGCTACCATCCATGGCGCATTGGTAATGCAGCGGTTCAATTAATTGCACTTCCGAGCCATCGGCTTTCATGAGCCAAACCGGACGTTTGTCACTGGCTTTTCCTCGTACGTTTTAGCGCGTTTGGCAGCATCGCGCCAGTAAGCTTCGTTGGTTACCCAGAAAGTGATATATTGGTTATCCTGAAAAAAAGCCGGCGAACTGCTTATTTGCTTTAATTGGGTAACCAGGCCGGGTATTGTTCTTCGGAGAACGGCGCATGGGTTAGATTAATACTGGTACCAATAACCGGGTCCGTGGCGAATATCTCGGCATCGCCGGTTTTTACCGAAGTTATCAGTACAGTATAACCCGCCGGCAGCGATATTTATTGAGCCCAGGCCGGCACACTCCACATCATAATTAGCACTAAGAATACATTATTTTTCATAAGCAACAATACGAGGTGTTTAACTTTTATTATCGGAAATTAAGCAGATACGCTAAAAATACGCATTTAAATAGTTGAATTTCACCGCTTAGAATGCTGCGCATTTTTCTTAAAATTGGGAGCTAATGATCAGGTACAATCAACAGCCTCTCCTGAATAGCTATTTTCAATTTCGAATTTTAAAAATTGCAGCCTGCCGGAAAAAATTGGCTAAAACTAAACGCAAGCGCTTATCTTTATAAAATAAGCAAATGAGCTAAAAGTACACGCCCTTGTTCCGTAATTGGTCTTTCATAGAAAACTGGTTAACTGGCTAGTCATTTGCTTTCATTCTCGAAGACAAAATAATTGAGCCTATTTTGTTCAGATATTTGTCCTTTGGTTTATTAAATTAATTACTGCTAAGTACTTCATTTAAATTAGCTTAGAGCCTAAATCATTTACTTTTCATTATTTATTTTCTGAACAACGCACAACTAGTTATGATGCCCGAGAACCAATCCCGCCCTTCCCAAGTAAAAACCATCGAAGAATTTCTCTGGGGCAAGTCGGCCCACACCACGGACTTGTTTCATTATTTCGTAACGCAGTACCAATTATTAGCCGATATTACCGTGCGCCCGGCCAAAACCATGATTGGTATTGCTACGCCCCGCAAACGCATTGCGTATATAACCCAATTAGGCCGCAACTTTATACACGTGTATTTCCCCTTTGAAAAGCCGTACCCCGATAATTTGTGTTTTCAGAAAATTGCCCAAGTGCCCGGCGATAGTCGTCAATTTAACCACCATCTGCGCTTGTTTTTTAAAGAAGACTTAAACGAAGAAGTGCAACAATTTATGTTACTGGCTTACCAATTAGGTTGTTGAATGCTACCAACCCCTATTTTTAAATTTTTACTTCTCTACCAGCTTCTGTTTATTTAAATTTAAAAATTTTTGTAGTCTGTAATCCGAACAACAGCTCACCGAAATAATCCGGAACTATTTAGTATTACCTAAAAAATTATCTTTATTATTATCCTGGATTAATGACGTCTTTATTTTATAACCTTTTATTTTTCTTCTTTATGCGCGTAGTAAACAGATTATTCTGGGCCGGCATTCTGACAGTCGCTTTTCTGTCGGTGAGCCTGGCTCAAACAAAACAAACGAGTAAAGCAACCTTAAACCAAGTTAAAACAGCCAATGGCTTACTCGCAGGCATTACCGAAAAAAGCGGTATACAAGCCTTTAAGGGAATACCGTTTGCTGCTCCGCCCGTTGGGGACTTGCGCTGGCGGGAACCGCAACCCGTCAAAAATTGGTCAGGCGTACGTTCGGCAAAACAGTTTGGCCCTAGAGCCATGCAATTACCCATTTTTGGCGACATGAACTTTCGCTCCGATGGAGTAAGTGAAGATTGTTTGTATTTAAACGTGTGGACGCCTGCTAAAACCGGCAAAGAGCGCCTGCCGGTGTTGGTTTACTTCTACGGCGGCGGCTTTGTGGCCGGCGATGGCTCGGAACCCCGCTACGATGGCGAACGCATGGCCCAACGGGGTATGGTGGCCATCACCGTAAATTACCGGTTGGGGGTTTTTGGCTTTATGGCGCATCCGGAACTAACCAAAGAGTCACCGCATCAAGCTTCCGGCAATTACGGCCTCCTGGATCAAAGTGCCGCTTTGCAATGGGTTAAAAAGAACATTGCGGCCTTTGGCGGCGACCCGAACAAAGTAACGATTGCCGGTGAATCGGCCGGTTCATATTCGGTTAGTGCCCAAATGGCTAGTCCTTTATCTAAAAACCTGATAGCCGGCGCCATTGGCGAAAGTGGCTCTTTGCTATCCTTGCGGCCTACTTCTACCTTAGCCGAGGTTGAAAATAATGGGGTAAGTTTTGCCACTAGCCTGGGAGCTAATTCTCTGGCAGCTTTGCGGGCTATGCCGGCACAACAACTGCTGGAAGCCAGCGGTAAACCCGGAGTTCCCCGCTTTTCGGTAACGGTAGATGGTTATTTCTTCCCGAAAGCTCCGAACGAAATTTTTGCGGCCGGCGAGCAAGCGCATGTTCCCTTACTGGCTGGCTGGAACTCCGAAGAATCCGGCTACCAAAGCATAGTGGGGCAGGAAGCGCCCACTCCGGAAAATTACACTAAAGCCGTACAAAAACTATATCCAGAGCAAGCCGGTGAAATTTTAAAATTATACCCCGCCACTACCGAAGAAGAAGTTATACAAGCCGCTACCGCCTTAGGCAGCGACCGATTTATTGGTTATAGCACCTGGAAGTGGATTGACATGCACGCGCAAACCGGAGGCAAACCCGTATACCGTTATTTTTATTTACGTCCACGGCCCGAAATGACGCCCGAAATGGGTAATGCCGTAGCCGGTTTAGCCGGTGGAGTTATTAAAAATCCGGATGCGGCTACTAAAAAAGCGCCACCGGCCCGGGGTGCTTCCCATTCTGCGGAAATTGAATATGCCATGGGTAATCTGGCTACCAACAAAGTGTACGCCTGGAAACCCGAGGATTATAAAGTATCTGAGATCATGCAAACCTATTTTGCTAATTTTATTAAAACCGGTAACCCCAATGGCAAGAATTTACCGAACTGGCCAGCTCTTACCGCGGGTAAAGCCGCTCCGGTAATGCATATTGATGTAAATACCCGCCTGGAAACCGATAAAACGCGCGAACGTTACTTACTGCTGGAAAAAATCCCAGCGAAATAATTTTACGCTGCTTTCTTCTCTAAAATTTAAAAAGAGGGCCGCTTACAATGTAAGCGGCCCTTTTTTTTACAAATTGCTTTTATTTAGTATCTCCCGCAACTTCATAAAACTGTTGTAAGGTCCGGTAGCAATGGTAGCGTTTACCAGCCACGCCGGAATAGCTCCTCCCGGATCTACCCGGAAAATATACGTGATTTTTGTTTTATTATTAGGCAAAGGTAAAATATCCCAACTCGCTTCGGAGTAAGGCACCCGCACATAACCTTGTTTTTCCGGCAGGTAATCTTTCAGGCTATGAACTTCAATCGTTACTTGGCCATTTTCCGCCACTGAATGAATTTTATTCTCGGCTACCAAGTCCCGATCGGTTACGGGCCAAGGCATATCGGATTCGGTATGATAGATAAAATTAGTATCTGATTTCTTTTTTAATACCGTCGCTTTTTTAACCCCATAAACCCAATCCGGATGGTGGGCTACATCTTTTATAATCCGAACGAGCTGGGCGGGAGTACCACGCAACTCACATTCTACCTTTATTTCTTTAAAAGAAACATTGGTCACTTTCCGGCTGTAGACGGCTATTTCGTTTTCGTTGCGCCGCAGCTCCCAATTATTCTGAGGAAAGGTAGAGGCTATTTTAATGATATAAACAAAGATAAAAATCAGAAATGGCATGAAGTAAACTTGCTTAAATAATACCGCGTTGGTAAGCAAAAGCTACTACAAAAGATTCTTAATCGCAAAAACCAAGTAATTCTTAGGTTAACGCGGCTTGCTTATTTAAAAAATTTAAAAATTTTCTGGTTTAGGTGCGGCACAATTTAAAAAAGCGGAGCAAGCTTCATGCTTTGTTATGCCTAAAATTGTGACAGATTATTAACCACTTCAACTTTGCCCGGCGATCCGGCTGAGAAAAAAACCGGAAATCGACTTTATCTTTTGCCACTTTTTTAAATTTTAAATGCCCTTGTTGTTATGGAACCAAGATGCACCAACGCAGGAGCATTAAGCAGGAAAATAACAAAAATAAAAAAGCCTTCTTCTTTAGGAAAAAGGCTCTGTTGGGTAAATATTTTGTTATTAAGCCGAAATAGATTCGGCCAATACGATAATCCGATTGTTTAGCACTTCCACTACGCCGCCATCTACCTGAAAAAATTGGGCCCCGGTCGCGGTGGTTATGCGAATCTCGCCATTTTCCAGGGTGCTGATAATAGGAGCATGGTTATTTAGTACTTCGAAAGAGCCGAGGGTACCCGGAAATTTAGCGCCGGCAACTTCTCCTTCAAATACTTTTTTGTCAGGGGTAATAATTTCTAAATGCATTCCTTTTTAGTTATTCGTTGTTCGTTATTCGTTGCTAGTTATTTGTTGCTTAATCGAACAACGAATAACTAACAACAAACAACTAAATTACTTGGCTTCGGCAATAAGTTTTTCACCTTTAGCAATAGCATCTTCAATGCTACCTACTAAGTTAAAGGCTACTTCCGGCAGGTGATCTAACTCGCCATCCATAATCATATTAAAACCTCTAATAGTATCTTTAATATCAACCAAAACACCTTTTAAGCCAGTAAACTGTTCCGCTACGAAGAAAGGTTGTGATAAGAAACGCTGCACCCGCCGCGCCCGGTGAACCACCAGTTTATCTTCTTCGGATAGTTCATCAATACCCAGGATGGCAATAATATCTTGTAATTCGTTGTAACGTTGTAAAATCTCTTTTACCCTTTGCGCGGTATTATAATGTTCATCCCCCAAAAGATCTGCTGATAGGATCCGAGATACGGAGTCCAATGGGTCCACTGCTGGATAAATTCCTAAAGAAGAAATTTTCCGGGATAATACGGTGGTAGCATCTAAGTGAGCAAAAGTTGTAGCCGGAGCCGGGTCCGTTAAGTCATCCGCGGGTACGTATACCGCTTGTACGGAGGTAATTGAACCCCGCTTGGTAGAAGTAATCCGTTCCTGCATAGCTCCCATTTCGGTGGCTAAGGTTGGTTGGTAACCTACCGCCGAGGGCATCCGGCCCAGAAGAGCCGATACTTCGGCACCTGCTTGCGTAAACCGGAAAATATTATCGATAAAGAAAAGAATATCGCGGCCTTGACCGGTGCCATCCCCATCGCGGAAGCTTTCGGCTACCGTTAAGCCCGATAAAGCAACGCGGGCACGAGCTCCCGGCGGCTCGTTCATCTGACCGAATATCAGAGTAGCTTTAGAATCTTTCAGCGCTTCCTGATCTACTTTCGATAAATCCCAGCCACCACTTTCCATAGAATGCTTAAATTCTTCCCCGTAAGAAATAACATCCGATTCCAAGAATTCGCGTAATAAGTCGTTTCCTTCGCGGGTACGCTCACCCACGCCGGCAAATACCGATAAACCACCGTAAGCTTTTGCGATGTTGTTTACCAGTTCCATAATTAATACGGTTTTACCTACCCCGGCGCCACCGAACAAACCAATTTTACCACCTTTAACATAAGGTGCTAATAAATCAATAACTTTAATACCGGTATATAATACTTCCGAAGAAGTAGCTAAATCTTCAAAACGAGGTGCATTCCGGTGAATGGATAAACCACCGGCATTAACGGGCTGCGCAATACCATCAATAGCCTCGCCTACCACGTTAAACAACCGGCCTTTAATACCGTCACCAGTTGGCATTTTAATGGGTGATCCCATATCTATTACTTCGGCTCCGCGGGTTAAACCTTCGGTAGAATCCATGGCAATCGTCCGGATCCGGTCTTCGCCTAAGTGCTGTTGTACTTCCAGTATAATTTTCTGGCCGTTGGCTTTTGTTACCTCCAGCGCGTCCAGGATATTTGGTAATTTAGAGTTTTCACCCGAAAAGCTAACGTCCACCACCGGACCAATAACCTGGGTAATTCTGCCAATATTTGCCATTTAGTTTATATTAAGATAGATAGAATCAGATAGATCTGTTTTCAAGCCGCAAAACTAACGCTTATTTCTCTTAATTCAAATTACTGTATTCTAAAAGTTTTGCCATTCAAAACAGAACTGCTGAATATCGGATTTTATTTTAAATTAGCCCGGTAAAGGCATTAGTATTATGATGAACTACTCCGGCACCTTCCGAATCAGGGAATAGCCGGAACCTCCCAACACCTGGTACTTAACCAAAGTATTTTTTAAATTTTATTGCAACTTAGTAAAAACTTTAGATCAGATTAGCCGATTTTATTGCAGCCCAAAACTAAATTTTCGCAGAAGCCTGCATTTTTTTCAGTTATTCCTATTTTTGCACCGCAACAGCATTACTCGCCATTTTTAATTAATCCTATGAAAAAAATTCTTATTCTGGTTATTGTTTTGTTTTCTTTTTTAGAAGTACAAGCGCAAAGTATTCGGGCCGGTTTTAAAATTGGCGGTAACCTGGCTTCTCTCCGCAAAACCGGCACCAACAACGATTTTTCGTATAAACTAAAGTTTCACGGGGGTTTAATTTTTAACTACGGCTTATCCGACCTGCTTTCGCTGCAGCCGGAAGTGGTTTATTCGCAGAAAGGCTTTGAGTACAAAAACGCCAGCGTAAGTGCCGAAGGCAAGGTTAATTACATTGATGTGCCATTTCTATTAAAAATTGATACTGGTACCTTATTTTTTGAAGGGGGCCCGCAGATTTCTTTTTTAACGGCTTCTAAATTAAAAAGCGGCAGCACCGAAACCGACACGAAGAACTGGACCAAAAGTACCGCTTTTGGCTTAGCCGTTGGCGTGGGAGCCCATGTGGGTACCGGCACGTTCGTGAGTTTGCGGTATCAAACAGATATATCGGAGCCTTATGCCCGCGTATTAAACCAACCTACCGAAGCCCGCAACGTGGTTTTTCAATTGTCGTTAGGTTATCTGTTGAACCGGTAATTACAGGTAAAATCTAAAATTTTTAAATTTTCCAGGATAACGGGCAATAGGCAACCTCCTTTACGGTTCGCGTAAATTATTACGTTTTATAGAGTCCGTGAAAGAGAATTTCCTAATTTTGCGGCAAATCAAAACCGCAACCCGTGGAACAATCGCTCCCAACATTCGAGACGGCCAAAAAGCTTGGTCTGCTAGAAGAAGAATTTGAAAAAATTAAATCTATCCTGGGCCGCACGCCCAACTTTACGGAATTAAGTATTTTTTCGGTCATGTGGTCGGAGCATTGCTCTTATAAAAACTCCATTGTTTGGCTGAAAACTTTACCCAAAAGCTCCCCTCGCATGCTGGCCGAAGCCGGTGAAGAAAACGCGGGTTTGGTAGATATTGGCAACGGGCTGGCCTGTTCTTTTAAAATTGAGTCCCACAATCACCCGTCGGCCATTGAGCCTTACCAAGGCGCTGCTACCGGCGTAGGTGGTATTAACCGCGATATTTTTACCATGGGCGCCCGCCCCATTGCGCAATTAAACTCCTTGCGCTTTGGTAATTTAAACAGTGATAAAACCAAAAGACTTTTGCGCGGAGTAGTAAAAGGCATTGGCGACTACGGCAATGCTTTTGGTATTCCAACGGTAGGCGGCGAATTGTATTTTGATGATTGCTATAACGTTAATCCGCTGGTAAATGCATTTTCGGCGGGCATAGTGGAAGTAGGCAAAACCGCTTCGGCCACCGCCCACGGTGTAGGTAATCCGGTATTTATTATTGGTTCGGCTACGGGTAAAGACGGTATCCACGGAGCGACTTTTGCTTCCGAAGATATCAGTGAAGCTTCCGCCGAAAAACTGCCATCGGTGCAGGTGGGTGATCCTTTCCAGGAAAAACTATTATTAGAAGCTACCCTGGAAGTATTAGCTACCGGTAAAGTAATAGGCATGCAGGATATGGGAGCGGCCGGTATTACCTGTTCTACTTCCGAAATGAGCGCGAAAGGCGAAAGTGGCATGGACGTATGGCTCGACAAAGTACCTACCCGCCAGGCCAATATGCAGCCTTTCGAGATTTTACTGTCCGAAAGCCAGGAACGCATGCTGGTGGTAATGGAAAAAGGTTCGGAAGATTTAATTTACCAGATCTGCGATAAGTGGGACTTGTATTGCGCGCAAATTGCCAAAGTTACCGACACCAAGCGTTTACGCTATTACCTCAACGGTGAACTGGTGGCCGATGTACCCGCCGACGATTTAGTGCTGGGTGGTGGCGCTCCCGTGTATCACCGCGAATACCGCGAACCGGCTTATTTCCAGGAAACTTTAAAATTTAACATTGATCAGGTAGCCGAACCCACTTCTTTTGAGGAATTAAAGCAGATTGCCGAACACCTGGTACAACACCCTAATATTTGTTCCCGCCGCTGGGTGTCGCAGCAGTACGATTCCATGGTTGGCACGGCCACCATGACCACCAATGCGCCCAGCGATGCGGCGTTAGTAAAAGTAAAAGGATCCGATAAGGCCATTGCCATTACCGTAGATTGTAATAGCCGCTACGTAAACGCCAACCCCGAAGAAGGCTGTGCCATTGCCGTAGCCGAAGCGGCTCGTAATATTGTGTGCTCCGGCGGCGAACCATTGGCCATAACTAATTGCTTGAATTTTGGCAACCCCTACGTGCCGGAAGTTTACTGGCAATTTGTGGGTGCCATTAAAGGCATGAAAAAAGCCTGTGAAAAATTCGGCACGCCGGTTACGGGCGGTAACGTGAGTTTCTATAACCAATCCTCCGACGAAGGACCGGTATTCCCTACTCCTACCATTGGTATGTTAGGTTTACTGGAACAAAAAGAAAATGCCACTACCCTGGCGTTCCAAAAAGCGGGCGATTTAATTTATCTAGTTGGTCCGTCTAAAAACGACATTAATTCTTCGGAATATCTGTATTCGTTCCGTAACGTAAAACTCTCCCCTACGCCCGCTTTTGACCTGGATGAGGAATATCAAGTACAAGCAACCGTAAAATCGCTGATTCAACAAAATTTGATTAAATCGGCGCACGACTTAGCCGACGGGGGTTTGTACATTGCCTTGGTAGAATCGGCGATGCCGAACGAATTAGGCTTTAGTATTCACACGAATGGCGATTTCCGGAAAGACGCGTATTTATTTGGTGAAAGCCAGAGCCGGGTACTTGTTTCCGTGGATCCAAATCAAAAGGAAGATTTTGAAGCATTATTGGCCGCTCAAAGCACTTCTTTCGAACACCTCGGTACGGTTCATGCACAACTGTGCCGCATCGATGGCGAAACCTTTCATGCTATTACGGAAGTTAAAAACCTGTTCGATACCGCCTTAGAAAAAATCATGCAGTAAGATTTAAAAATTTTATTCAGAAGTTTTGAATCTTAAATCTTCACCGTATATTTGTGCTCCCAAACGGTAAAAGGGTGGGAAATTGTCCGATGGTGTAACTGGCAACACGTCTGATTTTGGTTCAGAAGAGTCCAGGTTCGAAACCTGGTCGGACAACGAAAATAGAAATTAACAATGTGCCAATTTGGTTTTTCCGAACGACGCGCATTGTTAATTTTGTTAATAGCCGGGTTGTAATTAAATAAAAATAGTGCGTACACGATTGTGGTTTATCCTGTACTTTTGTCGCTCCATCGTACATCTTAATTATAATCCTTAGTTTTTAAAAATGGCGCAGGTCAAAATTTTTTCAGGTTCGCAATCGGTCCAACTGGCCGAAAAAATTGCCGCCGCCTACGGCACTACGCTGGGAGACATCAGCTTACAAAAATTTAGCGACGGAGAAATCTCGGCCAGCTTCAACGAATCGGTGCGCGGTTGCCACGTTTTCCTGATTCAGTCTACTTTTCCGCCTTCCGATAATCTAATGGAATTAATGCTGATGGTAGACGCTGCTAAGCGGGCATCGGCCACGCAGGTAGCGGTAGTGGTGCCTTATTACGGCTACGCCCGCCAGGACCGGAAAGATAAACCCCGGGTAGCCATTGGGGCTAAAGTAGTAGCCGATGCGATACAAGCCGCCGGTGCCGATCGGTTAATGACCTGCGATTTACACGCTGGCCAAATTCAAGGCTTCTTCGATATTCCCGTAGATCACCTGGATGGTTCCGCTATTTTTGTGCCCTACATTAAAAACCTGAATCTGGATAATTTAATTTTTGCTTCCCCAGATGTGGGCGGTTTAGTGCGCGCCCGTACCTTTGCGAAGCGTTTTGGAGCCGAATTGGTCGTGTGCGACAAACACCGCGCCCGCGCCAACGAAGTAGCCAGCATGCAGGTAATCGGGAATGTGGAAGGCATGGACGTTATTCTGGTGGATGATATGGTAGATACTGCCGGTACGATTACGTTGGCCGCTAATTTATTAAAAGAGAAAGGAGCCAAAAGCGTACGGGCCATCGCTACGCATGCCGTTTTATCGGGTCCGGCTTACGAGCGCGTCGAAAACTCCGTATTAGAGGAATTAGTAGTTTCCAACACGATTCCTTTACGCCAGGAGTCGTCGAAAATTAAAGTTTTATCGTTCGCCGATTTATTTGCCCGGGCTATTAGCAACGTGGTCACCCACGAATCTATCAGTTCACTGTTTTTGTAAATGGTTGCTGCAGGTTGCAGGTTGCAAGTTATAGGTTACAAGTTGGAAGCTTGAAAAGTTAGAAGGTTGGAAAATTAATTATCTGAGATTTTTTAGCCATTTAACAATAAAACAATTTAACTGTGGTCTATTTGCTGTGGACTATGGACTAAAAATAAACATGGAAAGTCGACCATGATTTTTCGACTACATACAAACAAATAATTTATTTATTAATGAAAACTTTAGAGATTATAGGGTTTAAAAGAGCAAATCTCGGTAAAAAAGATTCCAAGGATCTGCGCGCCGAAGCAAATGTACCGTGTGTATTGTACGGGGGTTCGGAGCAAGTTACTTTTTATTCACCGGCTATTTTATTTCGCGATTTAGTGTATTCTCCGGAAGTACACATCGTGGATTTAAATATAGAAGGCGCGCATTACCGGGCCGTGATGCAAGACCTTCAGTTTCATCCAGTAAACGAAATGTTGCTACACGTAGATTTTCTGGAACTGAACGACGAAAAAGAAGTGAAAATTGATGTTCCGGTTCGTTTTACCGGCGTTTCGCCAGGTGTATTAGCCGGGGGTAAACTGGTTACTAAACTGCGGAAGCTTAAAATTAAAGCTTTACCGGCTAACTTGCCCGATTATATTGACGTGGATATTTCGGATTTAGAATTAGGTCGTTCGGTAAAGGTTAACAAAATTCAGCCGGCGAACTATACGATTTTATCTAACCCGGCTTCCCCGGTAGCTACCGTAGCCATTCCACGGGCGCTCAAGCAACAGGTAAACGAGAAATAATTTATTATTCATCTGTTTTTTTAAATCCCATCTGTGTTCTGCCGATGGGATTTTTGCTTTAATATTTGTTGGTAAAGGGCCGGTAATACTTTTTTACATTATAAGCATTTTCTAATTCGTATTCCAAAAATAGCATTTGCACTTTTGATTAATTTTTTAAAAAATTTACTACATCTGTTGGCTGGCTCCTCAACCAAGCCTTTTGTTGGTAATGAAGTAACCTTAGATATGAAATACTTACTCGTTGGCTTAGGTAATATTGGCCCCGAATACGCCAACACGCGCCACAACATTGGTTTTATGGTACTGGATTACCTGGCAAAAAAAAACGAGGCTACCTTTGATACCGGACGGCACTCCTTTGTGACGGAAATAAAAACGAAAGGCCGCTCTTTTACCTTAGTAAAACCCACTACTTACATGAATTTAAGCGGCAAAGCCGTAAGTCATTGGTTGAATATTTTAAAAATTCCAGCTAACCAGATGCTCGTTATCACCGATGATTTGGCTTTACCATTTGGCAAATTGCGTATGCGGGCCAAAGGATCCGCCGGTGGGCATAACGGTCTGAAACACATTGAGGAAACGCTCGGCAGTAATGAATACCCGCGGTTGCGTTTTGGCGTGGATGCCCAATTCGCCAAAGGCCGGCAGGTAGATTATGTTTTAAGTCCGTTTACCGCGGATGAACAAGTGGAATTGTCTCTCTTAATAGAAAAAGCGGCCGACATGAGTATCTCTTTTGGCACGATTGGTCTGGAACGCACCATGAACTTCTATAATACGAAGTAATTGAACAATTCTTCGGCTGGCGATTTAATTAAACCGGAATTTTTAAATTTTTACGTTTCTGCTCTAGGCAAAAGGAAAGCAGGAACCAGTAAGTCTGGTTCGGAAGAGAGCTAAAGTGTTAATAGTCTTATATTCAAAACAGACCAGCTTTTAAAAATCAGGAATTTCTAAAATTGCCTCCTGAAGCCGTTTGTAAAGACACAAACGTTGGCATGGTCGGCACCAATCATTACCATTGCCATTCTAAAAGTTTAAAATTTTAAAAATTTCGGTGTTTCTACTGTTTTCCAATTGCTAGTATTGCTTGGTAAATCTGGTTAGTCAGAAAGAATTATTTTTTTTAAATTTCCTGATTAAAATCAAAGCAAGATAGAATAATTCCAAAGTTTACTTGGGCGGAATGGCTTGCATGTCGCAGTTTTCGCGGCGCATGTTATAAGCCAGATTCACAATTTTCCACCCTTGGGAGGAGCGGTACAACTGAAACACGTCTACGCCGCAATGGCTGAATTTACCGGCATTAAAGAAAGCATACTCGCACCAGAACGAAGCCAGATCGCCGTTAATTTGCACCTGGCTATCCCAGTAACGTTCATCCATGGTTTGGGCCGGTTGGGAAGCCAGCGTAGCTAAAAACTGCTTGCCGGTAGTTTCGCGGGTAGTTACGGCTCCTTCCGGACTTTTCCCAATAACAATTATGCGCAAATTAGGAGCCATCACGGACCTAGCTTTAACGGTATCGCTGGCCAGCATGCTATCAAATAAAGTTTTGACCGCTGCCTCTATAGCTTTTTTATCGACAGCTATATTCGGGGCTGTTTTCGTTTGGGCGCTTGCTTGCCAGAAAGTCAATAAGGCTAAGAAGAACAAAGTAAATTTCTTCATTGGTTAGAACAGTAAAATAGCAAGTTGTGGTGGTTTAACCACTTTAAGATTAAATATAAACAAACGCCCTTGATTTAAAATACTTTCCTGTTTCGCGTAAAAAGTGCTTACAAAAGATGCAGCAAGCTTAAAATTTAAAAAAAGAACTAAAAATCTACAACCTGGCAAATTTATCCTGCCATCTTTAAAAGTTTTAACCGGGTAAAATCCACTAGATACTAAGCCGGATTCTGGTGAAATATGGTACACAGGTATTGATACAGCTCCGGATGCGCCGCTTCCATTTTCTCGGGATTATCAAAAAAGTATTCGCTTACTACCGCCAAAAACTCGGCGTTGTTGGTTAAGCCATAAGGGTTAATATCCGATTTACCTTTCCGGATTTTTCTAACTTCCGCTTGTATTACCTGAAGCCAGGGAACCGCGTAACTATGCGCTAAAAATATCTCCGGCAAACCATCTACGGCGCCATCGGCCATATCCAATAAATGCACAAACTCGTGAATGCCTACATTATGCAGGTTCTTGCCTTTAAACCCCGCTACTAAATCGGGCTTCGATAAAAGCAGAGTGCCATTCAGGAAACCATTGCCAACCATACCCGCGATGTTCCGGTTTTCTCCGGCGGCGTTTTCTGTATCAAAACTTTGATTGAAAGAATTTGAATAAAGGAGCACTTGCCGGAGGTTAGAATAATCGTAAAACGGAAAAGCAAACGTGGGTATAATAGCACTAGCCGCCACGAGCAACCGGATTTCGTCGTTTATACTGGTTTCAATGCCTTCTATCTTTTTCTCCGCCAAGAAAAACTGTACCCTCGTTTGAAATTGTTGCTTTTGAACTTGGTTTAATTGCGCGTAAAAAGTTGCGTTGCTTTCTAAATATTGATGCCAATTGTCCGGAAAAGATTTACCGATTAAAGCCAATCGCCGGAAATACTTTCGGGTATAATGCCGGTACACCATAAAAATTAACAGCAAACCAATGGCTCCCAAGATAAAAGCCGGTAAGGCTTTACTAAAAATTCCTATGCTCAGCATAAAAAGCATTAATCCGCCCGCCAATAACAAAGCAGTTTTTTGCTGTTGTTTTATTACCTGTTGGTAGTAAGACGTAAAATCTGCTTGTTTATCTGAATGCATTATAGCCATTAATGTCTGAGGTGGGTAGCTAAATAATTTTAATTCTAAAAAATTTAAATTTCCGGTAAGCCGAACATTTTAATAAATTACAAAACATTCCGGCGTACTGTCGAAACTTATTTACAGCTTTAACGAAATATAAAAACAGGCTTTTAATCAGCGGCTTACCTCTACAGTTTCGTAAAAATTTAAAAATGTACCGCCATGAAAAACAAAGAACTTTTTGACCACACTGTTAAGATACTGGTGAATGCGTATCTAGATAATTCGCTGGTACAAGGAAACTGCCACGCTTGTGCGGTTGGCAACATAATAGCCGCCAATATGCACCTAAAATACGATAAAAATTTAAAATGGATCGGCAAGCAAGTGGCCTGGCCCCAGGTATTTGTGACGGTAAGCTTTGAAATTGCCCAGGTAAGACGTCCCTGGAACTACAGTGGTCCGGCTAAAGAACAGATAAATGCCACCGGCTATACTTGGCAAGAACTGGCCCGGATCGAATATGCTTTTGAAAGAGCCAGGTTTGCCAAAACCCAAGAGGAACGCATGTTTAACGGATTAATGGCGGTCATAGAAGTACTTAGCCAGATCCACGAAATGGACGAAACTACCAAAATCGCAACGCAAGGATTGTTTACCAAAGATTAAAAAAATACGGCTACTTGGCAGTTATTTAAACCCGGTTTCCCGTTTATCGTCTTCAAAAACCTGAAAGATGCTATTCCCAAGTACGAATTTTTAAATTTTTAAGAGTATTCGCTTTACTAATTACCCGGAAAATAAACGTGGCAGTTGACTCCAAAAAACGTGTCCGCTCATCCAGGCCATTATTAGAACCACGGCTACGCCAAAAATAGTGAGCCAGGTGGGATGGCGGTAATTACCCACTACGCTGCTGCGGTATGCGGCTACTAATATAATCCCTAAAGTTATAGGTAAAATAAACCCATTAAGCGCCCCGGCCAAAATAAGCAACATAACCGGTTTACCTACCGAAATAAATATAAGTGTAGAAACCAGAATAAACCCAATAATAACTTTATTCTCATGTTGGGGAATAGCGGGATGAAAAAATTTTATAAAAGATACGGAAGTATAAGCTGAGCCAACAACGGAGGTAATAGCCGCTGCAAACATGACTATCCCGAACAGTTTATAGCCGATTTGGCCGGCGGCTAAAGCAAAAACCGAGGCCGGCGGATTAGCCGCATCTATCACTAAACCTTGCGCCACTACTCCTAGCGAAGCTAAAAATAACAATATACGAATGAACGAAGCAACGGCAATTCCCGAAATAGCACTGGTTATAACCTGGGGCAACGCCTGGCTGCCCTTTACGCCGGCATCCAGTAAACGATGGCCGCCGGCAAAGGTAATATAGCCACCCACTGTACCTCCTACCAAGGTAATAATGGTTATTACCTCTACTTTATCGGGCAATAAGGTTTTAACCACAGCTTCCTGTAGCGGGGGCTTGGCGGTAAAAACCACGTACAAGATCAACAGGATCATGAGCAAACCTAAAAGTTGGGCGAGTCTATCCATGGCTTTGCCGGCTTCTTTCACCATAAAAATACCAATGGCTGCCCCGGCCGATACAACAGCTCCCAACTCCGGCGAGATGCCCGTTAAAACCTGCAAACCTAATCCGGCCCCCGCCACATTGCCAATGTTGAAAGCCAATCCACCGGTTACAATTAAAATGGAAATAAAAACACCTAAACCCGGCAACACGGCATTAGCAATTTCCGGGGCCCTCTGCTGGGCCACCGCTATTACACGCCAAATGTTGAGCTGCACTCCCACATCAATGATAACCGAAACCAGAATTACGAAGCCAAAGCTGGCCCCCAAAGACTGCGTAAAAACGGTAGTTTGCGTTAAAAAGCCGGGGCCAACCGCCGAAGTAGCCATTAAAAACGCGGCTCCCAGCAACACCTCCCCCTTTAATTTTGTTTTCATGAGGACTTACCGCTGGCCCGGATGCCGATATTTTCCTGCAGCAAGGCTTTTTTAATTTTCTGAGCAAAAGCCACGGCGTGTGGGCCATCGCCGTGGATACATACCGTGTCGGCCTGGATCGGAATAAAATTGCCTGTTAAGGTTTTAACGGAATTTGTTTTCACCATTTGCAGCACTTGGCTGATAGCTTCTTTCTCATCGGTGATCAGGGCTTGGGGGTGCCGCCGAGGGATTAACGTACCATCTGGTTGATAGGTGCGGTCGGCGAAAACTTCACTGGCTACCAGCAAGCCGACTTCTTTCCCGGCCTTTATGAAAGCACTGTTGGCCAAACCGTACAAAATAACTTCCGGATGGGTGTGGTATACAGCTTCGGCAATGGCTTGCGCGAGCCATGGGTTTACAGCAGCCATGTTGTAAAGGGCCCCGTGGGGTTTCACGTGGTGCAAGGTAGCACCCGCTGCTTTTACAAAACCCGCCAAAGCCCCCACCTGGTACACCACCATATCGTAAGCTTCTTCGGGAGAAATAGCTAATGCGCGCCGGCCAAAACCTACCAGATCGGGCAGACCCGGATGCGCCCCAATGGCAATGCCATGCTGTAAAGCTAGGTGTACGGTTTTTTTCATAACCGTCGGATCGCCGGCATGAAAGCCGCACGCAATATTTACCGAGCTAATGTAAGGTAAAATGGCTTCGTCGTTGCCGAGCTGGTAGGCACCAAAACTTTCTCCTAAATCACAGTTTAAATCAACCTCTCGTGTTTTATTCATGTCGGGCGTTTGAAAATTGTTTTTTTTAAATTTTTTACTTGAAAGCTCCTGATTTTTACCGGAACAAGATAAAAAGTTACGCTTAAAAAAGGCTCCTGACCTAATAAAAGTTGATTATGGTGGAAAGGTTGTTTTTTAGGTGGGCCGGTTTCCAACCGGCGGTGCTTGCCGCTAGTGCTATCACCCAGCTCGGGATGACCATGCACTCCACTTTTATTCTGAATTTATGCTATGCTTTATTCGATTCCAATCAACTTTTTACCTTTCAGAACGAAGGTAATATATTTTAAAATTACCATAACCCAAGATTAACTTATAACCAACTGCAAAAAGCAAACAACCTCCGTTTGGCTCAAAAAGCTCTTCAAAGGTGCGTTGTGGCGTGGAACCACATTCCGCAGCGAAGCGAAGAAAGAAGAAAATAGGATTAGCTGCCTTCCCGTCCTTGTTTTTGGCTTGCCCGGAGGGTAGAAGGGTTTAGAAAACCCGCTGGTTATGGAGTAAACAGTTAATTTTTAAACAAGATAGCAATGCAGGATGGAGGCCAGCTCTTACTTTAAAAATGCCACTCCAAGCTCGCAGTAAAAGTTGCGTTAGAATCGAACTTTGTAACCAATAGCCTGTTTGATCGCCTGCATTTGTTGTTCTTGCTGAATATAAAGAAAGTGGGCTTCCGGCAACGTTACTTCCCGGAAACAGATTTTTTGCCCCATGGGCACTTGGGCCAACGTGGAGAAATCCGCGGTAATAACCTGGCCAATGCGGGGGTAACCGCCGGTGGTTTGGTGGTCGGCGAGTAAGGCAATGGGGTGCCCTTCGGGCGGCACCTGGATGGTACCAAAAGCAACCGCGCTGGAGATCATTTCTTGGGGCTCCTGCAGGCGCAAAGGCTCGCCTTGTAAGCGATAACCCATGCGGTCGGAATCGGTGGTAACGATAAATTCCTGATTCCAGAATGCCTCTTGGCTCGCCTGCGTGAACCAAGCATATTCCGGTCCCTTAAGTACCCGCACCGTAGAGCGGGTTTGCAGAGCCGGTAGCAGCCGGGGCGGAATGGTCCAGGAGGTTTGCCCGAAACCACCTATTGACGGTTTATAGGCAAGATTTTGGAGCATTTGCTCTCCCACGGAAGTAGCACCCGGACAAATTAATTCATCTCCCACCTGCAAAGCCCGTCCTTGAAAACCACCTATGTTGGCTCTTAAAAAAGTGGCATAACTCCCTAGTACTTTTGGTAAAGTAAAGCTTCCGGATATGGCTACGTAAGCCCGGCTCCCCTGCTTCGGAGCGCTAAATTGCAGCAAACTACCCGCCGACACGCGTATGGGGCGCCACATTTTTACTTTTTCGCCGTTGAGCATAGGGGTTAAGTCGCCACCGGTTATCGCCAGTAAATGATCTGCCTCAAAGTATATTTTAGGACCCAGGAAGGTAGTTTCAAGAGCAGCAGCCCTTTCTTCGTTGCCCACTAATAAATTGGCAATCCGCAAGGCAACAGCATCCATCGGGCCGCTTACTATTATTCCTTCTTTCCGGTAGCCAAACCGGCCCGCATCCTGGATGGTAGTCAGCAAGCCCGAACCCATAATTTTAATGCTCATGGGTAGCCTCCTTCTTTTTTGTAAACTGTTTTTCGGTAATGGCCACAAACTGTACTTGGTCGCCGGGTTGCAATAAACTTGGCCGGTCGCGGTGCGGATTAAACAACAATAAGGGCGTTTGGCCGATTAGTTGCCAACCACCCGGCGTTTGAATGGGGTACACGCCGGTTTGTTTACCGGCAATACCCACCGAACCAGCGGGCACCCGGGGCCGGGGTTTGTCTTTGCGCGGGGCCGCAATGGCGGGGTTCATTCCTCCTAAAAACGGAAAGCCCGGGGCAAAACCAATCATATATACCAGGTAAGTGGTTTGGGTATGTAACTTTATAATGTCTTTTGGCTTTAAGCCGTGTAAATTGGCTACGTAGAGCAAGTCCGGGCCAAATTTACCGCCGTAACATACGGGAATTTCTATTGCTTTTAATTCGGATTTTTCCGGGCTGGATTCTTCAAAATAAGGCATTTCGGCGAGATAAGCCATTACCGCATCATAAGGATTCCGTGATCCTCGCTGGCTTACAATCCAGGGATCGTAAAAAATGGTTAAAGTAGTAAAAGCGGGAACGTATTCCACCAAACCCGGAAACGGATGCTGATCCAGGAACTCCGTAGTTGCTTGAATATGCTGATGCGTCAGGCGGTTAATATGGTCGCCGAACTCCAAGATTATGGCGGCATCGCCTAAGGGGTAAAAGTTTACGGCCGGTATATTCCCGGGTTCCAATGAGTTTCCCATACGGCAGGTAGAATAGCCTACCTATTTACGGATTTTTTTAAAATTTTACCTGTGCTTGCAATATTTTATCGCTGCAATAAATTAGAACGAAGCTGGTTTGCTCCATAATAGGGAAAAAGCAATTTTAAAAGAGCCGCAGAAAATCATTTATCTATTTATTCCCAACAGCCATCGTAAAAATAGATTTAAAAAATTAAAAACGGTCTGTGTACTTTTAAGGCTGTATGAGAAGAGATTGGATGCACCTATGGAGCGTAAGCCTCCTGAGCCTGGTAGTATTGGCCGGAATGGCTTGCAGTAAAAAAACGATGGTTACGCAAAGTATACCCCTGGAAAACGGCGTAAGCAAACCTTTAGCGGATTACCGGAAAGCTGTGATTAGGCAGCTGGGTTATATCTTGCATTTTACTATTCGGGATGGGAAAAACGCTCCTGTTGCGGGCCAGGAAACCATTACCTTTTGTCTGAAAAAAACGGGCGCGCCGCTGCAAATTGATTTTAAAGAAAAACCCGATCACCTGCAAACAGTACGGGTAAACGACCAAGCTATTCCCATTCAGCATCAAAATGAACACTTGGTTATTCCGGCTAAAAATTTAAAAAAAGGACTGAATACAATAAATATAGCTTTTAGCGCCGGCAATTTATCGTTAAACCGCAACGAAGATTACTTGTACACCTTGTTGGTACCCGACCGGGCGCGTACCGTTTTCCCCGTGTTTGATCAACCTAACCTGAAAGCCAGTTTTACTTTAACCTTAACGGTTCCGCCAGGTTGGCAAGCCGTAACCAACGCGCCTCTGCTGGATTCTACTGCCGGAGAAAACAGCAAAACTTTTCGCTTTGCACCTTCCGATACCATGAGCACCTATTTGTTTTCGTTTGCGGCGGGTAAATTTAAACAAGTAAGCCAAATGGTGTACGGGCGGCCCATGCAGCTCTTGCACCGCGAAACGGATCCGGATAAGCTCCAACTAAGTCTAAACCCTATTTTCCAGATTCACGGCGCTGCGCTGCAGTTTATGCAGGATTATACGCAAATCTCCTACCCTTTCCAAAAGTTTGATTTTGTGGCCATCCCGGACTTTCAGTACGGCGGCATGGAACACGTGGGCGCAATCGATTACAAAGCTGCGGCCTTGTTTTTAGACGAAGGCGCAACCCAGGACCAGAAACTAGCCCGTTCCAGCGTAATCTCGCACGAAACCGCGCACATGTGGTTCGGCGACTTGGTAACCATGCAATGGTTCAACGATGTGTGGATGAAAGAAGTGTTCGCCAATTTTATGGCCGATAAAATTACCCAGGTAGCCGAAGCCAATACCAATTACGACTTAAAATTTCTGGTGGACCATTTGCCGGCCGCTTATGCCGTAGACCGCACCGTCGGGGCAAACCCCATCCGGCAGCAGCTCGATAATTTGCAGGATGCCGGCACCCTATACGGTAATATTATTTACCACAAAGCTCCCGTAATGATGCGGCAACTGGAACGGCTCATGGGCGAAGCTGCTTTTAAAGCCGGGCTGCAGGAATATTTAAAAAAATACGCTTTCGGTAACGCTACCTGGCCCGATCTAATTCAAATTCTGGATGCCCATACGCCTACCGACCTACAGGCCTGGAATCAGGTTTGGGTAAATGAAGCCGGCCGGCCGGTGTTTAATTACGATTTGCAAACCGACGGCTCCAAAATAAAACAGTTGAAAATAACCCAAAAAGCCGAAGACAACTCCGATCGCCTCTGGCCCCAACTATTTGAAATTACCCTGGTGTACCCCGACCGGCTGCAGGAACTCACTGTGAACATGAATGCCCGCGAAGTAAGTGTACCACAGGCCACAGGGGCTGCCACTCCTAGTTTCATTTTGTTTAATAGCTCCGGTACCGGTTACGGCGTATTCCCTGTTGCTGATGCAGGGGCCCAGGATCTCACAAATTTAAAAAACCCGGTAAGCCGGGCTTCCGGCTATATTAGTTTGTACGAGAACATGCTCCATGGCCACGGCCTTACGCCTTATAGATTATTGGGTTTTTACCGCACCGCCCTGCTCCACGAAACCGAAGAGTTAAATTTAAAACTAGTAACCAGTAACCTGACCGACATTTTCTGGCGACTAGTAAAACCTCTCGATCGGCTCGCCCTGGCCGAAGAGTTGGAAAAGGAATTAGGGCAAGCGATGGAAAAGGCTTCGGCCTCGAATAATAAAAAGTTATTATTTAAAACGTACCAGAGTATCGCCCTCACCGCTGCGGCGCAAAAGCAATTATACCGTATCTGGGAGCAAGAGCAGCCTCCCGCAGGCGTAAAACTCACCGAAGATGATTACACCTCCTTGGCGCAAGCGCTTGCTCTTCGCGATTATACGGATAGTCCGCAAATTTTAAAAAAACAACTTGCCCGCATCAAAAACCCCGACCGCCAACAGCGCTTGCAATTTTTAATGCCGGCTTTAGCTTCTGAGGCAAGCGAGCGCGATGCTTTTTTTGCGTCGCTGCAGCAAGAGACCAACCGCGAAAAAGAAGCCTGGGTAGTTACAGCCCTCAGTTACCTGCACCACCCCTTGCGCCAGCAAACTTCCGAAAAATACCTGGCTACCAGCTTAGATTTATTGCAAGAAATTCAAAAAACCGGCGATATTTTCTTTCCGTACGCCTGGCTGCAGGGCACCTTCGGTGCGTACCAAACGCCCGCAGCCGCGAACACCGTCCGGACTTTCCTGCAACAACATCCAAATTATAATCCCAAATTAAAAGCCAAGATTTTACAAGCCGCTGATGATTTGTTTCGGGCAGAGCGGTTAGTTGGGAAATAGCTTGTCTTTTTTTGGTTGTGGGATGTCCCCCTTTGGAGGCAGGGCCGTTAAGTTCTAAATTACGTAAACTAAAGGGACTAGCAAAAAAGCAAAAAGATGGAGACCAGTAGCATTAGTTTACTAGCGTGTTTACGGGAAGTACCCGATTTCCGGCGGGCCCAAGGGCGGCGCTACCCTTTAGCGGAGACCTTAAGTATGATTGTAATGAGCATCATGAGCGGCTATTGCGCTTACCGGGAGATCGGTAGGTTCCTGCAAAACAACCGGGAAGTACTGGCCTCTTGCCTGGAACTGAACCGAAAACAAGTGCCCAGTTATATAACGATTCGTCAATTGCTGATGCACGTTGATTTTAAAGCATTAGCTCAGGCTTTCCGCCGCTGGGTAGGAGTCCCAGATCAGGGTGGGCGTTGGCTCAGTATCGATGGCAAGAGCCTCAAGTCGACGGTTCGGGAACATGACAACGAACAGCAGAACTTTGTGGTGTTGGTGAGCGCTTTCTGCCAGCAAACAGGACTGGTGGAGGAAGTAGAACGGTTCGACAATGGGCAGCAAAGTGAGATCAGCAGCGTACGGGCGTTGTTAAGCCGCTTGCAGCAACGTGGCTTGCTGCTGACGTTAGATGCGTTGCATTGCCAAAAAAAACAGTAGCCCTCATTGTTTCTAATCGGCAGCACTACCTCATTAAGGTCAAAAGTAACCAGCCAAAGTTGCTGATAGCTATGCAACAGGTAGCGAACTGTACGCCGGCGATGGGACAGTGGCAAGAAAGTGAGCGCAGCCGGGGACGGTTCGTGCAACGGGTAGTAGCCGTCTACCCGGCCAGTGCCGAAGCAAAAGCCGATTGGCCGGGGCTGGCGTGGTTTATTCGCTTGGTGCGGAAAGGACAACGGCAGCATCAAGCTTTTGAACGGACGAGTTATTACATTTGCAGCGATCAAAAAGCACCGGCGGCGATGCTGGCTAAAGCTATTCGGGGACATTGGGGAATTGAAAACCGCCTGCATTGGGAGAAAGATGTGACTTTGAAAGAAGACAAGAATAGAATTAGTTGCGGACAAGCACCGGAAAACCTGTCTTTATTGAAGAACATGGCTTTAAACTTAGCGCGTAAAAACGGCTTCAGTTCCATGAAACAAGCTATTATGAATTTTGCTAATAAAGTTATAAACATGGCTAAGCTCTTTAGAACTTAACGGCCCTACCCTTTGGAGGGGGTTGGGGGAGGAATTTCTACTGCTCTTCTTTGGAAAGATTGCATCTTTCCAGGCATTGGTGCTATCTAGCTTGACACGGCTGAGTTGGCTCCGGGGGCTTGTTTAACCCCTCCCCCCTCCTGGGACCTCCCCTAAAAACAGGGAAGGAGATGCGGCTACTACTTCTTTCGTCCTTTCCTCGTTCCGCTTCGGAATTCTGCTGCGCAGAACCTGCTTCTTGTGGTAAAAATATAATCCGATAATAATCCGTGTAATCAGCTATTATCGGTACGTTTCGCTATTACAGATTACTTAGTACCTCCAGATCTTCGGAGCTTAGCTGAATGGAAGCGGCGCGGTAGTTTTCTTCGAGGTGTTTTACCTTGGAGGTTCCCGGAATCAATAAAATGTTGGGCGAGTGGTGTAACAACCAGCTCAAGGCAATTTGGTTGGGGCTGGCGTCGTACTTCTGGGCTACTTGGCCGATAATTTCGGTAGCCCGCAAGTTACCGGCACTCAAAGGGTACCACGGAATAAAGGCCATGTTCTGCTCCTGGCAATATTCCAGTTCGGCTTCCCATTTGCGGTTATCTAGGCTGTACATGTTTTGCACCGACACTACGGTTACGTATTCCTGAGCTTTTTTAATTTGCTCTACCGTTACTTCGGAGAGGCCAATGTGTTTTACCAGGCCTTGTTCCTGTACTTGCTGCAAAAATTCCAAAGTTTGCTCGAAAGGCACATTGGGGTCTACGCGGTGCAGTTGGTACAGATCAATCTGGTCTAGCTTTAGGCGTTGCAAGCTGCCTTCCAGGGCTTCGCGTAAATGGTCGGGGTGCGCGTTAATGGGCCACTGGTTGGGACCGGTCCGGAGTAAGCCGCCTTTAGTGGCAATTACCAGTCCGGCCGGGTACGGGTGCAGGGCCTCAGCAATGAGTTCTTCCGACACGTGCGGACCGTAGCTATCGGCGGTATCAATAAAGTTAATACCCAGTTCTACTGCTTTTTGCAAAACCCGGATGCTCTCATCGTGGTCTTTCGGTGGGCCCCAGATGCCGTCGCCGGTGATCCGCATGGCGCCGTAGCCCATCCGGTTAATAGTTAAATCGCCGCCAATGGTAAAGGTAGGCGAAAACGAGGATGCTGTTTCGTTGGCCATAATCATCAAAATTTAAAAAATTTAAGAAAATACCTGGGTAATACTGCTGTTTACGCTGAATTGTTTACGATTACCGCGAATTATTAAATTTTTAAATTTTCCTAAAGTCTACTAACCAATCCGGGGAATGAAGCGAGAACAAGCATAAACTTATCTGCAGCATTTATCTTTAACGCCCCTGTTCTATCAGATTCTTAAACTTTGTGCGCTTTTAATTGGTAAATGGTAACTGCTACATGGTAAATGTTACAAGCATGAAATACAGAAAATTAGGAAAAACCAACATTAACGTATCCGAAATAAGTTTAGGCACCTGGCAGGTAGGTGGCAAATGGGGCGAACCCTTTAGCCACGACACGGCCGACCAGATTTTAAATGCCGCCCTGGATGCCGGGGTTAACTTTATTGATACCGCCGACGTGTACGGCGACGGCGAAAGTGAAAAAGCCGTGGGCCGGGTGGTAAAATCCCGCTCCGAATGGATATACGTGGCTACCAAATGCGGTCGCCGCCTGAACCCGCACGTGAACGAAGCCTATACGCCCGAGGCGTTGCGCGCTTTCGTGGAAGCTAGCCTGCGCAACACGGGCCTCGACACCCTGGACCTGATCCAACTGCACTGCCCGCCCACCGAGGTGTATTACCGACCCGAAATATTTGAGCTGTTCGACCGGCTCAAAGAAGAAGGTAAAATCCAAAACATGGGCGTGAGCGTAGAAAAAGTAGAAGAAGCCCTAAAAGCCATTGAATTCCTGAATGTAACCACGGTACAGATTATTTTTAACATGTTCCGGCAACGGCCCGCCGAGTTATTTTTCCGGGAAGCTCAGCGCCGCGACATTGGCGTAATTGTGCGGGTGCCCCTGGCCAGCGGCCTGCTTACCGGTAAGTTCCGCCCCGAAACCAACTTTGCCCCCGACGATCACCGCAATTTTAACCGCAACGGCGAAGCTTTCGACAAAGGCGAAACGTTCTCGGGCCTCGATTATAATACCGGCCTGGAAGCGGTAGAAGAAATTAAAAAACTGTTCCCGTATCAACAAAATTTCGCCCCCGTAGCCCTGCGTTGGATATTAATGCACGAGGCCGTCAGCTGCATTATACCAGGCGCTTCAAAACCCAGTCAGCTCTACTCTAACCTGCAAGCTCTGGAAGTACCCGACCTCACGCCGGAGCAACGGGAAGGCGTAAAAGCCATTTACGAGGCGAAGATTAAGCCGCTGGTGCATTATAATTGGTAGGAAAGCTTTCTACAAAAAGTTAATATAGGCCGAATAAGAAATAAAGTTGACAGAGCGGCAACTTACATGCTAAAAAGTTGTTTTTACGTCAACTTAAATTTATCTTTATGGTATAAAGGCCGATTATGCATGTTATTACCACCAAAACCATAAGAGAGTATGCTGTTAAATACCCGGATGCAGCCGATGCTCTTTTTACTTGGGTAAAGGTGGTAGAAAAAGCTAATTGGGCTAATATAAATGAATTGAGGCTAACTTACCCGAGTGCTGACTTAGTAGGTGATAACCGGTTTGTTTTTAATTTAAAAGGCAATCATTATCGCTTAATTGTAAGAATCAGTTTCACGCACAAAAATTTAATGGTAAAATGGTTTGGACCGCATAAAAAATACGACCGAATAGATGCCAAAACTATTTAATAGGTACGATCTGGGTTGAACAAAAACTAACTCCCGTAAACTGTAAGCTTTTAAATCATGAATATGTATAAAATTATTGAGAACGATGCGGAATACGAAGCTGCTCTCGCCAGAATAGATGTTATTTTTGACGCCCATACCAGCACCGACGAAGAGAAAGAATTAAAACTATTGGTGCTGCTGGTGCGCGAATACGAATCGGAAAAGTATCCTATCCCAAATCCCGACCCTATAAAAGCAATTAAAATAAGAATGGCCGACCTGGGATTAAAAGACAAAGATTTAATCCCGTTTATAGGCGATAAAACGGCCGTATCCCGCATCCTAAATCGGCACCGCGAGTTAACCATAGAAATGGCTCGGAAATTACACCGAGGCCTGGGCATTCCCGCCGAAATCTTGTTAGCAGAACCCGTCCATTAGAAATTAGAGCCTGTAAGCTATTTCGGAAATCAAAAATTTGTTCTCGGACCAGGAAAATTTAGCTCACGTAGCCCTGCGCTGGATATTAATGCACGCGGCCGTCAGCGGCATTATTCCGGGCGCCTCCAAACCCAGCCAGCTGATCTCTAACCTGCAAGCCCTGGAAGTACCCGACCTCACGCCGGAGCAATTGGGAGGAGTAAAAGCCATTTACGAGGCGAATATTAAGCCCTTAGTGTATTATAGTTGGTAGGTGAGTTAAATTAGTAAGCTTCTCATTAAGGCTTATTAGTTCATTTCTAAATTAACCATACTTAAATTAAGAATATTTAAATTTCCTAAGTACTTTGGAAGGACACCGTAGGAATGGAAGAACAATATATCCTAGAGCAGTTTCAAAAAATTAAAACCTGGCAAAGTAAGGGGACCCGTGCGCCGCATAAACCACTTTTGATGCTTCTGGCTTTAGGAGAGATCCAAAGTGGAAACACCGGCTTTATTTCTTATGCTTCTATCGAGCCGAGGTTAAATAATTTGCTGGCAGATTTTGGACCTCCCCGGAAAACAATTTATACTACTTTCCCATTTATTAGACTGGCAAATGATCACCTTTGGCAGTTTAACAAACCAGAATTACTAAATACGAAGCAAGACTACCCGGCTAAGTATCTTCTCACCAATAATTTGGAGGGAAAGTTTCCGGATGAGGTTATTCAGCAACTGAAAGCAAATCCATTTCTAATAACGGAAATTGCCAGACTCCTATTAGATCAAAATTTTCCTAAAACGCTTCACCAGGATATTTTGGATGCAGTTGGCCTAAATGTTACCATCAATCCTATTGGTATAAACCAACTTCGTAAACGCGACCCAATGTTTCGGGAGAGCATCTTGAAAGCATATGAATACCAATGTGCCGTTTGTGGCTTTAGTGTTAGGCTGAAAAATAAAATACTGGCTTTAGAAGCAGCCCATATTAAATGGCACCAGGCCGGAGGCCCCGATGAAGAAGTAAACGGTTTAGCCTTATGCGCCACCCACCATAAGCTTTTCGACTTAGGAGCTTTTACGGTAAGTCACGAATTAAAAATGCTGGTTTCAGATGAGGTAAACGGACAAGGTGCCGATTTGTGGCTAATTCAGCATCACGGTAAATCCATTAAACCACCCCAGAAAAAAGCCTTTTACCCCAATCCTGATTTTACGGCTTGGCATGTGAATGAGGTTTTTAAGGGAGGGTATCGGGAGTAGTAAATATTATTTTTTATTTTATCTTATTAATCAAGGAGGTCAAGAGTAAATGAATCACTATAAAGTTAATCTAAGCCAAGATTATTAAAGTGTTTACTTTAATTTCGTCTTATTCCACTTAATAATAATATCTTGAAAATAGCAAAACAATTTCGTTGGGAAGGTGCTCATCGACTTCCCAACCATAAAGGAAACTGCAAGAATTTACATGGGCACTCCTATGCAATGATTATTCAAATAGAAGGAACGCCTAATGCGGAAGGTATTTTAGTCGATTTTGCAGATATAAAAAGAATTTTAACTCCACTTATTGATGCTTGGGATCATGCTACACTAGTTGAGATGCTCTACTAAATACGGACAGTTGATTTGCTTAACTTAGCAAATCCAGATGAAAGAAAAAAAGACTCCAGAAAAGCGTCGCAAGTACGATGCTGATTTCAAGCAGCAAGTACTGCAGATGGTTTCTAATGGTCGGCCGGTAAAAGAAGTGGCCGAGTCATTGGGCATTGGCGAGAACCTCATCTATCGGTGGCGGAGTCGTCAAGAAGACAAAGGAGCAGTTGGGAGAGAAAATGCATCCGCCACTACTGACCAGCAGGTTTTGCTGCGACGCATCCGGGAACTAGAGCTGGAGCGGGACATTTTAAAAAAAGCGTTAGCCATTTTCAGCCGACAGACTTAAAAGAACGGTATCGTTTTGTGCAGCAGCATACCCAAAAATGGCCGGTACAGGTAGTATGCCAGGTGCTTCAGCTAAGCCGCAGTGCGTATTATAGCTGGTTATCAGTAAAATCAAAGCGCAATAATCAAACAGAAAACCAGATGCAAACTTCTATCATCGATACTTTTCAGAAACACCGCCGTCGTTATGGCGTTAGACGCCTGCTAGCTGAACTGAAAGAAAAGGGAGTAAACGCTGGCTCTTACCGGATTCGTCAGGTGATGCAAAAGCACGGACTCCGGGCCATCCAGCCGCGCAGCTTTGTTCCTCGCACGACGGATAGCCGGCACCCTTACCCGATAAGTCCTAACCTGTTGTTAGAGCAGCCTTTCCCTGAGGCTCCGAATCAGGTCTGGGTGGGAGATATCACTTATATTGCTATGGCTACTGGTAGTTTTCTGTATCTGGCGGTATGGCTGGACTTATTCTCCCGCCGAATAGTCGGCTGGCAGTTGGGGGATAATATGAAAGAAGAACTGGTAATAGCCGCTTTTAGAAAAGCCTATCAGAGCCGGTCGGTGAAGGAAGGCTTGATTATCCACTCCGACCGAGGTGGGCAATATGCCAGCAATGCCTTCCGGAAATTGATGGGTGATAAGAAGGCTAGCCAGAGTATGAGCCGGGCTAGTAATGCTTATGATAACGCTTTTATGGAGTCCTGTTTTAGTCGCTTTAAGGCGGAATTGATGCAGGAGGGGGCTTTTGATAATAAAGAAGATGCCCAAACCGAAATCTTTGAGTATATTGAAATGTATTACAATCCAATACGAAGACACTCCAGCTTAAATTACCTAAGTCCAGTTAAATTTGAACAATTATATTCTAACAACTAAGCAAATTAACTGTCCGTCTTTTTCAACACACCTCATTGAAGGTTTAAGAATGAATGGTTTAACAGGATTCATGAATAGAGCAACTCATAATTTGTGGGTACTGTTAGAAGAAGATCGTTTAATTAAATATCACCTTCTTAACAACTCTTACTCTGACTGGTATCCTTCTCACGTTAGTAATTCAACTTACAAACCATTAATTGATTATTTGGTTAAAGAACAACAAGTACATACTTTGTTTAATAAACCGTTGTAGCTACTATTTTCCAACTAATCCCCAAACAAGTCTATATCATAAGACAATTAAAATCTGCTTATCATATCAAAGCTGCCAGTACTCTCCTGGCTTTTATATGATAGTTTCTTAATCTTACCGGCCAAATTCTTACCATGATTATAAAAGAAAAAAGTAACTGGTTCCGGATGCTTTTTGTGTGGCACGGGTCTGTGTTGCCGGAAATTCTACCGCGCTTGGTGGCTTTGTTGCTGCTTTCGTCTTTAATTGTGTACTTACGGGGCAGCTTTTTGAATATAAGATTCTGCTGAATACCACACCTTTTACTTTAATTGGTTTGGCCTTGGCTATTTTCCTGGGTTTCCGGAACAATGCCAGCTACGACCGGTTTTGGTAAGGACGTAAACTCTGGGGTGCCTTGCTCATCGATTCCCGGTCACTCACCCGTTTGTTTATAAAGGCACATTTTTATATAAATTGCTTTATTTACTCACTCGCCAGGTTGAGCCAGAATTAAGCAGAGAATAGGTATAGCCTGTTTTCGTTATTTTACGTAAATTGAGTTATGAAAACGAAAACGGCCACCACTAAGGACCAGGATAAAGCTTTACAAAGACAGCAGATTTTACAATCGATGCTGGCATCTTTTAAAATAGAGGGCATCCATATCTCACCCGAGGTAGCACAAGTTACTTTAAAAAAAATAGAAGCTAGTCTGGGAAAATAGCCTTTATAAAGGCTATCATCGGGCTATAATCTTTCTCGGCTGCTTTTTGAACGGCAGCTATATAAAATTCAAATTCTTCTTCCCCTACTTTCTCAAATTCTAAAGCCGGGTAGCCTTGCTTTCGGGTCATAAGGTTGGCCAGAATTCGGGCAGTACGGCCGTTCCCTTCCCGGAAAGGATGAATAACCAATATTTCCCCATGTACCACTGCTATATCCCGTATTAATACTTCTTTGCTTTCGTAGGTGTTCGGCAGCTTACGCAAAACTTCTTCTTCAAAGTCCTGCATGGTTTGCGCTAAAAACCGGGCTGCCGCAAATGGAAAACCGCCTTTTGAAATATTTACATCGCGGTATTTACCTGCAAAGCTATATAGATGTCCTAACGCTAACCTATGTATTTTAAGAATGTAGGCGATGTTAAACTTGGTCCGTTTCGTTAAGGCTTCGGTTAAGAGGATTTCGGCTTTTAAAAATCCTTCGAACTCGGCTAAGGCAACTTCATCTCCGGTTTTTAAGCCAAGTAGATTAGGCAATATTTCTCCTTGCGAACCGGGCAATTCATACTTCATAAGGTAACAACGGCTGCATTAATCACAATACTCAAGTTAAGATTTATACTTAAATAAAATTGCCTGACGAGCCCACTTTACTTAGTCCATTGTTTCAGCATTTCTTTGGCTTCTTCCGTAGAAAACACTTCTTTCTTTATAGATTGCTCCAAGCGGGTTTCTATTTTCTGCAAAAGAATTAATTTATCTACTAATTCATCCATTGAAAATTTATCCGGCATATCTTGTATACTCCTAATTACTTTTTCCTTAGTCAGCATGGTTTTATAATTTATTAAGTTACGGAATTTTTTTCAGTTAGTCTACCTTAAAAGTATTGTTCATCCGGCATCCTAAACACTGGCAAAAAAACAATAAACCGCTTACCGCTTCGGACGGCGGTTGTTTCGTAGGTTTTTCAAAACACACTCTCTACATTTGGCCGCTTAATTTCTACCATGATTATAAAAGAAAAAAGAAATTGGTTCCGGATGCTGTTTGTGTGGCATGGGTCGGTGCTGCCGGAAATTTTACCGCGCTTAGTGGCCTTGTTGCTGCTTTCCTCATTCATTGTGTATTTCCGGGGGCAGTTCTTCGCGTATAAAATTCCACTGAATCCCACGCCTTTTACTTTAATCGGTTTAGCCCTGGCTATTTTCTTAGGTTTCCGGAACAGCGCCAGCTATGATCGGTTCTGGGAAGGCCATAAACTCTGGGGCGCCTTGCTCATTGATGCCCGGTCGCTTACCCGGCAGGCTATTACCTTAACCCATTTACCCGCCCATTCCGAGCCGGTACACTATTTTACCCGTTTGCTCCTAGCTTTTACCTACGCCTTAAAACACCAGCTACGCTACACCGATGCTACCCCGGATTTGCAACGGCTGCTCCCACCCGACCTAGCCCAAGCTTTGCAAAATGTTACCTTTAAACCCATCCGGTTATTACAAGAAATGGGCTTGTGGGTACAGCAACTAAAACAAGAAGGCCAGATTGATTCCATTATCCAGGCTGCCATCGACCAAAACCTGAACCAACTATCCGGAATTGTGGGTGGTTGCGAACGGATTGCCAGCACCCCTATCCCCTACACCTACAGCGTGCTGCTGCACCGCACCGTGTACATTTATTCCTTTTTGCTGCCATTTGGTTTAGTAGATAGCATTGGTTGGATGACCCCGATAATGACCGTTTTTGTGGGTTATACGTTTATTGCCCTGGATGCCATTGTTACCGAAATTGAAGAACCTTTTGGCGTAGAGCCCAACGATTTGCCCCTGAATACCATTTGCCAAACCATAGAAACCTCGCTCCTGGAAATGATCGGTCAGGAAGCCCCGGTTTACCCAAAAAGGAAAAAGCCCTATTTTGCCGATTAGTTTTCAACTCTGTTTCCTGGTAGCAGGTTTTAGGTAGCAAGTATCAGGTAGCACTTAGCAGGTAATAAGTACAAAGACAAAATTAGATTAAAGTAGATTCGCCTTATTGATGAATCTCATACCGGAGGAAATTATTCTGACTCTTGTAGTTCGTTGTAGCTACTGCAAATAAATTAAGTACTTTACCTTTAAACCAGTTGCGCCCGAAAAGCCGCAGCTAAACGCAGCTGACACCAGTTTGGCTGTGGAGCACCTGCTAGGATTCCGGTGCTGCAAAGCAGCATTCCGCAGACGGAGTCGAGGAAAGGAAGGCTAGCGAGGGCGGAAGAGCCAAACGAGGCCCGCCGGCCACGAGGCAAACGGGTTACTGATCAACCTAGATAGCACCCGAGCCTGGAGACTTGCAAAGGCTCCAAAAGAACTATCTTACAGTCTACAATGGAAACTACTAACTTCAATTTGATCATTATCAATAAAAAAACAGCTGTTCCGAGGCAACCCTAACTGGCCACTCAGAATAGCTATACTTTTATAAAACTTTAAAAAAATTTTAAAATAATTACACCTCTTTTCCTATCCGCTCTAATTCTGCTGATTGTACAAACGTAAACGCTTTTTGCAAAGCCAGCATAAGCTCATCCAGGTCAATTGGCTTGCTGATGTACGCGTTCATGCCCGCCTGTTTACAAGCTTGTTCGTCTTCGGAGAGCGCACTAGCGGTAGTAGCAATAATATACGGCTGATGACTGCTTTCCTGAGCGCGAAGCACCCGCGTAGCTTCCAGCCCATCCATCTCGGGCATCTGCACGTCCATTAATATTACATCGTAATGCGTATGGTTACAGGCGGTCAAGGCTTGTACGCCATTCTCGGCCATTACAACCTGGTAACCCAATCGCTCGAGCACCAGTTGCGCGAACATCTGGTTAATTGGATAATCTTCGGCAACCAGAATCCGTAAAGGATAATTATCGGCAAATCTCGACGAAAGCTTCTGCTCAGCCGGCATTAGTTCTTGTTCAAAAGGTTGATGTAGCAAACTGTTGGCTAACGCTCCTTGCAAGGTTTGGTATTTGGTGGGTTTGCTTACAACAGCGGTAAAAAGACCTCGGGATTCCGAATTCAGGTCATTACCCAGGCTGCATAATAAAACCAACGGTAAATGAGGTTGATCTTCCCGCAAAGCCAGTGCCAGCGAAATACCGTCCATACCGGGTAAATAGCGATCCGTGAGCACTAAATCAAAGTCTTGTTCTTTTATTACGGCCAATGCCTCGCGGGCCGCAGGAACCGCTACCGAATGGTAGTGCCAGTGGCGAAGTTGCTTTTGCAACAGTTCGCGGTAAGTGGCGTTAGCGGTTACCACCAAAATAGCTTTTCCTTGTAAATCACCGGTTGGTTCTTCTTCAGTGGTCGCTTTGGTTTCCGGAGCTAGCTGCGCCTGAATGGTAAAGTAAAAATTGGTTCCCTGACCCGGTTGGCTATTGGCGCTTATTTGTCCACCCATCAGATCTACCAGCCTTTTGCAAATAGCCAGCCCCAGGCCGGTACCCCCGTATTTGCGGGTAGTAGAAGAATCGAGTTGCGAGAAGGCCTGAAACAAATTGGCTGCTTTTTCCGGAGAAAAGCCGATGCCTGTATCGCGCACGCTAAAGCTTAATTCCAGCTGATGGTGTTCGCGCACCTCACCCGATTTTACCTCAACTACAATCTCCCCTTGTGAAGTAAATTTCAGGGCATTTCCGACCAAGTTGATTAAAATTTGCTGCAGAAGGCCGCAATCACCCACAATCGATAATGGTACGTTTTCGTCCAGGTCGTATAATAATTCGAGCTGCTGCTGGGCTGCTTTATCGGCAAATAATTCCAGCACTTCTTCCAGGCACACCCGCAGATCAAAAGGTTGAGGATCCAGCTCCATTTTACCGGATTCGATTTTTGAAAAATCCAGCACATCGTTTATGACGGAAAGCAAGCTCTGGCCCGACCGGCGAATAATGTCGGCAAAGTGGCGCTGCTCCGGATCTAGATGAGTTTCCGTCAGCAAAGAGGTCATCCCAATTACCCCGTTCAGGGGTGTCCGGATTTCGTGGCTCATGGTAGCCAGAAATATACTCTTAGCCTGGTTCGCTTTTTCCGCTTCCTGGCGGGCCTGCTCTGCCTCTTCTTTCGCCTGCTTTTCGTATTGCTGCTGGCTCTGCAATTGTTTATTTAATTGTAACAAATTAGTAGCCTGGGTTTCCAGTTCTTCTTTTTGCCGGCTTACCTGGGCGGTACGTTCCTGCACCTGCTGTTCCAGCATAATCTGTTGTTGCCGGATAATTTGCATTCGGTGGTGATAATATCCCCATGCTCCACCCACTAAAACACCGGCTATCAGTAACCGGAACCACCAGGTCATGTAATAAGGCGGAGTAATTATTATTTTCAGGGTAGCTCCTTGTTCATTCCATACGCCATCGTTATTAGCCGCTTTTACTTTAAAAGTATATTCGCCGGGGTTTAAATTGGTATAGGTAGCTTTTCGTTCCGTTCCCACATAACTCCATTGCTTATCAAAATTTTCCAAAATGTAAGCGTATTGATTATGTTCCGGTACGGTATAATTCAGGGCGGCATATTCCAGCGCAAAAACGGCTTGATCGTAGGGTAAGGTTAGCGTTTTGGTTTGACTGATATGCTGTTTTAAAGGAGAGTTTTTTCCGATAGATACGGACTTATTAAATAAATGAAAATCGGTAAGAATAACCGGGGGTATATTTTGATTTTCCGACAAATTACGCGGATCCAGTACGTTAAATCCTTCTATACCGCCAAAATATATTTCTCCGGTGCTAGACTTCAGACCCGAAGCTGCCGAAAATTCATAATTTTGCAACCCATTGGACAAACTATAATTTTTAAATGTTTTATTGTTCGGATTAAATCGGCTAATACCATTATTGGTGCTTAACCATAAAAAATCATTATCATCTTCAATAATACTGTTGATTACATTGTTAGGTAAACCGTCGTGCTGGGTAAAAACAGTAAACGTTTTAGTTTTAGGGTTAAATAAATTAAGTCCTCCCCCGATGGTCCCTACCCATATATTATCTTTACTATCTTTAAAAAGAGTGTTAATAATAACGTTGCTAATATTGCTATTTTGCCGGTTATATTGGGTAAACTGCTGGGTTACCGGATCAAATACATTTAAGCTACCAGAATAGGTACCAACCCAAATAGCCCCGGTGTTATCTTCGAGTAAGCTGGTAATGTAATTTTCGCTTAAACTGTTGCTATTAAGCGGGTCGTGTTGGTACTTAATAAAGCGTTGCGTTTTAACATTAAAAACATTTAAGCCACCTCCGTTGGTACCTATGTAAATATTGCCGTGCCTATCTTCCAGAAGCGCAAAAACAGAATTGTTGTTCAGGTGATAAGAATCATTCTCTTCTGTATAGTGGGTAAATTTATTTTTAATAAAGTCATATTTGTCTAGTCCTCCCTCATAGGTTCCAATCCATAAATCAGTACTTTTTTTGCTTTGCAGCAGAGCTTGTATCGAATTATTGCTTAAGGAATTTAAATTATTGGGCTGGGATAAATAGCGGGTAAATTTCTTAGTCTTTATATTAAATAAGTTCAGCCCCCCGCCATCTGTACCAACCCAAATATTACCAGAAGGAGCTTCGGCAAAGGAAGTTACTAAGTTGGAGCTTAGGGTATTTTTATCCGGATCGTGGTTTTTGTATATTTCAAACTGATACAAATTAGGATCATATTTATTCATACCTCCGGAATAAGTGCCAACCCACAAGATGCCCTGCCTATCCAATAAAATCGATAAAATGGAATTGCTGCTTAAACTGGTAGTGTTGTACAGTTCTTTCGTATAATGGGTAAAAGTGCCAGTGTGTGTATCAAATACTTCCAGGGCAGCTTCAGTGCCCACGTAAAGTTTTCCGGAGCCAGCGTTAACTATAGAAAGCACAATATTGCTTCGTATACTAGCCGGATCTTTCGGATTATGCATAAAGTAGGAGAACCCCTCGGTAGCCGGATGAAATAAATTTAAACCGCCTCCTTTCGTACCAATCCACAAATTTCCCCGGCTGTCTTCGTTTATATATTTAATGTAATTGTGACTTATACTTGCCGGTTTATGGGCACTACTAAGAAAATGTTTGAAAGCCCCAGTTTTATAATTAAACTGATTGAGCCCCTTAGTGGTACCAACCCATAAGTTTCCCTTTCTATCTTCAAAAATTGATTGAATTTCGGAATTAGTTAAGGTGGAAGGATCTTGGGGATTGCTTGTATACCGGGTAAACTTTTTGGTTTTGCGGTTAAATAAATTTAAGCCGTTGTAAGTTCCCACCCAGAAGTTGCCTTTACTATCTTCCAGAATAGACATTACCGATTTATCGCTTAGCGCCTGTTGGTCTTTAGGGTTCTCGATAAAATGAATAAAAGAATCTGTTTGCCGGTTGTAAAGGCTTAAACCACCTCCATTAGATCCAATCCATAAATTACCTTGCTTATCTTCATACAGCGCTCCAATATCATTGGCACGTAAACTTTTAGGATCTTTAGGATCGTTTCTGTAAACTGTAAAGGTATACCCGTCATACTTATTCAAACCGTCCTGGGTTCCAAACCATATAATACCTTCTTTATCTTTGATAATGCAAGCTATCGAGTTCTGCGATAATCCATCTAAGGTTGATAAATGAGTAAATTTAATGGCAGGTTGTTGGGCGAAAACCGCCAGACTGACAAAATTAAAAACTACATAAAAAAGAAATCGTTTCATTATAAACAAGGTCGGGCACTAATTATAAAAGCAAAGGAAATTCTTAAAGAGTTAATGCTTGAATTTCGATGAAAGTAATTGCAGCAATTATTAATATAATCAGGCCTTTTGTGAATTTATGTCATTCTGAGACCTTCTTTTCCGAAAGCAGGAAAAAATTAAAATAAATATTTATACTAAAAACTTATGATTTAGAATTGAATATTTTACAATAAATTTATAATTAATATTTATAAAATGGAATTATAATCGCTGGCTCATTCCTTGTAAAGTACAAGTTTTATCCAATAATCTAATTTAGCTAAAACTAGTGAATTACAACATTGTGGTTTTAAAAAATTTAAAATTAATTATAATAGCCATAAATAATACAAGCATTTAAATACTAATATTTTAAAAGGCAATAAATTTCAATTTAATATATCCTATAAGTTGCAGACATATCATGAAAAAATTATTTATCAGACTACTGCACTTTTGCTTCAGCTAGTCATTACTGTTTTAAATCGCTGTTTAAGAACTCATATATTAAAAAGAGTATAATTTTATCAAAATCTTTTGGATAAACGTATCAGGCACTTTGTCCTTCTTTGCTTTCTTCCCGCTGTCGTACAATAGCGGCCGCTTTCCGCAAGGCCTTCATGAGTTCGTCTACGTCAATGGGTTTACTAATATAGGCGTTCATACCTGCGTGTAAACAAGCTTGCTCGTCTTCTTTCATGGCGTTCGCCGTAGTAGCAATAATGTAAGGCTGCTCCCAGGCGCTCTCACCTTTAGAGCGGATTATCCGGGTGGCTTCCAAACCGTCCATTTCCGGCATCTGTATATCCATTAGAATAGTATTATAAGAGGTGGTCTGTAAGGCTGCTAAAACCAAGCGGCCATTTTCAGCCAGTTCAGGCTGGTAGCCTAACCGCTCTAAAGCCATTTGCGCAAACATCTGATTAATCGGATTATCCTCAGCAATCAAAATCCGAAGCGGATGCTGATCAGCAAAATTGCTGACCAGTTTATTTTCAGTTTTTTGTGATTTTTCCTCTTTTTGCTCTGGTTGCAGGCTATTTGTAATTTCCTGCCGCAATTGTCGCTGTCTTACCGGTTTAGTTAGTACGCTTCGGAAAAGCCCGGTGGCTTTTGCTTCACTATCATTTCCAATAGAACTTAACAACATTAGCGGCATATGGGGGTACTGTTTTTTTATTAACTGAGCCAGTTCCAGTCCATCCATGCCGGGCATATGCATATCGGTAATTACTAAATCAAATAACTGCGTACGGAGTTGTTCCAAAGCCTCCTCCCCCGATTCGGTAAGCACGGGAACAAACTGCCAATAACTTAGTTGTTTTTGCAGAATACTCCGGTTAGTCGCATTATCATCTACAATCAGGATACGACGCCCTTGCAGGTCCACGCTGTTATGCCCCGTATACGGTTGATTCACGCGGTGACTTTCTTTAGTTAAAATTGTAAACCGGAAAGTGGCCCCCTGTCCAGGCTGGCTAATGGCAGATATAGCACCTCCCATAAGTCTTGCTAACCGGGTGCAAATAGCTAAGCCAAGGCCGGTTCCGCCGTATTTGCGGGTAGTAGACGAATCGAGTTGCGTAAATGCTTTAAATAAATGAGTTGCTTGCTCTGGTGAAAAACCAATTCCGGTATCCCGTACTTCAAAAGCTAGCTCTAATTGACCATTATTCCGCTGACCTAAATGTTGGAGGCTGACAACTATTTCGCCTTCGGTAGTAAATTTAAAAGCATTTCCAACCAGGTTGATCAGAATTTGTTTCAGCCGGGTACTGTCACCGGTTATCTGCGGGGGTATCTGGCAATCAAACTGGTACATTAAGTCAATACGTTGCTGAGCAGCTTTACCGGCAAACATGTCTAATACCTCTTCAATGCAATCACGTAGATCAAAGGATTCCTCTTCCAGCACCATATTACCCGATTCTATTTTAGAAAAATCGAGAATATCGTTAATTACGGAAAGCAGGTTATTACCCGAACTACAGATAATTTCAGTAAAGTTACGTTGTTCGGCATCCAGATTGGTTTCGGCCAGCAGCGAGGTCATGCCAATTACCCCGTTTAATGGCGTTCGAATTTCGTGGCTCATAGTTGCTAAAAAAACACTCTTGGCTTGATTTGCTTTTTCAGCTTCCCGGCGAGCCCCTTCTGCTTGCTGCAAGGCTTGTTCGGCTTTGTTTTTTTCATTTAATAAAGTTGCATAATATTTATTTTCGTTGTAGAGCAGCAGTATACAAGAAGAAGTACACATCAGAACTACCAACGTATTGTTCACTCGTGAAATAAAGTGGTAAGAAGCTTCACTGATAAACTGGATATTGCTTCGTTCTTCTACAAAATAGATGCATACGCAGTAACACACCACAAATAATACGAAGTAGAGTATATTTTCTTTGTTATACAGATTATTATTTTCACCTATAAGCGGCACTATAAATATCAGGGTAAGTAAATACAAATGAGCAGAGGCCTGTAAACCCTCTACATAAGCAACAAGTACCAGAAAAATGCTGATCGTAATAAAGCTACTCGCCCGGATAAGCCTTAAATAACCAAAATTACTAATCACCAGCAAACCCAGGAAAATACTAAACATAATTCCCATAAGAACTGCCGATACCGGCAGACCAAAAAATAATTTAACAAGACAGTTTCCAGCTAAAATAAATAAAACGATGATAATCATTTGTCGGCTTCGTACTACAGTTTCCTTATAATCACCAGCTGGGTTGTTTTGCATTAATTTTGTGTGCTTCATGCTAATGGGGTAATTTTTTGTTCTCGGGGCTAAGCTGAAGTCTATTAATTAAATGATATTAGTAGTTAGCGTAGCAGGTAGGATAAAAGTTGTTTCCGGGGCTAAAAAACAATATTTTACTCCTGGTTGATTTTACGGGTTTAGTTTAAGTACCGTAGCTTTGTTATTTTTTAATCCGACTTCCAGGCCCCTTGCTGGAAGTATATAAATTTCAAATTTTTATCCAACTTTTGCATAGGTTCGGATAGTTCTAAAAAACACTATGTTCATAAATCTTACTGGTAACTTCCCGGTGTTTAGCAGCAGACGAAGCCTTTGCTAGGGCCCGCATAAGCTCATCCAGATCGATAGGTTTGCTGATGTAATCATTCATACCAGCTTGCAAACAAACCTGTTCGTCTTCCTTCATAGCGCTGGCCGTGGTAGCAATAATGTAAGGCTGGTATTTATCTGTTTGCGCCCGAATAGTTTGGGTAGCTTCCAAACCATCCATTTCGGGCATTTGCACATCCATCAAAATCACATCGTAGCACTTCGTTCGTAAAGCTTCCAATACCAATTGGCCATTTTCAACGATTTCAAACGTGTAACCCAACCGTTCTAAGGCCATTTGGGCAAATACCTGATTAATCGGGTAATCTTCAGCTACCAGAATTTGCAGTGGATGTTCTTCCGCAAAATTGGTAAATAGCTTTCTTTCCGACGGTTCACTTGTAATCAATTGAGGCAGGTGCTGCAGGCTGTTAATAATAGCTTGTAGCAGTTGCTGTTGTTTAATAGGTTTCGTAAGAATCCGGCAGAATTCTTCTTTTGGAGTAGCTGTAGAGCAATTAATAGAATCCAGTAAAATTAATGGCACTGCCGGGTATTGCTGCCGAATACGCTGAACTAGTTCCCAACTATCTAAAGCAGCCAAAGTATGGTCCAGGAGCACTAAATCAATTGCCTGAGTAGCGAGCATGTCCCAGGACTGCGATCCGGAATTAGCCAGTAAGGTATTAAATTGCCACTGAGTAAGTTGTTGATTTAATATCTGACGAAGGGACGCGTTAGCTTCCACGATCAAAATATTTTTTCCAGCCAATTCCATTGCTTGTTTCACCTCCCGGATTTTTGCGGCGCTGGCAGTGGTGAGGAAGGTAAAGCGGAAGGTGGTACCCTGGCCAGGTTTGCTCGAAACAGCTATTTCGCCACCCATTAATTCTACTAACTTTTTGCTGATAGCCAATCCCAGACCAGTACCACCGTATTTGCGGGTAGTCGAAGAGTCTCCTTGTGAAAAAGCTTTAAACAACAGATTTGCTTTATCAGGTGTAATGCCTATGCCGGTATCACGTACCTCAAAAGCTATCTCTATGGTGCCCTCCGGAGTCAAGCGAAGTTGCCGCCCGCTTACCACTACTTCGCCGTATTCTGTAAATTTTATGGCGTTGCCTATTAAATTAATTAAAATTTGTTTTAAGCGGCCGCTGTCACCAACAATTTCTACCGGTAAGCACTCGTCTAACTCATACATGATGTTCAAATGCTGTTCAGCCGCCTTGCCGGCAAACATGTCCATCACTTCTTCCACGCAATCGCGTAAAGAAAATGCTTCCTGATAAAGTTCCATATTACCGGATTCTATCTTCGAAAAATCAAGAACATCGTTTATAACAGAAAGCAGGTTTTTACCCGAACGCCGGATAATGTGGGTAAAGTTTTGCTGCTCTGGATTCAAATCAGTTTCGGCCAGTAGTGAGGTCATGCCAATTACTCCGTTTAATGGGGTTCGAATTTCGTGGCTCATAGTAGCCAGAAACACACTTTTGGCTTGATTGGCTTTCTCGGCTTCAATCCGGGCTTGCTCCGCCTCTTGGCGCGCCTGTTGTTCGTACGTTTTTTGTTGCTGTAAAGCTTTGTTTAATGTTTGTAAATCCTGAGCCTGCAGTAGTAATTCTTCTTTTTGCATCATTACCTCCGACGTGCGCTCCTGCACTTGTTTTTCTAATTTTTCTTGCTGCGCTCGAATAGTTTGTGCTCTGCGCCGGTAAACATATATAATGGCCAGAGTTATACTAACGGAAACGCAAACCCGAAACCACCAAGTCTGCCAGAAAGGAGGAGTTACTCGTAATCGCACCCTACCCGTACTGGTCGACCACTTACCATTCACATCTATCGTTTTAACTTTAAACAGGTAATTACCCGGAGGCAGATTGGTATAGGTAGCGGTGCGTTTGGTACCGATTACGTTCCAACTTTTGTCAAAATTTTCCAGTTGATAGGCGTATTGGAACGATTGTTTATCGGAATAATCAAGAGAAGCAAACTCAAAGGTGAGCATTGATTGGCGGTAATGTACCGTTAACTCCTGCGTAACCGAAATATCTTTTTGTAGCGGTGAATGGGGATGCTGCGGAGAAGCAATTGGAACTTCCCGATTAAAAATTAAAAAATCAGTTAGGTAGATAGGAGCAAAAGGCTCCTGCTCTCTTATTTTTAACGGGTCAAATTCGTTGAGACCATTATCCCCGCCAAAATACAAAGTTCCGTTACGGCTTTTATAAGCGGCTGTTTTAAATAAATTGCCCTGCAATCCGTCAGCGACGGTATACAATGAGAAACCTTGCATTTTACTATCGAGCCGGACAATGCCTCTGTTCGTACCCATCCACACATTTCCGCAGTTATCTTCCAGAATGCTATTGATCGTTTCGGTGGCAAATTGCTGAAAAGAAGGAAAAGCAGTAAATTGATGCGATTCCGGATTGAGAAGATTCAAGCCGGCCGTGGTGCCAATTAAAATTTGGTGGCTCTTATTTTCGGCAATGGCTAAAACACTATTATGGGTGAGGCTATTTTTGGCAGACTGATGGGCATAATGCCGGAAAGAGTTAGTTTCCGGAATGTACTGGCTTAAGCCACTCCCATAAGTACCGACCCAAATACGCCCCTGGCTATCTTCAAAAAGCACATTAATATCGTCTTCCGATAGACTAGAAGAATCGTTTGGGTTATGGCGCAAATAAGAAAATTGCTTGGTACGGGGATCATAAATGGTAATACCGCTACCCAGAGAGCCTATCCAAACCCGGTTATCCCGGGCTACTAATAGCGACCAAACACTATTGCTGCTTAACCCGCTTTTTTTAAGAGGGTTATGTTTTAAATGCCGGATTACTTTACCATTGGGGCTTAATATAGTAATTCCATCATCCCACATGCCAACCCAAAGATTACCTTCGTGGTCTTCGGCAGTTGCCAGCACATAGTTGCCAGCAAGGCCAGTGGTATCATTTGGGTGATGGCGCCAGTGCGAAAACTGACCCGTTTTACGATTAAAAAGGTTTAAACCGCCGCCGTCCGTGCTAATCCAAAGGTTGTCTCGGGAATCTTCATTTATATGTAATACGTGATTATTGCTGAGGCTGGTTGGGGAGGAGTTATGGTTATAGTGGTTAAATCGATTACCTTTTTTGGTACACACGTTTAAACCACTATTAAATGTGCCAAGCCACATATTACCAGCTATGTCTTGATAAATGGCATAAACGGAGTTACTGCTCAGGCTATTTCTATCAATTTCGTCGTTTTGATAAATTGCAAAGCGCTTTTTTTCCGGATCAAATATACGTACGCCACTGTTTTCTATACTGATCCAGATTTTACCATTTTCATCTTCCGTCAGGGCTGATATGGTTGCATCGGGTAAGATATTTTTAGCAATAGTAATATGCTGAAAGGAGCGGTTTCTTTGATCATATATATGTAATCCGCCTCCATGAGTGCCAACCCACAAGCGACCTTGGCGGTCGTGAAGCAGACGGTTTACATGATTAAAACTTAACGAAGTAACACTATTTTTTTTAAGAGTGAAATTGGTAAAGGTTTTTTTGGTTGTATTAAAATAATACAAGCCGGCGTTAGTTGTACCCAGCCATAAATTGTGTTTCTCATCTTCGGTAATATCATTTACCTCAAATTGTGCTGTGTTGCTAAGATAAAAAGAAATAAACTGTTTTGTTTGCGGATCGAACCGCTCCAATCCCACGAACGAACCTACCCAAATATTTCCTTTGCTGTCGATGAATACCTTTCGAATATCGTCTTTAGAAATTTCATCATCCCGTTGCTTGCCATGCGTAAATCGCGTGAACTGGTTGGTCTCTGGATTTAATTTATTTAATCCGCTGGAAGTTCCTACCCAAATGTTGCCTTCAGCATCTTTCGTTAGCGATTCTACGGTATTGTTACTAATGCTGGAAGGATCTTGGGGGTTATTTTTAAAAGATTTAAAGGTATAACCGTCGTACCGGTTTAGTCCATCGCTGGTACCCACCCACATGTACCCGCGCTGGTCTTGTACTACAGCCATAATTTGTAATGGTGGTAAACCTTGCTCTCCTGCAATATGACGAAACTTTAACGGAGCCTGTACCTGCGCCACAACCGGAAAGAAAAACAACAGTAACAAAAACCCGGCTACAGCATGAACTGTTTTCCAGTAAAATTTATTAAATAAAAACAATAACATATAGAAACAAACCAGCATAAAGAATTTTTCTCTTTATTGATAAATTAAAGGTTACTTGGGTGTATAGGTGCTTTTAAACACTATTCTTCGTAGGTATAACATTTTGCTCGCTCAAAGATGTTTGAATTGGTGCCTATATTCAGTCTATTAACCTTACTTGCACTAGTTAAAAAATTATATATAATAAAACTCCAGCGCAAACTCTCTTACGTGGCAGTATATGTGATTATTTTTATTTGTTTATATGCATCCCATACGGTGTAATATTTCAAACTTTAAAAACTTAAAATTAGATAAACAAAAGGATTGTCTCCTGTATATGCTTTTAAATAGCAAATTATACAAAAAAAATTATACATAATTCTCCAAAAAGTTTAAGACGCAATATTTTGTACAATACCGATCTGATTATCTATTTAATGCAAGGTAAAATAATCATGGAGAAAAGAATATTACTAATTTATAACCCTTGTACTCGGGCCTAAGCTTTTGTTTACAGTTGCGTTTTTTTTAAAAATTTCAATTAGCTAACTTACCGGTATACAGCAGTTTTCGTCTATTATTTATTCCTCGATAGCCAGCCTTAAACTTTTTGCTTTTATCTATTAATTTCGGTAAAATAGCACTGATTGCTCCTAGGTTATTTTAGCCATTAATTATGATGCAAGCCGTTATTATTACCCAACCGGGTCCCCCCAGTGTTTTACAAATTCAGCAGAGACCAACACCAGTTCCGGCAGTAAACGAAGTTTTAATCCAGGTGAAAGCTGCCGGGGTAAACCGGCCGGATGTTTTCCAGCGTAAAGGGAATTATCCACCTCCCCCGGAGCACCAGTAGATATACCAGGCTTGGAAATAGCCGGAATTATTTCGGCCTGCGGAGCCGAGGTAAAGCAATGGCAAATTGGACAATCAGTTTGTGCTTTACTGGTAGGTGGCGGTTACGCTGAATACGCAATAGCAGATGCCCGACACTGTTTGCCCCTACCGGATAATTATTCTTTTGTGGAAGCAGCTTCGCTGCCCGAGACTGTTTTTACGGTATGGCACAATGTTTTTGAACGGGGACAATTACAAGCCGGCGAAACCTTGCTGGTACACGGAGGTACCAGCGGCATTGGCATTACCGCTATTCAATTGGCCAAAGCCATGGGCGCTCGGGTATTTGCTACAGCGGGCAGCCCGGAAAAATGTGAAGCGTGCGAAGCCTTGGGTGCCGAAAAAGCCATCAACTACAAAACCGAAGATTTTGCCGAAGTTTTAGCTCAGGTAGGAGTAGATGTTGTATTGGATATGATTGGTGGCGAGTACACTCCTAAAAATTTAAAAATTTTAAATTTGGATGGGCGTTTAGTGTTTATCAATGCCATGCTGGGCGCTCAAAGTAATTTTAATATTTCGGAGGTCATGCGCCGGCGTTTAACTATTACGGGTAGTACCCTGCGACCGCGCGATGCTGTTTTTAAAGCAAACCTGACGGCAGCTGTTCTGGAACAGGTTTGGCCTTTGCTGGCGCAAAGAAGATTTCAACCACTTATTTACCGGGTGTTTCCGTTAGCTCAGGCAGCTCAAGCGCACGCCCTCCTGGAAAGCAGCACCCACATTGGCAAGCTCGTTTTAGAAGTGTCGTAACCAGAAGCACCTGGCTTTATTACTACTTACACTTATAACCTCAGTTAGTTAAAGCAATAAACTGTACCTAAAATGGCAATTTGTTCTTGTAAATTTTAAATAAGTAAATGGACACAAGTAGTAAGCCACCAGTATCAAGACAAAATAAAATATAATAAATTAAATATCAGTGAATTAACCTTGTATTTTCAATATTGGAATGTATCTTTTAATTGGTCCTTTTACTTACAATACATGCTCTTACTCCAAAACCAGTATTTTTTAAAATTAATTTTATCCGGAACACCAAGATTTGTAAATTATTCTAAGCCCGTAACTGATTTAGGCCGGATGATTTACGAACCAGTGTGCATTGTTTTGTTTTCAAAAAATAAGAAGAAAGCTGTTTAGCAGAAATCTCTTGCGGAGAAAACGCCGGAACTGTTTTTACTTATAACCAGTTCTTTAATCGAAATTTAAATTTTTTTTACTTTTACACCATGCTGGTTCTGGCAAGATGCTGTATAATTGCTCCTGATTAAATTTGGTGATAACGGTAATTTTAAGTAATTACACGGGTCAAATCAGGCTACTTTCTATGAGTTTATTTACTACATCGCGTCGTAACTTTATTAAAAATACCGGCTTGGGGTTGGCTGGATTGCCGTGGTTTTTACAGGCTTGTGCCAGCGGAAAAGCCGGACAGAAAATGGCCGGTTCGTATTTTGTATATGTGGGTACCTACGCCAAACCCGAGCAGGATAGTATTTTTGGTTACCGGCTCAACCCCGCTACCGGTGAATTATCTTCGCAATTAGCGTTTAAAGGCGGTGAAAATCCTTCTTTTTTAACTTTAAACGCTAAAAAAACGCACTTGTACGCCGTAAACGAAATTGGCAATTTCAACAATGCCAAGAGCGGTGCCGTAAGTTCTTTTGCCGTTGATGCTAAAACCGGCCAACTCCGTCTTTTAAATCAGCAAGCTACCGAAGGAGCTTCGCCTTGTTATGTATCACTGGATAAAACCGAAAAAGTGGCTTTAGTCGCTAATTACAGCGGGGGCAATGTATTAAGTTATCCCGTTCAGGAGAATGGCAGCTTACGCAAAGCAGTGAGCAACGAACAGCACCAGGGCAGCAGCATCTCTAATCGCCAAAGCGGGCCGCACGCGCACTGCATTTTACCTGATCCCAAAAACAATTTTATATTTGCGGTTGACCTGGGCCTGGATCAGGTATTGGGTTACCGCCTCGACTCTAAAAATGGTAAACTTACCCGGGCAGCCCAACCGGCTTTTCAAACCAAACCCGGAGCCGGACCGCGCCACCTTACTTTTCACCCGAACGGCAAACTGGCTTTTTTAATTTGTGAGCTCAACTCTACCATGACAGCCCTGGATTACAACGAGGCCCAAGGCACTTTTACCGAAATTCAAACGCTTTCGACGCTACCTTCTGACTTTACGGGCGAAAGTTACTGCGCCGACGTGCACGTTTCGCCGAACGGTAAATTTTTATATGGCTCTAACCGCGGCCACAACAGTGTAGTGGTGTATAGTATTAACGAGGCTACCGGCCAGCTGACGTTGGTACAGCACGTGAGCACCCAGGGAAATTGGCCCCGTAATTTTGCCATTGATCCATCGGGTAGAATTTTGTTAGTAGCCAACGAACGCTCGAACGATATATTTACATTTCGCATCGACCCCAATACCGGTCAGTTAACCAGTACCGGCTTTTCTGCTCAGGTTTCCAAGCCCGTGTGTTTGCGGATTGTGTCGGATTTTGGTTAAATTCTGGAAGATTTCTTTCTGCTTAAATAAAATTTAAAAAATCGCTTTCCCAGATCTTGGCAGCTATCTAGAAAAAGAGGAATGATGTCTTCTCAACACAAGATTTATTCATCCAGCCTTCCGAAAGATTTTACGGAATTAGAATGTATAAAACTAATCTTTACCCTCTTTTTCTAATTGCTTATAAATAGCTCCGGATTTGCGCAAATGAATAAAAAGCTGCTTCCCGGTTGCTGTGTTTTTCTAAATCTATTTTCATCATTCATCTTTAACGCTTGTACTGGCTAAGATTATTTGTTTATTTTAAACTTTATCCAACAGTTATCCCTAATAGCTTACCCGGTATAAAGATTTTTCAAATTATTCTGATTTCCGGCGCATTTGCGCTAGAGCATCCCAAAGCTCACTCGGAATAGTGTCGAAATGATTAAATTCGCCGGCGCCGTAAAGCCACTCGCCCCCATCGATGGTAACTACCTCGCCATTGATAAATCCGGCGTAATCGGAAATTAAGTAAGCGGCCAAATTGGCTAATTCCCGGTGGTCGCCTAAGCGTTTCAGCGGAATCCGTTTTACCGGATCCAGGGTTTCGGCTAGTTGCGGTGGAAACAAGCGGCTCATAGCACCCTCCGTGGGGAAAGGTCCCGGCGCAATGGCGTTCGACCGGATGCCGTACTTAGCCCACTCGGCGGCCAAGGAGCGGGTAAGCGCCAGCACACCAGCTTTCGCACACGCCGAAGGAACCACGTATCCCGAACCGGTCCAGGCGTAAGTAGTTACAATATTTAAAATAGTACCGGGTTGTTGGGCGGCAATCCAGCGTTTACCTTGAGCCAGCGTAGTATTGTAACTGCCTTTTAACACAATATCGGTTACTACATCAAAAGCTTTGGCGCTGAGGCGCTCCGTCGGGCTCACAAAATTACCGGCCGCATTATTAATCAATACATCTACTTTGTTAAATCGCTCTACCGCCGCTTGCAGCATGTTTTCCACGGCGCTGTAATCCCGTACGTCGCAAGCTAGCGGTAAAATCTCGCCACCGGTAAGTTGGTGCAGTTCGGCAGCAGTTTGCTCCAACACCGGCACCTTACGACTGGTAATAACTACCTGGGCGCCTAATTGCAGAAAAACCTGTGTCATGGATTTACCTAAACCAGTGCCGCCGCCCGTTACAATAATGGTTTTACCTTGTAAAGCATTGTCTTTTAACATAGTATCTGTTTGCATTATGCTGAATTTTGCGGATATACTTCAGGAAGGTTGATTATTTTAAAATTTAAAAAATTTGCAGAATTTTAAATAAACCGCTTGTGTCCAAAATAGTTAGGCTGTAGCTCTTCCGCCTCATTACGAAATATCAAACAGATCAGCTATATTTAATCAGTAAAGCAAATCACAATTTTTTAAAATTTAAGCCGGCTTGCACCCAGATTTCCAAATTAAGGCAGGCATTTTTGCGACAACGGTGGCAGCTCGGTACCGGCCTTATATTACTTGTAACCAAATTTATATGAATCACCCGAATTATCTGTCTTGTATTATACTGGCTGTAAGCTCCTTCCTTCTGGACAATTGCACCCAAAAAACAAAAGATAACACGCAAACTACCGATTTAGTAAGCAGTTACCGCGATACCACCGTGTTGCCTGGCAACGATTTTTTCCAATACGCCAACGGTGCCTGGATTAAAAAACACCCGATTCCGGTCTCGGAAAGTAACTGGAGCATTGGCCGGGAAGTGCAAGATGAAATTTACACTCGTCTGCGCAAAGTTAATGAGGATGCAGCTCAGGCAAACGCCCAACCAGGAAGTAATGATCAGAAAATCGGGGATTTCTACGGAATGGGCATGGACACTGTTACCTTGGAAAAAAAAGGGTTATCCCCGTTACAACCAGAACTAGACCGCATAGCCGCCATTAAGTCGAATGCCGATGTACCCGCGGTAGTCGCCCACCTGCAAGTAATGGGGGTAAATGCCCTGATTGGTCCTTCGGTGGACCAGGATGCTAAAAACAGCGAACAAATAGCCTTGTACCTGTGGCAATCGGGGTTGGGTTTACCCAACCGGGACTATTATTTTATACAGGACAAACGTACCCAGAACATCCGGCAGGAATACCGCCAGCATTTAATTAAAATGTTTACTTTGCTGGGTCAGCACCAGACTACGGCTACCCAAAACAGCGACCGGGTAATTAAGTTGGAAACCGCTCTAGCCAAGGCTTCTAGGAAGCTGGAAGATTTGCGCGACCCTTACGCTAATTACAATAAAATGGCCGTAGCCGACGTAAACAAACTGACACCGGGCGTAGACTGGCAAACCTGGCTCTCCCAGATGCAGGTAAAAAAACAAGACAGCGTAATTGTGGGGCAGCCGGAATTTTACCGGACGGTGGGGCAACAATTAAAAACAGCTCCGGTGGCCGATTGGCAGGCGTATTTGCAATGGCATTTGGTACATACGTTTGCGGAACAATTACCCAAAGCTTTCGACGACGAACATTTCCGGTTTTATGGCACTGTGATGCAAGGCCGTAAAGCCCAGCGGGCCCGTTGGAAGCGCGTACTCGACGAAGAAGAAAACGCCATGGGCGAAGTATTGGGCAAATTGTTCGTTTCCGACTATTTCTCGCCTGTGACCAAAAAACGCTACGAAACCATGGTGGATAACGTAGTATTGGCCTTCCGGGAGCACATTGAGAAACTGGACTGGATGACTCCACCCACGAAAGAAAAAGCGTTAACCAAGCTACACCAGATTAAGAAAAAAGTAGGTTACCCGGATAAGTGGAAAGATTTTTCGGATTTAAAAATAGACCGCTCGTCGTACGTGCAAAATGTGATGCGGGCCAACGAATGGTGGCACCGCTACCAGTTAAATAAACTGGGTAAACCCGTGGACCGCACGGAGTGGAGCATGACGCCCCAAACCTACAACGCGTATTATAACCCCAGCAATAACGAAATTGTGCTACCGGCGGCCATTTTTGCCATTCCGGGTTTGCGCGACGAAGAGGCCGATGACGCCATTATTTACGGTTACGCCGGCGCTTCTACCATTGGGCACGAACTTACCCACGGCTTCGACGACCAAGGCAGCCAGTTTGATGCGCGGGGAAATTTAAAAAACTGGTGGGCACCCACCGATGAAGCTTTATTCAAGAAAAAAGTAAAAGGCATCGTAAAACAGTTTAACCAATACGTGGTACTCGACAGTCTGCACGTAAACGGCAAAGCTACCGCCGGCGAAAACATTGCCGATTTAGGCGGTATTGTCATTGCGCTGGATGCTTTTAAGAAGACTCCCCAATATAAAAGTAACGAAACAATTGGGGGATTAACCCCGGTACAGCGGTATTTTATAGGTTACGCGCTGGGTTGGCAAGGGCACCAGCGCGGCGAACGCCTGGCTCAGCAAATACTAACCGATGTGCATTCGCCGGCCCATTTACGGGTAAACGGCCCCATGTCGGATATTCCGGAATTCTATGCGGCGTTTGGGGTTAAGCCCGGCCAGAAACTGTACCTGCCGGATTCGCTCCGGGTTAAAATCTGGTAATTGCGCGTCCGTAATCTGGAAATATTTTTTGGGGTGAAGTAACCACTCGCCCGACTAAAATTTTAAAATTTTTATTCGTAGCATGGCTCTATCCACAGAAACGCTTCGGTTAGCTCAACTCATTTGGGATTATCATCACGTAAATCATACGGTTCAACCTGCCGACTGCATTATGGTGCTGGGGAGCCACGACTTGCGGGTAGCCGAACGAGGCGCAGAACTGTGGCTGCAGGGTTACGCTCCCTGGCTGCTCCTGGCCGGCGGTTTGGGCCGGTTAACTCTGGGTTTATGGCAGGAAACAGAAGCTGATAAATTTGCCAGCGTGGCCCGGCAAATGGGCGTACCGGCGGAGCATATTCTAATCGAAAACCGATCTACCAATACCGGCGAAAACGTAGCTTTAGCGTACCAGCTATTACAAGCGCGCCAAATACAGGTAAACCGTTTTATTCTGGTACAGAAACCCTACATGGAACGGCGCACCCTGGCTACTTTCGAAAAACAATGGCCCGGTAAACAAACCGAGATTTTAGTAACTTCGCCGCAGATAAGTTTTGCCGATTACCCCAACCCAGAAGTATCCCCGGAAGAAGTAATAGCCATTATGCTGGGCGACCTGCAACGTATTAAGGTTTATCCCGAAAAAGGCTATCAAACCTATCAACCTATTCCGGCCGAAGTGTGGAGCGCTTACGAACAATTAATTGCTCAGGGCTTTACCAATCATCTGATAGCGGAATAAAGGTATTTCGTCAACGGTAAGAGATAAATTTAAAAAATACGATTTACCGGCTAGTCTGGCAGTTCTGAGAAGAATTTGAGATCGCTTACTTTTTTAAATTTATATCTATTGGATACCGGCTAGTAGGCAATAGCGGCATTATTCGTTAAAATACTTTTTAAATTTAACTCGCGGTACAGCGGTTAGTTTTCCGGATTTCTATTTACCTTGAAAGAAGGTTCCTGATTTATTGTTTAATCTAAATAACCATGTTATTCCTGCATTTTCTTTTGGCACTATGGCTGGCGGTTACTTCCTGGTTAAATCCTGTAGTTATTAAAAAACGCAAGTTAGTGTGGCGCGAAGAATTTAATGCCACGGGGCAGCCTAATTTCCAGGATTGGGTTTACGAAACCGGCTATATCCGCAACAAAGAAATGCAGTATTACACCAACCGGCCGGAGAATGTTAGGTTGGAAAACGGAAATTTGGTAATAGAAGCGCGGCTGGATTCTCTCCGTACCAACGGCCAGGTAGCACCCATCACTTCGGCCAGTTTAACTACCGAGGGAAAACACGAGTGGCAATACGGGCGCATCGAAGTGCGGGCCAAAATACCTTCGGCGCGGGGAACCTGGCCGGCCATCTGGTTTTTAGGTAAAAATCATGACCAGGTAGGCTGGCCCGCCTGCGGCGAGTTAGACTTAATGGAACACGTGGGCTACGATCCGGATACGTTACATTTTAACATTCACACCAAAGCGTATAACCACGCCCAAAAAACCAATAAAGGCCAGAAAGTAGGCCTGAAAAATCCGGAGGCAGATTACCATATTTATACCCTCGATTGGACCAAAGAAAAAGTAGATTTTCTGCTGGATGGCAAAACCGCATTTAGCTTCCGCAACGAAGGTACCGGGCCCGATGTCTGGCCCTACGATCAACCCTTTTACTTAATTTTAAATTTAGCCTTTGGCGGTGCCTGGGGTGGACAAAAAGGAATAGATAGGACGGCCTTACCACAAAAATTTTACATTGATTACGTACGGGTTTACCAATAATTCAACACTAATTTCGGGTTGCTATCTTTGGTTTGGTACGCCTGCTTGCCAGCGATTAACATCAATTACCTGATCTGGTTGAATAAGCATTAAGTGTTTAAAACGTGGTAAAATTAGAATGTAAATTTTTCTAAAGCTTAAATTAACGGTTTGGTTGCGACAAACTCGTAAAACTAGGTGTATCCACAAAGAAATTTAAAAAACCCTAAATTTTTACCTTGTCCTTTTACCTTTATTGTCGCCTTCATAAAACATAAGTGTACTTGCATTACCTATGGCTTAACTAGTTATGAACCGGATTTTTTCTGTTTACCGGAATGCCTTTAGTGGTTTATCGCCGGCCGCCTGGATGCTGGCTTTGGTGATGCTTATTAACCGTACCGGTGCCATGGTATTGCCTTTCTTAAGCATTTATCTTACCGAGGTTTTGCACTTCACGGTGCAACAGGTGGGTTTCACTTTAAGCTTATTTGGATTGGGTTCGATGTGCGGCTCTTTTCTGGGAGGTTGGCTCACCGATAAGTTCGGCCATTTTAGCGTACAGGTAATGAGTTTAATAGGCAGTGGTCTTTTTTTCTTTTTGCTGCTGCCTTTAAAAACGTTTCTTACTTTTGCGCCTGGCTTATTTATGCTGAGTTTAATTGCGGAATGCCTGCGTCCTGCCAATGCGGCCTCAGTTAGTTTTTACACCCGGGGTGCGAATATTACCCGGGCCTTTTCCCTGAACCGGATGGCTATAAACCTGGGGTTTTCGATTGGACCGGTGCTGGGTGGCATTTTAGCTACTTTTTCGTACCATTGGCTGTTTCTGGCCGACGGATTTACCAGCCTGGCGGCCGGCTTATTTTTTTATTTGTACTTCCGCCGGCGGCAAGGCCACGCGCCGGCTCCCCAACCAAACCAGGCAGCCACCAGCCAAAACAACTCGCCTTACCGCGACCGCAAGTATGTATGGTATGCCGTGTTAAGTGGTTGTTTCGGAATTATATTTTTTCAGTTTTTCTCTAATCTACCGTTGTATTACCGGCAAGTTTATGCGCTCCCCCGTACCGACATTGGTTTGCTGTTTGCCCTAAATGGCTTTGTGGTATTTTCGATGGAGATGATCCTGGTTTATTTACTAGGCACCCGCTTTAAGCTCGCGTATTTAGTAAGTGCCGGCACTTTACTGGTAGGATTTTCTTTTGTAACCCTAAACTGGTTTCAAGGCGTCTGGATCCTTTACCTATCCATGTTTTTATTAAGTCTGGCCGAGATTTTAGCCATGCCTTTTATGGCTACAGTGCCCGTACAACGCTCCGGACCTGGTAATCGGGGCGCCTACATGGGTTTATTTAATTTGTCTTATTCGGTGGCGTTTGTAGTGGGACCTTATTTAGGTTCCAGTATTATTACGCACTTCGGGTTTCCAATTTTGTGGGGATTTACCGCTACACTGGCCACCCTTACTGCTTTGGGCTTTTGGTTTTTAATACCAAAAATGGAAAAACAAGCTGAATCTAAAAGTGTGGCCGGGTAGCTTTAGCTTTAAAAACCATTCATCTGCGCTAAAGATTATTTTTTAAATTTTTAAAATTTTTTACTGCATCCACTAACCTGACGACTATATTCAATCGCATTGATCAACCGCCAATAGTAGCTGGTAATTAAAAAATCGGATTTTTAAAAGGTTGATTGGCGCACCACTAAAGAACCGCTTTAATTGCCAATTTACTCCTATTTAAAATTCAGCTTTTCGGCAAGGCATCGTTCAGGTTAAAAATTTTTGTTGGTTACATACGTAAAATAGACAACTTTCTCGGGATTGCCGCCGGTAGCGTGGTAAAAATCTAAAGCGTGCGTATCTTCTTCGTTAGCCGGAACAAACACATTAATAAACCCATTTTGCTGGCTGTAGTGTAACAAGGTATCCAGGAGCTGCCGCCCGATTCCTTTTCTTTGAAACGCTGGTTTTACCGCAATATCGTACAAAATATTTCGGCGCTGGTTACCCGGTACATCGGTAAAATATAAGCCGTTAAGCCACCCAAAATCTCCTTATCTTGCAGAGCTGCGTAAACAATAAACGAAGTATTCTGCAATAAATGTTGTAAATAAGGCAACGGCGGAGAAGTAGGATTTTCTACTTCAAAAACGTTTTGCAGCAGCATAAACAAGGCTTCAGCCAACGGCGCATCATTTTCGCCCAAGCGTTTTATTTCAACTAATTTGTTTTTATCCGACATGGTAATTTTTTTTAAATTTTACTATTACCAGAACCTCCAGTATAGTTCTCTCTGGAAAGACAGGTGCTTTAATTTTAAATTTCGTAATTAAGTAACAGGACAAAATTAAGTTGCTGAAATCCTGAGTTTAAGCAATTGATGGTTAAAGGTATAACGATTGAATAACGAACAACTAAAAACGACCAACTACTTAGTTAAAAATCATAAATGCAAAATAATCAGAATAAGCGGCGTTATTTTTTAAAAAAGTGTAGCACCCTAAGCGCTCTGGCCTCCATTGCTCCTGGTTTAGCCCCTGCCATGTCTTTGCTGGAAACTACTACTATGGCCGGCGATGATTTTACTTTTTTGTTTCAGGGCGATTCCATCACTGAAGGCAACCGCACGCGCAATACCGATTGGAACCACGTAATGGGTCATGGCTATGCCTATATTATCGCCGGCAAATTAGGGTACGCGTATCCGGCCAAAAACTTTCATTTTATCAACCGGGGCATCAGCGGTAACAAGATTACTGATTTAGCGGCTCGTTGGCAAACCGATACCCTTGATTTAAAACCGAACCTTTTAAGTATGCTCATTGGCATTAACGATGTTTCAACTTTTTGGGGAGGCAATTAAGATTTTACCGCTGAGCAGTACAAAAAGAGTTACCGCAATTTATTACAGCAAACGAAACAACAATTACCCCATGTACAACTGGTACTTTGCGAGCCGTTTTTCCTTCCGGTGGGGAAAGTGAAAGAACGGTGGGCCGAATACAACCGCGAAGTACAAAAGCGCCGCGAAATCGTTAAAAAGCTAAGCACGGAACACCAGGCCATTTTGGTGGAGTTTCAGGAGGCATTTAACCGGGCATTGGCCAAAACGCCGGCAGAAAATTGGATTTGGGATGGCATTTACCCGATGCCGGCAGGTCATGAGTTAATGGCGCGGGAATGGCTCCAGCAAGTCAGCAGAAAATTAAAATTTATGAAAGGTTAAGTAAAAAAGCCCTTTACGTAAGCCTGAAAATTAGCTGGAGTAGATCAAGGTAAGTGCTTTGCTTAGCAACACATAGTAACAATAAACTAAATTAATCCTAAAGGCATATTCTCCATTAAGTACTTGGACAAAATCAAATAGATGGATAGGTTCTGATAAGTAGTTGATTTTAAAAATACTACCAGTCGAACAACGAACAACTATTAACGACCAACTACTTAATATACTACAACCAAAAAGCAGGTTTCAAGTAAACTGCTTTTTGGTTGTACGTGTTTTTTTAAATTTTTACTGCCCCACCAAAAACAGCGCATTGCCAAATAATAATTTGCCGCTGTGCCAAAAAGCCCGGAATAAGGGATTGTTGGTTAAATATACCACCTGACCCCGGCCCAGATCCTGAGCACCAAAAACCAGAGAATCCTGAAGGCGTTTTTTAACTTTACTGCCGGCAAAGCCGCTGGCGTAAATATCTTTTTTAAGTACGCCCACGTTCCATCCCCGCTGCATAAATTGGTAATCGTTCACTTCCTGTATTAAGGCAAAATGTGTGGTGCCGTAGCCAAAAGCCAGCGGGTGCGTGTTATCCATCGTTACCCGGTAAATACCGCCCTGAATTAACTCCGATAAAGCACTGCGTTCGGCATCGCCGTACAACCGGAGAGCTTTGTAAGGCTCTTTTTTTAAATCCACACTGTCCTGCACTTTCTTTTTAACTAAATTAAAATCGCGTTTGCCCGCTAGGTGCGCGGCCGCTCCCTCCATGGCAATTACTTTTCCGCCGGCTCGTATCCAATCTTTTAATTGATTTAAGTTTTTTTCGTCCAGTAACTCGTTGTACCGGCCATCGGGTAAAATCATAACGTCCAATTGCTGCCAGGCTACGCGGTTAAAGTCGCGGGTATCGATTACGGTAATGGGGTATTGAATTTGCTGCTCGAAAAAGTGCCACACTTCCCCAAAAGCACTAAACGAAATAGCATCGCCGGCCAACACCCCAATTTTCGGCTTTCGCACCGACCGGACACTGGAAGAGCCAAAATCAACCCCACTCGTAACAAATCCGGTTTGCGTAGGCATTAAACTTACCCCAAAAGAATCGGCCTGGGCTTTTAGGAGCGCGTCAAATTTGGTATGCAACCGTTCGTTACCGGCGCGGGTAATAATTAAGGTTCCCGGGGCGTACTTTTGACCATCGGCCTCAAAGGCTTTCTCCGAAAAACGAACTTTTATATTTTTATTTACCAAAGAAGCTAGAAATTGTAAATCGGGCAAACTATTGTAGCGGGCCAGGTAGGCGTAGGGCTGCTCTACCATTTTCGCAGGGTTTGTACCCACTGGTGGCTGTGGTTTATCGCTAACCTCACCCACCCGGGCTTTTAAGCCATAAGCCGGCAAACCGTAGGCGTACGGAATGGCCCAGGACGTAATATCGTAGGTTAAAGAATCTTCCAGCTTAGCATTGGGATCAAATAAAACTTTAATTAACGTTGATTTGGGCTGGTAAAGGCTAATCACCAGATCGTTGGGCTCAATGCGTACTGGTTCCGACTTACCGGTAGTATAATTAAAACCAAAGCCCGTGCTTTTTTTGGTAGCGTAACCGTAGCTAATCTGTTGCCGGTCGAGGTAAGTGGTTAATTGGTTTATTTTGCCCGGCTGATTATTAGCTTTTAAAACGTAGGCTTGGTAAGCCCCGGTAGGTTTGGTACGGGCTTGCTCGTAGTATTTTTGATATTCTTGCAAAACCTGGTCTTTGCGGTCGGAAGTAGCTTCGATGGTAGCTAAACTGGCGGCGTAATGGTGCGCAATTCGCTGCGCCAAAGTTAAAGTATCGCCGTCGGTTTTCGTGATAGCGCGCCCGGCCCGGGGTCCACCGCCTTGCTCGTAGGTCATGGCAATGGCACCGTTAAAGGTTGGCCAGGTATCGCCGTAGCTGGGGTAAAATAAATCAAAGACCTCGCGGGTAAAGTACAACCAGTTATTTTTATCGAAGTATTTGCGGTTATTCTGCCCGATAATTTGCTGAAACTGGCGTTGCCAGGGAGTAATGGCTTCGTGGTAAGGTTTGGCAGCCGGCGAAAAATAATACGGCGACTCCACCCCCATTTCGTGAAAATCGGCGTGTACTTGCGGCATCCATTGATTATAAACCTTAATGCGCTGTTGCGATTCTAATTGAGTTTGCCAAGCCCAGTCGCGGTTCAAATCAAATAAATAATGGTTTACGCGTCCGCCCGGCCAAGGCTCCTGGTGTTCGCGGGCGGCGGGCGAAGGATTTGGTTCGCGGTTGGCCACCTGGTTATACCACGAGGCATAGCGGTCTCTTCCATCGGGGTTAACGCAGGGATCGACCAGCACTACGGTATTTTGCAGCCATTTGGCTATATCGGGGTTTTGCGCGGTTACTAAATTATATAGTACCAGCATAACTGACTCCGACGATACCGCCTCGTTGCCGTGTACGTTGTAGCTGAGCCACACAATGGCGGGCTGGGTACCGGTGGCCTGACCCGGCGCTAAACCAATGCGCTTTAAATTATCGGTCCGGATTTTTTCCAGGTTGTTCATGTTCGTTTCGGCCGATAGCGTAGCCAGTAAAAGCGGGCGCCCTTCGTAGGTACGGCCGTAAGTTTGCAATTGCATCCGCTTCGGCGCCTGGCTCGCCAGGTATTCCACGTATCTAACAATCTGGGAATGGGGGGTAAAACGTTCGCCTAGGTTATAACCTAAAAATTGAGCGGGCGTTTGTATGGTTTGTGCCGATAAGTAGGTAATACCGCTAAAAAAAACAAAAACGAAAAATAAAAATCGGAGTAAAAGAAGCCGCATAGAATATTTTAAATTTTAGGCCAAGTTCGGTAATTAAAATGTTCGGCACAAAACCTTTTTGCGCTTTACTACCGCATGTTTTTAGGCTATCAAAAATCAAGAGGCTGCTTTTTTTTTAAATTTTCCTTTAATTTTACAAGCGTAACTCCGGAAACAAAGCGCTATTCTGGTTTAACTATTTCACTTAAATTAACGCTATGCTGGCTTCAGATTTTGAGTTATTGCTGCAGCGCGCGCTGCATACCCCGCAACCCGATTTGTTTGACAAACCATTACCCCAAATTTTTAAAAATTTTGATCAGGCGGAAAGTCGTGTCCGGCAAGGTGGCCCGGTAAATAACGAATTGCATTTTGCTTTTGAAAAAATTAGGTTAGGGGTAGCCACCGCATTAATGCAAATTTTTACTGATTTAGGCGGTGGTGAAGTGAGTGAGAAAGTACTAGAGGTTTTAAAAAGAGCTGCCAAAGCTACTTCTATTAATCAAATTGATGCGATTATTCAAAAGGAAAATAAAGTATTTGAAAAGCTTTTTCAAGATTTATACACCAACACCGAAGGTGAATTAATCTTGGATTTATTTGCCCGAACCTTAGAAGCAGATTCTCGCCGCGAAATGGAACAGATTGTCAAAGAAATCTTACAAGCTTTACAAAATCTCGAGTTTCCGGACGAAGAAGATGACTTGTAAACCAGGTAAAGTGCAGGCAGCAGTTATTCCATTTGCATCTGAATTTTATTTTTACGATTTCGAACAAACTAAGTAAAAGGACCAATTGAAAGTTACATTCCAATATTGAAAATACAAGGTTAAATCGCTGATATTTAATTTATTATATTTCATTTTGTCTTGATACTGGTGTCTTACTACTTGTGTCCATTTACTTAACAAATACTCCTGATTACGCTACACTATGATTTTTTTTCGTAACTATTATCCCACCCGCCACTTCGGTTTACTATTATTGCGGGTTGGCATTGGTTGGGCTTTTATGCTGCACGGGTATCCGAAAGTAAAAGGCGGGCCCGAATACTGGGAACAAGTGGGCGGGGCGATGGCCAATGTGGGTATCACGTTTGCTCCTGTTTTCTGGGGATTTATGGGCGGCTTTACCGAGTTTGCCGGTGGCTTTTTGTTGCTGCTAGGCTTGTTTTTCCGGCCAGTTACGCTTCTGCTTTTTATGGCGATGTGCGTAGCCACTACCATGCACCTGCGGCAAGGCGATGATTTTAATACGTATTCGCACGCCTTAGAAGCAGCCATTTTATTTATCAGCTTATATTTTATTGGCCCCGGAAAAATTAGTTTAGATCAAAAATGGTTTGCCCCACCGCCGGCCTCCCCTACTCGGTAAACATTTTTTAAATTTTTGCCAACAAGTAAACTTTAAATTAACACGCTGCACAAAGCTTTCCGGAAAAGCTTTGTGCAGCGTGTTAATTTAAATAGAAGTAAAAGTTAATCAAACAGAAACCTGCCAGATAAATGCGATAACCAGACTCCTCTTTTTATATAGAATATTTAAGTAAAATACTTATCCTCAGGTAACTACTGGCAAAATACTGAAAAATCAGTATTGCGATTCCTTTTTGGGGGTTAGATATTTACCACGGTATTGGGGTCGTTTTATTTAATCTAACCCAAAAGCAGGTCGCTCATTTAAAAGGTTTTTTGTATGCAGATTAAAGTGGTTCGTTCGGTTTATACGCCTACTTCTACGTTAGGTAAAATGTTTATTAACAATAGTTTCTTTGCGTATACTTTAGAGGATACTGATCGGAATTTAAAAGGTGATTGCCAGAAAAAGCAAAAAAGTAAAACGGCCATTGATAGCGGTAACTACCAAGTGGTGCTTAATTTTAGTAATAATTTTAAAAAATATTTACCGCTTTTGCTCAACGTGCCGTGCTTTGAAGGCATCCGAATCCACGGTGGCAATACCTGCGAAGATTCGCTAGGTTGCATTTTAATTGGCGAACATAGCAACATGCAGGATAAAATCTGGAATTGTGCCAGTAAGGTAAATAGTTTAGTGGCTTTGTTAAAGTCTGTAGAAAAGAAAGAAAAAATCTGGATTGAGATTGCGAAGGACACGGCTGCCGTAGCCTGAAACCCGACGCCAGCCTTAACGCTGACTGCCAGAATCCTTCCATCATTTTAATTTTTTAAATTTTTCTTTAGCAAGCGCCTTTCAAAGCTACTGTAACAAGGCATCCCATAATATTTCAACGGGGTGTAAGGCTTGCCGCGAAGTGCCGTCTTTAATTTGGTGGCGACAAGAAGTTCCGGGAGCGGCAATCAGTTCTTGCGGACCGGCGGCCCGTACCGCCGGAAATAAAACCAGTTCGCCAATTTGCATGGACACGTCGTAATGCTCGGCTTCGTAACCAAACGAACCCGCCATGCCGCAGCAACCCGACGGAATAATACTCACTTCGTAATTTTGGGGTAAAGCCAGTAAGCTGGCCGTGGTTGTTTGCGACGATAAAGCTTTTTGATGGCAATGCCCGTGCAATTTAATGTGCCGGGCCGCGGTAGTAAATTGCTCCGACCGAATAAAACCTTGCGCTACTTCAGCCGCCAGAAAATCGTCGAGGTAAAAACTACGGCGGGCCAAAGCGGTAGCTGGTGTTAATAGCGGGTCGGGTACCAGGTCTAGGTATTCATCTTTTAAAGTCAGGATAGCCGAAGGCTCCAGGCCTACAATTGGCGCCTCTTTGGTTACCACATTCCCGAGCAGTTCCACATTACGGATGGCAATTTTCTGGGCTTCCCGCACTAATCCTTTAGACAAATAGGTACGGCCACTTTCTACGTGCTCCGGAATAATAACGTCATATCCCAAAGCGGTAAGCAGTTTGATAGCTTTAATACCTATTTCCGCATCGTTGTAATTCGTAAACTCATCCGCGAAAAAAAACAATTTGCGACCTGGGGTGTTGGCGGCGGATTTTTTCCGCCATTGCCGGTACCAGCTTTGTAAAGTAGTTTTGGCCAGCGGCGGCAAAGAACGCTGCGGCGCAAAGCCCATTACTTGTTTAGCAAATTTACCGGTAAATCCATTATTCATTACCTGGTTATAAGCCCAAGGCACTTTCGAGGCTAAGGCATTTAAACGGGTAAAATTCCCAATCAGGCGCGTACGCAGGGGCGTACCGTTCGCATCGTAATAATGCTGTAAAAACTCGGCTTTCATTTTGGCAATATCCACCCCCGACGGACACTCGGACTTGCAGCCTTTGCAGCTAAGGCACAGATCCATTACTTCTTTAATCTCGTGGTGGTTAAAGCCGTTTACGCTGCCATCCTGGGTGAGAAACTGGCGCAGGATATTGGCGCGCGCGCGGGTGGTATCTTTTTCCTGGCGGGTGGCCATGTAACTGGGGCACATCGTACCGCCGGTAAGCTGGGTCTTACGGCAATCGCCGGAGCCGGAGCATTTTTCGGCTAAACGTAAAATATTGCCCTGGCCCGCAAAACTAAAAACCGTGTTAATCTGGGGAGTAGCTTGTTCCGGCACGTACCGCAGAAATTCGTCCATGGGGGGCGTATCTACAATTTTACCCGCGTTAAAAATAAAGTGAGGATCAAAGATCTGTTTTACTTCCCGGAACAAATCGTACACTTCCGGTCCCATAATCTGCGGAATAAACTCCCCGCGCAAGCGCCCGTCGCCGTGCTCGCCGCTTAACGAACCATTGTATTTCTTCACTAAATCTACTGTTTCGGCCAATACCTGCCGGAACAAGGTTTTACCCGCCGTGGTTTTCAAATTCAGCATGGGTTCTACGTGCAGTTCCCCGGCACCGGCGTGGGCGTAATACGAAGCTACTAAACCGTGGCGTTGTAAGAGCTGGTCTAAATCGGTTACGTATTGGGGCAAGTCCTCGATGGCAACCGCACAATCTTCGATTAAATTTACGGGTTGTTCGTCGCCGGGCATATTGCGCAGTAAACCTAAGCCTCCTTTGCGTACGTCCCAGGCTTTAGCCGCATCGGCTCCAAATAATATGGGGTAAGCGTAGCCCAAAGCAGCTTCTTTTAACTCCTGCACCAAGGCTTCGGCCATCAATAAACATTGTTCGCGGTTATCGGCAAAAAATTCGACCATTAAGATAGCCTGCGGATCGCCTTGAATGAAAAAACGATTAGGCTGTTGGCTCAAATTATTTCGGGTAAAATCCAGAATGCGTTTATCTACTAACTCCGAGGCGTACACATCGTGGCGCATGGCCACCAGATTAGCTTCCAACGATTCGCCCACACTGCGGCAATGAATGCATAATAAGGCATTTTCGGGCGGGGGCAGCTCCATTAATTGCAGTTTAAGTTCGGTCAAAAAGCACAGCGTGCCTTCGGAGCCAGCAATTAAGGAGCACAAGTTAAACGATTTCTGGTTCGTTGAAAAAGGAGCAGTTTCCAGCAAGGCATCCAGGGCGTAACCCGAATTGCGACGGGTGATATTTTTATGCGGAAAATTAGCTTGTATGAAAGCTTGATTTTCAGAGTTTTGGAGCAACCGAAACATTTTTTTAAAAATTTCTCCGGTTAGGCTATCTTCTTGTTGTATTTGATTTAGTTCAGGCTCACTCAGCGCCTGAAAAGTAGTTTCTTCGCCGTTGCTCAACACTACGGCAGCTTCCAGCAAGTGGTCGCGGGTAGCGCCCCACCGGATGCTGTGCAATCCGCATGAATTATTACCCACCATCCCCCCGATCATGGCCCGGCTCGCGGTAGAAGTCTCCGGCCCGAACATTAAACCAAAAGGTTTCAACTTTTTATTCAAGTCATCGCGAATAACGCCGGGCTGCACCCGCACCCATTTTTCCGTAGGATTGATTTCCAGTATCTGATCAAAATACTTCGAAATATCTACCACAATGCCCTTACCTACTACCTGGCCCGCCAAAGAAGTACCCGCCGCCCGCGGTATAAGGGTAACCTGCTTAGATGCCGCAAATTGAATAAGCGTTTTAAGATCCGCTACGTCTTTGGGTAAAGCCACCGCCAAAGGTTTTTCCTGGTAGATAGATGCATCGGAGGCATACACCAGCCGCATGGCGTTATCCAGGCCGGTCTCCTGATAGTAAAATTCCCCTTGTAAAGTTTTTTGTAATTCCGAAAGACTAGCTGGCGCCATGTTTAATTATTCTGAAGTGGTGGATTAGCTCCCGGGAGCCGACCGACAACTTACAAAAATACACATAATCTATTAGCCCCTGCTACGGCTCCGCATAATTATAAAATCGGCTTTACCGGAATCTAGGCTTATCTCTTTTTTAAATTTAGGTGGCTGATTATCGAGCTTTGTTCTTCTGGCAGAAGGTTTTTCACCAATGGAAAAATAAATTTTTAAAAAATTTGGTAAAACCAGATCTTTGAATACATTTGTAGTGTACTATTTAACTAATACACTAAACCAATCCTATCATGATTCAAATCAACAGTTTAAGTTTTGGCTATTCGCGCCAGTCGCTGCTCTTCGAGAATCTGCATTTAACCTTGTATCCGGGGCATATTTACGGCTTGCTCGGGAAAAACGGAGCGGGTAAATCTACGCTGTTGAAGAACATGATTGGGCTGGCTTTTCCGAAATCCGGTACTTGCCTGATTAACGGGCAACCGGCCGCCAAGCGCCTACCCACCGTACTGGAAGATTTGTATTTTATTCCGGAAGAAATTTACGTACCCGCCTTAACTGCCGAACAGTTTCTGGCTCGCACGGCGGGTTTTTATCCTCAATTTAAACTTACGGAATTTTATAGATACCTGCAGGAATTTGATGTACCCACCAACAGCGTCCTGGACCGGCTTTCGTTTGGGCAACAGAAAAAATTTATGATTGCTTTTGGCTTAGCTTCTAATACCCGCTACCTGATCATGGACGAACCCACCAACGGCTTGGATATACCTTCGAAAGTGCAGTTTCGCAAAATTATGGCCTCAGCCTTAACCGAAGACCGATGCCTGGTTATTTCTACCCACCAGGTACGCGACCTGGATAGCCTGATTGATACGGTGCTGATTCTGCACAACCGGGAAATTGTGGTAAACCAGGAACTAGATAAAATTGCCGAGCAGCTCACCTTTACTACTATGCCCGCCACGCTGGGAGTAGAAGCCCTGTACGCCGAAGATTCGGTACGCGGCAAACAGGTTATTGTACCTAATAAAGGCGGCACCTACGGTAAAGTAGACATGGAATTATTATTTAACGCTGTTATCAGCGGCAACCCAAAAATCACGAAACTATTAAACCAGCCCGTTTATGAACAATCATTTTAGTTTTACTCGTTTTAGCCGGGTACTGGCCAAACACACCGCCGAATATCTGAAATGGTACCTGATGGCAGCCGCGGTGCTCACCGGCGCCATGACTTTAATTCTGGGTTTTGTGGCTTACATGCAAAGCTACCCGGTGGATGAAGAAGAGCAAACCTTACTGTTTATTTTTAGTCTGCTGGGGGCCGGCAGTGTTTTTACCAGCACCGTTTTTGCGCACCTGGGCGATAAGAAAAAAGCCATGGCCGCGCTTACTTTACCCGCCAGCCATTTCGAAAAATATTTAGTGGCCTGGTTGTATTCTTTTTTAATTTTTAGTGTGGTTTTTACGCTTAGTTTTTACCTGGTTGTAGGGTTAGTATTAAACCTGGATAATCCGGGCGCTGAACCCGTAAAATACCTGAATATATTTTCTACGGAAAATGAAGTTTACTTAGTTTTTTTAATTTTTGCTTTTATCCATGGTATCGCGCTCTGGGGATCGGTGTTTTTTCAAAAACTGCACTTTATAAAAACGGCTTTTGCATTTTTTTTGGGGCTCATGCTCCTGGTCTTTCTGAATTACCACGGGCTGGAAATGCTTTTAAATCGCGACTTAATGGTAGCAATGCCTTTTAACAACATCGGCTTTCAAGATAAGGATCAGTATTATTATTTAGACTTACCGGAAATCAAACCATATTTTACCAAGCTGCTGCCAGTGGTACTGGGCCTGATTTTCTGGCTGGCTGCTTATTTCGGATTAAAAGAAAAGCAAGTTTAAGAAGGAGAAAGAAGTATGGAATTTAGAGAAAACGAAGCGATTTACCTGCAAATAGCCGCTTACGTGAGCGAAAATATATTACTGGGCAAATGGCTATCCGAAGATAAGATCCCCTCGGTGCGGGATTTAGCCGGCGAGTTGCAAGTAAATCCCAACACGGTTATGCGTACCTACGAATTTTTACAAAACCAAGAAGTAATTTACAACAAACGCGGACTTGGCTTTTTTGTAGCACCGGCCGGTGAAAAAAAAATTAAAAACTACCGCAAAGAACGCTTTCTGCAGCAAGATTTACCGGAGTTCTTTCGCACGATATTTTTACTCGACATTAGCCTGGAAGAAATAGGAAAGCGCTACGAACAGTTTAAAACAGACCATTTTGATACTGGCAATGGCAATGGGGCAACTAAAAATTAGCCAAACTTAAAGCAAGAAAATGTGCGACTTTCTGCTGGGTCCTGGCTCTATTTTAAGTAAATGGCACGGAGTAAATTCAAGTATCAGTTAATTATTTTAAAATTTAGGGGCTCCACCTTTTCTCAAATAACCATACAGAAGCGATTTAAGCCCAATTAGTACTCTAATCAAAAGCAATTTATAAAACCGAAAAAACTGATAAAATTATGTTACAGCATTTAAAAACAAGTACCATTCTATTGCTTACGGCAGCCTTTATTTTGCTGGGTTCGTTGGTAGCTTACAACATGGCTTTAAAAACGGAATACAACAAAGGAACCTACAAAGACCCTTACCGCAATTTTGTTACTTTAAACTACCGCGACTTTGATCAGATTATAATTAATCCGGCCACCGAGATAAATGTAAAGATATTGTCCGGCGACTACAAGGTACAGGTTCACCCATTCGTTACCGATTTTGTTCAAATTAAGAAAAACGGCCAGCATCTACAGGTAGACTTGGTTTACCCCAAAGAGGAAAAACGACAGCCGTACGGTGATTTAGTAGTTATTACCTGCCCTAAGTTAGATAATTTAAAAACCAACGCCTTCTATAGCATCCAAGGTAAAAAAATAACGTCAACCAAATCCTGGGATGATAATACCGTAACGGTCCAAGGATTTCAGCAATCCGCATTCAGTTTGCAGCAAGACAAAGCCACGGCGGTAAAATTATCGGGCAATAAAATAACCCGCTTAGAGGCAGTAGTGGGCGTAAGTACCGGCAGTTCGGCCCGCTTAAACTTAGATAAAACCAACCATATTCAGGAAGCCCACCTGGATATCCGGAACAAAAGCGAATTGGTAATTGAAAACTTAAACATTCCTAAACGGCAGTACCAATTTTCGGACAGTGCCCGGGCTACTTTCACCGGCTCAGCCCTAGGTATATTGGCGCAGTAAAAGCAATTTTTTAAATTTTAAGCAGTAAGCAGCATCTACTTGCGGGAGTGGACTTCGGGAATCTGCAGGTGCTGCACCGTATCTCCCTGAAAATCAAACTCGATTAGTACAGCCGGCTCCTCGCCTATTACCCAACCATCGTGGCCGGGTTCAATAGATACCACCTGCGGGGCAATAAAGTCTTCGGTAAAGCCATCGGCGTATTGAATACGTAATTGCCCTTTGGCTAAGAAACCGGCGTGGGCGTGCATGCATAATTCGGTACCAATAATCGGCTTCATATCCGTAGACCACCGGAAGCCTACCGGATAAATAACCCGTTTTACCCGAGCAGCCCCCGTTTGCATGTAATCAAGATGTACCCCGCCGACTAAGCGGTGTTCGGCACCATTCATGGGAGCCAAAAGAGGATCGGTGCTATTCATGGTCTTTGAATTTGGTTGGTATTAGTTTTATTTAAAAATATTCTAGTTTGTAATTCTAAATAGGCAAGAAAATCTACAACTAATTGCCTTATTTACACAACTGTGCTCCCATCTGAATTACAGGAAATATAACTATTTATAATATAATAGCAAGCCGCTTTATAAACTATGTTACCCTACCAGGCAGAAACCGGTTAGTTGTTAAAAATAACTCTTGCTTCGCGGTAGAATTAGCTAAATAAAAAAAGTTTGATTTTTTAAATATAAGTAAAACATACTTCCACAAAAACGAATTAAGAAGTAATTTCAAAGCAATTTGTCTCTTGGCTTCATACACTTCCCAAAAAAAAGTACTAAATACAAGTTTTTCAATCTATTTACGTTAAAATAAAATTACAATTACCGGCACTTTTGCCGCTTTAGTAGAAAGCTTTAGCTCCTTGCTTATTTATTGTTTATTGCTGTTACAAGTTATAAAGAGTTATCCCGGTAGAACTTATTCCAAGTATTATGCGGCCCGCTTTTAAGCCTTCACCACCTTATTGAAATTGGCCGAAACAATATAATCTCCAATTAATTACATAACTTTTTTACCCCAACCAAGTATACAAAATAGTAAAATTACAAGAAGTTGGTAAGCTTCGGCTTTTAGCGGACATGAAACGTTTGAATTACTTGAAGTTAGAACGATATAGCTTAATCTGTCAAGCGCGGAAAATTTTTAGCCGAGCTTACGAGGATATTACAATGGTTATCTTTTATGATGCGCAGGAAAATTACCGCTTAGTAATAGCGGATAATAACGAATACATTATTTCTGAACGGGAAGTTTCGCGTGCTGAAGCCTTTAGAATCATTAATACCCGCCCTTGAGCAAAGCCTACCATCGTTTTTTTAAATTTAAAGGTTGTTGCTAGGGGCCATATAGTTTATGAAAAGCTAACGTTTTTTTACTTCTCAGTAGAAGACACCATCCGGCTATTTTAGGTTAGATATACCTGATTTTGGGCTTTTGATCTTGCAGCCACTCACTTTTATGTTTCAAAATAAAATCATCAGTCAGGTAATATTCCGCTAAATGATATACGTGCTCGGGATTAACGAAATGGATGTAATCCTTTAAAAAGTTATTAAACAACTCTTCGATAAAGGGTGAGTTTGGTACTGCTTGCAGCAAGCCCATTACTATTTCCAACAAATACTCGGTTCGTTCCTCTTGGGAGTTGCCCCGCGGCCTTATTTGCAAACCAGCCTGCTCACAAGCTGCTATTTCAGGTATATAATTATATTTCTTGAAAGTAGCTCGTAGTTTTTCCAGTATATCCCGGTAAATTTTATCGGAACCAGAAAATTTATTATCCTTAGATTTTTCCAACTCGCTCATGCCAGCGTGTACGAAAAAAAAGAAAAAATTGATGTGCTATTGGGCTAAATTAGGTTAAAAAGGCGTATCCACGCACAAAACTTTTATTAAACTTATCTACCGTGTAATGGAAATATACTATTGCTAAAAACGTATTGCGATTCGATTCCAATACAAAGAAGTAGCAATCCCATACTTTTTTTAAATTTTTTAAAATTTATCAAGATTTTTCTTGTTTTAGGTGCAAAAAAGTAAAGGCACTTCCCCATAATAAATATTCTTGGGGAAGTGCCTTTATTATTATATCCGCATGCATTAACTGCTGCTGGTCGGATCGGGACCCGTACCTCCAGCCGACGGATCGTTGGAACGGGTATTATAACCCGGAGGAGCATCGGGGCGCGCGGAAGTAGCCGGCGAGTTAGGATCTTTTTTAGATTTATTCCTGACGCTTAAAAAGCCTATGATTAAGGCAATAATAATGGCAATAATAACAACGGTAGTTAGCATATCTTGATTTAGATTATCGTACAAATAAATTATAGCTACTACTACCTACGTACGCTGTAAAAGATAGGATACTACCATACCCTAAATTGGTTAAATAAACAGCAAAGCCGCCGCGATTGATTTGCTGTTCTGCATTCCGAAATATAAGTTTAAGTAATAGCGGGCCGTTTAAAATTTAAAAATAACCCGTATCAATTATTGACTTCCCTCCTGAATACTCCTGATGGTTTAGTTACTACCTAAAGCTTTTTCCTTTGTCTTATTTTTCTCAGCGGCTTCGATGGCATCGTAAATTACTTGTTGCACTTCGGTGCGGGTATTTAAATCACTTAGTTTGCTGTTATTACGCGTCGGGTTTACCCGGTTTGATAAAAAAACATACACCAAATCATACTTCGGATCAATCCAGGTGAAAGTACCGGTAAAGCCACTGTGGCCAAAGCTTTCCGGACTGGCTCCTTTGGCCGCATTGCCGTGCTCAATGTAAGGCGAATTAATCCGATCGAAACCTAAAGCCCGGCGGTTGGTAGGGCAAAACTGGCAACTGGTGTAGGTATTCAGGGTAGCTTCGGAAATATACCGCCGGTTTCCTGACTGGCCTTTTCGCAAATACATGTGCATTAACTTCGCCAAATCGTTGGCGTTGCCAAATAACCCCGCGTGTCCGGATACCCCCCCCAGCATGGCCGCCCCTTCGTCGTGCACGGTGCCGTGCAGCAATTGCTTCCGGAACAGCGAATCGTACTCAGTGGGTACAATCCGGCTTTTCGGAAAATACTTTTCCGGATTAAAAGTTAAAGAAGTAGCCCCAAGTGGCCGGTAAAAATTTTCTTTTAAATACGTCTCGAACTTCATACCCGTCAGGCGTTCTACAATTAAAGGGTACAGAATAAAAGATAAATCGGAATAAACGTAACCGGGCTTTTCGTTTAAAGGGGAATTCCGGATTTTTTTGTATAGCTTTTTAGGATAGCGCCGGTGCATGTACAAATTTTGGGCAACTTTAGACGGGAAGCGAGCAGAAGAATCGGCTTTAAAAGTATACCACTTAAATTTACCATTTTTCTTCATGGTATCTTTCCAGAAAGGAATAAAAGGCGTGAGCCGGGCCTGGTGCGTGAGAATATCTTTAAAACTTAAATTTTCTTTGTTGGAGCCTTTAAAACCGGGCAAATAATCGCCTACTTTTTTGTTAAAATCAAATTTACCTTCGTCCTGCAGTTTCATTAAAGCCGCCAGCGACGTAGAAATTTTCGTCAGCGAAGCCAGATCGTACAAGTCCGTGTTGCTAACAGGCGTTTTGTTTTCGTACGTATGGTACCCAAAAGCTTTTTGATATATAACATTGCCGCCTTGGGCCACCAGCACCTGCGCTCCCGGAATTGCTTTGGCCTGAATAGCGGCATTTACCAGAGAATCAATGCGGCTAAAAATTTTAGAACTTAAGCCTACGTCTTCGGGCGAGGAATATTTAAAACGCAACCCGCCGTGTGTAGCCAAACCGTAAGTAGCTTTAAAGGTACGCGTAACCGTAACCGGCAACTTGCCGTCCGCACTTAAACCGCCAAATATAACTTCGGCCGCTACCTCCTGGGCATTCGGTGATTCTTGGTAACTCATTATAACGGCGTTCAGTTTTTCTAAATCCTGGAACTTAGCTAAAGAGTAGGCATTACCAAATACACTTAAAATAGTTTTCTGCCCTTTTGCTAATTCTTTTATAAACACTACCGTTTCGGCGGAAACTCCGTAATTATTGACTGGCCGCACGCCTAAATCATGGGCTCCGGCAACTATTACATTGTAGTTTTTAAGTTTATTTTTTAAATCCTGCAGGTAATCGATGCTGGCATTAGGTGGCAGATAAAGGTTTTGCACCGGAGCGTACCGTGCCAGCATGCGCTGAAAAGGAGTTTCGGTGTTTACCCCAATAGCTAAAGCCGCAATTTTTAAAGTATCCAAACTACGGAGAGGCAACGTGTTATGCACGTTGCGCACCACCGTAACCGAAAGTTCCGAAAGTTTGCGGTTCACATAATCGGCATTAGCGTTATTTAAATCTGCGTACAAATTTTTTAAATTTACGGGCTTATACTGGTGTAAACCTGCCCAGTATTTTAACGCTAAGATCTTTCGTACCCGGGCATCAATTTCTTCTTGCGTAATTTGCTTTTGCACAATGGCTTCTTTTACTAACCGGATGGCCAAACCTATATTCTCGGAGAACTCAATGATATCGTTCCCAGCTAAAACTGCCCGTAAGTCGGCTTGCCCGTCCGGAAAATTCCGGGTAACGCCTTTCATGTTCATGGCATCGGTAAAAACCAGCCCTTTAAAATTCAGCTCTTCTTTTAATAACCCGGTAACAATGGGTTTAGATAAAGTAGAAGGCAGATTACTCGTGGTATCCAGGGCCGGAATATTTAAGTGGGCCACCATTACCGAGCCCAGCCCTTCTTTCATCAGCTCCCGGAAAGGATACAATTCCAAAGAATCTAAGCGCCGGCGGTTATAATAAATCTGCGGCAAAGCCAAATGCGAGTCTACGTCGGTATCGCCGTGACCCGGGAAATGCTTGGCGCAGGCCAGAATGCCATTATCCTGCAAGCCTTTCATGTAAGCAATGCCTTTGCGGGTTACGTTTTTCTTGTTTTCGCCGAACGACCGGAAATTAATGACCGGATTATCGGCATTGTTGTTTACATCAATTACGGGAGCAAAATTTACGTGCATGCCCAACCGCTTAAACTGGCCGGCTACTTCTTTTCCCATTTCGTAAATGAGTTTCTCATCTTCCAGGCCCCCGATGCTCATTTGGTAAGGAAAACGGGTAGTACTATCCAGGCGCATGCCTACCCCGTACTCCGCGTCCATGGCAATGAGCAGGGGCACTTTGGCTAAGCTTTGGTAGCGGTTGGTGAGTTTGGCCTGCCGCACGGGGCCACCCTGAAAAAAGATTAAACCGCCTACTTTGTACTGCGCAACCACCTGCGCGATAGAATCTTCGAAAGCCCGGTTCCGGTTAGAGTAGGCCGCAATCATGAACATCTGGGCAATGCGTTCTTCGGGGCTTAAAGTAGCAAAAACCGAATCGACCCATTTTTGGTTGGTTTGCAGAAAAGCCGGGGGCACCACTATCTCGGGCTTAATCGGAACCGGGATTTTGCTTTTTTTGGCTTGTTGCGCAAGCGTAGTAATAGCAAACAGAATAAAAATCAGGGTGATCTTACAAACTCTCAAGTCGGATAGTCATTTAATCTACTTACAAGAATTATTTTAACATAAGGCTGGTTGATTTCCTAGCAATTTGCTCCGAAATACAATAATAAGCCTGTATTCCAAAGGTAATAGATAAAACTGGCACCTGAAATCTTCTGTTTGAATTGTTGCGGAAGAATAGCTGCAGCTTACGCTTTTCGGTTATATTATGGTAGATAAACCAGTCAGAAGCCGATTTTTAAAAAATACGTATAAGGAGGTTAATATTTAGACTTCTGAAATTTAAGTTGGCTCATATAATGATACAGCTACGAAAAGTCCGAAATCAGTCGGAAATTTCTCGCAATTTCGATTAACGCTTGTTCAGCTTTACCTTAGCTTAAGGCGAAAAATTTAAAAAATCGGCCCAGCTAAATATTCTTCCGGCCATTTGTTCAAGTATTATAATGCTATCAGCCGGATTTTGCCGGATTTAGAATAAATAACAAGAATTTTTAAATAATTAATACTTTAGCAAGATTGTTATTAGATTTATCGTAACTTTGCGCTGCAAATAGGAACCCTAACGTATTTGCAATGCTTACCTACCAATCCAAAGTACTTTTTGAAGCCCTCACCTACGACGACGTGCTTCTGCTGCCTGATTATTCAGAAGTTTTACCTAAAAATTGCAATACTGCTACCCTGCTTACCCGCAACATTCGGTTGAACATCCCGTTTGTATCGGCCGCGATGGATACGGTAACGGAAGCTGACCTGGCGATTGCTATGGCCCAGGAAGGAGGCATCGGCATTATTCATAAAAATATGTCGGTTAAAAAACAAGCCGAACAGGTTCGCAAAGTCAAGCGCTCCGAAAGCGGTATGATCATGGATCCGGTTACCCTCACCGACGATTCTACGCTGGCCGATGCGTTCCGGATCATGAAAGAATTTAAAATTGGCGGCATACCGGTTACTAACGCCGACGGTAAGTTAACTGGCATTATCACTAACCGCGACCTGCGCTTCCAGAAAGATACCACCCTGAAGGTATCGGAGGTAATGACCAAAGAAAACCTGATTACCGCGGTTAAAGGAGTTGATTTAGCCAAAGCCGAGGATATCTTACAACAATACCGCATCGAGAAATTACCGGTAGTGGATAAAGATGGCAAACTGATTGGTTTAATAACCTATAAAGATATTCTGAAAAAGAAAAACCGCCCTAACGCCTGCAAAGACGAATTTGGCCGGTTACGGGTAGGCGCTGCGGTAGGTGTTACGCCCGATGTATTAACCCGCGTAGCGGCCTTGGTTGAAGCCGGCGTAGATGTGATTAGTGTAGATACCGCCCATGGTCACTCCAAAGGCGTTCTGGATGCGGTAAAAGAAATAAAACAGCATTTCCCGAATTTAGATTTAATCGCCGGCAATGTAGCCACCGCCGAAGGTGCCAAAGCCTTGGCCAAGGCCGGTGCCGATGCCGTAAAAGTAGGCGTTGGCCCCGGCAGCATTTGTACTACCCGCATTATTGCCGGTATTGGGGTACCGCAACTCTCGGCCGTTATGGAAGCAGTACGGGGCTTGGAAGGCACGGGCGTTCCGGTAATTGCCGATGGTGGTATTAAATTTTCGGGTGATGTGGTAAAAGCTATTGCGGGTGGCGCCAGCACCGTAATGGTGGGTTCTTTATTGGCCGGTACCGACGAAGCTCCCGGCGAAATGGTGATCTACGAAGGCCGTAAATTTAAAACTTACCGGGGCATGGGCTCCATCGAAGCCATGGAAGAAGGCTCGAAAGACCGTTACTTTCAGGATGCCGAAGACGATGTAAAAAAATTGGTACCCGAAGGGATTGTGGGTCGGGTGCCGTTTAAAGGCTTAGTGGCCGAGGTTATTTACCAGATGGTGGGTGGTTTACGGGCCGGTATGGGATACTGCGGTGCCCCGGATATTGACCGTTTAAAAGAAGCCCGTATGGTAAAAATATCGGCCGCCGGTTTGCGCGAGAGCCACCCGCACGATGTACAAATAACCAAAGAAGCGCCCAACTACACCCGTTAGGTAATTTTTAATTTTTATTTCATAAAATTCACCAGTACGTATCGGCTTAAGCAAGTTCATTTTTTTGTGTAACACCAAGTAGTACAGCAGTAATTTTTTAAAAATCTGTACTGCTTGGTGTTTTCTTTTGTTCTATTTGCAGCCATAACTGATTCGGGAAGTGCATTCCTGTTTTTACCAGTAAGCTTTTTTTCGCTAACATTTTTAGAAGTTTGATACTTATTGTAGTAAAACTTATATTTGGACCTTTTGCCAGACTCCCTTACCGATAAGGCAAAATTCAGGAACTTCCCATATGCCTTATACCATCAACTACAAAAGGTTATACACTTTTGCCGCAACGGTAAGCTGGCTTTTGTTAGTAATTAATTCATTATTCGTTAACCAGGAGTCTTACCCCGAAACTTTTCAGGAAAATTCAAACTTTCTGGGCCGGCTCTTTAAGGTAAGCTTTATTGCCTTTGTGTTTCTTACCCAGCGCGCTTCCGTAGAAGCTTATAGAGGTTCGGATTTCATCGGGTATCTTTGGAAACTGTTTATCCGGGCCGGCAGCACGGCCTATATCTGCGGTTTGTTCTTTTTTGGCGATCAACGATTAAGCAAGTTTTTTACTCCTTTTCAGGGCCTGCTCGAGGTAATTTATTTTATTAGTTTTGCCTTTCTCACTTACTTTCTGGGTAAAGCCTTTTACATCTGGCGCAACATGATCTTGTTTCAGAAAACCCGGGCCTTGCAGTACGAGTGGGATTGGTTTGAATTTCTGATTTATGCTTCTTTGCTGGGAAGCTTGCTGGGCCTTCGGTTGCTCAATTATATTCCACTGTTATGTTTAATGGTGTTGTATATGCTTTTTCTCAGTATTCATTTACGGTGGGTCGCCTATTTAACCGCTACTAAAAAATGGCGGTCGGTATTTCTGCTCACGGGTATTTTAGTAGGTTTAATTATTTTTTATGAATATTTTGAATACATGCTGGCCCAGCACCAGCTTATTATCGATTTCTTCTACGATCCTTTTCTTGGATTAACCTGCCTTTTTGTGGCTATTTATACCTTAATTTCTTTATTGGTAGCTATTTTTAACTTACCTACTTCTTCGGTGTTTGAACAAAAACGCGAAGATTTATTGAATTTTCAGCGCTTGAGCCAATCCATTCAACAAGGCGAAGACGAACCCCAGGTTTACAATTTAATGTTTCATAGTGCCATGAATGCCTCCGGAGCTGATGCCGCCTGGTTAGAAATAATAAACGAGGCCAGTCAATCCAGTATTATAGAGGCAGAGAATGTAGATGAAACAGTAGTTACCCAAATCCGGCAAGTGCTCGATAAGTATCAGGTAAGCAGTGTGGAGTATGTTAATAATAACCTGGATCACAACGCAGGATTTAAAGCGCTGCAATTGCCTTGGCGCTCGTTAAACGTGATACCTTTAAAATCACAAAAACGCACTTACGGCACTTTATACTTACTCAAAGACATTGAACAAGGCTTCGACCGGGAAAGCATTAACGTTATTCGCACGTTTACTAGTCAAACCATTCTTACCATCGAAAACCTACGGCTAGTGGCGGAGTCACTGCAAAATGAACGCTACAAAGAAGAACTGAAGATTGCCTCATCGGTGCAGGAAAGTTTAATTCCTAAAACCTTCCCGAGTGATAGTTGGTTCGAGATTAGTTGTTACAGTCAAGCGGCCCGAGAGGTAGGTGGCGATTTTTACGATTTCCTGCAGCTGAATGAAGACCGGATTGCTATTATTATTGGCGATGTATCAGGTAAAGGTATTTCGGCTGCTTTTCACATGGCCCAGATGAAAGGTATTTTCCATGGGCTGATGCAAGACGATTTGCAGCCCGTGGAATTTATGGTGAAAGCCAACAATGCCCTGACCCATTGTTTAGAACGCACTTCGTTTATTACCGCGGCTTTATACATTATTGATTATAAGTTAAAAGGTTTTTTCTTCGCCCGGGCTGGTCATTGCCACACCTTGTATTATAACTCCATGACCGAAGAAACGTTTTATTTTAATACCGAAGGGTTAGGGTTAGGCATTATCCGCGACAAGTCGTACAGCAAACGCATTCATAACATGCACTACGATTATAATCCCGGTGATGTCATGGTTATTTATACCGATGGCATTGTGGAAGCCCGCAGTGCTAACCAAGACGAATACGGCGAAGAACGTTTACGCGAGATGCTCAGTAAACACTACCATTTAGAAGCCAACGATATTAAAGACGCTATTATAAACGATTTAAATAACTTCAGCAGCGAAATAATCCACGACGACCAAACGCTAATCGTGATTAAATTTAGAAATGATCAACCAAATTTAGCCTTGTGACGTAATAAATGGCAATGAAAATAACACACGAAATCAAAGACCAAACGATCACCATCCGCCTGAATGGTGAACTGGATGCCAGCTCCTCTGTCTTGCTGGATGAAGAATTATCTAAACCAGAAATCATGTTATTTAAAAAAATTCTGGTAGACTGCGATCGACTCAATTATATCTCCTCGGCAGGTTTAGGTGTATTTATTTCGCACCTCCAACGTTTTGAAGACGCCCAGATTAAATTAATCTTTTTTAACATGCAGGATAAAGTTAAAAACGTATTCGAAATACTGGGTCTGGACTTGCTCATGACGATAGTCTCTTCTTACGACGAAGCTATGACGATTGCTAATGAATAACTCCATTCGGATTAGCTGCGACCTCACCAATTTAATTGAAGTTAGAAATTTCGTTCGGGAATTTCTAATGCCGTATGCCCTTACGGAAAATGAAGTTAACCTGATTGTGTTTGCCGTGGATGAGATAAGTGCGAACTTAATTATCCACGCTAACCAAAAGGATAATAGTAAATACATTTATTTAACCATTACTAAAGAGCAAAACAGTTTTATCTTTGAACTTTCTGACCAAGGCGTATTTTTTGATGGCAATACCCTGGATGATCCCAACTTGAAGCATATTATTCAGATTGGGCAAAAAGGAGGCATTGGATTAGCTATGGTAAAACGTATCGTGGATAAATTGGAATTTACTACCAACGATAAAGGCATGAATATCTGTCGCATCCAAGTAACTATTTAATTGAATCTAACACTAAAATAGTTATAAATTCCTTGCATAAGTTTGCGCACGTGTTTCTCCAGCTACCTTTACCGGATAACTTTTTGCCTGCACAAAAATCTTTCTTACGGTAACCTGCACTTTAATCAGTACTTCTTATCATTGTCCATATACCAAAAATTGATACAACCTCGTTTTTGCTAAAAAACCAGGTAATAAGATTATTGCTTGCAAATCTGCGAGTAAAAATTTGTAAATTGCTTGGCGAAAGTCCTATGATAGCAGCACAGTTGCACTAGCCGTTTGTTTGAATTTTTTATGCACAGAAACCTTTTTCTTATTGGTGGTACTCTTTTATTCCTTTTTGGATGCAACGCTTCCAAAACCCCGGATAACCAAGAACCAGTACTTTTTACGGTAGCAGGCAAGCCGGTAACTACCACCGAATTTAACTATGTTTACAATAAGAATAACAGTCAACCGGATAATGGAGCCGCTAAAGGCAGTGTACAGGAGTACCTGGAACTGTACACCAATTTTAAATTAAAAGTTACTGAAGCCGAGAAACGCGGGTTAGATACAACCGCGGCTTTCCGGAAAGAATTAGAAGGCTATAAAGAGCAGCTTGCCCAACCCTACCTAACCGAAAAAAATGTAACCGACCAGCTCATAAAAGAAGCTTACGAACGCATGAAAAAAGAGGTGAATGCCTCGCACATTCTCGTAAACGTAGCGGCTGATGCGGAACCCAAAGATACCTTAGCTGCCTACAATAAAGTAGTAGCCCTGCGGCGTCGGGTAGAGGCCGGCGAAAATTTTAACGAGTTAGCCCGCGCGGAATCGGACGATCCATCGGCTAAAGAAAATAGTGGTAATTTAGGTTTTTTCACGGCATTGCAAATGTTATATCCATTTGAAAAAGCAGCCTACAATACCGAAGCCGGCCAATTATCTAATCCTGTCCGGACCCGCTTTGGGTACCATTTAATCAAGATAAATGAAGTACGGCCGGCTCAGGGCGAAATTAAAGTAGCGCATATTATGGTACGCGCTACTCCTGGTATTCCCAAAGCGGACTCGGTAGTAGCCAAGAAGAAAATAGACGCTATTTACAATCGGCTTACCCGAAAAGAAAACTGGGATAAACTTACCGCGCAATTCTCAGAAGATGCTAGTTCTTCCACGAAAGGCGGTGAATTACCCTGGTTTGGCACGGGTCGCATGCTGCCTTCTTTTGAGGAAGCCGCTTTTAAATTAACTAATGTTGGCGATGTATCTAAGCCAGTGCAAACTCCTTACGGTTGGCATATCATAAAATTAATTGAGCGCCGCGGCTTGCCGGCTTACGAAGAAATGGAGCCTTACCTGCGCAGTAAAGTAGCTAAAGACTCCCGCTCCGAATTAAATAAATCGGCTTTTCTAAAGAGAATTAAGCAAGAAAATAACTTTCAGGAAACAAAAGCCGCCAAAGACTTTGCTTTGAGTAAAGCTACCGATGCCTTAAAGGAGGGCAGTTGGCAATATACCGGCGCTGACAAAGAAATGAATCAAACTCTTTTTTTGCTTCAGGACCGGCCGTTTACGGTAAAGGATTTTTTTGCTTACGTCCAACAAAATCAAAAAGGCACTACTAATCCCACCTCTCCTACGCATTTAATGAATGTGCTATACGATAATTATGTAACAGCTAGCCTATTGAACTATGAACGGGAGCACCTGGAAGCGAAATACGTGGATTACCGCATGTTAGTAAACGAATACCGCGACGGCATTTTGCTGTTTCAGTTAATGGATGAAAAAGTATGGTCTAAAGCCATTCAGGATACGGTTGGTTTACAAACCTTTTTTAAAAATAACAAAGAAAATTATAAATGGGATACCCGGGCCGATGCTATAATAATTAGTGCTGCCAACAAAGATATTTTAACTCAAGCCCAGCAGATGCTTACTGCTGGTAAATACGAATTAAGTAAATTACGTCCGGAGCCTTTGTTGTTTCCGGCGGGAAAGGAAGTTATTACTCCCACCATGACCAATCAACTAAACGAAGTTTACGATCGGTTATCCAGTGATCCGTCGCTTACCCTCCAGCTTACCGGTAACGCCGACAGCAAAGAAAGTACCGGCAAAAATGCTGGTCTGGCTAATAAAAGAGCGCAGCAAGTAGCCGCTTTTCTTACCGGCAAAGGCATTACAGCTAATCGCCTGACTATTACTGCTAATAAGCCTAAAGCAGTAGCTACTGCTAATCGTAATGTAACCTTTACCTTATTTACCAGTGACCTGAAAGGGATAGAAGAAGCACTAAATACCTCTAACCCTTTAGACGTTCAGGTGCAAAATAAACGTTTTCAGAAAGGCGAAAACAAGATACTGGATGAAATTACCTGGCAGGAAGGCACCTATAACCTGGATAAAGATGGACGGGCTATTTATATTAAAATAAATAAAATTTTACCTCCTGGTTATAAAACCCTGAACGAAGTGCGTGGCTTAGCCACTTCCGATTATCAATCCTACTTGGAGAAGGAATGGCTGAAAGAGTTGCGCCAAAAGTACCCCGTAGAAGTAAATGCAGCTGAAGTACAAAAACTTACTCAAAAATAAATTTGTTAATACCCGCTCAGATAGAAGCGCGCCATACTGGTTGCGCTTTTATTTTGTTCAATTAAACCGTACCTTTGCCGGAAACGCATTAAACATAAAATTTATCTTAAACTTATACGTTAGCGTTTTTGCAGGCAACGCTTGCACCAGATTTAACATCTCATAATTCATGAACTATATTTTTAAAATTAGCTTTTTAGCCAAACTTTTACCTATTGTAGGTTTATGTCTGGGTTTGGCTACTTCCGGGCAGGCACAACAACGTACCGCTAAAGCCATTGATGGAATAATTATAAAAGTAGACAATCAAATTATTCTACGGTCGGAGTTGGAAACGGCTTTAGCTCAAGTGGCGAGCGAAGGGCAGCCCATTACTCCGGAATTGCGTTGCAATATATTGCGTTCGCTGTTAACGAACAGCTTAATGCTGGCCCGCGCCGAGATAGACTCCGTAGTAGTAGAAGAAGATCAGGTAAACAGTGAACTCGATCGTCGCATGGCTTACTTTGTGCAGCAGATTGGCAGCGAAGAAAAGCTGGAAGAATATTATAACAAAAGCCTACGGCAACTAAAAGACGATTTGCGTCGGCAGGTAAAAGACCAATTAGTATTGCAGAAAATGCAGTCGGAGTTAACCGAGAAAATTACGGTAACACCGAACGAAGTAAAAAAATATTTTAATCAGATTCCAAAAGACAGTTTACCTTATTTTTCTACGGAAGTAGAAATCGGACAAATTGTAAAATTGGCCCAAATTGATAAAAAAGAAAAAGATAAAGTACGGGCACGATTAGAAGAAATTAAAAAACGTATTCAAAACGGCGAAGACTTTGCTACTTTAGCTAAAGAATTTTCGGAAGATCCGGTATCCGCAAAAGATGGGGGTAACTTAGGTTTTTTTAAGAAAAAAGAACTGGTACCCGAATACGAAGCGGCTTCGCTTAAGCTAGAACCCGGACAATTATCGGATGTAATTGAGTCGCAATTTGGTTTTCACTTAATTCAGTTAATTGAGCGGAGAGGCGAGCAATATAATACGCGTCATATTTTGTTAAAGCCTGGTTCTACTGATCTGGATATGGAGCAAACAGCCCAAGAATTAGAAAAAATTCGCAACCGAATACTTGCTGACAGTATTTCTTTTGCCAAAGCCGCCAAAGATTTATCAGATGATGCGGCTACCAAAAATAACGGCGGCTTATTACCTAATCCGCAAGACGGTAGTACTTATATTCCGCTGGACAAAGTTGATCCGGGTATATTCTTTACCATTGATACCATGAAAGTAGGTAGTATAACCAAACCGCTGCCTTACCGTACCGAAGATGGGAAACAAGCCATGCGGATTCTTTATCTGAAATCGAATTTGGCCCCTCATCAGGCCAACTTAAAAGACGATTATCAGAAGATTTCGGCCGCCACACTAAACGAAAAACGGCAAAAAGCTATGAATACCTGGTTTAATAAAAACAAAAGTACCGTATTTATCGATATAGATCCGGAGTTTGATGCCTGTAATATTCTGCAATCGATAAACAACTAAGGTTCTTCATGAAGCAATTCTCTTCCGATAAAGAAGCGGCCGATGCGTTGGCCCAAGCCTACAAAAATTTAACTAGCGAAATTTCAAAAGTAATTATTGGTCAGGATGAGGTAGTACGTTTAGTATTAACCGCCGTGTTTAGCCAGGGGCATTGTTTGCTCGTGGGAGTACCCGGTTTAGCCAAAACCTTGCTGATCCAAACCATTGCTTCTTCCCTGGATTTGTCGTTTAACCGCATCCAGTTTACTCCCGACTTAATGCCATCAGATATTGTGGGTTCCGAAACCATGGATCAAAGTCGCAATTTCCAATTTGTAAAAGGTCCGATTTTCGCCAACATTATTCTGGCTGACGAAATTAATCGCACGCCGCCCAAGACCCAAGCCGCTTTGCTGGAGTCGATGCAGGAGTATTCGGTAACCGTGGCGGGCCAAAAATACGAGTTGAACCGGCCATTTTTTGTGTTAGCAACGCAAAACCCGATAGAACAAGAAGGTACGTATCCTTTACCGGAAGCCCAGCTCGATCGGTTTATGTTTAACATTTTGCTGGATTACCCGAGTTTTGCGTCGGAGCTGCAAATTGTAAAAAATACTACTTCCGATGTGAGTTATCGTTTGCCCACTGTATTGCACGCCGACGAAATTACGGCTTTCCAGCACTTAGTACGCCGGGTACCGGTGGTTGATAATGTAGTAGAATACGCGGTAAAACTAGTGCACCAAACCCGGCCCAATACCGCTATGGGTACCGCGCAAGCTTCGCAATATTTAGAATGGGGAGCCGGTCCTCGGGCCTCGCAGCATTTAATTGTCGGAGCTAAATGTAATGCCTTGCTGAACGGTAAATATTCTCCGGATATTGAAGATGTGCAAGCCGTAGCCTTACCCATTTTACGGCACCGCATTGTTCGTAACTTTAAAGCAGAAGCAGAAGGTATAAGTGTAGAAAAAATTATTCAAGATCTGTTGTAGCCTGAAACCTGAACTATAATTTTAAAAATTTAAAAGCCTGGTAGTTTTACCAGGCTTTTTAGTTTACTCGACTTTCTCAAATACATATTCTTTTTTATGGATGAAACTACAGATGAAATACTTAAGAATACGCCTCCAATAACTACATTTCCTGTTTTAATGGATGAAGTTAATCAACCCATTCTGATTTATAAGGGTGGCTTTCAGTTGAAACATGGAGATAAAATTATTTCAGTAATTGGAAAAGTTTTTATGATTGGTTTCCAACACTCGGATCAAAGTTTTCAGGTAAAGCAACAAATACCTCTATCTTTGAAATATTCCCTTTATTTGATAAACCTGGCAAATCAGAATTAATTATTGATGGATTATCATTTGGGGATGTTTCTATCACAGGTGCAGAAGATTGGCCGGATGGTACAAGCTTAGAAGGTTCTATTCCTTATGCAATCAAAGGAGATAGTTCTATTTTAGTTACAAAGGTAAGATTTGGCATACCCAATTTGAGAAATTTTAATGGAGGAAGTCAAACAAAAGAATTCTTTGAAGAGAGTGATCGTATAAGTTCCACCAGATTAACCTTCGAAAATGATGAATATCTCATTAATATTGATAAAAGACGTAATTATGAAGAACAAAGAAAAAATTTAAAAAATAAAGGTGGATTTTTTCTTCTTTACTCAGGTGAACTTACTAAGAAAAAAGGTCCCATAAATCTGAAAGAACTTAAAGATGTATTTCGCTGCTTTTCAAACTTCTTATGGTTTTTAAATGGTAGAAGATGCTCACCTCTATTTATTCAAGGCATTGTTCAAGATAATACAGTTTGGACTGATTACAGCAGGAATCTAGTTGACCAATATAAATACATTATTACTTGGCCTAAGAGATATTCTATTGAAGGTCTTAATAAACTTTGGCAGCACTTTAGTAATGATTGGAAAAATGAAAATGATAGGAATTTCTTCATCAGTGCAATCCATTGGTACATAGAGTCTAATTCTAATTCAGGATTTGCAGAAGGAGCAATCATAATGGCTCAAACTGCTTTAGAATTAATCTACAACTATCTTATAATTGAAAAGAAAAAGTTATTAAAAGGGAAAGATGCTGCAAGTATTTTAGCATCTAATAAAATTCGGCTATTATTATCCCTTTTAAATATAGACTTTGAAATACCAAGTGCGTTTTTACACCTTCAATCAATCGCAAAAAGATTAGAAGCAGAAGATGCTCCTGATGTATTTGTTAAAATAAGGAATGCAATCGTTCATTCACAAGAGGTTAAAAGAAAGGAGTTAACTAATATGCACGATGAAGTAAAACATGAGGCTTTACAACTTGCTTTATGGTATATTGAACTTTCACTCTTATATATTTTAAAATTTGATGGGAAGTATTTCAACAGAACTTTGGTTGATTATTCTGCAATAGAATCGGATGAAGTCTTTGTACCTTGGAAATGAGTAGCTTTATATTACTACCGGCATGAAACCCGTTAAGAACTTGTTTTCTGCACAGGCGAAGGAATACAAACAATTCCGGCCAACTTACCCTGTTGCTTTGTACCAGCGGATATACCAAGAAGTACTTTTCAAAGAACACGCCTGGGATTGTGGTACCGGTAATGGGCAAGTGGCAAAAGAATTAGCTAAAATTTTTAAAAAAGTAGCTGCTACTGACATAAGCCAATCCCAAATAGCGCAAGCAGAGCACCAGGACAATATTACTTATACTGTAAGCCGTGCCGAGCAAACTAACTTTGCTTCTGAAACATTCGATTCAATTACCGTAGCCCAAGCTATTCATTGGTTTGATTTTGAGTTATTTTACCAGGAAGTAGCCCGGGTAAGTAAACCTGACGCCTTATTAGCAATATGGGGATATGGTTTAATTCAGTTTAACGAAGCAACAATAAATACCATAATTAGACACTTTTATAAAGAAATTACCGGACCTTACTGGGACACCGAACGGCATTATATTGATGAAGCTTACCAAACCATACCGTTCCCATTTCCGGAAATCCAGATCAAGGAAAGATTTTATATAAACCGAGATTTTACTTTGTCGGAGCTAGCCGGTTATCTAAATACGTGGTCGAGCATTCAGAAATACAAGCTGGTAAATCATTTAAATCCTGTAAATGAGCTTTTAACTTCTTTGCAACCCTACTGGCAGGAAAATAAATCGCAAACTGCGACTTTTCCTCTGTTTCTGCGTTTAGGAAGAATTAAAAAGTAGCTGAGCTCCTACTTTATGTTTCTGTTTTATAATCAAAAAGACAAAAGTAAAAGCCTGTTACTTCAGACTGAATCCTTAAATTTACTTTCCTGATCAAAAACAAAGTCTATAACCAGCATTAATTCTATGGAAGCCCCTGCCCTTTTTGCCCGTTTTGAAGAAAACTTAAATACCATACTCACTATTCTGGAATCGAATAAAGTGGATATCAGCCGTACTCCTTTTGAATCCGTGATACCGCTGGAAGTTACTCGCCTCTGTGAAATACTAAATACCGCCGGCGAGCATTTTGCTATTACCGGCAATGGGCAACAAACAATATTTAACTTTCGGCAACAATACATGCAGCATAGCCAAAGTGCCGCCGAAGCTATGGCTAAAATTTTGAATGATAAAAAATCGTACATGAAAACCCCGGAAGGTTCTCTTTTAACGAAAGAATTACTCATTCGCCGCCTGGAGTATTTTAACGAAATGGCCCGTACTTTTAATATTATGATTACGCAACAGCAGTTAGGCAGTCCATTACAATACAGCTCTCAAGCATTGCTAAAAAAATAAAATTTTTAAAAATTTACTTAAAAGCCTGGCTTACCTGAGCCGGGCTTTTTTGATTTATAGTTATCGTGCTCTATTTTGCTTTATAAATAAAAAGCGCACATTACTTTTAAAATTATTTCATCAGCTCCATTTGTCATGAACTTCCCCATCCCCACTGAGTTGCGTACGGAAAGGCTGCTACTTCGGCGTTACGCGGCCTCTGATGCTTATGACTTTCTGCAACTTCTTTTAAAAAACCAAGCTCGCTTATCACTTGCTTTTCCCGGCAGAGTGGCTATGACCCAGAAATCAGAAAATGCCGAATACTTTATCCGGCAAATGCGAGCCGACTGGCAGTCAAAAAAAGTGTATGAATTTGGTATTTGGCTACAGGATAGAGAGCAGTATATCGGGGACATCGCTCTTAAAAATATCGAAAAAAGAGTACCAAAAGGAGAAATAGGATATTACCTGGATGCCGCTGCCGAAGGGCAAGGTTTGGCTGGCGAAGCACTACGGGCGGTAATCAATTTCGGCTTCGACAACCTGGCGCTAAATAAATTATTCATCAAAATGCCCATTCAAAATCAACGTAGTTACCATTTAGCCGAGCGTTGCGGATTTACCCGGGAAGGTTTATTGCGGCAAGACTTTCGGTCGGATGAGAAAACCGGTTTAGTGGATGTTTATTACTACGGAATGACGCGCACCGATTATGAGATGCGCGAACAAGCAAAAATTTAAAAAAACTTAGTTCCAGTCTTATATTTTCTGGAAATAAAAGGCTGTTGTATACAAAAGCGTTAAAAACAAAAAAGCCTTCTGAGATCTCAGAAGGCTTTGCATTTTTACAATTAAAAAATTAAGCACCAATTGCTACACGCTTAAATTCACTAACGGTTAAACCTTTACTGGTTTTATCCAGCAGTTGTGCAATCGTTAAGGAAGAATCTTTTACAAATTCCTGGTTTAATAAAGTGCTGTCTTTGTAGAATTTATTCAGTTTACCTTGAGCAATTTTTTCCAGCATCGCTTCTGGTTTCCCTTCGGCACGAGCTTGCTCTTTGCCAATTTCAATTTCGCGGGCAACGGTAGCCGCATCCACGCCGTCTTTATCTAAAGCAATGGGCTTCATAGCGGCAATTTGCATCGCTACGTCTTTACCCACCTCGGTTACATCGGTGCCGTTGGTGTTTTTTAAGCCAACTAATACGCCTAATTTGCCATTCGAATGGTTATAAGCCACTACTTTATCAGCAGTTACGGTTTCGTAAGTTACTACGTCTAACTTCTCACCAATTTTACCCATTAAGTCGGTAATATGGTCTTGCAACGAACGGCCATCTGCTTGTGAACTAGCTAATAATTCTTCTTTTGAAGTAGCATTGGTTGTTACAGCCGCTTCCAGAATAGCTTTAGCCAAGGTTTGGAAATCCGCTACTTTAGATACCGGCTCGGTCTCGCAAGCTAACGCGATTACTTTGCCCGTAGTGCCATCGGCACTTACTTGAGTTAAAACAACGCCTTCGGAGGTAACATTGTCGGCCCGTTTGCTGGCAATTTTCTGACCTGCTTTCCGGAGAATATCTTTAGCCGTTTCAAAATCGCCATTTGCTTCGGTAAGTGCTTTTTTGCAATCCATCATACCGGCGCCGGTTTCCTGGCGAAGTCTGTTAACATCTTGTGCTGTAATAGCCATTTTATTTAGTTATGAGTTAAGAGTTATGAGTTAAAAGTTACATGTTAGGAGATATCTGTTGTCTAACATCTAACGTCCAATTAAATATTTAAAAAAAACTGAACATCAGAGTTTTAAATCTAATGTTCAGTTATAATAAGGCATTCTAAAGATTAGATTATTCGGCAGCTACTTTTTCTGCTACACCTTCTTCTTCCGTCCGTTTTCTTTCGGTTTCTTCTTTATCTACTTTTCTTTCGGATAAACCGTCCTCAATTGCTTTACCAATAACACCTACGATTAAAGCAATTGATTTGGAGGCATCATCGTTAGCCGGAATTGGAAAATCTACTAACTCGGGGTTAGAGTTAGTATCTACAATCGCAAATACCGGTAAATTTAACTTTTGCGCTTCTTTAATTGCAATGTGTTCCCGCTTTACGTCCACTACAAACAAAGCTGCCGGTAACCGGGATAAATCGGCTATACCACCCAATACGCGGCCTAATTTCTCACGCTCGCGCGAAACCATTAAACGCTCGCGTTTCGCCAAGTTGGCGTAAGAAACATTGTCTTTGATCATTTTATCAATGGTAGACATTTTCTTCAACGACTTGCGTACAGTAGCAAAGTTGGTTAACATACCACCTAACCACCGGTCGGTTACATAAGGCATTTTCAGGCGTTTTGCTTCTTCCGAAACAATATCCTGCGCCTGCTTTTTAGTAGCCACAAACATAATTTTGCGACCAGATTTAGCAATCTGACGGATAGCCGCGGCGGCTTCGTCGATAGATGCTACGGTTTTATTTAAATCAATAATATGGATACCGTTCTTTTCCATGAAAATATACGGTGCCATTTTTGGATCCCATTTCCGGGTAAGGTGGCCAAAGTGCACACCAGCATCCAACAAATCTTTATAATTAACGCTTGCCATTTTGTGAATACACCTTTAAGATTATCTTTTAGAGAACTGGAATGACTTTCTCGCTTTTGCTCTACCAAACTTCTTGCGTTCCACCATGCGCGGGTCGCGGGTAAGGAAGCCTTCTTTCTTCAAGCCCGGACGGTTATCCGCTGTTTCCAAAACTAAAGCTTTGGCAATTGCCAAACGAATAGCTTCGGCCTGGCCACTTACGCCACCACCTTTAACATTTGCTTTTACGTCGTATTTACCAGTCTGATTCAGCGCCTGGAACGGTTGATTGATGATAGTCTGCAGTACTTCACTTGGAAAGTACGCTTTTATATCTCTATCGTTAATAGTGATATTCCCTTGCCCGGCCGTGATATAAACACGTGCCACCGAGGTTTTTCTTCTACCAGATGTATTGAGAACTTCCATTAATTAGTATATAGTTAAGATATTTTTACTTGTTTTGATTGTTGCGCTTCGTGCGGATGCTCGGCTCCGTCGTAAACAAACAAATTACGGAACTGTTCCCGGCCTAAACGGGTACGCGGCAACATACCCCGTACCGCTCTTTCTACCACTTTGGCTGGCGACTTTGCTTTTAACTCCCGAACCGTGGTTTGTTTCTGACCACCTGGGTAGCCGGAGTGCGTTACATACACTTTGTTGTCTAATTTTTTACCGGTTACCCGCAATTTTTCCGCGTTAATAACAATTACGTTATCGCCGCAATCGGCATTTGGGGTAAAGGAAGGCTTATTCTTGCCTCTTAAAATGTTAGCGATTTGGCTGCATACGCGGCCTAGTGTGGCGTCTCCGGCGTCTATCACTACCCAACCTTTGTTAGCGGTCGCTTTATTAACTGATAGCGTCTTATAACTTAAATGATCCATTGGTGTGCTTTTAAAGCGATTAGTTAAATATTTATTTATCTTCCTGTTTCCAGAAAATGAGCACAAAGATAGATGTATTAGTTAGCAAATGCAAACTAAATTGTTATTTCTCTGATTGTAACCTAATTAACCTACTTAGTATTTTAAGAGTATAGCAGCAAATTCGGGTAAACCAGAATAGATGGGATTGATTGCATGCTGATTAGCAGGAAGGTATTGGGCAAAGAAATCTTCCGCCGTGAACTTTATTGTAGCTTAATGGAAATTTTTTAAAAATTTGTCGCTTTTCCTAAATAAAACACTTTATTACAATAACAAAATACTTTAGTAACACATGAAATAAATTAGCTGTACGGAATAGATGAATTTGCTAAATTTTTATTAAAAAAGTAACTGAATTTAAAGACTTAACTTGTATTGATTCGAACTTTAATTTGTTAAAATTAAGTAGAAATTACTTCCAGCAATTCTTCAATTAATTCCCGATTAATATAATTAATAGCAGCGTATTTTTCATAATACATAGCCTGGATGAGAGCAGCCGGATTGGTAGCTTCAAAGGTTACTCCTTCATCGCCGGGGCGGAACATCACTTGCATCGGAACGGCTGTATCCCCATTAATAGGCGGTTGAAAATATTTGTAAGGCAAAATAGTGCCGCCGTTTTGTTGAAAAAAGTTTACTTTACGGGAATAAATTTGAGCTTCCTCGGCACTATCATTTGCATTAGCCGTTATTTCCCAAACAAAACCAACCGATAAATAGCCTTTTTCTTTTAATATAACAGCGCCAGTTTGGTAGATGTAATCAAAAAATAAAGAACCGATTTGCTTATTGCGTGCTTCTGCATCAATGGCCAAATAAACCAGAAAAACGGCCGAAGGATTAGTAAGCAAATGCACGGTAGCCATGCCAATAGTTTTTACTTTATTGGATACCCGAAAAGCTAAACCAACCCCTTGATCCAGGCTGTCCAGTATAGCTTGTGGTGGTTCTTGTTCTTCGGTTGCAAAATTTTGATAATAAAGGTTCCACCAGTTGGTATCAGCAATTAATAGTTTAGAATCTTGAATGCATTCAAAGCAAACGGGTTGCTCCGGCACTTCATTAAAATCTAACGACATACATTAGTAGTTGGTAAGTAGCTTATGTTTGGCTCGGAGTTAGTAATTAAATATAATTTTAGAATGCTGTTTACCTATACTGACTAATTAACAGCCACACCGGTTGCATCCAACTGCATATATTCATTAACAAGATTTAAAACACACAACAACCAACAGGGACGAGAGCAATGATACTGAAGCAAATATAATTAAATGCGCGGTGTAAGTAAATACCTAATTTTAAGTATTTTCAAAACCACAAAATTAGATACTATTTGCAGAGCTAAATTATTTACGAATTATAATTTTTTAAGATACACCCCAAGTAAAAATACTTCTTAAACAAAAAGATACTTAATGCGATAAGATGTTATTTTAAATTTATGACTTATAAATTGCCGGTCTTTTTTCGGCTAAATATTTCCAGTAACGAGCCGGAATATGCCGCAGATGCAGCTTTTTATTTTTCCGTTCTGCAATATTTACACTATTAAAATAGGTTTGCCACAGATCCTGGTAAACGGTTTCGTATTGGTCTAGCAAAGTTGCAGGTAACTGACCGCTCCTATTAATGGGCACTTGTTCTAATTGCACATAAACGGCAGTACGCAAATTATAATAAATTCCGTATTTGCGTTTTATATCATAGATAAGCCAGCGCTGGTCGGCGTAGCGGAGCGTGAAATGTTTTACAATTAGAGGCAAGACATTAAAATCTGGTTCTATAGCGGCATAAAATAAATCATCGCTTGTTTTTTGAAAACGCACAAAGGCTTCCATGCGGTGCGATTCCCGGAAAACTTGTTTGGTAATTTGCGCTATTTGGCGTACACAATCAGCCGCGAAATTTTCTTCAATATTTACTGTATTATCAAAAGCTAACTTGATGTAGTTGTAAATGGTTATCTCTACATTAGGTAATTCCGATAAGAAAGCTTTGAATAACTGTACGCCCGAGGCTGGCGAAATTTTGCGGAGTAATCCTTGCCACACCCGATCTGCTTTGTCTTGATCGGTACAGACAAAAATGGATGTAGCAAATAAGCTAGGCTGTAAAATAAGTTGTTCTTTAAAGATTTTATCTGGCCAGGCTTTCCGCTCGTATATTTCAAAAATCACGCTCAACAAACCCTCGAAAGAACCATCGTACGTGTAGTGATACATACCAGTGTTTTTTAAACTAGGCAGAAGTGCAGTGTTGGTTTTTTAAAAATTTATTTAAAAAATTAGATGTATTGGTAAAACAAAGTTTGTGATTCACCGGTAGTGGACGGGGTTGTATGGCGCATCCGGGTTTTGCGCTTCTCATTTAAATATTGCAGGTGTACTACCAGTAAACTAAGCTTGCAGTGGCAAGATACCGGGGCTACTTTGGTATTATAATTTTTTTGAGACAGATTAGTGGTGTTTTTCATAATATTTACTTGATTAAGTGGTTTAGTAGGTAAAACTTATTGCAGTAATTAGCTGGCAGCTCCGAACAAACTAAGCTGTTGCTTTATTAGGCTATTGCGGACAGAGCCTTCCCCAAACAGAATTCGGCGCCGAATGACATCTTCAGTGTACGTTTTAGCATCTGGACTTTTGCCGTTACAGGTAATAAAATACCGGGCGCGCTTCAACACCACGCCAATTTTTAATAAATGGTCAGCCGTAAGCGTAGCAAACCGGCGCGCCATTATAATTTTCTTCGCTGACTTTACCCCGATACCCGGCACGCGCAAGATCATTTCGTAATCGGCCGTGTTTATTTCAACCGGAAAAAAGTGCATGTTTCGTAATGCCCAGGACAGTTTAGGATCAATTTCTAAGTCCAGGTTAGGATAAAAGTCTGATACTATTTCGCTTACCCCAAAACCGTAGAACCGCATCAGCCAGTCGGCCTGGTAAATGCGGTTTTCGCGCATTAAAGGCGGCACGTTTATACCGGCAAGCCGACTATCCTGGCTTACCGGCACGTAACCGGAATAATACACCCGCTTGAGCTGGTACTTGCCGTACAGTTGGTCAGAGAGTTGTAAGATTTGCTGGTCGTTTTCGGCGGAAGCTCCCACAATAAGTTGCGTACTCTGGCCGGCTGGGGCAAAAGCAACGGCATTTTTAAAAATTTTGCGTTCTTCTTTGCTGGCAATTAGTTCCTGGCTAATCGCCGACATGGGTTTTATAATCTGCGCGTAATTTTTTTCGGGAGCCAAATGTTTTAAGCTTAGCTCCGTGGGCAACTCAATATTTACACTGAGCCGGTCGGCGTACAAACCGGCTTCCCGGATTAAATCTTCGCTGGCTCCCGGGATGGTTTTCAGATGAATGTAGCCATTAAATTTATGTTCCTGGCGCAGCTTCTTCGCAATCCGGATTAAGCGCTCCATGGTATAATCCGAATTTTTAAAAATTCCAGAGCTTAGAAATAAACCTTCGATGTAATTGCGGCGGTAAAAATTAATCGTCAGGTTTACTACTTCGTCAATCGTAAAAGCAGCCCGTTGAATATCATTACTGCGGCGGGTTACACAATACGCGCAATCGAAAATGCAATAGTTAGTCAATAAAATTTTAAGCAAAGAAACACAGCGGCCATCTTCGGTGTAGGAATGGCAAATTCCCATGCCTTCGGCGTTGCCTAAACCTTTGTTATGGTTTTTCCGCTTTCCACCACTTGAAGAACAAGAAACATCGTATTTGGCGGCATCCGCTAATATTTTTAGCTTATCTTTAACTTTGTCGTTCATACTGGTCTTTTACTGGTACTAAAATATACCTATTTTAATTACAAAACCAATATATTTAGTAAAATGTTTAAAAAATTAGCAAAATAATAAATATACAATGCTTAAAGCAATACCGCTAGGAAAGCAATAATTTCGTCCCTATTAGGTTTAAATAGTAGATATAATTATTTTGTATTAAATTGAAATCGGTCTTATATCTGTAAGTAAAGACTGCCTATTTAAGATGTGACTTTATACCTTTATGGTATTACTAGATTATTTTTGGAAACGGTTTTTGTTGTTTGCACTGGTAGTTTTTCTGTTTACAGCACCAGTTTACAGCCAACAAACGAAACCCAACCCTGATTCTTTAAAAAAAACTTCGGAGGCGGATACCACGCGTAAAAAGCTTGATTCTGATAAAATATTGCAGGATATAAAAGCTTATTCGAAGCGTAAAACTATCATAGGCCGCTTAATGAAAGCCGTTTTTCGGTTTGACCGGAAACCAGAACCAGTAGGCGTAAATGCCGAGGTGCTGAACAACCAATACCGCAAGCACGGTTATAAAATTGTCAGGCGCATCTACATTAAAAACTTAGATGCTTTTGGTTATTCCATAACCGATACCTTACGGGTGCCCGTAAACTTTCTGGAAAAGGCCGGCAACTCGGTGCACATTAAAACGCACCAGGGCCGTATCCGAAACAAGTTGCTGTTTAAACCCGGTGAGCCGCTTGACCCCTTAGACCTAAGCGAATCAGAGCGTTTGCTGCGCCAAACGGATTATATTCTGGATGCCCGGGTAACGGTAAATGAACAAACCTCCACCCGCGACAGCGTAGATATTGTAGTGATTACCAAAGATATTTTTTCTATCAGCGCAGGCGGTTCGTACAATGCCGGAGGAGGATCCGGGCGAGTAGTATTACGCGATATTAATTTTATCGGCAGTGGTCACCAAATTCGCAACGTGTATCGCTTTGGCTTAGACTCGGCGCAACAATCGTATGAATATACAGGTAGTTACCGGGTTGAAAATATTTATAAAACCTTTATCAGTAGCGAGTTAATTTACCGCGACGAAGTGAATTACAAACAAAAAGGGGCTAGCCTGCAACGGGATTTCTTCTCCATTAACACGAAATACGCCGGCGCCATAGCCTTAAACTGGTACAATATTCCTACTTATGTTCGGTTAACGGATACTACCGGCAGCCGGCAAAATGTATCGTTCTCTACCCAGGATTACTGGATTGGTAAATCTTTCCGGTTTAAATCGTACAATTTAGGCCAAGAAAACCGCGCGCGTATTGTTACATCGGGCCGTGTTATTATTACCCACTATCCTACTCCACCTACCGATGAGTACCAAAGCAATACCTTTTACCTGGCCGGCATAGGCTATACTTACCGTAAATATTATAAAGACAAGTACTTGTTTGGTTTTGGCCGTACCGAGGATATTCCGGCGGGTAACTTGCTGGCGTTTACCTATGGCTTTGAGAACGGAAATAAATACAACCGGCGGTATGTAGATATTAAAGCCGGCTTTGGCAAGTACAACCGGGAGTTTGGGTACTTAAACGTTACCGGTGAGTTTGATACCTACATTCGGGATAAAAAGTGGGAACAAGGCGAACTAGCAACCGAAGTGTTATATTTTACTAAGTTATATCATTGGGATAACTGGCAGATACGGCATTTTTTTTGGAACCGGGCTTCGTATGGCATAAACCGCAAATACGGCGAAAACATATTAAATGTAAATAAATTTGAAGGCATCCGGGGCTTTAGCTCCGACGAACGGGGCACCCGAAAATTTGTTATAAATTACGAAAACAACTTGTACACGCCTTTCTCTTTTATTGGTTTCCGGTTCGCGATTGTGGCCTTTGCCGATTTTGCCTGGTTATCTACGGGCAACAGCAGTAATCCTTTTAGTAATAGACCCTTGCAAGGTTATGGCATTGGTTTTCGGTTCCACAACGAATACACCACCTTTAATACCATTCAGATTTCGCTGGGCTTTTATCCGCAAGGGCCCACTACCATTAAAACTTATCCTTCTACCCGACCTTATTACGAGTTCAACGATTTTATTTATTCCCGCCCGATTACTTCTATTTTCGGCGACGGCATTTATCGGTAAATGGTTGAATGGTTAGATTGCTGGATTGCTGGATTGTTGAATGGTTCAATTGTTAGATTATTGAATTGTTAGATTGTTGAATGGTTCAGTTGCTAGTTTCAGAAACGTTTAAATTTTCCGCCAGAATAGCAAAAGCCGTGCAGAAAGGCATTAATCAGATGTTCATTGCATGCCAGTAGGCTACAGCTCACCAGTAGTAAGCAAAGAGACTAAGTTTTTCCCAGCCATTTAAGAATAAAACAATCCAGCAATTCAACACTTTAGCACTCCAGCAATTCAACAATTCAACAATTTTTTAAAAAACGTGTAATGTTTCGCGGCCTGCCTCGTCTTTGTTTTTGAATGGATTTACAAACGTTTAAACAGAAAGTTTTACCCACCAAGGACAAGCTTTTCCGGCTGGCAAAATCAATGCTGCGCCACCACGAAGAAGCCGAAGATGCCTTACAGGAAGTCTTTCTGAAACTGTGGACCAATCAGCACAAACTGGAAGCTTGCAAAAGTGTAGAAGCATTTGCCATGACGGTAACTAAAAATTTGTGCCTGGATAAGTTAAAAGTAAAAGCGCCCAAGCACCTGGCCGATGTAACGGAGTTGGAGATTGCCTCCGGCTCCCACTCGCCGCATGTTAGTTACGAGTTGAGTAACAGTGCCGAGGTGATGCGCCGCTTAGTAGACGAGTTACCCGAACAACAAAGATTGATCTTGCATTTACGTGATGTGGAAGGATACTCCTTCGAAGAAATAGAACAAATTACGCAATTATCGCTCAACACTATCCGGGTTAATTTATCGAGAGCCCGCAAATTAGTACGCGACCGTTATTTAAAAATTGAAAATTATGAAGTGGGATAATATAGAAGTGCTGCTGGATCGCTATTACGAAGCCGAAACTACCCTGGAGGAAGAAAATTACCTACGCCAGTATTTTAACCAAGCCGAGGTACCACCCAGCTTAAAAGCAGCCCAAGACTATTTTAAATTTAGGGAGGCCCAACGCCACGAAAAACTGACCGGCTATACCCACGACGAGTGGTTATTTTCCCAAATAGAAGAACCCAAAATACGGCGGTTTTTCTTACGGCCCGATTCTTTTTCTATGCTGTTGCAAGTAGCTGCCAGTATAGCCTTACTAATTATTGGTTTTTGGTGGGGCAACCGGAACACATTTGTTAACACTGCCCAGCCGGAAGTAGCGGCTCTGCGTCAGGAAATACAAGAATTTAAAAAAGTATTGTCGCCCAAGTCTGCGGAAAGTGCAACGGCCTCGGAGCGTTTGCTGGTGGTTCGGCGGGAAGTAACGAAAGCGCCGGCCGATAAAGAAGTAGCGCAAATTTTAATCAACGCCATGAACTTCGACCCGAACGTAAATGTGCGCCTGGCCGCTTGCGAATCTTTATTTCAGTACCGGCAATTGCCCATGGTGCGCGAAGCTTATATCCAGTCGTTACAAATACAAACCGACCCGAATGTGCAAGCCATGCTGATTGATATTCTGGTGGCTTTAAAAGAAAAACAAGCAATAGATCAGGTAAAGAAATTAACGCAAAAACCGAATCTGCAACCTACCATTAAACTAAAAGCCCAACAAGCCATCGGCATCCTGATTTAAAAAAGTTGGCTACTTGGTACCAGTTTAGCGCAGCAATTTTAATACAGGTTTTTATTAATAATCCTTATTATACCCTATTTTTTAAATTTAATCATGAAAAAGATATTCTTCTGTATTGCTCTAAGCACGTTTCTTACTCACCCAGACTGGGCCCAAGAGGCTGGGAGCAAACTAATTATAAACAATGACACCGGGCTTACCCTGGCCATTAACGCTGATTCTGGTTCTGCTGCCAACTTCCTTCTGGAACCGGAAAAAGAAATTAACGACGACCATCCCGGCGAACGCCGCGAATATAAAACTAAGCTGGGTAACAGTGCCGAGAACCAAGTACGCTTAATAATGGCCAGCAGCGAAGTAAAAATTATTGGCCATAATTCCGACGAGGTAATTATAGAAACGAACAACTACCAGGCACCACCCGCCCGAGCCCAGGGCCTGAAACCACTGTATAATGGCGCCGAAGATAATACCGGTATTGGTTTATCGGTAAAGCGCGAAGGAAACACCTTGACCATTGTGAAAGCGCAAAAAAATCAAGGCAAATACGTGATTCGGGTTCCCAAAAAAGTATCGGTAGCTTATACCGAAGCTAACTGGAATGGCGGCGATTTTGAATTATCGGATGTGGAAGGCGAAATAGAACTAAAACTCAATAATTCCCGGGCCGAACTCACGAATGTGGCCGGACCTATCGTGGCTAATAGTACCAACGGCGGCATACAGGTAAAATTTAAAAACGTGAACCAGCAAAAGCCCTCGTCTATTTCGGTGGTAAACGGCGAAATCGATATTTCTTTACCCGCTGCTACCAAAGCTAACTGGAATCTGCGCTCGATCAACGGCGAAGTTTACACCGATTTTGATATGGCTTTACCTAAAGATAAAACTGATTTGCAAAAAATTGCCGGCAGCAATAATGTAAAAGGTAAAACAAATGGGGGCGGCGTAGAAATGAACGTGTACACCATTAACAGCGATATTTTTATTCGCAAAAGCAAATAACCTAGCGCACCTCTCAATCAAAACTCATGAAAAAATTATTGCTTTTCGTACTGAGTAGCTACTTTCTAGTAATAACAGCGTTAGCACAGCAAGTAGTCGAAAAAACGTTGCCGGTAGCCCCTCATCAAAAGATAGACCTGCAATTAAAATTTGGCGATGCTATTAAAGTTACCGCCTGGGACCGCAAAGAAGTATACATTAAAGTTACGTACAACATTAATTCCGGGCGGCTGAACAATGCTTTAAAATTAAATTTCACTTCTGAAACCGAAGGACCAAGGGTAACCGTTGACCTGGATCAAGACTTATTAAAAGGTGGTAAAGCCGAAGATTGCCCCGATAGCTATAATAAGGGCAATCATTATTACAATAACGTCCAGCAATACTTTACCTGCACCCAAATTGATTATGAAATAAAAGTACCCCGCGAGGGCAACTTGGTCGTAAACACCATTAACGGCAACATAGAGCTCCGCGAATTCACGGGATCAGTAAACGCTAAATCTATTAGTGGTTTCGTAGATATGAGTTGGCCGGGTAAAAAAGGCGCAACCGTTGCGCTCAAAACCATAACCGGCGAGGTATATTCTAACCTGGATATTGATTTTACCAACAAGCAAAAAGAAATACCGATGGTAGGCTACCAATTAAAAGGCAATATAAATGGCGGTGGCACCGAAGTTAAGTTAGAAACAATCAGCAATAACGTTTACTTCCGGAAGAAAGAATAACCTGTTATACCAGATCGTTTTCGCAAATAAATCCAGCTCCTTCTGTCTATTTTTTTAAAAAGCAACCTCTCACCGGGTTGCTTTTTTAGTTTTTAATAGTGTTAAAATCTTATAAACCTTCGTTTAAATACCAGAAATTGCTTTTCTACTTTTTAAATAATTTTTATAAATATTTTTTTGCAGCAAGCAATCCAGCTACAAAGCTATTCCGTAGATGCTCTTTACATCCCACTAATAATCAAATGATTATTTAATCCTCTACTTTTCTTAACAACTATTAAACTTAAACAAATCCTATGAAAATGTTTACCAAGTCTGGCCTGCTGAAATCCGGGCTGGTAGTGGCGGCAGTAGCCTCCCTATCCGTGTTTGCCACCCGCTACAATTACTTGGAATCTTCCAGTCACCGGGAAGCTCCCATAATTGCCAATGACCCCTTGGCCGATAATACCGACGTGTATGCTTTCCGTAACCCCCGGAACAAGAACAATATGGTAATTATCGCAAACTACGTTCCCTTTCAGCATCCGCACGGCGCTCCCAACTTTTATAGCTTCGGAGAAAATATTGCATACGATATTCACATTAAAAACGACGCTACCAAGAAAGAAGACGATATTTTGTACCGGTTTGAATTTAAAATAACGAATGAAGACCCCACCACGCACTTTTACATCCGCTTAGGCAAGCAAAATCAGAAAAACACCTATACCTGTAAGAAAAGTACTGATGGGGGTAAAACTTTTACTACTATCATCAGCAATGGCGTGGTGCCGCCTTATAATGTAGGCCCGCGAAGCATCCAAAGTGCAGTTGGTTTAAACAGCGACTACGACAAACTGATGCAAGGCGCGATTATGACCGCCAGTACCGGTGAAAAAGTCTTCTGCGGACCGGTAGATGATCCGTTTTTTGTAGATATTGGAGGCATTGAAGATTTAGGTAACGTTCGGTCGAACAAACCGGTTGACGGCTTAAAAAGACTGAATGTACACAGCATTGCATTGGATATTCCGATCGAAATGCTAAATAAAGAACACCAGAAAGTAAGCCAGGCCTGGAGCATTCTGGATCCAGATTTTATTATTGGCGTTTGGGCCTCGGCTAGCCGACGTAAAATTATGGTACGCGAAAGCAATGGTAAAATCAAACACGAGGGCGAATACGTACAGGTTTCGCGTTTAGGCATGCCGCTCACTAACGAAGTAATTATTCCGATTGGTAAAAAAGACGAATGGAATAGTGTTTCGTCTAATAAAGATTCAAAAGATTTTGAGCAATACTTTACTAACCCGGAACTGGCATTATACATGGATGATTCTAAATTCGGGAAAGCTGTGCCGGGTTTAGCGCCTTTGCGCATTCAAACTAAATCGTTGGGTAAGTATGACTTCCGGAATGGGGCTGATGGCTTGTATTCTTTGTTAGGCAATCCAGCTACTAAAGGTACCGCCCTGGACACCAAATTATTCGGGAATTATTTACTCCGCGATAACGAACCCCGCTCCGTAGATTTACTACCAATTTTTATGACAGGGGTGCCAAACCTACCCCCCTACCAACTAGCTACTGGTAAAAAAGACGGTAACCCTTTGGCCGCTGGTAAACCATTTATCAATAACTTTTTGCCTACTTTCGGCGATATGTTGCGGGTAAATATGTCTACTCCGGTTACTACCCGCGAATCGCCGGACTTTAGCAGTTTAGGTTTGGTGCAAGCCGCTGTGCTAGGTTTAACCGATCCGCGGTATAATAAAACCAAGTTTGTTCAGTTTATTCCGAACATGGACGGCTTCCCGAACGGACGTCGTTTAGAAGATGATGTAGTGCGCATTGAATTACAAGCAGTTAGCGGCGTTGTGCTGGCGGCAATAGGTTTAGGCTACGACGATTATGACGTAAAAGCAGGGGCCGGAACCATCGGCGATGTAGAACAACAACATAATAGCGATCCGATTTTGATTACACCACCCGCCGGTACCATTATAACGGATATTCGTTCGGCCACATTTGGTACGGGTAAAGGCAGTAGTTACGATAATTTTAAATTTGATGCCAGTTGCCAAGCCGATGTTACCGATATTGTGAGAACTTTTTACGCGGCCCGTCTAACAGACTTTGAACCTAACTACCAAATTCCGGTAAACCGCAATGTTTTAGGTAATCCGTGTCCGGGTTCCGAAAAAAGTTTGCTGGTTTTAGCAGATTACCGCACGCCGGCTAGCTTGGCTACTAAAAATTTAGTGAATGTTTTAACCTTTACTACTGGAGTTGAGAAAAATGATGCTCCGTTGCCCGGCGCGTTTCCTTTTGAAGCCAGACCTTGGAACGGATTCCTTGATGGCGGCCATGGTAATGACAATGGTAGCGGTAATATTGACCCTAGCGCTAGTTCCAGCATGGCTCCTTTTCAAGCACCAGCCAGCATGAATTTAGCTGCTCCTGATGTAATGCTGAAACAAATGGAAAGCTTTCCAAATCCTTCACAGGATCAAACTACTTTCCGTTACCATATTGTGCAGCCAGCTAATGTTAGCTTACATATTTACGATGCTAATGGCAACTTAATAGCTACTCCGGTTAACAAGGAACCAAGAGCTGCGGGCACGTACGAAGTAGCGGTAAACGTAAGTAAGTACAAGGGCGGTATTTATTACGCCCGCGTAGTAAACGGAACTAAATCCGACCAAACTTTAAAATTTGTTGTTACTAAATAAGCCTGGTTATTCACAGGAAAGGCCAGGTAAAATACCTGGCCTTTCTAACTAGCTCATAAACCCTTTTGATATTAATTTATGAAAAAAAACTACTTCTACCTCGCGGCTCTATCGGTAATGTTGGTGGCAGGCTATGTATTTTACCAGAAGTATCAGAACGTTTCGGATCCTACTCCCCCGCTTCGCGAACGGCAAGGGCCTATTTCTACTACCAGCGAATGGATCAATACGAAAGCGGCCATTCAGGGATTACAGCGTAAGCTGCGCGAAAAACCCGGTGATTTAAAAAGTAAACTATTATTAGGCTTAGCCTATATGCAGGAAGCTCGCGTAACTGGCGAACACCCTTATTATTATCCGGCTGCCCTTGGCTTAATTCAGGACGTTTTAGACCACGAATCTCAAGATCAGGTATTAATATATGAAGCTACCGTAGCCAAAGCAACCATTCAGCTTTCGCTCCACCAGTTTGACGAAGCCTTAGAAACTGGTAAAGAAGCACTAAAAATTAATGATCACGGGGCTGCGGTTTATGGCGTGCTATGTGATGCTAACGTGGAACTAGGTCATTACGAAGAAGCTATTACCATGGCCGATAAAATGGCTTCTTTACGACCAGATTTAAAGTCGTACTCGCGGGTATCGTACCTCCGCGAAATCCACGGCGATATGCCCGGCGCTATTGAAGCCATGGCATTGGCCGTAGCTGCCGGTTTTCCGGGCTTAGAACAAACCGCTTGGGCCACGGTAACATTAGGCAGTTTATACGAAAAAACCGGTGATTTAAAAAATGCGGCTGTGCAATTTAACAAAGCAATACAATTCTCGCCTAATTACGCTTTTGCCATCAGCGGCTTGGGCCGCTTAGCTGTAAAAAACAAAGACTATAAAACAGCGGAACAATTATTTACGCAAGCCGCCAACATTATCCCGGAATTTTCATTTCAGGAAGAGTTGGTTCGGTTGTACCAGCAGCAGGGTAAAACGGCTAAAGCCCAAGCTACCATGGTGGATTTATTAAATGGCCTGGAAGAAGATCAGGAAGCGGGCCACGTAGTAGACCTGGAGCTAGCTAACATTTACTTGGAGCTAGGTAAAAATCCCAATAAAGCGCTGGAATATGCCTTAAACGAATACAAAAGAAGACCCGATAACATTGATGTGTGCAAAGCACTGGCCGCTATTTATTACCAAAAACAAGATTACGCCACAGCTGCCACTTACTTAAAAAAGGCAAAGCGCACCAATAGCCAGGATGCCGGCCTGGTTTGCCTCGATGGTTTGGTTAAGTTTCGTTTAGGCGATCAGGCAAACGGGACTACTCTCATTCAAAAATCATTCACGATTAACCCGTACCAAAATACCTTGTGCAGCGCTGAAGCCAAAAATTTAGTTAATAAAGCGCTATCCAAACTCTAAAAAAGCTTTTCCGAAATTTAAAAATTTAAAAAATCTATGTTTTTTTAAATTTTTAGGCAAGTTCCGGTTTGGCTTTTCAACACAACGTTTATTTTTCTGTTTTTCCTATCATCGCACTAGTTACCATAAACAGCACCTAATCTTTGTAAGTAAAAGAGCTATTTCATTTATAAATTATTTACCAAATCAAGGAGTAACGTTCTCTTTTGCGCGGCTTATTCCGGTACAAAACCGCTAACCGGCAAACTAGCTCTTTGCGTTATAGTACTGGCACGTAAGATTTGGCAGAACCAACATTTAAAATAATTCCCCAATAAAAATCACCTTTTAAAGTTTACGGATTTAATTTTTAAAAATGTTTAAATCGTTTCTAGTTGGTTTCCTGTTGTTCAACTATTGCTTAGTAGTAGTTGTAACCAATATTGCCACTGTGAACGCCGTTAAATATACCCATGTTTATAGCGCTGTAAAACCCTATGTGCATGCTCCGGATTGCCAACAACGGTTTTATTTACAATTTGATTGTTTTGATACCTGCAACAACACGGCGCAACTAGATACCCCAACTACTCCCAGTAGTGCTTATTTGCTTTTATCAACGATCGGCCTTGATTTTCATTTTGCCTGGCCGGAACCGGCAAATGATCTGATTAGTATCCAGTCTCTTCTATTGTTGCCTGCCACTACTCAGGCTCCGGTAGCAGGTTTTGCTTCTCTTATTGATCCTCCTCCGCTCGGGTTTATTACTGCTTAATGACGCTTTGTACCGCGTGGTACTTATTAAATCGTTTTAAACCAAAACAGGCAAGCCTCCTTATGCGCCTGCCGGATTAAAAAAGAACCAAATGCAAGACTTTTATATAATAATAGCTTTGTTAAAGGCAAGGAAATACCGGCTAACCAATATTTTTTTAAAAATTAGTCTTTGCTGTTTATTTGTATGCTTTACCTTGTCGGCTACCGCCCATAAAATATCTATTAAGGGCGTAGTTTATGGCAAAAACACCAACACCCCTTTATCAGGGGCTACTGTTAAGTTACTCCATACGCCTAAAGTTTCTACTACCGATAATTTTGGCGTGTACATTTTCACCGATCTGGCCGATGGCCCGTATGAACTACAAATTTCTTACTTGGGCTACGAACAAAGCCGGGCGAGCGTAGAAGTAAACCAAGCCGCCCCGGCCAAAGTAGTGACGCACCTGGCAACCGGCAACTTACAGCTTTCCGAAGTAGCGGTTTCGGCGGCTCAAGATAAACCTTTAAACATTATTAGCGCCGTGGATTTGCAAATGCGGCCTATTCAGAACTCCCAGGAAATCTTGCGCTTTATTCCGGGCCTGGTAATGGCGCAGCACGCCGGCGGTGGTAAAGCCGAACAAATTTTTCTACGGGGTTTTGATATTGATCATGGCACGGATATTAACCTCACTGCCGATGGTATGCCGGTAAACATGGTATCGCACGCGCACGGGCAAGGTTATTCCGACTTGCATTTTTTAATTCCCGAAACCATACAAGCCGTGGATTTTGGCAAAGGGCCCTACCAAGCCAATAAAGGCAACTTTGCTACCGCCGGTTACGCCGATTTCCGGACCCGCACGGCTCTGGATCGAAACAGCATAAAACTAGAAGCCGGCCGTTTTGATAATTACCGGGCCGTGGGTATGTTTAATTTACTCGGACCAGCGGCGCGACAAAATCATCAGAACGCTTACGTTGCCGCGGAGTATCTATTCAGTAACGGTTATTTTGATTTACCGCAAAACCTGGATCGCCTGAATATTTTCGGTCGTTATCAAGGCATTATCAACGATAAAACCATTATTAATGCTTCCCTTTCGGCATTTCGGAGTAATTGGGGCGCTTCGGGGCAAATACCGGAACGGGCCGTGTCGCAAGGCCTCATCAGCCGTTTTGGCGCGATCGATAGCAGCGAAGGTGGCAATACGGCCCGGTACAATGCTACCATTTCCCTCGAAAAGATGCTGGCCCACGAAGCGGTGCTAAAAAACCAGGTATACCTCATAAAATACGATTTTAATTTATATTCTAATTTTACCTTATTCCTGAACGACCCGGTAAACGGCGACGAAATCCGGCAACGCGAGAACCGTACCATTTACGGCTACCAGGGCAGTTACGAAAAAGAACTTACGTTACTGGGCAAACCGCTCCGGAGCGATATTGGCATTGGCTTGCGCTACGACGATGTGAATGGGTCCGAGTTAAGCCGCACGCGTAACCGGGCCTTTGTAGCACCGGCGCAACTCGGCAACACTAACGAAGCCAATGCTTTTGCCTACTGGAGTGAAACCTGGGAGCTTTCGCCTCGCTTGTCTGTAAATGCTGCGCTGCGCTTCGACCAGTTTTATTTTAAATACCGGAATTTACTACCAACCGATACGCTGGCAGCCGTTCTTAAAGCCAAACGAAACCGCCTCAGCCCCAAACTGAATATTTCTTACGCCTTATCTCCCACAGTACAGGTATATCTGAATACCGGCCAAGGATTTCACTCCAACGATACCCGGGTATCGGTGTTGCCTAATGCTCGCGAAATCTTACCCAAAGCCACCGGCACCGACCTGGGAGTAACATTAAAACCAACCAATCGATTATTTGTAAACGCAGCGCTTTGGTTCCTGGATTTAGAACAAGAATTAGTGTACGTTGGCGATGAAGGCATTGTGGAACCGTCCGGCAAAACCCGGCGTTACGGATTAGACTTTTCGGCTCGTTACCAGTTTACAGATAACTTATTTGGTGACGCCGACGTGAATCTGGCCAAACCCCGCGCCCGCGACACCGAAGCTGGGGCTTATTATATTCCTTTAGCGCCTACTGCTACCAGTACCGGCGGTTTTACTTACCAATCACCCAATAAATTCCGGGGCAGTTTGCGCTACCGCTACGTAGGCGACCGCTCTGCCAACGAAGATTACAGCTTAACCGCCGATGGCTATTTCTTACTCGATGCGGTAGCCGCGTACACCTTTAAAAAACTGGAATTTAAGCTTAGCGCCGAAAACCTGCTGAACCAGGAATGGAAAGAAGCCCAGTTCGAAACCGAGTCGCGGTTGCGTGGCGAAGCGGAAGGTTTAACGGAAATTAATTTCACCCCCGGTACGCCATTTTTTATTAAGGCGGGTATTACGTATAATTTTTAAAAAATTAATCAACATACTCGTATTTTCTAAAACTCTGGTAAAAAGAACCTGATTTCAGCTATTTATTAAAAAAAAACAGCTAATGATCCGGCTGATAAAACACCAAACGCGTTGCTTATCAAAATTTAGCAAGTAGCGCAGAGATTTAAACTTAGTTAATAGAAACTTTTTAGCAGCTTTCTAAATGAAAAAACCTGGCCGGTTAGAAGATAATAACCGGCTAGGTTTTTTCATTTATTAAATAAGAACTTTATTGTTACCGGAAGTATTTCTCCAAAGCTTTATCCTCGCCTTTCCATTGCGCAATTTTGGCCAGGGCATTCACTAATGGTTCCTGAATAAACCCGGGAACGTCGGGTAAGTAGGTGCCGCTGTAACCCAAAAGTAAGGCCATGTGCCACGGATTTTTAGTAAGAGGTCCGTTAAACTGACCGTCGTTGGCCAAGCCATAAGCAATCCGGATACTTTTTTCCAGGCCGCCCGCCGGCGATACTTTTACCCGTAAAAGCATGGTGGAATTGGTAGGATTTAAAAAATAATGCATTTCGCCTCTTCTGGCGGTGGCACTTTGGCCTTCGTTTACCCGGAATTCTTTTTTACCCTGCCCTACTTGCGCCTGGCCTTTGAGAACCGTAAAAGTCTCATCAAAATTTTTGTGGTAATGCCACTCATTGCCGCCATGGGGTTCTACTTCAACTTGAATCAACTCATAGGCGCCGTTCGTCTCGGCCCCGGTTTTCAGGAACGTGGACTGGTAGTTTCCGCCGCTGTTGTAAACGGTCCGGTCCGGGCGATTACCCACACTTAAATCTAAAGGCCGCAGGAATAGCGCAAAACCAGTGATAGCTAAAAACAGGAAAACACCTAAAAATACGGGCAAGCCTACCAAGGTATACAACAGCTTGATAACTAAAGGGTAAGAGTCTTTCCAGATACGAAATACCGCCGTGGGGTAAAAGACCAAAGAAGTATATTTCCAGGCCCGGGAGTTGATTACTGTTGGTGTGGATGCAGGTTGTATGTTGTTCATAAGTTTGGTTATTTTTAGACAAATTTGTACCTTAAAACGTTGGGATGGCTAGGGGTAAACGGATTTTGATTGTGGCAAAATGGATAAAATTGAAAATCACAACTGGAGTGAGGTTTTCAGCGATATTTCTTACCAGGAAGTATTTCGCAACGATCGCTACGTAGAAGCCGTAGCGCATTTTAAAGAACCTAATCTGGCGAATGCCCAAATTACGACCATTCAAACGCCCGGGATAGAGTTGATACAAGCCAACTTTACCACGGCGCGCAAACTGGTGCTGGTAGATCCGGAAAGTACCGAAAAAATTAGTTCTTCTTTTATTTTAAGCGGCGATGTAGAGTCGCAGTTTGCTTTAAACAAAAACCCCGTGGTGCATTGGGTAAATACACATGGCTTTCAATACACGCCCGATTTTCAAGGCCGGCACATTATTCACAACCACAAGCTGCAAGCCTTTTCCCTGAATTACGATAACGCTTATTTTAAAAGCTTGGCCCAATCATCGGGCATGCCCTACCTCGATAAGGTTCTGGATTGCATGGAACGCGGCGAAACCTTGTTAGTTTCGCCGGGGGAGTTGGTCATGCAACCCCGCATGGCCGAGTTACTCCACGCCATGGTCCAATGTAAATTTCAGGGCCTGACGAAATACTTGTTTATCGAGGCCAAAATTTTAGAATTATTGGCCCTCCAAATGGAGCAGCTCAACACCAAAACCAACACCAGAGTAGAGTGGAGCCGCGCCGACCAGGAGCGCTTAAAAGCGGTGCACGACTTTATTAACCAGTCTTACCTGGAGCCATTAACTTTAGCGGGTTTGTGTTATCAGTTTGGCCTGAATGAATTTAAATTAAAAAAAGGCTACAAGCATTTTTTTGGCACTACGGTTTTTGGTCATATTCACCGGTTACGCTTACAAGCAGCGCAACAGTTACTCGCTACCGGGCAAATGAATGTTTCCGAAGTTTCCTTTCACTTAGGCTACAACAACATCAGCAGTTTTTCCGAAGCCTTTAAAAAACATTATGGCTACCTACCCGGGAAACTTAGTTTGCAACGAACCAGTCTTTCCGCATCCTATACATTTTAATTTTTTTAAAAATCTTTCATCATCCGCAAATTACCAAGGCTTAATGGAGTTGTAATTTCAATCTTTCCTTACAGTTCCTAATCCACTAGGTTTTGCCTGTATCGTTTACTTTTTATAATTAAACAGCCTACACCCTTACTTCCGACAATAATGGCCGTAGAAACCTATTAATGCCGGTGTTCTAAGTAGCTTAAAACAATTAAAAGGAGATAGGCGGTTAAATAGCGAACAGGGTAGCTGGTTATAAAGCGTTTTACGTACTTTTGATTTATAATAATTTATTAGTGTAGCTAACATGGTAGCCATTGGCGATTACAACATACTCGAAATAGCAAAAGAAGTAGATTTTGGCGTTTACCTGGACTCGGAAGACGGAGAAATTCTGCTGCCCACCAAATACGTACCCGAAGAGGCCCGAGTGGGCGACCGGTTACGCGTTTTTATATACCGCGACTCCGAAGACCGCATGATTGCCACCACCCTGGAACCAAAAGCCAAAGTAGGCGATTTTGCCGCGCTTCCGGTAAAAGATACTAACCAATACGGCGCTTTTCTGGAATGGGGACTGGAAAAAGACTTGTTTGTACCTTTCCAAAACCAACGCGACAAGATGCAAGCCGGCCGACGCTACGTGGTATATGTTTACCTCGACGATAGTTCGGACCGCATTGTAGCTACCGCTAAATACGAAAAATTTTTAAAAAAAGAAGTAACTGACCTCACGGAAGGACAAGAAGTAAACTTGCTCGTTGCCGGAATATCCGATCTGGGTTTTAAGGTTATCATCCATAACCAATACCTGGGCATGCTCTACAAAAACGAGGTATTCCGGGATTTATCTATTGGCGAACAAACCCAAGGTTACATTAAAAAAATCCGGGAAGACCAAAAAATAGATGTATCCTTACAACGTCCGGGCTTTGGCGAAGTAAAAGATGCCGCCCAAATTATTATGGATAAACTGCAAACCAACAATGGTTCCCTGCCCTTATCGGATAATTCCCAACCCGACGAAATTTACCAGACCCTGGGCATGAGTAAAAAAACATTTAAAAAAGCGATTGGGACCTTATACCGCCAAGGTCATATTTTGCTGCAGGAGCAAGGTATTTCGTTGAGCAGCCAAGTGGAAGAATAGTTGTAAACGCGTTAAATATTTAATTTTAAAGAAAAGCCATAGCCTAAAAACCACCGGCACCAATACCCGGACTTAGAACGATAAAGGTTTAGATTTTAAAATTACTTTAAATACATCACTCTCTACTAATAACTAAAAGGCGAACCCGGTTAAAAGCAATTTTTAACCGGGTTCGCCTTTAATCCATACGGCCTTTTTACTACATTACTACCGGTACAACCAGGTACTCAAAATCATCGGAAGAAATTAAGCTGTTGTCAGAAGCCTTCATAATTTTGCGATTGGTTACATATCCTTTTTGATCGAAGGCATACTTATATTTCCGGTATGCTTGGGTTAAATTATTGTTTACCACTTTTATATTACGCGTTCTCATGGGTAAATGCTTGCTGAAACTACCAAAAATAGCGGGATAGAAATCCAGATTTTCTATTTCGGCGTTAAAATGGTATTTGTCTATTTTTGGCGAGGGAAAATCGGTATTCGTGTACCAATAATCGTTAATAATCTTTATACCGCCAGGCACATGGTGATAGGTAATATTTACAATATCGCCACTCGAATTGTAATTAAAAGTCGTTGTCTCCTTTATGTTAGGATCGGGGTTGTAAATCTTCTTTAATTTACCGGTACTGCTATTGTATTCAAAACCATGAATTTCGGTTTTTACTACGGCTCCGTTTAGGGCATAAAGGGTGGTGAGTGATTTTATGGCTTTGTTACTGGAGTTTAAAGAATAAACTACTTTTTTATTAAGCTTACCCCCGATATACCTTTTAGACGACAAATACATGCTATTGTTTTCGGTGTACCAATCGTATTGTACATAAGTGTTAGGCGTCATTTTATATTTTTGCAAATGATGATCAACATCGTACTCCAGGGTAGCGCTGTTTTGCTTAATAAGGTAATGTTGCAAATACACCAGGTTATCTAAGTCGGCATCGACGGTGGTTTGTGCTTTGGCAGGTTTAGGTTTAACTTCTTCCTGCTCGCAGGAAAATAAACCCAAAAGAACCGTAAAAAGAAATGCACCAACAATAGATTTACTAAAATTTTTCATTGTGTTTTTAATTTTTAAAAATTAAATAATTGTTTAAAGGTTTTAGGTTGATAAATTTTTGGGGTTGTTACTAGTTTTAAATCGGGTACTTAATACGCCTCATGAACCTACCTATTCTAAGGGTCGTTAAGAGCAGATTATCTTATAAGGCTGTAATTTTAAAGGTTCAGATGCAGATTGGTTAACCGGATTGCTTTGAACGCTGCAAAACTAATAAGGCAAGCTCGTGGCTAGTTAACACGCCTGTAACAAATGCTGTAACAAATGTAACAAAGCCCAAAATAGCCTCATAAACAGGCTTTTATGGTTTTTAGTAGCCTGTTACGAATGATTTTTTAAATTTTTATAAAATTTACCCGACGGAACGAATCTTTTTCTTAAGGGGATTTAACCTGGAATGAAGAACTAGTGAAAAGTCTATCTTCAACCTAGCGGAAATAGAAAAATTTAAAAATTATGATTAAGGAATAACCGGCTAAGAATTGAAATTATTCTTAAGTTTCGGAAGGTCTGGGGGATGGTGTTACCCGAAGGTGCAGGTTTTTTTAATTTTTAAAGTATCCGTTTAGTTTAAAACAGACATCGGAGGATTTTGAAATTAATCGAGTTTTTAGAAAAGCAATTATTAAGGAGCGCTACCCTAGCACTGCTTTACATAAGCATTGTTTTAATTCGTGGTAGGTATTGCCAACGCAGTTTAAAGCAAAGGCCTTACTAATTTGATTATTAACCGAATCTAAAAATTTTATTGCTTTAAAATTACACTCCAGCGATTCTTTAAATTTTTTTTGATTTTGCAGCATCACTCCCAAGTAACTAAAAATAAGCCCCTGGCCTTCTATATCATTTCTTTTTTCAGCAATTTTTAAACTCTTGTAATAATATTCCAACGCTTTGGTGTAGTTGCCGGTATCTTCATAAATGATGGCTAAGTTTCCGTAACCTGTTCCAATTCCCTTCTCATCATCTGCCTGAATGTAATACTTTAAAGCAGTTTCAAAATTAATCTGCGCCTCTTTATTCTGGTTAAATTTATAAAAGTAATTACCTAAACAAGTGTAACTCGATCCAATGCCTTTTTATAATTTAACTTTTCGGCTAAGGCCAAACCCTGTTGAGCCAAGGATTTACTTTTTTCAAAATCGTTGGTCCAGTTGCGGTATAAACCCGATAATTTATTTAAAATGTTTACCCGGTTAGTATCCGCGGGGGTTTTTACCAGTACTTTTTTGAGGCTATCTATTTTACTGAAAGCTATTGCCATCGCCAGTTTCGTGGCTGGAACCTGCCTGACTGCCAAAGAAGGTGTTAAAGTGCCCCGTTTTATTAATTTGACCGCTCAAAGTGCCGAAAAAGGCATTGTGATAACCCGATGTGTTTGCGCCTCCAGAGAAATAACCGACAAAGGTGTTGAAATTACCAGTGGTTACCTTGCCAGCGTCTTTACCGGCGTAGTAGTTATTGTGTTGGCCGAAAGAGGTATGATTAGATAGAAGGATAGCTATAAGAGCGCTACCCAAAAGTTTTATGGTTTTCATAAGATAAATGGATTGATCGTTAGAAAGTAAATATTATTGTTGTTTTAATTGCGCGTCCGCTGTTTCAAGTTGTTGCACGCGCTTGTTCTTGGCATGATTTAAATAAGGTGTCTGGCCTAGGCCTAATTTAAAAAACTGCATCATAAGCGTAGACCCGGATAACCTGATCGAGGATTTTAAATACCTGACCTACATACTGCTTTATAAAACTTTTGCTGCGCTCAGGATTAACTCCGGTTGCTACTTACGAACGGCCCAAATATCTTCGTCGTAGTTCGCCGAACCAGAAGCCTCGTAGTGAATTTGCAAACTGTCGCCGGCCAAATTACCCGTGCCTTTTAAGGTTAGTTCAAAGTTGTTTTCTTTAAAAGTCTGGGCAGGAATGGTTAAGTTATTTCCCGATGCCGTGGCATTAATGGGCACGTACATAAAACCGCCGAAGTTGTGAATGATAAACTGATTACCTTCTTTCTTCTCAATAGTCAGGGTGTACGTGTCGTTGTTGCTGTCTTCGGAAACAAATTTACCCGCAAAGGCGCCGACTGGCATTACTTCGTCTTTGTCGTTTTTACAGGCTGGTAAGAACGTACCCGAAATTAACATGTAAAATACTACGGATTTGATTACTTAATTTTTTAAAAAGTTAATTGTTTTCATGGGGGATGAAGGTTTTAAATGGATGGATTAATTAGCGATAGAATAAGGTTTTACTAAATGGATGAATACTGTTGTAATAGGTTTGAGAGTAAATAAGAAGTCCTGCTTGCAAGTATTTTTAAGACGGCACAAAGGTAAAGCCCGGTTTATGTTCCTGGTTAACACTTTTGTAACAGAATGTGCCAGAATTGTAACATTCTGCTATAACCCGGCAAAAACATTAAAAAATAACAATACGGGATGTTCAAGAGATATTAGAAGTACCCGTTTAAGTAGTAAAATGGCCGCGTATTAAAAAACAAGCATCCAGATAAATCCTTAACCGGCAACCATTTAAGTTATTGATTACCAAGGGCGCATTTAACTAAAACAGAAAACAAGTATAATTAGATGTTTAGTTGTTCGAGTGTTTTCAGGCTGACAAGCCAACTTAAAGGTCTAAAATATTTATGGAGCTAATTTTAAAGCCAGCTTTTTTAGGTTCAAATAATATTTGTACTTTTCCGGCTTATGTTACAATAGTGTAAAAGAATGTTACACCTGTTATAAACAACACAGGAGCCTTAGCACCATTAAAAGAATATAATTTGTACAAAGCTGCTTTTTACCAGTAAAACCTTTAATCAATAAAACAAGCCAGTTGAAAATTTAAAAATGAAAGGTAGATGCAGTACTTAATAGCCTAAGCAGTAGTTTTTGAAGACGGACCCCAAATACTGGCATTTGGTAACCTGGTATTTTAAAATTTTTTAAATTTTAACCAATGGTTTAGAGAAATGGATCTTTCACCCTAAATTGTTTCGTAAGGTATAGATCAAGAAAACACTGGTATATTAGTAACATTTTTTGCGCCATCCCGAATACGCATTCAAACCATTGCATCGCATGCTTTCTACTGCTCCTAAAACTGCTATTATTGCCGGGGCCACGGGCCTGGTAGGTAGCCATTGCCTTAATTTGTTGCTCCAAAGTAACCGGTACCGGAAAGTAATTTCAATTGGCCGGAAGCTTTTGCCTTTGGAACATCCTAAACTGGAACAGAAGCAGGTGGACTTTGCTATTCTGGAAAGCTATACCCACAGTTTAATCGCCGACGATATTTTCTGCTGCCTGGGTACCACCATAAAAAAAGCTGGTTCCCAAGAAAAGTTTTACCAAGTAGATTATACGTACGTGGTTAAACTAGCAACCATTACGGCGGCTAATTTTGCTTCCCAGTTTTTGGTGGTATCGGCGCTGGGGGCCGATGCTAATTCCCGGATTTTCTACAACCAGGTAAAAGGCAAAATGGAAACTGCTATTAAACCGCTTTCTTTTTTAGGGGTGCATATTTTTCAACCTTCGCTCTTACTGGGGCAGCGCTCCGAAAAACGCTTAGGAGAGCAGGTGGCCCAGGTAATTGCCAAAGCCTTACCTTTTGTATTTATTGGTCCGTTGCGTTCGTACAAGCCCATTGCCGCGCGCAGTGTAGCCCAAGCCATGCTGTACGCCGCCGCACAAGATGGCGCGGGGATCAGTATTTATCCTAATTCCCGGATTGCCACTACTGCGCAACTAGCCGAGAGTACCGCTGGGCAATAAATTTTAAATTTTTTCGGCCTACTGCTCTAATCCGTTTCCTAACTAAGCTCTTCAGGAGTACTTCAACCTGTTTTCCGGAACAGAATTACATGATATTTGTGTAAAGCCCCGGTAAATGGTTAACCAATCCTATAGGCTGTACGTACCTCCGGCAAGAAACTGTTATTGGTATGTCCGCATCGGCTCAGAAAAAACTATCCGCTACTTTTCCTCGTTCGGCCCGCTACGACCTTCAGTGGGTACGGGAGCATTCAATGGGTGAAAACGTTTTATTTAATTTAGAAAGCCTTACTTCTTTAATAGCGTTACAACCCGGCATGCGCGTTTTGGATTTAGGCTGCGGCAAAGCTATTAGTTCTATCTTCCTGGCTAAGGAATATGGTGTACAAGTATGGGCCGTAGACGAAGCAATCTCTCCTACCGAAAACCTGGCACGGGTGCAGGAAGCAGGCCAAACAGAAAAGGTTTTTCCGCTGCAAGGCAACGCCCGTGAGCTGGCTTTTCCGGAAGAATACTTTGACGCCGTTATGGTAGTGGATTCGTATACCTACTTTGGTACCGATGAAAAATACCTGCCCTATATTTGCAAGTTTATTAAACCAGGCGGTTATTTAGCCATTGCGGATGTTTGCTTTACCCGCGAAATTACCACATTGCAGGAAGTACCTGCTTTTCTCCGGAAAGACTTTCAAAACTACTGGTACTTTATTCATGCTATTGCTTGGTGGCAGCAGCTCTGGGAGAAAACGGGTTTAGTAGAAATAAAAACCGCCGAAATCTTACCGGCCGCTAATCTAATTCGCCAGGAATACATCGGGGATTTTAAAGATAAAAAGTTTAAAGACCCATTCGCCCGCGCTCTGGCTGCCGATACCAACGAACTTATTTCTTTCTTCCGACTGATTGCCCGCCGCACCGAAAAGAACGCTTATCTCCAAACATATAAGCCTAAGCATAAAGGTTAAGTACCGCACAAATAACCTCTAAATCCAATAATGGTATAATTTGTGTTACAAAAATAGCTGGTAGGAGTTTTCTTTGAGATCATCCAATTCGTGAAATCGGGCATTTGTTCTCCTGATAATGATTAATCTTTTTTGTATTTCTGCTTTGCCTTGAAAAAGCCGTTGAGCCGGCTAAATCTAAGCTACTCACTGCCTATACTTGTTGTTTTATTACCTAAAAAATTAAAAATTTTTAAAAATTACCCGTTCAGAAGCAGCTCTTATGGTTAAAATTGCTATAGTGGATGATAATCTATTGTTGCGCAAAAACTTAGAACTGCGCTTACAGTCTTACCCCGATTTAGAGGTGCAATCGTTTAGCAGTGGCTTGCAGTTTTTAGAGGAAATTCAAAAAGTAACGCCGGATAATTTGCCCGAAGTAGTCTTAATGGACATTCAGATGCGCTCGTTAGATGGAATAGAAACTACTTACCAAGCCAAAGTTAAATTTCCGGGTATCGAATTTATTATGCTTACCGTTTCCGACGACGATGATACTATTTTTAGGGCGATACAAGCCGGGGCCAGTGGCTATTTATTAAAAGAAGAACCCGCTTCGGTTATTGTGCAAGCTATTTTGGGCACCAAAACCGGCGAAGCTTACATGTCGCCGGTAATTGCTAAGAAAGCCTTAAACCTGTTACGAGCGCAAAGCCCTAACCCGATACCAACTGGAACTACCCTGCCCGAGCCGCTTCCGGATAATTTATCAAAGCGGGAAATAGAGATTCTGGAGTTGCTTACTACCGGTAACAGTTCCCAAACCATCTCCGAAAAATTATTCATTAGCACCTATACCGTACAAACACACATCAAAAATATTTATCAGAAACTGCATGTTAATACCAAATGGGCCGCGGCTAAATTGGCCACCGATCATAAGTGGTTTAGTAAGTAAACCTCTTTAAAATAGTATTAAATTAAAAATATTTAAAAATCAAAACCGGAACGTATGGGTAATTGCGTACGCCAACTTTATTGCCACAGCACATAAGCTATTAAGCTAAGGCACCCGCCGCTTGTAACGGAGATGAGCCAGCATATTTGCTAAGACGGGAAAATGCAAAATTTCTTATTGCTTTTTTTAGAATTATACGTATGCACTGCATTTCTGCTATCTTCTCTATTAAATGGTTGGTTAACAAGTTCACTCAATAAAATATTCTTCCTTGGGCATTTGCATCCGTTTGCCCTATTTTTTAAAAATTTATTGATTAGGGGTAACAATCTCTTGATAACTGGTATCTAATTAGCAAGGCCGGATAAGCCTAGCTGTTTATGTTTATCCGGCCTGCTGAGAAAACATGAAAAAGCTTTCTATTTCGGGTAAAAGCACTACCGGCCGGCGAACGCAACCATCTTATAAATAATAATTATCCGAAAGTGCCAGTAAGTCACCGAAGTTTAAATGCTTTATTTATTACCAAAGTCTTGTTGCTACTGTTATTTTAAACTAACTAATTTATAATCATGCTTTTCATTATTTAAATCTAGGTGTAAGATTATACTGGTATAAAAAATTAAACTCCCACTCCCTTGGTAAAACTTTTACCCGCGCATGCTAGCTTTCACTCGATTTATAGGTATCGTAATCATTTGTTTTTTTAATTTCCAGGCCTGGGCGCAGCACGTCTATCGCAATTACTTAAACGAAGAAGGCTCCAGCAATGCTACCATTTATCATGTGCTGCCCGATTCAAAAGGATTTATCTGGTTTGGCACCGAATACGGCGTTATTCGATTTGATGGCAAAAATTATTTGAAGCTTACCGTGAGCGATGGGCTTTCGGATAATGAAGTGTTGAAAATTCAGGAAGACTCGAAAGGCAGAATTTGGTTTTTAACTTTTAACGGCCGCTTATCTTATTATTACAACGGAAAAATTTTTAACGAAGATAATAACCCGGTTCTAAAAAAAGCCGGCGCCCTGGCTACTTTAAATTCGTTCTACGAAGACCAGTCCGGCAACCTTTGGTTTAGCGGGTATTATAATCAAATTTTAAAAATTTCGCCTACTAACCAAGTGCAAAAGTTTGATTTGGGTAATCAAAAGAGAATTCCTGAAATTGGAAAAGGCACCTTTTTTTATGAAGATAAAAGCGGCGAGTTATTAATCGTTAGCGCCAAAAACTTTTACACTTTCCGTTCTAATTACGAGATAAAACCGCGTTTTTTTAAATTTAAAATTCAAGGCCTAAAAACTTATTACAGCAACAAACCTAATTATCTGCTTTTTTTATCAAAGGCCGGTTTAGTTGAGATGCAGGATACGGTACAACGCCTGCTCATCCCCGCCAATCAATTACCAACCCTTACGCAGCTCAACACTATTTTCGTAGATAAAAACCAGTCGCTGTGGCTCAACAGTTTAGGGGATGGAGTATACCAGATTAAAAATTTCAGAACTAACCCGGAGCCCTACCAGCATTTTTTGTCCGGTAAAATCATTACTTGGATAGACCAGGACAAAGAAAACAACTTGTGGTTTACATCGGCGGAAGAAGGAGTTTATATGTTACCCGGCAATCACTTGGAATTTAGCTCTTTTTCGTATACCCAAAAAGAAGGACTAACCTCCAATAATATCTTTTCCATTACAAAAGATCGTAAAAATCACATCTGGTTAGGTTTAGGCAACGGCCTCATTAATCAAATTACTCCTACGGGCATAAAAAAGTATAACATAAATTTTAGAAAAGCTCCTTACAACCGGGTTCTAGATTTATTTGTGGATAACAAAAATGTTATTTGGGGTGCCACCGACATGGGGGCGGCTAAGTTAGTACCTCGCAAAAAAGGGAAATATCGGGTGCATAACATGCTTTACCATAATGATGCGCGCCCCTACGCAGTAAAATCTATTGCCCAGGCTCCTTCCGGGAAAATGACTTTTGTACATGCCGCTGGCATTGAAGCTTTCAGGAAAACAATTGATCCTAAAAACCCATATTGGGTAGCACCCATTGCCGGCGTTACTAGAAACCGCACGTATACGCATTTTTACGATCATGCCGGCACTTTATGGTTTGCTAATTTAAACGGTTTGCAAAAGTATATTAACCCCGGTACAATTATAAACTACGGCATTAATCATTCTTTATTATCCCGCCGGATTACCGATATTTCGGAAATGCCGGACGGCAGCCTCGTACTGGCTACTTATGGTTATGGATTAATTGTTTTTAATAAAGATCGGATTACGCATCATATCACCAAAAAAAATGGCTTAGCCGAAGATATTTGCAAAAAAATATTTGTGCGGGGTAGTACCGTTTGGGTAGCTACAACTACCGGTTTAAGCAAAATAGTTTTTAAAAATGGGGCTATCGCCGAAACCCGGAACTATTACAGTACCGATGGCTTATTATCTAACGGCATTAATGATATTTACGCCGATGCCCAAGGCGTGTACATTGCTACATCTAAGGGCTTAAGTATTTTAAAAGATCGTAACCAGCAGATGCTTACCACGCCTCCACCGGTATATATAACGCAGGTAATAGCGGGCAAAAAAGATGTTACCGGAATAACTGGTAGTAAACTGAATCATCGGCAAAACCGCTTTATTTTTAATTTTATTGCTATCACCTACCAAGATCCCGAAAACGTAAATTACGAGTATCGTTTACACGGCGTTAACAGCAGCTGGATTACTACCGCCAATAATACCGTAGAGTTTTCGTCTTTAGCTCCCGGCAAGTACGTGTTTGAAGTAAAAGCGAAAAAGCGAAACAGCCATTGGAGTAAACCCATCCGCTTTTCTTTTACTGTTGCGCCTCCATTTTGGCAAACCTGGTGGTTTATTGCTGTTGCTATTGTAGGTGTTTTGGGCACGGTATTTTTAATTAGCTGGTACTTTCTGCAGCAAAAATTAAAAGCAAAGATTCGTCAGCTCGAAACGGAGCATAAAATTCAATTGGAACGCGAGCGCATTGCCCGGGATTTACATGACAACGTTGGTTCTCACCTAACTTACATTGTGAACCGGCTCGACGATTCTCCCCATTTTGCCCAAGCGCCGGAGCAACTAAATCAAATGGAACAATTACGCGATTTTACGCGGCAAACTATTACGCAGCTCCGCGAAACAATCTGGGCCATCCGGAAAGAGAATGTAGCGGTTGGGGAGTTAAACGCTAAACTGCAAAAATTACTGTGGCAAATGGTACCGCCCAACGGACCACTAACGTACCAGTTTAAATCTTCGGCCAATGAGACTATTTTACTTACCTCGGTACAAACGCTGAATATTTTCCGAATTGCCCAGGAAGCCCTCACGAATATTCTCAAGCACAGCCGCGCTACTTTTGTTACGGTTTACGTGAGCACCGTGGCGGATAAATATTTACAATTACTTTTACAAGATAACGGCATTGGCTTTGAACCATCCGGAGTAAATCTGGCAGATCACTATGGTTTAACCAACATGCACGAAAGAGCCGCCGAGTTAAAAACCACGCTGGAAGTGAAATCTGAAAAAGGAAAAGGTACACAAGTAATTTTGCTGGTAAACCTCACCGATGCTGCCCCACCTGCGGCGGCTCCACTTACTATTCAGAGCACGCCGGTACATACTCATACACTTTGAAATTTTAAAAATTTCTTAATTAGTGGAAGCTGATTTTAAATTATTGGGTTTCCTCCATCACCGGAATACCTACGTGGAGCAAAGCATCTCCCTGGTTCACAACAGTCATGTTATTTAATCCGATGATGTAGCCGGTATACGGACTTTTCAAGCGTAATTCCATATCGCCGTAAGGATCGGCCAGGCTGCCATACACTTCGTCTTTTTTTAGAAATTGGCCTATGCTAACCCGCGTGCGAAATATGCCGGAAACCTTGGCCCGGATCCAGTTGGATTTTTGACAAACAATGGGTTTTACGGGCAATTTGCTCATGGTATTGGCTTGCAGGTTAAGTTTCTCCATTACTCGCAGGGTACCCTTAATGGCCATTTTAATACCGGTTTCATCTAAGCGCAGCGACTCGCCCGATTCGTACACGATAATGTACTTACCCCGCTGAAAAGCTTCCTTCCGCAAAGATTTAGCCCGTAAAGCAGCATTTAAGATAAAAGGCGCCCCAAACGCCTCTGCCAGCCGCTGGTTTTCGGGATATTCTGTTAAACACCGGATTTGCGGATAGTTGGTGCGGCTGGCCCCGCCCGTATGAAAATCAATACCGTAATCGATGTACGGCAGAATTTCCTGGGTAAAGCGGTGAGCCACCCGGCTGGCCAGAGAACCCGTTTTACTACCCGGGAAACTCCGGTTTACGTCTTTGCCATCGGGTACTTCGCGCGAAAAATTTAAAAAACCGTAAATATTTAAAATCGGAATGGCAATAATGGTTCCGCGTTGCGGATACAACATTTTCCCCCGGATCATGCGCCGGATGGTTTCGATGCCGTTTACTTCGTCGCCGTGCATACCCGCCATTAACAATAATACCGGACCGTCTTCCAGGGCCCGGTACACATAAACCGGAATGTCAATGATAGTACCGCTAGGTAAACGGGAAACTAAAAGCCGGGTTTGTACATTCTGACCCGGTAAAATAACCTGGCCGTTTATCGCGATTTCTTTGGGCATTATTCTTTAATTATCTTGGAAGCCCGCTTTTCTTTTTTCTGCTCCACCAAGTTCGCGGTATATTCTATTATTTTACTGGCAATATCGGTTTTAGTGGTTTTTTCGATTCCTTCCAGGCCCGGTGAGGAATTTACTTCGAGAATCAAGGGGCCTCTTTCGGATTGCAGCATATCTACCCCCGCAATGGCTAAATCCAGCACTTTAGCGGCTTGCAAAGCAGCGGCCTTTTCGGCCCGACTAAGTTTAATTAATTGCCCGGTACCACCCCGGTGCAGGTTCGACCGGAACTCCCCTTCTTTGCCCTGGCGTTTCATAGCGCCAACTACTTCGCCGTTAACTACAAACGCCCGGATATCGGCGCCTTTCGATTCCGAAATAAATTCCTGGACAATAATGCGGGCTTTTAAGTTATGAAAGGCTTCAATCACCGACTCGGCGGCTTTATCAGTTTCGGCCAGCACCACGCCTAAACCTTGGGTTCCTTCCAGTAATTTAATTACCAACGGGGCGCCGCCCACCTGGGCAATCAACTGGGTAACGTCTTTGGAGTAATTGGTAAAGGCTGTTTTGGGCATACCTAAACCTTCGCGCGATAATATTTGCATGCAGCGCAGCTTATCCCGCGACCGCACTATGGCCTGAGAATTTACGGCGCTTTTTACTTTCATCATTTCAAACTGCCGGACTACTGCTGTACCGTAAAACGTAACCGAGGCCCCAATTCGCGGAATAATGGCATCCACATCGGTTAACTTAACGCCTCTGTAGATAATGGCCGGTTGCCCGGCTTCAATCACTAAATCGCATTTTAAATGGTCCAGTACTACTACTTCGTGCCCCCGCTGCTGCCCGGCCTCTACTAACCGTTTGGTAGAATAGAGCTTGGCGTTGCGGGATAAAATGGCTATTTTCATATTTTTTTATTTTGCTGCTTTCTAAGTTTTGCTTTTGCGGATAGATTTTTATGAGCCACATCCACCATAAAATTTTTCCGGATGGCGGCCCGGCCAATTAAAACCGGGTATTTCATATCGCTGCGGTCAGATAGCGAAAAATCCGCTTCTATTATTTTATTAAATAATTGGATTTGGGTCCGGATAACGTAGCGTTCCTGCACGTCGCCAAAAGAACTTTTAATATCGCGTTGAGTAAACTGGTCGAATTCAAAAATTTTCTGGTGGTACAAGGGGTGCGATGGATCTAACAAGTTAAAACGAATAACGGGCCGGCCGTCCGGCAAAGTAACTTCCCGAATAGCTGTACAATGAATGGCCGAAGTATAGGCACCGGTATCTATTTTGGCTTCTATGTCAAATAAGCCCAGAGCCGGAAAATCAATCAGCTCCCGCCGGCCAATTATTTTTTTCTTCTTTTTTACTGGCATACTCGTGCTGGTTAAACAATTACCTGGCGCCTTGTTCTGATCAAACTTGATTTTTTTACCCCGTTTACCGCTTCTAGTACGTAAAAGTAGTTACCAGGCGCTTTTTAACGTAAAAATATTTAAACGGCCTTGCTAACATTTGTGGCGTATTCAGCCGTATAAACTGGTATTGAGACTGCTACCAACCAAGCCTTATGAAAAAATATATTTTATTTATCGCCTTATTAGTACCTGTATTGCCCGCAGGCTCTAAACCCGTAGAATTATTAACGAACCAATCCGCCGCCCGGGGGACTGCTACCGTGGCCGAACTGGCCAACGTGGTTTTTACGGCTGTCCAAAGCAACGACTTTGAACAGTTACCCTTGTACGTACCCACCGATACGGAACTGAGTAACTTAAAGAAAAAATCGTCGGAGGATTTACAAGCCGTGCTGCAAGATTTAACGGCCGAGGAAGTAACGGCTACCCTTCGGGAAGCTTTTAACACCGTTATTCAGGAAGGAATTGATAAAACTTTAAACTTAACGGAACTTACCTTGGGCGATGTGCGGGAAGGAAAAGCCAGTCCTAAAAATAAAGTCTTAATTCCGGTAACGGCCATACTTACTACCCGCGCCGACCAAGTGCTGCCTTTACAGTTCGAAGCTTTAAAAATTAACGGCCGGTATTTTTTGTTTCAACGCCTGGAATGGCAAGCCGGCAACTAAAATTTACTTTATTTTGCCTTACCCAGCCGGCACTTAGTTCAGGGTCTTGTACAAGTTGTACCGTATTACTCCAGCGGTTAATAGCTCTTTTTACAATCACTTAGTTCAGAGTCCTTTATAAGTTGTACCCGCAACTTCTTAAATTTAATGGATTAGGCCACCGATATTTCTTGTAAATGCCATTTACTTTCGCACACCCCGCTATTGTGTTGCCGGGTGTTTATTTACCCCCACAATGGGTATCATTAACCGGATTAGTTGCCGGGAGCCTGGCTCCGGATTTCGAGTATTTTCTGCGATGGCAGGTTTTAAGCCAATACAGCCATACTCTTCCGGGAATTTTCTGGTTAGATTTACCCCTTGCTTTAGGTATAGCAATGGTTTATCATTTGTTAATAAAAAAGACTTTGCTCGAGAATTTACCTTTGTATTTAAAGGGCAAGTTATTCAAATTTAAAAATTTCAACTGGGTTACTTATTTTCAAGAACATTTCCTGGTGGTACTGCTATCAAGTTTAGCAGGAATATTATCGCATATCGGGTGGGATAGCTTTACTCACCCGCATGGTTTTATGGTAAAGCAAATTACCTTTTTATCTAACCCAATTACGGTAAATCAAATCAGCATTCCGGTATATAAGTTATTACAACACGGCAGTTCCCTGCTTGGTCTCCTGCTAATCGGATTAACTATCAACAAACTTCCGGTTCATAAAACTTTAAAAAACCCGCATCAGGTAAGCTATTGGCTAACAGTAACTTTTTTCATTTGCCTGTTTATCGGCATGCGGTTTTTATTTGGCCTGGAGTTTAAGCAGTACGGGAACGTAGTGGTCACGGTAATTTCGGCGGGGTTGCTGAGTTTGAGTATTACCCCGTTTTTTTTAAATCAAGTTCTACCGAAAAACATTCCTGATAACTATTAACCAAATTCAGCACAAAGCCGTGATTTTTTACGAAAACATACCCGGATGGCGGCGTAAATAGGTTGCTACTTCGTGCAGCAGAAAGGTATGGCCGGTTTTTAAAATAATAAGCTCGCTGTTGGTAATAGAACGGGCAAAAACCTGCAACCGCTGGCCCGAAATTACCTGATCGTACTCGCCTAAAAACAAGGTAAACTTTATATTTTGGCTATTCAGGAGTTTTACAATTTTCCGGATGTCAAAAGTAAGCGCCCGGAAACCAACCCAGCTTTTGTAAACCCGCAGGCGCTTTTGGGTACTATTCATTTGCCAGGCGGCAAACTTAATTAGGCCCGGATCTACGAGCCTTTTATTATCCAGCCAATTAATAAATTTAAAAAAACGGGCGGGCCGCACCACCGTGCGTTTAAACAAACCCTGCAACCAGCCCGGATAAGTGGCCACACTGTACCAAAAACTCGTACTAATGCCATCCGGAGCCACTAACAAAACCTGGTTTATTTTTTCCGGAAAAGCTTCCAGCAGGGTAAGCGCAAATTTGCCGCCCATGCTAAAGGCCATTAAGGAAAAACGGCTGATTTGTTGTTCATCTAATAATTTTTGAATGAGCTTAGCCAAAAACTCTTTTTGCAAAGGCGTGTCTTTTTTGTGCAGCACACTTTGCCCGTGAAAAAATAAATCGAAAGCCACTATTTTAACGTGCGGTAAAACGCCGGCAATGTTGTAAAAATGCGTATGATCTTGCCCATACCCATGAAAAGCCAGCACTACTTGCTCGCCGCTACCATAAACCTTATAATGCAAACGCGACCGACCTTCCTGAACAAACACGGGATATGAGTTATGAGTTATGAATTTTGAGTTTTGTATTTTACCATTACTCGGATCCGTGGTCTGTGGACCATCGACCATGGACTACTTCACAGTTTGGCTACCCCACCGGAAACAATAAACTTCATCACCTCGGAGCTGGGAAGTTCTAAATACGTTAGATTATCGCGGTGCACAAACCATAATTCGCCCGAAAAATTATACGAATCCGGAAAGTAAACCGCTACTTTATCTTCTTGATTTATGCTGGTCAGGTTATCGTGGGTTACAAAGCCCATCCGGAACGTTTCGGGCAGGCTGTTCATCTTTACCAGCACCGGCTTGTTAAACTTTTGGTTATCGCCCACAAAGGCATTAAATAAATCTTTAATGGAAGAATAGATAATACTCACGAGAGGTACGCGGGTAAGTAAGCGCTCGGAGATAACCAGAAAAGGCCGTACTAAGAAAGAAGAGCTGATAAAACCTACCAGCGTAACCAGCACCAGCATTACCGCAATCCCTAAACCCGGAATTCCCAGGTCAAAGAAATGATCCAGCCAGGTAACAAAAGCCAGAATAATATAAATAGTAATGCTAATGGGCGCCAGAATGAGAAACCCATTGAGGAAGTAACGAAGTAAGCGTTTCATCGAATTAGCGGTTCGGGAAGGTAAAGCAAAAGGTTTTACCAATAAACGTACCAGCCAGGAAACTATCTCAAAACGCGGTTCGGTTTACCTTAGATTTTTAATTTTTTCGGCTACCTGCTGCATGAGCCACATAGGAGTGGAAGTAGCCCCGCAAATACCCACCGAGTTTACGCCTTCAAACCAACTTATGTTTAGTTCATCGGCATTTTCCACGAAATAGCTTCGGGCATTATTCGCCTGGCACACCGCGTAAAGAGCCTTGCCGTTGGAGCTTTTTTACCACTCACGAAAATAATAACGTCGTGCTCGGCGGCAAATTTAGTTAACTGCGGTTCGCGGTTTGATACTTGCCGGCAAATGCTATCGTTGGCGTCGAAGTTTTCGAGGCTGCCCCCGGCTTGCGCAATTTGCTGTTCAATACTGGCTTTAATGTGGTAAAATCCTTTGGTGCTTTTGGTAGTCTGGCTAAACAAAGTTACCGGGCGGGTAAAATCAATCTTGTTTAAATCAGCCTCGGAGGTTACTACAATGGCTTCGTTTTGCGTTTGCCCGGCAATACCAATTACCTCCGCGTGGCCGTGCTGGCCGTAGATTACAATTTGGCCGTTGTAACTTTTAGTACTATCAAAAGCGTGTTTTACCCGGTTTTGCAATTTTAAAACTACCGGGCAAGAAGCATCAATTAATTCCAGGTTGTTTTCTAAAGCAATTTTGTAGGTTTCGGGCGGCTCGCCGTGGGCCCGGATTAAAACTTTGCTATCCTGCAATTCTTTTAACTGTTCCCGATCAATAATGCGCAAACCTTTGGCGTAAAGCCGCTGCACTTCCATGCTGTTATGCACGATATCGCCCAAACAATACAATTCAGCTGATTCTTCCATTTCGTCCTCGGCCATTTGTATGGCGAATTCTACTCCAAAGCAATATCCTGAATTTTTATCGATGGCTATAGTCATTGTGCTTGTGTTAAATAGTTGTTCTGCCAAAATTGCGGGTATTTTGTTACATTCCTCAGCATACAACAATTAATCCATATTAATTCCAATAAGTATTGGTGCGGTATGGTTAAATTACTTGTAAATCTACCGAAATTTTAAAAAATTTTGCTTTTTAGAAGACTTCTTTACAAAAATTTAAAAATTGCTTATTTAATCAAGGGGTTTACTCTTTTGGCACCGAAAACTCCTGGCTGCATAATCTTTCGGCTACTTTGCGCAATACAAAATCTACCTGTTCGTCGATGGTGATGTACGAGGTGTCGAGCAAAGCTGCGTCTGGTGCCTGGATTAAAGGGCTTTCCTTGCGGGTAGAATCAATCAGGTCGCGTTTTTTTAAATTTTCCACGATTGTATTTAAAGGTACCAATTCGTTTTTTTCGAGTAGTTCCTGTTGGCGGCGTTTGGCCCGGGTTTCTACGTCGGCCGTCATAAAAATTTTTACTTCGGCATCCGGAAATACGGCCGTACCAATGTCGCGGCCATCCATTACTACGCCCCGGCGCTTGCCCATTTTTTGCTGTTGGTGCACCAGAGCATGGCGTACCTCCGGAATAACACTCACCTCACTTACCTTATCCGAGATGTACATTTTCCGGATTTCGTCTTCTACGTTTAAACCATTTAAAAAAACTTCGTTGCGCTGGGTTTTGGGGTTGCGTTCAAACGTAATGTGAATGTGATCAAGGGCTTGTTGAATTTTTTTGGGATTTGTAAAATCAACGTAGTTCTGCAGAAAATACAAAGTTACGGCCCGGTACATGGCCCCCGTATCAATGTAGGCGTATCCCATTTCTTTGGCTACTAACTTGGCCGTGGTACTTTTTCCGCAGGAAGAATGCCCGTCGATGGCAATAACAATTTTTTTCATAAGAACCTGGTTGCGTGCCTAACAATCTTTCTTCGGACAAGGAAGCGATTTACCAGGCTTATGACTGCGTTTAAAGGCTTTGGTTTTTTTCTGTTGAGGCGTTTGGCGCGTACAAGCCGTTTGGGTACCGGCCAGCAAACATCCCAGAATCGCGAAACTTAAAATTATCTTTCTCAAAGCTGCAAAAATTTCGTGCAAATATAACGTTAATTGTACTTACGATTCGTAGTATACGTAAATTAATCGGAACCAGCTTAACTATGTCATACCGGGAGTTTAAAGTCAGCGGCCAAATTGTAGACGTCATTCATAAACAGATTTTCAGCGGCACTATTGTGGTAATTAACGGCAAAATCGCCCACGTTACCCCGGAACCCGTCGCAAGTCAGCAGTACATTTTACCCGGTTTTATTGATGCGCACGTGCACATCGAAAGCTCCATGCTGGTACCCAGCGAGTTTGCCCGCCTGGCGGTGCCGCACGGTACGGTAGCTACGGTGTCAGACCCGCACGAAATTGCGAATGTACTGGGCCTAGCCGGGGTGGAATACATGATTGAAAACGGGCAGAAGGTACCGTTTAAATTTTACTTTGGCGCTCCCTCCTGCGTACCCGCCACTATCTTTGAAACGGCAGGAGCCGAAGTTACCCCCGAAGATATTGAAGATTTATTTCAGCGCCCGGAAGTTAAATACCTGGCCGAAATGATGAACTGGCCCGGCGTGTTAAACCAGGACCCGCTGGTAATGCAAAAAATTACCCTGGCTCAAAAATTTGGTCGACCAATTGACGGACACGCGCCCGGGCTGCGGGCCGAACAAGCCCGACAATATGCGGCTGCCGGCATCAGCACCGACCACGAATGTTTTACCGCCGAAGAAGCCCGCGATAAACTAGCTGCCGGCATGAAAATTTTGATCCGGGAAGGCAGCGCCGCCAAAAACTTTGAAGCCTTGATAGACTTATTGCCCGAGTTCCCCGGCGAGATCATGTTCTGCTCCGACGACAAACACCCGAATGATTTGGTTGAAGGACATATTAACCAGTTAGTAAAAAGAGCTTTAACCCGCGGTATCGATGTATTTGATGTACTACAGGCGGCTTGCGTGAACCCGGTTCGCCACTATGGTCTGGAAGTAGGCTTACTGCGCGAAAATGATCCGGCCGATTTCATTATTCTGGATACGCTTGCCCCGGATTTTAAAGTTCTGGAAACGTTTATAGCGGGCCAACAAGTAGCCGAACGTGGCGTTACCTTACTGGAGTACCGCGCCAGCGTCTCCCCCAACAATTTTAATACGCACGCAAAATCGCCCACCGATTTTCATTTTACCATGCCTGGTCCGGGTTTGCTAAACGTAATAGAAGCCCACGATGGACAGTTAATAACCAAACGCATTACGGCTCCGGCTTTGCTGACCCAAGAGAACAATGCCATTGCCGACGTAGCCAACGATATTTTAAAAATTGCGGTGGTAAACCGCTACCACAACGAGCCACCCGCCATTGGTTTTATTAAAAATTTTAATTTAAAAAGCGGCGCTATTGCTTCTTCGGTGGCGCACGACTCGCATAATATTATAGTAGTGGGTACCGACGACGTAAGTATTTGCAAAGCCGTAAACTTATTAATTGAGGTGCAAGGCGGTATTGTGGCGGTAAACGGCGGTGATATAAAATTACTTCCGTTGCCGGTAGCCGGTATTATGTCCGCGGATAACGGGTACGAAGTGGCGCTGGCTTACTCTGATCTGGATGCCATGAGCAAAGCCATGGGCAGTACCTTGAAGTCGCCATTTATGACTTTATCGTTTATGGCCCTATTGGTTATTCCGGAACTAAAATTAAGCGATCAAGGCTTGTTCGACGGCAATAATTTTACATTTACCCCGGTGGTGATCCCACAGTAAGCACCCGGACCTTACAGCTAATTACTTTTTAATCTCTCAGCAAATTCAAGTTTAGGGTTATTGGCAATAATTTTGTAAATTCTGAATCTAACAAGGATATATAAAATTTTACCTTTTCATTTTTCACCGGTCTAGCGTGCGTTCAACGTAGCTGATCAACCCCGGTAAATAGTTGCGCCAATGGATTTTCTAATTACACCGTTGCTCTTGGTTTTCGCAGGTTTATTGGTAAGTGCTTTTGGTACGCTGGTTGGCTTTGGCGGCGGGGTGTTTATGGTTCCGCTTTTAATTATTTTTTTTGGATACCCGATTGAGCAAGCCATTGGTAGCTCCATGTCGGCGATGGTACCGGCGGCTTTAATTGCGTCTTTTTTTAACTACCGCGAAAAAAATATTGATTACCTGGTAGCTTCGCTTATTCAGTTTCCGGCCATGGGCGGTACGGTGCTGGGGGCATTTCTGGTTACTTTTCTGCCGGTTTTAGAATTGCAGTTTACCTTTGCCTTTTTTGTAATTGTAGTGGGATTTTATTTACTAGGCACTCCTCAAAATCCGCCTAAATCATTACGCCATACCGGCATGATGTACCAATTAAGCCACTTGCCTACTTCTTTTATCCGGAAAAATCACCAGAAGCATTTGGCTTATCGCTTAAACGGCAGTTTAGTGGTATTTTTTGGCTTTTTAACCGGCACCATTGCGGGCTTGTTTGGCATTGGGGGCGGATTTCTGCAAACACCTGCCATGATCAAAATCTTCCGGATGCCGGTTAAAATTGCGACTTCTACCTCGTTGTTTATTTTACTGATTACCAGCATTACCGGGTTTACCACGCATTACTGGTTAGGGCACGTTATCTGGGATAAAAGCTTACCGCTCATGCTGGGTTTTGCATTGGGTGCCACGCTCGGCCAATCTTCAAAAAAAATGGAATCCCGTTTACCCCGCATGGATTATCTAATCGGGATGGGTTTATTTCTGGCCGGCATGACTTTGATTATCAATATCATTATGAAAGCCGGGGTACTTTTTAAAATTTCGTTCTGAGTTTTTAAATCTACTTTTTTTGCAGAGCCGGAGTTGGTATTACCGAACCAGAAGTAACTCGCTCCTTTTTAGCGTTAGCCTGAAGAATTAAAATAACCGCTGGTAAAATAAGCAAACCAGCAAATAACATTTGCATGGTTACCGGTTCGTTCGCAAAAAACCAACCCAGCAATACGGCTACTAACGGGTTTACAAAAGCATAAGTAGCCACGCGGCTCGGTGGGGCTACCCGAATAAGCCAGCTGTATGACGAAAAACCGATTAACGAACCAAACACCACCAGGTAGCAAAACGCCAGAATGGATTTCGTGGAAAAAGCCGCAAAGTTTAAATCGGTGTACTCGCCTATTAAAAAACCAACGATTACCTGCAATACGCCCCCCGTAAGCATTTGCACTGCCGAAGACATAATAGGAGCTGCCACGTTTTTACCCCGGGCCGCGTACAATGAACCAAAAGCCCAGGATACGGTACCCACCACAATGATCAACATACTTAATACATCCATGTTGCCCTGCCCTAATAAGTTATCGGGCCCGATTAACACCAGAACACCCGCTAAACCTAAAATTAAGCCCAAAACAGTTCTAATATCCGGTTTGGGTTTCCCGAAAAATAAATACCCTAGCAAAGTAATCCATAAGGGCACCGTAGCAATTAACAAAGCCGCCATACTCGAGGGCACCGCTTGTTCGGCCCAGGCTACTCCCCCATTACCAATTAATACCAGCAAAACCCCGATAATTGCGCTGCTTTTAAATTGCCGGGCAGTGGGCCGAGCGACACCTTGGAGGCGGGCATACAAAAATAAAATTAAACCCGCCAGTAAAAACCGGAATCCCGACATAAACAAAGGCGGCATGGTTTCAATGGTAAACCGGATGCCGAGGAAGGTAGATCCCCAGATAAGGTAAATAGCCGCAAAAGCCAGGTAAATTTTCAAACGCGAGGGGGTACAGGAGAACTCATAACAAGAAAGAATTATTAGATTGACTAGAACATATGTTTACTAACAGAAGCAGCTCTGGGAATTAAAGAAATTGCGTTGCAAACCGGGAGCAAAGGGCACCAAATAAAATTAAAACTACAATCCCCGAATGTAGGGATTTTCTTCAGGAAGAAGGAAGCCGGAGAATAAAGTCTGAAAATTTAGAAAAATGACAATTTGCCCTGCTGAAAAATTAGTAATAGTGAGATTTATCCATTAAAAGCCATTTTCTATGAATAATGGATAGCTTTTAAACTAAAAATGCTGCCCGGAAAAGGCAGCATTTTAAATACTTACTTTTCTTTATTTTATTTATAAAAACCGCTGGGCACGAATGCAAAATGGTGGCTAAACGCAATTAACTCTTCCGCAATGGTTTTGGGCCGGTACGTGGAAATCGCTTCCAGGCGGCTATCCGGATTTAAAAATAAGGTTCGCGATTTCCGGTCCTGTAAGATAAACAGCATCTCCAGGTCCGGGTAAATTTCCTTCATGGTATCGGCCAGTTCATTCACGCTCAAGTTTTTATCTACCAGGTTATAAGTACCCGATGCTAATTCATGGGTAAGTATGTTGGCTAAATCCTGACTTACTTTTTGAATATGCACGAAGGCCCGTTGTTGTTTGCCACTCCCTTGCACCGTAATGCGGTTGGTATAATGCGCATCAAACATAAACTTATTAATCACCGAATCGAAGCGCAGACTACGGCTGTAACCATACACGTTACCGCACCGGATAATGTAGGTTTGCAAGCGGTCCGATAAACGAGCTATCATTTTTTCGCCGTTGTGTTTCGATAAACCATAATACGTACGCGGTTGCGGCTCGGTATTTTCGTCCATGGGCACACTCGCATCGCCGTACACCGAGGCCGAGCTCAAGTAAATCACTTTTTTTACTGGGCTTTGCTCTAAAGCATAACTTAATTCGGCGGTGCCCCAATGGTTTACCTGTTCAAACAAATGCGGGTCGTCGTTCGAGAAGGTAGTCAGTACTTTGGCCGCTAAATGGTAAACTACATCTACCTCGTTAATGACCTTGCGCAGTTTGTACGAATCCAGAATATCGCCCATGATAAACCGCACCCGGTGGTCGGGCAAATGGTTGCGACCGATAAATAAATTAAAATTTTTGCGGCTTAAGTTATCGTAGATAATTACTTCTTGTACTTCCGGGTTTTTTAAAAGTTCGTGCGTTAATTCGGTGCCGATGTAGCCGGCACCGCCAGTAAGGAGTATTTTCATGTTTTATTTGGCGATTAATTGCGTGTGTAAACCGCATTCGGTTTTGTTCATACCAAACCAGCGGCCGTTGCGGTCGTCGAGTAAAGCATCAACGTCTATTTTGCGGGTGCAAGGCTCGCAACCAATGCTCACGTATCCTTCGCCTTCGAGCGGATGCTTAGGTAATTTATGTAACCGGATGTAGTCGTATACCATTTTGCTGGTCCAGCCCAGCATCGGGTGGTAGCGCAACACACCGTTAGGCGCTTTTTCTTCGCGCTTCATTTGCGCCCGTACTTTGCTCTGGTCGCCGCGTACCCCACTGATCCATACATCGTTGCTGGCCAGAATTGGTTCTAAAGGCTGAATTTTGTTTAAATAGCAGCAATAATCCGGGTCGGAGGTAAAGAGCAAACGGCCGTTAGCATCACGTTGCTGGTATTTTGGCACCGCCGAAAACAAATCGGTAATGTTTAAGCCCAGCAAATCTTTTACCTGTTGCCGGAACTCCAGGGTTTCCGGAAAATGGTAACCCGTATTTAAAAAATAAATAGGAATTTCGGACGCCACCTGGCTGATAATGTGCAATAAAGGCATGCTGTTCGTCTGTAACGACGAAGAAGCAAATATCTTTAAACCGCGTGCTTTATAAGCATCTAAATCCTGACGGATATCTTCGGTTAATTGTTCAAACTCGGTCATTTTTTAAAAATAATGGATTGTTGGATTGTTAAATGGTTAGAAGGTTGAAAAGTTGGAAGGTTGAAATGCTGAATTGTTAATAGGTATACATGTTTCAATCAATTAAAACTTTCCAACCTTTTAACCTTGCAACTTTCTAACCATTATTTAACCTGTAACCTGTAACTTAGTATTTAGCCATAGTGGGATCAATTTCGTTGGCCCAGGCCAGAATGCCACCTTTTAGGTTATACAGATTTTTAAAACCGTATTTCTTCTCTAGAGCTGCAATTGCTTTCGCGCTCCGAACCCCGGAACGGCAATGCAAAACTACGTTTTTATCGGAAGCAATTTTATCAATAGCAGTTTCTACTTCAGCCAGCGGTATTAATTCGCCGTGTAAGTTCGCAATTTCGTATTCGTAAGGCTCGCGCACGTCAATCAACTGGAAATCGGTGTGGTTTTCCTGCCATTCGTGCAAATCACTTACCGAAATTTCTTTTACTTTTTCCTTTTCGTCTTCGTCATCGGCACCAATACCGCAGAAGAATTCGTAGTCAATCAGTTCAGTTATGGGTTTGTTGTCCGGATCTTTGTGCACTTTTAATACCCGGGTTTCGAATACGGCGGCATCAAATAAGAATAACCTGCCGGATAATGGCTCACCTACGCCGGTTAAAACTTTAATAACTTCGTTGGCTTGCAAAGAACCAATTATACCGGGCAACACGCCCAATACGCCTCCTTCGGCGCAACTCGGCACTAAGCCGGGCGGCGGTGGAGTCGGGAATAAATCGCGGTAATTAGGCCCGGTTTTACCTTCGGCATCGGTGTAGTTAAATACCGAAACTTGCCCTTCGAAGCGGAAAATAGAACCGTACACGTTGGGTTTGTTTAAAATAACGCAGGCATCGTTTACCAAATAGCGGGTCGGAAAATTATCGGTACCGTCGGCTACTAAATCATAGTCCCGGATAATATCCAGCGCATTTTCGGAAGTTAACCGTTCGTTGTGCACGATAAAGTTTACGTGCGGGTTTAAAGCCGCCAAACGATCTTTCGCCGCTTCTACTTTCGGGCGGCCCACATCGGCTACACTAAATAAAACCTGGCGCTGCAAGTTGCTATCGTCTACCACGTCGAAGTCCAGGATACCAATAGTACCCACGCCGGCCGCGGTTAAATACAACAACAAAGGGCTGCCTAAACCCCCGGTGCCCACTACCAAAACTTTGGCAGCTTTTAAACGGCGCTGACCTTCAATATTAAATTCCGGTATTATCAAATGGCGGCTGTACCGCTCTAATTCTTGTTTATTAAAAGTTACCATTTTAGTAGGTATTAACTTTTTAAGTATAATTAACCAGATTACTCTGGCATTTTTTAAATTTTAATCTTGAGGGGATGCTTGTAAATCAGCAAAATTTACTTGCTACCACCGGCAATGGCCGGGATAATACTGATCACGGAGTTTTCCTGCACAGCGGTTTGCTCGTTTTGTAAGGCCTTAATGTCCTCGTCGCCGAGGTATAAGCGCACAAACTTACGCACCTGCCCCGCATCGTCGAAAATATGTTTTTTTATTTCCGGGTGCGTCTCTGCTAAACTTTGCAGACTTTCCAACACGTTAGAGCCGTTGGTTTCAATGGTGGCCTGGTTGCCGGTAAACTTCCGGAGGGGCGTAGGAATGATAATTTTTGCCATTTTAGTTATGGTGAATAAAATTTTGGTTTTGTAAAATAGATTCTTCTTCGAACTGATTCGCCTCGTTTAACTGCCACGAAGTTAAGTCAGCTACTTTGCCCTCTCTAACTGACACAATAATGTAAGAGAAATACGGCACGGCCTGGTTTAAATCGTGCTCCGATGGCCGGGCTGGATGATCGGGATGAGAGTGATACACTCCTAATAAACTAGTGTTGTTCTCCAGCGCATATTTTTCGGCTCGCATGTAATCAACCGGAGAAATCTCGAAACGGCGGCGTTTATCGCCATTTTTGCTGTTAATTACCGGCACGGTTTCCTGCACCAATCGTACCTCGGTTTCGTGGCCGTACAAAAAACCGCAGCATTCATCCGGATAAATCTCGGTGGCGTGTTCCTGAATCAGGCGCTGGGCGGTTTCGGTGAGTTGTAATTTCATTTATGTAAAAACTGTGTTTTTTTAAATTTTTAACCAGAGCGTAATCAAAGTCTAAAGTCTAAAACAGCGACTTTAATACTTCGGCGTATTTTTCGGCATTGTCCGGGAAAACCGTTACGATTACTCCTTCTTCGATGCTATCGGCCACTTTAATGGCACCCGCTAAATTAGCGGCGGCCGAAGGACTAATTAACAATCCTTCTTTTTGCGCAACTTTCTGAATTAAGTCGAAAGCCTCGTAGGTATCAATCGCCAGATTTTGATTAGCAATAGTAGCATCGTAAATCTTCGGAACCCGCGCGGTTTCCAGGTGCTTCCACCCTTCCAGACCGTGCATGGCGGCATCGGGTTGCAACGATATTAATTCGATTTCTGGATTTAACTCTTTCAGCTTGCGGCTAGTGCCGGTAAACGTACCCGTAGTGCCTAAACCGGCCACAAAGTGGGTAATCTCCCCTTTGGTTTGCCGGAAAATTTCGTTAGCCGTGGTATGGTAATGGGCTTGCCAGTTACTTTGGTTACCGTATTGATCGGCGTAGAAATACCGGTCCGGGTAATCAGAATATAACTGTTTGGCAATTTCCTGCGCTTCGTCTGTGGAGCCGAAACGGGAAGTATACACGATGTTAGCGCCGAAAGCTTTTAGTAAGGTTTTCCGTTCTTCGGAAGCATTTTCGGGTAAGCAAATAGTAACCGGAATTTGTATGGCAGCGCCAATAGCGGCGTAGGCAATGGCCGTATTACCGCTCGAAGCATCCAGTAAAGATTGACCGGGTTGTAATTGGCCGCTTTTCACCGCATCCTGAATAATCCGGAAAGCTGGCCGGGCTTTCACGCTGCCGCCTAGTTGTTGCCACTCTAGTTTCGCGTAAATTTTAACGCCCGGTTTGCTGTAAGCCCGGGTAATCGGGAACAAAGGCGTATTGCCTATAAAAGAACTTAAAGTACTTAGTTGCTCTTGTAAATCTTGCGTTTCGGCGGTGAGTAACATATTTTAAAAATTTAAGTCAGAAGAATTATTTAAAAAAAGAAATAAAAAAAGCCTTTCCGGGAGTCCAAGAAAGGCTTGATGATAGACGTATGTACAAATTAACACGCAGCCGCATCAAGGCTTCCCCGGGGGCAAGCACAGCAACAGCAACACGCCGCATAGTTAATTATAAATTGTCCGTTCATTTTAATTTCTTTTAGTACATAAACAAAAAAAGCCTTCCCAAGTTTCGGAAAGGCTTTTATATTCTTGCTTTTTTTAATTTTTATAAAACAGCAAACCTTTCCGAGAGTGTAAACGCCGCGCAACAGCAACCTGCCAGCGCATTGTTAACAACCGAAAAAGTATTATTTGCTTTCATCATTTATTTTAATTGCGGCAAAGGTAAAAAACAAAACCAAAGCACCAAATTATTTACACAAAATTAATGCCGTAACTATACGGCTATTTTTACTGCCAAGCGGTGCATAAAAAGCTGCCATTCAGCAAAGAAGGTTTATTGTACGTAAACGGCTCGCCATCTGGTCCGGTTACTTTGCCACCCGCTTGCGCCAAAATGGCGTGTCCGGCCGCCGTATCCCATTCCATGGTAGGTCCATGCCGGAAATACAGTTGCGCCTTCCCTTCCGCGATTAAACAAAACTTTAAAGAAGATCCAACACGAATTTCATCAGCAACTGAAAACTGGTTTAAAAAGGCTATTTCTTCAGGAGCACCATGCGAACGGCTTTTTACCGCTATTAATGTATCCGTTTTTCCAATTACTGCCAGCTTTACCGATTCCTGATTACCTTTTACTTTATAAGCTCCGTTCTGCCCATCGGTAAAGTAAAGCTCGTCGGTAACGGGGGCATAAATAACTCCGGCTACCGGAGTAGTTCCTACTATCAAAGCAATATTTACCGTGAATTCGCCATTGCGGCTGATGAACTCTTTGGTACCATCCAGGGGGTCTACGCACCAATACAAAGGCCAGGCTTGCCGCTCTTCGTAGGGCACCATTTTTCCTTCTTCAGATAAAACAGGCACATTGGGGGTCAAAACTGCCAATCTGACCGAAATTAAATCATTCGCGGCTTGGTCGGCCTGCGTGAGTGGTGATTGATCGCTTTTTAAAGTTATCAGGGTAAAACTAGCGGGCTGATTATAAATTTGCATGATAGCCTCACCGGCCTTTTTAGCTATTAGTAACAATTCGGGCATTAAAGCAGAAACATCAATGGCAGCCATAAATCTGATTTTTAAAAATTTAGGCAAAAGTAAACGGATTTAAGCGGCAGCCAAGCTTCGTTAATTTAAAATTAAGCCCAGGAGTGTTTCATCGGATTTACAGAATGTAAATTTTTAAAAACCGGATATTTACCCCTCGCCTATTAATCCTGCAAACAGCTAAATTTTCAAGTTCTTAATTATTTTAAACATGTTACCGAAATACCGCTTAATTTAGCCGCGAATTTTTCAGGAAATATATGGCAGAAAATATTCACCCGATTTTTGACTCAACGCTCACCCGGGCCAGCAAAGAAGAACTGCTGCGCCAACGGGCTATAGTTGTTTGGATGGTGGGCTTGTCCGGTTCGGGTAAAAGTACTTTGGCGAAAGGGTTGGAACTTGCCCTGCACCAGCGCGGGCACCTCACCCAACTACTCGACGGCGATAATTTGCGCAGCGGCATTAATAATAATTTAGGTTTTAGCGATGCCGACCGTTTAGAAAATATTCGCCGGTCCGCCGAAACAGCCAAGTTGTTTTTAAATGCCGGTTTAGTAACCATTTGTTCACTTATCAGCCCCACCGCCGAAATCCGGAATATGGCAAAAAACATTATCGGCGAAGCTGACTTTTACGAAGTGTACATCAACGCGCCTTTTGAAGTTTGCGCGCAACGCGATGTAAAAGGTTTGTACAAAAAAGCGCTGAATGGCGAGATCAAGAATTTTACTGGCCTGGATGCACCCTTTGAAGAACCCCAAAACCCTGACCTGGAGATTCGTACCGACCAGGAAGACTACGCGGTTAGCTTGCAAAAGCTTTTGGATGCTATTGTACCCCGCATTACCTTTGCCGCTTTAGGTTAAGTTTTAAGGTTAGAAAGTTGAAAGGTTATAATGTTAGAAGGTTTTAAGGTTGGGAAATTAAAAATTTAAAAAATCAGCTAAGATTATGCTTTCAACCATTATTGCAATCAACAGTTCAACTCTTAAGCAATTCAGCACTTAAACAATTCAACAATAAAATAAAACTATGGTCCGTCGACCATGGACTATGGACTAAATTACATGTATTCCTATAAACTTAGTTATCTAAAGCAACTCGAAGCCGAATCTATATTTTTGATTCGGGAAGCCGTGGCGCAATTTGAAAATCCGGTATTGCTGTTCTCCGGTGGCAAAGACTCTATTGTAATGGCGCATTTGGCCCGCAAAGCTTTCTGGCCCAGTAAGTTGCCCTTCCCGATGTTGCACGTGGATACCGGCCACAACTTTCCCGAAACGATTGAATTCCGGGATTACCTGGTAAATAAAATTGGGGCCCGCCTGATTGTGCGTACCGTGCAGGAATCCATTGATAATGGTTTGGCCCAGGAAGAAAAAGGCCCGAACCCCAGCCGCAACGGTTTGCAAACCATAACGCTGCTCAGCGCCATCGAAGAATTTAAGTTTGATGCTGCTTTTGGGGGTGCCCGCCGCGACGAAGAAAAAGCCCGTGCCAAAGAACGGTTCTTTTCGCACCGCGACGAATTTGGTCAGTGGGACCCCAAAAATCAACGCCCCGAGTTGTGGCATTTATACAACGGCCGTAAAAACGTGGGCGAACATTTCCGGGTGTTCCCGCTCAGTAACTGGACCGAACTGGATATCTGGCAGTACATTGCTTCCGAAAATTTAGAAATTCCGAGCATCTACTTCTCGCACCAGCGCGAAATTGTAAACCGCCAGGGCGTTTTATTGGCTAAATCGGAATATATTTCTTTGTTAAAGAATGAACAGTACGAAGAACAAACCGTTCGTTTCCGGACCGTCGGCGACATGACATGTACGGGAGCGGTTTTTTCGCCGGCCAATACCATTGAAGACATTATTGCCGAAGTAGCCGCCGCCCGGGTTACCGAACGCGCCGCTCGCGCCGACGACCAGCGTTCGGAAGCGGCCATGGAAGACCGCAAAAAACAAGGCTATTTTTAATAGTAGTCCAGGGTCAATAGACTATAGTTTAGATTTTTTAAATTTAAAAAAGTTTAACGGTAATTGCTGAATAGTTAATTGGTTAGCTTAGTAAATTCTTTTTAACCTTCCAACTTTTAACCTTTCAACTTTCCAACCTTTAAACTTTCTAACCCTTAAACTTGCAACTTGTAACCTGCAACTTGCAACCCATTAAAATGGAAATAAAAGAACAAAAACGCGAAGCTGATTTGCTGCGCTTTATAACCTGCGGCAGCGTAGATGATGGCAAAAGTACCCTCATCGGCCGTTTGCTGTACGATACCAAAACCATTTTTGAAGACCAGCTTCAAAACATTGAGCGCACCAGCCAGATGCGCGGCGAAGAGTACGTAAACCTGGCGCTGCTCACCGACGGCCTGCGCGCCGAACGGGAACAAGGCATTACCATTGATGTGGCCTACCGGTACTTCGCGACGCCCAGACGCAAATTTATCATGGCCGATACGCCGGGCCACATCCAATATACTCGTAACATGGTTACCGGCGCTTCCACAGCTAACTTAGCCGTAGTTCTGGTAGATGCCCGCAAAGGCGTTATCGAGCAAACCTGCCGCCATACGTTTATTACTTCGCTTTTAAAAATCGATCATATCATTTTGTGCGTAAACAAAATGGATTTGGTGGATTACAGCCAGGAAGTTTACGAAAAAATTAAAATTGATTTTCAGAATTTTATTTCCCGCTTAGATATTGCCGATGTGCGCTACGTGCCGGTAAGCGCTTTGCAGGGCGATAATATTGTGAATAAATCCACGAAAATGCCGTGGTACGAAGGCTCTACTTTGCTGTACATGCTCGAAAATGTGCACCTTGGCAGCGACCTGAACCACGTAGATGCCCGCTTCCCGGTGCAATACGTGTTGCGCCCGCAAAGTAACGAGTACCACGATTTCCGGGGTTACGCCGGCCGCGTAGAAGGGGGCGTGTTTAAGCCCGGCGACGAAGTGCTGGTGTTACCATCGGGTTTTACCAGTACGGTTAAAGCCATCGAAACCTTCGACGGCCCGGTGGCCGAAGCTTTTGCCCCGATGTCGGTGGTAATTACTTTAAACGACGAGATTGATATTAGCCGCGGCGACATGCTGGTAAAACCTAACAACCAGCCCGAGATTAGTCAGGATTTAGAAGTAATGGTTTGCTGGATGAGCGAGAAGCCCTTGGTAAAAGGCAAAAAATACATTATCCGTCACACCACCAAAGAAGCTAAATGCCTGGTAAAAGATATTCGTTACAAAATGAATATTAATACCCTACACAAAATTGAAGACGACCTGAATATTGGCTTAAACGACATTGGCCGCATTACCCTGCGTACCACCCTGCCCTTATTTTACGACGATTACCGCAAGAATTCCGGTACGGGTAGTTTAATTTTGGTAGATGAGTTTACCAACGAAACCGTAGCGGCCGCCATTATATTATAAATTTAAAAAAACCTATAAAACTATAAAGGCCTGCTTTTTACAAGCGGGCCTTTCTGTTTTCTAAAAAATAAAAAATTAATCTTTTTTCTGGCTGGCCCGGAAAAGCTTTTGCTTTTCGTCTTTCGATAAACTCTCGTAACCAGAGCGCGAAATTTTATCCAGGATAATATCAATTTCGGTTTGGGAAGGTTCGCCGCCAGGAGAGGAACTAAATACCGAAGTGGTACGGCTTTGATTTTTATAGGTAACTTTCATTGGAACGCGGGGTTTAAACAAATTTTGAAAAAAATCACCTACTGCGTGAATAGGCCGGCCTAAATCTTTACCCCGCTGCAATTGCTTAATAAAAATAAAACCGATTAAGGCGCCACCTAAGTGCGCTAAATTGCCACCGGCATTATCCCCAATGGCCCCCGAGATAGATAATAAAACAAAAAAGGCCGCGATAAATTTAATTTTCACCGGCCCAATAAACAACAGATTAAAGGTATAATTAGGCAATAAAGTAGCCGCCGCTACCGTAACCGCTAAAACACTCGCCGAGGCCCCGATCATAGTGGCAAATATAGCCCGGGTTTGATAATAAGGAATCAAGTTATAAAACAGCACGAAGAAAATGCCACCGGCTAAACCACCCAGTAAATATAAACTCACCAGCTTTTTATCGCCCAGGTACTCCCGGATAATCATCCCGAACCAATACAGGTTCAACATGTTAAAAATAATGTGAAAAAACTCGCGGTGCGTAAAAAAGTAAGTAAAAATGGTCCAAGGCCGGGTGAGCAATACGCTTGGGTTGGCGGGCATAGCAATATAATCCAGGATGGTTTCAAACACATCATCGGAATGGGTAGATATGCGCAGAATAACCCGCAATAAGAGCAATACCACAAACACAATCACATTAATAAGTATTAATTGATTGAGGGCATTGCGCAGCCGGAATGCGTTCCGGATATCGTCAAAAATACTCGTCATAAAGGTTGGTTAATAAAAATCAGTTCGGTTTCGTTCCCAAACTTTAATCAAGATAAACGCAAAAAGCATACCGCCCAAATGGGCGTAATGCGCTACGTTATCGCCGGGCATTCGTTTTACCCCGGCATATAATTCATAAGCGCCGTAGAACAACACAAAATACTTGGCTTTAATCGGAAAAGGAAAAAACAACAGGAATAATTCCGTATTCGGAAATAACATGCCAAAGGCCAGTAAAAGCCCGAACACCGCTCCGGATGCACCCACCATGGGGGTATTAATAATACTTTCGTAAATATTTTTAATCGCCTTTTTTGAAGCAGCAATGATGGTGGGGTCATCGGCGTTGCGCTTATATTCCACAATGGCTTGCTTGTTGTAGCTGCCTTCCAGATGATCTTCCAGGAAAGCATTTAAACCTTCCGGCGACGGATTCACCAAAAACGATTCCATTTGCTGCTGCATATTGCCAAACTCGTACGTACGAACCCCGGTGTATAATATTCCGGCACCGATGCCGCAAACCAGGTAAAAAATTAAAAAACGCTGCGCTCCCCAGCGGTATTCCAGCATGGGACCAAAAATAAACAAGCTGAGCATGTTACTAAATAAATGCCCAAAGTTGCCATGCATAAACATGTAGGTAAAAAATTGGTACGGCCGGAAGTACTGCGACCGGAAATCGTACAGCGCAAAAGGCGCCGAACTACCGAAATAGCTGAAAGCTAAAAAGGCCACTACGTTTATAATCAAAAGATTACGAACTGTAGGAGTTATATTCATCATAGTAAAAGAATCAATTTTTTAAAAAAAAGTGCTGGAGCTGACCTAGTTCCATCATTACTAACGTTTTCTGACCCGACGGCGTATAGTTGGGCATTTGGCAAGCAAACAGTTTATCTACCAAGGCATTCATTTCCAGGTCAGTAAGTTTGCCGGTAAACCGCGACGAAACCCGTTTCGCTATGGCTCGAGCCAAATTTTCCTTTTTAGAAAGCGTTAACTCCTGCTGATTGTTTTTGTATTGTTCCAGTAATTCCTCCAGCAAAGCTTTTTCGTCACGGGCGGGTACATCAGCCGGAATGCCGTTTAACACAATGGTATGTTTGCCAAATTCGCTGAAAACAAAACCTAAGGCATTAAATTCTCCGGCTAATTGTTGCAGCAAATCATAATCGCCCGGCGAAAGCTGCACCGCTTGCGGAAATAACAAAGCCTGCGAGCCGCCACTATTCTTCAGCAGCGAGGCCGTATATTGCTCGTACAGGATGCGTTCCTGAGCGGCTTGCTGGTCCACGAGCATGATGCCCGATTTTACCTGCACCATAATGTATTTCTGGTGTACCTGTAAGGCTTTTTTACCCGAGGGTTCCTGATTGCTTAGCTTGCTGAAATTGCTTAAAAAGTCAAATTCTGTTAATTGGTGCTCATCCGGCTCCCGGGTAAACTCACGCGAGTTCTGGGTGAGTGGTTCAAATACTTTTTGCCAGTCCTGGTGGCCATTCCCCTTACTTTTTACCGGATTAATCGGAATGGCCTGAGCCGGAGTAGAATTTTCCCGGATAAAATTTTCAAAATTAGCGGCTTTTTCAAATTTATTCTCGTCAAAGGAATGCGCTACCGGTCTTAATGGGGCAAAATTCACGTCGCCCTCAAAATCCAGGGAAGGCGCAATATTATGCACCCCCAACGATTGCTTTATCGCGGCCCGCAGAATGGCATAAACCGTTTTTTCGTCTTCAAACTTAATTTCGGTTTTAGTCGGGTGTACGTTTATGTCGATGCTTTCGGGCGCAATTTCCAGAAACAACACGTAAAAAGGATGGCTATCTTTGGGCAACAAACCTTCGTAAGCCGTTTGCACGGCGTGGTTCAGGTACGAACTCCGGATATAACGCTCATTTACGAAGAAAAACTGTTCGCCCCGGCTTTTTTTGGCAAACTCGGGCTTACCGATATAACCCTTTATTTTTAAAAACGGCGTTATTTCTTCGCAGGTAGCTAATTGTTCCCGGTAATTATTCCCGAACAGATTCACGATACGCTGGCTTAACTTGCCGGGAGGTAGTTGAAAAATTTCAATTTCGTTTTGATACAAGGAAAAAGCAATTTCCGGATGAGCCAGCGCCAGGTGCATAAATTCATCCAAAATATGCCGCATCTCCACCGGGTTGGATTTTAAAAAATTACGCCGGGCGGGTACGTTAAAAAATAAGTTTTTGACGCACACCGAAGTACCATCGGGCACCGCCACGGGCTCCTGACTAATAAATTCCGAGCCTTCGATTACGAGCTTGGTACCGGTATCGCTGGCGCGGGTTTTGGTTTTTAATTCTACCTGGGCCACGGCGGCAATAGAGGCCATGGCTTCGCCCCGGAAACCCATGGTGCGGATGCGAAACAAATCTTCGGTAGATTTAATTTTAGAAGTAGCGTGGCGCTCAAAGCACATGCGGGCATCTGTCTCGCTCATACCCAAGCCATTATCCACTACCTGGATGAGTTGCTTACCAGCTTCTTTTACTATCAGTTGAATAGTAGTACTCTGGGCATCAACCGCGTTTTCGAGTAGTTCTTTCACCACTGATGCCGGCCGCTGCACCACCTCGCCAGCGGCAATTTGGTTGGCTAAATACTCGGGTAACAAATGTATTATATCGGGCATGCAGCACTTTTTCTTTTTAAAACCGGGCAAACTTAACTAATATCTTTTAACCAAACACAATGATTTATTTAACCTTTTATCGCATTTGCCAAACCGTAGCTCTAGCACCAGAACTAACATTTACAATATATAGAGTAATTAATAAATAGAGCTGTTTAATAGAATTTGGGTAAATCAATCAAAAAAATAATAGTATTATTACAAACGAATTGTTGGGTTCTGCGTTTTGTTTTTGTTTTGGTTAAAGAACCTGAACAAGAAACAAGTAATATTTTCGGTCGGAAATTAAAAAATTAAATAGTCAGGAGCCGAAATGCTAATACCGTGATTTTGCAGCTTAAACTAACGGTGGCAAACCGGTGTTATAGTAGCGCAAACCCTAGCGTCGGAGTAAAATCTAGCTATACAAAATTAGATTTAATTCTGACCTATTCAAATATATAGTACCTGTACCCATGTGGAAGAATATTTTATTTTTTTTAATTATAAGTACATTTCTAGGGTTGAGTTTGCTGGTGTCGTCTTTTACGCCCACCGACGAACCGCCGGTTACGCAGGCGGAAAAAAATTGGGTAGACAGTGTTTTTACCTCGCTTACTTTCGAACAACGGCTCGGTCAGCTGTTTATGGTAACTGCCCTTTCTAACAAAGGCCCGGCGCACGTTCAGCAAATAGAAAAATTAATCACGGATTACAACATTGGCGGGCTAATGTTTTTGTACGGCAGTCCGTATAAACAAGCCGCCTTAACTAACCAATACCAATCGCATTCGCGGGTACCCTTACTCATTGCCATGGATGCCGAATGGGGCTTAAACATGCGCCTGGATAGCAGCATGCACTTTGCCAAGCAAATGACCTTGGGCGCTATGGCGGATGAGCATTACGTTTACTTGATGGCTCAGGAAATTGCGCTTAATTTGCGCCGGTTGGGCGTACAAGTAAGTTTTTCGCCGGTCCTGGATGTAAACAGCAACCCGCTGAACCCGGTTATAGGCAACCGCTCTTTCGGCGAATCCAAAGAACAAGTAAGCCGCCGGGGGATAGCGTACATTAAAGGCTTGCAGGAAAACGGGATAATTGCGGTAGCCAAGCATTTTCCGGGCCACGGCGATACCGAAACCGACTCGCACAAAGCCCTGCCGGTAATTAACTCTGATTTAAAAAGGCTCACCGAAGTAGATTTGTACCCTTTTATGCAATCGTTTCAGGCGGGCGTTAAAGGCGTAATGGTGGGCCACCTGTACATGCCCCAGTTTGATTCGACGGAAATAAAGGCCACTACCTTATCGCACAAACTCGTAACGGGCTTGTTGAAGCAGAAGATGAACTACCAGGGATTGGTGTTTACCGATGCGCTTAACATGAAAAGTGTGAGTCAATCTTTTAAGCCGGGGCAGGTAGACGCGCAGGCGCTGCTGGCCGGCAACGATGTGTTGCTTTTCTCCGAAGACGTACCTACGGCTATTGCCGAAATTAAAAATTCCATCAGTCGCGGCGAAATAACGCCCGAGGAAATTGATGCCCGCGTCCGGAAAATACTGCACGCCAAATACTGGGCTGGCCTGCATCAGTACCAACCGGTAAACCTGGCGCATTTAAAAGAAGAATTAAACCGGCCCCGCAGCCGGTCTGTACAGCACAAGTTGTACGAGCAATCTATTACCTTAGTAGCTAACCACGGCAATGTGCTGCCTTTCCGGGAAGTAGATACCACCCGTTACGCCCACGTAAGCATTGGCACCCGGCCCGATAATACTTTTGCCGAAACCCTGCAACGCTACGCCCCTTTTGCCACCTATAATGTGCGTGAGCGGTACGTACCGGATTCGGTGCTGATTAACCTCCGGAAAAAATTAGGAGGTTACGATGTGGTAGTGGTTAGTATTCATAGTTTAAACAGTACCTCGGTAAGTAACTATGGCATCGGCGAAAACACCCGCACTTTTATCAAGAACTTACAAAAAGAAAATCCGCGGCAAAAAGTAGTGGTTTGCGTGTTGGGTAATGCTTATAGTTTAAAATTTTTTGAAGGCAGTAAGTGGCTGGTTTGCGGCTACGAAGATAATCCGGTGGCCCAGAGCGTTATTCCGCAGGTGCTATTCGGGGCATTGCCGGCGCAGGGCAAATTACCGGTTACTGCTTCGGCCGCATTTCCGGCCGGGTTTGGTCTGGAAACCGCCAGCTTAAACCGGCTGCGGTACGACGTACCGGAAAGTGTGGGTTTAGACTCGCAGGTACTCACCGAAATTGATGATTTAGCCAACGAAGCTATTACTACCAAAGCCACACCCGGCTGCCAGATTTTAGTGGCCCGCGACGGGGCCATTGTTTTTAATAAATCTTACGGTAACTTTACATATGAGCCCAGCAACCCGGTTAATGCCAATACACTCTACGATATTGCGTCTGTTACCAAAGTAGCCGCTACTTTACAGGCGATCATGTATTTAAAAGATCAAGGCAAACTTAATTTAAACGAAAAGCTCTCCCGGTACTTACCCGAAGTTATTGGCACCAACAAGCAAAATTTACTTATAAAAGATATATTACTGCACCAGGCTGGTTTGCAACCGGGCATTCCGAATTGGCAAAAAACCTTGGCGGCGCAACAATTAAGCCCAACGTATTATGCCAGCGCGCAAACCACCATTTACCCCAACGAAGTAGTACCGGGGGTTTATTCCGTTAAAACCATGGAAGACTCTTTGTGGTCCTGGACGGTACGTTCCCGGTTGTTGCCCAAGAAAAGAGGCGCTGGTAACGAAATGAAATACAGCGACCTGAGCTTTTATATTTTAAAGCGGGTAGCGGAGCGGTTACTGCAACAACCCCTGGACCAGTTTACCAGCCAGTATTTTTACCAGCCTATGGGTTTGCGTTCGCTCACGTATAATCCGTTAACTAAATTCCCGAAAGCCCAGATTGCCCCCACCGAGTACGATAATTATTTTCGAAAAACCTTGGTATGGGGCACGGTACACGACCAGGCCGCCGCGATGCTGGGCGGGATAGCCGGCCATGCCGGCTTATTTAGTACGGCCACCGACTTGGCGACGCTCATGGAAATGAACCGTTTAAACGGCAACTACGGCGGCAAGCAGTATTTTAAAACGGAGGTGGTAACGGAGTTTGCGAAGCAACAAAACCCTACTAATCGGCGCGGTTTAGGTTGGGATAAACCGGACCCGAGCGGCATGGGGCCCACCAGCAATAAAGCATCGGTTAATACTTTTGGCCACACGGGTTTTACCGGCACCTGCGCCTGGGTAGATCCGGACCAGAAATTGGTTTACATCTTTTTATCGAACCGCGTGTATCCCACCGCGGCTAATCAAAAACTTTTAACTAACAGCTATCGCACCCGCATCCACGATGTTATTTACAAGGCTATTTTAACCAAATCCTAGTTTATTACTTCATGGTTTTTGGCCACTTATCGTTAAGTAGCCATTCCTTATTTTTAAAATTTTGCTAATAATGACTAGTATTTTTACCCATGATACGGCGGATTACCGTAAACAGGTACTTAGGCATACTTTGGCTAACAGGGTATTTTAATTTACATTTGATCATTCGGGTTAACTTATCACAAGTCCGAACATTTAATCTGTTTGCTGGTTGTAGTACCGGCGTTGCCTAAATCTCACTTTTTATTACTATGAATATCGGAGTTGTTTGTTACCCTACTTTTGGTGGCAGTGGCGTGGTAGCCACGGAACTGGGGAACGCTTTGGCCATAAGAGGTCATAAAGTGCATTTTATTACTTACAGCCAACCCGTACGGCTCGATTTTTTTAGCGCCAATGTATTTTACCACGAAGTAAATATTCCGTCGTACCCTTTGTTTCAGCACGCTCCTTACGAACTGGCGCTGGCCAGTAAAATGGTAGATATTGTGCAGTTCGAAAAACTGGATATTCTACACGTGCATTATGCCATACCGCACGCTTCGGCGGCTTTTATGGCGAAACAAATTTTAAAAACCAAAGGCATCAACATCCCGGTAGTTACTACCTTACACGGTACCGATATTACGTTGGTGGGGAAAGATTCGTCTTACGAGCCCGTAGTAACGTTTAGCATTAACCAATCAGATGGTGTAACGGCGGTTTCGAATGACTTACGCGAGGAAACGTATAAATACTTTGCCGTCGAAAAAGAAATTGTGGTTATTCCGAATTTCGTTAATTTAGAACGTTTTCAAAAACAACATAAAGAACACTTCCGGGCGGCCATTGCACCTTTCGGCGAAAAATTGCTGGTGCATACCTCTAACTTCCGGGGGGTGAAGCGGGTGCAGGATGTTTTAAAAATATTTGATAAAGTGCGCCGTAAAATACCCAGTAAATTGCTGCTAGTCGGCGACGGCCCGGAACGCCAGAAAATGGAAAAACTCTGCCGCACGCTTAAGATTTGCGGCGACGTACGTTTTTTAGGCAAGCTCGATGCCGTGGAAGAAGTATTATCGGTGTGCGATTTATTTTTAATGCCTTCCGAAAAAGAAAGCTTTGGTTTAGCGGCCCTGGAAGCTATGGCTTGCGAAGTACCCGTAATTTCGACTAACGCCGGCGGTATTCCCGAATTAAACCTGGATGGTATTACCGGATTTGTAAGCAATATCGGCGACGTAGACGATATGGTAAAAAATGCGTTGTACATCCTGGAAGACGCTAATTTGCCGCAGTTCCGGGCGAACGCACTGGCTAGGGCCCGGGAGTTTGAAGTAGATAAAATTGTACCTCGCTACGAAGAAGTATACCAGAAAGTAATTAACGAGCAGCTACAGGAAGTTACCACTACCGCTTAAAAATTATTATTCTTACTGCCTGAAAGAGGAACGTTATAAATATAGATTATTTAAAAAAGAGCAACTTAGGACTGCTCTTTTTTAATAATAAATATACTTGAGCCAATAATTTCAAAAATACTAATAATATACGCCCTGAACCTTTTTACAGAGAAATTATCAAAGAAATAGTTAAACGGAGGCACTTAAAACGGAACCTTAGAGGGATAACTTAGGGTAACAAAATGTACTTAACTAATATATATTACTTTACCAAGGTATATATTAGATGAAGCACTTTTTAAAATTTACCGGCCAAAATGAAAGTGAAGAAGAATTAAGAGGTAGTGTAGCAAATTTTAAAAAAAGCCAGGATAGGTGGTTATGGAAAAATTCTTTTTACCAGGCCTATAAAAAAAGGATTATGCTACGGCCGAGGCAATTTATCTTTCCCGAGAAAAATATCAAGCAGGGATTACCGATGTTCATGTAGCCTATAAACTCTTAAAACAATCCGATTACACGCACGCGGTAGCAGTCCTAAGTTCCCTGATATTTCTAATTTTCTGCTTACTAGCAATAACCGAGTGTTTCTCCTAACAAAGTAAAAATGGCTTAACCTTTTTAAAATTATTATTGTTTTGCTCATTGTTAACGCATATCCGTATACCTCACCCACCAGTGAGGTTTTTTAATGATAGCCCGGGTTAGAATCATTTGATAGCTTTACAAAAACTAAAATTTTAAAAAATGAATAAACCGGATGCAGCAACCTTACAAACCAAACAAAAACTACTCGACAAAATAGCGGCTTATCCGCTGGAGTTTAGTCAAACGGATTTTGAATTGTTGGTAAACCCGGAACTGCAATTAACTTTTAATGATTTGCGAGAGCTGCTTCTACGGATTTTTGATTTAAACGAAACTTCCCTCCGCCAGGAATCAAACTCTACCACCGGTGCTATTGGTTTACTAAACAAGCTGAGCACCTATTTCCGGCACCGGCAATACTATCGATTAATCCGCAAAGGCTTTCGCGATCTTTCTTGCCCCGAACGCAAAATTATTGTGGCCGAAGGTGATTCCTGGTTTCAGTTCCCCATTATAATTAAAGACATTGTAGATTGGTTACGTACCGACCCGAACTTTGCCGTGTACAGCCTGGCCTACGGCGGCGATTGGTTTACCAATATTTTGTACGATGAAAAATACATCGAAGAATTATCTATTCACCGGCCCGACGTATTTTTAATTAGCGGTGGCGGTAACGATTTACTCAGCGCGAATCGCCTGGCCATTATGGTGGATGCGGAAGCAAAAGGGCCGATGCGGTCGCCATACGAGATAGATCGACTGCTGGCCCAGGAGCCGGAAACAGATAAAACGGATATTCGGGTAGGTTACCGTTACCTCACCAAAGATTTTTATTCATTTATCTGGTTGTTAAAGGCGCAGTATTATAAACTTTTTCAAGGGCTTTGCAGCTCCGGTAAATTTTACAAAATGCAGATCATCACGCAGGGTTACGATTATGCCTTGCCCACTTATAAATACCGCTGGGAAAGATGGTACCAGTTGCAACCGCTATTAAACTGGTTTATAAATTCGGGCCAATGGTTAAAACGGCCGCTGATGATTAAAGGCATCCGGAACGAGAAAATAAGCCGGCAAATTATAAAAGCGCTTATTTTTGAAGTAAATGTATTGTTTATAGAACTAGCCCAGCAATTTAAACAGGTGTACCACGTAGATTGCCGCGGCACAGCTCCTACCTTTCATAATTGGTTTGATGAATTACATTTGCCTTCTGAAAAATACCGCCAAATTGCCCGGGCTTATAAACAGTGCATCGAGAATCCGCCGGAAGGTAAAGTAACGAAAGTGGTTTCCTGATTTATGCTTTTTTTATTTACCTACCAATCGATTGTATTTACTTGCTTAATTGTATTCAACAGAAGACCAGATTTTATCTTGTTTTTTAAATATTTTTTAAAAAAGATTACTTAGAAGCGCCAATAACACGTTGATTTCTAATTTTTAGAATAAAGCCAATTATCGTTTCGGTAAACTGTAAAAATTTTTCAACTTTGGCTTTAATTTTATTTTATTTCCTTAATGGCCATGATCAAAGATAAATTCTTTATAATAGATTTTGATAGCACGTTTACGCAAGTAGAAGCCCTGGATGAACTAGGAGAAATTTCGCTGAAAGACTACGAAGAAAAAGCGCAGATTTTAGAGGAAATTAAAAATTTAACGAACAGTGCCATGGATGGCCGTAGTTCTTTTACCGAAGGTTTAACCCAGCGTTTACTGCTATTAAAAGCTAATAAAAAGCATTTAACTCCGCTCATTGCTACGCTTAAAACCAAAGTATCGGATTCTATTCGCCGCAACAAAGAATTTTTCACTGCCTTTGCCGATCAGATTTTAATTGTCTCCAGCGGCTTTAAAGAATTTATTACGCCCATTGTTACGGAGTACGGCATTAAAGAAGAAAATATTTACGCCAATACCTTTGTATACGACGAGAATGACAATATTGTGGGATTCGACCAGGAGAACGTATTATGCCGCGACAAAGGCAAAATTAAACTATTAGAAAACCTGGCTCTGCAAGGCGATGTGTACGTGGTTGGCGATGGGTACACGGATTACGAAATTAAGGAAGCGGGCCTGGCTAATAAATTCTTTGCCTTCACCGAAAACGTATCGCGGGAGGCTGTAGTAGCCAAAGCCGAACATATTGCACCTAGCTTCGATGAGTTCTTGTACCAGAACAAACTCCCGATGGCGATCTCCTACCCGAAAAACCGGATCAGCGTATTGCTCCTGGAAAATATTCACCCGGAAGCCGTGCGCTTATTTAAGCAGGAAGGTTACCAGGTAGAAATTATGAGCACGGCTTTAAACGAAGAGCAACTGTGCGAAAAAGTAAAAAATGTATCGATTCTGGGTATCCGGTCTAAAACGCAAGTAACGCAAAAAGTAATTGAAAGCGCCAACAAATTAATGGCCGTAGGTGCCTTTTGCATTGGTACCAACCAGATTGATTTAAAGGCTTGCGCCAAAGCCGGCATTGCGGCCTTTAATGCCCCATACAGCAACACCCGTAGCGTGGTAGAACTGGCCATTGGCGAAATCATCATGCTTTCCCGAAACATTCCGAACAAAAGCGAGAAAATGCACCAGGGCAAATGGGACAAATCGGCGCATAACAGCTTTGAGGTGCGGGGTAAAAAACTGGGTATCGTGGGTTACGGCAACATCGGCTCCCAGCTATCGGTACTCGCCGAAGCTATGGGCATGGAAGTGTACTACTACGACATGGTCGAAAAACTACAACTCGGTAACGCTAAAAAATGCAGTTCTCTAAAGCAGTTATTAAGTGTAGCCGATATTATTACGTTGCACGTAGATGGTCGCGCCAGCAACAAAGATTTGTTTGGTCCGGCGGAGTTTGAAGCCATGAAAGACGGCGTTATTTTCCTGAATTTAAGCCGGGGCCATTTAGTAGATATTCCAAGTTTAGTGAAAAATATAAAATCCGGCAAAATAATTGGCGCCGCCGTAGACGTGTTTCCGTACGAGCCCGCCAACAACGCCGAAGAATTTGTGAATGAGCTGCGCGGATTACCCAATGTTATTTTAACCCCGCACATTGGTGGCAGTACTTCCGAAGCGCAGGCCAACATTGCCAACTTTGTTCCAAACCGGATTATGGAGTATATCAACAGCGGCAATACTTACCAAAGCGTTAATTTCCCGAACATTCAGTTACCAGAATTAAAAAATGCGCACCGTCTTATTCACGTGCACGATAACGTACCGGGTGTGTTAGCGAACATCAACAACGTACTGGCCAACCACCACGTGAACATTCTGGGACAATATTTAAAAACCAACGAGAACATCGGCTACGTCATCACCGACATCGACAAAGCTTACGATAAAAACCTGATCGGCGATCTCCGCAACATCGCCAACACGATTAAATTTAGGGTGCTTTATTAATGGGTTGAAAGGTTAGAAAGTTGCAAGGTTAGAAGGTTGAAAAATTAAAAGGTTATTGTTAAGGAGTTATAATGTGATGCATAATTAAAATCAAGTTTTAACCTTTACAACCTTGCAACTTTCCAACTTTGAAACTTTTCAACCTTCTAACCTTGCAACTTTCCAACCTTTCAACCAAAAAATGAACAACAAAATATACTTTACCCCGGGGCCTTCTGAATTGTACCCGACTGTGGCGGCGCACATGGCTACGGCTATGGCCAACAAGATTGGTTCTATTTCGCACCGGAGTCAGCAGTTTAAAGATATTTACGCCCACGCCGTAACTGGTTTACGAGCTTTACTGCAACTGCCGGATAATTGGGATATTCTGTTTGTGGCTTCGGCGAACGAAGTCTGGGAGCGGGCCATTCAGAATAACGTGGAACGGGAAAGCTTTCACCTGGTAAATGGGTCTTTTTCCAAACGCTTTTACGAAATATCCTTGGAATTAGGCCGCCAGGCTACCAAGCACGAAGTGGCCTTCGGCCAAGGTTTCCCGATAGAAGAATTAGAAATTTCGGCTACTACCGAACTGGTAGCGGTCGTGCAAAACGAAACCAGTTCCGGGGTAAGCACCCCGGTGAACGAGATTAATAAACTGCGCGCTAAATTAAACCCGGAAACGTTAATTTATGTAGATGCGGTTTCTACAGCGCCTTACCCCGATTTTGATTTTGAGCGAATAGATTCTGTATATTTTTCGGTGCAGAAAGGTTTTGGTTTACCGGCCGGTTTAGGTATCTGGCTAGTGAACGACCGGTGCGTCGCAAAAGCGGAAAATTTAAAAAATCAAGGTTTATCCATTGGTTCTTACCACAGCATACCGGCCTTATTAAGCAAAGCCCGGGCTTACCAGAATCCGGAAACCCCTAATGTACTGGCTATTTACCTGCTGGGTAAAGTAGTGGAAGAAATGAACCATCACGGTATCGCCAACATTCGGCAGGAGACCGAAGCTAAGGCCAAGCTTATTTATGATTACCTGGCTATTAGCCAAACTTTTAGCGCAGCAGTAACAAACCCGGCGCAACAGTCGCAAACCACTGTTATTGCCAATACGCAGGTTTCTTCGGCGGAAGTAATTAAAAAACTGGCTCCTTTTGATATGGTAGTAGGGAGTGGCTACGGTAGTTACAAAGACACGCAAATCCGGATTGCTAATTTCCCGGCGCACACGCTGGCCCAGGTACAAGCTTTAATTTATAAATTGCAAGAACTTTACGGGTAGTATTAGTAAATTTCAATAAAACAAATCCGGAGGCTTACACGTACAGACTATTCGCAAAAAAGCCGTTTGTGTCTTCACAAACGGTGGCACCAGCCATTGTTAGTGTCTTTATTGACAATTCATTTTTGAGAAAGTCCAAAATTTAAAAAACCTGCACAATTTCTCTCTTAATAAAGCTTAAGGCCGGATCGGTAGGATCGCTATTTTGGGCAATAACGGTTTCCAGTATTCGTTTGGCCAAATCGGTACCTTTGGCATTTTCGGGCAGCTCGTGGAAAGCTTTGTTCACCATGGTAACTACATCTTCTTTGGCTTGTTTTACCTGTTCCCAGGCCGCTTCGCTCATGTACACCTGCTGCGACACATTATGGCTAAACTCACTCCGGATTTCGGCCAGGAGCGTGTATTGAAACTCTACCGCATTTTGCCCAGCCGGACTTACCCGAATTAATAAATTGCTGGGGGCAATGCGCTCCAGAAGCAGACAAATACGTTCGTAAGCTTGCAACCGGATGGGTAAAACAATTTCGGTATTTTTTAATCTTACATCTAATACCCGGCGTTGCGTTTCTTTATCCAGGTATGCTTTTATAACCAGATACATACCCAGCAGCACCAAGGCCGCGGGAACTACTAACTTTAATAAATCAAAAATATACTCCTGCATAAATTTTTAAAATCATAAGTAGGATAAACCAATTACCTAAACCACCGGAATCATTTCGGATGGCCCCCTGTTATTGGATTACATCAATTCTGCGAAACAATAATAGGGATTATTAGTTATTTTTGAGAATTATTTATTTACTGACTTCTATGGCAACTACCACCTTTAATAAAATTGCACCTATTACCATTACTCCTAAAGCCTTGGCCGAAGTAAAAGCCATTATGCAGGATAAGAACGTACCCGCCGATTATGGGTTGCGCGTGGGCGTACAAGGTGGCGGCTGCTCCGGCATGTCTTACTTGTTAGGATTTGATAAAAAGAAAGATAGCGATGAAGCTTACGAGATAGATGGCATTCAGTTAATTATGGATAAAAAGCACGGTATGTACGTAATGGGCATGCTGATTGACTTTCAGGATGGTCTGAATGCCCGGGGTTTTACCTTTAACAATCCACAGGCCACCAGTACCTGTGGCTGCGGTAGTAGTTTTTCTTCGTAGTGCCGGATTAAAATAAAAAAATTTAAAAAAAGCTACCGTTTGGTGGCTTTTTGTTTATACCGGTAGCTATATTCTAAGGTAGTAATTCGCCCACGTGTTTCCGGATATTTAAGCAAATTTGATCGATGGGCAGATCATTGGCATCGGTACCAAAAGGATTTTCAATTTCTTCGGCGATAAGTTCTAAGCTGGCTAAAGCGTAAAGAATTAAAACCACCACTGGCACAATGTAATACCCCAAACTAAATACCCAACCAAACGGTAAAGTCATCACGTAAAAAAACACGAATTTTTTAATAAATACGCTGTAGGTAAATGGGATAGGCGTATTTTTTATACGTTCACAGGCACCGCAATAATCGGTAAAGGCTCTTACTCCTTCGTTTAAAATCCACAGCTGCGCATCGGTTACTTTGTTATTTTTAAATAAATCATTAACCCGCTGGTACATGCTAGCCGCAATTTGATTAGGTACGTGCTTGCCCGGTTTTAAATCCAATACCGGATCGAGTTCGTAGTAATCTTCATTTTCGCGGAGTAAATTCTTTAAGGCGAAAGCGTAATTAGGAATCATTTTCCGGAAGAACTGTTTATCACTTTCGTCCGAAATAAAGGCTGCCAGCTTCATAGCTAAATTCCGGGAACTATTGGTAAGTCCGCCCCAAATCTTCCGCCCTTCCCACCAGCGATCGTAAGCCGTATTAGTTCGGAAAACCAATAACAGCGAAATAACAAATCCCAGCACATTGTGCATCATGCCTACGTTGCGCAAATTTTGCGAATCATTAACGCTGATAAAATTAAGTTCCAGGTAAGCAATAACCGCAGCGTAGGCACTTACGGCCAACATCAAGGGCAACAGTTTCCGGAAAGTATCAGCCCGCGAAAACCGGAAAATAAAGGTAAACCAGTCTTTAGGGTTGTAATTAATCAAAATTTAAAAATTAATAGCAAATACAGTTAAATCCACCATTCTTCCCAAAATTATCAGACTTTATAAAACAACCATTTGGATAACTCCCGGTAAGTCGGCTTTTTCCCGTATAATAAAATACCTACCCGGTAAATGCGGGCGGCAATCCAGGTGGTGCAAATAAAACCCAGTATCAGCAACAGCATCGATAATAAAACCTGCCAGGTAGGCACCCCAAAAGGCAAGCGTAGCATCATGGCAATGGGCGAAGTAAACGGGATCATCGACATCCAAAAAGCCACCGGCCCATCCGGATTTTTAATAATTACCGTTTGCGCTACAATAAACGATAACACCAGCGGGATGGTAATGGGCAGCATAAATTGCTGCGTATCGGTTTCGTTATCTACCGCCGAACCTACGGCCCCAAATAAAGCGCCGTACAATAAATATCCACCCAGAAAATAAAATACAAAACAAAAAAGTAGTTTCGGAATATTTAAATTATCCAGGGCGCTGAGCATGTTATTCATTTCCATGGCCTGACTGGGATCTTTGCTCGATTTTAAGGTTTCACTAATCCGATCGTTCGAGAAACGATCTACTTCAAACCGGGAGGAGACAACCGTGGTTACGGCCGATGATAAAATAATCCAGAGCAGAAATTGGGTGAGACCTACTGCCGCAATACCAATAATTTTACCCGCCATTAATTGAAAAGGCTTCACCGACGAGATAATTACTTCTACAATGCGGCTGGTTTTTTCTTCGATTACGCCCCGCATAATCTGCACGCCGTAAATAAAAATAAACATGTAAATCAGGATGGCGCCCAGGTACCCGGCCGCCGTCGTAACCATGGTATTATTGTTTTGTTCCCCACTCTCGGATAGGTTCATGGTACTGATAGTCACGTCGGTTTTCATTTTTTCCAGCACCTCCCGATCAATACCCGACTGCTTGAACTTTAAGGTTTCTACTTCTTTTTTTAAAACATTTTCCAATTGAGCCAGCTTGGTTATACCCAGGTTTGTTTTAGAATAAAGCCGGATACCTTCCGGATTATCTAAATTTAATGGGGGAATATATAACAGCGCGGTATAATCCGTTTTTAAAAAAGCCGCTTTCTGTTGCTCTAAGGAACCACTTACCTGGATGTACTTGGTTTCGGCGTTATTTTTAAAAGCATTGGTAAATTTGCCGCTTTCGTCGAGCACTTCAATGGTATCAGTGGTATCGGAGACCGTAGCCAACCAAATGGGCACCACCATAATGGAGGCCAGTAGCAAAGGGCCGAGTAAGGTCATGACGATAAAACTTTTTTTCCGTACCCGTACGAGGTATTCGCGCTGAATAATGAGCCAGATTTTATGCATCCTGATTTTCTTTTACCTGTTTAATAAAAATGTCGTTAATACTGGGTACTTGTTCTTGTAAAGCGTGTATTTCTACCCGATCGAGCAGGTAACGCAGCAAATGGTTCGGGGTAACGTGGTGCAGCAATTGTATGCTGGCCCGGAAAAAGTCGCCGGTTTGCTTTTGCTCTAACACTTTAAAATCCGGCGACATAATCATCAACCGGCCTTTGCCTTCGATAAAGTACGTATTTGATTTATAAGTATTTTTAATTTCCTTGACCCGGCCATTTAAAATCATGCGCGAGCGATTAATTAAAGCAATATTATCGCACAACTCTTCTACGGATTCCATGCGATGCGTCGAAAAAATAATGGTAGAACCAGCTTCCCGAAGCGCCAAAATTTCATCTTTAATGACGTTGGCATTGATCGGGTCGAAGCCCGAAAAAGGTTCGTCCAGAATAATTAGCTCGGGTTGATGCATAACGGTAGCAATAAACTGCACTTTTTGCTGCATGCCTTTCGATAAATCTTCGATGGTTTTACTGAGCCACGAACGGATTTCCAGTTTATCGACCCATTTTTTAATTTTTTCAGTTGCCTCGGCTTTTGATAAGCCTTTTAACTGGGCTAAATAAAGCAACTGCTCCCCTACTTTCATTTTTTTGTACAATCCGCGTTCTTCCGGCAAATAACCGATCGACCGGATGTGTTTGGGATGGAGCGGTTCTTCTTTGAAAAAAACCTGCCCGGTGTCGGCACCCGTAATTTGGGTAATAATCCGGATGAGGGAAGTTTTGCCAGCTCCGTTAGGCCCTAGTAATCCAAAAATACAACCCGTGGGAATTTCAAAAGTAATGTCCTGCAAGGCCAGATGGTTCGCGTACTTTTTACTGACTCCGGCAATTTTGAGTATGCTCAAGGTGATAGGTTTTATTTTCAAATTTAGCCTTTCCGGTTGGATACACAAGCCGGAATAACGTTTAAACCTAGGGTGGGCTTCTAAATTTAAAAAATTAAAGGCCCCTTCCGGAAAGAAGCGGCCTTTAATTTTTGTTTCAGCTAATATAAAGCTTTTACTTCTAAAATGCTATTGGAAATATTCTTTCATCTTCTCGAAGAAGCCTTTTTCGTTTTTACCGGGGTTAGGCACAAAATTATCGGAACTACGCAGTTTTTCTAAAATCTGGCGCTCGTCGCTGGAAACGTTTTTCGGCGTCCAGACATTGATATGAATCAACTGGTCGCCTTTGCCGTAGCCGTTAATGTCTTTAATGCCTTTGCCGCGCAAACGCAAAATTTTTCCGCCTTGGGTACCGGGGTCAATTTTAATTTTTACTTTACCTTCAATGGTTGGTACTTCAATATTAGCGCCCAGCACCGCATCCACGAAACTAATGTATTGCTCAAACACCACGTTGTTGCCTTCGCGTTTCAGTAACGGGTGCGCCTCTTCTTCAATCTGAATCAGTAAGTCCCCGGCAATGCCGCCGCGTTGCGGTACGTTGCCTTTGCCACTCATGGATAGTTGCATGCCATCGCCAACACCAGCCGGTACATTAATGGCAATTACCTCTTCTTTTAACTTGCGGCCTTCGCCTTGGCAAACCTCGCAATTTTGGCTAACTTTTTTACCTTCGCCATCGCATACGGGGCAGGTAGAAGTAGATACCATTTGGCCCAGCATGGTATTCACTACCTTTTTAACCTGGCCAGTGCCCTGGCAACCACTACAGGTTTGCAGCGCGGTGCCATTTTTAGCCCCGTTACCGCCGCAGGTATTACAAGCCACGTACCGTTTTACTTTTATCTTTTTCTCAACGCCGTTGGCAATTTCTTCTAAGTCAAGCTTTAACTTAATGCGGAGGTTGGTACCTTTTCGCACCCGGCGCCCACCGCCTCCGCCGCCTCCAAAGAACGAGTCAAAGGGGCTGCCGCTGCCATTGCCAAAAATATCGCCGAATTGAGAGAAAATATCTTCCATGTTCATGTGGCCGTAACCACCGCCGCCATTTACCCCTTGGTGACCATACTGGTCGTAGCGGCCACGCTTTTCCTGGTCGCTTAGGATCTCGTAAGCTTCGGCGGCTTCTTTAAATTTGTCTTCGGCCGTAGGATCATCCGGGTTCTTGTCCGGGTGAAATTTAATAGCAATTTTGCGGTACGCTTTTTTAATTTCGTCGGCACTGGCGCTCTTGCTTACTCCTAATACCTCATAATAATCTCTCTTAGCCATGGCCTATGCTCCTATAATAACTTTCGCGAAGCGAATTACTTTATCGTTCAGGTAATATCCTTTTTCAACCTGATCTATTACTTTACCTTTTTGCGTTTCATCCGGAGCCGGAATTTGCGTGATGGCTTCGTGCAAGTCGGCATCAAAAGACTGCCCTACAGCCTCCATTGGCTTTAATCCTTTTTGCTGCATAATAGATTGCAGCTTATTGTAAATTAACTCCACGCCGGCTTTTACACCATCTACGTCCTGGGCCGAGTCCATGGCCTGGCGTGCGCGCTCAAAATCATCGAGTACCGGCAGCAACGCCACTACCATTTCCTGGTTGGCTGTTTTTAATAAATCCAGGCGCTCTTTAGACGTGCGGCGCTTGTAGTTATCAAACTCAGAATATAAACGCAGGTACTTATCTTTTAAATCATTTATCTCCGATTCTGATTTACTTGCCTGGCCATTTACTTTTTCCTCTTCGGCTGGAGTATCGGGTTGGGCAGAATTGGTATCTTCGGGTAAACCAGCTTCGGTTACACTTTCAAAATCTTCGGCTTCGTAGTTCGTATTTTTATCCGCTGACATAGCTTAATTATTCTTCCTGTTGTGTTTGATAGGAACGTAACAATTTATCTGCCAAAGCCATTTTATGACAAACTGGCACGTAAACCGCTTCGGTTACTTTTCTGTTAAATGAAAATTTCTAGTTTTTAATTCCGTGCAAACAAAATTTTACGCTACGGTAAGCGCCTGCCAGATGATATCTTTTAAAACCTGAATATTTTTTTGCGTAATACTGGAAATAAAAACGGAAGGTACATGGGGTGGCAATGTAGCCCGGATTTCAGTTTCTAATTCTTCGTCGAGCAAATCCGATTTGGTAATAGCCAATAAACGTTTTTTCTCCAGAAGTTCCGGGTTAAACGTTTCCAGTTCATTTAGTAAAATCCGGTATTCATTGGCTATATCGGCACTTTCGGCCGAAATCATAAATAACAAGATAGAGTTACGCTCAATGTGGCGCAGAAAACGCAAGCCTAATCCTTTTCCTTCGGAAGCACCTTCAATAATTCCCGGAATATCGGCCATTACGAACGATTTATAATCGCGGTACGCCACGACGCCCAGATTAGGAACCAGGGTAGTAAAAGGATAATTAGCAATTTTAGGCTTAGCCGCCGAAACCACTGACAATAACGTAGATTTTCCTGCATTCGGGAAGCCTACTAAACCTACGTCGGCCAGGAGCTTTAATTCCAGGATAACCCATTCTTCCAGGCCGGGTTCGCCAGGTTGGGCGTAACGCGGTGTTTGGTTAGTAGGCGATTTAAAATGCGCATTTCCCAAACCACCCCGGCCACCCGGCGTTAAAATAATGGTTTGACCGTCTTCGGTTATTTCGGTTTTTACTCCGCCCGTTTCGGCATCCCGAGCAATGGTTCCAATAGGCACTTCCAAAATAACATCGTCGCCGTTAGCACCGGTAGAAGTATCTTTACTGCCGCTTTCGCCGTGCTTGGCTATAACATGTTTCTGGTATTGCAGATGCAGCAAAGTCCAGAGTTGGGCATTGCCTCTTAAAATAATGTGGCCGCCCCGGCCGCCATCGCCCCCATCGGGTCCACCTTTAGCGTTTTTCTTATCCCGGAACAAATGGGAAGAGCCCGGCCCACCGTGTCCGGAACGGCAGCAGATTTTAACGTAATCAATAAAATTAGATGTAGCCACAAGTTGGTTTTTGGTCCCCAGTTCATGGTTAATAGACCACGACAGGAGTTAAGTAAGTTTAGAATTACAATTATTCGGTACTAATCCGTAATAACTGCGGCGTTCTAAAAGTGGTTCAGTAAAGGCCTAATTTTAAAACCTGTATAGCGCTTGCTTTGTAAGTTTTTTAAATTTTGGTTAAGAAAGAAGCACTTGGTTAAGGCAAAATTTAAAAAATGAGGCTGAAGTTACTTACTCTTTTGGTATTCCGTTCCTATACTTAAGTCTCTGTTTTTGGCGCAAGAAATAAATTCGATTTGCCAATAAGTTTTCGAATATTGCTGTCCAAGATAGTTTATGGACCATGAACAATCGGCTAGCGACTAGTTATGCATTCAGCTGCGTAGCGTACGAGTCAATAATTTCGCAGATTTCGGTAAAGATTTCTTCTATTTCGCCGATACCGTTTATAGCGTGGTATTTACCTTGATTGGCGTAATAACCAGCAACCGGAGCAGTTTTAGTATTATATTCCTGTACGCGTTTCCGTACCAATTCTTCGTTTTGGTCGTCGGGCCGGCCCGAAGTTTGTCCCCGGAGGAGCAGCCGTTTGGTTAATTCTTCTTCGTTTACTTCCAGGGCAATCATGCCGCTGATAGCGGTATTATTTTGATCCAACAAACTATCCAGGCTTTCGGCTTGCTTTACCGTGCGGGGAAAACCATCGAAGATAAAACCAGCCGCATTTCTATTTTCTTTTAATTTGGTATCAATCATTCCGATTACTACTTCGTCGGGCACCAAAATCCCCTGGTCCATGAGCGTTTTGGCCCGCAAACCCAACTCGGTTCCGGCCGCGATTTCGGATCGGAGTAAATCACCCGTCGACAGGTGAATCAATGAATACGTATCAATTAACTTCTGACTTTGCGTTCCTTTGCCAGCGCCGGGAGGGCCAAATAAAACAATATTTAACATGCTTGAATGAAATTTTTATACTCAAAAGTACAAATAAAATTGAATCACAAAAGATACCTAGCTCAGGAATTCAGCTTTCGGGAATATTTTATGCCGAAAAATTTAGTCTTTTAGTTTATAAATGTGGCGTAAGTTACGACCTAAGCCATTGTAATCTAAACCATAACCTACTACAAAATCATTCGGAATAGAAAGAGCAGCGTATTTGATCTGCAAGTTATGCTGCAAACAAGCCGGCTTTAAAAGCAAACTCGCAATTTCAACGGAAGCAGTGGTATGCTCCTGTAACTTCTCCAAAAGCACGTGTACGGTATGCCCGGTATCCACAATATCTTCCAAAATAAGAATATCACGACCCGTTAATTCTTCATTTAAACCCACCAGTTCTTTTACGGTGCCGGTACTTTGGGTATTTTGATACGAGGCTAGTTTTATAAAAGAAATTTCGCAGGAAATAGTTACCTCTTTCATTAAATCAGAAGCAAACATAAAAGAACCATTGAGTACAGCCAGAAAGAGCGGCCTTTTACCAGTGTAGTCTTCGTTAATACGAGCAGCCAACTTTTCGATTGCCACTTTAATTTGGGTTTCCTGTAAGTAAATTTCGAATTCTTTATCGTGCAGTTGAACAGTAGTGGCGCTCATAGTTAGTTGCAGGTTTCAGGTTGCAAGTTACAGGTTAAAAATATGCCTTATTAAATTTAAAAATAGTAACTGCTTTATAGGCTGCAAGTAAAATATAAGGCTGAAAAAACGAAAATTTTAAAAAATCAGCTATTTAATTTTTAAATGACCCAGCTTAAAAATTAAAATAAAGGTAAAGCTTTTTGCAAAAAGAAAGCCCTTAAAATTTAAGGGCCTTCGAATCAGTTTTTTTAAAATTTATCTTTTCTACCGCAATGCCGTGTACATTACCTGATTCCCGGGCTTAACGGTAGAAGTTGTCGGCATTATAGTTTGTTCTTTTATTTGTTCGTGGTTTAAAGCCGGAGTTGATTCATGGTTATGAACGGCAATATGCGGCGCAATTACCAGCGAAACAATCGACATCAGTTTAATGAGAATGTTCATAGAAGGGCCAGAAGTATCTTTAAACGGATCACCTACCGTATCGCCGGTTACGGAGGCTTTGTGCGCATCCGAGCCTTTGTATTCCATTTTACCATTAATCATTACCCCTTTTTCAAACGATTTTTTGGCGTTATCCCAGGCACCGCCGGCATTTGATTGAAACATCGCCATTAATACCCCAGACACAGTTACACCAGCCAGTAAACCGCCTAGTACTTCCGGCCCAAAAGTAAAGCCAATTACAATGGGAACAATCAAAGCAATAGCGCCCGGTAACATCATTTCCCGGATAGCCGCCTTAGTAGAAATAGCCACGCATTTATCGTATTCCGGTTTGCCGGTACCTTCCATAATGCCGGGTATTTCGCGAAACTGGCGGCGTACTTCTTCCACCATGGCCATAGCGGCCCGGCCTACCGCCGAAATAGCCAAGGCCGAAAAAATAAACGGAATCATACCTCCTACAAATAAACCGGCTAACACGCGAGCGTTGGATATATCAATAACCGTAATATTGGCAGTACCCATAAAAGCAGCAAACAAAGCCAGCGACGTAAGCGCCGCCGAAGCAATGGCAAAACCTTTACCGGTAGCGGCGGTGGTATTACCTACCGCATCCAGAATATCGGTGCGTTCGCGCACTTCCTTGGGTAATTCGCTCATTTCGGCAATACCGCCGGCGTTGTCGGCAATGGGCCCAAAAGCATCAATCGCTAATTGCATGGCGGTAGTAGCCATCATACCAGCGGCCGCAATGGCCACGCCATATAAACCCGCTGCTTCGTAAGATAAAATAATACCACCAGCCAGCACCAGGATGGGCAATACCGTAGATTCCATACCTACGGCTAAACCGCCGATCACGGTAGTGGCGTGGCCGGTGCTGCTCTGGCGCACAATACTCATTACCGGACGCTTGCCCATAGCGGTATAATACTCCGTGATAATGCTCATTAACGTACCTACCACTAAACCCACCAAAACGGCGTAAAAAACATCTATCCGGCTAAATTCAAACCCGCGTAAGTTTAAAGATTCTTCCGGCAGTATAAAATTAATAACAAAATAAGAAGCTACCGCGGTTAGTATTACTGATGACCAGTTACCTAAATTCAATGCTCGTTGTACGTCGCCTCCTTCTTTTACTTTTACAAATAAAGTCCCGATCATGGAAAATATAATACCCAAGCCCGCAATCACCATGGGCAACAAAATAGGCGAAATACCCCCAAAATTATCCGTAACGGTAATTTCGCGACCCAGTACCATCGTAGCCAGAATAGTAGCTACGTACGACCCAAATAAATCGGCGCCCATACCGGCAACGTCGCCCACGTTATCGCCTACGTTATCCGCAATGGTGGCGGGGTTCCGCGGATCATCTTCGGGAATGCCGGCTTCTACTTTACCTACTAAATCCGCGCCTACGTCGGCGGCTTTGGTGTAAATACCGCCCCCTACCCGGGCAAACAAAGCAATACTTTCGGCTCCGAGTGAAAAGCCGGTTAAAACTTCCAGGGCCCGTTCCATTTCTTCGGCATTGTACGTATCGCCCACGAACATAGCTTTAAACACGATAAACAAACCACCTAAACCCAGAACAGCCAATCCAGCAACCCCCATTCCCATAACGGCACCTCCCCCAAACGAGACATCTAAGGCACGGGATAAACTGGTTCGGGCGGCCTGGGCAGTGCGTACGTTAGCCTTGGTAGCAATGCGCATCCCGATAAAACCCGCTAGAGCCGAAAAAAAGGCCCCAATAATAAAAGCCACCACTATTACGGGCGAAGAATTTTCGCCCACGGTGCCCAGGTAACCTAAAAAAAGACAAGCAATAACAACAAAATAAGTTAAGACTTTGTATTCGGCTTGCAGAAAAGCCATGGCTCCTTCTGCAATGTATTTAGCAATCGTCGACATTTTGGCGTCGCCAGAATCCTGCCGACTCACCCAAGCCGATTTTACAAAAGTATACAGTAAGGCAATCACTCCGAAAGCCGGAATCAGGTAAACAATGTTCTCCATGTAAACGGGTTTAAGTTGATGAAAATGCTTTTAATACTATATTGGTATCTGGTAAATTAAATCTTTTAATTCCACAACTGCAAGCTGGTTAAATAAAGAATCGCGGATTAAACCGTTTTCACCGGTTACAGTTCCCGCATCAGTACCTGGTACAATGCAACCATGCTCTTAATATCGTTTTTATGCACGATTTCGTCCGGCGAATGCACGTTGTCTTCCGGGGCCCCTATAAAACACCAATCCCAGGGAACATCACTTTGCTGCAAGTCTTTGCCATCGCTGCCCCCAGCTCCTTCTACTTCCAATTGAAAAGGAATACTGGTTTGTTGCGCCAGGGCAATCAGCTTGTTTACAAAACTACGCCGCGGGATCAGCGAGTCGCGGAGCGAAATAGCTACTCCCTGGCCCGGATGAACGCCTTCCGTTACCCAGGTAATATCCGAAATAAGCCCTTGTTTCATCTGGTAGTTATCGTATAAATATTTGGCCAGGTAAGCCACCGAGCCGCCTTTGTGTTCTTCCCAACACGAAAATACAATGGCCCCATTCTCCAGAGTTTCCGCTACTCGTAATGCATTCCAAACGCCCAAGCGATTGTCCAGGTAACACGATTGCACGGTAGATTCGGTCTCCCGGAAATCGCAGGCAAAAATCAATTCCGTACCACGGTCAATCTCCCGATCAAAATCATACTGCAAACTGCCGTCTTCTTCCGACACCAGCAAGGTACAGGCAATAGGTCCTTGGCTGTCTTCTCCTACCAGCCGGTAGCCGGTTTCGGTATCCGGGCCACCAATCCGGATTAACTGCCGGCCATACCGAACCGTAAAGCCAATGGAATCGATATGCGCGAAAATAGCGGTACGGGGTTGCCCAAAAATTAAAATAAGGCAATCCTGAAATCCCTCACCCGCAATTACCTGGGGCATTACGCGCCAGTTAGCTTTATTCTGATTAATGTAGTCTAGTAAAAATTGCGTAAGTTTTACCTCGTTGCCAGAAGGAGCATGAATCTGACAAAGTTGTTTTAATAATTCCATGGTAATGCCGAAACAGTTGTTTGTTATTGGTTTCTTAATTTATAAATTCCCTAAATATCAACCTGGCTTCGCTAAAGCGCTGTCTGAAGCAGAACCTGATTTTTAAAGCAGTATCGTATATTAATTATGCAAAGTGCATTACGCTTCTGAGTAGTAGATAAGAATGCAAAAATGAAAGTTTTACGGATTCACGGGTGTAAAGCAACAATATAACAAGGCTATTTCATGTGTATTTTTTTGAACTCGGTTATGCCAGAAAAATCTACCCGATAGCCCATTGCTAAAATTCTTCTGGAATGACCAAAGCGAGGTTTCTTCTTACAAGCTGAGGATATTGCTTCCTATCGGCTATTTAGGCACAGATTTTTTAAATTTAATTTACTTTACAACAAGTTACACTACTCCATTCTTTTAAATTAAATCTATCTGTTTGCATCCACACAAAAAATAAATCTTTACTCCATACTAGCGGCTTTAAAGCTAATATTCCTTTTATAAAGAACTAAGTAGTTAGTAAATGATTTAACCCGTTTTATAATTATTTAACGGCAAAAACCGCATTAAAACTTGCTGTTAAATAAATAAATAATACAATCTGTGCCGGTTATTATTGCGGAATAAGCCTTAACTTGGCTTACTTTTTTAAATTTTGCTCCTCTCACCTGTAATTTATTTTTGCTTTTGGTTGGATTAATTGTGGACTATTTACATTTTCTTGCCAAAATTATATAACTATACAATTATTTTGTTACTGGAACCTTTATACGGGAAAGATTAGTTTAATTTTAACGTAAAAAGCTTTTTATTAGAGCATGAAGAAACTGCTTTTTTTCTTTTTAGTAGGTTTACTCCCCTTCCTGAGCTTGGCACAGGATACCAACGAAGAAGCACCCAAAAAAGATACCATGCCCCGCTCTATTCCGCCGGATACTTTTTTTATGCGGGATTTATATATTGACTCTATTGATATTCTACCGCAAGCTATTGAAACCGATGGTTGGCTGCTCATGAACGAGGATATTAAGAACGAATTAATCGGGGCGGTAGATAACATGTACAATGCCAAGTTTGAGCGGGCTGAAAAACAATTCCGGTCGTTGCGCCGCCGCTACAAACAACATCCCATGCCTTATTTTCTGATGGGATTAAGCAACTGGTGGAAAATCGTACCAACCAACGTGCAAACTACGCAGTACGATGCGCCGTTTTTCGCTTACATGGATACTACCATATCCTTTGCAGAAAGAATGTATGAGAAAGACGCCAAAAACCTGGAAGCCGCTTTTTTTCTTTCAGCGGCTTATGGGTTTCAGGCTCGGTTACATTCGGAACGCAGCAATTGGCGCAAAGCTACTGTTTGCAGCCGGCGCTCCTTGGAATTTTTGCAAAAAAGCCGCAATGCCAATGGCTTAAGTCCGGAATTTTTATTCGGTGAAGCCCTGTATAATTACTACGCCGTCTGGATTGCCCAGAATTACCCTTTACTGCGGCCCATCATTTTGTTTTTCCCAAAAGGCAATAAACAGTTGGGTTTACAGCAGCTTAAAATGGTAGCCCGCAATGGTTTTTATACCGGCACCGAAGCTAAGTTTTTTCTCATGAAAATCTTGGCTAACGAAGAAAACGATCATTTTGAAGCCATGCCGCTGGCCCGCCAGTTGGCTATTTCTTACCCCGATAATGCGTATTTTGAGCGTTTTTACGCCATGATGAATTTTCGGGAAGGCAACTTCCGGGAAACCGAACGCCTCGCCAACGATATCCTGACTAAATACAATAAGCGCCTGCCCGGCTACGAAGCCATTGGGGGCCGTTACGCTTCATATTATTTAGCTTATATTTGTCAAAACCGCAAAGATTTAGTTAGAGCCAAACAGCTTTACGAACAATGCATTCGTTTTGCCCGCCAGACTAACGAAGTAGAATCGGGTTATTACGTGTCGTCGCATTTGAATTTAGGCCGCATTTACGTCCAGGAAAAAGATTTATTCCGCGCCAAACAACACTACGAAGAAGTAAAAGACAAAGCCGAACGCAAAACCGATGCTTTCCGCGAAGCCCGGGATTTCTTAAGGAAGAACCGGAAGGTGTAGTTGATTATTTAGCATTGCCAACTTTTACTTTAACAAAACCTAACAAATATCTTTTTACTTATTCTAGCTAAAATTGGAGTTAAAAGACTTAATACTGACCCCTATCTATTTAATTTTAATTTCTTTGCTGGTTTATGTGGTGAAGCCCTATGTAACTAATAAAATTACTAAGAGGTACTTTGTTCCTGCTTTAACTTTGAAATTACTTGGAGCAATTGCAATTGGAATTATTTATCAATTTTACTATTCTAATGGAGTCCTAGGCGGAGACACCTCTAATTACTATCTCCAAGCCAAAATTATTTATAAAGCATTTGAGCAATCACCAACTATAGGCTTGAAATTGTTGCTTGCAAATGGTGAACATGACTCAACTATTAGTCTGTATACTTCATCAATCATGTGGTATCAAGCGCCTGCGGAGTACACGGTGATTAAGTTTGCTGCCTTATTTGGCATCTTCAGTTTTAATACTTATACAGTTATAGGTTTATGGTTTGCATGTCTTAGTTTCAGCGGAATGTGGGCGATGTACCTTACTTTTTTGAAAATTCAACCTAATTTACACAAACAATTTGCTGTAGCTGTATTCTTTTTACCTTCAGTTGTTTTTTGGGGATCAGGGTTACTGAAAGACTCTTTAACAATAGGTGCTTTAGGTTGGTTGTTTTATGGATTTTATAGCTTTGCTGTAGAAAAGCGTGCTATTTTATCATCATTAATAATAAGTTTTTTAGCAGCTTATATCATTTATACAGTTAAAGTTTACATACTGCTTTCATTCTTACCACCTGCTCTTTATTGGATGGTTATGGAAAACAGTGGTAAAATCAAAAATAGATTTATTAGAATAATTGCGAAACCTGTATTTTTAATATTGGGTTTATATGTTGCGTATTTAGGTGCTACTCGTTTAACTGAAGGAGACAGACGATATGACGTAAACAAAATAAGTGAGCGGACTCAAATTAATTCGTACTATTTATCTAAACAAATTGCTTCTGGATCGGCATACGATATAGGAGTTTTTGATGGCAGTGTTAAAAGCATATTTATTGTAGGCCCTCAAGCCATAATTGTTGCCTTATTTCGACCTTTTATTTGGGAGGTACGCAATCCTGTTATGCTACTTTCTGCGTTAGAAGCAACCATTTTCTTTTATTTATCCGTATATTTTATGCTCAAACCGGGCTTATTTAGAACTATTAAGTTAATAAGTACGACACCTATTTTAACCTTCTGTCTGATTTTTTGCCTTGCGCTTGCATTTGGGGTAGGGACAAATAGCGGCAATTTTGGCACTTTAGTACGATACAAAATTCCTATTATGCCTTTCTTTTTAAGTGCGCTCTATATTATTCAAGGTGAAATAGCAAAACTTAAAAGAAAATCAGTTAAACAAATCCAAAAAGTTAAATTTGTTTGAATTAACGGAGTATTTTAATTCAATTTTTGACTGGGCTTTTCTGCCCATTTCTTCTCTTCTTATAGCATCGGTACAAAGTTCCAATATATATTTTTCCCAATCCTCTAAAGTGGAGCATAAAAATCCATCATATCCATGACTTACAATTTCTTTATTAACCCCAACGGGTGAAACTAAAGCGGGTATACCAAGAGCCATGTATTGCAATGCTTTAAACCCACACTTCCCTTCTGACCATTGATCATGGGTTAAGGGCATAAGACCTATATTAAATTCCAACAAATCATCGATCTCAGATTCTTCTCGCCATTGTCTATATTCTAATGACTTTAATTTAAAATCGGGTTCCTTATTCGAAATAATTAAAAATTTAAATTCAAGCTTTTCTTCTAATTTTTCAAGAACCGGAACGATCTCAGCTAAATAAATCATAGTAGAATGAGTACCGGTCCAACCAATTATGAATTTATCTGAATGTTGGTTCTTAATCCTGTTATGATGATTTATTGTGTCAATGGTAGTAGGGTTAAGAACTACCTTATTATTAAACTTAGAAGCGTATGCACATAAATAGCGATTCCCGCAACTTACTTTATAAGCCCACTTGCAAATAGAACTTACTTTACTATTAAATTTTAAATATGCAGCTATTTTATTAGCTTCTGAGGTATTTGGTAACCATATAGCATCATCAAAATCATATATGATTTTCTTTTTTAATACTTTTGCTATTACCCATTCTATTACTGGTGGACCAACAGGTGTTGCCTCTCTAAAAATAAAAACAAAGTCATAGCTTGGCACTTTAAATAATAAGCGTATCCGGTTAAAGAAGCCTGTTAAAACCCCCGCTATTTTTTTTAAATAATAACCCTGCTGATATAATATAGAATTGGTATTAGTATCGAGAAAAGAATAGTAAGTATAGCTAATGGATTCTTGCTCTAAAAATGATAGATATTGCTCATACCTAAATCGTTGACCAGGTGCACCATTTTTTGGGTATGGTGCTATTATCATTACGCTCTTAGTTTTTCTTTCCAACAGCATGCCAATAAGGAGCATTATGAGAGAACTGGATATCTGTTAGCCCAGCTCGAATAAGCATATCATTAATTTCTTTTTTACTAAATCTTTGCTCTAAAGGTGTTCCCATTCTATCTAAAGCATCATTCCGTATCACGTTAAAAGATACTTTCCTATAGTATGATAAAGGAATATATTCAATAAACTTTTTAAGAAACGCAATATTCTCTACTATCCTGGAAATTAAGACAAAAGGTAGATAGATAAAAAATGCAATTAGATCACATACAAAGGCTTTTAGTTTTTGTGGTAATTTTGAAATTAGTACTCGGAACAAATTAGAAATTTGAAAAAGCAGTTTATATAAAAATCCTCTATTATCTAAACTGTAATATAGATAAACTAGGAAAAAACCACCAATTTTAACCTTTTTAACGCAGCTTTGCATTGCCTCAAAAGTATCAGGAATATGGTGCAATACACCTAAGCTAAAAACAAAATCGAATGCATTATCCGCAAACGGAATAGTTTCTACACTTGCTTGCGTAATCCTAACATTTTTTTCATTTTTCAACAAGTTAGCAGCTGAAGCAACTGCCTGACTCGGATCAATTGCTTCAACAAACCCAGCTCTGCCGGATACATACTTCGTCCATCGTCCGGTACCGCAACCAACATCTAAAACATATGAATTATGATTTAACATTACCTCATCAACTATGTCAAAGTAGTCGTTACCAATCTGAGAAATTTCTTGATCATCAAAAAAATTAAATTTAGACCATTCTTCGCCAAAAGATTCAACAGTAGTCCAATCAATATTTTTATCAGATGTATTTAAAAAAGAAAATATTTCTTGGCCATTAACTCTTAATGATTTGTTAGGTAGTTTAATATATGGAAGCATTATAAAGGTTTGTCTAAGAAGCAAGAGTAAATTTATCAATTATAAAGTTATTAAGTATTAGGTTGCAAATTTAAACCAAGTATTCATAAATAGATGCATATTTCTCAATTGCCTTATTTAGGTCATAATAACTAAATGATTTATCACGAATCATTTGTGGGATATTTTGTAATAAGGAAGGAATTAAATCTACTATCTTGTCGTAATTTTCTTTATCAAAAGTATCAATCACATAACCTGAGTTAGTATAATTAATAATTTCCTCCACATCGCCCACTTTAGAATTACAAATTACCGGTAAACCCATTGCTAGAATTTCTCCAAGTTTGGTTGGTGAACTTGCAATTTTAGAATAACTCTGTTTAATAAAAAAAACATTAATATTGGAGGCGGATGTATATAGAGGCACTTCTTTTCGAGTGGCTGATCTAATTATAAAATCTGTATCTTTTAAATTAAATTTATGAGCTGCAGCTAAGATTACATTTGCTGGTTCAGGAGTTATAAATAAGAAAACAGCATCTTTGTAATTTTCCTTAATCCTGGCAAAAAGCATCAACATTTCATCAAGCATATACCAGACCCCTACTGAACCTAAATAGCTAAGCACTAATGCATCTTGGTTAATTTTCAACAGATTGCGAGACTTTGTTCGCTGTTCAGGAGTGATTAAAGCAAAAAGATCAAAATCGGCACTACAAGGTATAACTTGAATGGGCGCTGTTTTATAGCTAGTCCATGTTATTATTTCTTTTTTGCCCGCTTCTGTTAAGCTTATAATTGCATCAGCATTCCTTATATAATCCGACTCCTTTGTTTTGTAATATTTATAAGCTAAATTATATAGAGGATTTTTCAAGTTCCAGGCTCCTCCATCTACCCGCTCATCTACCCAAAATCCCCGCATGTCAAACAAGAACTTAACCTTAAATTCTTTTTTAACTGTAAGCCTATAGCTGCACTTACGTAACTTCGGCAATGAATAATTGAGAAATGTTTAACTTTTTGTAATTCAAAAGCTTTTTTCTTTAATCGATATAAATCATAATACTTAGCTAAAATAGGGGGGTTTGCGGTAAATGAAATAGGTTGCCAATCAATGTTACTTGTTTGAGTAATCTCTTCAATTAAAGATTTGTTTTTTCTAAATCGATCCGGTTTTTCGCATGATAATAAGGTAATGTCGTAGCCAAGCTTACTTAAACCAGCCAAATACGGCAACACCTGAGATTGTCCTAAGGGATCCGTCATTCCATCATAGGATATAAATAATACAGAAGAACTAGGCATTTACAGCATTTATAATACATTATTAACAAAAAGGTTGAATAGTTAAGAACTACCTGTATCTTTTTAAAATTTCAACTTCTTTAATATTAGAGCTTTTAATTACACTAAATTTATCTTTTAAGTTAATAAATTTTTTCTCAAAGAACGTAAATGATAAATAAGCTAACCATATTGTAAAGGATAAAACGCCTGTGTATACAAGAACAAATTTAATATAAGAATGAATATTAATAATATTTAGAATTTTTGCATACAAATAAATAACGAGTGGATGTATTACGTAAATACCATAAGAAATTTTACCTAAGAAGTTAAAAATAGTATAATCTAAATGAATCAACGTTCTAGGATTATTACTAACATTAACAATTATTATTACGGTTATTACGCTGATTATTTCTGGATCGATAATACTTACTACATGGAACTTATTAAAAGCTAATAATAGAATTACAACCCAAGCTAAAATTTGGACAGCTTTTAAGTAAACTATTCTTTTAAATGTTTTATTATTTTTGTAAAAAAGAAGTGCTCCAACACCGCCAATAGCCATACAATCAAACCGCATCACTTGTGTTGCCAAATAAGGATATTGATTACCCCATTGATATTCGATAAATCTGCATAACAGCTTTAATAATAAATAAATGAATATAAAAACAATTAACACATTCAAGGTGTTCTTATTTGTTTTCTTTATTATCCATGGCCAAAATAGGTAGAACTGTTCTTCTACTCCTATTGACCATAAATGAGCATTAAATGGTAACACATCCCCAAGTATAAAAGGAATGTTTGCAGTAAAGAAAACATAATAAGCGAGAGGAAAAAGTGATAGTCTTTGTAAAATATTAAATTGGTAAGATACAAAAAGTGCAACAAATAAATACAACAAATATAAGGGCCATATCCTTAATACTCGCCTTAAGTAAAACTTTTTAATATCAATTTCATCAATTTGCTTCTCATGCATCAATAAATAAGTAATCAAAAATCCACTCAAAGCAAAAAACATTGTTACGCCATGGCCTGCCAAATCTAAGTATTTAACAGGAGGCAGATTAAAAATTCTTAATTCTAAATTTATGTGCGATAAGACAACTGCAATAGCAGCAATGGCCCTAATACCATTTAAACCAGTTAAATGTATGTAGCGTTTATTCATTAACAGCTTAAGTTCTGCATGTAAAATTACATTGGGATAGGTAATTACTTTTGTTGGAGAATAATAAGAAATAAGCTATCACATATTGTTAACTAACCACTTGTGCAATACTATTAATAACCAAACTCTATTATATAAGTAATCCTTTCCTTGTAAAAAACATTCTTTCAAAATTTTTACTTCTGAATAGCTGACAACCTCATAGGTATTTATTATTTTCTCACTTAAATAATCTTCAATAAGATATTTTAAATCTTTCTGTAGCCAAGTACTCAACGGTATGGAAAAACCCCATTTTGGTCGATTAAATAATTCTTTTGGCAAAAAATCATATAATACTTGTTTTAGTAAATATTTTGTAATACCTCCCTTAACTTTTAAATCCGGACTTAAATTTAGCGCAAACTCTACAATCCGATAATCTAGCAGAGGAACCCTGGCTTCTAGTGAGTGACGCATAGTTGCTCGATCTACTTTCACCAACAAATCATCCTGCAAGTAGTAGCACATATCAAAAAATGCCTGCTCTTCCTTTGGGGTTAATCTTCTACTTTTGTAGTTCCAATTTTCTTGTATTATTGGTTTACTGCGGAATGCGGGTGTTAAAAGCTTATCAATTTCTGCTTCACTGAAAAGGTATTGTTCCTGTGAAAAAATATGACTTTTAAGACGCTTGATTTCAGAATATTGAAATACATGAGCAGCCCTTTCAAATCGATTTCCTAAAACAGGTAAAAAAGCAGCAATAGGCTTGCGAAAAGTTCTAACGAATGGATTAGCTAGACGATCAGCCCATTGATACATTCCATATCCCATGAATAATTCGTCTCCTCCGTCCCCAGACAAAATCATAGTAACTTTCTTTCGGGCTAATTCGGACACTAATAAGGTAGGAATAGCCGAAGAATCCGCAAATGGCTCGTCGTAAATGCCTGTTAACTGGTCTACCCATTCCAGAGCCTCTTTCTCAGTAACAGTAAATTCATAGTGTTCCGTACCCAAGTGCTTCGAAACAGCAGCTGCATATTTAGCTTCATTAAATTTTGTTGCTTCAAATGCAATTGAGAAAGTTTTAACAGGTTTATCAGATACATGTTGAGCCGCTGCCGTCACCAAACTTGAATCTATACCTCCACTGAGAAAAGTTCCAAAGGGAACATCGCTAATCATGCGATATTTTACGGAGCTAATAACTAAATCTTTTAGCGTTTGTTTAGCTAGTTTTTCATTGCGCAGAACTTCTGATTCTACTTGTTCCGCTAATTGCCAATAATGAAATTTTTTTAAACTAGTCTGGCTTAAAACCAGATAAGTACCCGAATCCAATTTTTGTACTTCATTATAAATGCTGTTTGGCCGAGGAATATATCCTAAGTACAAAAACTGGCTTATTGCCTCTTTATTGATACTTATATTATTCTTAATAAATGGCAACTCAATAATTGATTTTAGTTCAGAGGCGAAAGCAAATCTTTCACCATCATAGTAATAGTAAATAGGTTTTACTCCCATTCGATCACGGTATAAAAACAAAGTTTGAGTCTGCAAGTCAAAAATAGCAAAAGCAAACATTCCATTAAGCTCATTTACAAATTCCGGCCCCCATCTTATAAAAGCTTCTAATATTACCTCTGTATCAGAAGTAGTTTTTAAAGATATTCCTAATTTCAAACCTATTTCCTGAAAATTATATACTTCCCCATTGTAGATTATACTATATCGGCCATCAGAGGAGTAAAAAGGTTGGTTTGCCGCTACAGATAAATCCAAAATACTTAATCGACGATGGCCTAACCCACAGGTATTATCAAAATAAAATCCAACAGCATCCGGGCCACGGTGAGCAATAACTTTGGTTGCCTGTTCTAAATCCTTTTTAGTTGTTTTATGGGTAAAATCTACAAAACCGGTTATACCACACATATATTTTTAACGAAAAATGTAAAAGCTAGTAGAACTATAACTAGCAATAGTCTTACTATCTACTAAGGTAAATGGATCTTAGATTATCTAAATAAACTTCTTTAGAATACTTTTTGGCATATTGATGTGCTAAAGTAGCTAATTCCTGCAGGTTATATTTACCATCCATAATATTCCCGATTTTACTACTTAATTCTGTAGATGATAATGGATTAAAATAAATAGCGTGTCCTCCGGTGACCTCTCGTAGGGTTTGGATGTTAGAAGCTATCACAGGTAAGCCTACAGCCATTGCTTCTACAACAGCTAATCCAAACCCTTCCGATGTTGAAGAGATAATATATACATCATAATTAGGCAGTACCATACTTATATTATTGACACTTCCTTTCAGTTGAACGTTATTTAAATTCTTGTACTTACACATAAGCTTTAGCTCTTCCATTAACGGACCGCTTCCATATATGTCAAGGGTAACACAATCTTTTATTCCTGAACCCAACTGGGCAAGCGCCTCTAGAACTACTGTATAATTTTTATCTTTTTTTAAATTACCTACAGCTACCAACCGGATTTTTTCTGATTTCACAGTGCTAATACGAAACTTATCAAAAAATGTATTTTCTATAAAATTATATAAAACGTATACATTTTCTTCTATACCTACATATTGCTTAATATTACTTTTAACCTGTTCTGAAACGCATAGGGTTACAATACGGTTTGAATATGTTAATTCATCAAGCAAACGAGCATAAAATGGATAATTTGCTCCACCAGTTTTACCGTAAAGCATAGCATGATAGGAATTTATAAGCTTGATGTAAGTAGGGCAAACTAATCTAGAAATAATTACCGACCAAAATAAGTGCGCGTGAATAATATCAACAGAATTCTCAGATATAATCTTTTTAACTTTACTTATTGCACTAGGCAAGGAATGATACCACCTGAAATTCAAAAAGTAAACTTTTATAAATTTCAATTCATCTGTAAATTCATTTAAAGGTCTTAGACTAATTATAACATGATTAAACTCAGGTGTAGATTTTATTGTTCCAACTAATAACATTTCTGCTCCGCCCCTTCCTAATGAATCAATAATATGTAGCACGTTTATCATTGCAAATTTATTAATCTTGAATTAAGGTTAAAGCAATATTTCTTGCATACGTTTATGAAAACTTTCTATTGAACTATAATTTTTATTAATATTATCTATTCTATAAAAATCTATTGTTTCATTTAAAACCTTATTAATAGCAGTTAATGCTGCAGTAGGATTGTAATCATTATAAATTGCACATCCACTTAGTCCTTCTATTATCTCAGCAGTACCAGTTTCTTTGTAAACAACAAGTTTTTTAAACAAACTTAAAGCCTCCAAACACGCTAAGGGAAATGGATCATCTATTGAAGTTAACAAAAAAATATCAGCTTGTTTTACAACATCAATGGGGCTCGACAATTCTCCAAGCCAATTAACATTATTAGAGAAATACAAGTTATTTATCGGACCATTACCCACCCAATGAAATTGCATATTAGAACCTTGTTGATGCGCCAAATCTGCTATGTTAGAAAACAATGAAACCCCTTTCCTCTCGCTGAAATACCCTACCATCACAATGTTTATTCTGTCTGTTTTAAGCTTTATATCAGCAATATTTTCGATAGTTTCATATAGAATTTTAATATCATTATTGTGAAAAACATTTTGAAAATATTTAGCCTGCCATTTGGAAACACAAATTAAAGGTCTGTTTTTAAGGATTCTTTTTACAATCTTAAATTTGAGAGGAAAATTAGTTTTAAAATAATTAATTGCACTTTCAGCTTCATGTAAATAAAAGAAAGTATTATTTTTTAAATAAGAAAAGATTAACACATCCCAAATAGTAAAGGCAGCTAACCCGTTAACAATTACTTTTCTACCAAACAAAAATGCTAAAAAAAGTTTAATGCCTCCTCTTCTTGTATCCCTAATAATAAGCACAACTTTTTCATTATTTTGAACACAAAATTTATAAAAGGAAAATATCGATTTTGTAGAGCCTCCACCATAAGCAATTGTATAAACTATAATAATATACTTAGCTTTCAGTAGCTCTTTTATAAAATTCATAAATAAATTTGAAGTAGGTAGTAATAACTAGTATTTAGAAGCCACAATAAGATCTACCAGAAATAAATCAAATTCTAAAACTTTTTTGAGAACTAGATGTAATATTATTCTCAGCTACAATTTTATTCTTAAACCTTTCCAGTGTCTTACTCCATTGTCCATGTATGATGTTCAGAATTCTATACTCGATAGGATAAATAAATCTAGTGCCTAAAGAGTGGGCAAGTTTGAAGGGAAATATAATTCCAATTAAAAAAACCAACCGTACCGCTAATCCCCCCTTGTCAAACTCTAGTAGACGCTTGAATGCTTCTTCTGCTTTAATGCGTTGTCTGGAATAAAGATAAGCAGAAATCAACTGCCTATACTTTGCACGTAGTAATCTTTTAGCTATTATTTGACTTTCCTTATCAGTACCCATATACTTAGAATGCACGAAGATTTCGGCTTCTAACATCTTTATTCTATTAGTATGAGTTCCTGCACTATGTCTACGGTAAATAGCAAGAGGTAAAGGTAATCCAAAAAACATCCGCCCACATAAAGCAATTTTAATCCAAAGATTATAATCTTCCGAGCAATTCAATAATTTAGGGTTAACTTCAAACATTCCTGCCTCTAAGAGCACCTTTCGATAAGTGAGTACTCCGTGGATAACTAGAGGATTATACAAAGCCAGAATAGCTAGCATTTGTACCGAATTTAATATACCACTTGGAAATTCACTTTTTGGTTCTTCTTGAATAAATCCGTTCTCTAATCGGTTAAAAGAACAAAACACAAAATCAACATTCTTTTCCTTGAGAGTGCTATGAAGGATTTGAAGAGTTTCAGGTAACCATAAATCATCTGAATCCAAAAAAGCAATTAATTCTCCATTACTCAAATTTATACCAACATTACGGGTTAAAGCTTGTCCTCTATTAGAGTGTTTACGATAGAATATATTTTGATGAGCATTAATATAACGCCCCACAATATAACCTGTATTATCCGTAGAGCCATCATCTATTATAATTAATTCCCAATTAGAGTATGTTTGACTCAATACTGAATTAATACTTTCCTCAATGTAAGCTTCGCTATTAAATGCAGGCATAATTATAGATACTTTTTCCATATAGTAATGCCAACTTTAATATTTACTTCTTTACTAAAACATTACTAAAACCAGAAAAATTTAAAAAGAGAAATAATAATTAAAATTCTAAATCACCAAAAATCTCTATTTAAATTAAAGGGTTATTTAAGTATAACGATAATAATCAATCAATTCTTCCTTTTAGGGCAACATTAACTGTTAAACTAAAACGCTTAACAATTCTATCAACAAACGTAGGATCGCCAATGTCCAGATTCTTGTATGCCATTGCTAAATCAAATGCTTTATCTAAATATACATTAGTATCACTTTTAAAATGTTTTTGAATAAACTTTTTATTACTTTATTATATACTGCTCTCTCATTTGGCATCCAGTAATGTTGAATGTAATCATCTGCAGCAATTACCTCGGTATTAGATTGCAAAACAAAAGAAAATGCAAATTGCTCCGCTGTATGAACTGGTCTGCTGCCGTAAAGTTGATCAGTTAAAGTTAATACATCTCCAAGTAATGAAATATTTTCATTGCTAATACCAATTACACCTGCATTCCACATTATAGTTGTAAGAGGAATTCTAAAACTTGCATCGTTGAGTGTAACAGGATCTTCTAGAGTTCTTCTTAAAGTCAATTTAAAACAATTTTCACTTTTAGTACTATACATATCATACTCGGGAGTATGCATTAAACTAACATTCTCAGATATTGAATAAATCAGATTTAAAGGGCTTTTTAAAAAAAAAGTATCTCCATCAACATAAAGAATATCGCAATTGAATTCACGCATGCAATGATCAATAACCAATATTTTCATCCGATGATTGAAATCCTGTTTACCTCGATATTCCTTTATATCATCGTCTGAAATTAATTTTATTATTAATGGTATAGTTGGCAAATATTTGTTTAACAATTCAGCATTGTTTGTATAGACAACAATTTTTATTTGATCAGAACTTGATTGTATATGAAAATACAAAGTTAATATAGAAAATACAACCTGGTAATAAGAGTTTGCTGAACCATAAACTAAAAATAAGATAATTTTATCTGAGCCATTAACCATAACTATTTATTTACACCAAACTATTAATAGTTAGTTGAAGTATTTCTTTTTAATCTACTACTAAATAGTACAAACCACGTGATTCTGAGCCAATGATAAAAATCTAATTTCAATAATTTAATCTGCCCTTTAATAAACAACTTCAAATTTCTATTAATTTTCATAGTTGTATAGGCAAAATCTAAGTAAGTTCTAACTTCTATTGGCAATAGTTTGTTTTTAGTTTTTACCGTAATAGCACGGATCTTAGAATTTATAATGGAATAAAGCATTAACTTCTCCAAATATTTCATTCCATTTAAATCCGATTCTCTACTTGCATTAGTAGCATGTTTTCTGAAAAAATTCAGAGGTTTGCTTAAATATGCAACGTTTGTAATCTGACACATCTGTAAGTAAATCAACCAATCTCCTGCATATTTAAAATTCTCAATATCTAAATCTATTTGGTAAAAAAGATCTCTTTTAAATAAAGCACAACTAACATTATCAATAATGTTATGATACACTAAATAATTATTTAATTCATTAATACCAGAATTAACATAATTGAAAGCCCATCGATTTACGTTAAATAAAGAGTCTTTCCACTCCTGAGTTGTAGTAAATTGCATCATATAATCGCTAACATAAAACGAATTACAATAAACAACTCCCACATTTTTATAGTGCGCAAACTCGAATGTTAGCTCCTCTAAAAAGTACTCTGAAGCATAATCATCACTTTCCGCAATCCAAATTAGCTCTCCCTTAGCCAATTCTATTCCTTTTTTCCACTGTTTAAACGTTGATCCACTATTATATTCATTATATACAACATGGCTAACTTTAGAATGATGCTTGTATTGCTCTATTATCTCTTTGCTATTATCACGAGAGCAATCATCTAAAAAAATTATTTCAAATTCTTGAAATGTTTGGTTTAGAATAGATTCTATTCTTTGTTTCAAAAAAGATTCATGATTATAGTTAGGTATAATAATTGAAACCATATATGCTTAATATATCAAATATGGAATAAACCTAAGAGCTTGAAAAACGCCCTTAATACTAGCACTTTTTCTTTTAATATATAACGCATCTCTAAATAATTTTACTTTGGTTGTAAAAGTCAATAATTTATGGGCATGCTTTAGATAAGTCAATATCTTTGTTTCATGGAATGATATATCACCATTTACTGAACTAAACCCACCATCGGTATAGTATGCAATAACCATTTCTATATACTTACTTTTAATTTTGTCTGATAAAAACCAACGCATATTATGTTCCCAATCCGCATGAGCTTTAAACTTACAATTAAATATTCCTATCTTTTTAAAAACTTTTTTATTAAAAAATATTGCTTGATGACAAATATTTTTTTCTAGAATTTTACTTACATTAAATACCCCATCGTATAATCCACTAAATCTATCACTATAAACATTCCCATACAATACATCGTACTCCCTAAAATTAACATTACCAAATAATGTTTGGAGAACTTCATTGTTATATAAATAATCATCACTTCCTAAGAAGTACAACCATTCACCTCGCGATTGTGTTATTCCCTTGTTCATAGCATCATATATCCCATGATCACTTTCAGAAAGCCATTGTATACGGCAATCCTTTTGAGCAAACTCCTTTAAGGTATTGAGTGTATTATCCGTTGAGTTTGCGTCAATAACTATTACTTCAAAATCACTCATTGTTTGAGTTAGAACACTATTCAAGCAATTATTTAATCTAGAACCCGCATTAAATGTTGGAATTATAATTGATACTAAAGGTGTATATAAATCATTTAAATTAGAATTCATTTTATGTTCTAATTAGTATTGAAGAGCATATTTATACTTGTTATAACCTTAATAACAATAAAAATTACAAACGAGTATCTGGCAGTATTTGCTTCATTAAAATAAAATTTAATTGTTACAAAAATATTTTGGGAACATATAATGTAATGATTCTACTGTAAGTTGGATTAGCTAAATCTTCTTATAAATGTTTTACAAGCTTTTCAAGATACTTATAATAATTTGCTACAAATATTAAAAATTAGGTAGCATAACTTTTCATTTTGGCTACGTAGCTAATATGTTTCCTTCAGAAGAAAAAAATATTTTAACTTAGTTTTGCCAAGACACTTAAAATTACTCATTATTTCTATGTGCTAAGCAGAAAAAATACCTTTTGAAAAGTTGAACATTATTGGATCTTGCAATCCATAAAGCTTTTCAATAAATTTATAAAGCATAGGCTTTACGAATCTTATACTATTCGATACATTTTCTAAAAATTTAATTTTGTTTAGATGATTAATATCATCAGTAGATAATAACAGCTGTTCAATAATAGTACTACACTCTTGTAGATATTCATTATAGAAAATTCTTGACATCTGAGAACTTCTTACTCTGTATCCACCAATTAACGCATGTGTATAATGCAACAACTCGTAATTAAAGAAGCGCATCCACAGTTCAAAATCTCCAGCATACTTATAATCACTAGAAATAAATTTACCTGCCTTATTCCACAAACTTCGTCGCCAATATGTAGACTCTTGTTGAATAAACTTGCCAGTTACATACTTTTTGTTATAAAAATAATATTTAGAAAAAATTGGTTTGCTGCTATCAACAGTCATTCCTGATTCATCATAAATAGTAGGTCGCCCTTGCAACCAATTTACCTGTAGATTATTATTAAAAATATTAGCAATTACATAAAGTGATTTTCGATGTAGGAGATCATCAGAGTTCAACCATCCCATTATTTCTCCGGAAGATTTTTCAAACCCTTTCTGTAAGGCATAGTAAAGACCATTATCTGATTCACTTACCCAGTAGCTCAAATATTTTTCGTATTTCATTATAATATTTACAGAATTATCTGAACTACCACCATCTATGATTATATATTCTAGGTTCGGATAATTTTGAGTAATTATTGAAAGAATGGTTTCTTCTAGGTATTCGCTTTGGTTATAATTAGGTGTAACTATGCTAATCTTGGGATATTGCATTAATCCTTGTATGTTTATAAAAATGTGTTATTCTTAAAAAATTGTAAATCTTTAGGTACAAAAAAGGCGTCACATTGCCAAAAAGCGGAATCCTTTGGTCTGTGTGTTACATCAATAATATCAATCAATCTAAATCCTCTGGTATCCATAAACTGGCACATTTCCCAAAATAATAAAGAGTCTTTAGCAATTTGGAACCCATAACATTCAATTATGAAAAGAGAAACGTCCTTAATTATTCTTGCGCATCCTTCAATTATAGGTACTTCAAAACCATGAGTATCTAATTTAATAATAAATGGTCCGGTTAGATTTAGTTGTGATATTTCTTCTTGGATGCTTTTTACTTCAACCGTCCTGATATTAGAAGCTTGCTCTACTTCATCCGCAATACCGCTGCCATCTAAATCATTAGACACATAAAAATTAACCTCACTGTTTTCTTTGCCAGCTGCAGCAGGTATAAAATAAAAATCTTTTTGGTCATTACAAAGTTTTTCTAATTCGGCTTTTCTCTCGATCAAAGGCTCAAAAAGAACATAACTAGATGATGGCCAAAATTCTTTTGCCGAAAGAGACCAAGAACCAGCCGCTGCACCTACATCTATAATGGTGCTTACATGAACAAGACCTCTGCGCTTACTTCGCTGTAATCCCTCAATCATTTGCTCATTCCTGAAATAAGCAATATTGGCAGATAGAGGTTGCTTGTACCTAACTTCCAATCCTACCAGATTAAGTATGGATTTAACTATTTTCTTTAACATTTATAAACTCAAATAATACCCCTTCAGTTTTTACTAATTTTGCATACTTGTATTAAGTAGAGTAGACACAAATTCAAACTTATCTATTTATAGATTATATTGTTATAATTAAAACTTTAATATTGAACATAATTAAAAAATAAATACTAAGTTAATAATAATCTTTTACCGTATAAAAGATTAGCTTTAATTAAAAATATAAAAAATAATATATGTTTAAAATTTTAAAAATTTAGCACTTTTTTTAACATTCCCAATCTTTTTGTTACTTTGAATATTTTATGAAGAACCTTTATTTTTTCGGATCTAGTAAATTTAGGTAAGTGCAAAAGTTCTTTATACATTCGCCAAATCCTATTAAAAATAAGTTCCTTATCTTCTTCACTATTTTTATAATGATTATAGTAATTCAGTAGCATTTTAATTTGGGAAAGTAATACATTTCTCATCCTTTCTTGCGACCAATTTACTCTAGTTATAGATGTATCCAGAATCCTGTAACTAGCATAGACATCTTTTAATCCCAGCACGTTAAAATTTCTTGACAACCATAATTCCCAATCCCAATCCTCTGAAATTATTTCTTTATCAACAAATTTTTCCATCTTCCTGATATGTGATAGGCTTATGATTGATGATTGAATATAGAAATAAAAGTCTTTCACAACCTCTTTAAAGATATTACCAGATGGTGGTACAAATCCATCACCTTTTAACTCTTTAAAAATTGAAGCATTTAATATTAGTCCATTCTTGTCTACTACATTAGTATCTCCATAAATTATTGCATAAGAATTGTCAAGGGTTTCGAAAAGACTAACCTGCTCTAAAAGTTTATTATTTGTCCATAAATCATCAGAAATCATTGCAAAATATTTACCTGATGCTAAGTCAAGAATTTCCTGTAAATTATAATGTACTCCTTTATTTGCTGTATGCTTAATTAATGTGCATTTATAGTTATTTTCTTCTATCCACTTTTCTACTAATGAAAGAGAATTATCTTTAGAGAAGTCGTCAATAATTATATGCTGTATGTTAGGATAATTTTGATTCTTAACACACTCAAGAGCTTCAACTACATATTTACCTGTATTATAACATAGAGTACCTATTGTTACTAATGGATATTTCAACTCATCTTTCATATTAAAAACTATTAATTACCTCTACAATAGTTTTAACTTCTATATCAGAAAGAATAGGTGATATTGGTAATGAAATTACAGTTTTATGAATGCTTTCAGCTATTGGGTAGGATAAATTTTGCCATTCACCATATGCTTTTTGCTTATGAGGTGCAATGGGGTAGTGTATTATAGTCTGTATACCATTTTGCGTAAGAAACTGCTGAAATTCTTGTCTTTCATCCACGCGAACTACAAATAAATGCCAAACATGACTTTCTGGACAATTTAGAGAAGGTAATTTAACTGCTGAATTCAGAATATTATTTAAATAAAAGTTAGCAATCTGCCTTCGCTTTTCATTTGATTCATCGAGCTTTCGGAGTTTTACTCGTAAAAAAGCAGCTTGTAACTCATCTAAGCGGCTGTTAACTCCTTTAAACAAGTGTTTATACTTTTCTTCCGAGCCATAATTCCTGAGAGCCTTTATAGTTCTATATAACACTTCATCGTTGGTAGTAATAGCTCCACCATCGCCCAAAGCACCTAAATTCTTTCCAGGATAAAAGCTAAAGGCACTAGCATCACCTAAATTACCACTGCGTTTACCATTTTGTATGGCCCCATGGGACTGAGCAGAATCTTCTATAATTTTTAAATTATACTTACTCGCAAAAGAATTGATAGCAGGCATATTGCATAACTGTCCATATAAATGAACTGGCATTATAGCTCTAGTTCGAGCATTTAAAAAAGGTTCAATTTTATCTGGATCTAATAAGTAATCTTTTAAACTTGGTTCTACCAGTACTGGTTTCAAGCCTGCTTTAGAAATAGCTAAAATGCTTGCTATGTAGGTGTTAGAAGGAACAATTACTTCGTCTCCGTCTGTTAAAACGCCTAATTCTTTGTAAGCTTCCAGAATAAGAATCAGGGCATCCAGTCCGTTAGCCACACCCAAGCAATAACTGGTACCACAATATTCTGCAAACTCCTTTTCAAATGATTCATTTTGTTTGCCAAGTATATACCAGCCAGCTTCTATTACCTCTTCGTAAGCAGCTTTTAAATCTGCCTTAAACTCATTATTGATTGCTTTAAGATCTAAAAATGAAATCATTCAAAAGACAATTTATTAAATGTATGAATCTATTAATTATTCTTCGATGAGTTCCGCTACACCAAAGCCAGTTTCGCCATTATTATTTCCATTATAAAACAAATACGTTTTGTTCTTAACAGAAATTACCGCAGGATAACATATCATTTCACTATCCCAACCTTCCGGAGAAACATCTATACCAACTTCCTGATCTTTACGTACCCATTGGATTCCATCTAATGATTCAGCATAACCTAACCGATAAGTTACATTTTCCCGGCGGATAGAATAAAACAATTTATAACACTTACTATCTTTGTATATATATGGCCGACCGAAGCCAAATTCATCATTTACAGGTTTAAACACAGGTTCTTCAGTAACATCCCAATTAATACCGTTTAATGATGTACCATATTTTAAACAATAAAGAGGCATCAATTTTCCTTTAAAATGTGGAGAATCAATGTTCTTCCATCCAAAATCAGAAACATACCACATTTTAAAAATTCCATCTTCTACCATAATAGTTGGAGCTGACCTTAAACTTAACTCATAATTAGTTCTCTCTAAAATAGGAGTATCTTGATATCGACTAAAAGTTATACCATCTTGTGATTTGGCTAAACCAGACAATATAGAGAAAGGAGTTCGGTAATGACGTTGGTAACCAGCATAATACATGTACCAATTATGATCTATGTTAATTACAGCAGAAATATTAACACCACAATCATCAAATGCACCAAGCTTACCTATATCTAATATATAATCTTGGTGATTATAAACTACATTAATTGGATTTGCAGCATCTACATCAATAAATGTTACTCTACCAAATCTATCATTACATGCTGTAGAAAAAAATACACGAATAACTCTTAAGTTCTCAATATAAATAGGTGTTGGTAAGATCCCGTAGTACTGCTGCCACCATAAAGCTTTATTTGGCTCAAATACTAACCCAAGCTTTCTCCACCTCATAAATTATCAATTCTAAAAAGCTCATAAGTGGATTTCTCAACTGGATAATTTGGGGTACCTTTTATGAGCGATCCATCCTTAACTGATTTTACAATATGCACGGAAGAACCAATTAGGCAATCATTCCCGATGGTAAGATTATTAGCCATGGTCGCATTTACGCCTATAAAGTTCGCATTACCTATTTCGCAAAAACCGGAAATAACAACGTGAGAAGAAATGAAATTATGCGAACCAATAGAGGAATGATGGCCAATATGATTACCACTCCAAAACACATTATTGCTTCCAATTTTCACAAACGGTTGAATGGTATTATCTTCGAAGATAAAACAATTATCTCCTAAGTCTACATTTCGCCAAACAAATGCTTTACTGCTAATATAATTTGCTAGCTTATAGCCTTTTTCTTTTGCTTGTTTATAAAACTCGATTCTAATTCTGTTAATTTTATCATACGTAATCGCAATGTGCATTTCATAAAAAGAAGGATCAAACATCTTGTCTACTTCTTCAAATGCAACAATCGGTAAGCCAAATAGCGAATCTTTTTTTATGAATTCTTTACTTACCGTAAAGGCCATTACTTCGTACTCAGAATCATAAGAAAAATACTCATAAGCAATTTCAGCAAAGGCACTATCACCAAACAAAATTATCTTTTTGATTTCTCCATGGTTTAGTATTTTTGAATCAATAAGTCCTCTCTCCTGTTAAACATAGGCAATGTTGAAGGTTGAGGTAACAAACAGGCATCAAACCCAAAGTTTCTATAACGCTGAACTATTCCTAATAATACTCCATCATCTATATGAGTTGGCTCTGGAATTAAATGATTTACTCCCGGCAGACTATCCGTATTCATAAATTTTTGGTGATAGGCTATTCCTGTTTCTGTAGAATAAAATCTTTTTCTTTTTGAAATATTAGGTATATCCCCCATTAAAAGCTTACCGCCTGGCTTTAAAAGTGATACAGCTACATCTAAAAATTTAAAAATACACGTGTTGTAAAACACATAATGCAAGATGCTATAGCCAACAATGTAATCTACTTTATTTTGATAATCGCTAATCAAAGTTGGAACATCATTAGGAAAATAACCTTCGTATTTTACAACTCCTTCTGATGGAAGTTGGTCCAGCATCTCCTTACTATCTACTAATATCGGTTTGATACTTAAATCTTTACATAGATCAAGTATCATTAAAGGTAACTCACTACATCCTGGACCAATATCTAACAATATCTTATCTTCCTTGGCCTCATTTTCAAGAGCTAACTTTAGAATGATATCTTGAAAAATATTTTTTTCTTTTCCTTCACGATAAATATTAAGAAAGCCTATTTTTTGATATTGTGATAGAGAATTATCTTTCGCCAATGTTTTAAAGTCTTCGAAAGACAAATTTTGGAATCTCTCAAAATCTGGATTTTGATTCATTTTACTAGCTTATATTATTAAATGCATTGTTTCTCTAAGGGTACCTCTTCCTCCAAATCCTTCTTTGAAACGAAATAAGCCAGCGTTTATACGTTTACCCGAATCCTCATTAGATGTTCCGAGATTTAAATACTTATAATTATTGTTGTATCCCCACCTAATAATCTCGTCAATTACTGCATTTAAAGGTCTCAAATCCTGAAACTCCTCCACGGAAGCTATGTATTGTGCATGCAAGGCCAACGGATTGACTATAAATACAACTATCCCAGCAGTTATTACACCATCTTTTAAAGCAATAAACAATTTTACTTTCTCCTCACCTATGTTGCTTAATAATGTATTAAACTCTTCATAAGTGTGAGTTGGTTTAACACTATGCTTCTTAATTAAATTATCTTCAAGAATACTCCAATAAGCTTTAAAATCTGAAGACAATGCTACAGTCAAAAAATTTTTGCTTTTCTTTATATTTCTTCTAGTTGAATCATTATAACCCTGCCAAATTATTTCATAAGATTCAAGTTTCACAGCCGTTTCAACTTCTCTATATTTTATAGAAAAGCCATGATACCACATAGCGTAATCAGTTTCATCTGTTAAATACTGATGGAATATTCTAAACGGATTTCTGACAATTATTTCTGTTGCATGTAGTTGCTTTGCATAATTAATAGTAAGCTCAACCATTTCAATTGCATCTTCCAAGCCAATTTCAGATCCTATAACAAACCCTCCATATGTAGCTCTTGGATGCGATCGGTATATATTTCCATTGCTTGTGTTAATTAATGCAGCAGGAAGCAAAGCAACAAGCTTGTTTTTCTTAAAAATAGAAGCGAATCATCATTGATACTATTTAATGAATTATGATTAAAAAACTTACGTGTATGTAAAATGGTACCATTGATAGCGACCTGTTCCACAAATTGATCCCATTGTTGCTCAAAATCTAAATTATATTTCTTGACTTCTAAACTCATTTTTAAAATCAGAATAATATCTAATGTAATCACTTTCGTTATAATGCTCCGAAGCTAAGCAAAGTAAAACAGCATTATGGGAGAATGTAATGTCTCTCCAAGTTAAACTGGGGAGATATAGACCGGTGTCAGGTGATTCTAGCAAAAAATGACTTTTTTCCCCTGATAAGGTTTCAATTGAAAACTCAATTCTGCCAGACACGGCAAATATTATTTGATGTAAATTTTTGTGCGCATGTCCTCCGCGTGTTACATTATGAGGAGTAAAATACGTCCAATAAACCCGCTTAATCTCGAAAGGAACATTGTGATTTGATTCAGCAATTGTTATAAAGCCAAGTGTGGAGTTACCTATAGATGGAAAATAAATAAGACAAGGTTTGTTAGACTTTAACATATCATTCATAAACAGGAGATTTGTAGGAACTCACTACTTCTAACTTTGGTAAAGTAAGACCTGGCAGCTTACTAGAATTAGAACCGGATGTTTCATGTAAAACTTCAAAAAATATTAATTCTTCAGCTTTATATAGTATATATCTTTGGTTCTCGCCAAAGATTAGAGAAACAGTATAAATTCCAGAATTTAGAAACTGTTTAGGTAGTTTACAATTCATTTCATATACACCAATTTTTGAATCATTGTTAGTGGTTATAAAACCACCATTATGGAATAATAAAATATTGTCTTGATTTAGAACTTCTAAGGTAACATCGATATTCTTCCCTTCATGGAAATTATAAAACTGGATATTAAAATTAATTCCTGAAAAAACGGTAATCAAGTTTCCGGCTTGTGGCGTTACGTTTACTTTTAAAATTCTAATATTAGTATTACCTAGTGCAGAATAAAGGCTTGTAGCATGTACTTCGCTGTTTAAAACTTCTCCAGAGTTCTGATAAAAATTTATTGCTTCATTTTGATTTCCGTGATAAACATTCGTTCCATAGCTTAAAACAAGCCCTTTTTCACATAATGTTTTAACAGCTGCCATATTATGACTCACAAACAACACGGTCCGGCCATCATTTACGCTTACGTCTTTCATCCGACCTAGGCACTTTTTTTGAAATTCCGCATCGCCTACGGCCAGCACTTCGTCTACAATTAAGATTTCAGGTTCCAGAAAGGCGGAGACGGCAAAAGCCAGGCGTACGTACATGCCGCTGCTGTAGCGTTTTACCGGGGTATCGATATAGCGTTCTACACCGGAAAAATCCACAATTTCGTCGAACTTACTCCGGATTTCGGCTTTGGTCATGCCCAGGATCGCGCCATTGAGGAAAATGTTTTCGCGGCCAGTGAGCTCCGGGTGAAAGCCGGTACCTACTTCCAGCAAGGAAGCGATGCGGCCTTGTATTTTAATGCGACCGGTGGTGGGTGCGGTTACTTTGGATAATATTTTTAAAAGGGTGGATTTTCCGGCGCCGTTGCGGCCAATAATGCCGAGGACTTCGCCTTGTTTTACTTCAAAATTGATATCTTTTAAAGACCACACGTAGTCGCTGGTACCTTTGGCGGTGCGGTCGTTGGTTTCGCCAATCTTGGCGAAAGGATCTTCCTTGCCGCGCATCCGGGCCCACCAGCGGTTCAGGTCGTGGCTGATGGTGCCAGTTCCTACCTGGCCCAAGCGATAGAGCTTTCCTAAATCTTCTACTTTAATGGCAATATCACTCATGTACTAATCAATAAGTATGTATAATGGAGATAAAGAGTTTGGGATAAAAAACGTACTTTCAAAAGAGCTTTACACCGTATCGGTAAAACTTTTTTGGACTTTGTTAAAGGTAACCATACCGATGAATAAAATTACCAGGCTAAAAACCAGACTATAGGTTATATAAGTCCAGTTAAAGGTACCGGAACCTAAGAAAGCGTACCGGAAGGTTTCCACGATGGAGGTCATGGGATTAGCCGCAATTAACCACCGGTATTTGTCGGATAAGCTGGACAAAGGGTAAATAACCGGCGTAGCATACATCAGTAATTGTATCCCGAAAGTAAGTAACATGGCCAAGTCGCGGTATTTGGTGGTAAGCGCACTGAAGATCATTCCTAAACCCAGCGACATAATTCCCATCAGGGCAATTAGTACGGGGGTTAACACAATAGTCCAATTCGGTTTGATAGCATTGCCTTGCACAAAATAATACACCCATACCGCCATAAATAGCGCAAACTGGATTCCGAAGCGTACCAGATTCGAAATTACGATAGACAACGGCATAGTGAGCCGCGGAAAATAGACTTTCCCGAACATTTGGGCATTATCTTTAAAAACCGTGGACGTAGCCGTTAAAGTTTGGGAAAAATAATTCCAGACGGTTATACCGGCCAGATAAAATACCATCATGGGCAATCCGTCCGTAGATAGTTTTGCTACCCGTCCGAATATAAGAATAAACGTGATGGTGGTCAGTAAAGGCTGAATAAAAAACCAAATTGGCCCCAGAATCGTTTGCTTATAGGTAGACACGAAATCCCGACGCACAAATAATAGCACCAAATCGCGGTACCGCCACACGTCGCTTAGTCCTAAGTCTAACAGCCTGGTCCGCGGTTCTATAATCTCGGTCCATTGCTGTTCTGCTTTAGCCGGATACACTATCTGGTTAGCCGTCTTAATCGTTTGAGTTGTCTCCAATTAAACTTAATAAATTTTTAAATTAATATGCTGCTGGCACATAAAAACGCTTTTAGTTTAATTTACAAAGTAGGTAAGCTTGTCCCTGTTCTGCAACTGACACCAATACACACATGAGTTTTAAAGTGTTATATAGAGAATTTTCAATTTCTTTATTAATCCCTTATTCACCTATTATATAATATTTCCTATATTTATAAATCAATAATCTTTAAAGCAATTCACCTGAATCATCCCTCCAAATAGAACTCATGTTCCAATAATTGTACGAAATTACAATTCTAACTTCACTTAGTAAAGCTTTTTCCCATAATTGAAGAATATTCTGTTTTGTACAATATATAGGAAAAAGGGTTACAGGTATAATAACCCTAAAGAATTATACAATTTATTAAAATTGTACTTTATGTTTTTTTAGAGGATTTCTTTTAAAATTCAGTTTGCCAATTATTTAATTAATGTGCGTTCGAGATAAGCACTTCAATACCCCAAGAACAAAGAATAGTACGGGCAAGAAAGATGAAATTTTATTTTTACTTTTCTTGTTGCCCATTTCGGTCATCCTGGAAGGATCTAACCCGTCGGTAAACGATAAGATCCTCCAGGATGACCGATTAAAAAGGAGGAGCTTCCATAATAATCACCTAGGTATCTCTATCTCAAACGCACGTTAACTACTATCTTTTACTTCTTCCGCGATAAAAGCAGGCAAGCTCAATAATTGATGTGAGAACCATACCAAAACTATCATCCATTACACGGATAAGATTTAAATCAAATCAATCCATTATTCTGGAAATGATTAACTGGCCGCAAAACTAACTAATCTTTTCCGGAAGAATATAAATGGTTGAAGATGCAGGCTAAAAACTTTTACGCTAAAACTTTTTTGTAATTAGGTGAATTCCGGGTTAACCCGTATTCTGTCATGCACGGGTAAATACTTTTAAGATTAACTTACCTCACCGAACTCATAATAAAACAAAAAACCGCAGGCAGGCTGCGGTTTTTTACTGAATTTCTAAATCTTTTACTTACACGTGTTGCTTAAAATATTCTAAGGTACGCTTTAAGCCTTCGGAGCGGGACACCTGGGGCTCCCATCCCAAAATTTCTTTTGCTTTACTAATATCCGGACGGCGCTTTTGCGGATCATCTTTGGGTAAAGGTTGGTAGCCTAGTTTTAAAGGAACGCCGGTTAAATTACAAATTTCTTCGGCAAATTCTTTGATGGTAATTTCGTCGGGGTTGCCAACATTTACCGGCAAAGGGTAATCGCTGAGTAATAAGCGGTAAATACCTTCAATTAAATCATCCACGTAGCAGAAAGAGCGCGTTTGGGAACCATCGCCAAAAATAGATAATTCCTCACCACGTAGAGCCTGGGTAATAAAGGCCGGCAATACCCGGCCATCATCCAGGCGCATACGTGGACCATAGGTATTAAAAATACGCACAATCCGGGTTTCCAGACCGTGGTGCATGTGGTACGCCATGGTCATGGCTTCCTGGAAACGCTTGGCCTCATCGTAACAGCCACGGGGACCTACGGGGTTTACATTGCCCCAGTATTCTTCCACTTGCGGGTGAACTTCCGGATCACCGTATACTTCCGAAGTAGAAGCAATTAGCATACGGGCTCCTTTGTTTTTAGCTAAGCCTAACAAATTATGCGTTCCCAAAGACCCTACTTTGAGGGTCTGAATGGGAATACGCAAATAATCAATGGGGCTGGCCGGGGAGGCAAAATGCAAAATGTAATCCAAGTGCCCGGGCACAAACACGTACTTGGAAACATCGTGGTGGTAAAACTCGAATTCTTCGAGACGAAATAAATGCTCAATGTTACTTAAATCACCGGTGATCAGGTTATCCATGGCAATAACATGGTAACCTTCCCGGATAAAGCGGTCGCAGAGATGCGAGCCTAAAAAGCCAGCACCGCCGGTGATAAGTACGCGTTTTTTAGTCATCTAAAGATTATACGGTTGCTACATCGTGAGAATTTGTCTTCACGCCGATGCAATAATACGCAAATCCTGCTTCCTGAATCTCTTTAGCTTCATAAATATTTCGGCCATCGAAAATTACTTTGTCACTCATTAACTTCCCTAAAACTTTCAAGTTCGGTGTCCGGAATTCGGGCCACTCGGTAATAATTAATAAAGCATCCGCATCAATTAAAGCATCGTGCTGGTCTTTGGCGAATACAATGGTGTCACCTAAGCTGTGCTTGGCTTCCGGCATCGCTACCGGATCGTAAGCCCGCACGTTAGCACCAGCGGCTAATAATTTTTCAATAATTACCAAAGAAGGCGCTTCGCGCATATCGTCGGTTTTGGGTTTAAAGGAAAGCCCCCACAAAGCAAAGGTTTTACCCGCAATATCACCACCGAAATGGTCCATTACTTTGTTAAATAAAACGGACTTCTGGTTTTCGTTAACAGATTCAACCGCTTTTAAAATTTGCATGCTGTAACCGTTTTCCGAAGCGGTTTTAATTAAAGCTTTTACGTCTTTCGGGAAGCAAGAACCACCGTAACCGATACCTGGGTAAATAAACTTATTACCAATGCGGGGATCGCTACCGATACCGCGGCGTACCATGTTCACATCCGCGCCCATGATTTCGCACAGGTTGGCAATGTCGTTCATGAAGGAAATTTTGGTAGCCAACATGGAGTTAGCGGCGTATTTCGTCATTTCGGCCGAAGGCACATCCATGAAAATAATCGGGTGACCATTTAACAGGAAAGGCTTGTACAAACGACGCATTACTTCTTCGGCACGCGGCGACTCTACGCCAACCACAATACGATCTGGTTTCAGGAAGTCTTCAATAGCGGCCCCTTCTTTCAGGAATTCCGGGTTAGAAGCCACATCAAATTCTTCGTAAGAATTACGTAAAGCTAATTCTTCGGTGATGGCGGCTTTTACTTTAATAGCGGTACCCACCGGTACGGTACTTTTAGTAACAACTACAATGTAGTTGTTCATGTATTTACCAATGCTCCGCGCAACGGCTAATACATATTTTAAATCGGCGCTGCCATCTTCGCCGGGAGGAGTTCCTACCGCAATAAAGGCAACATCGGCATCCTGGATGCTGGATTCAATGTCGTTTGAAAAGTGCAGGCGGCCCTGGGCAGTGTTCCGTAACACCATTTCTTCTAAACCTGGTTCATAGATCGGTAAAATCCCTTTCTTCAGGTTTTCAATTTTTTTAACGTCAATGTCGATACAGGTAACTTCCATGCCCACTTCGGCCAGACAGGTTCCAGTAACCAGGCCTACATAGCCTGTTCCTACAACTGCAATTTTCATATTATTTTTGGTTAATAGTTAGAGATTTTTGGTGATACAAGTTTCTCGGATATAAAATTACTAATTATTTTTTGAATAAAAGAAAAAAATTAAAAAACTATATGTTTAACGGTAAATTTTATAATTGCTTAAACTTTTTAAATAAGAACAAAATAGTCGTACCCCGGGATTAAACCCAATTCTTTATCACTGAACTACTTAGAAACTATTTTGCTCTTTATAAAAATGATTTTTACTATATTCCCCGATTTAACAATTATCGTTCCTGTTTTAACCAAACTTTTAGTTTTCGCTAAAAATTTTCTAATATTTAAATAATTTTTATAACATTTAAGTTGTTTCCCGCTTAAATCTCCAAACTGGTACTCTGCTAAAATTAGTAATTGCTACTTTTTAAATTTTTTGGTATATCCGAGCAGTTCTAGGCCATCCATTTTTTCCACCAGTATTGAAACACGATTAAAGCCCAGATGCGGGCATGTACGTCTTCGGGGTTGGCTGAAAATAGTTTTTCCTTTAATTTCCGGATTTCGGTCACACTAAAGATATCCTGGGCGTGAATAAAAGCATCGGAAAGCAAGTCGTCGGTGATTAAAGGGCGCAGTTCGTTGCGGAACCATTTTAACAAAGGTACTTCGAAGCCCTGCTTGGGTCGCTTGTATAACTCGGGCGGCAACATGGGCCGGAAAGCATCCTGCACGATTTTTTTCTTCATGTTGCCATCTATCTTGGATGATTGCGGCAAACTGAACGCATAATTCACTACTTTATAATCTAAAAACGGTGTACGTACTTCTAAACTGTTGGCCATCGACATTAAATCTACTTTGGTGAGCATGTCGTTGGGTAATACCAGCTGCATATCGGTGTACAAAACTTCGTTCAGGTCGCCTTCCTGATGAATATGCTCCAGAATGCGTTTCTTACGCTTTTTGTAGATATTTTTAATTAAAGCCCTACGGACCCGCTTGCTTAATATATGCTCGGCTTCTTCTTCGTCGGCGAGGGTGGCCCAGTTATAATACCGGTCTTTGGCCGAAACCGACATGCCTTCGGCAAAACGTTGAAATTGCCGGACCCGGTTACCAAATGCGGAACTCCGCGACTTGGGCAGCATTTCCCAGAGCGGACCCAGGAAAGTGACGGCTTCGGCTACAAAACCGCCTTGCCGCACTTTAAAGTCGCCCATGTGCTTGTTATAACCCGCAAACAATTCATCGGCACCATCGCCGGACAAAGCTACGGTTACCTTTTCACGGGTGCGTTTACTTAATATATACACCGCTAAGGCCGAAGAATCGGCAAAAGGCTCATCGGTGTAGTTTAGTACGTCGAACAAATGGTCGTACAAATCCTGGTTGGTGAGCGAGAAAACGGTGTGGTTGGTCTTATATTTTTCGGCTACTAATTGGGCGTAACGGGTTTCGTCGAAAAAAGGCTCGTCCTGGTAACCAATCGAAAAAGTATTTAAATGCTTGGTATGCCGGCTGGCTAAAGCCACAATCACCGATGAATCTATGCCGCCGCTTAAAAAAGCGCCTAACGGCACATCGGCTATTAACCGACGCTGTACGGCATCGTCGAGTAAGTTAATTAATTTTTTTTGCTGATCCTCGTACGATAAATCGTTTTTGCGGGCTTTCTTACGGTCGTAGGGAATGCGGTACCAGGCTTTTTTTAAAATCCGGTTTTTCTTGATGTATAAATAGTGGCCGGGTTCGAGTTTTTTTACTCCTTTAAAGATCGAGGCTGGTCCGGGAATATAATTAAACTGCAAATACTGGTACAATGATACAAAATCAATTTTGCGCTGGATGCCAAATGCCAGCAGGGATTTCATTTCGGAGGCAAACAGCAAATGATTTTCGTCTTTATAAATCAGCAAAGGTTTTACGCCCATGCGGTCGCGGGCAATAAATAAGGAATCTTCTTCTTTGTCGTAAATGGCAAAGGCAAAGAAACCATTTAATTTTTTTAAAAAATCGCGGCCTTCGGTAATGTACAGTTTTAATAACACTTCGGTATCAGTGCCCGAAAAAAAGGTATACCCGTTGCTGATCAGCTTCTTTTTTAATTCCTGAAAGTTGAAGATTTCGCCGTTATAAACAATGGTATAACGCCCGGACTCGTCCACCATGGGTTGCGCGCCATCAGCCGTTAAGTCCAGGATTGAAAGGCGCCGGTGACCGAGGCCTACGTTTTCAAATACAAATTGCCCCTGCGAATCGGGACCCCGGGTTTCCAGGGCATTCGTGGAAGCTGGTAATTTCGTTAAAACATTGCGCCCTTTGTCGCTGAAAGCATATACTCCTGATATTCCGCACATGCGGCAAAATTACAAGTTATCCTGAAACTATTTGGTATAAAGCGGCTGCATATTGGCTTAACAAACTTTATTTATCTTTAATTTTTTAAAAATAGGCTATCCTGAACCTTGGTTAAAGGCGCCTCGTTTCCGGAACCGTAACTTACGCAAAGGTTAATTTGGCCAAGAAACTTATTCCTTATTATTTAAGGAGTAAAATGGTAGTTGCTAGCTTGCTACTAACCGGAATGCAAGTTAAATCTTTGATTAAAAAACGACCGTTGCTTTAAGCCCTTAATTTTTAAACAGTTAAGTTTTATTTAAAAATAATCCACAATCTTACCAGTTTTGGGTGGATAACTTTTCAGGCCTAATTAATTCATTTGCTCTCGCATAATATTTATTTTTACCCCAGTCGTTAAACGTGCCGGCCTATGCTGCGGAGAGAAATAACCAGATCGTATATTTTTATTTTGTTGGGAGTTTTGTTGGCCATGGCCTCTTGCCGGTCGTCCCAACCTACTTTTAGTTTTGGTAAACGCCCTTCGGGCCTGGCAGTTGATACCAGCCAGCGTTTACTGGAGAAAGCTTTTTTAAAAAAATCGCGTAAGCTGGACCGGGTAGCCCGCCGCCTGGAACGCCGGAATGCCCGTTATGCCAAGACGCACGTTGACAGAAAAGTAGCTAGAGTTATTCAGGTGGCCCGCTCCTACCGGGGCACGCCTTACCGTTTTGGTGGCACTACCCGCATTGGTATGGATTGTTCCGGTTTACTCTGTACGTCGTTCAAAACCATTGATGTAACCTTGCCCCGCAATTCCACGGACCAAAGCAAGTTTGGCCGGACGGTGCGTAATCACGAAATCCGGGAAGGAGATTTAGTCTTTTTTGGGGCTAATAAGTTCAGCAACCGCATTACCCACGTGGGCATGGTAACCGACGTAAAAGGCAAAGAACAGGTTACGTTTATTCATGCTTCTACTTCGCTGGGTGTTATCGAAGACAACCTCTATTCGAATTACTACCAAAAAATCTTTATTAAAGCCGTACGCCCAAAAATTTAAAAATCAGGTCTTTCTTTCCGTTTAAAATCGGCCCAAAGAATTTCACCCATTCGTATTAACAAGCTTCCATTAAATTGGTAAAAGGCAATGGACTTGTATATCTTCTGTTCCTATCTGTACACTCCTGCCGAGCGGCACAGCCACCGCATATTCTTGTATTATAACAGTAAAATTTAAAAAAGGGATTGAAGCGCGTTAAAGCAGCGGTTGCTCTACAAAGCCTCTAACCTAACTTTTTACATTAAATTGGTAATTGCAGTTTTTGAAAGCATATATTTTCTGTAAAACCAGGTAAAGTATGCAGAAAGAGGTTGTTTTTACATGGGTTAATGATTTATTAACAATAAACCTCAAACTTTTTTCTAACACCGCCGCGCTATTTGCGTTTAGGGAAAGTAAACCAAAAGTTCTACTCCATGAAAATCTTTTACTTCCGAATTCTATCTCTTCTGGTTTTTTCAATTTTTTTTCAAAAAAGCTATGGTCAGGGAGTTACAACCTCTTCGTTAACCGGTACAATCACCGATGCCAACGGCGGTGAACTTCCGGGGGCTACCATTGTGGCGGTACACACGCCCTCAGGAACGCGCTATGGTACTACCAGCCTGGTAGATGGCCGTTATACCATCCCCAATATGCGGGTGGGTGGTCCTTACACCATAGATATTACTTTTGTGGGTTATCAGGAGCAGCGATCAGAAAATATCTTTTTGCGCCTTGGCGAACCATTTGTGTTAAACGGACGCTTATCAGAATCGGGCACGGCCTTGCAGGAAATAGTGGTCTCGGGTACCCGTAATCCGATTTTAAATGCCGAACGAACCGGCGCCTCTACCAACATCAGTCGTCAGCAAATAGAAACTTTGCCTACCATTAACCGGAGTTTGCAGGATTTTACCCGCTTAACCCCCCAGGCCAACGGCAATAGCTTTGGCGGTGCCAGTAACCGTTTTAATAATATCACCATCGACGGGGCGGTAAATAACGATGTTTTTGGTTTATCTAGTTCGGGTACGCCGGGGGGCCAGGCCAGCACCCAACCCATATCCTTAGATGCTATACAAGAAATTCAGGTAGTATTGGCTCCGTACGATGTTACCTATGGTAATTTTACCGGTGGAGGGGTAAATGCGGTTACGCGGTCCGGCACGAATGACTTTGAGGGCTCTATTTATACTTTTATTAAAGGTGAAAATTTTGTAGGTAGAAACCCAGTCAGTAATGCAAAATATACTACGTTCTTAGATAACCAATACGGGTTCCGTTTAGGTGGGCCCATTATTAAAAATAAGCTGTTCTTTTTTGTCAACGCCGAAAGAGGACGGCGCGAAGCGCCTTTAGCCTTTAACGCCGGTGAAAATGGATCGGCTATAACAGTTGGTACAGCGCAAACCATCCGCGATTATACTTTAGCTACTTACGGTTACGATGTGGGCGGCTACGGGCCCGTGGATTTAAAAAGAGACAACGACAAACTTTTTGGCCGCATCGATTGGAATATTTCGGATAAACACCAGTTAACCATCCGGCACAATTACATTACCGCTTCGGACGATAATTTAACCCGTTCGGGTACCAGCTTCTCGTTTGGCAACAATGCCTACCAGTTTAGTAACCAGCAAAACATTTCGGTGCTGGAGTTAAGAAGTAATTTGTCGGCTTCTTTATCTAATAATTTAATTTTGGGTTACTCCCGCATCCGCGATAGCCGTGAAATTGCCGGCAGCCTTTTCCCGCAAATCCAAATCCGGAACCTGGAAGGTGTTTCGTCCAACAGCGCTTATTTTGGTTCCGAAAGAAGCTCCGTCGCGAACGAACTCGACCAGGATATTTTTGAAATTACCGATAACTTCCGGTACGCTTTGGGCAAGCATACTCTAACTTTTGGTACGCACAACGAGTTTTTTAATTTTCGCAATTTATTTATCAACAACGTGGCCGGTCGTTGGGATTTTAATACTGTAGCCGATTATTTGGCCAATAACCCTTTACAAGCTCGCGCTACTTATTCCATTGTTCCGGGTGAAAGCCGGCCAGCTGCCGAATTTAGCGCGGCTCAGTTAGGCGTTTACGTGCAGGATGTATTTACCATTACGCCAGCCTTTCGCCTTACTGCCGGTGTGCGTTTAGATGTACCTATTATCAGCGATAAACCTTTAAATAACCCAATGGTGAGCACCACTTTTCCGGGAGTTCAAACCAATGAAACGCCCAGTGGTAAATTATTGTGGGCTCCGCGGGTTGGTTTTAACTACGACGTAACCGGCGACCGTTCGGTGCAGATTCGGGGTGGCGCAGGTATTTTTACCGGCCGGGTACCGTTTGTGTGGCTGTCGAACCAATTTGTGAACAGTGGCTTGGTGTTGGGTACGGTAGATGTTACCGATAACAATACTACTCCTTTGGTAAATGAAGTAAATGGTGGTAGAGGATTTCAGCCCGATCCGAACCAGCAGCAAAGTGTTGGGGGTCCTGTTTCCACGGTTGAAATAAACGCGGTTTCGGAAGACTTCCGGATTCCCCAAGTAGCCCGCTTTAACTTAGCGACCGATGTGCAATTACCGTTTGGCATTGTAGGAACCCTAGAAGGTATTTATTCGAAAACCATGAACAACGTTACCTACCGCGACATTAATCTGTTACCCTCCACCAGCACCATTAATGCGGAGTATTCGGGTGGAGCGGATCTGCGGCCCCGGTACAGCACCGCTCCTGCGGGTAAAGTAAGTACGGCTTATACCAACGCCATTTTTTTAGATAATACCAATAAAGGGTACAGCTATAACTTTACGGCGCAATTGCAGAAAAATTTTGATTTTAACATAAACGGCATGTTTGCTTATACTTACGGCCGCTCCACCGACGTAAACTCCGGAACCAACAGCACGGCTTTATCTAACTGGGAATTTGTGCAAATCGTCCGGGATCCCAATAATCCTCCTTTGACTACTTCGTACTACGAAACCCGCCACCGTTTAGTAGGAAGTTTGGGCTATAACGTTACCTACGGACCCAACAAAGCTTTTGGTACGGGCATTAATTTGTTTTACAGTGGCTTTTCGGGCACCCCGTTTACTTATGTATACAACGGCGACCTAAACGGCGATGGCCGGCAGGGAAACGATCTGTTGTTTGTACCGGCGTCGTTGGAACAAATTAATCTGGTAGATGTTCGGAATAGCGCGGGCGTGGTAACGTTGAGCCGCGACCAGCAATGGCAAAATTTAAACGCGTTTATCGAAAATGATCCGTACTTACGGGAACAGCGGGGCAAATATACCGAGCGGAACGGAGCCCGTACTCCCTGGGAACACCACTTTGATGTACGCGTAACCCAGGATTTAGGCGTATTAACCGGGAAGTATAAAAATACCCTGCAAATAACGTTTGATATTTTTAACGTGGGTAATTTAATTAACAATGATTGGGGACGCTCTTACTTTGTGTCGAACCAGGCGCTATCCCTTATTTCTACCGCTCGTGGCGTAAACGGCTTTAATTTTAACCGGACCAGTCCGGTCGGCTACGACTTGTCTGATTTAAGTTCAAGGTGGCAAGGCCAACTGGGTATCCGGTATTTATTCCAGTAATTTCCGTTAAATAGCCCAACAAAAAAGGTCAGGTACTTGTACCTGACCTTTTTTGTTGGGCGATCTCTAAATTTTTAAAATTCTGTTCAAATCCACCTAGTAATCGGAATTAAGCTTATTCAACTTTCCGCTTCAGGTTACCCCTCCTATTAATAATTATTCGTCACGCCCATTTCCCTAGTTCAGGAGAAAACTTAACCAGACAAGTGCTCACCAGTCGGAAACGTTCCACCTAGATTCATAAGAGTACTTTCGGCAAAAATTTTAAGCAGAACTATTTTGGAGTGTTGTAGAGTATAACCCGCTATGCTTCAATTATATTGCTTTTTAACATATTAAAATTTCAAAAAAAATCCTCTATTTTTAAAATTATTTTAAATTTTAAGCTGATTGTTTATTTATTTTGTAAATGTTTCAAAACTTTCTTAACAATTAAATAACATTCATTTACCCTCCGAGCAGTAATTTTGCACGCAAATTCAAACATTTTTTATGAAACACCTTTATCTAAGGCTGGCTGTTTTTTTATAACAGTTGGCATTCCCATTCATTTTACGGTGGCACAGACCTCGACTACCTCCGCCATGAACGGTTTGATTACCGATAAAAGTGGCGACGGCTTACCTGGTGCTACTGTTATTGCTATTCATACCCCTACCAACACCCAGTATGCCGCTACTACCAATAACGATGGCCGCTACAACATTCAGAACATGCGGGTAGGCGGGCCTTATACCGTTAAAACCACCTACGTAGGTTACCAAGACCAAACCCGCGAAAACATTACCTTAAGCTTAGGCCAAAATTTAAAATTAGATTTTACCATTGCCGAGAGCAGCATTAGTTTGGGCGAAGTAGAAGTAGTAGGTACCCGCAGCACCGTTATTAACGCCGACCGTACCGAAGCCGCAACCAATGTAACTGCCTAGCAAATTCAAACTTTACCTACCCTTAGCCGCAGCATTCAAGATTTTACCCGCTTAACGCCGCAAGCAAATGGCAACGGGTTTGCCGGTCGCAGCAGTTCTTTTAACAATATTTCCATTGATGGTGCTTTGTTTAACAACGCTTTTGGTTTATCCGGCAATTTAGGGGGTCAGACCAATGTCAATCCGATCAGCTTAGATGCGATTGACCAGATTCAGGTTCAGATTGCGCCTTTGATGTTCGGCAAGGCTCTTTTACCGGAGCCGGTATTAACGCGGTAACCCGCAGTGGCTCCAACGACTTTTGTGGTTCGGTGTATTATTTTTCGCGGACGCCGGGTTTGGTGGGCCGCGATGTAGGCGACCAGCATTTACCAAAACAGCAGTTTGATCTGAGCCAATTAGGTTTCCGGTTAGGAGGCCCTATTGTAAAAGATAAATTATTCTTTTTTGTGAATTACGAGCGCGAAAGACGCACGGACCCTGCCACTACGTATTTAGCGCGTCGCCCGGGATTAACCGGTACGAACGTTACCACCGTAGATGCCGCGGTACTGGATGAACTTAGCTCGTTTTTAAATCAGAAGTTTGGTTACCAAACGGGAGGTTACGAAAATTACGACTTTGAAACCAATTCGGATAAGGCTACCGTTAAAATCGACTGGAACATTAACGCGAAAAGCAACTTTTCTTTAAAATACAACTTTCTTGATTCGTACCGCGACCAGATTATCAGCAACAGCGGTGGTCCGTCCGGGAATCGCCAACCCGGCGTAAACACTTTGCCTTTCCAGAGTTCCGGCTACGCCATTAACAACAATTTTAATTCGTTTATTGGTGAGTTAAACACGAAAATCAGCGACAAATACGCGAACAACTTAATTGTAGGTTACACCGGTTTGCGCGATTTCCGCAGTCCGGCCAGTAGCTTGTTCCCGCTGGTGGAAATTGAAAACGGTGCTGGTTTAAGCTTAACCTCGTTTGGTTACGAGCCTTTTACCTCTTTTAATATTCTGAACTCCGATATCTACCAGTTAAGCGATAACTTAACTTTAGCTTTAGGCAAACACGTGGTGACCTTAGGTACTTCAAACGAAGCCTATCATTTCCGGAATGGTTTTGCCCCGAACTACTACGGCCGTTACCGGTACCGGAATATTCAGGATTTTTACGATGCCGTAAACACCAACACCCCCGGGCCAGTCAGTATCAGGTACAATACGCGGCTAATCCCAACGGTGTTTTTCCGTACGCCGATATCAATGCTTTGCAGTTAGGTTTTTACGCGCAGGACGAATTCTCGCCCCTGGAAAACGTAAAGATCATGTTTGGTCTCCGCGCCGATATTCCGATTATAAACACGGAATTACCGCGTAACCAACCTTTAGAGAATCTTACTTTCCGGGAAGGTCGCCAAATAGATGTAAGCCAGTTTCAGAAAACCACGCCCTTGTGGTCACCGCGCGTCGGCTTTAACGTAGACGTGAACAACGATCAGAAGACGCAGGTACGCGGGGGAACTGGTATTTTCACCGGCCGGGTGCCCTACGTGTGGATTTCGAACCAGGCGAGTAATAACGGGGTACTGTTTGGCTCCATTTCCAACAGCGCTTCCGGTACGGCCTTGGTGCCTAATTTATTCAGCCCGAACGTAGGCACCACGCTGGACCAAGCCGACACCAACCCGAATTTACCCGCCAGCCGTACCGCCAGTTCTTCTTATAACATTGCGGTTACCGCTTCGGATTTTAAATTTCCGCAGATTTTCCGGACCAATATTGCCTTGGATCAGAAACTGCCAGGAGGCATTGTGGCTACTTTAGAAGGTATTTTCACCAAAGATTTAAACGCGGTTTATCACCAGAATATCAACTTACCCGAAGCAAGCTTCCGGCCCAATGGACCCGATAACCGCCCTACGTTCTGGGTAGAAAACCGAGCTGTGACCAGTGCAATTACTTACGCGGCCGTAAACCGCATTTACGGTGGCGTTATCCCCTCAAACAATACCCCCGAAAAACCTAACATTTCGGATGTGATTTTAATGCGGAACTCTAATAAAGGATATTCTTACGCCTTAACTGCCCAACTTCAGAAACAATTCGAGAATGGCCTGTACGCCATGGCGGCTTATACCTACTCGGACGCCCGCTCCGTGAACGATGGAGGTTCTATTGCTCAATCGATCTGGCGCGACCGCCAGGTTTCCGGTGACCCGAATGCCAACGTGCTGAGTTATTCTAACTTTTTACAACGCCACCGCATTGTAGCGGCTATTTCTTACCGCAAAGAATACTTAAACCGCTTAGCTACTTCGGTGGGTTTATTCGTAGATGCCGGGCCTAATTTCCGATATTCGTATACCTACGCCGGCGATATGAACGGCGATGGCCAGAGCAACGATTTAATTTATATTCCGCGCGATGCCAGCGAAATTGTGTTTGAAGACGTAAAAGATGCCCGCACCAGCGAAGTACTTTATTCAGGCGCCGATCAATCCCGTGATTTTTTCAGCTACGTTAGCCAGGACAAATATTTGCGCGAAAACCAAGGCAAATACGCCGAATGAAATGTCGCGGAATCGCCGTGGGTATCGAACTTCGATTTAAAAATAACGCAGGATTTATTCCAGAACATTGGCCGTAAGAAAAACACCTTACAGTTTTCGTTAGACGTGTTTAATTTGGGTAACCGGTTAAATTCAGATTGGGGCGTACGCGATAATACCATCCGGGCCTCCATCTTGTCCTTCCGTCGCATTGAAACAGCCGCAGGACCAAACCAGGGGAAACCTGTATTCCAGTTTCCTTACCAGGATGCCAACACCAAACAAGTACTATCCACCTCCTACCGCGATGCTACCACCGAAGCCAGCCGTTGGCGGGCCCAGTTAGGCATCCGGTATATCTTTAACTAAGCCATTAATTTTATTTAAAAAAAAGGTCGGGGTAATCCCGGCCTTTTTTGTTTTACATCCGCAATAAATAATACTGGCTACCTCCGTGTTAATGGGTAAAACTTGGTAAAATTTAAAAAACTGGATGGTTGACTACCTCCAGTAGAAATGAATATTAAAAAAATAATTCTTTAAAGTATTACCGGATGGCTATCATCTATTGTGGATTGAGCGGATACTATAGAACTGTTAAGAGAATAACCAAGTCCTTATGACAAATTTAAAAAATTTAAACAAGTGTTACTTGCTGTGCTTACTTGATTGCTTCTCTATGGTTCCTTTTCGGGAGATTAATTTCGTAGAGTAGTTACGTTCAGTTGGTATTGATTCGGCGCGACGCTGTTATGCAAGCGTAAAGGGTAGTTTTCGTAGATAATTGAATTGCATTCTACTTATTAAGAAATTTTTAATTTAAAGTGCTTCATAATTTTTGCGATAATTAAATAATATTCTACTTTTGTAGCACCAAACGCAAGGGGGATTAGCTCAGCTGGCTAGAGCGCTTGCATGGCATGCAAGAGGTCATCGGTTCGACTCCGATATTCTCCACTGATTTTTAAGCACTTACAGATAAATTTCTGTAAGTGCTTTTTTTTGTGCACACAAATTGCACACAACTTAGTCCGTTCTTCTGTTACTCTCCACTTCTAAATGTTTCTCTTTTATAAAAAGCCTTTTACATTTATTATAGTAGAAAGCTTTAAAGGTTTAAGCTGGATTATTGATTTGATAAAGATGCAGGAATGGATCGGTGTCATTGCGGAAAGTCAATAGGTCTTACACTCTGTACATGGCATGCCGGCCAATGAGTTTAAAGGGTAATCCCTTGTCACTATTGTTGCGGCCAGTTAGATCAAAATCTGGTTTCTGGGGGTAAGCAGCTAATGGAGGAACAGCTATTGGATTGACCTTGGAGTACAGGATTTTGCGGGTGTGTTGGCTAGTAACTTCTTCCTCCGGGCCTAAGGCAATGCGTTCCCCAACAAGAACCTGACAAAAGTGCTTTCTTGCCATTTCAAGATGCTGTTGAAGCAATTCGACGAATGACAAGTAATAGAGTTCATCTATTAACTTATTTAATTAAATAAGGTATTTGGATGATTACTTCGAAATACCCGTAACTTATAAAAAGGAAGAACACGACTTTAGAATCCGGTTGATCATGACCGATTACACGCATCAGTTTGAAGTAGATGAAGATCAGAGTTGCGGGGCCTTGGTGGATGAGGCAACCTTGCAGAGGAACCCTAAGCTGGCTAAGGCATTGTTACAAGTTATTGCCGAGATACTTGATCAATGTAAAGATATTGTTGTTTAGAGCCTTGCATTTTCTGCACTTCCCATTCTTACTAAAGGATTGAACATAAAAAAACCGGTAAACTAGTATGCTTGCCACTCCCTACAAGGAAAGTGGTAAAAGGTATACTACTAGTACAACTATGTGTTTTGAGTTTAGGGCACTTAGAATTTATCCGGCTGTTTTAACGCTATTCTAATAAAAAGAATAACAGCCTCTAGCATCTAAAGTATTTCTTGTTCGTAAGAGAGGCCAAATAAAATTAATGCCGCAAGATGGGACAAGAAGAAAACAGGGAATACCTGCATGAAATAAGACAAGGCATTATTACCATAAATGAAAATCTGGAGCAAATAGAGGGGTTGTTGAAAGAGCTAATACTTACGGGTAAGATTGATCTGGATAACGCCGAAATTTTCATGCACATGGCCGCCTGGAACCGGGTCATCGGTGAGATGCAAGTCATTAAGGGAGCCTTGAGCCGAATTAAATAAATATAATTATAATTTCCAGTTGTTTATAAGGGCTATGCGTTAAGATTATTATAATTATAAAAACGCAATGTCAGGAAAAAACAAAAAGCAATTCGGCGTATGGTTAGATTCTAATCAGGCCACTGTAGTGGGCAGAGAACAAGTAGATAATGGTGATTTTATTATTTTGGCCGAAGTTAAGAATAATGGTCAAGGGAGCAACTCCAACGAAAACACTGCTAACAACGCAGAACAATCCTTGCAGCTAAAATTCTTTAAAGAAATAACCACCCACCTGCAAAATGCCGAGGAGGTGCATGTAACGGGCACCGGTATTTCGCAGGAACAGTTTATGCATTTTTTAGCCGAAACCGCTCAGTTCAAGAACACGGTGGCTAAAGAGAGTACTTCGCAAAAAATGGGCGACAAAAAGCTAGTAGATTATATTGCAGAACAATTTAACTAAAGTGTTTCTCCTTTATAAAAGCTGCTTCAAACCAAATGAGGCAGCTTTTATAATTTATACCGGATTTCAGGTTAATTCAGCTAAACTAAACTAAAAAGCAAGAAGATAAAAAAAAATTATTTTATTAACCTGAAAAATGAGAACCTGCTGGCATTTGCCGGCTTGTGGGACGAACGGATAGATACCAGTTCCGGCGAAATGGTGCGTTCTTCTACCATCATCACTACTCAAGCCAACGAACTAGTAAAGCCCATCTATCCGGAACGTATGCCGTTATTTTGGATCGCGACACCGAAAAATGGTAGATTTCTAATGATTTTAGTAAGCAAGAATTTCTCGATTTACTACAACCTTTCGATCCCAGAAAGATGCAAGCCCAACCCATTCCAGGTACTGCTTTTTTCCCTAGTCCAAAGTAATTTATTGCTGTTCCGGAAAGAATAAATTCACTTGGTAAATAACTAAGTTTCTCCATCAACGTAACCTCCATTATGGATGGACAAGAATATAGTGAGTTAAGCAAACGTTTTGGGGAATTAACGCTTAAAGAAAATTTAAGCCCAGCAGAAAAAGCAGAATACGAAGATCTAAAAAAAAGAATGACTCTGCTTAGTCCGGACGATAATACGGAAGATTTTCTGGAAAGTGACGCCAGAGGTAATTAATTCTTAACCTCGTTCTTGCGGGTAATTATATCGTTATAGCGTTTTACTTTCACGTACCCCCTTTAATAGTCGGCTATTTCAGGTTAGCAAAGACCTTATCGGCCTCCGCTTCGTTGAGATTATCTGTTATCATTAAGTCTTTTTCGCTGTTTTCTTTGCGGAGTACCACTTTATAAACCAGTTGTATATGCATGGCATGTTGCTGATGGAAAGCTATAGCCATTTGGCAAATTTATCTAATCCGTTTTCTTCAGGCATTTCCAACACCAGCTACTCGCCGGGGTACTTAAAATCCGGAATAATCAGGTGCGTTTCTAGCCATTTAGCTTGTTTCACCTCTGGTACTTGCGCTAGGTGCTGCACTTTAAATTTCTTGTACTCTATTAACTTGCTACTGTGCTTTTACTAAATACATGAGATAACAAGAGCTACTTCTCCTGTGGTAGAAGTAATTGCCTCGTGAAATGCACCAATCATTTTAATTTTACTATATTAAAAGCCAAATTATTCGAAAAATATTTAGTTATAATCTAATATATTAAGTTATTGCTGACATTATTAGTATTTATTGCTACTAATGTCAGCAATAACGTGAGACATGCTGCCGGAAAACCTTACTTTTCGAGTTGTTGAAACGTTTACGTAATTCGCAGCTCGCCGGCAAGCCCCTCATCACCGGGGGCTTGTCCGACCGGGGCGTAGTAACCAGTTGCAGCTGCGAAACCCGGTGTTACGGGGTACACGCGGGCATGCCTATCCGGATGGCGAAGCAACTATGCGAGGAAGCACTCATTTTGCGGGGCGACATGGAAGCCTACAGCAAGTACTCGGCTGACGTTACCCAAGTGATTGCCGTTAAAGCGGAATCTACGAGAATTGACAAGCACTATCTGGACGTAATGGGCGTGGACCGTATCTTTGGTACCTGGAAGTGGACCAGTGAACTCCACCAGACCATTATGCGAGAGACAGGTTTACCCATCTCCTTTGGCCTATCGGTGAATAAAACCGTTTCCAAGATTGCTACGGGCCAGGCCAAACCCAATGGCGCCTTACAAGTGCTTATTACCTTAAATAACCTGCTGGTAGCGATGACGGAGAAGCTGACTTTTATGCTGCGGCAACAAGAAAAGCTTACTAGCTGCATTACGGTAAAGATTCGCTACGCTAACTTTACCACGTACACCCAGCAGATAATGATCCCCTACAACGCGGACGATCACATCCTGATCCGTAAAGCCAAGGTGTTGTTTTAAAGCCCTATAACCGCCGTCTGCTGATTCGCTTGCTGGGCGTACGGTTGAGCCACCTGGTTCAGGGCTTTCAGCAGATTGATTTATTTGAAGATACCACGGAATGCGTGAACCTCTACCAGGCCATGGCAGAAGGTACGCATGGTGGGTACTTTGGTAACCACCATACAGTTACGCAACATTCGCGGAGAACTCATGCAGTTTGGCACTTTCCTGGACACCAACAATGACTTTTTTGATACCGTCCACTTTCCGTCATCCTTACAAGTGTGGTCCTTCAAAGGCCCTGGCGTATACTTGCTCCTAGGCCGGATTACGAAAGAGTTTGGCTTCCCGAGTATGGAAGTAGAAAAAATGGACAAACTCCCTTTCAGGAAAAACATCAGCCTGCAGCGGTTAAGCTTGCCTAAGGAATCAAAGGTAAATAAAAGTATTAGGTAATTTAGAACAGAATTATTTGGAGTTCTTTTTGTATATACATTTAATCATATATTTATCATTATGGCAGAATATCAACTCATTTATTTTGGATTAGCTTTTCTCACCAGCTTTAATATTTTGCTGGGCATGATAAGCTTAAACTTTTTTCTCAAAAGCAAACAAGCCAAGGAGCAACAAGAGCTCGATAAAGGGTACTAACAAGTACGTTTTTTTAAGAAAGGTTCTCACTTTAGGCATCATTAACCCAATAAAAAGATCAAAACTAAATTACCTTTTTTAGCTAAGTTATTTTACAATTTACTTGTAAAATAAAGCGTTTCTTGTTTCCGCGCATTAAAAAAAAATAAAACATCTGGTTCTATACTATAGTTGTAGCGCAAATCAGCATCACTGCTACCGTTGTAGCCAATACATAGAACAATACCGGTTCCTTGGTTTCGTATTTACAGGAAGTTGTTGAAGAGTTAGCGTATTACCTATAAAATTGCATTGTTAAAACTGATCTTGCCGATGTTTTCTGAATACCATTTTCCATATAAGTATCCTTGAGCGTTTCCATATCCCAGATCATATTCCTATAATTCCAAATTATAATCTCAAACGGTTGATTTACGCCATTCCTCGCAAGAGAAATAAATCTTTTGTCTTTGGTCATACTGGTAGAATAAGTACCGTTTTCCGTAGTGCCATCCTTGTAGAGCACATTCATCTTATGATCTTTAAAGGTGAATATCGCCTCTGGATAATCAATTTCTCGGTAGATGATGACCCCGGCAGAATCATAAAACTCATAACTTTTAGCAGCATTAGTCCAAACGCCTTCTACCACATGATCCGTAGAGCTTACGCCGCCCTCATCTTTTTTGCAGCTGGAAATGCCAATAAATAAGATAACAACAAAGAGGTACTTCATAAAAATCAGAGTTTAGTGGTCATTAAGGAGTTTGCGCATACATTTCTATTCTCTATTGGATATCCTTTAACTAAGCCTCCAAGAATACAGTATCCACAAAGCCTAGCACAAACAAGAGTTTATGAAGAGGTAAAAAATATAAAACCTCCACATATTAGCCATTTAAGTATAGAATTGAATCGTATAATTTTCTGTATGGCAGAGGGCTAAACAGGTGCCCTTTTAAAGATTTGTTTTGCTAAAACACTTTTACCATAACTACCTCAGTATAAACGATCTGGCCAGTGAGCGAATCTACGAGGAAGATTTATGCTAAAAGGATGAAGGGGAATTACAGAAAGATAATTAATGATCTTTTCATTAACTCAATAATCTGAAAATATTATAATTTTTAAAAAATCGTATTCCTTCATGTAACCTAGCTGTTTGGTTTTAGTGAACCAATGGCTGAATTTTTAAAAAAGCCAGCTTCAACAACTCCTCCAAGCTTGATTATTAATGACAGATATCTATTATTCTAGTATATTTAGCTGCGGGTAAATTGCTTGTTCAGATTTTTTTATCCGAGTAATTTTATACCAACACTACAGTATCATTTAACGCTATGTAACATTCCCAAGGGCCTTACTATATGAAAAAAATATTTGCTGCACTTATTTTGGTGGCTCTCCTAATTACGGGTTTCACTTTTAGTTGTACCCGCATTGATGCGGGCCACGAAGGGATTTTAGTAAAACAATACGGCTCTGATAAGGGGGTACAAGATGTTTCTTTAGTAACCGGACGTGTCTTCTATAATCCTTTAGTAGAAAACGTATATGAGTTTCCGGTTTTTATTCAAACCGCCGATTATGAAGCCTTTAACGTGAACGCCAAAGATGGTTCCGTTTTTACCGTAGACCCGACTATTTCCTTTGCGGTTACTCCAGGCAAATCGCCGCATATCTTCTCGAAATACCGGAAAAGAATAGAAGAAATTACGAAAACCACGTTATACAATTACGTGAAAGACGCTTTTCGTAACCAAATGAATAAATACTCGACGGATGAGCTGATTAGTAACCGGCAAAAATTCGAAGCCGATGTGCAGTCTACCCTCGCCACTACCTTAGAAGCCGATGGGTTTAAATTAGAGCAGTTAACCAGCGGACTCCAGTATCCGGATGCGATTGTGCGCGCCATTGATGCCAAGAACAAAGCGGTACAGGAAGCCATGCAGGTAGAAAATGAGTTAAAAGTAGCTGAGGCACAGGCTAAAAAACTAATTATTCAGGCCGAAGCCGAAAAGAAAGCCAATGAATTAAAACAATCTGCTTTAACCCCTTTGTTAATTCAACAACAGTTTATTGAGAAGTGGGATGGTCATACTCCTTTGTATGGCAATTCGCCGGTTATGTTTAAAAGTGTGCAGTAAAAGATTTTTGTTGATTCTTATATTTAAAAGAATATTTCTTTGATTTGGCAGATAATAACCTAAGCGGCATACTAAAAATTTAAAAAAACCTGGTAGTGACACGTTTTTTTTAAATTTTTAGTATTTTCATAATCCATTTTATTAAATCCCGTCGCGTATACGAATTAACAATATGCAGGAATACCCCCTAATCTTGCTTAAGGGCAAAATAAACCCTTTTGGCAACGGCTTATAGGTAAAGCCTACTTAATATAATCCGAATAATCCACGACGGGCAACATGTATTTTAAAAAATCTTTTGCCAAAACGTAGTTACCTTAAAGTTTGCTTATTACCACGCGCTTGGCATACACTTTTTCTTTCGAATAAATTAAAGCGGTATACACCCCCGAACTTAAAAAGGCCACATTCAGATGGACTTGTTTGGAATTAGCAGGTTGTATCAATACCGTACTGCCAGCGCTATTTACTACCTGTACTTTATTTATGATGTGTTCATGGCTAATCTGCAAATAATTACTTGTTGGGTTTGGATACGCTTTTAATGCCGGGTGCTCTTCTTCCGGTAAACCTATTACTACTTCTTCCAGGTTATTAATGGTAATCAGATGCGTAGACTCATACGTGAGGTTGCCCTGATCTTTGGTTTGCAAGCGAATGGTATAACTGCTTTTCGTTTCGTAATCAAAGGAAACCGCCGCGCGTAGTTCATTACCCGAAACAGTAAAAGAAGCATTATCCTCATCCCCGTATCCAACTACTAACTGGTACGTATGGCTATCTGGATCATCTTCATCCAAGGAATTAAGCAGGCCAATAACCGCCCCTTTTTTGTTATTTTCATCTATTTCCTGAGCAGAAAGCCAAATATCCTGGGGCGCTTCGTTCAGGTCTTTTACCTGAATCGTGAATGCTTTTTCAAAAGTACCATAGCCTTTCCGATCGTTGGTTCTTACCCGGATATGATAAACAGTCTGGTATTCATAATCTGGAGAACTCCAAAGTTCCAACTTGTTGTCTTGTATTAAAAAATAATCATTATCATCATCTCCCTCTCCTTTAACCAAGGTGTACGTATGGGTATCTGCCGCATCGGCATCGGTGGTAGTAAAAGTACCAATGGTACTACCATACTCTGTATTTTCGGGTATCGTGGCAACCGAAAGAGCAAGATCGGTAGGAGCCACGTTCGGTTCCATGCTCAACTTAATAATCCAGTAATCATAAAGGCCCTTGCTATTCTCGGTTTTATCTTCTTCCGCGTCTGCGAAACTAGATCCGCCTAATACAAAACCACCATCCTGGGTTAAAGTCATAGTGGTTAAGATGTCCGTCCAGGATGTGCCAATGGTACGATCCCAGATCTTGTTGCCTTGGGCATCCAGCAGGAGTACCCAATAATCATCCAGAATATCCGTTTCCTCCGATTTATCACCATCAGCATTCGAATCAGAATGTCCGGCGACTAAATATTTACCTTCGGCGGTTACAGCTAAAGACACTAATTTGTCGGTGTAATAGCCGCCAAAAACCTTATCCCAAGCTTTACTTCCATCGGCATTCAGTTTTACTAACCAATAATCCTGACTGTAGTCTTTGCTATCCTGGGTTTTATCCCCGCTACTATCCGAAGAAGAACTGCCCCCTAACAGAAAGCCACCGTCCGGGGTGGGTACAACTGAGCTTAATTTATCGTTATAATCCCCGCCGAAGGACTTATCCCACAGCTTCTTACCCACTGCATCTATCTTAACCAGCCAGTAGTCACTGGAGCCTTGCGATTCCTGGGTGCGATCGCCACTTTGGTAAGAATAAGAAGTGCCACCCAAAATATACCCTCCATCTTTGGTTGGCAAAAGCGCAGCTAATTTATCGGCATCATCCCCGCCAAAGGTTTTATCCCACTCTTTACTGCCGTTGGCCTTAATTTTAATAATCCAATAATCGGTTCCCCACGAACCTTTATTGTCTTCGGTTTTATCCCCGCCCCTAAAGGAATACGATGATCCTCCCAGAATATACCCGCCGTCTTTGGTTGGTTGCAGTACCGTTAGGGTATCGGCATCGTAGCCGCCAAAGGTTTTATCCCATTCTTTACTACCATCGGCCCGGAGCTTAACAATCCAGTAATCGGCACTGCCCCGGGAATCTTGCGATTTATGGCCGCTCTTATCCGAGTCAGAGGTACCACCCAGGATATAGCCCCCATCCGGCGTTTGTTGCACTACCTTTAATACGTCTGTTCCCGTACCACCAATGGTTTTGTCCCATTGTTTCTTACCAGAAGCATCTAATTGAACAATCCAATAATCTTCCCAATACCCGATAGCGTTCTGGGATTTATCACCCCCTTTATCACCAAAAGAAGTTCCGCCCAGAATATAGCCGCCATCTTTGGTCAGTTGCACCGAAGCCAGATTATCGGACCACTCCGAGCCAATGGTTTTGTCCCACTGGATAGTTTGACTTAAAGCTAAAATAGGAATGCCGCTCAGGAGCCAGAGCGTTAAGGTTAGCGGCCGCCATAAGGGGAGCACAGGTAAGATGTTGACCAATAAGTAAATGCCGCGTAAAGGTTTTTTCATTCTGATTGCTGTTGTGCGTAAACGAGAGTAGTACAAGAGAAAAAAGCACATTACTTACCAGGAAGTAAGCCGGGAAGATAATTTACGCGCGTTTAGGTCGTAAATCAATCGTCAAATTACTGATTAGTAAGAAGATGAAAAATTTTTAGAAGGGTTATTATTTAAAAAAATTTAAAAATTACCGTTATTTTAACCAGTAATTTAAATATTAGAGGCAAGAGTGTAAGTTTTTTGCGAACTAACGGAATAAAAAAGCTTTTCGCGCTATAAATTGGTTAGTTGATTTCGGTTCAAACAAAATTTAAATAAAGCTTTTTGTACTATAAAGTACTGTTAGCTCCTTTATACGAAACGCATTACCACCATATAAATTAGCCATTGCTACCTTCTTTATAGATTCATAATTTAAAAAATTAGGTTGTAAATTTTCCCACCGATTTTAAGACATTTATGAAACCAGCTGATTTACCCTTTACCTATTTATATCAGTAAAATTAGTTTTTTAAATTTTGGTGATTGGCGGCATTATTACTTATTTATAGGTAGGAGAATAATGAACCGGCTTTACCTAGCCTCTTATTTTTAAATTAATTTAAAATTCACTAACCTACTTCTTGCCTTTTCGTAAATCTTTTTTAACTTTGAAAAACAAAGTACTTTAGAGCAAAACAAACGTTAAACTAAGTGGAGCTGCGCTATTTAAACCATAATTTCGCTTGGTAAATCTAAAAAGGTAGCTTCTAACGGCGGAACACCTGGCCTGATCGGAGTGCCGGAGCAAATAATTCGGGGCGCTCGGAAATAAGTTAGCAGCAACCGCTCATAACCTGTTTCCTTAGTTAGGTAATTTATATAAAACGAAATACTTGTAAAAAGAAAAGCAGTAGTAAAACCAACAGGCAACAGCAACCTGATCTTACACCATTTTAGAGATTAAGAAAAAGCATTTAAAGTTATTTACCTGTCCTATCTACCTAATTAAACAGGATATTTTTTTACATATATACTTTGTAATTCAAAGCACTTTATTAACCTACTTTGTACTAATTAATTACCCTTAACCAGCATTACAATGCCCCAAAGCAACGAGCACTAAACAAGTTAATTCCTGCGGCTTTAGCGGGTAATCAAGTGAGTTTCAGTAGCGTGATTCAGTACTATTACTACATAACTGCTTAAACTAACCGGAATAAAAGAGAGAAATTAAAAAATTTAAAATTATACTATCATGCGTAACATCAAGAATTTTCCAGAAGAAACAGTAGAAAACAGCGGATCCATTATTTTAAACAGCATTAGCTGGCTGTTTGGCATTGTTGTTTTTGCCATTGGCGTAGTAAATATGTTTTATGGGAACGACCCTGGGTTTGGCATTTTCATACTCCTTCTTTCATTTGTTTACTTCCTGCCAGTAAAAGCCATTTTCCAGAAAAAGATACATTTTGCTATTCCCAGATTAAACCTCTTGAAAGTTTTCCTGGGCTTGTTTATTATCTGGACCGCCTTAGGTGTTGGGGAATTATTTGATAAAATAAACCTCTTATTGCGTGATTTACATTCCTGAAAAATTAGCTTTCCAATAAAATTAGTAACAACATACAATTTATGATTATGCAAAATAAAAGACTTATCGGCATTATGCTCACCGTGGCGTTTTTATTGTTTATTCCTTTGATTGCGATGCAGTTTACCGCAGAAGTAAACTGGACTTTGTCGGACTTCGGGATTGCTGGGATTTTACTGCTCGGTACTGGTTTGCTGTGCGAAGGGGTTATGCGAACAGTTCAGAAAAAAGATTACCGTATCGGTATTATTGCCTTTATTCTGGTGGTACTCTTGCTCGTTTGGGCAGAATTGGCAGTTGGCATTTTCGGAACACCCTTCGCGGGTAGTTAGCAGGTAAAATCCTGAACGAGAACGAACGGTATATCCGATTAAAATGAAACAAGTATGGGAAATAAAATAGTAGTAAATAAAAGCTTAGGTCTTTGGCGTACAAGCGCTTGGGTATTTGGTTTAGCTGTTTTAACCGTTGGCCTATTAAATCTATTTTTGGTACATCCGGTACCCGGAACAGCTTATCTTCTTCTAGCGTTGGTTTACCTTCCACCGGCTAATGCCTACTTCGCAAAGAGGTTTAATTTTTCAATTCCACTGGTCGTAAAAATTATGCTGGGCCTTCTTCTGTTTCTGTTCACGTTAGGCGTAAGCGATTTAGGTGATATAATGGATAAGTTGTAAAAGTTCGGCCATGAAAAACGAAATTCTCGCTAACCTGCACGATCCAGGCCAGCTCGAAAAGCTTTATCGCCGCAATAAGGCCTCTTTTAAGCAAGCGTTCCGTAACCTTTATCCGGAATTAAAAGGGAATTTACTCGCGGAATTCTGGAACGAAAGGCTGCATTACGATAACGAAGAAATTAATTGGGGCACTACCCGCGAATTAGTAATGGTGCTACTGGCGGCACTGGTAGCGGGTTTTATTGCTAAAATTCCAAGTCTTTTTCAGATCAACGAAGAATTCTTTTATCCCAGGAACATAGGTTTCATCTTTCTACCGTTGCTCATGGCTTATTTTGCCCGACAAAATAAATTACAACCCAAGTTAATCGGAATAGTCGGTGGTGGCATTTTGCTCTCTCTTATTTACATCAATTTACTTCCGGAATCTAATACCAGCGACACATTGATCCTGGCTTGTATTCATTTGCCTTTGCTGCTATGGTCATTATTAGGCGTAACCTTTGCCGGCAATAATTTTTTAGATTATAACCAACGACTAAATTTTTTAAAATACAACGGCGATCTGGTGGTAATGACCACGCTTATTCTGATTGCCGGCGGCCTCCTGACCGGGATTACCATTGGGCTATTCTCCCTGATTGGTTTTCAGATTAAACAGTTATATTTTGAATATTTTGGCGTTTTCGGACTGGCGGCTGCCCCTATTGTTGGTACTTACTTAACCCAGACAAATCCGCAGTTGGTAAATAAAGTTTCGCCGGTCATAGCTAAAATATTCAGCCCGCTGGTTTTAGTAATGCTTTTAGTTTATTTAGGTGCCATCGTATATTCGGGCAAAGACCCTTACAACGACCGGGAATTTTTAATTATTTTTAATTTATTACTGATCGGGGTTATGGCGATCATCTTCTTTTCGGTGGCCGAAAGCTTTAAAACCAAGCGCCATACCACCGCTACCTGGGTCCTTTTTCTTTTATCAACGGTAACTGTTTTGGTAAATGGCATTGCGTTATCGGCCATTGTGTTCCGGATTGCGGAGTGGGGCCTTACTCCTAACCGGTTGGCGGTGCTGGGCAGTAATTTACTCATGCTCCTCCACCTGCTGTTTATTACTTTTCAGTTTTATAAAGTACTAACCAAAAAATCAGAAATAACAACCATAAGTCGGGCTATCGCTATATTTTTACCCATTTACAGTCTATGGGCAGCATCGGTCTTTTTTTTATTTCCCTTGGTTTTTAATTTTAAATAAGGCTCTTAGCGTATGTATCTCTTATAAATAAAGCAGAAGCAGTAAGGTTAAATGCTACTCATAACTAATTATAGCTAAAAATGACTAGTAGCCTTAAAAGAACGGGTACCAAGCTTGGTCTGTGTTTAAGGTAAGTCGGGATAATACCGGTTGTTCATTAAGGCGAATTAACTTGCTTCGGGATGAATCAAAATTTAAAAAAAAAGTATAATTTTAAAAGTTCCGTACCAATAGTTTAGTTGATTTATGGACTAAAACTAGATTTTTCCTTTAAAAGCAGGTTATTTTTTTAAATTTTCGGGCAGTTCTTTAATAGCAATGTTACGAAAACGATGGGTGGCTCCCGGCGCCCAAGAGTCCAGAATATTCCAACCCACTACGGAAGACGAGAACAAGGCCGTCCAGTGCGATTGCAAACCAATCCTGCCCTGGGTTGCTCCGGCAATAAAGTCGTTTTTAGGTTGGGTTACGTCCCACATCTGTACCCCGTTAATCCATAAAGTAATCCGGGGCACCTCGCCTACCATTTTGATCCGGAAGGAATTCCAATCGTTGGCCCGCCATACTTTTTCCCGCCCGGCGGTTTTTGCTTCTTGGCTCACGGGCATGCGTTCGCCGAGTAAATTACCCGTGCTGCCGGCGGCTTCGTCCAGTTCAATCTGGTAGGCAATGCCACTTTCGGAGGACCGAATAAATATGCCGCCGTTGGTAAAAGAATCAATTTTAGCTTCCAGGTACAGCTCGAAATTTTTAAATTTTTTATCCGACAGCAACACCCCGCCTTGTCCGTAAGGATTTTGCCGAATAACTATTGCGCCATCTTCCACCCGTACATCGGGGGTAGTGCCCTGGTGCGTGGTGCGGCTAAGGTGCCAACCGCGCAAATCTTTTCCGTTAAAAACAGGCGTAAAACCCGCCGGAATTTGCGCCCAAGCCGGAGTAAGACTTAAAGTGCTAACAAACAGAATGAATACACTTTTTACGGTCATTTTTATGTAGTACAATCTTTAGAAACACCTATCTAAGAACTTTTAACTCAAAACTATTAACCCATAACTCTAAATTCATTTCCGTGCTTCCATTACTAACCGAACACCCGCATCAAAACCATTCCCGGGGCCGGCAGCGTGAGTCATATAAGTAGCATTTTTAACATCGCCGGTAAAAGAAGCGCCTTTTAACACGTGTTCTTTTCCGGCACGGGGTGGGACCGGATCAGCGAAAATTTTCTCGTTGTAGTAATCCTGCATCCACTCCCACACGTTGCCCAACATGTCGTATACTCCCCAGGCATTGGGTTTCTTTTGCCCAACTGGGCTGGTAGTAGTGCCCCCCAAAACCGCAACTTCATTTATTTCGGACCAAGGTATATCTTCTTTGGCGCCGGCCCGCGCGGCGTACTCCCATTCAAACTCGGTGGGTAACCGGTAGGTATGTTGCTTATCCTGGGCATTTAATTTTTGTACGAAGGCTTGGGCATCCTGCCAGGTGATGTTTTCGACAGGGTGCTGCGCGTTGTTATCTTTTACCTTATCTTTTTTAAAAAAAGCGGGATTGGTGCCCATAATTTTTTGCCATTGTTCCTGCGTAACTTCAAATTTTCCGATGTAATAAGGCTGGTTCAAGTTCACGGTGAAGCCCGGCCTGAAAGCTTTATGGGCCATTTCGGCGGCGGTTTTATAAGCGCTCGCCGGCAAAGTGGGGCGGTTTAATTTTTCTTTCGGCGGCTCTCCTGTACCCGGCTGAAACTTACCTACCACCATACTGCCCGGTTGTATCAACACGAACTCCATTCCAAACGTATTGGTGAAGGTGACGGGTTGGGCTACAAGTTTTATGGGTAACAACAGAAGAATCAAACCAAGTCTGACTATTGGTTTGATTGAAAATTTATGTTGATGGATTGACATTAAATCGCGCATTTTAAGTTTTAAAGTAATTTAACTCCAAGCTCCCCTTTTAAGATTAGCCGGAGGATTGGTTAACTTTATTCTTCCGTCTTTACTTGGAGCCGGTTCCCGCCTCCAGGCCGCAGTGCTATCGAACTTGCTGGCTTCAAGTTTTGCCTCCTGGCCGGCGGGCCCCGTTTGGCTCTTTCGGGCGGTCTAAGCTTCCTTTCCTCGCTCCGCTGCGGAATGTGGCTCAACGCCACACCGGAACCTTAGAAGGCCCTCAAAAGCCAAACTGGTGTCAGTTATTCTTAGCAAGGGCTTTTACAATCATTACTATTTTTTAAATTTTTAAATTTCATACGCGGTAAGTAAGCCCAAGCTATTGTACTCTACTTTTAAACCGAGTTCAAATATCTGCCCTTCCAATTTTCAATTGTGAATAAATGATGGTTATTGAAAACCGTGTTTCAGGTTAAAATCTGCAACTTGAAATTTGCAACCTGCAACCTGTAACCTACTTAGCCCAGTTGGTGTTTTCGTTGCGGCCTAGTTTAAAGATTTCGAGCATTTGCAGGGTCATGCCTTCGGGAATTTTGGGCGTATTGGCACGTACATTTTTCACTTCTTCGGTGGTTACCACGGAGGCATTGTTCCCGATTTCGCCACTATTCCGCACGTAACTTAGCACGGAGGCAATCCATTCGTCGTCGTTATGGCCCATTGCCGGCATAATATCCGGATATGTTTTACCATCCACCGGACCCCGTAGGCCGTTTAAAAGTAATTGCGTGAGCAAAACTTTATCGCCTTTTACCCGGGGTGAACCAGCCAAGGGCGGAGCTGGCATTTGGCCACCGCCCAAAGATCTTCCTTTTCCGTCTGGGCCGTGGCAGCTGGAACACAATTGTTTGAATATCACCGCGCCTTTGGCTACCAACTTCCGGTCTTCGGGACTAAGGTTTTTAGAACGGGCTTTTTCGGCAGCTAAGGTTTTCTGGGTTTCCAGGAACGTGGTGTGAGAATACTGCATCAACTCGTTTTTCGGGTTAGCCGCAATTAATTCTTTTATCGTATTTTGGGCCACCTCATTTTTGTTAGTTCTTAAGGATAAAGCCAGCTGTATGCGCACATCCGCACTGGGGTCTTCTTTCAGGACGCTTAATTTTTGTATTACTTCCAAATCGTTTTTCGCCAGAAAATTTTCGCTAACCCAAACGGCAGTTTTTCTAACCTGCGGTTCTTCGTCGGCCAATGTTCGAAACAACGTCGCTTTATCCAGGGCATTTAAACCTTCTAAAGTCCATAAGGCATGCATGCGGGCCAGGTGATTGGGTTGTTCTTTGGCTAGTGTCATTTGCTTTAAAGCGGGTACCACCGATTGATCGTTGCGCACAATCAATGTAATCTGGGCATTATCGCGCCACCAGCCATTGGGGTGATTTAAATATTTTACCAGTTGGCTGCTGGGTTCGTTCAGCATGTTGGGGCGGCGGGTATCGGGTTTAAAATTTTGGTGGACTACCCGGTAAATACGGCCCATGCCCCGGTTTTTATCCAAGCCTTTCTGGGCGATTACGCCGCCTAAGTAGGAACCTGGCCCAGACCATTCGCTTTCCTGAATAATACCGTGGTACATATCTACAATGTAAAAATTACCGTCCGGCCCGGTGTTGGTATTAATGGGCCGAAAATTCATATCCGCGGAGGCCAACCAATCCTTTTTTTCGTAGGCATCTTTCAGGTAAATCTTGCCTTCTTTGTTCGATACTTTACCGCGTTTTATGACGCGTCCTACCGGTTCCGGAATAAAATAATCACCCTGCATGTCGGCGGGTAAACGATCGCCGCGGAAAATAGACTGACCGCAGCCAGAGGTAAAATGGTTTAACGTATTATCTTCGGGGCGCAAAGCTTCTTTTCCACCTTGAGCATCTACGTTGCCGATAATGGGCCAGGGAATGGCAAATTCGGGCGTATACTGATCTTTAAAATTTAAAGCCCCATAAGCGGGCATCTGCTGAATTTGAACCGCCGGCAAACCCGGACCGGCTTCGGAGTAAAACAAACGTCCGTAATTATCCGCCGTGAGCCCCCATTGGCCAATCATGTTGTCTACCAAAGTATCGGCGATTAGCTTACCGTTTTGGTATTTGTACCGCAGATTATCGCGGGTGGGGTAAATCCAGTTATCGAGGTTCCAGAGCAGGCCGCCGTTTTGGTGTTCCAGGTTGCGCACATCCTGCACGTCGTTCCGGAAAACTATTTTCTTTTCATCGGCTTTGCCATCGTTGTTGGTGTCGCGGTAACTCCAGATATGTTGCACATTGGTTTCCTGCACCAGCAATTGGTCGCCTATTGGTAAAACCACCCGGGGTAATAGCAGGCTATCGATGAATACAGTATACTTATCCATTTTGCCGTCGCCATCGGTATCTTCTAAGCGCTTAATGCGGCTGGTGCGTTCGTATTCGCCGGTGCCCAGGGCATCTTTCATGTAGGTATTCATTTCGGCTACGTACATGCGGCCGTTTCCGTCCCAGGCAATAGCTACCGGCTCCTGCACCATGGGCTCACTGGCTACCAACTCCAGGCGATAACCAGGAGGCAGTTGTACCTTTTTCATGCTTTCTTCCGGCGATAAGGGTGCCACCGGCGGATCTTTATCCACCACCACGCGTTCAAACGGCGGGTCTGGAGCAAGTTGATTTTGAGCTACGGTATCTTTTTTTGAGGAAGAACAAGCGTTTCCCAAGAGACTAGCTGCAATCACAATAGCCAGAATAGGTTTAAGCGTTGTATATTTTTTGTATATTGATAAGATGGACATAAAAAATTTATGTTTTTAATAATTTACTAACGTTATAAGGCTTAGAGTATGTTTAAAATTCTGAACTGCTAAAATTAGCGGTTATTTAATAGATGAGGTTAATTGCCTAAAAAAGACTTTATAATGCTAGTTTAATGAGCGGATTCAAAAACGACTTAACTAAAACAGCTCCTTCCATGCTGGCTCAAAGGATTGGTTGCAAGTTAAGAGAATCAACTTGCAGCAAACATTCTTGTATAAAGTAGTAATAACCAGCATTTTACGGCTTTTTGTTTTTTCTAAAAAAGCTATCTCAAATTTTTAAACATACTCTTAAACCTTATACGGATAAATAATTTTTAAAATTTACAGCGGATCAAGTTATCTTCAATTCAACCGGCTTTAACGCTGGCGCGAGCGTCCACGCTCGTGTCTACTATCTGGTAGGCCTCTGGCCGGGCTAACTGAAAAACTACTTTTAAAAGAAATTAATATAAATTCCTAACAGCCAGAGGCCGGACGATAAGCATCACGAGCGAGGACGCTCGCGATAGTAAAAATAATTGCTAAAAATGTGGTCTGTGGTGAACGGGCCATGGGCTAAGTACTATTTCAACTCCGGACTTTGAAAGCCTAATTTTTTTAAACCTTGCTGCACATCCGGCGAACTCATAAACAGTTTCCAGATTAAACCGGTACGATAGTTTTCGATCATCACGATAATCGGGCCTTGATCAATGGCGAGATGTGATTTCGCGTACCAGTTTTCGGTTTCGTTAAAAGCATCCACAAAGCCGTATTTGCTCCAGATTTTATCTCCCAGATCGTTGTAGAAATGTTTAAGCGCCTGCATAGAATACTCAGGTGTATACGGGAAAGCCGATAAAGCCGCGGTGGGGGTGATTACCCCTAAATCTTCGGTAGGCGAATGGGCGCCGTAACCCTGGTGGTTGTCGCTGGCGGTTAGTCCCCAACTATTGGGCCCGTAGCCTTTAAATTTTTTCGGATTTTGGAGGCAGTAGGCCCGGTTAATTAACGTATGATTTAAATTTTGCTGCCAGTAATCGGCGTATTGGTCTTTTAAACCTTTCGGGTTGAGGCCCAGAAAAGAATAATGCGAGAAAAATAAGGGACCTCCGTAATCAAAGCCTAACGGCAGCTTAATACTTAAAAACTCCCGGTCGTTGCGGAAGAAATTACTACTCGTCCAGCCCTGGTGGTAAACCTTGGAGTCAATGGCAAACTTAGGGGAAGAAGCCGCCAGCACATAAGTAATCAAACATTCGTTCCAGCCCCGGATCTGGTGGTTCATGCTCCAGCCCTGGTTGGGGCTCCAATGCCAGTATAACACATTCTGCCCGCCTTGCGTGTGCCAGTTCCATTCCACCCCTTCCCACATCCAGAGTATTTTGTTGCGCAACTGGCTTTCGGTGGAGTTGTTTTGGGTAAAATACTGACGGGCACAAATCAGGCCCTGAAATAAAAATGATGTTTCTACTAAATCGCCGCCATCGTCTTTCTGGCTAAACCTAATAACTTTACCGGTCGCCCCGTCTAACCAATGCGGGTACACCCCGTGAAACTGATCGGCTTTCCAGAGAAAATCCACGATTTTTAAGGTACGCTCGGCGGCTTGCTGGCGGGTAATCCAACCTCGTTCGGCCGCCACGATAATACCCATCAAGCCAAACCCGGTTCCGCCGGTAGTTACTACTTCGTCGCCGTAGTCAAAAGATTTGTTGCTACGTTCACGGGCCATGCCACTCACCGGGTGCGCAAAATCCCAGAAGTACGCAAAAGTTTGTTTCTGTACCAACTCCAATAGCTGCTCATCCGACAAGTTTTTCGGGCGCGAGTTGTCAAAAATATTTGTGGTGTTCTTGGCCTTGGTTTTTTGGGCCAACGACAGACCCGGCACCATAAGTAAGCAGATTAACAGCAGAAAATAGTTTTTCATAGGCTGATTTTTAAATTTTTAAAATTTAGTGCAGGTCAACGGCCAACTTTTTCGTTACAGTTGAGTTGCTTAGCCGTAAAGTATATTTTCCGGTCGGTACTTTTTCGCCAAAACTTACCGAATAAAAACCAGGTGCTTTTGCCTCTTCCTGCCAGATTGTTTCCGCTACGCTTCCATCTTCTTTCTCCAGGGTTAAAGTAAAATTACCAGCTGTTTGAATGGCTACATCAATCGGGTACTTATTGTGGTCGGGGTTTTTTAACAGGTCGTACTGGCCGGTTCTTATTTCCGGAATGGCCAGATAAAAACCTGTTTCGGGATTAGGTTGCTTAATGTTTGCTTTTGTTAGACCATTTTGTACTTCGGGTATTTTCGTAAACAAATCCCAGAGCAAACCAGTCCGGTAATTTTCAATCATGATAACAATGGGGCCTTGATCGATGGCCAGATAGTCTTTCGCTATCCAGCCGCGGGAGCGGTTATAGGCATCGAAAAAGCCGTATTTGCCATATAATTGATTACCTAAATTAGTATACAAATTCCGCAGTACCTGCATGGAGTAATATGGCGTGTAGGGCATGGAACTAATGGCCGCGGTGGGCGCCATGGTGCCGTTATCATCTATGGGTTGATGCGCTTTGTACCCATCCGGATCATCGGAAGCCGTAAGCCCCCATAAACCAGCCTGGTAGCCGTAATTTTTCGGAGCCGCATGCATACAATAAGCCCGGTTAATAAGCGTATGTTTTACGTTTTGTTGCCAGTAAAAAGCATAGGAGTCTTGCATTTGCCGCGGATCGAGGCCCAGAAAGGAATAATGAGCAAAAAATAAAGGTCCGCCATAACCAGGGCCAATCGGCAGCAAGTATCCCTCTAAAGGTTGCTCATTTATAAAGCCGGTTCCCTGAAAAGTATTTTGATAAACAGCCGGTGAAATAGCGTGCGTGGGTGAACTTAAAGCCAGAATGTAGGTAATCAAACATTCGTTCCAGCCCCGGATGGGCAGGTTCATTTCCCAATTATAATCCGGACTCCAGTGCCAGTAGAGTTGACCATCGCCGCGTGAAGCGTACCAGTCCCACTCTACGGTTTCCCACAACTGCGTAATGGTATTCCGCAACGCTGTTTCGGCCGCATCCGAACCATTAAAGTAAGTTCGGGCAGCTAATAAGCCATTGATGAGAAAAGAAGTTTCTACTAAATCACCCCCGTTATCTTTCGGGCTAAAAGCAATTACTTTGCCCGTGCTCCCATCTAACCAATGACTCCAGGCTCCGTGAAACCGGTCTGCTTTTTTTAAAAATTCGCCCATTTTGGTAAGCCGTTCTACGGCCTCCGCGCGAGGAATCCAACCGCGGCTTACGCCAACAATCAAAGCCGAAATACCAAAACCAGTACCGCCGCTGGTTACCAAATCCCCAGAATTCGTGCGTTCGCGGGCCATGCCGGATATTGGATGAGCATATTCCCAAAAATACTGGAGCGTTGCTTGTTGTACCTTGTCCAGTATTTCTTTATCCGGCGTAACGGGAGCTACTTCGGGGGTAATAACCGGGGGAGTAAAAATTTCTTCTTCCTTGGCCTTACAGGAAACGAGTATTAAAATTAAAAACAAGCACCAGTAAGGCAGTCGGGCGTAAATCATGCTTTAGCAAAATCGTGACAAAATTAAAAAAAGCAGGAAGGCCAATATAATGAAAATCGGACTTCCTGCTTTAAAGATTAATAACCCGGATTTTGAGCCAGGTTGCCGCCGCTTAATTCAATTTGATTTTGCGGAATGGCGTAAACTTCGTTTTTACCCGGCGTAAATTTTTTGCCTTGGGCTTGCAGCACTTCCGCGGCCCGTCCCTGCCGCACTAAATCAAAAAAACGATCGCCGTTTTCCAAGGCCATTTCTACCCGGCGTTCGTGCCAGATGATATTTCTTAAATCAGCCTGGGCCGTAGTAGTAACGGGGTCTAACCCGGCGCGTTCGCGTACTTTGTTTAAAGAACTTAAAGCCTTATCGGTCTGGCCAAGTTCGTTAGCGGACTCCGCGTGCATTAGTAAAACTTCAGCTAAACGCATAATCCGGATGTTCTGCCCGTGGGCATAACCACAATCCTTGGCCACGGAACCGGGTACGTAGGCTTTTTGATTATACCTAGGGTTATCGGCTGTTTCACTAATTTTATCTCCTTCCGGAGTAGTCTCGCCGCGGTACAAAATGGTTGCATCTTTTCGCATATCGCCGGGCTCATAGGCATTTTCCAGATCGGTGGTAGGTATACTAAAACCCCAGCCAAACTGCGGCCGGGCCCCTTGCACTTCGGCCCACTGGCTGTTAGAAGCGTCGCAGTTACCGGGTATTACCTCAGCCTGAACTTCAAAAATGGATTCGGCATTGTTCTCGCCCGCAAACCGGAAAATCTGGTAATAATCGGGGGTTAAAGAATAAGGCAAAGCCACTACTTGCTCGGTTAAAGTTAAAACTTCCGGCCAGGCTTTTTGGTACATTTTTACCTTAGCCAGCATACCTAAAGCAGCGCCTTTGGTAGCCCGACCCACGTTGGCAGCATCGTAACTCACTGGCAGTACCGCCGAGGCATCATTTAAGTCACTTACAATAAGCGCGTATATTTCTTCGGCGCTTGCCCGGGTAGGATTTAATTCCTCGGGAGTTTCCGGGATTTTAGTTACCAGCGGAACGCCACCAAAGGCCCTTACTAAATTAAAATAATAATATGCCCGCAGAAATTTAGCTTCGGCCAGCAAGCGCGCTTTTAGGTTTTCATCCATGGTAATGGCCGGCACCCGGGTGAGCACCTGGTTACTCAGGTTGATGCCCGCGTATTGTCCGCTCCAATAATCATTCAGGGTAAATTGCGTGGACGTAAACGTAAAATTATCAAAGTCATTCATGAAAGAAGCATCGCCCGGGGTGCTGCCTTTTTCGGCATCGTCGGAAGCAATGGTGGTTAGCGCCAGATTAGCAAAAGCCGAAACGGGCCAGGACCGTAAGTGCGCGTAAATGGCATTTACACCAAATAAAGCTTGCTCCTGGTTCACAAAAAACTGGGATTCTTCGGGCTTACCTTGTGGGTCCACATTCAGAAATTCTTCTTTACAGGAATAAATTCCTCCTAAAGCCAGAATGCTGAAACCAACCAAAATTTTAAATTTTGTTTTATATAGTATATTTTTCATTTGTACAACACAGCTAGATTAAAAATTAACGTTAACACCGAAGTTATAAGTTGCCGAAAGCGGGTAAACGTTTAAATCTATTCCGGCATTGGTTGGCCGCCCGCCCACTTCGGGGGTAAAGCCGTTATATTTAAAAATAGTTATTGGATTTTGCGCATTGGCGTAAAAGCGAATGGTTTGTATTTTCCATTTACCGGTAAGGTTAGTAGGCAAAGTATAACCAACTTGCAGGTTTCGGATCCGGATATAATCACCATTTTCGACGTACCAACTGTTCGGATCTAAATTCACTCCGCTTAAATCGGCCGAAGGATAAGAGTTAGAAGTATTTACCCCATGCCAGCGATTATCGAAGAAATCTTGGGTATAATTTTCATTCCCGAACCGGTTTCCTTTATTGGCATTGTAAATTTCCACACCGGCTACGCCCTGAATATCCAGTTGCAAGTCGAAGTTGTAAAAATTAAAACCTGAATTTATCCCGTAAATAAACCGTGGGTTTGGATTACCGGTAATTGTTAAATCCCGACTATCAACAACTTTATCATTATTTATATCCCGGTATCTGAAATCGCCGGGTTTAGCACCGGGCTGAGCGGAACCTGTAATTTCCTGTTCGGTTTGATAAACACCATCCACTACAAAACCATAAAACGTCCCTATCGGATCACCCACCCGGGAAATGGTGGTAAAATTACCCGCTACGCCACCACTGCCGCCTCGTTGAGAAGTCAAAGTGTTAACATCAGTAACTTCGTTTTGGTTATAAGCTACGTTGAAACCTACATTGTACCGGAAATTAGAAGTAGCTTCAGTATTCCAGTTAGCCGCAAATTCTACCCCGGTATTTTTAAAACTGGCATTGTTACTTTTAATAGTCCCGCCTTGCCCTATAGAACCTAAAGCAGGTACATCAAATATAGCATCTTCCGTTCTTTTGTCATACCAATCTGCTTCAATGGTTAACCGGTTATTAAGCGTAACCATCTCAAAACCTAAATCGGTTTCTTTTACCACTTCCCAAAAAAGTATAGGTGAAACTCTTTGAGTTCTGCTACCCCCGGTATAAGGTATACCAGGACCAAAAAATGCTATTAGGTTAGATCCTAAATCAATAGTTTGGTTAAAAACATTAGAAGGGATGTTACTATTGCCTAACTTACCCCAACTGGCTCTTATTTTCAGGTTATTTATGGCCGTTTGATTTTTCATGAAAGACTCTTCAGTCACCATCCAGCCTAAACCAACGGAAGGAAAAATGTCAAAACGATTAGCTTTTGGGAATTTTGAAGAACCATCGTAGCGCAAACTAGTGGTTAACAAATATTTGTTGCGGAATGAATAATTGATCCGTCCAAAATAAGAAGCAAAGGTAAATAAGTCGCCGGTATTCTGGATCCGGGCGGTTGACTGATCACCTAAAGAAAAATAATAAGATGCCTCGGAATTATTAGGCACATCGTTGATGGTACCGATAAGCTCTTCCCAGCGGTCTCTTTGCGATGAGATACCCAATAAAACTGTAAACCGATTATCCCCTATTTCTTTATTATAAGTTAAGGTATTTTCCCAAAGCCAGCTGTTGCCTTTGTAATTACTTTTGGTTAACAAACTTCTTTCGGCAAATTGAACGGAGGTTAACGAATCCTGAGAACGATAATTCCGGTATTCGCTAAGGTTATAATTTAATCCCAGACTGGTCCGGAAAATAAAATCTTTTAAAAAAGTTACTTCTCCAAAAACGTTTCCGGTTAAACGTTGCGAGCGGTTTACCTGGTTAAACCAATCTAAACTAGCCTGCGGGTTAGAAAAATTACCCAAATTAATATTAGCGGGATCGCCGTAACGGCCACTGGCTTCTCGCACGGGTAAAATTGGCGGCGCTACGTACGATTGGTACAAAACCCCAGTGGGAATAGTATCGGTTTTAATATTGGAGAAAATGGCATTATACCCCACCTTAATGTTGTTGGTTACCTTAAAATCGGTTTGTAAGCGGGCCGTAATGCGTTCAAAATCATTTTTCTTCACGATGCCCTGCTGATTCAGGTAACTGCCGCTAAAATTATAAGTAATCCGCTCGGTGCCGCCGGACATGCTTAGTTGGTGGTTATGAATTTGAGCCGTGCGCAGTACCTGGTCGTACCAATCGGTGGAGGGGGAGTTTAGAGGCAATCTTCTGGGTTCTTCAATTGATTCGAATTTTTCGTTTACCAAGGTGGCGTATTCCTGGGCATTAGCCATTTTTAACCGGTTGGTAACGCGTTGCACGCCGGCAAAACCATTGTAATTAATGCGGGGGGTTCCGGCTTTACCTTTTCGGGTGGTTACTAAAACTACGCCGTTTGCGGCCCTTACTCCGTAAATAGAAGCACTGGAAGCATCTTTTAATACCTCCATCGATTCAATATCCGCAGGATTTAAAAAGCTCAAATCCGGCACAAAGGTACCGTCTACTACGTAAAGCGGTTCTACTCCCCCTTGAGCTGAACCGACGCCCCGTATCCGGACCTGAGGAGAGGAACCCGGAGAACCAGCGTTGGTAATCTGCACTCCCGCTACCCGGCCCTGGATGGAACTTACCGGGTTTTGCGACGATTGTTTGACCAGCTCATCTCCTTTCACGGAAGTAATAGACCCGGTAACATCGCGCTTTTGTTGGGAGCCATACCCCACTACCACCACTTCGTTTAACTGGTTGGCATCGGTAGTTAATTGCACATTTATGGTAGTTCTATTGTTAATAGCAACTTCCTGATCTTGGTAACCAATATAGGAGAATACCAACGATCCGTTGGCAGGGGCATTTACGGTAAAGTTACCGTCTACGTCTGTTTGCGCGCCAGAAGAGGTTCCTTTCACCAAAACGCTAACGGCAATCAAGGCTTCACTGGTTTTAGCATCCGTTACTCGGCCCGAAATCGGAACGGCATCCTGCGCCAAAAGCAAATGAACACTAAACAGACACCATACAAGTAAAAAGTGTTTTTTCATACGATCAATTTAAAATGGAAACTGAGGATTTATACCTCCTGTATACGCCCATTTTAAATTTTGATAACCCTTAACCTGGCTTTTTTTGCAGACTGACCAAAAACATCACCTTCTTACTTGTTACTCAGAAACTTTTATTTAAAAATTTTCAATCCGGGATTTATACGCAACAAGCTCTTAGGCATGCTGCGGAAAAGAAAAAAGCCTCCCGGAGGAGGCTCTTACCAGTAGTTACTAAAGCCCAAAAAAGGCTTTTTTAAATTTTTATCCATCAACCGGATTGGGATGTTTTCATTTATTAGCAAAAGCAGCCATTCTATTCATCTTACAGTTTAAAACGGTGGTTCTTCGGTGTCGAAGCTGGATTTTGGCAAAGAGTCGCCGTTCATTTTGCTGGGTAATCGTACCGCGTTGCCGCCGCCAAACGGATCGTCGAAATTGCTCGGCGGTAAAGCATTCCCGCCGCCAAACGGATCTGCCCCAAAGTCACCTTCCAGGTCGCCGAACTTGGTGAACTTACCGATAAATTTAAGATTAACGCTGCCGATGGAACCGTTCCGGTGTTTGGCAATAATTACCTCCCCTACGCCCTGGGTGGGGTTTCCGGTTTCGTCTTCGGTGATGCCGTAGTACTCGGGGCGGTACAGGAAGATTACCATGTCGGCATCCTGCTCAATGGAACCGGATTCCCGCAAGTCGGAAAGCTGGGGTTTTTTATCGCCGCCGCGGGTTTCTACAGCACGGCTTAACTGCGACAAGGCAATTACCGGTACGCTTAGTTCTTTAGCCAGCATTTTTAAAGCCCGCGAGATAGACGCAATTTCCTGCTCCCGGTTCCCGCCGCCGCCTTTGCCTTCGTTCCCGGTCATCAGCTGCAAGTAGTCGATAATAATCATTTGAATGTCGTGCTGGGCTTTTAAGCGGCGGCACTTGGTGCGCAACTCCCGGATCGATAAACCCGGCGTGTCGTCGATAAAAATCGGGGCTTCGGATAACCGGGAGATTTTGTGGTTCAGCTGGGCCCATTCGTAATCGGCCAGGTTGCCTTTTTTAATTTTTTCCCCTTCCAGCTCCGCTTCCGCCGAAATCAAACGATTTACCAACTGCAACGACGACATCTCTAAAGAAAAAATAGCTACGGGTTTCCGGAAATCCACGGCTGCATTCCGCATCGCCGATACCACGAAAGCCGTTTTACCCATTGCCGGACGAGCCGCCAGAATAACCAAATCCGAAGGTTGCCAGCCGGAAGTAACGCGGTCCAGAGCAGTAAAGCCACTGGGTACGCCGGTTAAACCTTCTTTCTGATTTTTCTTTTCTTCGAGTTCTTTAATGGCTTTGTGCATCAAAGAACGCATATCGTCGAAGTTTTTACGGATGTTAGCTTCCGAAACTTCAAACAACGATTTCTCGGCGTAGTCTAATAAGTCAAATACGTCGGTGGTATCTTCAAAAGCCCGTTTTTCCACTTCGCTGGAAATGGAAATTAAATCGCGTTTAATGGAGTTTTCGGTAATAATCCGGGCGTGAAACTCTACGTTGGCGGCCGAGTTGATCCGGGTAGTGAGATTCATGATGTAGTACGGCCCACCCACAAACTCCAGCTCCCCGTCTTCGCGCAATTGCTGCGTTACCGTTAAAATATCAATGGGTTCTGATTTATCGAAAAGCGCCAGTATGGCCTTAAATATTTTCTGGTGCGCGTCTTTGTAAAAACTCTGCGGCTTTAGAATATCAATTACCGTGGTTAAGGCATCTTTTTCGAGCATTAAAGCCCCTAAAACCGCTTCTTCCAAATCCAATGATTGCGGCGGCACTTTGCCCAAACCCACGGTTATCGAGCTTTTGTTACTCCCATTCCAACGGCCATTTTTGTTATCGCGCGAAAACTTTACTTTACTTTCCTCCATACACAAATCTAACAAAGTTCTGGATTGGCTTATTAACAATTTATAAACCTTTTCATCCACAAAGGCTTTGGTGCTGGTACTGAACCCAGTAGATTTTTTTAAATTTTAAGGCTGCTTAGTCTTACCTTGCCCTGATTTTCTTAAAGAGCCAGACTGAAAAAAATTTGTACATTTGTTTTCGTACTTACCCCGATTAGATGCACACTGAGCAATTACAACGCATTCATCTTATTGCTGTAGGCGGCAGCATTATGCATAATTTAGCGCTGGCGCTTCACCAGAAAGGCCTGGTAATTAGCGGCTCCGACGACGAAATTTTTAATCCGGCCCACGACCGCCTGCAAGCCGCCGGCATTTTACCCGCCCAAATGGGCTGGTTTCCCGAAAAAATTACCCCGGAATTAGATGCTGTTATTTTGGGTATGCACGCGCGCGCCGATAACCCGGAGTTGCTGCGGGCCCAGGAATTAAATATCCCGATTTATTCTTTCCCCGAATTTATTTACCAGCAATCCATTAATAAACAACGCATTGTAATTGGCGGTAGCCACGGGAAAACGTCTATTACGGCGATTATTCTGCACGTGCTGCAATACCACAACCGCTTATTTGATTATGCCGTTGGCGCCCAATTGGAAGGTTTTGACCTGATGGTAAAATTAACCGAAGAAGCCCCCATTATTATCATTGAAGGCGACGAGTATCTGGCTTCGCCTATCCAACGGGTACCTAAATTTCATTTGTACCACCACCACATTGGGGTAATTAGCGGCATCAGCTGGGACCACATCAACGTGTTTCCGGACCCGAAAATCTACCGCGAACAATTCCGGATTTTTGCCGAAATGACGCCCAAAGCCGGTACGCTTATTTATAACCAGGACGACGAACAAGTGCTGCACGTGGCCGTACCGCGGAGCGAAGTAGTAAAATACATTGGCTACACCGTACACGAGCACCAGGTCCATAACGGTATTACTTACCTGCAAACCAAAAAAGACGATGTTCCTTTACAGGTTTTCGGGGAACACAACCTGCGTAATATTGCGGCGGCCAAAGAAGTGTGCCGGTTGGTAGGCATTAAACCCCAGGCCTTTTACGAGGCTTTAAAATCGTTTAAAGGAGCAGCCCGGCGTTTAGAGTTTTTGGGTGGCAATTCCAGCGCCCGGGTGTACAAAGATTTTGCCCACGCCCCTTCTAAAGTAAAAGCCACCACCGAAGCTTTAAAAAACCAGTTTCCGGATCGTAAGCTGGTGGCTTGCCTGGAACTGCATACCTTTAGCAGTTTAAATAAAGAATTTTTACCGCAATACAAAGGCGCTTTTGGGCTAGCGGATGTTCCCCTGGTTTATTTTAACCCGAAAACTTTAGAACATAAACGCATGCCCGCGTTGCAGCCCGAAGATATTAAGCAAGCCTTTGGCAACGAAAACATTCAGGTTTTTAATAATAGTCAGGAATTAACTGCTTATTTGCACGCGCTTAACTGGACTAACCAGAATCTGTTACTCATGAGTTCGGGCACTTACGATAACCTGGATATAGCCGCTCTTACGGCCCGCATCAGCCAACAATAATTAACTATGAAACTCAACCTGCGCAAACCGCTTGTTTTCTTCGACCTGGAAACTACCGGCCTGGATATTTGCCGCGACCGCATCGTGGAAATTTGTCTTTTAAAAGTAATGCCTTCCGGCGAAGAAATCGTGCGCACCATGCGGATTAATCCTACCATTCCGATACCGCTGGAAAGTAGCTTGATTCATAACATTTACGATGAAGACGTGCAGGATGCGCCCACTTTTGCGAAGGTAGCGCACCAGGTAGATGCTTTTCTAAAAGGCTGCGATTTAGCGGGGTATAACCTGATAAAATTTGATATTCCGGTACTGGCCGAGGAATTTTTGCGGGTAGATATTGATTTTGATATTACCAACCGCTCGATAGTAGATGTTTGCCGGATTTTTCACCAGATGGAGCAACGTACTTTATCGGCGGCCTATAAGTTTTACTGTGGTAAACCTTTGGAGAAATCGCACACCGCCGAAGCCGATACCATTGCCACCTACGATATTTTAAAAGCGCAACTCGACATGTACGAGCACGTGGCCGTTACCACGCCGGATTGCCAAGAAGAATACCCGGTGGTAAACGACATTCCGAAACTACACAAGTTTACTTTTCAGAACGCCGCTGATTTATCGGGCCGGATTTTATTTAATGCCGCCGGCCAGGAAGTTTTTAATTTTGGCAAGCACAAAAACGTACCCGTAGAAGAAATTTTCGCCAAAGATCCGCATTATTACGACTGGCTCATGAAAGGCGACTTTCCGCTGCAAACCAAAAAAGTTTTTACCCGCATCAAACTCCGCAGTTTTAAGGGCAGCTTTAAGATTGGTTAGAGGTTGCAGGTTACAGGTTGGAAAGTTGAAAGGTTTGAAAGTTAGAAAGTTGAAAGGTTTGAAAGGTTTGAAAGTTGAAAGGTTTGAAAGTTTAATAAAAATTTAAAAAATCAGGCTGGCGCTCGCGAAAGTTTAGATTTAGGATTAGGTTAACCACTTTTTCTCAGTCATTCAGGAGGAACCAATTTGGCTACGTAGCTAAATAGGTTCCTCCTGAATGACGCTCTTATCTATATTTTTATAATTTTGCTCGTTTGCTATGCAACAAGTAGCTTTAGCCAGGTGCAGAAAGTGACGCTAAACTGTTCTGTTGGTCAGCGAGTTTTTAGCGTCTTGCGTTTTTTTGGTTCTTTTTGTGTCAAGACAAAAAGAACAAATACACTAGCAATGAAACAACTTCACTCAACAATTAACGCTAAAGCCGCAGCTATGCAAACAATAATAAACTTGCAATACACATAAGCAATAACTGCTACTATGCGAACAAGTATTATGTACATAGCCAAATCTTAAAATTTTGTTATAGTCAATGGATCATCGACTAAATACTATTTCACTTTATCTGATTTTAACACCAGCGCCACAGTAAGAGCCGCTATCCAAAAGATTTTCTTCTTCATAATTTTAAAAAATTAAAAAAGCCTGGTTGTTTATACGCCACCAGGCTTTTGTTTTATGATTCAAATTTAAGTTATTTTTTATAATACTTCAAAGCCTCCGGCATATGTCTTTGGATATCCGCAATTCGGGTGGCATCCGAAGGGTGAGTAGACAGAAATTCCGGTGGCGCTTGCCCGTTTTTACCCGATGCCATTCTTTCCCAGAAAGAAATGGCTTGTTGCGGATCATAACCAGCCATAGCCATAAATATCAATCCCAGTTCATCGGCTTCCGATTCTTGCTTGCGGCCGTAAGCCAACATGCCTAACTGCGAACCAGCCCCGTAGGCCGTTAAAAATAAATTATTGGTTAAGCCGGGGTTAGAACCTAAAGCAGCTTGCAAAGTTGCGCCACCTAATTGCTGCAATAGCCCTTGGCTCATTCGCTCATCGCCGTGCTTGGCAATAGCGTGGGCTATTTCGTGCCCCATAACTACCGCTAAACCGGTTTCATCGCGGGCTACCGGTATTAACCCCGTATAAACCACTACTTTACCGCCCGGCATACACCAGGCATTTACTTGTTTATCTTGGATTAGATTAAACTCCCAGGCATATCCGGCCAATTGGTCGCTTAAATTATTCTGAGCCATGTATTGCTCTACCGCCCGTTGAATACGCCCGCCAACCCGTTTTACCATAGCGGTACTTTGCGAGTTATTAATAACCTGGGCCGTATCCAACACTTGCTTGTAAGAAGCATAACTCATTTGCTGCATTTCGGCGGCAGGAACTAAAGATAATTGCCGACGACCAGTAATAGGCACCGTAGCACAACCCATTACCATTAAAAAAGTACTGTACAAAAATATTTTTTTCAACATAAATTTTAGTGGATTAAGTAATAACTCTATCTCGTTTCTACAACGATGCATTATCTTATTTAAATACACACGTTGTATTTGCATGGTTAGTAAAGCACATTATATGCCAGTTGGCTTTATACGTTAAGGGAAGCCCGAAATGTTCTGCCCTTACTCTAGGTAAATACGCAATGTGGTATTCAAGTTAGCTGGTATTTAAACCGTCAGAGAAAAGCATTTATTTAAAATCTACCCCTATTTTTTTGAAGGAACCTTCTCTAAAAAAATTATTCAGCTAATTTTGAGTAAAACTACCTGCCGCATGAAAATACTTTGCATTGGCCGCAACTACGCCGACCACATTGCTGAACTGCACAACGAAATACCCGACGAACCAGTCATTTTTTTAAAACCCGATACGGCTCTGCTTAAAAACAACGACTCTTTTTACTATCCGGACTTTACCCAGGATATTCATCACGAACTGGAAATTATTCTGCGCATCAGCAAAGAAGGCAAAAACATTCAGCCCCAGTTTGCGGGAAATTACTTTGATGCCATTGGTTTAGGCATTGACTTTACCGCCCGCGATTTACAAAGTAAAGCCAAAAGCAAAGGTTTACCCTGGGACTTGGCCAAAGGTTTTAACGGCTCCGCACCAGTGTCCGAATTTTTGCCGCTCACGGATTACCCGGATTTAAAAAATATTAGTTTTACCTTGCGCCTGAACCAGGAAATAAAGCAACAAGGTAATACCAGCCTGATGCTGCATCCGTTCGAGAATATAATCAGCTACATTTCGCGGTTTATACTTTTAAAAAAAGGCGATATTATTTTTACGGGTACGCCCAAAGGAGTGGGCCCGGTGCAGGTAGGTGACCGTTTGGAAGCATTTTTAGAAGACCAAAAAGTTTTAGATTTTGAGATTAAGTAAGTTATTCCTGTTAAGTACGCTCTTTTGCTTGTTGTTTTCGGATGCCTTTGCCCAAAATCCTGAAGAAGCCGAGGGTTATTTTTTATTCCCGATTCATCCGGGCCGCCAGAATTTTTTATCGGGTAGCATGGGCGAAATCCGGCCGAACCATTTTCACGGCGGTATTGATATTAAAACCGATCAGGTTACCGGCTTACCGGTTTACGCGGCCGCGGATGGGTATATTTCTAAAATCGAGGTTTCCAGTTACGGGTACGGCTACATGTTGTACCTCACGCACCCGAATGGTTTAACCACTACTTACGGCCACCTCGAAAGCTTTGCGCCAGCCATTGCCCAGTACGTCCTGGAAATGCAATATGCCAAGCAAGCCTTCGACGTAAAATTAACGCCGGCTAAAGATCAGTTTGTTTTTAAACGGGGCGATATCATTGCTAAATCGGGTAATACCGGGGGCTCGGCCGGGCCGCATTTGCATTTTGAAGTGCGCGATGCTAAGAACAATTTGCAGAATCCTTTAAAGTACGGCTTTACCGAAATCCAGGATAACGTTGCTCCGGAGGTGGTATCGGTTGCGTTAAAAACCATGAGCATTGAATCGCGCATAAATCAGTTATTTGGTCGCCAGGTATTTCAAGCAATAAAAACCGGCTCCAATGCTTTTATTCTGAAAGATACCATCCGGGCAAATGGCTTATTGGGTCTGGAGTTTAACGCTTTTGACCGGTACACCGGCGCCTGGAATAAAAATGGCGTGCAACAGGTAGATGTTTTAATCGGCGGCAAACCGCATTACACCCATTTAATCGATAATGTTCCTTTTGATTACCAGCGCATGGTATCGTGGCACGTGAACTACGAAGTTCTAAAACTAACCGGCAAAGATTTCCAGAAATGCTACATCGACGATGGCAATACTTTGCCCTTATACAATACCGGTCCGCACAAAGGAAAATTAAAAATTAATCCCGGTGCTACCTATCCCGTTACCATGCAGTTCCAGGACTCTTACCACAACACCAGTACCTTGCAGTTTGTGATTCAGGGCGAAAAACCAATCGTAAACCATACCTTTGCCGCCACGGGCAAAAAAAAGCAGATTAGTTACGAAGTTGCCGAGGCTATTTTAAAAATTTCGGCCGCCGATACCGGCAGCACTCCCAAAAACATTAATTTATTTATCCGGAATAAGCGCTACGATTTAATTCCGAGCTACACGGTGCAGTCAACGGCGGTGTATTTATACGACTTACGCGGGGGCTTACCTGATTCTATGGTTTTTAATGGGTCTGCCCGAAAATTTAATTTCCGGCAAGCCATCCCAAACAACACCGATTATTCGTACGCCGATAACCACTTAGCCCTGCAATTTTATCCGTTTACCTTGTTCGACACGCTTTACCTGCGATCTAACTACGAGAACGGCGTCTGGACTCTGAACGATGTGACTACTCCCCTTTTCCAACCTTTAAAAGTAACCATTAAGCCTGAGGTGCCGGTAACCGATAAAACTACCGCGGGAGCGGTATGGTTGGGGTGGGGCAAGAGCCGGGCGTTCATCAACGGCGTCTGGAAAGACGATCAGTTTACGTTTACTACCCGCAACCTGGGCAAGTACACCATCATGAACGATACTAAACCGCCCATCGTACGGTTACTTTCCAAATCGGCGGCCCTGGTGCGGTTTAAAGTGGGTGATGATTTATCGGGCTTAGCTTCGTACCGGGCCGAAATTAACGGCCAATTTCTATTACTAAAGTACGAACATAAAGCCGCGCTGCTTTATTCCGAAAAGTTAGATAAATCGGTACCGTTAAAAGGCGATCTTACTTTATGGGTAAAAGATGCGGTAGGTCACGAGACTATCTTTCGTACAAAAATTTAAAAATTTCTATCCTTCTGATAAAAGAAGAAAATATTCCTGTATTATTGTAAAAAATACAATAAGTATTTTAATGTTAAAACGATGAATTTACAAATCGGCGACGAAGCCCCGGATTTTGCAATTCCGGACCAGGATGGCATTGTGCACAAACTATCCGATTACCAAGGTCGCAAGCTGGTTATTTACTTTTACCCCAAAGACGATACGCCGGGCTGCACCGCCCAGGCCTGCAACCTCCGCGATAATTATTACGACCTACGCCAAAAAGGCTACGAAGTAATCGGCGTAAGCGTAGATGATGAAAAGTCGCACCAGAAGTTTATTAAAAAATTTGAACTACCCTTCACGCTACTATCCGACACCGACCATAAAATGGTAGAAGCTTATGGTGTTTGGCAGGAAAAAAGCATGTACGGCCGCAAATACATGGGCACCATGCGCTACACCTTTATCATCGACGAAAAAGGCATCATCCAGGACATCATCACCAAAGTAGACACCAAAGACCACGCGAGCCAGCTTGCTGGCTCGCGTGCTAGTTAAAAGTTATGAGTTATAAATTATGAGTTTAGATCAGTAAATAAGTTTTGCATAAACTTTCTTACTTCTACCTAAACTACATCAACTATATAACTTTTCAACCTTCAAACTAGCAACTCATAACTCATAACTTTCAACTCTTAACTCTTAAAATGAACCCCTTTAACAAGAATAAAGAAGAATTAAAAACCCTCGCGGCACAGGTACGTCGGGATATTTTACGGATGGTGCACGCCGTAAACTCCGGACACCCGGGTGGTTCGTTGGGTTGTACCGAGTTTTTTGTATCGCTTTATTTTAAAATTCTGGATCACAATCCGGATTTTAACATGAGCGGCGCCAACGAGGATATTTTCTTTTTATCCAACGGCCATATATCAGCTGCTTGGTACAGCGTTTTAGCCCGGTCCGGGTATTTTGAAGTAAGTGAGTTAGCTACTTTCCGGAAGATTAATTCGCGCTTACAAGGTCACCCGGCCACGCACGAGCATTTACCCGGCATACGCATTGCCTCTGGTTCTTTAGGGCAAGGTTTATCGGTTGCAACGGGGGCGGCACAGGCTAAAAAACTAAACGGCGACGATAAATTAGTATACGTGTTGATGGGCGACGGCGAATTAGACGAAGGCCAGATTTGGGAAGCCGCCATGTACGCCCCGCACCACAAAGTAGATAACTTAATTGCCACCGTAGATTACAACGGCCAGCAGATCGACGGCCCCACGGATGCTATTATGAACCTGGGTAACCTGCGGGCCAAGTGGGAAGCCTTTGGCTGGAAAGTTTTAAACTGCCCGGATGGCAATAATTTCGATGAATTACTACCAGTTCTGGAAGAAGCCAAATCGCTAACGGGTAAGGGCCAGCCGATTATTATCTTAATGAATACGCAAATGGGCTTTGGCGTGGACTTTATGATGGGTTCGCACAAATGGCACGGCGTGGCGCCGAACGATGCCCAGTTACAAGAAGCCTTGTTGCAATTAAAAGAAGCTCAAGACGATTATTAATTTTAAAAAATTACTTCCTTAAAAGAAACTTCCTTTATCCGGCAGATCAGGAAGTTTGCTTAAAAGGAATAATGCAATACCATTACACGCATTGCTTTGAATGGGTTTTATAGCATCCTTTTTCTAAAAATTTAAAAAATCCAGATTAGTTCTTTGAAAGTAGCGGTCAAAATAGGGTTAGTCATGAGTTTGCTCCTGATAATGCATCCGTGGAGTTACGGCCAGACTGCCCTTAAAAAACCCGAACCAATAAAGAAAACCCGAATTTTGTTTTTGCTCGATGGCTCCGGCAGTATGCTGGCGAAGTGGGAAAGCAGCGACCGCATGAAAGTGGCAAAAGTGCTGCTCTCTAAGTTAGTAGATTCGCTGGCTCAATACGAAAACCTGGAACTCGCCTTGCGGGTATACGGGCATCAGTTCGACAAAGAAAAAAACAACTGCACGGATTCGCGGCTGGAAGTAGCTTTTAAAGAAGGGAACGAAGAACAAATTAAAACCCGACTCAAGCAAATTGTGCCGCGAGGAAATACGCCCATTACTTATTCTCTGGAGCAAGCCGCCAAAGATTTTCCGGTTGATAAAAACGCCCGGAACGTATTGATTTTGATTACGGATGGTTTAGAATCCTGCGGCGGAGATCCCTGCGCTACGGCTAAAGCGCTCCAGAAAAAACGCATTTTTTTAAAACCCTTTGTCATTGGTATTGGCATCGAAAAACAATTTGTGCCGGAATTAGCCTGCATGGGACAATACTTTAACGCCGCCGATATTAGCTCGTTCCGGAAGGTACTGGATAACGTGGTAAAAATGGCGCTGAGCAAAACTACGGTGTCGGTGGAGTTAAAAGACGAACAAGGCAAACCGGTAGAAACCAACGTAAACCTGACATTTATTAATAATGTAACCGAAGAACCCGAGTACAACTACGTGCATTACTTATCGGCCGCCGGTAAAACCGACGTACTGGATATTGATGCTTTGTTGAGTTACGATTTAGTAGTAAATACCGTACCACCCGTTGTGTTAAAAGACTTAGATATTAAGCCGGGCGAACACAATGTATTTTCGGCTAAAACGCCGCAAGGCACTTTATATTTACGGCAAGATGCCGTATCACCGTTTGATGTTACGGAGGCTATTGTCCGGGAAAATAATTCTAAAAACACGCTGGTCGCTTTGCGTTTTGGGAGCCGGCAAAAGTTACTGGCGGGCACATACGATCTGGAATTACTCACTTTACCGCGCATTTATTTAAACAACGTGGAGATAAAGCAGGGCCAAACCAATACCATTACTTTTCCGCCAGCGGGTTTATTAAATATTCCCACGGAACTGCAAGGTTTTGGCAGTCTGTACGTGCTGGAAAAAGACGGCAGCCAGCGCTGGATTTACAATTTACCCGAAAGCAACAGCCGCATTAATTTACCTTTACAGCCCGGTCAGTACCGCTTGGTTTATCGCACCAAAACCGCCAATGCGAGTAAGTTTACCGACGTGCAAAATTTTGAAATAAAATCTGCCGCCACCACCACCATTAAACTATTTCGCTAAATAATAATGAAAGACTTTCCTTACACCGAATCTAAAGATACCCGCTCCGGTTTCGGTGCCGGTTTACACGAATTAGGCAAAACCAACCCCAATGTGGTAGCCCTTTGCGCCGATTTAACGGGTTCTTTAAAAATGGACGCCTTTAAAAAAGATTTTCCGGAACGTTTCTTCCAGGTAGGTATCGCCGAAGCCAACATGATTGGTTTGGCCGCCGGGATGACTATTGGCGGTAAAATTCCGTTTACCGGTACTTTTGCTAACTTTTCGACGGGCCGGGTTTACGACCAAATTCGTCAATCGGTGGCTTATTCCGGTAAAAACGTAAAAATCTGCGCGTCGCACGCTGGCTTAACATTAGGCGAAGATGGCGCTACCCACCAGATTCTGGAAGACGTGGGCATGATGCGCATGCTGCCGCACATGACCGTAATCAATCCTTGCGATTTTAACCAAACCAAAGCCGCTACTATCGCTATTGCGGAGTACGAAGGTCCGGTTTATTTGCGCTTTGGCCGCCCGGTAGTACCTAACTTTACCCCCGCCGATCAGAAATTTGAAATTGGCAAAGCCGTTGTTTTAAACGAAGGCGCTGATGTAAGTATATTCGCTACCGGCCATTTGGTTTGGAAAGCCATTTTGGCGGGCAAGCTGCTAGCGGAGCAAGGCATCGACGCCGAAATAATAAATATCCACACCATTAAACCTTTAGACGAAGCAGCAGTCTTAGCATCGGTGAGCAAAACGCGTTGCGTAGTAACCGCTGAAGAACATCAATTGAATGGCGGCTTAGGAGACAGCATTGCGCAGCTATTAGCCCGGAAAATGCCTTTGCCGATCGAAATGGTGGGAGTACACGATTCTTTCGGGGAAAGCGCTACTCCCGACCAGCTAATGGAAAAATACGGTTTAACCGAATCGGCCATTGTACAAGCCGTGCAAACCGTAATGGCCCGTAAGTAGTTGTTAGTTATTGGTTGTTGGTTGCCGGAAAAAAGCAAACTACTCTGACAACTAACAACCAATAACCGATAACTAAATATTTGGAAGACCAGGAAATACTTGAAAAATTCAAAAATCCCGATTCCCGTAATTGGGCTTTTAACCAGTTGGTGCGCCAATACCAGCAAAAAGTATATTGGCACGTCCGGAAAATGGTCATTGACCACGACGAAGCCGATGATTTAACCCAGGAAGTTTTTATTAAAGTCTGGAAACATCTTCTGGACTTCCGGCAAGACGCCCAGCTGTATACCTGGATTTACCGCATTGCCACCAACGAATGCCTGAACTTTTTAAAATCTAAAAAACGCCGGTTCTTTTTACCCATCAACGACATCACAGAAGAACTATCGCAAAAGATAGACGCCAACGTGGGTCCGGATGCCGACGAAATTCAGTTGAAACTGCAAAAAGCTTTGTTAAAATTACCCGATAAGCAACGGCTGGTTTTTAACATGCGCTACTACGACGAATTAAAATACGAAGAAATAGCCGAAATTCTGGGTACATCGGTGGGTGCCTTAAAAGCCTCGTACCACCACGCCGCAAAAAAAATTGAAGATTTTCTGACCAACACTTAAACCTTCGGGTGCGAACTCTATCTAAAAAGCATGAAACAAAAATTTGACCTGGACGATATTCCGAAAGCCAAACTGTACCGGGTGCCGGATGATTATTTTCAGAAACTACCGCAAGTAGTCATGAACCGGGTTGCGGCCCCACCCCAAGCGCCGGTAAGTTCCTGGTGGAGCAAGCTAGCCTATTCGTACCGCGCGGGTTTAACCAGTATCTTATTAATCATCAGTTTTATAGCGGCTTTTCAGTTTTCACCCTTGCCGGTTGCGCCTGATTTAAAATTAACTCCCGGTTTAGCTAACATTAACCAGCAGGAAGCTTTGGAATACGTTTTGGTGCAGGATAACATTGATAATGCCGATTTAGCAGAATTAAGTATAACCGATACGGATGTTTCGGCAGACTTTATAAACGCAACCCATACAGACATACTGGAAACGGTAGACGAACAACAATTAGAAGACGTTTATTTTAATTAAAAGAATGAAATTTAAAAATTTAATTTTTACAATACTATTATTTTTTACCACCGTACTGGCCCAGGCGCAATCAAACCGTGGCCCCGGAGAGCATAACGACGAGCAGCGGCAAGAACGAATGGATAAAATTAAAAATGCCAAAATTGCTTACCTCACCGATAAATTACAGCTTTCTACGGAGCAGGCGCAAAAATTTTGGCCGGTTTATAACACCTACGAAGCCGACCGCCGGCAAGCGCATGTCCGTCCTAGGATTATGAAAGAAGCCAACCTGGAGGCAATGTCGGAGTCGCAATTGCGGGAAGCGATTAACGAAATGCACACCGTACGCCAAAACGAGTTAAACGTTGAAAAGCAATACGTCGATAAATTCCTGAAAGTGATTTCGGTAAAGCAATTGGCCACGTTGTACCGGAGTGAGCGGGAGTTTACCCGGGTACTCCTTAAAAAGTTAGATGACCAGCGCCCCATTGGCCGCAGATAGTTTCTAAAATACCTGTTTTCCTGTTTCCTGTTTTGTTTACCCGCCCGGCTTTTAGCACAAGCCGGGCTTTTTTATGTTCTTTGCCGTAAACTTGCGTAACCGGGTTTCCTATTTCGCTAGAAACCCATCAGGTTAATTAAATGTAAAAAATGTCCGTGGTCCGTCGACCATGGACTATGAACTAATCACAATATGCTCTCACAAAGGCAATTATTTTTAAAATATCAAGCCCAAACCACCGATTTTCCCTTGCTCCTGGAGGTAGAACGGGCCGAAGGCGTTTACATGTACGGCCCCAACGGCGAACGCTACCTGGATTTAATTTCCGGCATTGGCGTGAGTAACGTGGGCCACCGGCACCCCGAAGTTATTGCGGCTATTCATAAACAACTAGATAAATACCTGCACTTAATGGTGTACGGCGAAGTGGTGCAAGGCCCACAGGTACAGTTATCGGCGCAACTGGTAAAAACGTTACCATCGCATTTAAATAATGTTTACCTGGTAAACTCCGGTTCCGAGGCTGTGGAAGGCGCGTTAAAACTAGCTAAACGTTATACTGGCCGCACCGAACTTATTTCGTTTAACAATGCCTATCACGGCTCCACGCACGGGTCTTTGTCGCTCAACGGCTCCGAAAATTTTAAAAATGCCTTCCGGCCCTTATTGCCCGATGTGCGCCAGATTCAGCATAACTCCTTACCCGATCTGGAAAACATTACCACGCGAACTGCCGCCGTTATTTTGGAAACCGTGCAGGGCGAAGCCGGCGTACGTTTACCGGCATTGGGTTATTTAACTACTTTACGCGAACGGTGCCATCAAACCGGTACCTTATTAATTCTGGATGAAATTCAGGCGGGTTTCGGACGAACCGGTACTTTCTGGGCTTTCGAGCAATTTGGCATTGAGCCCGATATGCTGGTTTGCGCCAAAGGGATGGGTGGCGGTATGCCCATTGGCGCCTTCATTGCTTCGCAGGAAGTGATGGGTAGTTTAAAAAACGATCCTTTGCTCGGCCATATTACCACTTTTGGCGGCCATCCGGTTTCCTGCGCGGCGTCGCTGGCTACTCTGCAAGTTTTACAAAACAGTGATTTACTAGCGCAAGTACCCGCTAAAGCCAATTTGTTCCGGCAATTACTGGTTCATCCTTGCATAAAATCTATCCGCAACTGTGGTTTATTAATGGCCGCCGAGTTTGAGTCGTTTGCCGTACTAAAACCCGTTATCGACCGGGCTATCCTAAATGGCGTGTTAACCGATTGGTTTTTATTTTGCGATAATTCTATGCGCATTGCGCCGCCTTTAACCATAACCGAAGCAGAAATCACCGCAGCTTGCCAGATTATTCTAAAATCCATTAAGGAAGTATTTCCGCAATAAAATTTTAAAAAAATCAAATTCTAGTCCGGCTTTACTGGTCTACCGGAATTACTATTGTTAAAGCAGTTCAGTTTGCAACCAATAATCCATCACTAGTAACTCAATTTTTTAAATTTTAAACCTAGGGCTGGTATTTTAAGCAGTACTCCAACAAACTTTTAAATTAGTAGTAAAAGGGTAGGCTCACTCGCTCGGGTCAGCGCCTTTTACCCGGTAATTTTTAAAATTTTTAAATACCGGAGGTAGATTTAAATTGTCCGAATTTTCTTCTTGGTTACTATTCTATGGAAATAGTTATTGTATTGGGTTTACTCCTGATTGCCATTGTTCTGTTTGCTACCGAAAAGATTTCCGTAGATATCGTTACGCTATTAATGCTGATTATTCTGTGCGCTACCCGCATTATTACCCCCGAAGAAGCTTTTGCCGGCTTTAGCAGCGATTTTATTGTGATTATTGCTTCGGTTTTTGTGCTCAGCGCCGCCCTGGAAGAAACCGGTATTCTGGATTTTGTAATTGTAAAACTGGTGCGCGTAGCCGGTAAAAACGCTGGGTTTATGCTCTTTCTGGTAATGGCTATCGCCGGCAGTATCTCGGCTTTTATGAACAATACCACCGTTACCGCCATGTTCGTAACGCCTTTGGTTTCGCTCTCGCGGCAAATAAAAACGAGTAGTTCCAAACTGCTTATGCCGCTGGCTTATGCTTCTATTTTGGGCGGCACCTGTACGTTAATCGGCACGTCTACCAACGTAGCGGTAAGCGGTTACATTGATAAAGTTGGCTTAGAACCAGTGGGCTTATTCGAGATTACGCCCATCGGCCTTGTTATTTTTGCGGTTGGTCTGGTGTATATGATGACGATTGGGCGGAAAATGCTACCTGATCATCAGGATCACGGCTTAACCGAAGAATATAAAATTCAGAAATACATCACCGAAGTGGTGGTCATGGAAGAATCGCCTTTGGTGGGCCAAATAGCTTATTCCTCCGATCTGGCGAAGCAAAAATTTAAAATTTTAAACATCATCCGCAACAAAGAAAAGTTTTTACCCGATCACCGGACGCGCATCCGGGCCAACGATATTATTCTGGTTGAAGGGGAAAAAGATGATCTGATCAAAATAAAAGAAACCAAGGGCGTAGAAATTATGGCCGATGTTATTCTGGAAGAAGCCTTACAAAGCGAAGACATCCGACTGGCTGAAATCCTGATCACTGCGCATTCTGATATGATCCGGCAGTCGATTAAAGAAGTGGATTTTCAACGCCGCTACGGCTTAGTGGTGCTGGCTATTTCGCGGCAAGGCGAATCTATCCGCACTAAAATTGGCGCTGTACGCTTAAAACTCGGCGATTTGTTGCTGGTGCAAGGTTCGGCGCAACGCTTAAGCTACTTAAGTTCCACGCAACACTTAGCGGTGCTCGATGCTTTTACTCCGGTTTTGTTTAAAAAGCAAAAAGGACTTATTACGGTAAGCTGCTTTTTACTTGCCATTTTAATAGGATCTTTGGGGCTATTACCTTTATCGATTAGTTTTTTAACGGCCGCAGTCATTAGTATTTTGCTCAAGTGCATTAATACCGATAAAGCGTACAGTGCTATTGATTGGCGATTATTAATCTTAATTGGCGGTATGACCGCTTTTGGTACCGCCATGGAACGATCCGGAGCCGCTACTTTTTTAGCGCAGAACATTGTGTCGTGGCTTAAACCGTTTGGCACCACGGGCATATTAGCCGGCTTTGTTTTTCTAACGGTATTTCTAACCCAACCTATGTCTAACGCGGCAGCAGCTTTGGTAATTGTGCCGGTAGCTTTACAAACTGCCGCTACCTTAGGGGCTAATCCGCGATCGTTTGCCATTGCTATCATGCTGGCCGCTTCCGTTTCTTTGGTAACGCCTTTTGAGCCGTCGTGTATTCTGGTTTATGGTCCGGGCAAATATAAGTTTAATGATTTTTTGCGCATTGGTTCCGGACTAACGCTGCTGTTAGTAGTAATTATTTTAACGATGGTTCCGATGTTCTGGCCATTATAAAACCAATCCGAGCGGTAAACGCGGGGAACAACCAGGAATAAAAACTTTGGTTAATGACTAAGCAGCACCCATTTTTAAAAAATCAGTACTCAGGATTCCAGAAAGGCTTGCGATTCTTGCTTAATATGCTCCCGCGACTGACCGTCTTTTACCCCTAAAGAGATATTCCGGACTAAAACGCCCACAATGGCTTTTTTAAAACCTAACTTCTCGGCCATTTCCACGCAGAAATCCATTTCGTTATCATCCACAATTCCATCGGCCAGCATCATTTCCACTAAGTCGTATATTTGATCAAACCGCTCTGAATCATTAGCGGGCATTTCGAACTTAACCGCATTGGCATTGGCCAATAAGGAGCGGACCTCTTCTTGCTTTAAACCGTTTTTCTTACCAATGGCGATAATATAATTCATTTCTGCCGAATCTACGTGACCATCAATCTTGGCGAGGGCACCTAGGTTTAGAATATGACTCTTAATTCGTTTTATTTGCTCACTTTCAAAAAAGCTAAACATATCTTACAATATAGGTTTGGGATCAGGGCTGTATTACTATTTTACTAATCTAACAAAAAAAACATACATAAATTATCCGGATAATCTTATTTTTTAAATTTTTCCGGATCAGAAAGGCATGTGCCGGGAGTTACTTCGTATACGCAAGTTCTTTTTATTGGTAGCCACTATTAAATACTATTTTTTGCAATTTTTCTAAGGCAAAAATCCTGTATATCTCTTTGAACAACAACAAACTAGGCTGACCATTGCCAAATTTTACTTAAAAACTACTAAGTAACTACGCATATTCACAAACTTAATTAGTTAATTTGCCGCCTTAACCAATTTAGCCATGAAACGCATTGCAGTTTTAACTTCCGGAGGAGATTCCCCCGGCATGAATGCTTGTATCCGAGCAGTCGTCCGAACGGCTATTTATTACGGGGTGGAGGTATTTGGTATTCGTAAAGGATACAATGGCCTGATTAAGGGAGATTTAATCAAAATGGAATCTTCTTCGGTTAGTAATACTATTCAGAAAGGCGGTACTATTCTTAAATCGGCCCGCAGCCAGGATTTTATGACTTCCGAAGGGCGGCAGCAGGCCTTTGAACATTTAAAAAAACACGATATAGAAGGCTTAGTCGCAATTGGCGGTAATGGCACTTTTACCGGCGCTACCTTATTTCACGAAGAATTTGGTATTCCGATTGTAGGTGCTCCGGGAACTATTGATAATGATTTGTACGGCACCGATTATACCATTGGCTACGATACCGCGGTAAATACCGCCCTGGATGCTATTGATAAAATTCGCGATACCGCCGACAGCCACGAGCGGGTGTTTTTCGTGGAAGTAATGGGTCGGGATTCGGGATATATTGCCATGCCTTGTGCCATTGGCGGCGGCGCCGAAATCGTGCTCATCCCGGAAACAAAAACTACCATTCCGGATGTAATTTCTACGTTGCAAAATGGTTGGAGCCGTTCGAAAACTTCCTTTATTATTGTGGTGGCCGAAGGCGACGAAGAAGGCAACGCTACCGAAATTGCGGCCCGCGTGAAAGAAGCTATTCCGCAAATGGACGCCCGGGTTACGATTCTGGGCCACGTACAACGGGGCGGCTCCCCTACAGCCGCCGACCGGTTACTCGCCAGCCAGATAGGTATTGCCTGCGTAGAAGGATTGCTCAACGGCAAAAAAGACGTGATGGCCGGTTTTGTAAACAACCGCTTAGTTTATACTCCTTTTAAAGACACGATTACCAAAAAGAAAATTATCAACCAACGCTTCGTGCGCATGGTTGAAATTTTGAGTGTTTAGTGAGTTAGAAAGTTGAAAGGTTGGAATGTTGAAAGATTGAAACTTTGGTAAATTTTTAAAATTTTGCTTTTAACCATCTTTACCAAGTACAAAAATGCTTTTTGTTTGGAAAAAGACAGACTACAACTTTTAAATAACAAACCTTTCAACTCATCCTTTGCTCGATGAATTGTAGCAAGGCTTCCCATTCCTGCGGGTGAAACCAGGTAAAATCGTTGTTTTTCGTAAACCAGGTGAGTTGGCGTTTGGCGTAGCGGCGGCTGTTGCGTTTTAATAAGCGCACGGCTTCTTCCCAATCGTATTTACCCTCCAGATAGGCAAACAGCTCCTGGTAGCCTACGGTTTGGAGTGCATTATGGGCTTTGTAAGGTTCCAGTTGTTTAACTTCCGGCAGTAAACCGGCTTCTAGCATGTGGTCTATCCGACGATCAATGCGGTGGTACAACTCTGAACGTTCGCGATTTAAACCAATTCTTAAAATCTGAAAAGGGCGCTCTATGGCCTGCTTCTTTCGGAAGGTTGAATAAGGCTGGTTAGTAGCTAAAGTCACTTCTAAAGCACGAATTACCCGCTGCGCATTTGCCCGATCTACCTGGTTATAATAAACCGGATCCAGTTGCTGCAGTTGCTGCAATAAAGCCTCTAAGCCTTGTTCCTGTTTTTGTAAATTTAATTTTTCCCGGATAGCGGCCGGTACTTCCGGCATTTCATCCATTCCTTCCAGCACCGCCCGCACGTACAGTCCGGAACCACCCGTTAGTATCACGCAAGTATGTTCTAGAAACAGCTGATTTAATAACCGCAGTACGTCTTGTTCGTAGGTGCCGGCGTTGTATTCTTGGGTAATAGTATGCGAATTAATAAAATAATGCGGCACTCCTTGCATTTCCGCGGGAGTAGGTTTAGCGGTACCAATGGTCATTTCGCGGTAAAACTGCCGGGAGTCGGCGGAAACAATTACGGTTTGGTAATGCTGCGCTAACCGGATGCTTAACTCGGTTTTACCTACAGCCGTGGGCCCCACCAGAACAATTAATGCATTTTTTTTAATTTTTTTTGTTTCGGATCCCATATTTTTCGGTAAAATGTCAGGAGTTTTGGCTCTTCTATTTGCCAATTCCATTTTTGGCGGGCAACCAAGCAATTTTGCACCAGTTTATCATAATAGGCCGCATCTCCTATTAAATGATTTATAGCACCCGCAATAGCCTCCGGGTTAAGCGGTACCACTTCGGCTACCTGGTACTCGGTGTTCAAACGTTGGTATTCCGGGAAATCTACTATTAACTGCGGAACAGCGGCATGCACGTAATCAAAAAACTTATTACCTAAGGAATAATAATAACTCAGTCCCCGGTTTTCGAGCAAATTTATACCTAAAAAAGCTTCTTGTGTAATTTTTTTAATTCTTCGGGTCGAACATAACCTGTAAAAATTACTTTATCGGTTAGGTGCAGCTCTTTCGTTTTTTGTTTTAATGCCGCATACACGTCGCCTTTTCCGCAGAGTATCAATTTCCGGTTCACAAAAACCATGGCCTGCAGCAAGGCTTCTAATCCGCGGCCTTCATTTATAGCTCCTTGATACAAAAGATACTCCCTGGAGGCTGGAGCCAGTATTTTTAAATCTGGATCTAAAACAGTAAAATTCTGAATTACCGCAAAAGGTACCTGGTATTTCGTGTAAAACAATTGCGCCAAAGCATGATTTACGGTGTAAGCAAAACGCGTACGCGCCAGTATAAACTGCTCGATGGTTAACCATATTTTTTTAATTTTAGGACGGTTTACCACTTCTACTACTTCCGGAAAATACTCATGTGCGTCGTAAACAAAAGGTTTTCGGCTTAGCTTGGCTTTAAAAAATACCGGCAAGGCGGTGTCCAGGTCTACGGCTACGTACGCATCAAAAGTTCGGAATAATAAATACCAGAAAATACGGATTGTATATTCCAGATAAAACAACTTACCTTTATTAAAAAAGCAGGATAGCCGGTGTTGCAGGTAGCTGCGCGGTAAAAGCGGCTGCGATTCGGGCCACGTGCGACCCACCAGTAAAACAGCATACCCGGCCTGCGCCAACGTGGTACAAATACGTTGCATGCGCTGGTCATAATTCAGGTCCGTAGTTACGGCAAAAAAAATATTTTTCATTCATCTTAACTAAGTGCAATTGATTTCTAAGATATATGCACGCATATCACTAATATTAATGCTACAGCTTAGAAAGTTAAATTAATTTTTATAAATTATTATTTATTTCGTAGCACCTTAGTAGCGCTAACTACGTTCCGAATAATTTACAGGCTTATTGTTTGTTGCACATGCCGACCAAAGAAAATCAAATTACCCAGTTAAACGATATTGTTGCCCTGGCCGAACAAGTTTTAACCATAGCGGCTGCGGTAACTGCCCCAAAATCGATTCTTTTCATTTGCCTTCCTAACGGAACCATTCTGGCGCAAAACGAGAATGCCAGCTTCCTATCAGCTCCGGATAAAAACTTCCGGGAGTCTACCAATGTTCTTAAACTTATTACGGATAGTACCCCTGCCTTAACGGATGTTTGGAATACCTTGCCTGCTTTTCTGCCAGTAAATGGCTTCTTACGGGTTAAAATAAACACGGCACCTGCCAGTAGCTATACTTACCAAGTTTCTTCGTTGTTTTTAGAGGGGCAAGAATTTAAAATCTTACGGTTAAATTTAGCCGCACCAAACTCAGAAAAGCAGACGTATCAACTTGATAAAAGCATTGCGGCGGCCCCTAGCCCCGAAAAAGCAGATAAAGAATTAAAAATTAGCGACGCGGAAGAAAAATATGTTGCTCTTTTTGAAAACATTCAGGATGCTGTTTTATTACTAAAAAACAAACTTATTGTAGCGTGTAACCAAGCAGCGGCGGCCTTGTTTAACAGTGCTAAAAAGGAATTGATTAATGCCCCGCTGTGGAAATTTTTACCTACGCAATATACCGGAGTTTTCTCAGGCGAGCATCAAACCCGCCAGACGAAAGCCTACGCCATTATAGAAAAAGAATTAGTACCCGGGCAAACCGAAAAAATCGATTGGAAAATACTGCAACCGGATGGTTCGGAAATGGACCTGGAGATTACAGTTCTGGTTACTTTTTTAAATAATCAATCGTACCGGCAGATTATTATTCGGAATGTAACCGCCACGAAGCAGGCTGTTGCTTCGCCCGACCGCGAAGTAATATGGCACGAATCGGTGAAGCACTTCCGCGATTTTCTGGGTAGAATAGAAATGGCCTATATCAGCTTAGATGTAGAAGGCACCATTACCTATGTAAACAATTATTTTTTAGAATACACCAATTATAACCGGGAAGAAGTTATCGGGCTCAACTTTTTTGACGCTTTTGTACCCGAACCGGAACGCGAAGAACGGCGGCAGAACTTCTTCGAAATGATTCGCTCCAAAATCATAACCAGCTACAACGAACGGGATATTGAAACTAAATCCGGGATGGTGAAAACCTTGCGTTGGCAGCGTATGTTTGATTTTGACCCCGACGGCCGCGTGATAGGCGTTACGCACCTGGGCCGCGATGTAACCGACAAGAAAATAGCCATGGAAGCGCTTAAAGACAATAAAAGCCGCTTACAGGATATTTTGATAATGCCCACGATTTAATTCAAAATATTTCGATTGATAACAAGTTTATATTTGTTAATAAAGCTTGGAAAGAGAAGTTAGGTTACGACGATTTTGACATTGAAAGACTAACCCTGAACGATATTGTACACCCTTATTACAAAGCCAAGCTTATTTACCAGCTCCGTAATTTGTATAAAGGTGAGCACGTAAATAAAATAGAAACCGTTTTTTTAACAAAAACAAATAAGCCCGTTCACTTAATCGGTAGTATTAGCTGTACCTGGCAAAACGGCAAACCGGTTTTATCCAGGGCCATTCTGCACGATATTACCGACCGGATTAAAGCCGAACGCTTACAAAAAGTATATTACAGCATTGCTAATCTGGCGATTAGCAGCAAAGATTTACAATCGCTTTATGGTGCCATTCACCGGGAACTGAGCAAAATAATCGAAACCAACAATATTTTTATTGCGCTTTGCGACGACGAAAGAACTAAGCTCCAGTTTGCGTATTACGTAGATCAGTACAAATCCGAGGACGAAAATGTAAGCGAACGGCCTTTCTCCAATGGCATGGCGGAGTACATTATTAAAACCGGTAAGCCGGCTTATCTGCTCCGCGAAGATATTATAGAACTGGAACAAAAAGGCTTACTGCAATTGGTTGGTAAAATGCCGGAAGTAATGCTGTGCTCTCCTTTATCGGTGGGCGACCGCATTATTGGCGTTATTGCCGTGCAGGATTATAAAAAACAAGATATTTACGTTAACTCGGATATCGAAATCCTGCACTTTATTTCGAATCAGGTAGCCTTAGCAATTGAAAGAAAACGCAACGAAGTACAGATTAACAACCAGAATGCCCGCTTAAAAGCTATTTTCGAAAGTGGGTCGCACCATATCTGGTCGATAGATAAAAATTCTTGCCTGACATCGTTTAATCAAAACTATGCTTCTGCCTTTCTGAAACAACACGGATTTATGCCGCAATTTGATCTTTGCTTGCGCGAAATTAAAAATCAAGGCTTAACCTCCGAAACAGTAAAAGAATGGAATGAATATTACGAAAATGCTTTACAAGGTTTCCCGCAACATTTTGAAATAGATTTAACCCAGTTAGATGGATCTACCATCTGGCGGGAAGTTTACTTAAACCCAATTTACTTGGAAGATGGCTCTTTTGAAGAAATATCCGGTATTGCGCTGGATATTACCGAGAAAAAGCTCTCGCAAATGGCGCTGGCTAAAGAAGAAGAAAAATTCCGGAGCATTTTCGAGTCTTTCCAGGATTTATACTACCGCACCGACGAAGAAAACAAAGTAGTACTAATGAGTCCGTCGGTAACAGAAATGCTGGGATACCAGGTACACGAGGTAATTGGCATACCGGCCACCAGTTTTTATGCTTACCCCGAAGAGTTAATGAATTTAGTGTACATTTTAAAGAAAGAAGGCACTATCCGCAACTTTGAAACTAACCTGGTAAGTAAATCCGGCACCATTATTCCATTTCTGTTAAATGCGCATATACTTATAGATAAGGAGGGTCATTATTTAGGTATAGAAGGAGTTGGCCGAGACATGACCGAATTGAAGCAAACCCAAACCGAATTAATCCGGGCAAAGGAAGTGGCCGAAGACTCTGCGTATGCCAAAACCTTGTTCCTGGCGAACATGAGCCATGAATTAAGAACACCGATGAACGGTATAATTGGTATGATTGATTTGCTGCACAGTACCGAAACTACCGAGGAGCAAACGGAATACATTGATACTCTCCGGAAATCATCGGATGCCTTACTGGCTATCTTAAATGACATTTTGGATTTATCGAAAATACAGGCTGGAAAATTATTACAGATTAATGAAATGGGCATTGATCTGCATTATGCTTTAGAGAAAATATATTCTTTGTTTGCTAATCGGGCCAACCTCAAGGATCTGGATTTTACTTATAATATAACCCCCCATACCCCGCGATTTATTGTTACGGATGAAACACGGTTGCTACAGATATTATCTAATTTAACTTCTAACGCTATCAAGTTTACCAATGCCGGTAAAGTAACCATTCAGGTAAACAGCATCTCCTCGGATGGGGAATTCTATACCATTATGTTCCGAATAAAAGATAGCGGTATAGGTATCACTAATGCCGACAAACAGCTACTCTTCACCAACTTTACGCAACTCGATAATACTTCTACCAAAACCTTTGGTGGTACTGGTCTAGGATTAGCTATTTCTAAACAACTAAGCGAATTATTAGGTGGTGATATTGGCGTGGAGTCGATTTATGGAGAAGGCAGCACTTTTTGGTTTACCATTCGTTGCCAAGAAGCGCTTAATCAGGAAGAAATTTTAAATAATCGAAATAAAGACAAAGGAAAACCTATCGAGAGCGAGGCTTTTACGGATGAGCCTTACATATTATTAGTGGATGATAACGGTATCAATCAAAAGGTAGCCCAAAAACTACTCGCCAAGTTAGGATGCCGCACCGAACTGGCGTCCAACGGTTTCGAAGCTATTTCTCAGGCTACCGCTAATCCGTATGAAGTTATTTTTATGGATATTCAAATGCCCGAGATGGACGGCATTGAAGCTACTAAACGCATTAAAGAACAATTAGGTGATAAATGCCCGCCTATTATTGCCATGACGGCTTATTCCATGAAAGATGACGCTGAGAAATTCATGTCGCAGGGAATGGATGACTATGTATCAAAGCCGATTAAATCTACGGATTTACAGAATATGATAAAAAAATGGCGGCCTTTTAAAACGCCAGCAGCTATTATAGAAGATGCAGAGGTAATAACGGATGAACTTGAAACAGAAGAGGTAGCATTTATCGATGATGAAGTAGTGCAGCAATTAATTGAGTTAGGCGGAAAAGATTTTGCTTTGCAACTCTTTGTAGATTTTGAAGATGAAGCCGGTCCTTTAATCGAGGAAGCCAAAAAAGAAGTTCAATCCCAACAATACGATAATATTTTAAGTACCTTGCACCAAATGAAAGGAACCGGATTTACGCTAGGCTTAAATCCGCTGGCCGAAGTTGTTAAAAAAATGGAACACGATATCAAGCAAAAAAATGTAAGTAACGTAGACCAGGATTTTGAATTATTAGAAGATCACTTTACTTATTACAAACAAATTTATCGAGAAAAATTTATCTAAACTCACATGGAAGACAACAAAACAATACTTATTGCGGAAGATAGTTCTGTAATTCTTAATCTGACTAAGAAAATTCTAGAGTTGCAGAATTATAAAATTTTAACCGCCAAAAATGGCAGCGAGGTTATCAACCAAGTACAAAATCAAAAAATTGATGCGATTCTCATGGACTTAAACATTCCTAAGAAAAACGGCATGGAATGTACCAAAGAAATCCGGAGCAGCGACAATAAAGACATTGCCAATATTCCGATTATTGCGGTTACCGGTAACGCTAATAATTATACCATGGAGCAATTTAAAGAAGCCGGCATCAATGCTTACTTGCCAAAACCGCTGGATTTTGACATGCTGGTGCAAACCGTAAAACAATACGTAGTATAACATTACCGAATGGAGCTAAAATATACCCGTCATTTTTTAAGCAAACTCGAAGAAATCTTTACGGAAGCCAATTACGTGTTGCGCTACGAAAAAGGAAACTTTAAATCGGGATTTTGCTTGATTAAAGATTCAAAAGTGGCTATTGTTAATAAATATTATCCGGTTGAAGGAAAAATCAACTGTTTGTACGATATTTTAAAAAACATAGCTTTGGATGAATCTTGTTTAAGTGAAAAAACGCGGCCATTATACCAAGAGATTTGTCGGAAAGAGCGCTCCCATTAATGTTAACTTTTTTAGGTACGGGCACCTCCCAAGGTGTGCCTGTTATTGGTTGTGATTGCGAAGTCTGCCAATCGGTAGATTACCGCGATAAACGTTTACGTACTTCGGCTCACCTGCAAATTGGGGGCAAAAGTATTATTATTGATTCAGGCCCGGATTTTAGGCAACAAGTGCTGCGGGAACGCATTAAAAAGCTGGATGCACTGATTTATACCCACGAGCATAAAGATCACACCTCTGGCCTCGACGATATCCGGGCCTATAACTTTCTGCAGCACCGGGATATGCCGCTATACGGCGAACCCCGGGTTTTAGCGCAAATTAAAAAAGAGTTTGCTTACATTTTTACAAATGCCACTTATCCCGGGGTGCCGCGTGTAGAACTTTACCCGATTTCAGAAGCTGGTTTTGTAGCAGAAGGAATTTCTTTTCAACCAATCCGGATTTACCATCATAAACTACCCATTCTGGGGTTCCGGGTAGGTAATTTGTCTTACATCACCGATGCTAACTTTATTTCGGAAGAATCCAAAAAAATAATTCAGGGCTCTGAAATTATTGTATTGAATGCGCTACGCCGCGAACCACACATTTCGCATTTTTCCTTAGAAGAGGCCATTGATTTATTAATGGAGTTTAAACCCAAAAAAGCTTATTTAACGCACATCAGCCACTTACTGGGTTTGCACCACGAAGTGGAAGCCGAATTACCCGACTTTATCCGGCTGGCGTACGATGGTTTAAAAGTAGGAATTAGCTAAAGGCAGGAATTACTGCTTATTTGTAAATTAGGAGAAGCCGGACCAAGAAACCAGGTGAATATTAGTAATAGAACGAAGGAGCGACTTATTTAAACAAAGTTTTAAGTGCTCCGGATTGCACCCGTTTTCAGTTTATTTACCATTTTTTAAATTTTTCTATTTCCGACCCAAAAAAAGCAACACGGAGCAATTAGCCATATTGTCTGGAAACGTTTGCGAAAACTATTTCGTAATTTGCACCGTGCATAACAACTATTACTTTCTGCGTCAGTTAACGGTAGCCTTACCAACAGAGCTGGTGGGCACTCGAATTAATGCGTGCTTCAGCCAGGAAAAAGATGAGTTAATCATTTCTTTCGGCCCCAACCATCTAGCAGATACTTTTACAATCAAAGCTATTCTTACAGCTAATTTTTCGTCGCTTTATTTTCCGAGTTATTTTACTCGCGCAAAAAATAATTCAATTAATTTATTTCCGGAAATTATTGAGGAAGAAGTACTGGAGATTGTGCAGCACCAAAATGAGCGAAGCTTTTACCTGGCTTTGAGTAACCACAAGGCGTTGCTTTTTAAACTATTCGGGAATCGGTCTAACATTATTTACTTCGAACAAGAACAAGCAAAAGCGTTATTTCACAAAAAATTTCCGAAGGATATCGAGTTACATCTTACCCACCTGCACCGGCAACTAATGCCGGACAAAGCCGATTTTTTAAAAAATCGGCCTGCCCCTGAGAAAGTTTATCCTACTTTCGGCGATTTACCCGGGTTATATCTAAAAAACAAGGGGTACGATGCGGCCACTTCCGAACAGAAATGGGAATTAATTCAGGAAGTAAAAATAAGCTTAGAGAATCCTTCGGCTTATTATCTTGTTAAACTAAATAATCAAACCCGTTTGTCGTTGTTGCCTTTGGGTGACATTAAAAACCAGTTTGATTCGCCTGTAATGGCGTTAAAAGAGTTTGTACCGGCATACTTAGCCGAGGCTGGCTTTGAGCGGAACTACAAGCAAGCTTCCCAAAATTTGCAGCGTCAGCAACAACATGCGGAACTAGTTATTCGCCAAATTCAAAAACGTTTAAAAGCTCTCCAAACCGAAGCCTCCTACGCCCAAACAGCCGACGTAATAATGGCCAACTTAACGAACATTCCCGAACGCGCCGAAGAAGTATTATTATATGACTTTTATCAGGACAAGGAGCGTTTATTTAAATTAAAAGCCACCGAAACACCGCAAAGATTTGCCGAGCGATTATATAAGAAAAGTAAAAACCAGCAAATTGAAGTTCATCAACTGCAAGAGCGCTTAAAACAAAAAGAAGAAGAATATCTAGAAGCTGAAATCTTGTTACAGGAATTATCCACTATTCAGGATAACAAAACCCTTAAAGTTTTTTAAAAAATCACGAAGAAGACCTAACAGTTAAGGAATCGCCAACGGAAAAGCCTTTTCGGGTGTTTAAAACCAGTGGTTTTCAAATATTAGTTGGCAAAAGTGCTAAAAACAACAATGTGCTTACCCAGCAATTTACCTTTAAAGAAGATTTGTGGTTACACGCCAAAGATGTGAGTGGCTCGCATGTGGTTATAAAGTACCAAGCCGGAAAAACTTTTCCGGAACCGGTCATTCAAAAAGCGGCACAATTAGCGGCTTATTATTCTAAGCGCAAAACCGATTCGCTCTGCCCGGTTTTATACACGCCTAAGAAATTTGTCCGTAAACGCAAAGGAGCCGCGCCCGGCGAAGTGGTAGTGGAACGGGAAAAGGTAATTTTAGTACAGCCTGGTAATCCTTTCGAGAAAATACCCGGTTTTTAAACAAAAAAGCCGCTGAAAATTTCAGCGGCTTTTTTGTTTGTGCGCGCGGGGAGATTCGAACTCCCACACCCGTAAGGCACCACCCCCTCAAGATGGCGTGTCTACCAGTTTCACCACGTGCGCAGGTTTATTTTATAGAGCGCAAATGTACGTATCTTTTATAACTCGCACAATACCGATCCTGTAAATTTAAACTACCAGAACGTTTAGAACTATTGCCTCATAAAAGATGGCTGAGCATATAATAAGCTCATAAAAAACCCGTATTGTTACCAAGCGGAAACAATACGGGTTAACTAAGTATAGTGTATTAGAAAATATTATTTTCCTGAATAATTCTATCTTTACAAGTAAAGATTACTGTGCAGCAGCAGAATCAGTAGTGGTAGTAGCTGCTGAATCAGTTGTCATGGCATCAGTGGCAGCGCTGTCAGTAGACATAGCATCTGTGCTTTCAGTGGTTTCGGTAGTAGTACCTTCACCTTCTGTTTTAGTTTCTGATTTACAAGAAGAGAATGATACGGCAAGAGCTGTTAAAGCTACGAAGGCGAATTTTGATAGGTTTTTCATTGTTGTTGTAATTTAAATGAGTTTCGGGTTAATTTCCTCTTCATACCGCCAAACAGAAAAGGTAACCCAATTAAAATAAATATTTTTTCTGGGTTACATTTGCAGCCCCAGAAGTATTAAACAAAGAATTTAATGCATAAAGCACTTTATTTTTCAGATGAAGCCATTATTCACGGGATAGTAAACGACGATGAGGAGGCACTCGCTTACTTATACAAAATTCATTTCCCCATGATTCTGAACTTTATCTTAACGAATAGCGGCACCGAAGACGAAGCAAAAGATATTTACCAGGAAAGCATTATTGTTTTCTACGAAAAGATTAAAGCCGGAAGTCTGGAATTAAACTGCCAAATTAAAACCTATATATACTCTGTTTGCAGGCGATTATGGCTTAAGAAGTTAACTGAAAAAAATAAATACACGAGTACCTCCGTTAACGATTCGGATGCTTTTTTAAATTTATTAAGCGATGCGACGGTAATAGATGAGAACGATCAGAAATTTTCGACCATGGCCCAAGCTTTAAACCAATTAGGAGAACCGTGCCGCACCTTACTGGAAGATTATTATTTTCAGGATTTATCGATGCAACTGATAACCGAAAAATTTGGTTACACGAATGCGGACAACACTAAAAATCAAAAGTATAAATGCTTAATGCGACTAAAAAAATTGTTTTTTAGTTTGTATAAAATGCAGGAATAAACAAAGACACACCCTTTAATAATTTTTAAAATATTGGCGGTGCCCTTTACCGGAACGCTGATTAGTACCATGACAGAAAGAGAAACTTTTGTTTTAATTGAACAGTATTTGGCCGGAGAACTTTCCCGATCAGAGCGAGATGCCTTTGACCTTTACCGGCAAAACGATCCTGTTTTTGCCGACCGCTTTCGCGATTACCAAGAATTGTTTGGGGCCATGCACGTGTACAAAAACCGGATGGCTTTAAAAGAAAAGCTGCAAACCATTCACACCACCGAAATAGAGTCTTTTTCAGAAAGCATTCAGGCACCAGAGCCGGTTCAACCATCTTGGCGAATTTTCTGGAATGAACATTTTGCTACCATGGCGGTAGCTGCCTCCGTAGCAGTTATTACGGTTTTTGGCAGTCTGCTTAGTATAGATGCTTGGCGCTCCGTTAAAAAACAACAAAATGCCCGTTATTCGGAATTGCGCCGCGAAGTAGATCAGATTAAACGCAGCCAACGAGCCCTGATCCAGGATATTTCGGGTAAACCAGCTGTTCGTAATCCGAAGGCTGCTTTGCGCCCGGCTTCTTTTATTGGAACTGGTTTTGTATTGAGTGCCGCCGGCTATTTTGTTACCAGCTACCACGTTATCAAAGATGCCGACTCGGTGTACATTGAAAACAACAAAGGTTTGCGCTACAAAGTAAAAGAAGTGTATAAAGATAAATTACATGACTTAGCTATTTTAAAAATAGCTGATTCTAACTTTACTTCTTTTGGTCATTTGCCCTATGCGTTTAAATCTAGTGCTGCTGATTTAGGCGAAAAAGTTTATACCTTAGGTTTTCCACGCGAAGATATGGTATACGGCGAAGGTTCTTTAAGTTCCCGCACCGGCTTTGAAGGAGACAGCACGGCTTACCAGATTTCTATCCCGGTTAACCCGGGAAACAGCGGCGGGCCGCTCATCGACAGTCAAGGAAATTTGATTGGTATTATCAGCGGAAAACAAATGGAGCAAGAAGGAACAGCTTTTGCCATTAAATCGGCTTACCTGAAATCATTGATTCAGGATATGGACCAAGACACTTTAGCCGCGCCTATTTATTTGTCGCGCCGCAATAGTTTAGCTGGTTTGGCCCGCACGCAGCAAATTAAAAAACTACAGGACTATGTGTTTATGGTTAAGATTTATAATTAATCTGACCTAAAAAATAAAAGCAAAAGGCTTCTCTACCGGAGAGAAGCCTTTTGCTTTTATTTGTACTATCATTTTTAAATTTTTCATTAACTCATAAGCCTGATTACCTTTAAAACAAGCTTAAAACGTAAAGTTTAGTAACTCCTCAATCTACTAAATCAACGACCTTACCCCAATAAAATGAGGCATCAGAAATATAAAAATTTAAAAAATCAAAAGATTCATTGGGCTACATGCTGGGTTAATTAGATTTTTGAATAATTAGATTAATCATTTCGGTTAGGTAGGTTCCGGTATAAGGGCCGAAAAAGTTCATATCGTGGGTTTCGTATTTTTTTAAATTATAATATTTTGCGGGCGTTACATATCCTATGTAGCTGCCGTTAAAACTAGTAACCACTATTTTACGCTTGCTATTCGGTACGGTAATTTCCGGCAGTAATTCTCCGGAAAAATCACAGGGTGTACCCATAAACTGCACCGGGCCTGCTTGCAACATAGATAATCCGGCGGGGTATTTACCAAACACAGCATAAAATAGCCAAGGCCGAAAACGGCGGTTTGTTTTTAAACGCCACTGTGGTTTACCGAAGCTGATGGGGAAGTAAGCACTTTGCAGACCTGTTTCGTAGGTAAGCGATACATCTTGTAACTCAGCCTCTATTTTATCAGCTAAGCCTATGGCCAAATTATTTACTTTGGTGTATTCCTCGCCGGGAGCTTGAGGGCCGTGGCTTCCTATTGCTCCGGCGCCAAATGCGGCCATACTTAGTTGTAACCGTTGCTCGAGTAATTGCACCAAGGCGCCGGGATATTCTGCCGTTAAACGCAGGTCGTTGGCTGCTACTGAAGTAGGGTGTGCCGAATAAGTACAAATAAGCGCCTTTTCCCCAGTTTTCTTACGAAATTGAATTACCCGGATAAAACTATCTATATAGCCTTTGCTGCCAACCAGCCGGTTGTACACCAAGGCCGGGGCGGCTATTTCCTGGTATCCCATTGCTGCAGGTACCGCCGATTGCTCCGCTTTTACAATAGCTTGCAAAATAGATTGTGCTATTTTATCTACTATTTTAGCACTGTATTTACCCGCCATTATTCTGCCCGCTGGTTTTTGGCCCCAGCCACCAATACTATAATGAGAATGCGTAGCCGTAAGAAATAAGTTTTTTAAATTATAACCTTTGTCAGCTAGTATTTCCTGTAAACGGGCCGTAACACTCATCGGCATAATCAACAAATCGGCGGTTACCCAGGCGGCTTTTTGACTGCCCGACCGAAACACGAAAGCCCGCACCCAAATAGAATCATGTACTTGTTCGTATTTTTTACCTTTTCGCTTCCCATAACCCGCCATTGGCTCCGGCTGAGCAGGAGTAATATTTACTTTCGCCCACCCTATCCGCAAAGTATCGGTGCGGGTGGCTGGCGCGGGCTCAAAAGCTGTAATGCTAGTTTTGGTTTGCTGGTAATACGCTGTTTGTTGGTAAGGAGTAGTATCCAGTTTCTGTATAAGGCAACTTTGGCAACCTAAAAGCAACCCGATTAAAATAAATTTAAAATTCTGCAAAATGTAACGGTAATAGGTTAAGTAGCACTGCTATATTTTGGTAAAAGATAAATCAAATTCTATTCAAAAGGTTTCCATTACAGGATTGGGTAGTAAGTAATAGACTAAAAATAGAACACCGAAGCTACATTTTTAATGTGCAATAATACAATTAATTACAAGGGCATTGGCCAAACACCTATTGGTAAGGTATGTCATGGATGCTCCATTAATTAAATAGTGAATAAGAAGAAAAGGCTATACCGCAGGTTTACTGGTAGATTTAAAAGTAAATTCTGTCTGCAAAAATTTAATTACGGAAGATTAGCTAAAAAAATATAAATTACATGTCGTTGAATGAAGATGTGTTAATGATACGACTCTGGTGTGCTTCATTTATCCCTGAACCATTAACCATTCTAGTACTAGCATTACTAGCAATGCGTTAACCTCTCCCAGAAATCACCCTGGAGTCAATAAAGGTATTTGTCATTAAATAAAATAATATATATAGATTATTTATATATAAAAATATTAATAATTAACAGTATAATATACTTAACTAGCAAGGTTTATGTATTAATAATTTAGAATTAAAGTTATAATATTTTCAATAAACAGATATAAACCATTTAATATAAATTAGCTGAACTTAGCCCTAATTTTAAATTTTTCCCATATTTTTATTAAAATTACATTCAGAAATTATCAATCTAAAATTGATTATTTCCAAGTTTCAATTCCGGACCTTTTATGAAAAAATCGCTACGCTCTCTACACTTATTGTTTGTTTTACTTTTAACTTTTACGCAACTATCTTTTGGTGAGGGCTCTAAACAACTTACTCCGGGCCAGTCCGGGAGTGTTTTAACAGATCCGACTAATGATAAAGCTGGTTACTTATCGCACGATGCTAATTTACCTGCTAATACCGGGGTAGCTCCTTCTTCACTGAGTTTTTTAAAACCATCCGGGTTTAGTCGGAATGGAGTTACTTACTCCAAGGATCATCGCCTTTATATCCGAGTAAAAGCGGGCGAAATTTTATACTATGGGGTTCACCGCACTACCCACGACCAAGGAACAGGCAATCAGGCTGCTTTAACTATTACCATGCACCGGACTACTACGGGCGGTATTGATGATGCTTCTTACAGTGTAGCCACCACTCTAACCAACAACACGGCTTCTACCCGGGGCATGCTCCTCAACACTCCCCAAAATGGCGTAATAGTAAACACGGCCCAAGCATTAGTTGGCCCTAACCGCGGAAGTATCACCACTGGCTATACTCCTTTATCTATTACTAATAACACTGCCACTGATTACGATTATTACGTGGAATTTACCCAGGTAGGAGAAGCCAATTTGTCGGATGAACAGCGTTTTTCGGTGTACGATTTATGGGATTTCACGGTAACGGATGCCAGTGGAGTGGAAAAACCCGGCCGGATGCGCAGTAAATTGTGGTCTTTCTCAGCAGGCGGCACTACCAACGTTTTTTCTAAAACTTTCAACATGTTTCCGCTTATTCCCAGCTTGGATGAGGCCGGTAAATATTTTGTAAAAAAAATTGAACTAGCCGGTATTGCTCCGCAAAATTACTTCCGGTTTGTAACCAATAGTACTGGTACTACTTTAGGTACCACCAACGAAGACAAACGAAAAAGCCAGACTTCACAATCCGACTTTCCGGAATTTTTTAGTTTTGTAAATAACCCAGACCCTGCTATCTGGCTCAGTGCCGCTACTCCTACTTTTAGTGTGGCTATTAACTCAACGTGTAATACAAGCAACGGAGCAGGTAAATCTACTTTCACCGTTAACTCCAGTCACCGAAGTACTTTTATCGCGCTTATTAACTTAAATGGCCAAGCGGGATATCAACCTGGTACCACCGACGTGTTAATTGAACAAACCGGGCTCAGCGGCAGCCGCACGGTAGAGTGGAACGGGCTGAATGGTTTAAACCAGCCGGTGGCCAACAATACAGCTATAACTTATACTTTCCGGAACGGGGCTGCACCTATTCATTTTCCGGTGTGGGATGCGGAAGTAAACAATGGTTTCCGGGTGGAAGACGTGCGGCCGGTAGCCAGTGCTACCGCTTACAACAGTTTATTATTCTGGGACGACAGCAATCTATCTACTACTTTTTTCCGGCTCCGCAGGCGCAATTATTTGGTATTGCACCGGCTTCAACGAATACGACGGGCGTGCATAACTGGGGCAGCACTACTACTACGGCCACTAACTATAACGCCGGCGATTTAAAAACGATTAATACCTGGACTTACGGCTATATAAATTCCCTGGATCAATCTGGTACGTTTACTTACGATTGCAGCGCGGATGTGGGAGTAACACAAACCGTTTCAACAGGTGCTTATACCATTGGCAAAGCTTTAACCTACACTGTTACTGTTACGAATAATGGTCCTTTACCAGCTACCAATGTTACCGTTACCGATAGACTAGATCCAGCAAAATTTGGAGAGATAACCTCTTCCGATGCTGCTTATACTAGTTCCACTGGCGTATGGGCCGTAGGTTCTTTAGCTGTAGGCGCTTCGCGTACCTTAAACATCACGGCTAAACCCCTAGCAACGGGGCCCGTTACCACTACTGCTACCCAAACCCACACCGAAGCAGATAATAATACAACTAATAATAGTGCTCCGGTTACCATTACGGTAGTGCCCTCGGCTGATATAGAAGTTAAAAATACGGTACCACAAACCGTTTACAATAACGGCGATTTATTTTCCTATACGGTAACCGCTAAAAACTTAGGTCCGAATGCAGCTACCGGAGTAGTTGTTACCGATAAACTACCTACCGGTATTACGCTAGTAACAACTCCTGCAGGCTATGATGCTACCTCCGGTAACTGGACAGTGGGCACTTTGGCGGTAGGTGAAACAAAAACCATTACGCTGCCGGTTAAAGCATCGTTGGCAGGATCTTACACCACTACTGCCACTTTGGGTAGTAGAACCGCCTATGAACTAGACGAAAACGCCAGTAACAACACCTCCTCCAATACGATAACCGTTAATTCCGCGGCCGACGTAGAAGTTACTAATGTGGTTTCAAATACTGTTACTAATCAGAACGGAACAATAACCTACACCATCAAAGCCACTAATAAAGGCCCCAATAGTGCGACTAATGCAGTAGTTACCGGGCCAATTCCAGCAGGAGTAAATTTTACCAATTACAGTACTACCATTGGTACTGCCTCTACGGTTAATTCTAACCTAGTATGGAATGTAGGTACTATTTTAACGAATGCTACGCAAACTTTAACGATAACTGCCACACCTACTGCAACGGGTACCTTTACCTTTACGGCTACTCAAAATCATAGTGAGGGTGATAGTGATAATACCAACAATAGTGCCTCGCAAACGATAACCGTAGCACCTACCGCTGATGTACAGGTTACAAACAGTATTCAATCCCCTAAGGCTACTTATGCCAATGGCGATGTAGTTACTTATTTGGTAACCGTTACCAACAATGGTCCCAGCACGGCCACAAACGTTCTCGTGGAAGATCAATTACCAGCGGCTTCTTTTGACAATATTACTTTTAATCCTGCAGCCGGAACAAGCTATAATGCAGCATCGGGCCAATGGACTGTAGGAACATTAGCGAATGGTGCATCGGCTACTCTTTCTTTAACAGGTACTATTAAGCAAAGCGCCGTTATTACTACTACGGCCACTCAAATCCACACGGAATACGATAATGTAAACGGTAATAATAAAGCTTCCAATAGTATTCAGGCTGGTACTGGAGTTATCACCGCGGATATTAACGTAAGTACTTCTTCCAACGCGACTACCTATTACACGGGCAACCCCGTAACTTATACAGTGCGCACGACCAACGAAGGGCCGGATGCGGCTACCAACGTAAAAATCTATGCGCCTATGCCAGCCGGTATGACCCTCGTTTCGGGATCTCCTAAAATAGGGTCTTACGATGTTAATACCAAAATATGGACAATACCTAGTTTGGCAAATGGAGCTTATACGGAATTAACTTTAATTGGCACTCCTAACCGGGATGATAACGTAAGCGGCGATAAAACCTACTCGTTTACAGCCGAAAGAACCGCCGCCACACCAGATCAATTTGATGGTGATGCCAGCGACAACGCCAGTACCACCCCGATTACCGTAAAAAAACGGGCAGATATTTCTACTAATATTACGGTGTCCGGAGCTAACCCGGACGGCAATTTTTATCGAGGCATAACCGAAGCATTTTTTGAATTTGTGGTTACGAACAATGGCCCGGATATAATAACTAACTTGGAAGGAAGCGATACCCGAACGGGTACCATCACATTCACGGCTCAACCGGTAGCCGAAGCCGGTACTTCTTACAATAACGCTACTGGTGTTTGGATTGTGGGTACTTTATTGCCCGGTGAATCGAAGAAATTAACGGTTAGAGGTATCCCCAATCGATCCGGCCGCTTGTTTTTAGGTGGCTCCATTACGGATAAATCTACTTACCCATATGATAATATTCCGGAAAATAATACGGCCCGGGCCTTTTTAAACGTGGTACCGGTGGTTGATTTAGCAGTTACGAATACCGTATCTACCCCTACTTTCCAAAACGGCGACAATGTTACTTTTACGGTTACGGTGCAAAACAAAGAAACCGAGGTGGCTACTAACGTAATTATCGAAGATATTCTACCGCAGGGACTCAATTTTGTGAGCGCTACCACTTCCGCGGGTACCTACGACCGCACAACCGGTACATGGACCTTGGGAACGGATTTATTACCAGGAATTGCTAATACCCAAACTTTGACCTTAACCGTTAAACCTCAGGCAGCGGCTACTTATTCTACTACGGCTAAGGCCACTGCGGCACAATACGATAAAAACAACATTAATAACAGCCAAACGGCACAAACCACTGGTAATGCCACTGCCGATGTAGCTTTGAGCAGCAGCATTGCTACCGGACCTTATTACATCGGCGGTCAATACCTGGTTACGATTACGGCCACTAACAACGGCCCGGATGCAGCTACTGGCGTTGTAATCGGCTCGGTGGTGTCTCCTGGCTTAAGGCTAGTAACCGGCAGCGGTGTACCCGCCCCGGGTACCACCATTGATCCCGCTACCGGCCGATGGTTAATTGGAAATTTGCCGGTTAATCAATCTAAAAATTTAACCCTCTTGGTAGAACCCACAGCGAGTGGCAGCCTAAACAATGTGGGATATAAATTAGCTGAAAATGAATTTGACCCGAATGGTGGCACTACCAGCAGCGGAAATAACAGTACCGTTATTGTACTAAATGTCTCCGACCGGCCAACTACTTACCAAGTGTTACTATCCGGTAGGCATTACTTTTACTTTACCACGGGCCAACACATTGCTGTAGCCAACGACCCGGATGGTTCTATTCAATCAGCTACTTTTGTGGGTGGAACCCGAAATAATGTTTCTACCTCCTTGCCTACCGGTATTCGTTTAGAGCCGAATGGTGAACTGGAAGTAACGAACCAATACGACCTGCAACCTGGTGTATACAAATTAATAATTGAAACGGTTGACGCTGGTGGTGGAATTTCCCTGAACGAAATCACCTACGTTATTTCCGACGACTGGGACAACGACGGGATTGCCGATGATGTAGACTTAGATGACAACAACGACGGCGTTATAACAGAACCCGGAGCCACGAATCCTACGGGCGATGCCGACAATGATGGTATTTATAATTACCTCGACCGCGACTTTAATCATCCGATTTATGGGGCATTCCGGGATCAGAATGGCGACGGAATTCATGATGGGTTTGATTTAGATTTAGACGGCCTAATCCGCGGCTTCGATGTGGATATTGATGGCGATGGCATTACCAATGTAATAGAAGCCTACGGCGGGGTGATACCCACGAATATTAATTACAACCCCCAAACCGGTACAATCGGAGGACCTGTCAATGAATTTGGAATTCCGCTGGCTATATTAAGATCCGGTACCAACAATCAATCTATCCTGCCGGCTTTAGATTCGGATAAAGATGGCCGTCGCGATTATGAAGACATAGATTCCGATAACGATGGCATTTTAGACGCCATTGAGGCACAAGCCACCAGTAATTTTATAAATAAATCTTTAACAGATGCCGATAGAGATGGTTTAGATGATCGTTACGATTTAACCTGTGGTTGCGGTTCCAACGGAGTTACCATTATCCCGATAAATACCGATAATCAGGATAAACCAGACTATCTGGACCTGGATAGTGATAATGATCTTTCTGCGGATTACATTGAGGCTTATGACGACAACCTGGACGGTACTGTTATTGATGATTTAAAACTACGAGCGCTTAATTTTGAAAGTAACAATAACAATATTGCCTACTACACTACCACCGACGACAACCGCAACAACATACCCAACTGGTTAGAATTAAATAACACGAGCCAGTATCCGCAATTTTTAACCTATGTAACACCTCCGGGTGCCACTTACTATTACGATAGAAACCAAGATGGTTTAGTAGATTTATTTGATCCTTCCGCAGGCGGCCGGCGAAGTTTCTTACAAACAAATAGTACTACCAATGAATATGTCTTCCGATCTGCGGGCAATGTGGTATTACTACCTGTTACCTTAGTTACTTTTGCCGCTACTGCGCAACCTAATGGAAACCAATTAAACTGGAGTACTGCCTCCGAGAAAAGCAATGCTTACTTTATAATAGAAAGAAGCCAGGATGGCAAAATTTTCGAAGCAATTGGGGAAGTAAAGGGCCACGGTAACAGTAACCAGCTAGTGCAATACACCTTCTTGGATAAACAAGCGCCGGGCAACGTAACTTATTACCGCTTAAAACAAGTAGATACCAATAGTAAATTTGCTTACAGCCATATTATTGCCGTGCAACGCGGTATCCGGAATTTAATTGTACCTACCGCTAAACTATATCCGAATCCGGCAACGGCAGTTACTAACCTGGATTTAGCCGAACTACCTGCACAGGAATTTACTGTTACCATCATAAACATAACTGGTAAAATAGTAAAACAAACTTCCGGAAAAGGCAGCAATCGGGTGCCATTAGACATTAGCCATTTGGCAACTGGTAAGTACATTATTCAAATCAAAGGCACTAATTACTTCCAAAATTTAAATTTTATTAAAAATTAGCGGAAGCTTGTTTTAAAACCAGATGCTTATTTATACTGCTCTGGTTTAATTCAGTGAATAGTTAACCCAATAAAATTGAAAACCTACCCGATTACTATTTTCTAGTACGTGGGGTAGGTTTTTCTTTTACCAAATAGTTGCTACTAGTTAACACAGCAGGCTACTCGTAACGGTTTTATAGTATTTATCAGCTTAACTTTATTTAGAATCTACTTATTCGTTTTTTTTATTGCTTAGCCAGGAGTTGGTGTAACTAAATTCTAATTTTACCATTTCTGAAGCCTCATTCTTAACAATTTAGTTCTTCGGACTGTATAAAGGAGGTGCCCTAGCGGGCTAATGACAAAATTTAAAAAATTCTAAAGGAATCTGGTATTTAAGAATGTTCCCTACAGCCGAGCCTATTTATGAAACAGATAATTGAAAAGCATCCGGTAGCAATCCGTTGGTTTCATTGGCTAAACTTTCCCCTTTTAGCTATTATGATTTGGAGTGGATTGTTGATTTACTGGGCCCATGATGTTTACCGGATAGGCTGGGCAGATCAAACGTTGCTCCATTTCTTTCCCGATTCTTTTTACAAAGCATTAAAAATTCCGTTCCGGTTAGCCGAAGGCATGTCGTTGCATTTTGTGGGTATGTGGCTTTTTCTGCTGAATGGCTTCTTGTACGTACTCTACACTATTTTTTCCGGGGAGTGGCGTTACTTACTACCAAACAAGCATTCTTTTCGCGAAGCCTGGCAAGTAACGTTATATGATCTGGGAATTTCAAAAATACATCCACCCAAGCGTAAATTTAACGGGGCGCAGCAAATTGCTTATACCGCAGTGATACTAATGGGCATAGGCTCGGTACTAACCGGCTGGGCAATTTATAAACCAATTCAGTTACGTTGGCTTTGTTCGCTATTGGGTGGGTATGCCTCTGCTCGTTGGCTGCACTTTGCTTTAACCATGGGCTATGTTTTGTTTTTTATCATTCATCTTATCCAGGTAATTCGGGCGGGTTGGAATAAATTTCAAGCCATGATAACCGGCTTCGAAATAAAACAGACTGCCAAATAAGATTAATAAACCCAACCGCAAATCCAATGGAAGATAAAGAACCGCTACCAACAGAAGAGGTAAGTGATCAAACAATAAGGCGGCGCACTTTTTTGGCATTTACAGTATTTACGCTGGCTGGCGTGGGGAGCGCTGGTCTGTGGCAGATTTTTAAAAATTTACCTAAAAACAAGAACCGGCTGTCTACCCCAATCCGAAAAGTGCTGGGGTTTAACGAGCAAGTAAACACTTTACTATTTAGCGAAAAGCATTTGGCGCCAACTTATCCGGTGGCTGCTGCCGGGCGTGCTCCCCGTGTAAACGGCAAGGTAGGTTTAGCGGCGCAAGATTTTGACCCAGAAACCTGGCAACTGCAGGTTAACACCCCGCATAAAGCTCTGACGAAATTTATTACGCTCAGCGCGATAAAACAACTACCTAAAACCGAACTAGTAGTTGATTTTAAGTGCATTGAAGGTTGGAATCAAATTGTGCATTATGGTGGCGTAACTTTCGCAGATTTTTTAAAATTTTATCAGTTAGGCACCTTATCGGGCAAGCTCCTGGCGCTCAACCAGCCCGCCGATTGGTATGCTTATGTGGGTCTGGAAACGCCGGATCGCCAGTACTACGTGGGTTTAGATATGCCCAGTGTGCTTCATCCGCAAACCTTACTTTGTTACGAAATAAACGGCGAGGCTTTGCCCTTAAAACACGGCGCCCCGCTTCGGCTCATTATTCCTACTAAATACGGAGTAAAAAGCTTAAAACGCATTGGCACTATTTTCTTTTCCGAAACGCCGCCCCGCGATTACTGGCACGAGCAAGGTTACGTTTACGATGCTGCTTTGTAGAATAAAGCAAGGTATAAATTTAAAAATTCTAAGTGGCGCCGGTGGTAACGTAAACCATGTTTATACAAGGTATCTCCAGAAGATATACTGCCCTTCTAAGTGCTGAGGTAACCCTTGCTTTATCTTTCACCCTTTACTGTATGCGAAATAGCTGCATTTACTTAACAAGCTTTTTTTAAGCGCTATTCTTTTCCGGGAGAGCATACTCGTCTGAGAAGTTCCAGGAACGCGTTCGGGCTACGGCTTTTACGACAACAAACCTGCTGCCTTCTTTCCTGGGTTTAATTGGTAATGCAAACAGCAAAATCGCTGGATTAATGCATTAATTCCAGAACAGGTACTGGTTTTTCAATTTCGAACTCCATGATCGGGTTTTTGGCACGCAACCAGGAAAAAAGTTCTTCGGCTTGGGCGAGCCGGGCTGGTGGGGGTAATGAAACGGTGTTGCCTTTAGTTACAAGGCTACATTTTAAAAATCGGGTGGCATTAAAGTACGTTAACTTCTCAAATGCGGCGTAGGGTATTTTTTTAGCTTTACTAAAATGGCTTTTCTTTAATAGATAAGTAAGAATCCTGGAAATCAGCTACGGTAGTAAAATACTTAATCGCTAATAATTCCAGAAAAATACCGGTTCCGGTGGCAAACAGCATTGCTAATCCGGTTCCAAAGTGGTCCTGCAACTCCCGAAATAAAAGCACCGGAAGAATTATAATGAAGTGCGACTTCCAATTAACTTGGGTAAATTTATACTGCGCCATAAACCCGTTATGTAAGCTACAATATACTAAAATGTTGGCGCCCTAATCAGAATTACTAGTAAATTTCAAAATCTGACACTCTAATTACTCATTTAAATACAAGAATGCCTTTTATTCAGCCTATAAACGGACTTTCGCGGGTATGCTTACTTAAAAAATTTAAAAAATACTTTTAAGCCATTACCGAAATCATCTCTAAGCTAACTTCGCCTAAGGCTTTGTTGCCAGCGATTGCTACCTGGTTCCTGATTTGTTCGGGACGGATGCTTTTGGAAAACAACTTCCAGGCAATAGCCGGAGAAATAATAACTTGGGTGTCCGGCTTATTGGTAACAGCTTTAAGCAGAGTCCATTGCGCGGCTTTTCGCACCAAAAACCAGTTGCCGCCGGCAGCGGTAGTTACCGAAATTTGAACAGTGGTTCCTTCTTCGGCGTTCACGTGCTGGTAAGTAGCCGCTAGCCCGTGCATAAAAGTGGAAATAAACGGATAGAAGAATTTTTTTGTTAAAATGCCAGGTTGGTTTACCGCCTCCCGGATCTGCTGGTGGTGCAGCCATTTCTCGGTATATTCCCGGGCCAGGTGCAATTCATTCAAACTTTCCTGTTCGCCGGCCCAAGCCACCGGGAATATAGCTTTTTCCTGTAAGTTAAGGCTTTGGTAATAGGCACTAACCAACGGGCCCGTAATTTCATGGAGTAAGATAAGAACGCCGGGGCTTATTCTTTTGCAGGCCTTTACCCAATCGGCATTTAATTGATTTAACCAGTTTACCAAATCCGGGTAAGCGGAAATGGCGGGAGGCTGCTCGCCAAAATAACGATCGCGCTGCATGGATAGCACCCGCAGATTACCATCCAGTAAATGCGCCACAACGTCTTTTACTTGCCAGCGTTTGGCCACCGTGGGTTTTTCCCAGTCTTCCGGCCTTAATGTTTTCAGGAGTTGAATTAGCTTTTGGTCTAATTCGGCAAATAAATGTTTTACTTCCGGCATGTTTGTTTCGGGTATTGCCAGGTAAATATAAGCCGTAAAACTCAGCTTAACATAGCCATCCGGCTTGCATCACAAACTACGAATAATGCACAAAAGCTTTACAAACTTTCCGGTCTTCGTTAAAAAATAAAATTTCAGCGGCTTTTTGGTTGGTGGCTTTATTTAAGTAATAAATTGTTAAAGCGTTAATACCGGTTAAAACATTCAAGATTTTAAATTCCAGATTCGGGATTTTTTTTAAACCCATTTCCCAATAAGCTTTAACCGCCTCTTTGCTGGCTAGCCGCCCGTTGCTTTCGTCTACCAGGAGCAACGCCAAGGGCGTTTCTATCACAAAATCGGCGGTATAATGCGCCAACACCGCATCTAAATTATGATTGTTCCAAGCATTTGCCCAATCGCGGGCAAACTTCTAGGCAAATTCTATCGTCAGCATTTTTAAATTTTTAAAGGGTTTACCGCATCATTTTTTTAAATTTCAACTGTTCTAAGACCTTGTGTTTCGGTAATTTGTTTAAAGCTGCAGCAAAGAGATAAGTGCTTTTTATTCATCAGCATTAAACTGCTTCTATTAATTAATTACTTGCCGGATAAAAATTCTGAGACCGATGCTGGGGGATGGTACTACTGCTGGCAAGAACGCCCTGGTAGAATACCTTTTGGCAGTATCCCGGCTGCCCTATTTGCGTACGTTAGTCCCGAAGCGTTAAGAATAAGTTTAGATTGTACTTTTTGGCGTACTTTTAAACCCATCCGTGGCACGCTTAATACAGCGGATAGATAAAACAAGGGCTTTTCGGGCCAGCGTAGCTACAGCTCTTATTTATTAGCGTTTAATTGTTTAAACAAAGCGTACAAATCTGGTTGCGGACGGGCTTCTACTACCCAGTTATCAATTACCTTTACAATAAATACTTCCTGAATATTTATTACATTTTGCGTAGCCGGTATTCCCCAGAACTCGCCTTGGTGGGTAGCGGTAACATTTACCAGTGCCACTACCGTATCATTTTCCGCGAGCATTTCCTGCACGGTCATGTGCAAGTCCGGGAAAGCCGTAAAGAAATAACCCAAGTAGTTCGACAGATTGGTGCGGCCGCTTCCTATAGCACCAGTAGGAGCTACGGAATAAAACTCTTCCGCAAAAATCTGGGAAATAACATCTAAGCGTTTTTGGTTAATTACCTCGTTAAAATGACGCAGCACCAGCTGTTTATTAGCTTCTAGATTCGGAGTAGAAATAGAAGCAAGTAAATTGGATTGATTAAGAGTTGCGTTCATGATTTTTACAGATTTTTTTAAATTTTTTGATTGCTAGGCAGCCCCATTTCGAAAGGATCTGCTATTATTTTTTTTCACGGTCTGGTCCGTAATCCTTGGCTGTTATCCCTACAAAGAGCGTAAAAAAGGCGAACACCTACAATCCCCGAATTTGGGGGGAATTGCCGGATTCCAAGTAGATCTGTAATGGTGATAAATCAAAAAATCCCCACATTCGGGGATTTTTTGATTTACGGAAAGTTATAAAAAGAACCTGTTTAAAGTTTTTGTTTGCTATAAGGTACATTTACCGGAATACAAGCTAGTAGCGCACCCGGTTACAACGGTACCGTAAACCTAGCCAGTTCCCGTAATTTTCCGGAATAAATGCCAGATGAAATACTCCATACAATAATAATTTTTTGCTTGGTGGCAGGAATCTCGTTCGGTACGACCAATTTTGTAAAAAAGAACTCCAAACTAATCCCCAATTGTGGGGATATTTTTAAATTTATAACTCCTTGAAATTCATAATTTTGTTACTTGCAGCATTTTTTTAGAAAAATAAAAAGCGGGTTACATGCGTACTTTTTTAAAATCCGGATTATGCTGGTGGTTATGCTGCAGCACGTACGCGCTATACGGTCAAAATCTCTTTTTCGATAAACTAACTACCCAAAATGGCCTTTCCAATAATAAGGTAAACTGCATTCTTCAGGACAAACGAGGGTTTATCTGGTTTGGCACCGAAGATGGCCTGAACCGCTACGATGGCAACACCATGGTTATTTTCCGGAGCCAACCCGGCAGCAGTTCCGGCCTGTCGGGCAATATTGTAACGGGGCTGCATCTAGACCAGCACCAGATCATGTGGATTACTACCGCCGATGGCGGCTTAACCCGCTACGATTACCGCTTGCCCTATGCCCAACAATTTAAAAAATACCGGCATTTACCCCACGATTCAACTTCTATTCCGGTAAACATTTTAAATGCTTTAGTAGAAGATAAGCGGGGCTATTTGTGGTTAGCCACTAGTGGCTATGGTATTTTGCGTTTTAATAAACAAACCGAACGGTTTGATCAGATTAAATACCAAGGCGTAAAAACTGCTCTAGCGCTTACCCTGCGGCGCGATACCGTATGGGCGGGCATGCAGGGCAGCGGCTTATTAAAAATAGATACCCGTACCTCCCACTCTATTTCCGACACCAGCTACAAAAGTGCTTATTTAAAATTACCGCACGTAACCGTAACTTCTTTGTACACCGACCCGGCCGAAAACGTGTGGTATGGCTCCTGGGACAATATCTTATACCGCTATAATGCTCAATTAAAAAAAGAAGAAAACTTCCCGGTAGCCGCTTCGCCGGTTACTGCCTTTACCGACGAAGCTTCTAGCTTTGCGGATGATCACCGGGGGCAGCTCTGGATTGGGGGACGTTACGAAGGGTTGCACCTGTTTGATCAGCAGAGAAAAACTTTCCAGCACATCGTGCCCAATCCGCAAAAAGCCGGCTCGCTGCTTTCCAATAAAATTAATTGTATTTACCGCGACCGCGATGGTAATATGTGGCTGGGCACCGATAAAGGAGTTAGTACCTATAACCTCTACCAACAGCAGTTTACGCCACAAGTGCTCCCTGTTAAAAGCACCACTACCCAACCCGGCCGCATTAATGATTTTTACCTGGATGCGCAGCAAACCTTGTGGATTGCTACTAGCGATGGATTATTTAAAAAATTTAAAATTTCCCCCGCTTTTACGCACATCTTATTAAATTATCAGGGTACAAACCTGGCGGTGGGTAAAATACACCAGAGTACCAACGGTACTTTTTATTTGGGCACCAACTATTCTTTATTCCAATTTAACCCCAGTACCCACGCCATAGCGCTATTATCCGACCAGGCGCAGGATTTGGTAATGAGTAAAATTATTGCTTCGCGCATTGTTTCTATCGTGGATTTTAAAATTAATAACCAGCCGGTTTTAATAACGGCCCCTTACGGGCACTTTTTAACTTATTACGATTTTGCCGCCCAAAAGTGGGTTTCCCGAGCCGATAGTGCCCGGCAGATAATTGCCCGTCTGGATTTAAAAGATAACCTGATTCGCAAGTTGTATAAAACTAGCCCGGGTGGCTTATGGATGGCCACGGCCAAAAGCGGCTTGGCAGAATGGAAAAACAGCCAGTCGCCGCATTTTATCTATTACCAACACGACCCTATCAATCCGCGCTCCCTCAGTAGCGATAATGTGTACGATATCGCCGAAGACCAGCACCATAATCTTTGGGTAAGCACCTACGGCGGTGGCCTCAATTATTTTAACACTAAAACCAAAACTTTCCGGCATTTCCCGGAATCGCCCAATTTAATACAGGGCATTACCGTAGATAAAAGCGGAAAAGTTTGGATGGTGAGTAACGGCAATTTACACAGCTACGACCCTGACCAAAATCAGTTTGCCTCTTACCATTTGTTAGATTACGAAAGCACCGGCGGCCTGAATGGTTCTATTTACCAGGACCCAGCCGGTACTATTTACCTGGGCGCTAGCAATTATTTTATAAAGTTTAAACCCTCCAGCATTCAAAGCCCCGCGCAGCCGGAAAAACCCGTTTTCACGGATTTTCGAATTTTTGATACCTACCGCAACGAGCTGTTGCAGCAAAAAGAAATAAAACTGGCTTATAACCAAAACTTTTTTTCTTTTACTTTTTCCTCGCCCAATTATGTAAACCCCGACAACATAACGTACAGCTACCGCCTAGAAGGCTTGGATAAAAGCTGGCGAAACGCGGGCCGGGTAAATAGCGCCGGTTACACTAACTTGCCGGCTGGCCGGTATATTTTTAAAGTAAGAGCCGTAAATGGAGCGCAGGTACCGGCTAATCAGGTTACTACCATGGCTATTACTATTGTACCGCCTTTTTGGGAACGGTGGTGGTTTTATGGGTTAGTAACAGCTGTGCTGGCCTCCCTAATTTATTTGATGTACCAGTATCGCATCGATCAGCTCCTAAAAAGACAGGCTATCCGGAACAAAATCGCCCAAGATTTACACGACTCAGTAGGTTCTACGCTCAGTAGCATTTCCGTATACAGCCAGGTAGCCCAAATTAAAAGTTCAGCTGTGGAATCAGCAGAAGTTAATCAGTTACTTACCAAAATCAGTACTATTTCCAACGAGATGATTTCGGAGATGAATGATATTGTATGGGCCATTAACCCCGTGAACGATAGCCTGGATAAAATCATTATCCGCATAGAATCTTTCGGAAGGCCTTTGCTCCGGGCCAACAACATTGTTTTTAAAATAAACCGCGATGCGTTACCCCCCGGAATAGATGTGGGTATGGAAAAAAGCAAGGATATTTATTTAATTCTGAAAGAAGCATTAACCAACTGTGCTAAACATGCCGGCGCCCAAAATGTAACGCTTCATTTAAAACTGCAACACAAACGCATTCTGATGCAGGTAATAGACGATGGCAAAGGGTTAACCGATGCCGATCAGCTTTCTCCTTCTTTATCGGGCAACGGATTGCGCAACATTAAAAACCGGGTAAAAAACTTAAACGGGCAACTCCATATCAGCTCGAATTCCAATGGCACAACGATCGCCATTAACTTTAAAATCACCTAATTTGGGGATTGCTTCCTACTTTTAATTAGGGCAGCTTTGTCGAACAAACTTTTACAAGCCTCCGATAAGTTTTTAATCAACTTAAGTGCTTTGCCGAAATTAATTTAGACTATCATTGGTGATATCGTACTGATCATCAAATGTATACAAACCGAACAACGAACAACTAATAACCAACAACTACTTATTATAAATAATTGATTATCATTTTTTTTAAACCAGTAACTTAAACTGGCTGATTACAAATGCTCGATTATGCCGCTAAGAATTATTATTTTCGACGATAATGTAAATATCCGCGAAAGCATTACGCTGTTATTAAGCACGGTGCCTCATTTTGAAGTGGTAGGTACCTTCAGTAACGTATTAAACTGCCTTACTAACATTAAAAAAACGCAACCCGATGTTATTTTGATGGATATTGCCATGCCCGAAATGACCGGAATTGAAGCGGTAAAACTAATTAAGCAAGAATTTCCGCATATTCAGGTGCTCATGCAAACGGTTTTTGAAGACGATGAACGGGTTTTTGATTCTATATGTAGCGGTGCTTCGGGGTATATTCTTAAAAGCTTTCTCAACACGAATTTAATTACTGCCATTCAGGAACTGCAATATGGCGGAGCGCCCATGTCGCCGACCATTGCCCGGAAAGTACTGAACAAATTAAAAAACGAAAACCCGGTACAAACCCCGGAGCAAACAGATTCTTACCATTTAACGATTCGCGAAAAAGAAATTCTAGCTTGCCTGGTAGATGGCCTGAGTTATAAAATGATTGCCGCCAAGTTGTTTATCAGCTACGAAACGGTACGTTCGCACGTGAAAAACATTTATGAAAAGCTGCACGTAGCCTCTTTAACCGAAGTAGTAGCTAAAGCCATTAAGCAGCGGATTGTGTGATGTTACATAGGTAAAAAAACAGTAAATGATTCTTGGTTTAAAAAAATTTACGATAGTTACCCAACCAACCGTTAGCTCTACTGTAAAAATGAAAGTAGTTATCCTGATATTTTTAACTTTAATTGCTTTTCTTTATTCTTTTAAGTTTGGTTATATCCTGACAGCGAATGGGCACGGAGGACAACTGGAAGGAGTACCCTTTGCAATACTAATAATGCTACTTACTATTATGTTTTTCTTTGCTAAAAAACAAACCCTCAAGCAAAAGCTCTTGTATACTACTCTTATTTTGTTCTTAGCGCTGGCTGGGTTTAGTATAACAGTAGAAGTAATCAGAAGAACTAAGGAGGACTTCTTTCAATATTTGTATCTTGAATCAGGTGGAATGGTGAACAAGCTATTGATGTTTTATTTAATACTTGGTGTAATTCTATTAGCTTGGAAGATTAAACAATTTAATAAGGAAAGCCTTAAGTATTGAGAACCATCCATATTAATTTTTTGAATTACTCTCTATAATCAAATTTCTTGTTCCTGCCTCTTTATATAGCGGAACAAAGCAACCATACTGCGGTACAAACTAACCTGGAACTTTGCCTAAACAAGTAACAAAGCTTGGTTAACACGGGTACAATCATTTCTTTACCGCTTAACTTATGAAATGGCCGACTGAAGTAACAAGTCTTTTAAAAATAAATTACCCGATTATTCAAGCGCCTATGCTGGGGGTAACGTCGCCCGAAATGGTGGCGGCGGTTTGCAATAACGGTGGCTTAGGATCTTTACCCGTAGGCGGTTTAGCGCCGGCGCAAACCAGCGCCCTTGTCCGGAGAACCAAATCCTTAACCGGTAAACCTTTTCGCCCATTCTATTCCGGTTATTAATCAGCTTGAAGTAGAGAATATGCACCGTTTTTTAGCGCAGCTTTGTCTACAAAATCACCTTACCGAAGAAAATCTTGCCCCTGCGCCCCTGCATTTTAATTCTTATCTAAATCAAATTCAGGTTTTACTGGACGAGAACATACCCGTTGTTAGTTTCACTTTTGACATTCTGGGAGATGATTGTATAAAAGCCTTTCGGGATAAAGGAGTAATATTGATTGGTACGGCTACCAGCCAAAAAGAAGCTGTTTTGCTCGCCGAAAAAGATATTGCTATTATTACGGCCCAAGGCATAGAGGCTGGCGGGCACCGCGGAACTTTCCTGGAAAACGAGCCACTGCCCCTTATCGGGTCATTTTCTTTGATTCCGCAAGTAGTTAGTAGTACCAATCGGCCTATATTGGCGGCTGGCGGCATACACAACGGTAAAACCATCCGGGCCGCATTTATGTTAGGTGCCCACGGCGTGCAGGTTGGTTCCGCTTTTATCGCTAGCCCGGAAAGCTTAGCCAGTGTCTCTTATAAAACCCGCATTCAGAATGCTGCCGAAACAGAGATAGTTCTAACTAAGTCTTTTTCCGGCCGTTGGGCCCGGGGAGTCCGGAATAAATTTATAGCGGAAGTAGAAAGATCCGGTTTGCCCATCCCGGCCTATCCTATCCAAACTAGCCTAACCGGCCCCATCCGAAGTATAGCCCAAAAGCAAGATAACTCGGATTTTATGGCCTTGTGGGCGGGACAATCTTCGGCAAAAGCCGAATTTAAATCTGCCGCCGACATACTAAAGCAACTTATTCAACAAACCGAAGCAATTAATTAGCTACCTTCCTAATAAAGCAAGCACTTATTCCGGTAAACCATTGTTGGTTAACATTGTAGCCGATTTAAAACTTTGCGCAAAGGCTTTAGGTAGCCTTCAAGAATTTGCCCGCACCTTCTTGTGGCCAGAGAACACAGCTCCAACACTCTTCGTCAAAGTAACTTCTGGAAATTTTTTGCGGCAAATACCGCGTTGCCATTGGCTAAAATTTAAAAAAATAACAATGGATGATGCCATAAACCTTCTAAAAAGTGTTTAATAGTCGTCCTTCTGCTAACGTATGTAGGTTATTCTTCTGCTCAACCATAACCACCCAATAGTATGAATAATAAGATCGTTGCGATGGGATTTGGCAACTTAAGTCATGATAGCGATCAAGATCATGCCGCAGCTTACCTCGATAATTTAGCTTCTGAAGAAATTAAATTCATAATTGCTTATTCTGCCGGTCCACTTGGCACCCCAACCCGTGCCGCCTTTATTACTGAATGCTATCCCACTCAGATTTTGGTTGGTTTAATATAACCCTTAACTGGTGCCAGTAGCGAAGCCATTTTTTAAAATTATAGTTTAAAGCTGCTTTCTGATAGCATTTAAATAACCGGACTTACATAAAGAATACCATTGGGTTAGCCCTCCGGAAGAATCTTCTGGCCACATGGGGGTAAGAGTACAAAATAAATTAAGTTTATTTTCTGTCTACCAAGTACATACTTCTAATTACATCAGCTGCTAAGTAGTTGGTCGTTATTAGTTGTTCGTTGTTTGATTGTTAGTATTTTAAAAATCAACTACTTAGTCGAACCTGTCTATCTATTTAATTTTGTCCAAGTACATAGTTCTTGCTACTCCCAAAATTCTTCCAGAATAATAAAAAAAGATTTAGGAACAGCAGCTACTTCGGGCCACTTCTTTAGAAACACATCGCTAAAACTTACCTCTTAAAACGTTTTAGAAAGCTGCCATAAAAATGTAAAAAATCTGGCGCAGGGCATTCTTCTACTGTTCGGAATTAATACAGAACTGTACGTAATCGTACACTAACCGGGGAACTAATCAGTAGCTAAAATTCTAATTTTCAATTAGTTAATAATTAAAAATAAGATTGGTATAATAGTAGAAGATGCCCGAATAAGAATTCCAGCCCTTATTCAAACAAACACACCATGAAGAAATTATACTGCTTATTTAATATTGCTTTCCTGCTTTGCCTGTCGGGGGTAACTTTTGCGCAAACCAGCGGCCAGCTTACCGGTCTGGTTAAAGACGGCAAAGGCGCACTAGTACCGTATGCCAGCGTAGCCGTTATCCAAACCAGTACCAAAGCGGTAGTGTCGGGAGTTACCACCACCGATCAAGGTACTTTTACCCTTAAAACTCCGGCCACGGGCACGTACTTGCTGCGCGTCACGGCCATTGGTTTTACTACTTTAGATACGGCTCCGTTTGAGGTAACTAATACCAACTTTTCGAAAGATTTTGGCACTATAACGGTGCAGGAAGATGCGAAACTATTAAAAGAAGTAACGGTACAATCCATGCGGCCCAAGGTGGTAGCCCACGCCGACAAAATGGTAGTGAGCGTAGATGGTACCGCTTTGGCCGCCAGCAGTACAGCCTACGAAGTATTAGCCAAATCGCCGGGGGTATTTATCGACCAGGACGGCAATATTCAGCTGAACGGCAAAGGCGGTATTCAAATCATGATTGATGGCAAGTTAACTTACTTATCCGGCAAAGAACTGCAAACCATGTTGCAGGGCATGTCGGCGGAAAACTTAAAAGACATTGAAATTATAACCAACCCCTCGGCGAAGTACGATGCCGAAGGCAACGCGGGCATTCTGAACATAAATTTAAAAAAGAACTCGCTTACCGGCGTGAATGGCAGCGTGTACGTGGGTAATTTCTACAACGGCATGTCGGGATACAGTACCGGGGGTACCTTAAATTATAAAAAAGGCAAATGGAGCACTTCGGCCAATTTCGACGCCGCCCGGCGGGTATTCTACCGCAATGCCGTTTTTAATCGCGAATTTAATACCGATAGCAGCAGCAGTAAGCAGTACTCCAACGGCCGGCAGGAAGATATCCGGCAAGTGCCTTCGCTGCGCTTAAGCACCGATTACGACATTAATGATAAGCACAGCGTGGGCGTAACCACTAATTTGTATTACCAGGATTTTAACAGCGAATTTGTAACCCGTACGTTTGCCTCCAACGGCAATCCCGCTACCGATTCGCTGATTACCGCCACCAACTTAATTAACGGCGAGTTTTCGAACTACACTTTTAACGGCCATTACCTGGGTAAACTCGATACGGCGGGCACCACGCTTTCTGCCAACGTAGATTACGTGATGATTAACAATAGCTCTAACTCGCGCTTTAATAATTTGTATCAGCAGCTCAGTAATGGCAATTCGCGGTTGGTTTTACCCGGCAGCGACAATCCTTCTAATTTTAAAATTTTCTCGGCCAAGACCGATTTTACCAAATCGTTTTCGAAGGATACCAAAATGGAACTGGGCGCCAAAGCCAGCCGGGTAGTTTCCGATAACGATTTGCGGTTCTTTTACAACATAGATAACCGCAACGTTCCGGATGTTTTAAAAAGCAACCATTTTATTTACAAAGAAAAAATATTTGCGGCCTACGTAAACTTTAACACCAAAATCAGTGAAAAATGGAGTTTGCAAAGCGGTTTACGCGCTGAACAAACCTTGGGCGAAGGCAATCTGCTGACCACCAACACCACCTTCGAACGCCGCTACCTCAATCTTTTTCCGAGTATTTTCCTGATGCATAACGTCAGCAAAGACTACCAGATTTCTTATAACTACAGCCGCCGCATTAACCGGCCCCGCTACGAAAGTTTAAATCCTTTTGTGTTCTACATCGACCCGTATACTTACGCCCAGGGTAACCCGAGTCTGCGCCCCGCTTATACCAATTCTTTTGAAGTGACGCAAACCATAAAATCAAAGTATATTTTTAAAATTGGTTACGCCATAACCACCGACTTTATTGCCGAAGTGCCGGAACAATTCCCCGAGTTAAACCGGACCGTATTTATGAATGCCAACGTAAAACGCTACGAAAACGCGAACAGTAATTTGGTATTACCGATTAAAGTTTCGAAAAACTGGGAGATGAACAACACCTTTAACGTGGCTTACCAGGACTATACCATTGAGCAAAAAGAACGGTCGTTGCGCAATAAGCAGTTAAGTTATTACGGCCAGTCTACCCAGAATATCCAGCTTCCGAAAAAAGTAAAACTAGAAGTAAACGCCTTCTACCAGGGGCCCGGTGCTTATGCCTTGTACCATATTTCGGCCTTGTGGGGCATTGATGTGGGTTTGAAACGGTCTTTCCTGAACGATAAATTAGAATTTTCGGTGAACGTAAACGATATTTTTAAAGGGCAGCAAATTATTGGCCGCGCGAACTACAACGGCAATATCAACGAGTTCGACCAGTATTTCGGCTCCCGCAACCTGCGATTGAATTTGCGCTACCGCTTTAACAAAGGCGCTAAATTTGAAGAAAAGAATCGCAATACCAACCTGGAAGAACTCAACCGCGCGGGTGGCGGCAACTAAAAAAGGCCTCATCGCAGGTTTGCTAAATAAAAAAATTTAAAAAAGCAGTTAGCAATCCTTCCAACACTAGAGAAAATCCGGTTAAAGACCGGATTTTTTATTACCCCTCCCCTCCGGGTACCTCCCCTAAAAACAGGGAAGGAGAGGCCACTGCTCCGGGTAAAGAGTTACGTTGTTTCTTCGGACATTAATACATTTTTAAAGTGAAAATCACCTCTACGAGCTTCGTATATCTTATGCCTGGTAACATAAGAACGTGCCACGGCACGTTCCACAGGAGAAATAAAGCAAAAGTAATAGCTGCATCTCCTCCCTTGTTTTTAGGGGAGGTGCCGTAGGCGGAGGAATTAACTTTAACCGCATGAACCCAGTATACCGGGGCTAAAAAGAGCATGGAAGAGGAGCGTAAAATCTGGATTGGCTGTTCGGGCTGGCATTACAAACACTGGAAGAATATTTATTACCCGGCCGGTACTGCTTCGCAGGATTATTTAAAATTTTACTTACAGGATTTTAGCACCGTCGAAATAAATAATTCGTTTTACCGCTTGCCCACTCCCGAAACTTTTGCGGCCTGGTACCAGGCGGTGCCTCCCGATTTTCTGTTTTCGGTAAAAGCCAGCCGGTTTATCACGCACCTGAAAAAGCTAAAGGACCCGCAGCAATCCATCGTTCGGTTTTTTGAAAATGTAGCTTTACTCCAGGAAAAACTAGGCCCCATTTTGTTTCAGTTACCCCCGCAGTGGCGTTGCGATGCATCTCGTTTTAAAGATTTTTTGCAAGCCTTGCCGCTTTATTACCGGTATACGTTCGAGTTCCGGGACCATTCCTGGTACAACGAGCCCATATATGATTTACTACAGGCGTATAACGCCGCCTTTTGCATGTACGATCTGGAAAATCACCTTTCGCCGCAGCAAGTTACCACCGATTTTGTGTACGTGCGCCTGCACGGCCCCGTTTATAAATACGACGGCAGTTACGCCGAAGAAGTTTTAACCGAATGGGCTCACCGCTGTAAAAGCTGGCGGCAGACCGGCAAAGAAGTATTTGTGTATTTTGATAACGACATGCACGGGTATGCCCCTTATAACGCCCGCCGCTTGCAGGAGTTAGTACTTCTTTGAATTAAAGAATTAGAAATTTAAAAAATTGCTGGTTTGTAATTTGTTTTGGTGGAGTTTGCCTAGCATTAACCTTTATATCAGGTAGATTGAACGTCTTCTGGCAGTAGAATAGGCAAGCTTTTAAACCGCAGTAAAAGTTGCGCCACCGTAATAACATCTTGCTCACAGTAGTGGCTAATTTTTTCTAAATTTTGTTCTTCGTAATATACCCGCGCCACCTCCGAGCCGTCCATCTCGCTTTTAGGGCTGGGAATCTTAAAAAGAGCCGCTAACAAATTTAACGATACATAACTGCGCGTATCGCCAAAGCGCCACAAATGCAAGGTATCCAGGTGCGGCACTTCCCAGGGCTTCATACCGGTGCAGTCCACTAACTGGGGCAGACAAATATCGTTTACCAGCATCCGGCGGCACAAATACGGAATATCAAATTCTTTAATGTTGTGGCCGCACAAACAATAGCTTTTCCCGGTAAACTTAGTGTTTAATAAATCGCACAAGTCCAGGAGGAGCTGTTTCTCGTTGGTGTTGGCAAACGATTTCAGGCGCATGGTGTAGCGGCCCGCGGGCGTTTCGCGCAAAATACCAATGGAGATGCACACAATCTGGCCAAACTCGGCGTATAAACCGGCGCGTTCGTAAATATCGGCGGGGTCAGGTTCTATTTTAGCCAGTTGCCGGGCTTTTAATGCCCAGAGTTCCTGAAATTTTTCGTCGAGGTCGGCAAAGTTGGCGCGGCCCGGCACTGTTTCAATGTCAATAAAAAGCAGGTCTTCTAGGTTCAGTTGTGCGAACATGTAATTTCCGGGAATGATAAAAGCAAACCGCTCAAGCTAAACACCAGCAATTGCCTTCTACTGCCCTAAATTGAAAAATACTTCTTTATTTAACTACCGGACGGCCCGTTAAATTTTCTAAAAGCTTTTACATCGTCTCTGATTCCTTGCGGATAAATACTTAGAATATATTTTAAATTTACCGCAAATTAATTTTAAAATTTAGTGGACCATTTATTCTTCGAAACGCTTGAGCCGTTATTTAATTCATAGCAGTTGTACTGGCTGATGGAAATAGTAAAATTTAAAAAATGGTCGTTGGTTTCTAGAGAAGCTAATACTACTAGCAGCAAAGAGGTAGTTAAAAGTAATTACCACCAGATAGAAAATCCAGTTTCTCTTATAAAAGCTGCTTCATCGTTAAGAACAGTCATTCATTAGAATTTTGATAGAACGAAGCAAATATTATTGTTAGAATATAAGCGAATATTATATAAAAAATCAAATTTAAAATATAACCACAGTACATAATTTAAAAAATTAATCAAATTTTATTTCTAAAAAACCTTTTGTTATTGTTTGATTATAATTTACTGTGCCTTATTTTTCTCAAAAAATAGAGATGATACTAAATCGATTGATAGTAATAAGCTAAGTTTCCTGCACATACATTAATACTCGTTTAATTACCCGTTTACGTTGTCTGATTCTGAGGGAAAATGCTCTTACGGATAAGGCCTGTCTTATTAATTAATTGATTATCTATTTACATTTAATCCTCTCCTTTTATTTCTCTCAATTTTAAATAATTAGTACTCCTGGGTATTGGTTATAAAACTTGCGCGAATATTTAACCGGCAGTAGGCAACGCTTAATCTATTATATACTATGGCAAAAATCTACTACTTTCATAAATCGATGCATGGGTATGGTCAGGCATTTTGGCGATGGCTACGCCAAGTCATAAGTAAACCTTCCCAAAAACCTTTCTGCTGCGGCCAAAAGCACTATCTCAATAAGTGGTTGGTACGACTCCGTACGGGTATACTTCCTGCTATTATCTGGCTTTTTTTTATGGTAGTATCCGGGCCAGTAACCCTTCGGGCGCAAACCCTACCCAGTGGGTTTTCTTCTTCGCCGGTATCTGCGCAGTGGGACCAAGCCGTGGGGCTTACCTTTAGCCAAGATGGCAGCCAAATGTTTGTCTGGGAAAAAGCCGGGAAAGTATGGGTGGTAAAAAATAATCAAAGAAAGCTGCTACTAGACATCAGCGAAGAAGTAGGCGATTGGCGGGACTTCGGATTACTTGGCTTTACCCTAGATCCGCAATTCTCCAGTAATGGCTACTTTTATTTGCTCTACACCGTGGACCGGCATTACTTGCTCCATTATGGCACCAGCAGCTACAGCAGTACCACCAACGATTACTATAAAGCTACCATTGGCCGAGTAACGCGCTACGCCGCCAGCCAAACCCCGGATGGCTACAGCGTAAGTGCAGCCAGCCGTAAAATTTTACTTGGTGCTACTCCGGCAACGGGCATTCCTTCCCTCCATCAAAGCCACGGCATTGGATCGTTGGTATTCGGCGCGGATGGCACTTTGCTGGTTTCAGCGGGCGATGGCGCCAGCTATGCCTCTACGGACGTGGGTAGTGCTACCGAAACCTATTATGCCCAAGCCTTAACCGATGGTATTATTACTAAAGAATTGAATGTGGGGGCATTTCGGTCGCAAATGCTGGAAAGTACCAACGGTAAAATTTTAAGAATTAATCCCGAAACTGGCAGCGGTATTCCCAGCAATCCTTTTTACGACCAAGCCAATCCCCATTCGGTTCATTCTAAAATTTGGGCCTTAGGTTTACGTAATCCCTTTCGGATGATTATAAAACCCGGTACCGGCAGTGTTAATGCCGCCGATGCTAATCCGGGAATACTGTACGTCGGGGATGTAGGAAACGGAAATTATGAAGAATTAAATATTGTTACCCGGCCCGGAATGAATTTTGGCTGGCCCTTATTTGAGGGATTAACCGCGCAATCCTCGTACCCTGGCAAGAAAGTTTTTCATAATTACGCCCCTAATCCTTTGTACGGGGTTAATGGCTGCACCCAACAATACTTTTATTTCCAGGACTTAATTAAACAGGAAACGATTAGTGGCACCGCTCTTTTTACTAATCCTTGTAATTCCGGCCAGCCTGTTCCGAGTTCTGTAAAAACGTTTGTACACAGTCGTCCGGCCATAGACTGGCGCCATACTAGTACTGGTCCATCCCGTACGGGCACTTTTAGCGGACAAACGGCTACTTTTGCCGATATTGGCGCAGCGGGGTCGCCGGTACCCGGACCGCAGTTTGGCGGCAATGCGGCTATAGCGGGTGTTTTTTACCCGCACTCCGATTTTCCCGCTATTTACCAGAACACCTGTTTTTTCGGTGATTATGTTGGTAAATGGATCCGAAGTATGGCGGTAGATGGCAGCAATAAACCCGTAGCGGTGAATAATTTTTTAGCAAGTGGCGCCGTGGTGGTCGCCATGGCCGTAAACCCTACCCAAACCGGTATCTACTACATTAATTATCCTTCCGAAATTAGAAAAATAAGCTACAATAGCGTGAATACCCCTCCAAACGCCGTGGCTTCGGCGGATAAACTTTTTGGCACCAGCCCGCTCACGGTGCAGTTTACCGGCAGCCAATCCTCGGATCCGGAGGGCCAATCTTTAACTTACGCCTGGAATTTTGGCGACGGCACCACTAGCAATCTGGCCAACCCTTCGCATACCTTTACTAATGAAAACGCGGTAAAATACACGGTAACCCTTACGGTAACCGACTCCAAAGGCAGTACCGATAACAGCATCCTCACTATTTCTTTAACCGCTAATACCCCGCCCCAGGTTACCATTACGAGCCCGGTGGCTAACACCCTGTACCCATTAACGCAGGAAACCACTTATAATTTACGGGCTACCGTTACCGACCAGGAACAGAGCAACGGCGAGTTAACCTATAAGTGGCAAACCATTTTGCACCACGATAATCATGAACATGCCGAACCTTTTGATACTGCTCCCGAAACCACCACTACCCTGGACCCGGTCGGGTGCGGCGGCGAAACGTATTATTACCGGATTATATTAACGGTTACCGATAGCGATGGCCTATCTGGCCAGGACGAAGTAAGACTGTACCCGGATTGCAACACAACCACCCAACGAACCACTAACTACATCCTGGTGAATGCGGATACCGAAGAAGATATTGAAACCTTACACGACGGAACCATCCTGGATCTAGCCGATTTGCCCACTACTAATTTAAATATCCGGGCCGAAACTTTCCCAGCCACCGTCGGCAGTCTGGTATTTCATTTAACGGGCAGTCAAACCCGTACCCACACCGAAAATACCGGGCCTTACGCTTTGTTCGGTAAAAATAACGCGGATTTTAATAGCTGGAATCCTGTAGCTGGTAACTATAACTTAACGGCTACGCCTTATTCCTCCGCCGATGGAGCCGGCACCGTGGGTACTCCTTTAAGCATTGATTTTACCGTAGTAACGCAAAGTAACGTGAATCACGCCCCAGTCGCCGATGCGGGTTCGGATATGCTAATCACCTCCTCCAGCACCTCCGTACAACTCAACGGCTCCGGCTCCGATACCGATGGCAGCATCGGCAATTTTAGCTGGAGCCAAATAAGCGGCCCGAATACCGCCATATTTACCAGTAAAACCATAGCAGCGCCAACCGTTAGCAATCTAAAAGCGGGTACCTATATCTTTAGCCTTATTGTAAAAGATGACCTCGGCCTAACCAGTAACCCAGACCAAGTGGAAGTAAAGGTAAATCAGGCTACAACCCAAGCACTGGTAGCGTATATTCTGGTTAACGCCGATACCGACCAGGACTTGCAACTCTTACCAAACGGCACTACTCTTAATCTGGCTACGCTGCCCACTAAAAATTTAAATATCCGGGCCACTACTAACCCGGCCGTTATTGGTAGTGTCATATTTAATGTAAGCGGACAGCTTATCCGGAAACAGACCGAAAGCACGGCGCCTTACGCAGTATTTAGTGAAAGCAACGGCAACTATGCGGCCTGGGTACCAACAGTAGGAACCTACACTGTAAAAGGAACGCCCTATATGGGTGCCGCCGGTAGCGGCACGGCCGGTATTCCGCTCACCATTACTTTTAACGTCATCAACCAACCGGCTACTTTGCAATACAGCCTCACGGTAAACACCACCGGCAGCGGATCCGTAACGAAAAACCCCGATCAAACTACCTACGCTTCGGGTACGGTTGTAAAGGTAACGGCTACTCCCCGGAACGGCTATGTATTTACTGGCTGGAGCGGCGCTGCTACCGGTACCACTAACCCCCTTCCTGTAACCATGACGAGCAACAAAACCCTTACGGCTAATTTCGTAGCGGCTACGGGCCAGCAGGTAGTTAGTTTTACCTTGATAAACGCCACCACGGACCAACCCATCCGGGATCTAATGCCGGATGACGTTCTTTCGATTTCTGCTGATCAATATTTTAATATTCGGGCGAATACCAATCCGGTAAAAGTAGGAAGCGTTAAATTTGCTTTAAGCGGGCCACAAACCAAAGCTACTACCGAAACCGGCGCCCCTTATGCTTTGTTCGGAGATGTAAGCGGCAACTACAATAACTGGTCTCCCGCGGTTGGTTCTTACACCTTAAAGGCCACTCCCTATTCGGCCTCCGGCGGCACAGGAGCGGTAGGCACCCCACTTACTATTACTTTTCAGGTAGTTCGCCAAGCGGGCATAATGGGTGCTCGCAGTAACAAGTCTACTATTGAAACGGGTCAAGCCCAAAGGCTGCCGGAAGAAGGTGGCGCGCTTTTAACTTATCCTACTCCCACTTTAGATGGTCATTTGAAAGTTGATTTAAGGCGACCAATAGAGGGTGAAGTTACTTTTACTTTAATGTCCGGACTGGGTGAAAAATTGATTACCGGATGGCTTCCTTTAGCCCAGCCTACTTCTGTTTTGCCTTTTGATTTTTCAAAAAGTATGTCCGTTACGGGAGTGTATTACTTACTCGTTGAAAATAAATCCTTGAAAGTAATAGTAAAGATCATGCGGCAATAAACTTTGGTTTACACGCTTCATGTGAAGCAAGCTAAATCCCTGGCAGATGCAAGTATTTGCCAGGGATTTACGAATTGTTCGGATTACCAATTTAAAAGTTAGGATAGGCGTATGAACTCCCAACCAATTTTCTTCCAGATCATTGATAACATACACGGCTTCTGCTGGCAATAAATTTAAAAAAACATCTCTTTAGTGGTAAGTAGTTGGTCGTTTTTAGTTGTTCGTTGTTAGATCGTTAATAAATTAATAATCAAATACTTAAACTCAGGTTTTTATCAACTTAATTTTGTCCTGTTACTTAAATAAATTAACTGCAGCATTAAATTCAAGATTTGGTGCAGGCATCTTTTGGCGGAATCCCGTTTAGACTAGCTTCTGCAATTGAATAGTTTTGCTGTGAATCATTTTTGGCAGGTAACAATTATCCGGTATTAGAATATATAATATAAGCGCCGTTTACCACAGCTTGGAATTCAGCTCAATTGAACCAAGAGTTGGGAGATCCACCAAGCTGGCGAATAAACCAATTACTAACTACCGGCAAATGCTTTAAAACTAATGGCTGAATGTAAGGCTGGTAAAAGAATTTGGTACATTCAGAAGAAATATTAAAAATAAAAAACTTTATTTCGTCTATTCCTTTATTTCTTCATGCCAATATTTATATTTAATATTGTTTTCGTTAAAATTACTTTTATCAAATATTAAATGTGTGTCAGTAAAATTAGTAACTATGGTTGCGTCTATATTCCTAAAATTTCATATAACACTCTTTCGTAAACCTGTCTGGTATTATCTTTTAAAATAAAATTTTCAAGTACTTACGCTTATTTATGTCTTCTTCCCACTGGCTAATTCTCCCGAAATATTTATTTGTTTCCGGATTAGTCTTGTTTTGTAGTAAAGTCCACACTCATTTAGTCCGGCACCAACCAGTAACTGAGATGTCGTTTTTTGCACCTAATCCTTCTTGCTTCTTTCATCTTTACCCAACCTATTATGTCTAACTTTTATTCTTTTTACCATTACTTTCAGAAACGGCTGAACCACTTTTCAGGGCTGCTGCGCCAAAGCTCACTCTGGCAGGGCAACAAGCCTTTAAATTTAAAAAAATACGGTTTTTATCGGCAGCTAAGCATAAAAGCAGCTATTGCGCTGCTGGTTCTGCCGTTACTTACTTTTTCTCCATCTATTTTTGCGCAAACGCTTCCGAGTGGTTTTTCGTCTACCCAGGTTTCGACGCAGTGGAACCAGGCCGTGGGGCTTACCTTTAATAAAGATGGCAGCTATATGTTTGTCTGGGAAAAAGGGGGCAAGGTATGGACCGTTAAAAATAATCAGCGAAAACTTATGCTCGATATCTCCGAAGAAGTGGGGGATTGGCGGGATTTCGGTTTATTAGGATTTACCCTGGATCCTAATTTCAGTACTAACGGTTATATTTATTTACTCTATACCGTAGACCGGCATTATTTGCTTTATTACGGTACCAGCACTTATAGCCCTACTGCTAACGATTATTTTAAGGCTACGATTGGTCGGGTTACCCGCTATACGGCTACCCTAAGCACTACGGGCTATGCGGTAAATAAAGCTACCCGCAGGGTGTTACTGGGCGTTACCAAGTCCAGTGGGATTCCTACTACGCACCAGAGCCATGGGGTTGGTTCGCTGGTTTTTGGCGCCGATGGCACCTTGCTGGTTTCGGCGGGCGATGGCGGCAGTTACATTGCCGATGACACGGGCAGTGCCCCCGAAACCTATTATAAACAAGCCTTGGCCGATAAAATTCTTACCATGAATCAAAACGTAGGAGCTTTTCGGGCGCAATTACTGGAAAGTTATAACGGCAAAATTTTGCGGATTAACCCGGCCACGGGAGCGGGTATTCCCAGTAATCCGTTTTATGATCCGGCCAAGCCTACCTCGGTGCGCTCCAAAGTTTGGGCTTTAGGTCTCCGGAATCCTTTTCGCATGACGCTTAAACCAGGAACCGGCAGCACCAACCCGGCGAACGCTAATCCCGGAATTTTATTCGTGGGCGATGTGGGCAACGGCCGATTTGAAGAAATAAATGCGGTAACCAAACCCGGGATGAACTTTGGCTGGCCTTTGTTTGAAGGTTTAACCGAACAAGCCACCTATCCCGCCAGAAAAGTTTTTAATAATTTTGCCCAAAATCCGCAATATGGGGTGAAGGGTTGCGCCCAACGTTACTTTTACTTTCAGGATTTAATTAAACAAGAAACCGCCAGTGGTACGGCCAGTTTTAAAAATCCCTGTTATCCGGCGCAAAATATTCCGAGCACTAGTAACACTTTTGAGCATAGCCGACCGATCATTGAATGGAAACACGGCGCGAAGGGCATGGCCAGAACCGGTATTTTTAATGGAGAAACCGCGGCTGTTATTAACATTGGCGCCGCTGGTTCGCCGGTTTCCGGACCGCAGTTCGGGGGTAATTCGGTTACCGTAGGAGTTTTTTACCCGCACAAAGATTTTCCGGCAGTTTACCAAAATAACTTATTTTTTGGCGATTACAATGCGCAATGGATTAAAAGCCTGGGAGTAGATGGGAAAGGTAAACCCGTGGCGGTAAATAATTTTCAATCGGGCGGTGCCGTGGTGGTAGCTATGGCCGTTAATCCTACCCAACCCGGAATTTATTACATAAATTATCCTTCCGAAATTAGAAAAATTGCTTATAACGCGGTTAATAGTCCGCCAACCGCGGTTGCTTCGGCCGATAAGGTATATGGTACCAGTCCACTCACCGTGCAGTTTACCGGTACCAAATCCACGGACCCGGAAGGACAAGCGCTGACCTATGCCTGGAATTTTGGAGACGGCACCACCAGTAATGCCGCTAACCCAAAGCATGTGTTTTCCAGCCCTACCGCTATTAAATACACGGTTACGCTTACCGTTAAAGATACTAAGGGCAGTACGGGTAAAACCACATTAGTTATTTCGGTAGGCAAAAATACGCCGCCGCAGGTTACCATTACCAGTCCGGCCGACAAGGCCCTTTACTCCATAAAGCAGCCCACCAGTTATAATTTAAGGGCTACGGTCATCGATAAAGAGCAAAGCAATGCGCAGCTTTCTTATCAATGGCAAACTATTTTGCACCACAACGAGCATTCGCACGCCGAGCCTTTTGATACGGCCCACGAAACCACCACCACCCTGGAACCAATTGGGTGCGACGGAGAAGCCTACTATTACCGCATTGTGCTTACCGTAACGGATAGCGATGGTTTATCGGGTCAAGATGAAGTGTTAGTATATCCAAACTGCAATGAAGCCACCAATTTAACTTTTAATCGTTCGGCTACTAATAAAACACAAGCCCAGCGCAGTAACATTGCGGTAGAATTAGCGCAGGAACATTCCCGGAATACAGCGGGATTAACGGTTTATCCGGCCCCCACCCCCGATGGCCGTTTAAATGTAAGCCTGACCAAAGCAATTGAGGGCAAAGTTACGTACACTTTAGTTTCTTTGATGGGCGAAAAACTGACCGGCGGCACCCTGAATTTAAAAAACCCAACTGCCACGTTGCCTTTTAATTTTTCCCACGAAATGCGATCGGCTGGCGTTTACTATTTGCTATTAGAAAACAAAGCGCTGCAAGCCAAACTAAAAGTAATGCGGCAGTAAGTATCTGTTTTTTTTAAAATTTTAATAAATATTACAAAAAGAAGTTGTCTGGCCCGCAGGACAACTTCTTTTATTTTGGACCCGCCTGTTCCTACTTTACGAGCTCTTTTAGCTTTTGTCCTGCTATTACTCCTGCTCCCCAGGCTCAACAGGAAAAATAAGAATTTTTAATTTTTGGTACCTGCTAGCTGCACATGAATGGCTACTTCCGGGTAAATATGCCGGTTTTCCAGGGCCGGATCGGCGGCGTAGTCCATGCCCCATTTAGTACGATCGAGTTTAAACGAGGCATCTACCAACAATGTATCTTCGTGTATATCAATTTTCGCCGGAAATGTAATAGCGTGCGTATTACCCAACAGCGTAAAATCGCCGGTTACCTGGGCGGTGGCTTCCAAGGCAGAACCTTCGGCCGTTGGAGATAAAGAAGTGATTTGTGTAATTTTAAAAATTGCCTCGGGGTAAAGCGCCAAATTTAAAAAATCTTTGCTTTTCAGGTGTTTGAGTAAAACTGGTTTTAGGGCTTTTGGTAAATCAAAATTCTTGATAGAGGCAATCGGAATAACAAAAGTACCGCCTTTTAACTGCCCATCCGTTACCTCCAGGCTAGTACAAGTAACGGCAAACGATCCTTGGTGCGACACTTTGGGGCTGGCGCCGGACCATTCCACCACCGATTTTTCGGGATCTAAAGAATAACTTAACGGGGGCGTATTCTCCAGGTATAATTTTCCGAATGAATACACCGCTACTAGCATTAAAAGCAAAAATTTCATGGATTATTTAAAGGTTGAGTAGGTTGGTAAAAGCCTATCCCGTAATCTCCTAAAGTTTTTAAGCTCTCAGAAACACACGGGATAGGCTAGTTTTGGATTGATTAACAGCTTGTTATTTTTATGTCCGGCAGATTAGAGAACGCAGGAAACCGCCGAATAAATTAAGTTTTTCATAGTTTTAAGTGCTGCCCTAATCAGCAACAACTATTCATATTATTAAAGCGTGTAAGGGAAATTACGCGATACTTTGCGCATCATGCGTTCCACTAAGTCGTCGGTAGAAGAGGTAAAATCATCGTCCATGGTTTTAAAGAAGCGCCACAGCAACTCCCCGTCCCGGCCGTTATGAATGGTCATGGTTAAAGAACCAGAACCGGTTTTGCCTGCGTAACCCCCAAATACCACGGCGGTAGCAAAAGCAGCTCCGTCGGAGCGGGTTTGCTCCATATCAAATTTACCACCAATTACGGCATCCACGCCTAAAGCCTGGGCAATTTCCTGGCGGGTAAATTCATCCAGCTTACCGTACATGCCGGCTTTTTTCAGCAAAATATTGGTTTTTTCTACATCCTGGAAAGTAACCGAGTAATTTTTGGCTTTCCGCAGTAAGTACGTGTACATGCTGCCTTGGATGTTTTTGGCCAGATTTTCTTCTTGTTCCTGGTGCGAATCCGCGCTGTAATTCTTCGGTTGTTTGCGGTACGTAATTTTAGCCGCAAAAGGCAGAATAGCCACGGTTTTGTGCTGGCTGATTTCGGTTTTTAATTGCGGGCTGGCAAAAATTTGTTTCGCGCCTTCGCCCATCATCACCTGCGCCGAGGCCAGGGTACTGGTTAAAATAAAAATTACAAGTAAAGTAAGGTTTTTCATGGTTTTGGATGGTTTATAAATGAGTGATAGATTAATAGATTTTTTAAATTTTAAAGCAACTAGCGCTCGCCAAAGAGCTAAATAACCAGTGGTGCATGGTTTCTTTTGGCTGCCAGCTTATGGACTGGCAGCCAAAAAATTTAATTAGCCGCGGTTTTCGACTGAGGTTTGTAAATAGCGCCGGTGGCGAAATCAACGGCTAAGCTGGGCCAGAATAATAGCACATCGGCCACTAAAGCCCCCACCCGGATCTGGCGCTGCGGCTGGCCAGCCGCCGGAGTGGTTTTCTGGTATTCGGTTACGCGGCCACCAAACAAAGTAGCACAGCTCGACATAGATAAAGTTAAAGCAAATAAAACAGAGGCTTTGGCAATTTTTTTCATGGTTTGATTAATGTTTGTGGGTTATAGATTAGTGTTTAAGTTTTTGATTTTCAGGAGAGTTTTACTGCTCTGCCTTAGAATATAACAAAGGTAATAGGCACCCCGGTCGAACGGAATAAGTACTAGTACTCAATTTTTATAGGTGGTACTGCTCATTTTCCATTACAGGCTGTAAATCAATGCTTTTGTAGCACATACGCATAAAAACAGTGGGTTTAACTTTTGTTTAAGCAATAGTCAAATACCACCTTTTCACCTGGAATATTCCGCTACTATTTTTATATGTTTCACAGGAGAACAAGCCTGATGCCAAGCGTACAAAACAGGCGCCGCCACGCTTTTCCGCTATATTTAATTTAAAATTGCGCGCAACAGTGTCCATTTTTAACAAAAAATGTATTATTCTGGAACAGTTTTAAACTAGTCGTTACTTTATTGCTGATGTGGTGTTTGTAAGGACTACTGGAATTACTGATCTGCGTTATCAGAAAAGGAAAAATTTAAAAATTTAGCCGCTCGTGGTTCTTCTGCAGGTGCAAAGTGTAAAAAAGAGAATGGGTGCAAAAGCATTGAGGTAGCTACTTTAGTTGTGGTTATAAGTTTTCATCGGCCGCTTGTTGCTAACAATACGGAACCAGGACCCGCTAACAGGCACGCGCCCAAAGTTCTGGTCTTGCTATTTTTTAATTTTTTTACTTTTCAGAACCTGTTTAAAGCAAACAAAGCGGCTTATAATTAGTTTAGCAAACGTACTACCTGGCTAAATAGGAGTGCTAAAACTTTATAGAACGGTTCTTAGAAAATAACTCCCGGGTAAGTTAACTTGCTACGGTAATTTGGCTTCTATTAGAATAGAAGCTTGTTAATGATGCACGAATGCTAAAAATATGGATGCTATCCTGAACCCATCGCAATTACTGCTGTTACAGCAAACCCCGGCACTAGTGCTAGTGGATGCCCGCTCCGGACCCGAAGCCAAAGAAAAATACCAGGCATTTCACTTGCAAGGAGCCCAGTTTGTGGATTTAGAGCAGCAGCTATCTCAAAAAAAAGCCGATGCCGCCGATGGGGGCCGGCATCCGTTACCCAACATCCGCCAGTTTGCCGCTGTTTTGGCCAACTTGGGCATTGTACCGGCCAGCAGAGTGGTGGTATACGACGATAAAAATGGCGCTAACGCGGCGGCTCGTTTCTGGTGGATGTTAAAAGCAATTGGTCACGAAAAAGTACAGGTGCTAAACGGGGGTTTGGCCGCCGCAGTGGCCGCGGGTTTTCCCACTTCTTCGCAAACAGAACCACCGGCTTTGGTGGCTCCCTACCCGGTTACTACCTGGCAACTGCCCACCGTTAATTTAGAGGAAGTGGAAAGCGCCAGTCCTGACTCCCAATATTTAATTATAGATGTACGCGAAGCAGAACGGTATCGCGGCGAGAAAGAACCGATTGATTTAGTTGCCGGCCATATTCCGGGGGCGGTGAATATTCCGTTTAGCACTAATTTAGATCCGGATGGATTTTTTCTGCCGGCCGAGGAGCTGAAAGTAAAATACTTGTCGGCTTTCGAGAACCGCGAACCAGCGCAGGTACTGGTGCATTGTGGTTCCGGCGTAACCGCTTGCCATACTTTATTAGCGGTGGCGCAGGCCGGGCTAGAAATACCGGCCCTGTACGTAGGTTCCTGGAGCGAGTGGTCGCGCAATAACAAAACCATTGCTACCGGTGCTTCCTGATACTGGCAAAACAATTGCCGCTCATTATTTACTTGCCAACCAATACTTTTGCGGTACAAAATAGCCTTGCTCCGGCCTTAAATTTTAAAAAAACCGGGGCAAACCGGCACAAGCAGGTGGCAACTAGCCAAAATTTTTAAATTATTTTATTTGATTTGCGCAAAAAGTAGTATTGGCCGTTACGCTAAGTAAGGTAATACGATTATTATAAAGTATCCGTATATTTAGCCATTAGCTTACTAATATCATCTGAATGTCTGATTCTCCTGCTACTCCTGCAGCTTATTCCAACTTAGAAGAAATTTCCCCACTCGAGGAACTGCTGCCTGCCTTATTGGATATATCGTTAACTGGGGTCATTTTCTTTAAACCCGTTTACCACGCAGATACCGGCGAAATTATTGACTTAGCCTATGTTAAGCTGAATGCGGCCGCCCAGCGCATGCTCCAGTTACCGGAACGGCCCGACAAAACATTTCTGCAGCTTTACCCGCACGCTCACCAAACCGGTATTTTTGCCTTTTACCGCGATACTTTTCTGACGGGTAAACCCGGCCGCTACGACCTTAATTATCAGTACGACCGCCTGAATAATTATTTTCAACTGGCGGCGCAACGCAGCGGGCAAGGCTTAATCGTTAGCTTCAACGATACCTCCGACCATGATCGGACCGCGGTGGAAAAAGCTTTGCGCGAAAGCCAGGAGCTCGAAAAAAAAGCCCGGGCCGAGGCCGAGTTGCAGCAGCAACGCTTGCACCAGATTTTCATGGAAGCTCCTGCCCTGATTTGCATTTTTGAAGGACCACAACATATTTTTAAATTAGTAAACCCTCCGTACCAGCGCTTAGTAGGTGATCGGCCATTGTTGGGTAAACCCATTGCCGAAGCCATGCCGGAACTTGCCGGGCAACCTATTTTTGGCTTACTCAATAAGGTATACCGCACGGGCGAGAGTTTCCATGCGCACGAAATGCTCGTCCAGCTGGACCATAATAATTCCGGTGGCGACCTGGGCCAGAATTATTATAATTTTATATACCAGGCTACCCGCAATTTATCCGGAGAAATAGATGGGATTTTAGTATTTGCCTACGAAGTAACCGCCCAAGTAAGGGCCCGCTGGCAGGTAGAGTATAATCGCCAACATGTGCAGGACTTGAACGAAGAAATGCAAGCCACCAACGAAGAGCTCCTCACCACCAATAACGATTTAGTAAACACGCAATTAGCCTTACAGCAGCTTAACGAAGAATTAGAAGCCCGCGTAGCCGAGCGCACCCGGGAGGTAAAAGATGCGCAGGTAGCCACCGAACGCCAACGAGAGCGCTTGGAACGGTTCTTTATGCAAGCTCCTGCGGCCATTTGCATTCTCGACGGCCCCAATTTAGTATATGAATTAGTAAACCCGAGTTACCAACAACTTTTTCCGGGTCGGCAACTGCTGGGTAAACCACTTTTAGAAGCTTTGCCGGAGCTGGCCGGGCATACCGTGTGGCGAACCCTGCAACAGGTTTACCAAACGGGCAAAACCCACACGGAATACGGCATTTTAATTCCGATAGCCCGTCACGAAAATGCCCCGTTAGAAGACATTTATTTTAACTACATCCAACAGGGCCGCTACGACGAATACGGCCGGGTAGATGGCGTATTGGTTTTTGCTTTCGAAGTAACGGAGCAGGTAAAGGCCCAACAGCGCGCAGATGCCCTACAAGCCGAAGTGCTGGCCGCCACGCAGTTCCAGGTGCAGGAACGGGAAGCATTTTACCAGGTATTTGAGCAAACCCCGGCCTGCATTGTATTACTACGCGGACCAGAACACCGGGTAGATTATTACAATTTGGCTTACCAGCAATTATTTCCGGGCCGGCAAATGAAAGGAAAAACTATCGCCGAAATTCAACCGGAAGCTTTGGAACAAGGCTTTGTGGCTTTGTTGGATAAAGTTTACCAAACCGGCGAGACCTTTTATGGCAACGAATTGCTCCTCACCATTGAACAAGTACCTGATGGTTCTACCAAAAACATATTTTTTAATTTTACTTACCAAGCCTACCGCGAGAATGACCAGATTGTGGGAATTTCGGTATTTGCTTTTGATGTAACCGGGCAAGTAATGGCCAGAAGGGAAGCAGAACAGCAACAGCAATTACTGCATACTTTATTTATGGAGGCTCCCGCTCCTATTCTTATTCTGGACGGACCTGAGTTAGTTTACCAACTGGTTAACCCGGCTTACCAACAAATATTTCCCGGCCGGGAATTGTTGGGGAAAAAGTTATTAGAGGCATTACCGGAACTTAAAGATTCTCCCTTGCCGGCCATTTTGGATAATGTTTATAAAACCGGTGAAACCTACGTAGCTCAGGAATTACCTTTAATGCTGGCCCGTTATGAAGGAGGCCCCCTGGAAGAAATTTACTGGACTTTTACCTACCAGGCCCGCTATAATGCGCAGGGCATAATAGATGGCGCTTTGGTTTTTGCCTATGAAGTTACGGACCAGGTAAAAGCCCGGAAAACCATTGAAGAAAATGCGCAGCAATTAAAATTGATTACCGATGCTTTGCCCGTGCTGATTAGTTACCTGGATAAAGAAGAAACGTATCGTTTTGTTAATAAGGCCTACGAAGCGTGGTTTAACCAGAAACCAGAAGACTTACTGGGTAAACCGGTGCGCCAGGTAGTAGGCGAAGCTGCTTACCAAGGAATACAGGATTACGTAAAACGGGCACTGGCCGGCGAGCGGCTCGACTTTGAAGTCCGCATGCCTTACCGGGAGAATTTTATTAAACATATTAGCACCAACTACGTGCCCGATATCCGGGAAGGGGAAGTTTTAGGGTTTTACGCCATGGTAAGTGATATTACGGAGCAGGTAGTAGCGCAGCAACGCGTAGCCCAAGCCGCCGCCGAGTTGCGCGTAGTAGCCGCCAACGCCCCCGTATTTATCTTTCGCACCGATGCCGCTGGCCAAATTAATTACGTAAACGAGACTTTATTTGAGTGGAGTGGCTTGGAGCCTAACACCTCGCAGTTAAATGCCGTTTGGGAGCTTATTCATCCGGAGGACCGGCCGCTGATACAAGAATCATTTGCTACCTCGATTGGCACCAACCAAGCTTGGGAAAGCCCCGCTTACCGTATCCGCCGCCGCGACGGAGAATACCGCTGGTCCATTACCCGTACGCAACCATATTTTAACGCCGATGGGCAATTAGTTGGTTTTACGGGCGTTAACGTAGACATTCACGAACAAATTGTATTGCAAAAGCAATTAACCCGCACCAACGTAGATCTGGATAACTTTATTTATACGGCTTCGCACGATTTAAAAGCGCCTATTTTAAACATTGAAGGCTTAATGGAAGCCTTGTTGGACCAAATGCCCCCGGATTTTTTAGAACAGGATACAGTTAAACAGACCACGGAATTAATATTAGAATCGGTGCAGCGCTTTAAACGCACCATTGATCATTTAACCGAAATTACCAAGCTGCAAAAAGAAAATACGCCGGAAGCAGAAGTGGTAAACCTCGCCTCGATTATTGCGGAAGTGCAGCTAGATTTGGCTCCTGTTATCCTAGCCGAGCAGGCCCAGATAACCGTAGATGTAACCTCCTGCCCTACTATTCGTTTTTCCGAAAAGAATCTGCGCAGCATTATTTATAATTTACTATCTAATGCCATCAAGTATCGGGCTGCTGAACGCACCCCGCAGGTGCGGGTACATTGTTTTGTAATTCCCGGATACGAGGTATTAGCCGTGCAGGACAATGGTTTAGGTATAAATTTAAACCAGGAGAGTAAGCTTTTTGCCATGTTCAAGCGGTTGCACAACCACGTAGAAGGCACCGGCATTGGTTTATACATGGTGAAAAAAATTATTGAAAATGCGGGAGGAAAAATTGAAGTTCAAAGTAAAGTGGGCGAAGGATCAACTTTCCAGATTTTTTTCCCGCGAAACACCTGATGGTTTTGCCTCCTTTATTTTACACTATTTACTTTTGCTACTTTACATATTATGAACAAAATTGCCTGCACCTTATTAGTAGACGACGACGATACCGCCAACTACTTAAACCAAATGCTCTTTAAAAGACTAGCAGTAACGGACAATCTGTTAGTAGCCCACAACGGCTTAGAAGCGCTATCGCTTATTCATAAAAACTGCCCGGGTAATTGTTGTCCTACTTTAATTCTCCTGGATATTAATATGCCGGTAATGGATGGATTCGAGTTTCTGGAAGCCTACGAACAACTTAGCTTTGAGCAGAAGCAATCCATTATTATTATTGTGCTCACTACTTCTTTAAACCCGCTGGATGTAGAAAAGGTACAGCAGGCCAATATTGCCGGATTAATTAACAAGCCACTTTCTAAAACTACCCTGGAAGCGATTGTGGCGCAACATTTTAATTAAAAGGTATACTTTGTTCAAGTTTTTTAAATTTTAAGTAAAAGGACCAATTGAAAGATACATTCCAATATTAAAAATACAAGGTTAATTCACTGATATTTAATTTATTATATTTTATTTTGTCTTGATACTTGTGTCTTACTACTTGTGTCCATTTACTTAGTATAAAACAAGAAAAGCCAAAGCACCCTAAGGGTTTCCGGTAAACGGGTTTTTTCCAGTATTGGAACATCAAGCTTTAAACTCTAAGCAAACCGCCATGGAAGTAGCTCTACCTCACTATTCCACGGTAACTATCGGTTAGCAGACCAACGTTCAGCCAGAAAAGATAATTAACCGGCGCTTAATAGAAACACGAGACTACAACAATGCAGCAAAAGCAAGGCTGTTTAAAGCGACTAAATTATTTTGTGAGCTTTCTCCTGCTTGTTCTAATTACTCCAAAAGAATCTAATCCGTAGGCAACCGATTAGATTCTTCCGGAATAACCCTACAAAGAGAGTGGCTCAATTTGTTCCTACCACCAATTCACGTAAAAAAAGCACCTTCTGATTAGTTTTTCCGGCAAATTCCGGCGAACAAAAAATATTTGTAAGTTTTTTAAAAAAATAAGGTGATATTCTACGCAAATCCGGATAAACCATAAAAAAGCGTATGCCAACTATACTTTCTCCCGTAATGGCGACCAATTGGCGCCTTGCTTTTAAGACAGACCGGGAAAAAACGCTCGCGCAAATATACGCCCGCGCGTACCCCATGGTACTGCACTACGTAAAACAGCACAACGGCCAACCCGAAGATGCGCAAGATTTATTGCAGGAAGCCATTATTGTATTCTACGAGAAAGTAATGCAAGAAGAGTTTCGGCTTACTGCCTCGGTTACTACTTACTTAATGGCCATTTGTAAAAACCACTGGCGCCAGGAACTCGAAAAACAACAACGCCGGAAAAAAATTACTTTAGAAGAAATAAACCCTCCCGACGAAGTAAATCCGGCCGAAACAAAAGCTGCTGGCACAGACCTGATCTATTTTGTAGAACAACTTGGTGATAAATGCCGGAATATTTTAATAAGCTTTTATTATTTCGGCCAATCTCTCACGGCCATTGCCGAAAAAAATCGGTACCGCAGTGTACGCAGCGCTACCGTACAAAAATTTAAGTGCTTAGAACGGCTTCGTAAATCCCTGTCCGGGCTCTCCGGTGATTATTTTCGATAGCTGAGCCCGGAAAAACCCGTAGAACTTTTTTTAGAGCCACTCAGAAAAGTAAAAATTTAAAAAACTACTTTAAACAAGAGTATAAGCGCTTAAGGCAAGCCGATTAACGCTTAAAAAATAAGCATCTGCTTAAATTTTATACAGTAATTAATAAAAAATATGCGGCCCGAGCTGGAAGATATTAAACAGTTGGAAGATTTGGTAAACGGCAGTTTACCGGAAGAGCAAGCCCAAGATTTGGAAATCCGGTTACTCTGGGACCAATCCTGGCAACTGGCTTTGCGCCAGCAACAAGTAGCTTATCAGGCCATCAGGGCGGCTGGCCGGCAGCAGCTCCGCGCCGAATTAAAAAGCATTCATGCCCGCCTGTTTTCTTAGATTCTATAAAGTAAAACGGACTACTACTTTCTTACTATTGTAATATTTCATTTTTTTAAATTTTCACTTTGCAGCTTGCCCTAATTAAAAGCAAATGATTTAACCAACAATTAATTTCCCCTATTATTCTTAACCAGAATAACTTTTAATGGAAAGCTTTTGACCTGCTAACAAAAGCCTTTTAAATTCCAGTTCTTGCCATAATTATATTTGAGTATCTGTAAACCGGTTTATCAATAACCTGTCCGGAACTTTCGTGTCCTTTTTTTAAAAATTTTAAATTTTAATCATATGTATTCTACCAATTATAATCAAAAAGAATTCCGGCGATTTGCCGTGCATGGGCAAAACGTAAACGGCCTGGCCCTGGACCAATACGTACACACCATCGAGAACATGACACGCTCTGTTATTGAGGAAAGACCCGTTAACTTTCGGGAAGTAGATGTTTTTTCGCGGTTAATGGCCGACCGCATTGTTTTTCTGGGCACTGCCGTGGACGACAACATTGCCAACATTATTGTGGCTCAAATGCTTTTTCTGGAGTCCGTGGACGCTAAAAAAGATATTTTGCTGTACATCAACAGTCCGGGTGGCTCGGTATACGCCGGTTTGGGCATTTACGATACCATGCAGTTTATTCAACCCGATGTGGCCACTATTTGCACCGGCTTAGCCGCTTCCATGGGTTCTGTTTTGTTGTGCGGCGGCGCTAAAAATAAACGCTCGGCATTACCGCATGCCCGCATCATGATGCACCAACCCAGCAGCGGTGCCCAGGGTCCTGCCTCCGACATCGAGATTTCGGCCCGTCAAATTTTAAAAATGCGCCAGGAACTATACGAAATTACAGCTTACCACACCGGTAGAACCTACCAGGAAATACACGAAGCCTCGGACCGCGATTACTGGTTAAAAGCCGCCGAAGCCAAAGATTACGGCCTTATTGATGAAGTGCTGTTAAAAGAAAACAGAAAGTAGTTGTAAATAATACCGGGCCGCTATTATCCTGTTCAAATCTGGGAAAAGAAGTCTGTTTACCCAAAATAGATTTCTTTCCCGTTCATTCTTGATTGTAGTAAAGGGTTAGCTTAATAACCCCTTACACCAACCGGAGGCGCCGGATTGAAAAAAATTTCCCTGGTCATCTAGTTCTGACCGCGCTGCAATACAGAGTCCCAAATGCCTATAAAATTTTATAGCCTGCTTATTTTTATTCATTTACATCTACTTTGTTAATCTGAAATTGCGCCACGGCGTGTTTTATGAGCATTTTCCCGATTCCCTTACCTCTGTTTTCTGGTTTCTGAAAAGCATTTCCAGCTTTTCGTCCGCCATGCCCATAAACCCCAAATCTCCTTACCCGATTTTCTAATAACGGTAATATTCACTTGATGGAAAACCCGATTTTCTGAATTAATTGCTTATAAAACGTAATGTACTGTTCCGACAAGAAATGATGATTCGCTCTGACGGATGTCTCGCAAATCTTGGAGAAGAACCAGGTACTCGCCGGGGCTTGGTGTATCTAGTGCGTACATTCCGGAATGGTATGCTTTCTTATAGTGACGGACGGTTTTTATAAAAATAAAAAAGCTGGATAGTACCCGCAATACTATCCAGCTTTTTAAAAAAATAAGAAGTTACTTGCTCAAAAGCACTTTTTGGGTATTTCGTACGGCAGGGGTTTGCAATTGCAGCAGGTACAGGCCATTGGTTTGTTTACCGGCTTGCCATTCTACTTCGTACTTTTTATCTGCCTGCGCTTCTCCCTGAAATAATTTTTTAATTTCCCGGCCCTGACTATCGAGTACGCGTAGGGTGGCCGGTTGCGTTTTAGGTAAGCTAAACCGAACGCGGAGGCGGTCCGAGAAAGGATTAGGATAAGCTACTACGGTTGAAAGACTAGCGGTGGCTGGAGCTTCCTCCGTAAACGAAGTTGTTCTGGCCGCTGCCATTGCGCTTGTTGTGGGTAAAACTTTCACCAGCCAGAAATCGGTACTGCTTTGGCTCGGCTGGGTTTTATCGCCGCGTACGCCCGAGTTGGAGCGACCACCTAAGAGCAAACCGCCCTCCCGGGTTTGCGTTATCGTGCGCAGTTCTTCCGTACCGCTGCCGCCGAAACGTTGGTCTTGTACTTTGTTGCCATTTTCATCTACTTCTACCAGCCAGTAATCGCTTTCGCCCTGGCTGGCCTGGCTTTTATCGCCGCTTACCCCGGAAAGAGAATGCCCCGCCAGCAGGTAATGCCCCTGGCTGGTGTAGGTACTGGCCCGGAGCTCATCGTCGTTGTTGCCCCCAAAGGTTTTATCCCAGATTTTGTTTCCCGCTGCATTAAATTTGAGAAGCCAGTAATCTTTGCCGCCCTGGTTATCCTGAGATTTTTCGCCGCTCTTACCGGAGTAACTCCAGCCCGCAATAAAGTAGTTACTCCCTTGCGCTTGACCGATAGTATAAGCTTTTTCGGTATCGTCGCCGCCAAATGTTTTGCTCCACTCCAGCGTGCCTCGCGCGTTGGTTTTTACTACCCAGTAATCGCTGTATCCCCGGCTATTTTCTTTTTTATCGCCCCCGGTGTTCGAATCAGAAGTACCGCCCAGCAGCAAGCCGCCATCCGCGGTTAGAATAAAGCTACCTAGTTCTTCAGTCGCAGCGCCTCCGTAGCGTTTATCCCATACCTTGGTACCTGTTTTACTAATTTTTACCACCCAGTAATCACGGCCGCCCCGGCTCGCCTGGCTTTTATCTCCACTTATGGGCGAGTTGCTGTAGCCCCCTAAAATATACTCGCCCGAAGCCAACTGAATAACTTTTATTAATTCATCCTGGCCTGTGCCGCCAAAGGTTTTATCCCATTGTTTAGTACCGTTTTTATCGGTTTTCACGATCCAGTAATCCCGGCTGCCGCGACTAGCCTCGGTTTTATCCCCTTCTTTGCCCGAGAAAGAAGAGCCTGCCAGTAAATAGCCGCCGTCCTGGGTTTGAATAAGCCGGTTGAGGTAATCGTTACCCGTTCCGCCAAAACGTTTGTCCCAGATTTTTTGACCATTTTTATCGGATTTAACGATCCAGTAATCGTTCTGGCCTTGACTGCCCTGCGTTTTATCCCCGCTCACGCCCGAGTTGGTGTAGCCGCCGGATAAGTAGCCCCCATCCGCAGTCTTAATCACGGAAGTAAAATTATCGGTACCCGAGCCGCCGTAGCGCCTGTCCCAGGCCAAAAGTACTGGGGTTACCCGAAAGGTTTGCGTAGCTTCGGTAGGTTTAAACTGCGCATTTCCCGCTTGGATAGCTTTAATTGTAACTGTGCCTACGCCGGTTAGGGTAATAGTACTATCCTGGAGGGTGGCCGGGCCAGATACAATACTAAATGTAACGGGTAAACCGGAGCTGGCCCGGGCCGATAGAGTAAAGGGCACACTAGCCACAGTTTTATCCGGAATAGTTTCAAAGGCGATATACTGACTAATATTAGTGTTACTATTATCTAGTTTTACTAACCATAAACCCGTTTCGGCGGCTGTTTTGTCACCGCTGATTCCGGATGAAGAAGTGCCCGCCAACAAATAATTGCCATCCTGAGTTTGCAGAATAGTGTTTAACTCGTCTTTCTGATCTCCCCCAATGGTTTTATCCCATACTTTCGTACCGTTGGGGGTTAATTTTACCACCCAGTAATCTACAAATTCTTCCGGAAACTCACTATTAACATTCCCAACCGGGGCTTCGGTTTTATCTTCCCCCACTCTCGAAACCGAAGATCCGCCTACGATGTACCCGCCATCCTGGGTTTGCTGAACCCCGGCCAGAAAATCGTCCCGGTCGCCGCCAATGGTATTATCCCAAACCTTATTGCCTTCGGCGGTTAGCTTTACCACCCAGTAATCCGGTATGCCCGGAACCAGACTTTTAAAAGATTCGGATTTATCGCCGCTCTTATCGGAGTCCGAGGTACCTCCCACGATAAAGCCTCCATCTTGGGTGGCTTGCAACGACTCGAGAATGTCTTCCCGGGTTCCACCAATGGTTTTATCCCAAACTTTGTTGCCCTGCGCATTGAGCTTGATGAGCCAAAAATCTAAAAAATTAGAACTGCCAATCTCATCCTGGGTTTTGTCGCCGCTAATGTCCGAATTAGAAGAGCCTCCTAATATATAGCCACCATCCTGGGTTAACTGCACCGTGGCTAACTGATCTTGATCATCGCCGCCAAACGATTTATCCCAGGCTTTGCTCCCGTTGGCGGTTAATTTTACCACCCAGTAATCTTGGGTGTAACCAATGGAGGCGCCGTTTTGATTTTCCTGGGTTTTATCGCCGCTGATTCCGGAAGTAGAACTGCCCCCCACGATATAGCCACCATCCGGGGTTTGTTGAATGGCAGCCAGCAAATCATCCCGATTGCCTCCCAGGGTTTTATCCCACTCTTTGCTGCCATCGGCTTTTACTTTAACCACCCAATAATCAAATTGGCCTCTACTGGCTTCGGATTTATCGCCGGATTTGCCGGCGTTGGTATAACCGCCCAGAATATAGCCATCATCTTGGGTTTGTTGCAGGGCAGTTAAGAAAAAAGAAGTACCGTTCCCCACAAAAGATTTTTCCCAGATAAGGATGCCATCGGCCGTTAGCTTAATCAATCCAAAGCCTTGCTTGCTAGCAGAACGAACATTACCCGCCGTAATAAAGCCACCCTCGCGGGTTTGCTGAATCCGGGGAAAGTTACCGCCGATACTCTTATCCCAAATTTTATTTTGAGCACAGGTTACCGCTGGCAAAGTTAGCGTAAACAGAAGAATAGCACCTACTTGGCGCCACCAGGGTGTAAATATCCGGCTCTCCAGAACCAGATAAAAACAAGATAAAGGTGTTTTCATAGAGTGATGATGGAAAAGGTAAAATGTTTGATTCCGGACAGTTTCGATTAGTGACTCTTGCCCATATATACATTCGGTTCACGAGTAACTTGTTACACGTGAACCGAATAAAAATTTAAAAAAGAAGCTTGGTTGCTGGCACTAAACTTTCTAGCCCGTTTATTGATTAGCTGGGGAGAATACTTGCCCGGGAAATTGATGGGCAGCTCGGTCGCAATAATATTTCAGGAAAGAAATGCGTATATTTAGGATGATTCAAAGAGGCACAAATTAATAAGCAGCTTTATTTACCTGAACCACGAGACTCATTTTACGCCCCTTAGAAAGCAGTTCTAAAACAACTTTACAGCAGCGGGTATAAAAAAATAATCTTTTCCCAATAAATATCGGATTTAATGGTGTGAGATTTTGAAAGTTATTTATCTGCTTCGGCTCGGTAAGTTATGATTAAACCTGCATGGTATTGTTTGTTCAATGGCTAGCCTTTTTAAGTGTTTTGCAGAAAAGTACTCTAATTCTTCCCGTAATTCAGCGCATGTAACACGCGTAAATTTTTTAAATAAATGCCTCGCTTGAACTCATACGATTGATTCTACTCTTAAATAGCTACAACGCACACGCCCGCTTAACATTTCATAACCTTTTTACCGTTTTTACTTGTTCTAAGCAGCTTCTACCGCGGTTAATTGCTGTGGTTTATTGCTGTTGGATAATCACTTGATTTCCGCAGATAGCGATGATAAATGAATCGATTCACGTGCATCAATGCACAAAATGCAGCAGCGGACGCGTTAGTACATCTTGTTCCGATGAACTAAAACGTTCCACAAGAAAATAATAAAGATTTTTAAAATTTCATGCCGTTAGCAAGCGCCGCATCCGTTTCTTCATTTTTAGTGCTCCCCTAAGAGCGAAACAGAGTTGGCTTTCAGGCCCACTTTAATTTTCCCTCTCCTTTTTATTCAGCAATAAATGGTGTTGTATACTATACCAAGAGCTTGGTATAGTATACAACACCATTTGGGCATTATTCTGTATGTAAAGTAACTCGGCGTTAAAATCAGCAACCTATTTCCGCTGCTGCTCATGAATAATTCTTTTCTTTTATGATTGGGCAATATTAAATTAGTGACCTGGGCTGCTTTTTCAAATTATCGCCCTGCACTCAAAAAGCCTGAAAGCTTACTCTTCTAAAATCTTCGGGGATCGCCATCTACTCCATCTTTCAGGAGCATGGCGAAAACAGTATAATCATTCGGGCAATTAGGTACATGTTTTTCATGGTTTCCAGAACACATAGAGCATGGCACCACAATTTTCTTGTTATCAGCCTGCTGTGCATTTGCGTGTTGTAATTTGTTTTCCATCTGCTTGCTATATTTTAGAGTAGTAAAAATTAAGGTAAAACCATTATAATGGCTAAATATATTTTGCCTAATATAGCAATCTTTGGTTTTTCCGAAAAATTTTCAACCCTATTGTTGTCTATTTTTTTTAATTTTTTTTAAAATTCTCCTGTATTTATCCTATTGCTAGCTATAAAATTTTCTATTACACTTGTAATTACTGCCTTTTTTAAATCTGGGTAATTTTTAAAGGTAAAATACAGGCCATCGCTTTTATTAGGGTAAAAAGAAATATGTGAGCTTGTTTACCAGCTAATAAGCCGAAATATTTACTTTTTTGTTGTGGCCAATGCCTGTTACTTATTGAGCCTAAGAAAGTGCTTTTAACTATTTTATTGTACTAAAAGCTTCCTGGGTTTATGCTAAAAAAAAGGCTTTTTAAGACGTGGAGATTTAAAGAAATTACCCGTTGCTGTAGTATAAATAGGTTGCAACTCTTACTGCTGGTCTGGTCAAAGAATAAAATGAATGTTCTTGGTAACGTATATTTATACTTCTATTCTATCGTATCTGCCTAAATCTGATTACATTTCGCCTAAAGGGGTAAATCAACTCTAGCCAGAAACCGGGTGAATGGGTGGTTGCGTGTTTATCTACCTTACACACAGACAAGAATGAAGAATATACCTACCTTATACGAATGGGCCGGGGATACCCAGACCTTCGAAACCTTGTTTACCACTTTTTACGACAAAGTTTTACGAGATGATTTACTGGGCGAAGTATTTCAAAACATGTCGGCTAACCACGTGAAACACGTGGCTCATTTTGTAGCAGAGGTTTTTGGGGGCGATAAGCTATACACCCTGGAAGACGGGGGCAGCCATGCTTCGATGATTAGTCACCACATTGGCAAAATGCTGAACGAAGAAAAAAGGCAACGCTGGGTACACCTTTTACTTCAATCCGCGGATGAAGTGGGATTAAAAAGCGATCCGGAATTCCGTTCGGCCTTTGTGGGTTATCTCGAATGGGGTACGCGTATTGCCGTGATTAATTCGCAACTAACAGAAAATCCTATGAACCAGCAAGAACCCATGCCGCAATGGGGATGGGGTGAAACGGGTGGGCCTTATATTGCAAACGCGAATTAATAATTTTAACCCTAACTCGATTCCAGAAAGATAAAAATTATTCTTTCTGCTTGGAGTTTTGCACCTCCGCTTATTTCTTTTGCTCCCCCGGAATAAATAGCTTCATCACGGCTTCCCGTATCAGCATAGGTGATAATAGTCCTTGGGATAAGATAAAATCATGAAATCGCAGGGCATTAAACTGGGTACCCAACGCCTGCTCCGTGACCTGCCGCAAAGCCAGCATTTTGGTGTACCCGTAAAAGTAGCTATTCGCCTGCCCGGGAGCCCGGATGGTATAGCGTTCTACTTCTTGCTGGGCAAAGGCCGTAGATTGCACCACGTCTTGGGTGAGTACCGCCAGCGCTTGTTCTTGGGTAATGCTACCGGCCTGCAGTTCCGGATCTAGAAATGCGCGCGCTGCCCGTAGCAATAAATAATCCAAAGAAATGAGTTTTCCTTCGAGCGGCATATACGGACGCATAAGGTATTCGGAATACAAGCCCCAGCCTTCGGCATTCGTTGAGTTAAAAGCATATAAACTACGGGCCTGCGAAACACCTTCTTCTACCATTTTGTCGAATTGCAGTTCGTGCCCCGGGCGGGCTTCGTGGGCGGTAATCGTCCAAGACGCGGCATCAAAGGTAAAGTCATCGTATTTGTTTAGGTTTTTTTCGCCGGGAGCCGCGGGCATGTTCAAAGGCAAAACAAATACGCCGCGCTGGCCGGTATTATTTAAAAAAGGCGGGGGTACCATGTGCGGAGCCGGCGACTGCGCCGTTTCGGCAGCAGAAGCCAATCGAATAATAGCCGGCCGGTTAGGCAACGTTACCAGTTGGTGTTCATTAATAATTTTTTCAAGGTCTTTCAGGTGCCGCTCGTAAAGCGGAATAATGGAATCGCCATGAACTTGTTCTTTTTTAATTCCCGGATTACGTCGCGGTAATTACGCGAGGGCAGGTTACGCTTTTTGGCAATTTGCTCCGCTATGGGTTTCATTTCGTTCTGAATTTCGGTAAAAGCAGCGTGCGCAATTTTCGCCAACTGGGCCGGCGGAATATCAATGCCGTAATCTTCCAGAGCTAAAGCGTATTCTTCCGGCGGCAGCCGAAAATCGGTCCGTGCTTTTATTAACACCTGCTCGCGTGTCCATTGGTCGTACGCCTGCACTTGTTTTTTTAGTTCGGCGTAAGGCTGCTCCCAGCCCGTAAGTTTATGTTTTTGGCATAGTTCGGCTATACCCGTGATGATACTTTCGTTCCGGGATAATTCTACTTCCATCTGTTGGCGCGAAGGATAGATCATGTCGTGGCCGGCGATTTGCTGCGCTACCCGATCCTGCAACGTAGCTGTAAGGGGTCGGTAGCCTTTTTCCAGGCCAGCGTATTTTTGCATCCGAACAACCGCTGCTTGGCGGCGAGCAGCCGGGGTTTGGTCGTCCAACAGAATCTCCAGCCCGTCGTAAATCATCGAAGCAGCGTTCAGAAACGGTACTTTCCGGCGCATTTCAAAATCCTGCCGCCGAAAGCCTAACTTTAAGTGATCGATCAGAATATGCAAATCCTGCGCCACCGGTCCTGCTTTTTCTGTTTTAGCAGCAGCCACATACCGAGCTACTAAAGCTTCCTGCTCTTTCCGTTCGGCTCGTTGGTTGGCCAAAGTAGGAATTGCTATTTGCGTATCATATTCCGCTAAACCCTGCGCCGAACCATATTCGGGCGTATACTTTTTATCCAGATCGATGAGTTGCTTGGTATACCGGTTCGATTGATCAATCCAACTTCTATCATTTTTTTCCGGTTTAGTCTGCGATCTTACCTTAATCGGCAAAAAAGATAAAGTGAGAACAAGTAGCGCCAGGAAGCCTTTCATATTTTAAGATTCAAGTTTCTGTTTTTAAAATAACAATTTATATCCAGCAATTAGTAAATGCAATGTTAGCCCTTGTCTTTTATTTCGCTAGGCTTGCATTTTCCAGGCAAATCTACTCCTTAGTTCTACGGAGACACTCTGGCGAAAACCAAACTCTATAAAGTTTAAAAAGGGTTTGGCGCTGCTTTTCATTTTTAATTGCTCCGGATTAAAGTGTTTAAAAAGGCATATAACTGGTGGGTTGCTTCTTCCGGCTATAATTCACAACAGACAGCTTTTCAGAATTAAATTGCCGGCAGTTTATACATTTTTTAAAAAAGTGTCACGTTTTGTGGCACTCAACTGTCTTTCATAAAACCAATGTTTATCCGGGCAAACTATTAAATCAAAGCTGTAACTATAAACCCTTTAATCCCGGATAAAAGTTAAACGGAACTACCATGAACCCAGCGTTACCCCACCACACCTTTGATAAATACCTGGATGTACTATTCCCTTATGCTTATAACATTTTGGGGGTAGTAGACGACGCGAAAGACGCCGTACAAGAAGTATTAATGAAGCACTTGTCCGGTTCTAACGAGCAGGTTAAAGACGAAAAAAGTTATTTGATAAAATCGGTAATCAATCGGGCTATTAATTTAAAAACCCAGCAAAAGAAAACCGTCCGCAGCAAAGAACTTTGGTTACCGGAGCCCGTAGCCACCGACGACGCCGCGGACCGCAATCTTCATCTCGACGAAGTGCTTTCGTATTCTTTGTTGGTGTTAATGGAACGATTGAGCGCCGTGGAACGAGCTGTGTTTATTCTGCGGGAAAGCTTTGATTATTCCCACGCCGAAATAGCAGAAATATTAACGATAACCGAAGAACATTCCCGGAAGCTGCTCAGCCGGGCCAAGGCCAGCATATTTAAACCAGCCCCCAAACGCACCAAATTGCCCGATACCCACGCGCGCGAAGTGTTAGAACAGTTCTTAAGCGCCATCCGACAACGAGATACCCAAAAACTGGAGAGTATTATGGCCGCTGACATTCGCTTTTATGCCGATGGGGGCGGCAAAGTGCCGCTGGCAGCCAGTATTTGTTTGGGTGCTACCCAAGTAGCTGCTTTACAAATAATGATTTATCACCGGTTTCTCCAATCGGCCAACATCCTATACACGGTTGTCAATCACCAACCAGCCCTTTTGACATTTGTAAACAACCGGCTGACTTCCTGCTCGGTTTTCGATCTGCACCCGGAGTTGGGCACTTTGCTCCAGATTAATGTGGTTCTGGACCCGGATAAATTAAAAATATTAAAGCAAATCCACTTTCCATCTTAAATATTGTACCCTTATGACAAACCTTCTTAATTTTCCGGTAACATCCCCTTATTCTAAATACCGGATTACCGTTTATTGGCTCGTAACCGTGTTTTTAGTATTTGAACTCTTCTACGGCGCTTTATGGGATTTCAACCTCCTGAATAAAGGCTATGTCTATTCTATTTTAAATCACTTGGGCTATCCCTTGTATTTAGCTGCTATCCTGGCCATTGGTAAAATAGCCGCCGCTGTGGTAATTCTAATTCCTGGGCTCTGGTTGTTGAAAGAATGGGCTTACGCGGGAGTAGTGATTCTTTTCATTGGTGGTTTTTTATCGCATGTAATCGTGGGCGATGGTTTCGGTCAGTTTATCTGGTCGTTGTTGTTTGGAATAATGGCTTTAGTCTCCTGGAAACTGAACTACCAATCGGATAAAGTAAAATCCATCCTTATTAAATAATCTTTTAATCATTTAACTATAAAACAAATGGAAACCTTTCTGCAGCCAATTGAAAAGCCCGCTAGCTGGGGCATGAAACTAGTTTATTTTTTTACTAAAAAGCAATATGGTAAAGTAATTACACCTTTAAAAGTTTACTCGGCCCGCATGCCCCTGGCTTTTGGCCGGTGGGCGGGTAAAATTTCGGAACTAGATAAAAAAGTAGTACTCTCTCCGGAAACTGCTTTACTGATCCGGGAGTGGGTAGCCCGCTTAAATATTTGTTTATTCTGTATGGATATTGGCCGGTACCATATTATTAAAAACAACCTGAATGAGGCGAAATTTGATGCCTTGCTGGATTACTCAATTAGCCCGTTATTTACGGAAGCGGACCGGGCTGCTTTGGATTACGCCACAGAACTTACCCGGGACAAAAAAGTAGAACCAGGCACTTTTCAGCGTTTAACACAATTTTATTCTGAGCGGGAGATTTGTGACATTATCTATCTGATTGTTAGCGAGCACGTGTATAATCTTACCAATATCGGTTTAAACATTCACTCGGATATGCTCTGCGATGTTACTAAAAACAAAAAACAGCCCAGTGTTCTTTAAATTTTTAAAAACCAGGCCTTCAGCCAATAAAGCTTATGGCAACTCGATTATTCTGGAATAGAGCATTAAAATAATTTTTCTGGCTGAAACAAGTGGCATGATCCGGGAGAGAAACTATTGGTTTCAGCCAGACAACAAATGCGGGCAACACTTGTAGTTCCAGCAACGCCTCGACGCTCTTTTTGTCTGCTTATTTTACCGGACATACCGTAATGGAGTAGCGTTTTTAAAATAGCCCGCGATTTTCCCGGAAGCATTCGTAATATTAAAAGTAATGGTATCCGGAATAAGCAATGGCTACTATTAAACAGCATTGTTTTTTATGTTGTACTGCACGAATTGTTTTAGCACGGCTATCGGCGAGTTTTCTTCGGGGTCGGGTAGTTTAGCCTCAAAATGAGTACTTACCGGATTTACGTATCCTTTAATGCCAGCCAGCGATTCTTCGGCTACGCTTTGAAAACCCATGGTCCAATCAGCAAATAAACGATGCGTAATTTCCCCGTCGGCTAACTTTATGATATTGGTATGATGGTAATCCTAGTTGATCTTGATGAACAGTTTTTTTAAATTTTCAACGGGCCCTTCAATTAATTGCACGTAATGATCGCCACTGTACAACAGCATTCCCGTTATGCTATCCCTTTCGTTATTCTGCCCCCAGTGCACAACCATTTCTTTTAACTCTTCTTCCGGAATGGCTACAATAGCCTTACTAATGTACATAATATGGTGCATAGGCGTTTATTGTACTCCATAACAGTTGTAACCGGCCATGTATAAGCCGGTATTATAGCCCGGATTTATGATCCGTAACTTTTACCTAGCGGGTCAACCATTATTTCTATCCGCAGGAGCAATTATTCAAAACTTTACCACGCAGTGCGCATCCTTCACCCCACAGGTTTAAGGATACACCAAAAATATTCACCTTAAAAAGCGCCCAGAGCGGCTGACCAAGACGAATATTCCGAAAAAAGCTTTAAAACAGATGTCCGTTTTCCGGAAATCAGGCGATTCAGGGTACTGCTATTACCCTAACCAGTATTCTACAGATTTAAGAAGAACCAGGTTTTTGCAGCAAATTAAATTACGTATTACCAGCAAGTTTTTCCGTATTTATCGCCATTAAATTTACCGGCACATGCAATACGAAAATTTAAAAAATCCCGGAAAAAAGCCTCACTACGTTTTGTGTAAAACGGCAATTTTGGGATTAGAGCTTCTCGCCTTTTATCAACAAAACCGATTTTATCGATTGTTCTTTTAAGTGCAGAAACTTTTGGCGCTCTTTGTCCTGCATAAAGTTAGCCAGGTCGTGGTCCGATGCAAAGGTTACCAAGTGAATCTCATAAGGCTGCTCTATCGCGCTCTGGATGTAAGCGGCTTGGGCTGGCCGTACCCGGAACAAAAGCTGGCCCTGGTATTTGGCAATCAAGGGAATAGCCATCGCTTCAAATTGATCGAACACAGTTTCCTGCCCTTCTATAAGGTAAATAAGCTGGGTGATATAAATCATTTTTTTAAATTTTTAAGCACTTTGTCTAAGGGTAGATTCTTCCTGCACCGGTAGTTTATTGAGCGCTGATTCTACCGCAGAAATTTGTCCGGTAACTGCTGGTATCTGCTTCTAAAATAAAATGGTTTTACCATAGAAAAAACTTTATCGCGGTTATTTACTTCTCTAGAAAACAAAATGTGGCCTTTTAAAGCAACCGGTAGCCAAGTTAGGGGCATTAAACCTTGCAATCGACCTTCTTTTTTAAAAAATAAGTACGGGTGTGGTAAATCTCTTTAATTTTAAGCATTGATGTCGCTAACACTTTACTTTAAACAAACCATGCTACAAAAGCTACTTTGTGTTTTTATCATGAGTGCCTCTTCTATTTTAAATAATTATGCCCAAACGCCGGTTGTAAAACTCACCGCTCAGCAAAAAAAAGATAGTGTGTACCTGGCGCAGAACTACGAGTGGCGCCAAGAAATGATTCCCATGCGGGATGGCGCAAAGTTATATACCGAAATACTGGTGCCCAAAGACACCGGCCAAGGAAAAAAATATCCCTTTCTGATGACGCGTACCCCGTACAATGCCACGCGGTTGTACAGCCGTTTTTATACTGCCGCCAGCTTTGCACGGCTCCTGCAGGAAGGTTTTATTTTTGTAGAGCAGGATGTACGTGGCCGTTGGCGCTCTGCGGGCCAGTACGACCACGAACGCGCACTGGTCGCCAACCCCAACAAGCAAAAACAAAAGCAACCCGACGAAGCCACCGATACTTACGATGCCATTGATTGGCTTTTAAAAAACGTAAAAGGTAACAACGGCCGGGTGGGAATTCACGGGGTCTCCTACCCGGGTTTTTACAGCACCGCCGCGGCCATTAGCAACCACCCGGCTTTAAAAGCAGTTTCGCCGCAGGCCCCGGTTACCGATTGGTTTATTGGCGACGATGTGCACCACAACGGCGCTTTTTTCTGGATGGACTTTTTTGATTTTCTACCGCGCTTTAACCAGGACTCGCCCGACAAACCCGCCACCCGTACTTTTGGCGTAACCAACAGCAAAAACCGCAACAACTACGATTATTTTTTGCGCACGGTGCAAACGCCCAAACGCGCCAATACCGAATATTTTAAAGACAGCATTCCGTTCTGGAACGATATTCTGGCCCACCCCAATTACGACAGCTATTGGAAAAGCCGGAATCCGCTTTCGCACGCTAAAAATCTAAAACCAGCCTTGCTCGTTGTGGGAGGGTGGTTCGATGCCGAGGATTTATACGGGGCTTTGGAAACCTACGAGAAGCTGGAAAAACAAAACCCGAAAGCTACAAACCAATTGGTAATGGGGCCATGGTGCCACGGTTGCTGGTGGTCGGATGCCAGTTCCTTAGGCGATATAAAGTTTGGTGCTCCCACCGGCCAGTATTACCTGGATAGCTTGTTTTTGCCTTTCATGAACTACCATTTAAAAAATCAGGGCCCAGCTCCGAAACTAGCCGAAGCTACTGTTTTCCAAACTGGAGCCAACAAATGGCGAAAATTCGCGACCTGGCCGCTGGCTAACCTGGAAGAAAAGTTTTTGTATTTATGGCCGAACGGTAAACTCGGCTTTACGGCTCCTACCGGTGCTAATTCGTTTCAGGAGTACGTATCTGATCCGGCTAAACCAGTGCCTTACCAAGGTTTGGTGCACCGGTCGCGCAGCCGCGAATACATGCTCGACGACCAGCGCTTTGCCGCTTCCCGCCCCGACGTTTTAACTTTTGCCACCGAGCCGCTTGCCAGCGATTTAACTCTAGCAGGTTCCATTCTGGCGGATTTGCGCGTGAGCATCAGCACCACCGATGCTGATTTTGTAGTAAAACTGATTGATGTTTACCCCGAAGATGCCCCGGACTCCCTGGTCGCTGCCGGCCGTACGGCTAACATGAGCGGTTACCAGCAACTGGTGCGCGCCGAAATTATGCGGGGCAAATACCGGAGTAGTTTCGAAAATCCAACTCCTTTTATACCTGACACAGTAACCCCGGTTAAATACGAAATTCCCGATTTACTACATACTTTTAAAAAAGGGCATCAACTCATGGTGCAAATCCAAAGCTCGTGGTTCCCGCTCGCTGACCGCAATCCGCAGCAGTTTCTAAACATCTACGAAGCGAAACCCGAAGATTACATCAAATCCACGATCCGGGTCTATCACGATGCCCAACGTGCTTCTAAATTGCAGGTAAAGGTGTTGCGGAATTAAAAAAATTTAAAAAATTATCTTGCTATCCAGTACTTTCCTGATTTTATTTTCAGAATACATGATTTAAATTCTATAAGTTAATCAGCCAGAAAAAGCCTTTTCGGGATAACCGATAGGCTTTTTCTGGCTAATAAGCATTCCTTTTATTACGCAGATGCTTTATACTAATCAGGTTAAAAAACTTGGGCCTAACTCAGAGACCTCCTGCCATACATACCCGTTTAGGTAGCTGGCACTTTGCTATGCTGTTAAAAACAAAGCCGCCTGACCCCGGAAAATCTAAGGGACAGGCGGCAGGATTGCTTTTTTAAATTTTACTTTAGCAAGCGAATTTTCTGGTGCAGCGCGGTTTTGCCCGTTACTAAGCGACTAATGTACCAACCGCCCGGCAGCGAACCACCATTCCAGGTATATTCATACTGCTGGCCCGCTCTGGCTTCGCCGCGGTGCAGTACGGCTACTTCGGCCCCGTTTAAATTGTAAATCGTAAGCGTGGCATTTTGGGTGGCAGGTACACTAAAGCGCAGTTTAGCTTGCTGCGAAAACGGATTGGGATACACTGCCAGCTGCCCATCTTGGGTTTTAAGGCTACGGTCTATTACCCGGAAATGAACGGTTAAAGTACCGCCCGCTGCTCCGCGCGCCATTTCGTAAGGATAAATAGCTGCCGTTAAAGCGTAGTCGCCGGGTTTAAACGCAATACTCTGGCCGGAGCTGCCGGCTAAGTCGTAGGTATTAATATTTTCGACGGTCGTTTGGCCGTTGAGGTTAAACTGTACGCTGCCCACTACCACCGGGTTGGTTACCGCCCGGATGTTTAGTTGCGCCGGTAAAGTTGCCAGGTCTAATACATCATCTTCCGCGAGTTTCTGAATCATGGCGCCATCGCTGACGTTATACAACTCAAACCGTACCACTTTCTCTTCTACTGCCCGGAAACTAATGGTAAGCGGAACGCCTTTGCTGCCCTTGCCATTGGCCTGGGTATAAGGTACTGCCGTTAACGTATAGCTGCCTTCGGTTAATTTAAAAAAATCAGCCGTTGCCCCCGGAAACAGGTACGGCGTTTTGTTTTCGGTTACCTCGGTTTCGTCAAAATTAAAAAGTACACTACCTACCTGGGTCGGACCGGTACGGGCCTGAATGTATACGTTGCGCGAAGGTAATCGGGTCAGGTTCAGAATATCGCCGGTTTGTAGTACCTGAATTGTTTTTCGCGAATCGGCATCTACCAGTAACAATTCCAGTACCCGGGGCATGGCCACCCGCGCAATGGCTTTTTGCGCGTTAATAAATCCATAACCGGTTTCGTAGTCGAAGCCGGGTTCGTTCATGTTCAGGGCGGTTTGCTGCAGGGCGGTTTTAATCTGGTCGGCTTTTAAGGCATTGCCGTTGGCTTCCTGCATCAGGGCGGCTACGCCAGCGGCGTGGGGTGCCGCGGCCGAAGTACCAAAAAAGTAGAATTCATCCAAAAACGAATCACCAAAAAAAGTATTATTAACCCCGTCGGGTCCCATTATTTCGGGCTTTCGGCGGACTAACCGTGACCGGGGCTTTCCGTTTACATCAAATAAAATAGGCGTACCCCCTACCGAAGAAAAACTTTCGGCAACCGGCGTTGAGGTGCCATAAGCAGGAGAATCTAAAAAGAATACCGCCCCGGTAGTAATGGCACCGGCCGCATTACTATGCCCGAAAATGGTGCTACCCGCGTTGTAGTATTCTTCAATCGAAATCTCGTCGCTACCGCTTTTAAAAACAATATACTTTATAATACTCGGGCCTGATCCTGGACCTTCAAATTTGTCAATGAGCAAGTTAAAATAATTGCTTTCGTAGGAACCATCGTTGGTAAAACGAAACACTTCTACGGGATCGTCGCCGACGTTGGCGCGCGCCGAGCCGGCAACCACATTGGTAGTATCCTCCGAGAGTAAGTAAATATCTAAATCGGATTTAGCGCCTGCGCTGGTACCATCTCCCACCGAATAAAACGGTTCGTTGTACTGAAAGGTAATATAAATGGTGGCCCCAATCGGTACGTATATTTTTTGGGTAACATCTTTTTTCTTACCCGCCGGAGCAAAATTATGCGCGTTTTTCACTTTTACCGGGCCAAATTCAGATTTACTGCCAAAAAAAGCGACGCCCCCCGATTTAAAAGCGGCCTGGTACGCGTTACTTCCATTGTTACCAGCCGCCGTAAAATAACTGGCGCCTGCTTTTTTAACCGAATCGATGGCTTGGGCAATCACTCCATCTTGAAACATGGGTTCGGCGAAGTAAATAAGATCGTCGGTGATAATGTTGCAACCCGCTTTTTGTAAATCCAGGATGCCCTGGGCAAAACTGGCTTCGCCAAAGTTTCCGGAGTAAAAAGCTAATTCGGCACCCGGTGCCAGATCATGCACAATTTCGGCCATGGCCCGGCCCTCGTCGGGAGCCGTGTCAGCCGCTTCGTCCAGTAATACTTGCACGGGAGTGGTAAAATTATTCGGATTCTCTTTGCCGGGTAAATCACCGGATCTCACTCCGGCATCGGCTCCCCCTAAAGAATTATAACTATCGGAAATAATACCTACTTTACTGCCTTTACCGGTGATTATCTGCTGTTTGCGGGCTTCATCGGTATAAAGGGCCTTGTTGCCCTGCGAAGTAGTTTTACCAATTTTTGTAAAAGGTTTATAAGCCGGTCGGGCGGAGTGTAAGCTAGCCAGGGCCGCTACTTTATCCAGGGCCGCAATCGGCACTAGGCCCGAGACTAACCGGCCGAAGGAGGCTGGGCGAGTCATGCCTAAAGCTTGCAAATCGGCTAGCAATTGAGCGGGGGAGTTTTCGGCCAGAGCTTCTATTACCACGTAATTGCCTCGTGTTTGCAACAGGCTTGTGTTGGCGTGCCGGGTTATGGCGGGTAATGTAGCAGTACTCTGGCGGGCCACCTGCTGCTTTTTTAAAATTGCCAGCTCCGGACCTATTTTTTTTAAAGCGTCGGTAGGAGCCATTTTCAGGGGCGAGCGCCCCGGTTGGTTAGTTGGCTGGGCCTTACTTTCGGGTATAGCCAAGCAAATAGGAAATACTAATAAACAAATCCATCGGAAAGCAGCTAAATGCTTCGGGTAAAGGTTGGTCATAGAGTTAGTTAAATTTAAAAATACATAATGGTTTACAGCAAATAAAGTATTCTCCGGAAAGTAAAATTTTTAAAAAAACTTGCCGGCACCAAGCAAACAAGACACTACTTCTAAAAAACAAAAAGTACTTTTTACAACAAAATGGCACTAGTTACAGCAAAAACACCAAAGCTTATTTTAGGATTGGAGCCGTGGTTTTAGCAATTGGTTAATAAATTAAAAAATTGAAGCATATAAAATTGAAGCTGTATATAGAGAGATTACCGCTAACGCAAAGTAAATTTATTTTGGACGAAACAAAACAAGTTGTAAAATAAAAAGGCTTCGTTAAAAGGCAACTTAGAAGTATACATACTACATCCTCCCGAAATAGTTTGTTTCGATTATCCACTACGAATAAAACCTGCTTTTACTATGTGCTTATTGCTGCGTAAGGGGGTTAAGCTCCGAAAAACTAAACCCAAAATTGATTTACCAGCTAGCCCGTTTTTACAGGAATAAAGCGCTAATGGTGCGGTAAGCAAGCATTTTAAAGGTAAAAAAAGAACGCAATTCATTACTTTAACAAGCAGCACAGCTGTTTAAACTCAGTTTTTAAGAAGCCTCCGGCTTAGGAATGATTAACTAAGAGGATGGAGCATGGAAATGCTGGTTTGAGTAATAATGTTACCGCAACATTAAGCTTTTCTGATCTTTTTTAAATTTTAGTTAAGGAGGCGCCTTCTTTTTACCTCAGCTAGTATATTTAGCGTACTTTACCACCAATAACCTGCTTTATGAAGAAAATAGTGTTTCTAAGTTTTATTTTCATGCTTTATTTTTATCAAAACAGCATCGGTCAAACCAACCAGTTTTCACCGGTTTACTTGGCTAATTATACCTTTGCAAAAGACCGGTTAGTAATTGGTTTGGTTAAGCTAAGAACCGGAAAGGATCTAAAAATTCAAAGTACCAGCCTGAGCGGCAAGCACGCCGACTTTTTTAAAATAAGTAAAGATCACCAGCTTTCTGTCCGGAAAGAAAAAGTAAACAGTGCCAACAGCCCGCTGGAGGTAGTGGTAAAAGTAAAAACTGCCACTGCCGAATACCAGAATAGCTTCCGGATTGTGAAAGACGCGTTTATCCGGAATAAAGTAGTGGCGCACCGCGGCGCCTGGAAGAATACCGGCGTAGCAGAAAACTCGGTGGCTTCTTTAAACCACGCGGTAGCTCTGGGCTGCGAAGGCAGCGAGTTTGACGTGCAAATGTCGGCCGACTCCGTACTGTATGTAAACCACGATGCCGCTATTCAAGGCATTTCCATTGCTAAAGCAGCTTCTCAGGAGTTGAATGCCCTTAAACTTTCGCACGGCGAAGCTTTCCCTACTCTCGAGAATTACTTAAAGGCGGGTTTAAAACAAACCAAAACCAAGCTTATCCTGGAAATTAAAGCTTCGGAGTTAGGAAAGGAAAGCTCCCTGGCAGCCACCCGTAAAATTGTGAAAATGGTAGAAGACTTACAGGCCCAAGCCTGGGTAGATTACATTAGCTTTGATTACGATGTTTGCACCGCAGTAATGAAGTTGGCGCCTTATGCCAGAGTGGCGTATTTAAACGGCGATAAAACGCCAACCGAGCTGGCTCAAGCTAATTTCTTCGGGCTGGATTACCATTTTAAAGTATTACAGAAAAACCCCAGTTGGATGAAGGAGGCCAAACAAAACAAGCTTACCATTAACGTCTGGACGGTAAACGAAAAAGCGATGTTGGAAAATTTTTTAAAAGAAAACGTTGATTTTATTACTACCAACGAGCCGGAGATGTTGTTAGAGATGATCACTGGCAAATAGAAATTAAAACCAGTGTAAAACAGTCCCGTACGCGAAAGATTAAATCAAATAATTTTTAAAATTTTAATCTCATTAACGGATAAGATATATATATCTAGCATTTTTTAAATTTATAACCCGGTGCGGGCAGATCAGGAAACACTCTTCATCTGCCCGCACCGGGTTGTTTTGTGTTTAGGGAAGTTCTAATGCAATTGCCTGGAAAAACTGGATTACACTCGCTGCTTCGGATTCCACCTGCTTCCGTTTAGTAACTTAAAACCCAGGTGTTCCCCCAGAGTAAGAGCAAATGATGGTTTACCCTATTCTATCAATTATTTAAGATATCTTTTATATCTTAAAATGGTACTTTTTACTATATTATTTAAACCAGGCTTATACTTATTCAGGCGACTGGCAGGACCGACTTAGAAAGTTTCTTCATTGGAAGTGGAATACAATCCGGCTGGGGTAAAGGTATGGTTAGAAGGCGTTATTTTATTTTTCTATTTTAAATGCTTTGTCTCTTGCTATATCTATAAACACAATGAATCCTCTGGAATAGCTAACAGAAAATTTACATTTATCTCTTAATCGTTGATATGTGATTCCCATTGATGCGTCGAATTTTTCAGGGAGCCGCTCCCTGACTATTTTTAATCTGATGAACTTTCTGAATTATTTCTTCACTTCTAAATCTTTGCACTTTATCGACTACAAATACAGCAAAAATTTGAGAAACAATAAATGTTGGTAGAATGGAGAAGATGAATAATACCTTGTTTGTGTTCGTATTTCCAATGAAGAAGTTCAATAGTAAGTAAACTAAGGTTAATATAAAGATGATAGCAAAAGGTATGATTAGAAAAAAAGCTTCAATTATTGCCAAAGAGGGAATGAAAGGAACTACAATTCCAAATAAAAATACGGTAAAAAGCAGAAGCCTTCTTTTGTTATAATTTTTTGACCTTACCATCTTCTATTTTTATTTCCAATTACCATTAACGGATTGGGCTAAGGCATGCTTTAGTGTGCTTTAGGTGTGGTTGGGCGTTGTTATTTTTTACAATAACTTTTCAATCTATGACTCTTTTCTTTCCATTTATTTATTCTGGTATTAAAAGAATAAACATGTTTGGCTATGCTACATGCGCCAACCGGCACAATCACCTGAAGACTTGTTCTCTTTTTGTCAAACTTTGAAGGAAAGAATTCAACTTCTTCGCTTAAATAGCTATCCTTTACAAACTTCCCAGCTCTGTCTTGGATATAATAATTATACACAGGACCACTACTACCTCCGGCCCAGTATTTTTTAATTGCAAAATCTTCTTTATCGTCGAAATTAAAATCAGCCACAATAAAATCCCCATAATCGTTATCGGGAGCTTCATCCGTCTCATTTAATCCAGTAACATACGACCTAATATTGGAACAATCATCAAAATCTGCATCGAACGTTTCTTCGGCATTAAACTCTATTTTTTGTACTTCAACATTTTTAATTTTATCAATAATTAAAAGTTCAAGTTTTATAGTGTGTACAAGGCTATCCTCATTCAAACCTTTAATGGTTATTATTCTAAAATTGAAATTGTCTGATAATCCTGTTTGCAGACAATCTTGGGCAATAATTACATGACTACACAAGATTATACTGAATAGGGTTAAAAGTTGCTTCTTCAACATTCATTATTATATTCTAATTACACACAACGGTTTGTATATACAATGGCCGCAGCGAAGCTAGGATATTGTATATGCCTTGTTAGGGGAAGGCATTTTTACTTTTTTATATTTCTTATTACACCTACAGTAAGATTCAATAGGAATAATATTTGGCAAAATAACCAAATAAACATGACTGTGTAGGCAATCAAAAGAATCGCTTGGTATTGCTCATAGTTATAAAAGCTAATTCCAGAAGTTTTATTTAATAAATCAACCTTGAGGCATAAACCAGTTATTAAGAGCAACCCAATACTTGTGCCTAAAACATGCGCTGTTGTCATCCAGTCGGTAAGCTTCTTTTTTCTAACTACCCAATAAAGGCCACCAAAGCATCCTAAGATAGCAGAAAGAAGTAATCCAAAACGTAATGGCTCTATTACGAGGTAGGAGTCATGAATCTGAATATCAATTGTATTGCTAATTCCCAATAGAGCTAATAGCAGTATGATTGGGATTAGCAGGAACAAGAACCTATATGGCTTATCCGCAATTCTTTTAAGCATTCCTCTTTTTATAATTTTTTAGCTTACCCCTAACAGTTAGTATAAAAAATGTGCAAGGCCGTCGGCCGAAGCATGATTTTTATACTAACCGTTAGCAGCCGTTATTTTCTTTTTTCTATTGGATTAAAATTAATAAATCTATCAAAGCTTTCCGGAGTATCTTCTATGTTTTCGATTTCCTTCCATTCTCTTTTCACGTCAAGAATTTCAGCAATAATTCTTCCATCACGTTGGTCAACCTTTGCAAATTCTTTTAAACTGTCATTTTCAATTTTTAGGAAGTATGTTGTCTGTCCTCCGGTTAAAATTAAAGCATCAATGCAATCAAGTTTTTTATTATACAATAAATTGGGGTAGCTTTCTGAATTTTTAATCCATTTCAATGATTTATTATTAGGAGAATAAAGAATTAGAGTTTGTACAATATTTCCACCTCTAGCTGCCATACCAGTTGTGAATATAATGTCATTGAAATTATCATTATTAAAGTCTTTGATTTCCGGTTCTAATTCATTAATCCTAACAGCTTCCAATATCAAACTATCCTTTAGTCTCCATTGGTTTTTATTTTTTTCATAAAGGCAAATTTTAGCAATTGTATTTTCATCAGTACCTATTTTATAAACCTCAATCTTATTATTATTCCTTTGCCCAAAACTTATCGTGTCTTTAAAAAATTCAAGTGTATCCACACTAACTATTTTTGCAGTTCCATTTTCTAGAACTGATTTAGTTTCTGAATGCTTACCACAACTAGTAAAAATAAGTATGAGTATTAAAGGTAATAGGTTTTTCATGATGGCTGCTAACGGCTTGTGCATGAGGTGTGCGAGGCTATCAGCCAAAGCATGGCTTATGCACTTTGTTGGGCGAAGTATCTTTTTTATTAATTTCTAATTTAGCAACCGCAGTATCCAATAAATTTTTGCACTAACTTTTCATTTCCTTTAGTAACAGTAAAAGTCCCCTCAACATCTGATGTCTCTTCCATTTCAGTATTTTCTACGGTCTTTGTTATATTCACCTCAATTTGCATCGAGTTACTAGTATAAAGAGTGTTTCCTTTAACCTTTCCTTTATACTCGAATGTGTGGACCTCCTCATTCAGCTTTATCATGGCAATGTCACCCGCATCAAGATAAATGTATTTCTGCTCTTGTTTGTCTTGCTCGGTAAGGAAGAGGGAGCAACCGCATCCGCTAAATTCATCCGGATATGAAGTGAATGTTTCTAATTCCAATTTTGAAACATTGGGAGTTTCGGCAGGTTCTCTTTCTTCGGTTATAATTACTGGTTCTTTTTCAACTTGCTTTTGAACTGTTGTTGGAACAGCAGGAGCTGTTTCCCTTACTTTGTGTGATTTTGGGTCTGTGCATGAGATTATAGCAAACGCTAGCACAAATATTACTGCTTGCTTCACGAGTTTTCTCTTCACATTCTTTTAGTGTAAACTTCTTTCATTCTTAAATATTCCGCCCAACGTCTAGTATAAACGACGGCGAAGGCCTTAGGCCGAAGGCTGGCGTTTATGCCTTGTTAGGCAATGTTATACTTTTATTTTAAGGCTAACTTCATTCTTTCTATAAAAGGTCTTCGGCTGTATTCTTTTAATTTTATCTTTTCTTTAAGAGAAGACACTAATTCTTTGAAATTAGAATAGGTAAAATCTGATATTTCTGTAACTCTTTTTCCATTGGCTTCAATAATCAATATTTCTCCATTGCCAATCTTCACATTTTCATAAGAAGGGATGGCTGTTATATCAGAGTAGCCGATGGTAATTTCTTTACCTAGCCCGAACAGCTTTTTTACTCTCAACTGTTCTTTGTCTATTTCAACGATATCCCATTTATATTTTAGGTGATAGATTAAAAGCAATAGAGTACAAGCCATTAGTAATGGAAACATTAAAACTAATATTTGCTTTGGGTCTTTTAAAATCAACCCAATTGCTAGTACTGAAATCACTGTTACACAAGGAACTCCTATTAGCAGGAACAGAAGCAAAATACTAGAGAATATTCTATAGGTACTTTTTATATTCATTTTAAATGTTGCCTAATATACTGCTAAACGACATTGGTGCGTTTAGCACACCAATATAGCGGTATAAACGCACCAATTTTAGCTAATATACTATGTATAACAAATAATAGATAAATTTAAGTAAGCTCTCTTTTTCAAATTTTAGTAATTTACCCACCATGAAATGGATTACACGGGAGCGCCCCAAAATTGACCGGATTGCCTGCCCGTGGCTCATTCGGCGGTTTATTGACCCGGAAGCCGAAATTATATTCGTACCGGTAGCGGATATTCCCCGATTAGCCGCGGAGCTGCCGGCCACGCCTTTTGATATTCCCGATACGGAGTTTACCCACTACGAAGACCGTTGTACCTTTGATTATTTCCTGGAGAAATACCGCCTCACCGACCCAGCGCTACACCGCTTGGCGCCCATTGTGCGGGGCGCCGATACCGACGACCACGCTCTGGCTAGCGAATCGGCCGGTTTATGGGCTATCTCGGCTGGGCTGGCTTATAATACTACCAACGACTACGAACTGCTCGAAAAAGGCATGCTGCTATACGATAGCCTGTACAGTTGGGCCCAGCATTTATATAAAGAAAAACATACCCAGAGCCCTACCGAAAAATTGTTGTTGCAGATATTTAATACTTACCTTCATCAAAAAAAATCCGAAAAGAAAAAAATACCGGTTTGGGCCACCGAGTTAAAAGAAATTATCCAGGACCAAATGGATACCAACCTGAGTTTGAGTTTAAAGGCTATTTCGGAAGATTTAAATGTAAACCCAGCCTACTTATCGCGGGAGTTTTCAAAGTATTTTGATAATTTAACTTTTGGCGAGTACATCCGGAAACTACGCATCGAAAAAGCTACGCAATTGCTGAATGCCCCCCAGCATTCGCTTTCCGAAATAGCGTACCTTACCGGCTTTTCCGACCAGAGCCATTTTACCCGGATTTTTAAAAAATATACCGGCCAGAACCCTTCGGATTACCGCAAAAACTTAGCAAAAGGTAAAGCGGATACAAAAGGTTAATTTTGTTCTATTTTTCCGGCCAAAAACTTTGTAGCCTTGTACGAATCATTGCGAGGCATTATCCGGATTTATGAGGAACCCTTCTATCAGCAGCAGCCCCTCTACCATCGTCGTGAAACCCAGTTTTAAAGAGGCTTTCTTTTTCTGGGTTAAACTAGGCTTTATCAGTTTTGGCGGACCAGCCGGGCAGATTGGTATTATGCACGAATTTCTGGTAGATCAAAAAAAATGGATTTCCGATAAAAAATTTTTACATGCCCTTAATTACTGCATGTTGTTGCCGGGTCCGGAAGCCCAGCAGTTAGCCACTTATATTGGCTGGTTGCTGCATGGCACGGTGGGTGGTTTAGTAGCCGGAATATTTTTTGTACTGCCTTCGGTGTTTATTTTACTGGGCCTAAGCATCGCCTATGTTATGTTCGGTAAAATTGCCTGGGTAGCGGTATTGTTTTACGGCTTAAAACCCGCGGTAGTAGCTATTGTTATCCTGGCTTTAATTAAAATTGGCAAGAAATCGCTGCTGAGTGTGTTTCATTACGGCATAGCGGCTTTAAGTTTTACCGGCGTATTTTTCTTGAATATTCCTTTTCCGTACTTAATTATGGGCGCAGTACTTCTGGGTGGGCTCGGCCAAAAAATTTACCCTGATTTATTAAGTCAAAAACAAGTTGGATCGCAAAAACAAACCGACGAAACGGGGTATTATCTACATTCCGGCAGTCAAATTCCGGGTACCGGCTTTTCGAGCAAACGGCTCATCCTGCAATTAGCGATTGCCTTGCTAGTGTGGTTAGCGCCTTTTACACTGTTTTACACCAGTACGGGCGCTGCTTTCTGGCAACAATTAACTTTATTCTTTACCAAAGCGGCTTTGGTAACTTTTGGCGGTGCTTATGCGGTGTTGCCTTACGTAGCGCAGGTAACCGTCGAAAAATTCCACTGGTTGAGTAATCTGCAAATGATTGATGGCTTGGCTTTAGGCGAAACTACTCCCGGTCCGCTGATTATGGTTTTGGCTTTCGTGGGATTTATGGCGGGCTATAATCATTTTCAGAGTTCTATTTTAATGGGTAGTTTAGGCCTTTTGCTCACTACTTATTATACTTTCTTACCTTGCTTTTTATTTATTCTGGCGGGTGCGCCCATTATCGAAAAGACCCAGGATAACCCGCAGGTAAAAGCACTGCTGAGTATTGTAACGGCCGCGGTGGTAGGCGTAATTTTAAATTTAACGATATACTTCGCGCTCGCCGTGGTAGTTCCCCAGAAAACCTTCAGCAACCTGGATTATTTTAGCCTGACCTGGATGATGATTTCGTTCTTAGCCATGTACCGCTTTAAGATTGGGATGATCACCTGGATTGGAATAAGTGCTCTGGCGGGTTTAATGCATTATCTGGTTTGTAGTTTTATTTTGTAAATGCTTGAGGGAGTAGGAGTAGCTTTTCTTTGGAGCCTTTTCAAGTATCCAGGCTCCAGTGCTATCGAGTTTGACAGTTCAAGTTTTGCCTCGTAGCCAATGGGCCTCTTTTGGCTTTATCAGGGGCCTAAGCTCTCTTTCCTCGACTCCATCTTCGGAATGCCTCCGGTACCAGAACCTTAGAGGGTCTGCTATAGCCAAACTGGTGTAATTGCTTTTAATTACTCAACTAAGTAGGATAAACTTTTAGACAGAAACTAGTATCAAACAGCCTTACTATTTTTTGTTAGAATACCTGTTATAAGTACTTGGACAAAATTAAATAGATAGACAAGTTCGACTAAGTAGTTGATTTTTAAAATACTAACAATCAAACAACGAACAACTAATAACGACCAACTACTTAAGTAGTTAAAAAGTACAAATTTTTAAATTTTATAAGTAGCAGCGGAGGCTGGGGCATTAATCAATCTTTTATAAATACAAACTTGCGTTATTTTAAAAAAAGTAAATTATATACAAATGGTTATTTACATTCTATTATTCTAAAAGGTACCTGCTTAGCATTGCATGGTAAATTAATTATTCTACTCGTATGTTTCTCGTTCGCCTATTACCTGACAGCAATTTATTTGTTCATTTTTTTAAATTTTTAGCCAGGTTACTTCTTATAGCAATAATCTGCCTGCTTTTTAAACCACATGCAAGTCAAGCCCAGGCACCGCCGCCCGTAACTTACCCCAAAGTAGCCGGCTACGTCGGCATTATTCACCCACTGGTAACTTTCAGCAAAGACGAGACAACTACCAATTTCGACGGGTATTACGTAGTGGGTATGCCTACCGGCATAAATATCTGGAAAAGTGCGAAGATTGGCTTTTCGGCGGAGTTTGTGCCTTTTATTCGGGCCGAAAACGGAACGAGCCGCATGAGCAACTTTTTATTTCACCCGGGCGTACTGGTGGCCCTGGGGCACGGCTTTACCTTTGCCGGACGAGCGGCTTTTGAGACTTCCGGGCGTTATGGGTTTACGCCGGTGTTAAATTACGCGGTTAAAAAAAATACCAACAGTAATTACTTTGTAGCCGTACCCCTACCCGTGCGGTTCGGGAACGATCACCCGACGAGTTTAACCTTAGGCTTTCAATTTGGCTTAGCTTTTTAGGCGGAAGGTAAGATAAAGCTGTTTCCAAACGATATATTTAGTTAGAAGCAGCTTTATTTAGGTAATCAGAAATACCCTTAAAACAGCTGAAAAGCCGCCGCATGGCTAACTTAAAGTAATTGTCTTAAAGCTTGTTGAATTTGCGGAAATTTAAAAAAGAATTGTTTTTCGGCCAGAATCTTTGAAACTACCCGCCTGCCCGATAGCACTAACTCGGCTTCGGTGCCGATGAACAAAGCGCCAAAACGCGTTAAAAAAGCGGGATTAGGTAAACCAATCGGTACTTTTAAAGCCTTCCGGATTTCCCGTATAAATTCTTTGTTCTTCACCGGAAAAGGACTGGCCGCATGAATAATACCGTTTACTTCATTCCGGATTACCCAATCGATTAAGGCTACAAAATCCTCTTCGTGAATCCAGGTCATGTACTGTTCGCCGGAGCCGATTTTACCGCCAAAACCGGTTTTCGCTAAGTTCGCGAAAGGTTTGAGTACGCCTTTGCCCGATTGCAGGACTAAACCAATCCGCAGAAAAACCTGACGCACGCCGGAGATGGAAATTTTAAAAAAAGCTTGCTCCCACTGCTTACAAACCTCCGGCGAAAAGCCATCGCCGGTTACCGAACCTTCATCCTTTATTTCCTCGCCTGAATTACCAAAAATGGCCGCCGAACCGGCATTAATCCAAACCGCCGGCTTATGCGCTAAACCCTGAATGGCCTGCCCAATTACTAAGGTGGAATCGACGCGGGAACGGATAATTTCTTTTTTATTCTCCTCCGTATACCGGCAATTCACCGATTTACCCACCAGATTAATAATGGCCGTGCTTTCTTCTAGCTCTTGCGTCCAAGGGCCGAGGTTTTTTGCATCCCAGGCCACATACCGGATGTTTTTATCGTTTGGCTGGGTGCGCCGGCTTAAAATTATTATCTCGGTTTCGGTATTGTAATACCGTGCAACAATAGCGCTCCCTAAAGCACCGGTGCCGCCGGCAATTACTATTTTTCGCATGATATTTCTTAACTCTGAAAAAGCTTAATACGCATTCTTCTACCTCGAAGCCAAAGTAGTTCTGTACTGTTATGTGTAACTGTCGGGAGCGTCCTCGCTCGTGACTAAAATTTGGTAGGCCTCCGGCCGGGAAAACCGATGTACTTTTTTAATAGCCATTCCGCAATAACTTACCTCCGGCCAGAGGCCGGACCATGAACCTCACGAGCGAGGACGCCCGCGATAGCAGAAGGTGAAACTACTCCTTCTCCCTTAAAATGAACTGAGCGTAGTTTGCCTTCCTTCCACCAAGGGGTACTTTTTCTCTACTTTATCCAGCACCACGTAAATAGAATCGTTAAACTCATTGCGGCCGCTTAAAACAATGCGGTTAGCACTGGGGCGGCGGTAGTGTAATTCCTGGGTTTCTTGGGCGTGGTTTTTATTTTTATTCTGTAAATGCAATACTTGTTTTTCAGGATCGGCCTGGTAAAAGAAGTAACGGCGCTCGCCGGCCATGCCGCCCACCTCCCAACGGGTTACGCCTAAATCGCGGTTCAGTTTCTTTTTGGCGAGCTGATCGGAATCCTGGGTATTTACCTGGTTTAGCTTGGTGTTCTTTTTATCGTTTTTCACGCGCAAAGGCGAGTAGCCAATCATGCGGTCAGCAATAGCGCCGCGGTTGGTGCGGTAACTTAACGACGACCAATCTTCGAAAATAGCATCCTGCCACCGGATAGAATCGGTTGGGGAATACGGGAGCACCTGGTTGTTTAAACGAAACTCCGTAACATTGTACAGACCTTTGGTATCGGGCAAACCGGGCGTACTCGGGATATTATAATTGTTGCCGTTGAAAAAGCCGTAGGCCCACAAACCCGCCGCTACCGGAACAAACACCATATTAAAAGTCCATTTTACGCCGTTTACCAGGTATTTCTGCCATTTTTCGGTAAAAACGGGGTTAAAGCGGTAAGGCTGCAGAATATCTTTTTCGTTCACCAGCAGGTTCCAGATTTTAGGCAAATCGTACCAGGCTATAAATATGCCGATGATGGCAAAGTAAGCAGCCGGTACGGCTACCCCGGCATCGTAGGCGTGGTTGGCAATGCAAATATTAAAAGTTACTACCGCCGCTAAAGCCGCTCCGAGCACCGCGGTTTTGCGGTAGAGCAGCAATAAACCCGGAACAATTTCGGCAAAACCCAGAAACACCGTATACTCAAAAGAAATACCCACGTGCGACCAGTATAGTTTTTTTTCGGCAAAATCAATGAAGGGCGTATTGAGCATGCCCACGGTGGGGTAAACCATTTGCATCGGGAAGGCTTTTTTTAAGCCCCAGCCCACCATGCCGTACGCTAAGCGGTAGCGTGCCAGCACCCGAATCCAATAATACAATTTGCTGTATTGGGTCGATTTTTTATCGAGTAAAGTCCAGATAGTGCCACCGATGACGGCTCCCACAAAAACCAAAATCAGGTTGATGTAATTAAGTATGCCGAATACGCCTTCCTCCGATTCGATTAAAACGATTTGCGGCGGCCAGAATGCCACAATGCTTTGCCAATTGTGGTAGGTTATTTTGGAGAATTTCAGCTCCAGCAAATCCGTATAAAACTTAGGATACGTGGGAATGCATAAAAAAAGAATGTACAGAAAAGCGATCCGGAATGCAATTTTCTGAACGTTTGTCCAACTTTTCGGTTTCTTTCCTTCGGCGGGCGGTTTCGCCACAGGGGGCAACTTCTCCACGTAAGGAGTTTCCAGGCTTAATTCGTTTACTGCCATAATAGTCTCTTTAAGTTCAATTTTTTAAATTTTTACCGCTTTGCGCCGCCCTTCGAAGAACATGTACTTTTTATTTACCTTGCTGAGCACTACCCGAATGGAATCCTGATTTTCGTTAATGCCGGAGAGCACCAGGGTACTATCGTTGGGTCTTTGGTAATTCAGAAAGAGCTTTTCGGAGCGGTGGTTTTTATTTTTATTCTGGAGGGCCAACCGATGGTTTACCGTGTCGGCTTCGTAATAGAAATAATGCCGGCCCGCATGACCGGCTAGTTCGTAGTTGCGGTCAATGTCTTTTTCGTGGACGGCTTCGGCGCTGGTAAAATCAATTTTTACCGGGCGATTTACTTTAATGGTTAAAGTCGACCATTTTTCAAAAATAACGTCTTGCCAGCGGTTCGGGTCAGTTCTGGAATACGGAATGGTGTCCTGGTTTAAAATAAATTCTTGCACCCGGTAGTAGCCGTAAGCATTTTTCAGGCCGGGCGTCCGCGGAATTTTATAGGGATCGGTGACGTAGTTGCTAAAAGTTTTATAAGCGAAAAGCGCCACAAACACCAGAAAGGCACTTCTTAAACCCAACCGGAAGTTCCTTAGTACTTTGTCCGAAAAATCAGGAATAATTTTGTTCGCGTAGGTAGGTCCTTCCTCGATTAATAAACGGTATAACCGGGGCACATCGTTAGCCAATAGAAAGGCCGCCAGCAACACAATAAACGTACTGAGGACCTGCTCGCCCACATCGTACAAGCCATTTACTACCGCTACGTTCCCGATAAAGCCGAAAATTAAACCTACCCCGAAAGTAGTGGTACGTCGGTTGAATAGTAAAAAAGCCGCCAGGATCTCGACAAAACCCAGAAACGATTGATATTTTGGCGCAATGCCTACCGTTTGAAAGTAAATTTTCCAGGCAAAAAAATCGCCGTAATTCGTAAATAAATTACTCAGCGACGGGAACGGCATTTGTAAAGGGAAGAGTTTTATAAAGCCATAAGTTATTAAAACAAGGGCTAAACGGTAGCGCACCATTACCCGCAACCAGTAATACAAAACGCTGTATTCTTTCCGGTTAACATCTATCCGACCCCAGATTACCGCCCCCAATAAAGCCACTACCAGGGCCACCGCCCAATTGGCAAACTGGCCGAAGCCCCATTGCGGTAAATGCTCCGGCGGAATAAACTGATTTTGGTAACGCGACAACCGGAACAGATCGTGAAAGTGCAGGTGCGCCCAGTCGATGGCAAAAAAATCGCGGTAAATTTTCCAATCCAGGGGCAGAATGAGTAAGCTGAGAAAAAGGAAAAAGAAACGAAACAAATACTTTTCCCAAGGTTTCCATTCTGGTTTGGGTTGGTTGGGCTTAATAATGCTACCAAAGTGGCGTCGCCCTTTCTCCCAAAGTGAATTGGTATTTGGTTGTATACTGCTCATAAACAAGTACTCCATTTTATGTTTTAAATATTTTTAAAATTTTCGCAAACTGAGCTATGCTCCTGGCGCGAGCGTCTTCGCTCGTGTCTAACCATGTGGTAGGCCTCCGGCCGGGCGAACCAATAGGCTTTCCCTAAAGCAAATCAGCCGGCAAGTTCCAACCGGCCAGAGGCCGGACGATCATCATCACGAGCGTGGACGCTCGCGATAGAATTAAAATTTAAATCTCCTACTATAGGCAAAAATTTAAAAAATCAATTGCCGTAACCGGGATTTTGGGTTAAAGCAGGATCTGCCAGGATTTCTCCGGCTGGAATCGGGAAGATGTATTTATTCGGATCATTCAGGTTATAAACTACGGGTGCTCTTCCGGTCCGCACAATATCAAACCAGCGATGCGGTTCCAGAGCAAACTCTACGCGGCGTTCGTTCTCAATGGCCAGGGTAATTTCTTCGGGAGTAAGGGCCGTACTATTCGGCACATTGGCCCGGGCCCGTACCGCATTTAAATCACTTAAGGCTCCGGCTACATCCGGATTAGCTTTTTTCGCGCGGGCTTCGGCCCGTATTAAATACAATTCGGCGGTACGAATGCCATAAGCGGCGGAAGTATTGGTTGGGTAAATACCCCCGATAAACTGACCCAAGGCATTTTGCACCGATAAAATTTTCCGGTCGCCGCCTACGGTTGGGTCGTTTAACAAGTTGTGAATGACGGCTTTGGGCTCCAGTTGCCGGTTACTCGTATTCCATAAACCATAACCGGTATTTAAATCAGTAACGCTATACGAAAACTCCAGCACCGACTCCGGGGTACCCGCGGCTAAACTAAAAGGCTTCACGAGCTGGTAACTGGTATTAGCCAGAATACGGTTCACGTCGTTTTCGGCGGCCTCCCAATTACTCTGGTAAAGGTGTAATCGGGCGCGGAGTGCGTAAACCGTGAATTTGGTAGCCCGGTTCCGGACGACCGTGGCGGGTAAAAAAGTTTCGGCCTGGTTTAAATCAGCTAGTACCTGGGCATATACTTCGGCCTGGGAGCTTTTGGAAACACCCAGTTTATCGGCTACTACTTTGGTGGGCGTCAGGAAAATTTGCACGTTGCCGAATACCCGGGCCAAATCGAAATACGAATACGCCCGGATAAAATAAGCTTCGCCCAGAAGCTGGTTTTTTAAATCGGGGGTGAGTTTTACATCATTCACCAGCGGCACTTTTTCAATGACGTGGTTCGCCCGGTTAATGGTATTGTAGAAGTTGGCCCAGTACGTCGATAAAAACCCGATATCCGAACGCAAATCGTAGTTAATTACATTTAAGTCGGTTTGGGCATTGTTTAACGACCGCACATCGCCGCCCGATTGCAGAATGGTATTTTGGAAACCGCTGCTGTAGTTTAAGCTGGCTAAAGAACGGTAAGCGCCCCGCACGGCGGTTTCGGCCGAGGCTTTGTCGAAGATGGTATTTTCGTCGGATACCCGGTCGTACGACTCTACATCCAGGTAATTTTCGCAAGATGATAGCAGCATGCTTACAAAAAGCACCGGCCAGATAAGTAGCTTCTTCATGATAAAAAAATTTAAAAAGTAAGGTTCGCGCCAAATTGAAGTCCGCGGGGTTGCGGCGGGGTAGCCGTATCTAAGCCATCCAGGTTTTGCCCCGCGCTACCCGATGATTCGGGGTCGGCGCCGGTGTATTTGGTAGCAATCCAGAGGTTGGTACCCAAGGCGTATAGCCTGACTTTGTTTAATTTTAAGCGGTTGGTTAAGCTTTGCGGTAGGGTGTAGCCCAGCGTAACGGTTTTTACCCGTACAAAAGAGGCATCTTCCAGGTAGCGGCTGTTTTGCTCGATGTTGTAGTTGTTCCCCACGCTGGTTACCCGCGGCGTATTGGTAATGTCACCCGGCTTTTGCCAGCGGTCCAGTTGGCTTTTCAGGATAGAGCGGGAAGCATCGCGGGTACCGCCGCCTTCCAGAATGTATTTGTTAAAGTTAAAAACTGAGTTACCGTACTGGTAGGTGAGTAAAACGTTTAAATCAAAGCCTTTATAAGAAAAAGTGTTGGTAAAACCGCCGTAGAATTTCGGAATTAAATTACCTAGTAGTTGCCGGTCGGCCTGGGTGAGTTTACCGTCTTTGTCGACATCGTCAAACACGGCGTTACCGGTTTCGGGGTCGACGTACAATTGCTTATACAACCAGAAACTGCCTAATGCAGCGCCTTCCTGGGTGCGGCGGTATTCGCGGGCTTCGAAGGTAATGGGGCTCACCAGCTTTTCGGCGCGGTTTACGTTCCGGGCCAAATTAAAATTAGACGTCCAGCTAAAGCCGTTAACCTGGTTTTGGATGTTTACCGTAGAGATGCCGAGTTCAATGCCTTTATTGCTTACTTCGCCGGCGTTGGCCAACGTGCTGCCGTAACCCGTGGACGATGGTACCGGCAGGTACAATAAAGCATCCGTAGTGTATTTGTAGTAAGCATCCACATTTACGAGCAAGCGGTTAGCGAATAATCCTACATCCAGGCCAGCGTTATAGGTGGTGGTTTTTTCCCATTTTAAATCTGGATTTTCGAGTTGCGAAGGAGCAATGCCGGGTTTGGGACCGCTGGTTAAATTATCCGGGTACTGGGCAATGCCCGTCCATAAACCGCGGGAAGCGTAATCGTTAATCCCGTTTTGGTTACCCGCCGAACCGGCACTCACGCGCAGCTTTAACTCGGTCAACTGGTTTAAGTCCTGCAGAAAATCTTCTTGTTTCAGGCGCCACGAAGCCCCAATGCCGGGAAAGTAGCCCCAGCGATTATTTGCCCCGAATTTAGAAGAACCATCAGCCCGCAGAGAACCTTCCAAAAAGTACTTATCGGCAAAACTGTAGTTAATCCGGCCAAAGAAAGAAGAAATAGTAGACTTGGATTTCCGTTGCTCCGAGGTGCGAATGGAAGCCGCCGATATTTGCTGAAAAGAGTTATTAGGGAAACCAGACCCGGTTTGCGCAGCAACTGTTTGCGTGGTGCCTTGAATACTGTTACCCAGTAAAACGGTAATGGCGTGTTTGGTGCCTAAATCTAAATTATAGGTTAAGGTTTGTTCGTTTTGCAGTAAGGTTAGATTGGTAAAAACCTCGTTCACGTACCCCGGCGGATTAGGCGCTCCTCCAATAATGGTTTGGTCGTTAAAAAACTCGCGCTCGTTATAATGGTTATAATCCAAGCCCACCGAAGTTTTAAAACGAAGCCCCGGCAGTATGGCCACTTCCACAAATTGGTTACCAATGTAGCGAATGCTGCGGGTAGAAATATTGGTAATATCGGTATTGGTTAAATTATCAATGTTTTCGTAAATGGAACCCCGGGCGGGCGTACCATCCGGATTGGTGAGCGGCAAATAAGTAGGATGGTGCAGCGCGGCCAGTAAATGCCCGGCTTGCTGACCAGCCCCGCCCCTAACCTGCTGCCGGAACGAGCGGTAGGCCCCATTGCTGGAACTAAACGTTATTTTTTTGCTGAGCTTGGTATCCAAGTTAAGTTTAAAGCTGGCCCGTTCAAATTTGGCCGGTTTCAAAATTCCTTCCTGGTTGGTGTAACCCGCGCCTAAATTGTACCGGATATTTTCGCTGCCACCCTGAATATTTAAATCGTAGTTTTTCGTTTGCGCCGTCCGGAAAACCCTGCTCATGCGGTCATAAGTTTGCTGTTCTTCGGGTGTGCCGCGGCCGGGAACCCCGTTAATGACTTCTTCTTTCGGGCGGAAAGGCCGGTTGGCGTACGTTTGGTTTAAACTGGGTTTATCTATCCCGGAGTTGATCCATTGCTCGTTCACGAGCAGCGCGTGTTCCGGGCCGGTAGTTAACTCCCACAACCGGCTTTTATCAGCTTGCTGCCAACCCTGCGAAACATCTAAACTGTATCGGGGCTTGCCAGCTCCGTATTCGCCGCGCTTGGTGGTAACCAGAATAACGCCGTTGGCTCCCCGGGAGCCGTAAATGGCAATGGCACTGGCGTCTTTTAAAACTTCCATGCTTTCAATATCGGCGGGGTTGATGTCGGCTAAAGGAGAAGTTTTTTTATTTCCTAAATCGATAGATGCTAGTGAGTTATTATTTACCAGCACCCCATCAATCACGTACAAAGGGTCGTTGCTGGCATTAATGGAGGCAGTTCCGCGGATTTGTACTTTCACGCCTTCGCCGGGGGTGCCGGAAAACGTATTCACCTGGATGCCGGCGGCTTTCCCCTGCAATTGCGCATCGAAGCTGGCCACCGGGGTTTGTTTGGTTTCGGCGGGGTTAATGGTGGTAATCGCGCCAACCAGACTTTTCCGGCTTTGGGTACCGTAACCCACCACCACAACTTCGTTCAAGGCTTTGGTATCTTCCTGCAGCGTTATTTTTAAATTTTTCTCATTTTTAAGAGGTATTTCTTTAGCTACGTAGCCAATAAATGAAAAAACCAGCACACTGTTTGGGTCCGGAACGGCCAACTGAAAACTTCCATCCGCCGCAGTTGTGGTACCGATATTCGTGTTTTTAACCAGCACCGAAACCCCGATTAAAGGTTCGCCGGATTCCGTAATTACTGTACCCGATACATTTTCATTAAAGGCAGCTTTAAATTTGAACACACTTCTGGATTTAGCCAAATCCGGAGCAAAAACAGCTTCGGAAGCGAGGGATGTTGATTCCGAAAGAACAAGCAATAGCAATAACTTACTACTCTTTTGTAGTAGTTTTTTCATAATTTACGTAATTTGGGTTAACAATTTATTACCGGCTTTCCCGATTCTTGGCCTGGTCCAGAGGTCTTGTGATCGGGAAAGCTATTTTTTTAAATTTTTACCGGCAAACCACTTCTCACCGGTAATTATTAATATTTATCTATCTGTACTTTATCGCATAGGCATTCGTTAAAATCATTAAAAGTTAAAACAAGCATTGTTTGCCAGACTGATTTGGCCATTAGCAATAGTATTGCAGAGCTTTATATTTAATTAGATACCCGGGATTGTACATAACCCGACTACAAGAATTGGAGGCACCCAAAACGAGTACCATAGACTGATTACACCGATCTATCAACACAGAACAATTTTAAATTTTACACTGGTTTTGTCGATGAGGAGGAACTCGAAAGTAAATGTTTTTACAGTAACCATAGTATTATGCGTTTTAGGTGATAGTTAATAGTCGCGCCGTTTAATCCAGGAAGTTTGCTTGCCGGCTGGCGCGGCTTTTTACCAGTTTTAACTAGGCTGCGGGGTAGTGCGCAGGTACGGTTTTACTATTTTATATCCTTTCGGGAAAGTGGTGGCTAGTTCTTCGTCTTTAACCGCCGGCAGGATTAAACATTCTTCGCCGTATTCCCAATTAGCGGGAGTAGCCACGTCAAAGCTTTCGGTTAGCCGCAAAGAATCAATCATGCGCACAATTTCCTGGAAATTACGACCGGTATTGGCCGGATAAATTAAGATGCTCTTGATCCGTTTGTCGGGGCCAATAATGAACACGGAGCGGATGGTTTCGGTGTGGCTGAAAAAAGGATGAATCATGTCGTATAAGTGAACCACCTTTTTGTGCGGATCGGCGATCACCGGAAAATCCACGGTGGTTTGCTGCGTTTCTTCAATATCGTAAATCCAGCGTTTATGCGACTCCAGGGTGCCGGCGCTGATGCCCAAAACCTTGGTTTGGCGTTTTTCAAATTCTGCTTTTAGTTTAGCCACCATGCCTAACTCGGAAGTACAAACCGGGGTAAAATCGCTGGGATGCGAAAATAAAATGGCCCAGTGGTTTTGAATATACCGGTGAAAAGAAACAATTCCCTGCGTGGATTCCGCTTTAAAATCGGGAGCAATTTCGCCAATGCGCAGTGCCATAGCTATTTGTTTAAAAAGTAAATAATTTTCGCGTCGCGGAACGGACTCGAACCGTTGTACAAGATCTGGCGGACCTTTGCTTAGCCACTCAGCCACTGCGACGTATTTGTAAGCCTATTCTTTCTGCTCTGCCCTTCTGCGACAAATATAAAAGCTGCTTTTGAAAAAACAAATAATGTCTATAGAATTAATAGACTTAATTATTTTAACTCATCAATTTTTAAATTTTTATATCTCTGGTGGTTGTAATCCGGTCACCTTTTTAATTATACTACCTGATAACTAGCTATTTTGACTATATTAAAACCACGCAACTATGCTCGATAGTATATATTTGTGAGGAATAGATTAAGAAAGGTTAACTGGCTAATCCCGTACGGTTTGTTTTTCAACAGCTTGTGGTGGACAGCCTGCAATAAACCCAATAAACCGGAGGTGAACCACCACCAGCGAAGAATAGAATATATCCGGAAAATTCCCGGAGAAAGTAACCCCATACCCATAAAGACAGCCCAGCAGGGAGAAGTATTGATCGCCTACTCCGATTGTTATACCTGCCATAAAGAAGACAAAGATTCGGTAGGTCCGGCGTTTAAGGCTATTGCCGAAAGGTATCCGGCGCAACCTGTTTATATAGATTTGCTGGCGCAAAAAGTAATAAGCGGCGGAAAGGGTTCATGGGGCAATGCTTCCATGAGTGCTCACCCCAAAGTATCTATGGCGGAAGCCAGATTAATGGTTAGTTATATACTATCCTTAAAAGGAGATTCGATAAAATAATTTTTTGGTATACCTGGTCTTTTTTAAAAGTATATACCTATTGAGGTTAAATACCGCAATTTTACAAGTTCAGAAATTATCCAGCACCTGGCAATAGCCGTTATTTCTAAAAAGGCCATAGCTGTTTTGCTGTTATCCTCATTTGCTGCCAGAATTTGAGCTATTTGGAATATAGCTTACGCAAAAAGACTTTGAAGCCGTTTGTGAAGACACAAATGGCGGCATTAAGTCCCGCATCGTGGTATTGCCCATTATCTGTGTCTTCACGTACGAATTTGACGTAAATTCTAATAAAATTTAAAAATTAAACTATATGCAGCAACATGGAGGCAATAGTGTTAAATAACCAGTTTACCGAAACAGAGCTAAAAGTACTTGCCTTCGTAACCGAAAAACATGGTCAACAAAAGCGAAAGTATACCCATGAACCTTATGTAAACCATTTAATTAGGGTAGCATTAAAAGTAAAAGAGTATACCCAAGATAGCCGCATGGTGATGGCGGCTTTATGCCATGATTTACTGGAAGACACAAAGTGTACCGTAGTGGAGCTTTATCAATTTTTCATAGGCATTAACCTAACAGAAGCCGACAGTGATTATATCTGTTTTTTAGTAAAAGAATTAACCGATGTGTTTACCGCGGAAGCTTTCCCTCAGTTTAACCGAAAAACCCGAAAAGAACTGGAAGCCGCCCGGCTGTGGGAAATTTCACCGGAAGCGCAAACCATTAAATACGCTGATTTGATTGATAATACCTCATCTATTGTTCCACACGGAGGCGCGTTTGCTAAAGTTTATCTGAAAGAGAAGAAACGCGTGTTAGCCCAAATGGATAAAGGCCATCCGGAGCTATATCAACTGGCTAGTTCTATTGTAGAAGCGGTTTGAGAATTATAGAATAGTAATTTTTCTGTCATTCAGGAGGAACCTATTTCGCTACGTAGCAAAATGGTTTCCTCCTGAAGGACAGATATTTTTAAATTTTTTTGTTTGAAAGCAGCCCAATGCATTCTACAAAAATCTAAAAACAACTGTTTTGATCTTCTTCTTACCGCAAATGCTGCAAATTATCTACGCCCAGAAACCGCTGGCACGTGAAGCCTTCGGCGAACGGGGCGTTAATGTACTTGCCAAATTCCCGGGCGCGGCCTTCGTGAATGAGAAAAAAATCGGGCGCGGAAATATAGGTTACGGCGGGTTCATTATATTCTGGGTGGTAGAATTGGCTCCGATAGGCCTGGATAGCGGCTAATTTTAAATCCCAGTAATGGGTAATATCCACCAGAATATCGGGTTTGATGTAGGTGTTTTGGATGTATTGCAGTACCAGTTCGGGGCGCCAGGCTTCCTGGGGTTCGCCGTCGAGTTCGGTTTTAATTTGCGGTAAGCCCGCGATAAAAGCGGCTTCGGTTACTAATTTACAGGCCCGGCCATGGTCGGGGTGCCGGTCGTGGGGCGCATTTGCCAGTACAATACGCGGTTGGTATTTGCGTACCGCCCGGATAATCTGCATGGTATGGGCTTCGTCGATCACGAAAAAACAATCCCGCATCCATAAGTTTTCGCGCACCTGCAAACCCAATAATCTTTTTGCTTCTAACGCTTCTAGCGCCCGGATTTCGGCGGAGCCGCGCGTTCCCAGTTCACCACGGGTCAGATCGATCATGCCCACTTTATCGCCGAGCGCTACTTGTTTTAAAATAGTACCCCCGCAACCTACTTCCGCATCGTCGGGATGCGCCGAAAAAACCAGAATATCTAATTTCATGGTGTAACTTCTGTTTATCCGGAAAGATAGTGTTTTATTTTTCCGGTTTGTTTAAAACCTGTCCGTCCCTTTGAATCAGCCAGGTAGTAATGGGGTTGAAATGGTAGCCCCCTTTGTTATCGCCGCGGGCGGCAACTAATTGGCTAAAGGTGGGTTGGGTATAACCGGTTTCGTCGACGGCCCGGCTCATGATTTCGGTTTCGCTGCCGTTCCATTGCCACAAATGCCGGAAATAGGTATGGGCTTTATCCAGCACGGGATCCTGCAAACGGGCGAGCTGCCAGGTTTTACCGGCGTCGGTGCTTACTTCTACTTTCGTAATTTTGCCCCGACCGCTCCAGGCAATCCCGCGTATTTCAATCCAGCCTTTTTCTACCTGCACCGGGTAAGCCGGGAAAGTAATAATCGAGCGGGCATCCATATCGAAACTAAACTGCCGGATTTTGCCGTCTTTTACGGGTTCGGTGTATTTAGAAGTTTCTTCGCGCGTCATAAACGGTGCATCCGAAAACTCCAGGCGGCGCAACCATTTTACGCTGGTATTGCCTTCCCAACCGGGTAAAAACAAGCGGGCCGGATACCCTTGCTCCGGACGAATAGCTTCGCCGTTTTGGGCGTAAGCAATCATCCCGTCCTGCAAGCCTTTTTTTACCGGAATACTGCGGGTCATGACGGCAGCATCGGAACCTTCGGCCAGAAACCAGGTGGCATTGGGTTTTACGCCTACTTCCCGGAACAACGTGGAAAGCAGCACGCCTGTCCATTCGCTTTGGCTGGTTAAACCGGCAATTTCCTGGGGCGTAATTTTACCGACCGGGTTGCTCCGGAAATTACCCGAACATTCTAAAAAGCAAATCCGGGAAAAAGCCGGGAACCGCTTTAAATCTTTTAAGGTGAATTTCATGGGCTTCTCTACCAGACCATGAATATACAATTCGTACTCCTCCGGGTTGATGGTGGGCACACCGCCGTGGTGCCGTTCGTAATGCAAGTCGGCGGGCGTAATGGTGCCGTACAAATCCTGCAAAGGCGTGCGCGAGGACGTGTCGGAGGGTTTCCGGACCGGCTTTTCGTACCCCGACCGGGTGCCTAACTCACTGGGCAAGGGCCCTTGTTTTTTGGTGGGATCGTCCGGTATTACGGCGGCTTCCGGTATGGCCGCCTGCACGGTTTTGCCAACCGCAGTTTGTACCAATACTACCGCCGCAGTTGCCGCTCCGCCCAGCAATTTCCGGCGACTCAGCGGTTTATGAAACAAAGGCGTATCTTCCGTTTCCGACTTCACTTTAATAATTTTTTAATTTTTTAAAATTTTCAACTTGCTACAAACTCTGTGCGTGCTTGATTTAACGCACTTCCGGTCCACCTTTCCGGTCGTCGGGCACAAAAAGCTTTTGGGCTGGCATCACAACTTTGGGCAAGGTTTCGGCATTAATACTGGCTTCGGAAGGTATAATTTTGTTGGCATTTAACAGAAAAGCCGTTAAGGCATACACTTCTTCGTTGGTTAAAGAACCCGGCGCATTAAACGGCATGGCTCTTCGGATATAATCGAACAAGGTGGTGGCGTAAGGCCAGTAATTGCCAATGGTTTTTTCTTTGCTGGTTTCTGCTCCGGCGGTTTCATTTTCTGCAACCGAAACCAAGCGATTATTCGGTCCTTCCACGCCGGTTTTTCCGTGACACGCCGCACATTTCACGGCGTAAACGGCCTTACCAGCCAGTACCGTTCCTGACCCGCCGGGTAATCCTTTTCCATCGGGCCGCACATCTATATCCAATAAGGCTATTTCCTGAGCAGTGGCCGGTTTTCCAAAACCAAAGCTAACAGGCCAATTGGCGGAATCAGCTTTTGTTACTTGGGTTGATGGAACAACAGCAGTGGCAGTAGATTTATTTGCTGTTAGGGAACGGGTACAGGCTGCTCCTAACAAAATCAGTCCGGTTAAAAGCCAGTTGAAGCCCGAATTTTTTAAAATTTTTAAATTTTCCATTAACTGTTTAGGACGATAGCTTGCTTTTATAACCAAGCTAGTTTTCAATACAATTTTCTGCTTTTCCGTAGTTAATCAGTTGACGCTGCAAACATTAAGTTTCATCTTGAATATCACTTAACTAGGTTTTCTGAAGTTATTTTCTTCGTCAACCCTTACTATTCTCCCTATTCCAACTTATTTGTCGGAATTAAACAAACACAAGCCAGTAGCAGCCGTAACTAAAAGAGTGAATCATTTATCTTCCACTTAAAAGCTTTTTGCCATGACCAAAGGACATAATAAAGACATGCACGAGGATGAGAACACGTCTCAAACCAATAAAGACAAAGGCCAAAGCACCAAGCTGAAGCATTCTAAAAAAGACGATAGCCCCAACCAAGGCCGTCACGCCAACCCCGACCAAAGCGGTGGCACCAAAGGAGCCAACAGCATTTAAATTTTTAAAATTTTTAATCCAGGCCTGAGAATTATCTTGAGATAATTCTCAGGCTTTTTTATTTCTATTTACTTGTTTTAATAAGCAATTACGCTTGCAATAAATTGAAAATAAATTCCTGTCATTCAGGAGGAAACTATTCGGCTACGTAGCTAAATAGTTTCCTCCTGAATGACAGATTTTTTTAAATTTAAGTTGATTACAATTATTCAATCTGCTCTTTACTTACCTCCAAACAAGACAAAGGCAATTACCAGCGTAATAAAAATATTGAAGGTTTGCGCAATCAGGAAAGCGTAAAGAGGCTTTTTGCTTTGCTTGTTAAACAAATCGGCAAAATTAGTTTCCAAGCCAATGCTGGTGAAAGCCAAGGCAAACCACAAGCCTTGCAAATTCTTTAAACTGTCTTTTACCTGAGCCGTAGTTTCGGGCGAGATGAAGAAAGAAAAAAGCAAGGAAGCCCCGATAAAACCTAACACGAACTTTGGGAAACGCTCCCAGATAACCCCTAACGTTGGCTTGCTGTTTGGTTCCTGGGAATTGGGATGTTTGGTGTAGGTCCAGTAAACCGAAATAGCGAAAGCCGCTAAACCGAGTAACACATTCTGCGAAAACTTTACAATCGTGCTTATTTTTAAAGCCGTTTCGCCCACCAGCGTACCCGAGGCAACCACAGCTCCGGTGGTATCAATGCTGCCGCCTAACCAGGCGCCGGTAACTTCCTGCGGAAAGTTAAAATACTGCGCCACGTAGGGCATAAAAATCATCATGGGGATGGCCGTAATTAACACCATCGAAATCACGTACGACAGCTTCTTGGAATCACCCTTAATAGCCCCTGAAGTAGCAATTGCCGCCGAAACCCCACAAATAGAAACCGCGCTGGAAATCATCATGGTGAGTTCGTCGTCTACTTTTAGTTTTTTGCAAGTCCAGTAAGCCAGGTACCACACCGATACGACTACCAGCAAAGCCTGAATTAAACCCAACGAACCCGCTTTTAAGATGTCCGAGAAAATAACGCTGGTGCCCAGCAGCACCAAACCAATTTTCACGAATAACTCCGTCGTCAGCGTAGAGCGAAACCAATCGGGTAATTTAAAAAAGTTGCCGATGATCAAACCGATGGAAAGGCTAAAAATAACGGCTTCCAGGTTTAAGGCTTTTACCTGCTGGTTACCCGCCAGAATTAAGGCCAGAATGGTTAGTACATAGACCACCGGGAAAACGAGCAAATACGATTTTAAAGGTTTCCCAATGAGGCTGGCTCCCAATCCACCAATGGTAAAAACCAGCAAAAACTGCAAAGCAATAATGCCCAGGTTACCGGCATTTAAAACTTTCGCGGTTAATTCCGCCGGATTACTCCAGCCAAATACCGGTACCGGCAGTAGAAATCCCGCAATGGCTAACAAAATGATTAATCCTCCTAAAATAACGACGGTCCAATCTTCCGAAACGGCAAACCGGGTTTTGGGCGGAGAAGTAACTGTTGCTTGGGTTGACGACATAAATTTTTAAATTTTCTTTTATGTATATAGAACTAGTAGACAAATCTATTGCATAGTTGTCACTTTCGCTATTATTTCTTATGAAAGTTGTTTAAAGTTTAGGGATTAACCCTTCCGCCCTAAAGGGCACCTTCCCTAAAAACAGGGAAGGAGAGGCAGCTTTTTACATTTACCATTTACCAGGTATCAATTACCGGTTTGTAACGTAGCTATGCAACAAGCAGCTGTGACCAGGTGTAAGCGTTACCGGAAAATTGTTCTATTTCTCTCCTATGGCGCGGAAGTTACTTCCGTGACTTGCTTATTCTATATTAGAAATGGCTGCTTTTTCCTAAGTTAAAAAAGGCACGGAAGTAACTTCCGCGCCATAGTGCGGCTATAGGAAAGCGCCCCTCCTAAGATTAGGAGAAACAGGGGTGGTTGACCATATGCACAATAACTTTTATACTTTACTAATTTTAAAAACATCCTTTAAAGCCCGGTTAGCTGCGTGAAACCCACACATGCCGTGTACCCCCCACCCGGCGGCGTGGAAGAAGAACAGATATAAATTCCTTTGGCCGAGGTGCGATAAGGTGAAAGGCTGATAACTGGTCGCGTATACAATTGCTGTACGTCGATAACGCCCCCGTTAATGTCGCCGCCAATGTAATTGGGGTTATACGCTTCTATCTGGGCGGTATTCATTACGCTGCGGCCAATAATTAAATCGCGGAAACCGGGTGCAAAACGCTCTACTTGTTTTTCGATTATTTCGGTCCGGTCGAGCGTGGAGCCGTTGGGTACGTGGCAATAGGCCCAGGCCACCTGCTTGCCGGCCGGGGCCCGGGTTGGGTCAAATAAGCTTTGCTGCGCTAATAATACGAATGGCTTATCGGGGTGCTGCCCGCTGGCACTTTGCTTTTCCGTGGCCGCAATTTCCTCGAAGGTATTGCCGATGTGGATGGTGCCGGCGTTCCGGCATTCGGGGGCGGTAAACGGAATCGGACCATCCAGAGCCCAATCAATTTTAAAAACGCCCATGCCGTAGCGGTACCGATTGAGTTGCCATTTATAAATCGACGAAAAGCGATGCCCCGCGATTTCTAGTAACTGCCGCGGCGTTACATCCAGCAAAACCGCCTTTGCAGAAGGCAGCTGTTCTAATTTTTTTACATAGTAACCTGTTTCAATCTTCCCGCCTAACGAGACAAAGTAAGAAGCCATGGCATTGGCCATTTGCTGGGAACCTCCTTTAGGAATTGGCCAACCCCGTAAGTGTCCCACGGCCATTAAAACCAACCCAATGGCCGAAGTAGCCAGATTGTTTAAGGGCTGAATGTTGTGCGCCGCCATTCCGCCCCAAAGCCCCCGGGCTTCCATGGTCCGGAAACGTTTGGCCAAGAGAGTAGACGGCGGCAAGGCTTTTAAACCAAACTCCGCCATGGCAATCGGGTATTTGGGAATAGGCAAAGGCCCTAAAACATCCGGGGCCAGCTTAGGCCAGTCCCGCACGGTAGGCTCCATCAGACTGAGGTAAGTCTGTTTATCTGCCCCCAACAATTCAGCTGTTTCTGTTATCGATTTTTTTAAAACCGCGGCGGTGCCGTTATCAAAAGGGTGCGCGGCTGCAATTTCCGGGTAAATAAAATCCAGGCCGTGTTCGTGCAGCGGCAAGGTGCTCATGTAAGGCGAACCGGCCGCCATGGGGTGAATGGCCGAGCAAACGTCATGCACGAAACCGGGCAAAGTTAATTCTTTCGACCGTAATCCGCCCCCGATCGTGTTATTGCCTTCAACTAGTAATACCGAAAGCCCGGCTTGCTGCAACCGGATACCGGCGGCTAATCCATTGGGCCCGGAACCCACTATTACGGCATCAAAATCTGTTTTCGTCACTGTTTATAATATTTAGAATAGCGAAAGCAATATACGTTATCCTTCCGCTATTCTCTTAATCTGGTCCGGTATTAACCTGTTTTAAGTAACATTTGTTTACCTGCCACCGAAAGCTGCTTGATTTTTTAAATTTTTAATCCTGAAAAATCAACCACTCCTGCCCCTCTTTATCTCGGGCGGGAAGCTTAGAATTCCAATTTTAAGTTTTAGTTCTGCAGATTTATTTACATCCATGGCGCGGAAGTAAATCCGCGCCATGGATGTAAATAAATTTAAAAAATTGTTCTCATTTGAACGGATTTGTTCTAAAAGTTTCGCTCTTGGGACAAGGAGGGATAAGGGTAGTTTACCTTTCTGTTCAAAAATTACTAATACTTACCCGCCTCTAAAGTACTTTCGGAAAGAGCATACTGTTTGTTAGCTTTATCCAGGACAATGTACACGTTGTTTTTCTTATCGTCGGTGCCGGTTAAAATTACCCGGGAACCGTCGGTAGTAGAATATTTTAGAATCATGCGGTTGCGTTTTTCGTTTTTAGGAGCTTCGACAAACTCGCGGTCGCGACGGGTAGAAGCGGCTCTTTTATCAATTTTTAAATTTTCGTCGCCAATGTTGGCCAAAGCTTCTTTCGGGATCCAGTTATCATCGTACACCGGCGCGGCCTCTTTTTTCTTCTGCTGGGTATTCGAGTTATTTTGGCCGCCATCGCCCCCTACGCCGGCTGCCCGGTTACGGCGGCCCTGGAAGGGGAAATATTTATCCTGCAAATACAAAACCTGGTTCACCGTATCGGCCTGGTAGTGAAAAATACGCCGACCGCCGCCCACCCCGGAAATCTCGAAGGTACGGTTAATATCGCGCATCGGGTCGCCGCCGCCGTTGGATAAATCCAGAGGCAAAGGCCGGTTTACTTTGTAGGTCAGGGTGGTCCATTTTTCGAAAGTTACGTCTTGCCATCGTACCGAGTCTTCCGGGGAAAACGGCAGCGATTGATTGTTAATCCGGAATTCCGTTACGTGATAGGTACCGCGTAATTTCTTCACGCCAGCCGTGGAAGGTTGCTTATAAGGGTCGTACAAAAAGTTAATGAGCTGCAAATAAAACAACACGCCCAGAAATAACACGATCACGCCGGCTTTTAAACCAATGCGAGTTAACTTTTGCCAAGTTTGGGCAAAGGCCGGATAATAATTTACCGGTACCGTAAACCGCTCTTGAATAAGCAAGCGGTAAATTTTGGGGATATCGTGGATAATCAGGAAACCGGCCAGCAATACAAAATACGAACTGTACACGTGCACGCCGCCATCGTAAGCAAAGTTCACGTACACAATATCACCCAGGGCTCCGAATAACAAAATGGCTCCTAAAGTAGTCGTACGGCGGAAAAACAACAAAGTACCGGCGGCTACCTCTACTACGCCCGCGAAAATCTGGTACCACGGCACAATACCGATGGATAACCAGTAAATTTTCTGAGCGGTAAAATCACCCAGATTGGTTTCCAGTAAACCCAGCGAAGGATACGGCATTTGCACCGGCAGCAATTTGGTAAAACCAAACCCGATAATACCAATTCCCGCCCGGTAGCGCACGATTACGCGCAACCAATAATACAGCAGGTTGTAGTTTTTCGGCGAAGAGATTCTTTTGGCATCCACAAAGGTCCAGATTAATCCGCCCACCACGGCTACTAAAAAGGTGAAAATCCAATTGGCGTAACCATTTAGTTTGCTCCCGAATATGGTGTTGCCGAACAAATCAATTCCGGAACCAAAGCGGGCAATATCGTACAAGTCGCGGTAATGGAGGTTGGTCCAGTCCATATTGGCCACTTGTTTGTACCATTCCACCCCGTTCGGAATACTCAGGCAAACAAAAAAGATAAAAGCGATCCGGAAGGCTACTTTCTGGTAGGTTTTCCACTCCGCAATAATTGGCGCATTGGATAGGGTTCCGTTACTATTACCGCTAGCAATAGGGGTGGGCCGTTCTACGGTATCAATCGTTTCTATTGGCGACATAATTTTAATATTTTTAGCTAAACTCAGGAAACTACAACTTCATGGGCTTTTGGCGGCCTTCGCGCTCCACTTCTTCGAGCAGGTATTTTTTATTTATTTTTTCCAGCACCACGTAAACCGGTTCCTTTTTTTCGTTTGTTCCGGATAAGATAATCTGGTTCGCGTTGGGCCGTTCGTACTCCAAGGTTAATTTATCGTTCGGCCGATTTTGGTTTTTGTTCTGCAAAATTAAGGTTTGATTAGCCGCATCAACCTGATAGGAATAGTACTGGCGGCCACCGGAACCGGCTTCTTCGTAATGGCGGTCCTGGTCGTTCAGGAATATTTCTTCGGTTTTGGCTGCTTCCAGCGGAGCTTTTTGGTTCGAGCGGATGCTGATGGTGGCCCATTTTTCAAAAACCACGTCTTGCCAGCGAATGGGGTCGGTAACGGAATAAGGTAAAACCTGGTTATTAACCCGGAATTCTTTCACGTTGTACAAGCCCGTGGCGCCGGGTAAACCAGCGGTTTTCGGGAAGTGGTACGAGCCTTCTTTATGGTAAACAGCGTAGGTTTTATAGCCATACAGCATTACAAACACGAATACAAAGGCGCTTTTTAAAACCAGCCGCGCACTTTTTTGCTGATCGGTAAATTTCGGATGAAACCGGTTCGGGAGCGTTGGTTGCTCCAGCGTGAGTAAAGTAAAAAGCCGTTTGCCATCGTAAGCAAACAAAAACAAGGCAATGGTGATCAGGTAAAAACTGTACACGTACTCGCCGCCTTCGTAAGCCAAATTCGACATAAACACGTTACCGGTAAACGGCAGCACCAGAAAAGCCCCAATAGAAGCGGTTTTCCGGAAAAACAATAACCCTGCGGCCAGTAATTCTACCAAACCTAGAAACGACTGGTAATCCGGCACAATTCCTAAGGTCAGCGAGAAAATTTTCCAGGCGTTAAAATCACCGTAATGCGTGTTCAGGTTACTGAGCGAAGGAATCGGCGACTGCATGGGGTAAATTTTTAAAAAAGCGTAGGCAATCAACCCTATCGCCAACCGGTAGCGCAGAATAACCCGCAGCCAATAGTAGAGCTGGTTGTATTCTTTGCGGTTGCGGTCCACCGTGGACCAAATAACAGCTCCTATAACCGCAATAACCAGAACCACACCCCAATCGGCGAAAGAATTAAGGCCCCAACCCGTGGCATTTTCGGGCGTAGCGAAATACTGCGGCGTGTACCGGCTCAAATAAAAAATATCCCGGAAATGCAAATCGAGCCAATTAATGGAAAACAGATTCCGAAAATACTTCCAATCGAGCGGTACGGCCTGGATGAAAAAGTAAATAAAGAAAAAGCGGAAAGCAGTTTTCTCCCAGCCGTTCCAGTCGGAAGTAGGAACCGATGGTTCCGGTACATATACCTTTTCAGAGGCTTTCTTTTTAGAAACAGGTAACGAAATTTCTGCGGTAGCCATATTTTTTTAAATTTTTGGAGTATCAGGTATCAGGACACAGGTATCAAGACTTTCTGTATTTTTAATTAGTAGTTCTGTCGCAAACGTCTTCGTTTGTGACGACTATGGGTAGGCCTCTGGCCTACGCTGGCCAGAGGCCAGCCCATGGGAACCACGAAGCTGGAGCTTCGCGGTAGTAATTTATTTTTAAATTAATAACCCGGATTTTGTTCCAACCCTTTATCAGCGTTCAATTGGTCAATCGGAATCGGCAGCACGTATTTATTCGCATCGGTTACTCCCAAAACTTCGGCCACCCGGCCAATCCGGATTAAATCATACCAGCGGTGCGGTTCAAAGGCAAATTCTACGCGGCGTTCGTTTTCAATGGCCAGCAATACTTCGGGTTGCGTAATGGCCGGACTAGGCGCTAAATCGGCGCGGCTGCGTACTGCATTTAAATCCGCTAAAGCTTCCGGCAATTTATTTAGTTGCGCCCGAGCTTCGGCCCGGATTAAAAACAACTCGGCAATCCGGATCACAAAAGTAGGATCGGTAGCCGGGCTGCGGTAATACATGTTGCCGTACCACAATCCCTGGGTAGTTTTCGCGACTAAGGCGTTGCGGTTCCCTCCTACCGTAGGGTCATTTACCAGGTTTACAAAAGCATCGTTGGGTGCCCATTGCCGGGTGCCCCCGTTGGCCGGCGGTTGCCAGCTGTTGCGGTGGGTGTTCGTGGAAGTCGGGCTATAGTAAATTTCAAAAATAGACTCTTCGGTGCCGCGGGCATTGTTGGCGAAGAAAGCGCTGTACGGTTTTACCAGTTTGTAATTCGCCACGTCATCCACCAGTTTACTGGCGTAGGTTTCGGCTTGGGCCCAATCTTTTTGGTACAGGTAATAACGGGCCAGTAAAGCCCAGGCGGTTTTTTTAGTAGCCCGGTACCGGTTAGTTGTTTCGGGTAATAGTTTTTCGGCCTCGGTTAAATCTTTTAAAACCTGGGCGTAAGTTTCGGTTACCGAACTGCGGCGAATGCCTTCGTTGTCGGTGAGTTCTTTGGTAGGCGTGAGTACTAACTGTACACCACCCCAGGTACGCGCCAAATCGAAATAAGCCAAAGCCCGCACGAAGTAAGCTTCGCCTAATAATTGGTTTTTTTTCTCCTGGGTAAAAGTAGCATCCGTAACGGCCGGTACTTTTTCAATGATATGGTTGACGCGGTTGATGGTCTGGTAAATAGCGGCCCAGGTGCTGGCCACCGTAGCATTATCGGCGGTTACGTTGTGGTTTATAAACTGCGCCACGATAGACTGCGAACCCGTCCATTGAATATTATCGCCCTGAAAATAACCGATGGATTGAAAATTGGTGCCGTAATAATTCGCTCCCGCCAGCGCTCCGTATAAACCCCGTACGGCCGTTTCGGCGGTTACGCCATCCACAATGGTTTGGTCGTCCACGATGGCTTGCCGCGGTTCTACTTCCAGGAAATTGTCGCAGGAAGCCAAACTCAGGGTCAACACGAAGGGCAGTATATATCTGGTATTTTTAAAAAATTTCATCTCTGTGAAAACTTAAATGGTAATGTTAATTCCGAATTGAATGGTGCGCGGCTGTGGCGGCGTTCCCAGGTCTAAGCCCTGTGTATTCTGGTCGGTGTTGGTTACGTTTGATTCCGGATCCGGGCCGGTGTACTTGGTGAGAAGGAACAAATTAGTACCCACTACGTACAGGCGCAGATTATCAATTTTAACCCGGGATAACAGATTTTTGGGCAGCGAATACCCTAGGGTAAGCGAACGAAGCCGCAGGAACGAGCCATCTTCTAAAAAGCGGCTGTTTTGCTCTAAGCGGTAGTTGTTGCCAATGCCGGTTAAGCGCGGAACATCCGTTTCGTCGCCGGGCTTTTGCCAGCGATCCAGTTGGCTGGCGAAAATGATCCGGTTAGCATCGCGGGTACCGCCGCCTTCGCCGAAGAACCGGTTGTGGTTCCAGACTTTATTGCCGTATTGGAACGAAATCAGCACGCCGGCATCAAAACCTTTGTAAGTAAAGTTATTGGTCAGGCCACCGAAGAATTTGGGCGAAGCAGTGCCCAGAATCTGGCGGTCAGCGGCGGTGATTTGGCCGTCTTTGTTTACATCTTCAAACACGGCATTACCGGTTTGCGGGTCTACGTAACTTTGTTTGTAGGCCCAGAAAGAATACATCGGGTAACCTTGTTGCGCCCGCAATAAATCGCGGCTACCGTAAACGGTCGGGATAGGCAGTTTTTCAATTTTATTGATGTTGCGCGATACGTTTAAATTCGTGTTCCAGGTAAAGTCGCCGGCTTGAATATTGACGGTGTTGATGCCTAACTCAAAGCCTTTGTTGCTGATTTCGCCGGCATTGGTAATGTAGGTCGCAAAACCGGTGCGGGCGGGTACGGGTAATTGCAGCAAGGCATCGGTGGTGTATTTAGAGTAATAATTAAACTCCAGACCAATGCGGCCATCAAATAAACCTACGTCTACCCCGGCGTTTACCTGGCGGGTCCGCTCCCATTTTAAATTGGGATTAGCCACTTGTTGCGGCGCAATGCCCGGCTTATCGCCGCTGGTAGCATTATCGACGTAACTCACGCCACCGGCCCACAAACCTAAAGGCGCAAAATCGTTGATGCCGTTTTGGTTACCGGTTACCCCAAAGCTACCCCGCAGTTTTAAATCGCTCAGAGCGGTTACATTTTTTAAAAAATTCTCTTCTTTTAAGCGCCAGGCACCCCCAATAGACGGGAAGTAACCCCATTGGTTATTGCCCCCGAAGCGGGAAGAACCGTCGGCCCGAATGGTAAACTCCAGCAGGTATTTTTCATCAAAATTGTAATCCAACCGGGAGAAGAAAGAAGCCAGCGAATTTTTCGTCCAGGTTTGGGTAGACGTACGCGTAGCTGCATCCGAAATTAGGGTAAACGAGTTACTCGCGAAGTTACTGCCCTGGGCCGAAGTGTTGTTCAGGACATCGCTTTGTAAAGTATTACCTACTAAAGCGCCAATAGTATGTTTGCCGCCAAAATGCTTGCGGTAAGTAAGCGTTTGCTCGTTTAACCAGGAAGTTTTTTGAGTTAAGCCCGAAGTAGCTAAACCATTGGTGGGAGCCGCGCCGAGCTGGGTTTTATCATTCCAGTATTCCGATTCGTCGTAGTTATTATAATCGACGCCCCAGCTGCTGCGGAATTTTAAGCCCGGGATAATTTCGGCATCCACGAACAAGTTACCGATGTAGCGCAAGCTGGTAGAGTTAACGTCGTAGTTATTCAGGAGTACATCCAGGTTATCAAAACCGGCGTAACGGGCCGGGCTCCCATCCGGGTTGTTCTTGGGCAGATAAGTAGGCGTATGCAGCGCTGATTGCAGTAAACCACCCTGCGGACCGTCGCCGGCGCGGGCCTGGTTGCGGTACGTACGCGACACGGTATTACTCACCCCAACCTGCACTTTGTCGTTTACTTGCTGATCGATGTTTACTTTAAAGCTGGCGCGTTGCAGGTAAACCGGTTTAATAATGGCTTCCTGTTTGGTGTAACCGCCGCCGATGTAATATTTGGTATTGGCGTTACCGCCTTGCAAAGATAAATCGTAGTTCGACAAGGTAGCCGTCCGGAAAACATCGCCTAAACGATCGTAGGTTTGTTGTTCTTCGGGCAAACCACGGCCGCCTTGAGCTACGGGCCGAAACGGGCGGTTTTCAAAAGTTTGTTTTAAAGCCGGATTATCTATCCCGGAGTTGATCCAGTATTCGTTGATCAAGGCGGCGTGCTCCGGACCAGTAGTTAAATCCCAGAGTTTGGCAGCTTTAGCAAAACCTTGCGACGTGTTAAAAGTTACTTTGGGTTTGGTATTATAGCTACCGCGTTTAGTCGTCACAATTACCACCCCGTTGGCGCCCCGCGAACCGTAAATAGCGGTAGCATTGGCATCTTTTAAAACTTCAATGCTTTCAATATCTGCGGGGTTAATATCCGCTATGGGCGACGTAGCTTTGCCGCCGGTATTAACGGTTTGTAAGCTAGTATTATTTACGAATACCCCATCTACTACGTACAGCGGGTCGTTGCTGGCATTAATGGAAGTAGCGCCCCGCACCCGGATAAAAATACCTTCGCCGGGTACGCCGGTGCTCGACGAAATCTGCACACCCGATGCCTTGCCTTGCAACTGCGCCGCGAAATTACCACCCGGTATGTCTTTGGTTTCGGAAGGATTTACTTTACTTACCGAACCTACCAGGTTTTTACGCTCCTGGCTGCCGTAACCCACTACTACCACTTCTTTCAAAGCTTGGGTATCTTCGGCCAGAGTAACCTGCACCGGATTCGGGCCATTTACCGGAATTTCTTTGGTAGTGTAGCCAATAAACGAAGCCACCAAAGTACCCGCGCCGTTCGGTACGGTTAACTGAAAGGAACCATCGTTGCCGGTGGTGGTGCCAATGGTAGTGTTTTTTAAAACAATAGTTACGCCGGGCAACGGTTCGCCGGAAGGTCCGGTTACTTTGCCGGTAACGGGTACGTCAGGATTATACAATTTCCGGTTTTTGATACCGGAGGCAAGGGGAGTAGAAAAAGAATTGGCTAGTAAAGGTGTTCCATAAAGTATAAGCAAGAAGAATACTTTACTGCTTCGGGAGAGCAGCTTTTTCATAAGTTTCGTATATTTGGTTTAACAATTAATTCCTGGGCTTTTCCGGTAATGCCTGGACCAGAGGTGTTGTAACCGGGAGAGCCCTTTTTCTTTTATAAGCTATCAGTAAGTGTTTTTTCGACTGATTTTTAAAAATCCAACATCGGTGTTTTCCGCGTATTAGACCTGGCGGTGTTTTTGGGGATATAATTCATTACGGGTTGCTTTAACAACCTTCTTCGGCGGGTAGTTGCAAACCAAAGAAACTGGCTTTTTTGTGCAAAAGCACCAGCACCAATATAAATAAAGTTAAGCTCATCATAGGTATCAGAATTTTAAATTTTTAAAAATGAAACTGTTAGTAAAATCAAAAACTAACCGCCACAACAACCAGAAAAAATCTGGTTTGTACCGTAGCGATGTTCTTTTTTACTAGCCTTAATAACGGCCATCTGATTTTTTAAATTTTTAAAATCCTGTAGCATTTTTATGTAATTTCTTATTCTCTATAGAATTAATAGACAAATAAAGGCAAGGTTTTTAATACATCCAAATTTTATCTACAAATTTATTTAATTAGGCAAGTATTCCGGATTACCGAATTGCCATATCAATTTGTCTTATAACCATCCACCAGCTCGGGCCAACCCGAATATCCTTAATCTACCCGGTGAATTTTTATAAGTAGCTATTATCCGGGTTGGGCAGATGCCGGCCTGTTTTTATTCCCCAGCTAGTTAATATAAAATTTAAAAATTATACTGGTTACGTAGCTTCTGGTTATTATTGGAACGTTTTCTTAAGAAGTGGTTGACTCAGCCATCCGGTGCTGATAATCTTTTAGTACGGTAATTAAGAAATCTGCGGGCGATAGGTCATGGGTTACGTGCATCGTTTCCTGCGTTTTTTCGGCTACCCGCTCCAGCAAAGCAAGATTTTGGTGCTGGCGGGCTTTATATAACAACTTACGGATAAGAGCTACATCGGCATCGGTTAGTTCCCGCACTTCCGGAAATACTACTTGATAATCTTCTTCCAGGGGAATATGAAGCAACGGATTCCGTTTAACTCCACGAGTACGGATAACGGTGGTGCCCGCCGCCAAATCACCAAGCCGCTGCCCGCGTCCGGTCACCGCCATAGTAATAATGGCAATAATACCAAAAGAAACTGCCGTATCCACAATCAGAAAAACCCACCGCAGCAAATAATCGCCAATGCTGGGAGAGCGGCCATTAAGTTTAATTACTTTTATATCCCGCGCTTTTTTGCCGATGGTCTGACCATTTAAAAAAATCTCGCATAGTAAACTATAAAAAAATAAGGGCAAGTAAAATACAATCATTATTACGGGTCCGTACCCTATACTAAACCCCGACATAATCAAGCCGCCAATCATGAACCAACCCATGTAAACCGCATAATCTATTAACTGGGCCAAAATGCGGTTGCCAATGCTGGCTGGTTCGTACTCCAGCACCACATTTTGCGACGTGTTGATGCGAATAGTATTCATTAATTTAAATATATATTTTTAAAAATTTGGCTAATTTAAGTATATTTGACAGGAATAAAAACCCGAACGGATGCGTGAAGCAGCTTTTATCAAACAAAATGCGGCAAAATGGAAACTCTTCGAAAACCAGGACTTTCGGGACCCCGATTTGCTGGCTGATCGTTTTATTCAACTTACCGATGACTTATCTTATGCCCGTACTTTTTACCCCAACTCCGATAACACCGCGTACCTGAATGCTTTGGCCGCCAAGGTTCACCAAGCCATTTACAAAAATAACCGTACGCCTGGTAACCGCTTCGTCCAATTCTGGCATTACGAGTTGCCCCTATTGTTCCGGCAATATCAAAAACAGTTACTTTTTGCTTTTATTATATTTAGTGCGGGAGCAGCTATTGGGGTGCTTTCGGCGGCCTTCGACGATACCTTTGTCCGGTTAATTTTAGGCGATGGCTACGTCAATCAAACCATAGCCAATATTCAAAAAGGCGATCCTATGGCTATTTACAAGCAAGACGGCCAAACCGAAATGTTCCTGGAGATTACCCTCAATAACATTCGAGTTTCTTTTTTCGCATTTATATATGGGGTATTCCTGTCAGTGGGTACTTTCTGGATTTTGTTGCGCAACGGCATTATGCTGGGAGCTTTTCAGTATTTCTTCTATAAACAAGGGCTGCTGCTACCTTCCGTTTTAACGGTCTGGATTCATGGCACGTTAGAAATTTCGGCCATTGTAATTGCGGGTTGCGCAGGGTTTATACTGGGTAATAGTATATTGTTTCCGAAAACGTATTCCCGCCTGGATTCTTTTAAAATTGCCGCCCGCCAAGGGCTAAAAATAACCGTTGGCCTGGTACCGGTATTTATCGTAGCCGGTTTTCTGGAAAGCTTTGTAACCCGCCACACCGAGATGCCTATGGCGTTGAGTTTATTTATCATTCTAACCTCTTTGTTTTTTATTCTTTTTATTTTATCTATTACCCGCAGGCACTTCACGCCAAAAATACGCATGACCAGCAATCTTCTTAATTTTCGCGAAGAACGCGATTTGAGCCAGAAAATAAACGCCACCTTCGGGTTTATCAAACAACATTTTAAACCCTTGTTCCGGCTACTCCTGTTTATAGTATTGCCGTTGGCTTTGGTTGGGGGCTTGTTTCTGGGTATTTACCAGCGCCGGGCTCTTACGCTAAACCGGGGCGAACGCGATATCGAATACGGCACTTATGCCGAGTACGAATTTTATAAGCAGATTAGCTCCTTTAATTATCTGATTGGCGTTTTCTGCGCGTATGTCAGTTTCCTGCTTTTGAGCCTGGTACTTTATAGCTATATTTTAGAGTACATGGATAACCAAGGACAGGTACTCCCCGGAACTGTATGGTACCGGGTAAAGCAAAACTTTATGCGCGTGTTTTTTTCTTCTTTTGGCATATTTTTACTTTGGGCACTCGGTAGTGTTTTGCTTATTGTACCCGGCATTTATCTGGCCGTTGCTTTAAGTTTTTACCTAATGGTTATGCTGCGCGAAGATCTGGGTTTTGTAGAAACGGTAGAGCGCTGTTTGTATTTAATAAAAGGCAATTGGTGGAGTACCTTGGGAATGTTACTGATTATTTCTTTGATACAAGCCCTGATGGCTTTGGTACTGGGATTTCCGGTTTGGGTATTGCAGATTATGCAGGTACTGGATTTGCCCGGCGCGGATAACGATTTTCTGATGATCAGTGCCAATACCTTATCGTCGGTGCTGAGCATTTTTATGTACGTTATTATTATTGTAGCGCTGGCTTTCCAGTATTTTCATCTCGTCGAAATAAAAGATGGGATTGGTTTACTCGAGCAAGCCGAATTAATTGGTTCGCGCCATACTCCGGTTGCAGATGAAGAGGATTTTTAAATTTCTACTTATTTTACTCGTTGGTCTGCTAAGTGGGCTAAGCCCTACAGGATACGCGGCTTCCGTTCCCCCGCTTGCGGACACCGCCCAAATTGCGGCGGATACCAGTCGGGTAGTGGTGCGTCCCTTTGCAGTTGATCAATTAAATACGTACCGCGATAATCCTGAATTTCAGTATGGCACCGATGTGCGTCCTTTAACCTCGGCCTGGGACCGTTTCTGGCGACAAGTTCGGGAGTATATCTGGAGTATCTTGCGGAGCCGTTCTTACGAAGGTTTTTGGAAGTATATCATTTACGGTTTCGTGGTTGTTTTAACGGTTTACGTGGTACTTAAATTACTTCAAGTAGAGTTTACCGGTCTTTTTGGTAAAAAGGTAAAAGCTTTTACGGTGCCTTACGAAACACACGCGGAAAACATCCACGAACTGGATTTTAATACTTTGCTCGAGGAAGCAGTACAACAAAAAGATTACCGACGCGCTATCCGGCTATATTATTTACATACGCTCAAACAACTCACCGACCAGGCACTTATTAACTGGCAACCGGGTAAAACCAACCGCAGTTACATTCGCGAAATTCAGCCGAGTAAACTGCGGAAAGATTTTGAAAAAATTACCGCTTTGTTTGAATACGTATGGTACGGTGGTTCGCCGGTAGATGAAACGCATTACAACATTACGCGGCAGGCATTTGTCACGTTTAACCAACTTATTGGCCGCCATGCGTAACTACCGAATTAGTTTGGCCTTGCTGGGTATATTATTTGCGGCGTTGGTAACCGTAGAATACTACCAACCCAAACCCATTGATTGGCGGCAAACCTTCGTGAACCAGGATAAAATACCTTACGGCACCTACGTGCTTTACCAATTGCTCCCCAATCTGTTCCGGAACCAGGAAATTACCACGGTCCGGCAACCCATTTTAAACCAACTGGAAGAAGCTCCCGTCCGGAATACAAATTATATTTTTATTAACAACGAGTTTGATTTAGATTCTTTAGATCAACAAGCTTTGCTGGCCCATGTAGCCCGCGGTAACCAGGTTTTTATTGCCGCTGAATCCTTCGCCAGAAAGTTTACCGATACTTTGGGTTTTACGGTACGCTTTACCTATAAAAAACCGGTTAAAGATCGATTCGAAATATATTTTATCAACCCCAACCTGGGTAAGCAGCGGTATTTTTTAAAAAAAGAGAAGTCCGAAGGGTATATTACCCTCCGGAAAAAAGCACAAGCAACAGCTTTAGGTAGAAATTCCGCTGGTTTACTTAATTTTATCGCTATCCGCTTCGGAAAAGGCGTTTTTTATTTAAACACGGTGCCGGCGGCATTTACTAATTATTACGTGCTTTCGCCCCAGCACGCCAATTACGCGGCAACGGCTTTATCTTACCTACCTACGCAACCTGTTTTCTGGGACGAGTACCAGAAACAAGGCGGGATGGGCGAGCAATCAGTTTTTCGGGTGTTATTGGCACATCCGCCGCTGCGCTGGGCTTACTATATTACGCTGGTTGCTTTGGTGTTGTACGTGTTGTTCGAAGGGAAACGCACGCAACGGGTAATCCCTATTCTGGAGCCACCTGCCAACGAAACATTAGCTTTTGTACGGGTGGTTGGCAACTTGTATTTTAATAATCGTAACCATAAAAACATTGCCGAGAAAAAAATCCGCTATTTCCTGGAATACCTGCGGCTGCACTTCTACGAAACATCACCGGTTAACGATCCGGAAGCGCAGGAACGCATCGCGGCCCGTTCCGGCGTGGCCCTTATCGAAGTAAATGAATTGTTTTATCTGCTGCAGAAAATTCATACCGTACCCATTATCACCGACGAAAATCTGGGGCAACTAAACCAACAGCTAGAAGCATTTTATCATCAAACCAAACAGTAACGAACAACTAAACGAAACAAATTATTTCATCGGGCAGAAGGAACAGTTACCACACACTTCTTTAGGGGAACTGTTCGGAAATTTAAAAAAATTTAGTTGCATGTCGTACATAAGCTTAAGTCGTGCACGTAATTTAAAATTTCAGGTAGATAGATAAGATCCTGAATAATGACAGCAATAGCTGAAAAGCATATTTTTAACTGCATTTAGCTCACTAAAACAAACGCTTGCAAGCCAAGTGGAACTGCAGCCACGCTATTACGTGTAACTAAGTTCGATTACCTTTACTTATATGGAAGAAACCTTTACCGATTTAGAACCCCGCGCGCAATTTTCGGAATTGCAGGAAGCCATGCTGGAGATAAAACAGACTATTGGCCGAATAATAGTAGGGCAAGAGGAAATGATTGAATTGCTCTTGGTGGCATTGCTCGCCGACGGGCACGTGCTGATTGAAGGCGTACCCGGGATTGCCAAAACTTTAACTGCCAAACTGCTGGCCCGCACCCTTGCCGTGCCGTTCAGCCGCATTCAATTTACGCCCGATATGATGCCTTCGGATGTGTTGGGTACGTCGGTGTTTCATCCGGGCACGGCCACCTTTGAATTTAAACCCGGGCCGATTTTTTCCAATATCATCCTGATCGACGAAATTAACCGGGCCCCTGCCAAAACGCAGGCTTCGTTGTTTGAGGTAATGGAAGAACGTCATATTACGCATAACGGCATAACCTATCCGCTTACCGAACCTTTTACCGTACTGGCCACCCAAAACCCGATCGAACAAGAAGGAACCTACCGCTTACCCGAAGCCCAGCTTGACCGGTTTATGTTTAAAATTGTGGTACCCTACCCGAACCTGAGCGAAGAAGTTGCCATCTTAAAAGTACACCATACCTATCCAGATATTAAAAACGACCTGGAAGCGGTACAGCCCTTATTAAATGCTGATAAAATAACCACATTGCGCCGGCAGGTGAAAACCGTACACCTCGACGAGAAACTGCTGGAATACATTGGGCAATTAGTAGTACAAACCCGGGCCCACAAAGCTTTATACTTGGGAGCCTCACCGCGGGCTTCTTTAGCTTTGCTTAATAGCGCAAAAGCATTAGCTGCTATGCGCGGTAGGAATTTTGTCACGCCCGAGGATGTGCAGGAGTTAGCGCCCGCCGTGTTGCGCCACCGCATTTTACTTACGCCCGATAAAGAAATGGAAGGTGCCCAACCCGACGACATTGTAAAACAGATTATCCAGAAAACCGAAGTACCCCGCTAGTGCAGTTTATTCGTCAACTCTATTTTACACCTCGCTGGTACTACTGCCTGGCCGCTTTAGTGGCTTTGTTGTTGCTATCTTTCTTCTTTCCGGCTTTATTTGGCGTAGCCCGCGTGCTGTGCGGCGTGTTGGCGTTGCTGGTAGTATTAGATGGTGCTTCTTTGTTCCGAACCAAACAAGGCCTATTTACCCAGCGCCAACTAGCCGAAAAACTTTCGAATGGCAGCGATAATGCGATAACCATTTACCTCGAAAACCATTATTCTTTTACCATTGCCGTAGAAGTAGTTGATGAGTTGCCGGTGCAACTACAGCTACGGGACAATATTTTTAAAATAAAAGTGCCGGCCGGCGAGGTGCATCGGATTACTTATCAGATCCGGCCGGTAAAGCGGGGAGTATATGCTTTTGGAGCGATAAATGCGTTCGTACGCGGTCCGTTAAGTTTAGTGCGTCGCCGGTACCAGTTTGCCCAGAACCAGGATGTGCCCGTGTATCCTTCTTTTATTCAGATGCGGCAGTTTGAATTACGGGCTTTTACAAGTCAGTTGGCGGAACATGGCCTGAAGAAAGTTCGCCGCGTGGGCCACCAGGCCGAGTTTGAGCAAATCCGACCGTACACGCCCGGCGACGATCCCCGGGTCATCAATTGGCAAGCGACGGCCCGCCGCTCCGAGCTCATGGTGAACAGTTTTCAGGACGAAAAATCACAACCCGTTTACTGCCTCATAGATAAAGGCCGGGTTATGCAAATGCCGTTTGAAGGATTAAGTTTGTTAGATTATGCCATTAATGCCGCTTTAGTGCTGGCCAATGTGGCCCTCAAAAAGCAAGACAAAGCCGGCATTATTACGTTTGCCGAAAAAGTAGGTACTATTTTACCCGCCGAAAGAAAAGCGGCCCACCTGCAAAAAATCTTGGATTTACTGTATCATCAGAAAACGCGCTACCTGGAGTCAAATTTTGAAAGTTTATACGCCGCGGTGCGCACCAAAATAAAACACCGGAGCTTGCTGGTATTATTTACGAACTTCGAAACCTTGCAGGCCGCTCAGCGCCAATTACCTTATTTAAAAAAACTGGCTCGCCATCACCTGGTATTAGTAGTATTTTTCGAGAACACCGAACTGCGCACTTTACTCGATGCCCCTGCCCGCACCACCGAAGAAATATACCTAAAAGCCATTGCCGAAAAGTTTGACTACGAAAAGCGGCAGATTGTGAAAGAATTTAACCGCTACGGCCTGCACGCTTTACTTACCGCACCCCACGTACTCACGGTAAATACCCTGAATAAATATTTAGAATTTAAAGCGCGGGGTTTGTTGTAAGCGCCGAGAAAGTATCGTTTATGGTTTAATCACAGTTACATAAATCAGTAAAAATTTAAAAAAATCAGCTTATTTCAGGATTTAGGGCTTCTTAAACACCGAAAGCTACACTAATTTTTATGCTGCTATATTGGAGATACAGCCTGTAACTATTAAGAATAGCTTCGACGGAGCTAAAAAACAAATAGCTTCTTGCAACTAGTTGCTGTAAAAATTTACATAAGATTGAATCCTATGCTTTACATACTAAGTATCGGGACAAAAATAAACGTAAGGATATTTCAAGGTAATGTTTTAGTTAGCAATAGTTTACAGGTCGAACAACGAACAACTAATAACGACCAACTACTTATTTAGTTAGCTTAGATACTCTACTTATTTTTAAATTGCTTCCCCGGTGCAGGTAGTGGTCGTATAGTTTATTAAACTTCCGAGGCAACTACGCCTATATAAATTAAGGTTACATGATTGAGCTGAAGCAAGTTTCTAAAACCTACGGTAGCGTAAAAGCGGTGCAGGATATTTCGTTTACGGTGGCCGAAGGGGAAACACTGATTTTGCTAGGAACCAGCGGTTGTGGTAAAACCACCGTACTCCGGATGCTGAATAAGCTTATCGAGCCTACCTCCGGGACGATTTTTTTAAAAAATCAACCCCTTAGCGCTATTCCAGCGGAACAATTGCGCCGTGGCATGGGCTACGTTTTGCAGCACACCGGCTTGTTTCCGCATTATACTATTGCCGAAAATATGGCCATTGTGCCCCGTTTGCTCCGCTGGAATTCGCGTCAGATTCAAGAGCGAACCATGGAGTTAATTCAGAAACTACATCTTTCCGCAGAACACCTGACCCAGTACCCCGACCAGCTGAGCGGTGGCCAAAAGCAACGCGTGGGTATTGCCCGGGCCTTAATGGCCGACCCACCGGTGTTACTTCTGGACGAACCTTTTGGCGCGCTCGACCCGATAACCCGCACGCACATTCGGCAAGAATTTTTACAACTCGACGAACTCAAACGCAAAACTGTGGTAATGGTAACCCATGATATTAGCGAAGCTTTTGAACTCGGCGACCGGATTTGCCTGATGCAGCAAGGCCGCATCGAACAAATAGGTACTCCCGAAGAATTAATTTTAAAACCAAAAAGTGATTTTGTAGCGTCGTTTTTAAGCGAACAACGCTTGCCCTTAGAATTAAAAACCTTAACTCTGGCTAATATTGGCTTCTCCGGCAATGAAGCACTTAATTCTAACCTAACCATCTGGGAAGCGCTTAGCACCTTACTCCCGGAAAAACCGGCCACCGGCACTCCGGAAGACAACGCTTCCGCTACCCAGGCAATTGATTTAAACAAGATTATGAAAGCTCTGCAACACTACCGGAAAAACTAATGGCCGCCGACTCTCCTACCCTGTTTTCGTTTATGCAGGAACAGTCCGGTAAATTGCTGGAACAAACCCTTACGCATACCGGTCTTACTTTTTTGTCTTTGCTGCTGGCCGTGGGCATTGGTTTACCGCTGGGAATTTTAATTGCCGACAAAAAAAAGTTAGCCAGTACCGTACTGGGTATCGCCGGAATTTTACAAACCATTCCCAGCATTGCTTTACTGGGTTTTTTAATTCCGGTGCTGGGCATTGGCGCCAAGCCGGCTATTGTGGCTTTATTTTTATACGCTTTACTACCCATTATTCGCAATACCTTTACCGGTATTACTGCCGTAGATGCTACCGTGAAAGATGCCGCTAAAGGCATGGGCATGACCAAATCCCAAATATTATTTCGGGTAGAATTGCCACTGGCCCTACCCGTTATTTTGGCTGGGATTCGCACGGCTACGGTTATTAACGTAGGCGTGGCTACGCTGGCCGCTTACATTGCGGCTGGTGGCCTTGGCGAATTTATTTTTGGCGGCATAGCTTTAAATAATGGTAATATGATTTTGGCCGGCGCTTTACCCGCTGCCGGTTTGGCTATTCTTTTTGATTTTTTACTAGGCCGGCTGCAAAATTTAAAATTCCGAAAAGTAAAGCGGATAATTTGGTTGCTACCGCTTGTTTTTTTGCTGCTGGCGGCATTTTACCTGGTACCACCAGCCTTTGGCACGAGCTTACTCGCCGGATTCACCCCGGAGTTTATGGGCCGGCAAGATGGATTCCTGGGTTTGCAGCAAAAATACGGGTTAAACATCCGCAACGTGGTTATCAGCGATGCGGTAATGTACCAGGCGGCTTTTGAAAAAGAACTCGACGTAATTAGCGGCTACTCTACCGATGGCCGGTTAAAAGCTTTTGACCTAATAATTCTGAAAGACGATAAGTTTATTTTTCCGCCTTATTACGCGGCACCTATTGTGCGGAATGCGGCATTACACCAATTTCCGGAATTAGCCGGTATTTTGAACAAGTTGGCCGGCCAGATAAATGATTCTATCATGACGGAATTAAATTACCGGGTAGATTACTTAAAGCAAACTCCGGAAACGGTAGCCCAGGATTTTTTAAAAAATAAGAAACTTTGGCAACCCCCTCGCCGGGGAAACAAAGGTACCGTGCGCATTGGGTCCAAGATTTTCGGGGAGCAGTATATCTTAGCCAGTATGTATACCCAGTTAATTCAGGGTTACTCAGATTACCAAGTAGAAACTAAAACTGGCTTGGGTGGTACCAAAATTTGCTTTGATGCTTTAATTAATAATCAAATTGATTTCTATCCCGAATACACCGGCACGGGTTTACTCGTAATTCTGCAACCTACTTCTAATCAGTTAAATCAATTAGGCACCAGTAAAGAAAAAGTATACCGGTTTGTACAATCAGAATTTCAAAAACAATATCAGATTACCTGGTTGCCCCCCATTGGGTTTAATAACGCTTATGCTTTAATGATGCGCCAGCAACAAGCACAAGCCACTAATATTAAAAGCATTTCGGATTTAAAAAATTATTTAAATAAGAAGTAATTGGTTAGCCTTTTTGTTGATCCTTTGGTTGGTTTTTGGAGCCGATTCCCGTCTCCATGCATTGGTGCTATCTAGTTTGACAAGCAACCAGTTTGCCTCATGGCCGGCGGGCCTCGTTTGGCTCTTCCGCACTGGCTAGTCTTCCTTTCCTCCTTACGTCGGAATACTGCTGCGTAGTACCGGAATCCTAGCAGGTGCTCCACAGCCAAACTGGTGTCAACTGCTCTTAGCTGCTGCTTTTGGGTTTGTTAGTTGATTTAGAACATTAATTAACCACATGTTATAGGATTAACTTTCTTGTTTAAAGTTAAGAAGTGAATGTTGCGAGAAATGACATTATTTAGAAAAAGCTTATGTATAAACAAAAAGCAATGGCTTTATTATTGAGAAAGTCATTCCCTTATTTTTTTTAATTTTGACAATCCTAGATTGCTGCAATAAGATCTTTTTAATTATGCTGATTTCTTTCAATCATTAGAAAAGCAGTAGCTAAGTGCAACTGACATCAGTTTGGCTATGGAGCACCTGCTAGGATTCCGGTACTGCGCAGCAGTATTCCGACGTGAGGAGAAAAGAAAGAAGTAGTAGCCACATCTCCTCCCTGTTTTTAGGGGAAGTGCCCTGTAGGGCGGAGGGGTTGAGGCCACGAGGCAATCTCAGCCCGTTCAAACTAGATAGCACCAACACATGGAGACGGGAACCGGCTCCAAAAAAACTAAAAACCCTCCCTCACACCCATCTACTTAAAAACTGGTTAAAATTTTCTTTGTACTGGTCACTAACGGCAATATGCATTTCGCCAATTTGTACCGTGTTGCGGGTAATGGCTTTAATTTTATCCAGAGCCACAATAAACGAACGGTGAATGCGCATAAACTGGCTCGATGGCAACTTTTCTTCTAAACTTTTTAGGCTGGTTAAAGATAACAAAGGCTTAGCCTCATTTTGCAGATGCACCTTCACATAATCTTTTAAGCCCTCGATGTACAAAATATCTTTATAAGCAATCCGGACTAGTTGGTACTCAATTTTTAAAAAAAGATACGCATCTTCTACTGGTGCCGTAACCGGGACAACGGGTTTAGAGACTGGTTGAATTAAATCGAAATAAGCTTTGGCTTTGGTGGCAGCTCGTAAAAATTCTTCGTAGTTAAACGGTTTTACTAAATAATCCAGGGCATATACCCGGTAACTTTCCAGGGCAAACTGGTTAAAGGCAGTGGTAAAAATTACGCGTGGGTTTTTACCGGGTTGGCCTTTATCCAGCACCCGGGCTAGTTCAATGCCGGTTAAATCGGGCATTTGAATATCCAGAAAAATCAGGTCTACTGGTTGAGCATGCAGGCCTTTTAAAGCTTCAATAGCGCTGGTATAACGGCCTGCTAAGTTCAGGAAAGGCGTTTGTTGAATAAAGGCACAAACCAGGCCCAGCGCCAATGGTTCGTCGTCGACGGCAATACAGGTCAGCATTAGGTTAGTTGTAAAGTTAAATTTACCCGGTATTCGTTTTCTACAGTGTTTTCCTGCACAGATAAGTTATACTGGTTCGGGTACAATAAATCTAAACGCCGCCGGGTATTTATCAGGCCAATGCCGTTACTTTCCTCCAGTACCAATTTTTTTTCGTTTACAATGGTATTGCTTACCTGCACCTGCAACTCGGCTCCCTGTTGCGCTACTTTTATCAGAATTGAACACGGTAAAACCGTACTCACTCCGTGCTTAAAAGCATTTTCCACGAAGGGCAACAACAACATGGGCGCAATCATTAAGTCATGCAAAGGGTTTGATTTTTCAAATACAACCCGCACGTTTTCGGTTAATCGTAACTGCATAAGTTGGATGTAATCTTCGATAAACAATAATTCTTTGCTGAGCAACGTGGTACCGCTGGTTGTTTCGTAGAGCACGTAGCGCATCATGCGCGATAAGGTATGCAAGGCCTGTCGCGACGAATCGACGTTGATCATCGTGAGGGCGTAGATATTATTCAGGGTATTAAAAAAGAAATGCGGATTGATTTGCGCTTTTAAAAAAGAAAGCTCCGTGCTGGTTTTTTCCTGTTCCAGCAATTGCCGCAGTTGGGCATCTTTCTGCCACTTCTGGACTGTGGTTATACTCGTGCCAATAGCCAATACCATTACCGTAACAAAAAAACTCCCGATAAGGGAATACCACAGCGGTCCGTTGCCCTCCCGCCTGGGCCGGCCCGGATGAAAAGCCTGGTGCATGAGTTCGGGTAAGTTTAATCCTATTTCTACCAAATAAATAATAACTACTGCCCCAACTGCCGTACCAAGCGCCGCCAGCACAAACCAGCCGATTTTGTTGGGTAATAAAAGCTTCGGTACCCATACGTAGGCATTTAAATAAAAGGCGCCCAGCCATAAACTAAACAGAATGGCTTGCTTAATCCACAATTGCACCGGCAATTTTACCTCGGAGGTTAGCGGTTGAAACAACAATAGTAAAAAGGCCACCAATACCCAGATTAAAATCTGAATCAGCAGGGAAATATTACGACGAATTAAAACAGCCATTAAGTTAAAGATACTCTTAAAAAGAATTTTACTGGCAAATTAATGATAATGCCACAAAACCTGCCGCCGCATCGACCAGCCACCTATTCACACCGACCAAAGAGCAGTATTTATCTATTAATCTTTTAATTTTTAAATTTTGTTCTTCTTCCCAGGTTTTATAGGCTTCTTTTTGGTTTTGGTCGATGTTTAAGGGGTGTTTATCTATTCCTTTTTTTAATCTGTGTCCGGCGCTATTGTTTTGTACTGTTCAGCTATTGTTTTGTACTGTTCATCGGCCGCAAATTCTTCTGGATTTAGTAAAACCAATAAATGGTTGCGGTAAAAAGAGGAGGTAGCTTTCAGGCATTTAAATTATACAACTAACATGAAAAATTTTATTTACACTTTTCTTTTAATCGTCTGGGGTAGTTCGTGGGCCCAGGCGCAGGTGCCGGTTGGCGCTCCCGGTGGTGCTGCGTCAGCAAGCAAATCGCCCACGGTTAAACTGGAACTTATTACCGATGTTCCTCGTGGTAATGCCAGTATCAGCGGCTCGGTCATGGATTCTACATTAAATAAAGCGGTAGAATTTGCCAACGTGGTGCTGTACAGCAAAGCTACCAATAAAGCTTTGGACGGCGTAATGGCCGATGACAAAGGAAGATTCACGTTGAGTAAAATCGCGCCCGGCGATTATAAATTGCAGATTTCTTTTATTGGCTACACCGATAAAATAATTGGTGCGGTACAGATTCAGAAAGGCCAGGAATTAAACTTAGGCGCCATTAAAATCCGGCCGAGTGTACTGGCCTTAAAAGAAGTTACCATTACGGCTCAAAAAGCCATGATTGAAGAAAAAGTGGATCGTCTGGTGTACAACGCCGAAAAAGATATTGCGGCTAAAGGCGGCGATGCCAGCGATGTACTCAAAAAAGTACCCATGCTCACGGTTGATCTGGATGGTAATGTATCGCTGCGGGGTAGTCAGAATATCCGGGTACTCATTAACAACAAACCGTCTACGATTATGGCTAGCAGCGTGGCCGATGCTTTAAAACAAATTCCGGCCGATATGATAAAAACGGTGGAAGTAATTACGTCGCCTTCGGCCAAGTACGACGCCGAAGGTTCCGGCGGGATTATTAATATCATCACCAAGAAAAATAACCTGGAAGGCCTTACCCTGAATATTGATTCGGGTGTAGGTAACCGGGCCTCTAACCTGAGCTTAAACGGCAGCTACCGGAAAGGCAAAATAGGCTTTAACTTAGGGGGCTTTGGGCGCGCCTTTTATAACAAAGCCGTATCTACCTTAAATCAGAGTACTTTTTTAAATAATGCTATTTTCCGGACTAATCAGAGTACCAATGCTTTTGATAATGGTTTGTTCGGGCAATATTCTTTGGGGTTCGACTACGATATTTCTAAAATCCAATCGCTCACCGCCGGTATTCGTTACGGCGTTCGCAACTTAACCCGGGACCAGGAAATGACTACCCATTTATTCACCAACGATAGCTTAATTTCTACTTTGTTTCGGAACGTAGATAATAAAGATTTATCGAATACCGTAGACGTAAACCTGGATTACCTGCGCACTTTTAAACCGCAGCAGGAATGGAGCATTTCCACGCAGTTTAGCCGCAACAACTTAACGAATAACTTTGATGCCGATATTCTGAACAACAGCGACAGCGAAATAACCGAACGGCAGCAAAACGTTAATAACAACATTAACCAGGAAGTAACCCTGCAAACCGATTACACTGATCCGATTGGCAAAAACCAAATGGTGGAAGTAGGCGCGAAAACCATCTTCCGGAGTGTAACCAGCGATTATTCGTATCTGGTAGCAGGTTCTACCGGCGACTTTACTTTCGACCCAAACCGCTTAGCGGGCTCTTTGGATTACAACCAGAACGTAGGCGCCGGTTATTTATCCTACACCTACACCACCGCAAATAAGTACTCCGTGAAAGTAGGTGCCCGATACGAACACACTGCCATTGAGGCCCAAACCCAGAATGCCGGGGAGTTTAGCCAAGATATTGTAATACCCAATTACAGCAACCTGGTGCCGAGTTTAAATATCTCGAAAACTTTAAAAAACGGTACTACTTTAAAGGCTGCTTACAACCGCCGCATTCAACGGCCAGGTTTACAGCAGTTAAATCCGAATTTTAACACCGCCAACACGCAAAACATTACCATTGGTAATCCTGCGCTACGCCCCGAACTCACCGATAATTTTGAATTAGGGATCAGTACCAACATTAAAAAAACGTACCTGAATGTAGCTTTATTTTCGCGCCTCACGGATAATGCCATTTCGCGGGTAATTATGCCCTATGATTCTATCACCGGGGCGGTAATTACTACTTACGAAAACATTGGCTCGCAACGAGCTTACGGCACCAATGTTTTCGGGAATATTAATATCACGCCTACCTGGAGCGTAAACGGCGGCATTGATCTATACTACTCTTTCTTGGAAGGGCAAACCGCCGGCCTGGATGGCACTTCGGTTACCGTACGCAACTCGGGTTTAAACACTAGCGGCCGTTTAATGACCCAGATTCAACTACCTAAAGGCTGGGGCATTCAAGGATTCAGCTTCTTCCGGGGCTCCATGGTGCAGTTGCAGGGTACGCAAAGTGGTTTTAAAATGTACTCGCTGGGCGTGAAAAAAGATTTTGCCGATAAAAAAGGCAGTATTGGTTTAGCCGCCGAAAACTTTGTAACCCGGGGCATGGTCCTTAAATCTGAATCTACGTCGCCGTTATTTACCCAAACCAGCAACATGCGCCTACTTAACCAAGGCGTAAAAGTTACTTTTAGCTATAAAATCGGGAAAATGAGCTTTGATGCGCCGCGCCGGAAAACCCGTTCGGTAAGCAACGACGACGTAAAAAGTGGCGATGATTCTGGCAACGGTGGCGGACAGCAAACTCCTAAGAAATAAAAACCATTACCAACAGCACCGCGGTTTAACCTCAGGAAATAATCGCCGAAAAATAAAAATTTAAAAAAAATAGACTTTAACCTAATTATTCATGAAAGCTACCGGGTAGTTTAAAACCCACTTTTATTCGGGAAATCTAACTTCGAAAAGTAAATTCAGTAACCAACCTGATAGCACTGGAAACGGAATAATACTTGAAAGTTAGATTCTCCCGATGAAAAGCTTCAGCAGAATTAAAAAAATTTTAAATTTTTGCTTCTTTATTTAAAAACAGGCTGGGGTACATGAACTATAGCTACTATTCTTACTTAAATTTCAACTTTTGTCTTTACCCAATAAACTCATCAACGCAGGGTATCAGGTTTTTAGATTTTCATTTGTATATTTAGTTATCCAGAGTTTTCCAGTTGAAAGTAAATGTAGTGGTATGGCCTTATTTAATACATCGCGGCGTAAGTTTCTGGCTTTAATAGCTACTTTGCCTTTGTTTGGCTTATGGGCTTTATACCCGAAAAAACAGGCCGTTACATTAATTCCAACTCCCGCCTGCGATGACCACGACGAGCCTACTCCTTCGCAAACCGAAGGTCCTTATTTTAAACCCGAGTCGCCGGAACGCCGCAGCTTTATGACAGGGAGTATTACCGGCACCAAGCTTATTGTAAGCGGCCAGGTATTAAATACTAATTGCCAGCCGGTGGCCAAAGCTTTACTCGATTGGTGGCACGCCGATGATGCCGGCAATTATGATAATACTGGCTTTAAGCTTCGCGGGCATCAATACACCGACCAGAAAGGCAATTTTTATTTAGAAACCATTGTACCGGGTTTGTATCCGGGCCGTACCCGGCACTTACACGTGAAAGTGCAGGCTCCCGGCCAGCAGGTTTTAACTACGCAATTGTATTTCCCGAACGAAGCTAAAAACACTCAAGATGGCATTTTTAACCAGGCGCTTACCATGCATATTAAATCAGCCCCTGATAAGTTGAAGGCCCATTTTGATTTTGTACTGGTAGCCTAAAAAACAAGTTTATTTTTAAAAAATCCGGATTTATTTGCTTTAATCCCTTGCAATTACCAGTAAAAACCTAATTTAGGTACTTATTTGATTTTAAACCATTAATTATACTTAGTCCATTTATGAAAAAATTTAAAATTTCTGTTTCGGCGTTAGCTTTGGCCTTATTGTTTGGCGGTACTACCGGTTTTATCGCTCCTAAAAACCCAGTTAAAAAAGAAACAAAAACCGCGGCAGTTACTACCCTGGAAGTGGACCCCGCAGCCAGCACGGTAGGTTGGACCGCGAAAAAAGTAGGTGGCCAGCACAACGGTACCGTAAAATTAGCTAAAGGCAGCTTACAGGTGAACGGTAAAAAACTGGTAGGAGGCAACTTTGTAATGGACATGACCTCGATTACCGACGTAGATATTACCAACGAAGAATTTAACAAAAAGCTTACTGGTCATTTAAAATCCGAAGACTTTTTCTCCGTCGAAAAAAATCCAAACTCTACTTTTAAAATTACGAAGGTAGCCCCTATAGCTAATGCCAAAGCCGGCGAACCTAATTATACCGTAACCGGTGACCTTACCATAAAAGGCACTACCAACCCGGTTACTTTTCCGGCTACCGTTAAAACCGATGGCAACAGTGCCGAAGCTACCGCTAAGATAGAAGTTGACCGGATTAAATACGACATTAAATACCGCTCCAGCTTATTAGGTACTGCCGCTGATAAAATTATCGACGATACCTTTGTGATGGATGTGAAATTAGTAGCGGGTAAATCTAAAACCGCTAAGTTGTAAGCATACTTGCTTGGTTAAGCACCCAACGCTTCGTTAAAAAGCAAAAAATTAAAAAATGCTTTCTGGCGGACAGTTATAATAAAAGGTAGTTAGTTCTAGCATTTAGAACCAACTACCTTTTTTATATTAAAGTAGTTTGAATGACCATACCGGCCTCTAAGGTTTTTTGAATAGGGCACCGGGAAGAGATATCTTTTAACCGGGAAATTTGCTCCGGGGTAAGGTCGCCGGTAAGTTGCAAGGTTTTACTGATTAAAGTACGCTTATCACCGGCAGCCAATGCACTTTCGGTGTTGGAAAGAGTTCTTTGTTGTAATGTTACCTCTGCCCGCTCTAATGGCCAATTTTTACGTTGAGCGTACATGTGCAGGGTAATTACGGTACAAGAACCTAAAGCACTCATAATGTAATCCATGGGTGTGGGTCCGGTATCTGCTCCTGTTTCCACTCCCGATTCGTCAATAACTGTAATTTGGTCGCCCATTTTAACCGTAGCTACCATGCCGGAATTACGATCTACACTAACAATTACGCCGCTCATTTGCTTTGTTAAGTAATAACTGATTACAAAATTTTTATTACGCGCCTGCCGGTTACAAGTTAGCCTCCAGGTTATATTCTGGCTTCGTTATTTTTTTGCCTATATCAGTGACTTCACTGACAACTCTTACACAGCGGTTTGGGCTACGTCGGTGCCGGCGGTTTCTACCCATTTCCGGGTGGCCGATCTCTGATTAGCATAACAGAATAGGTTGGTGGTAAACGCCAATCAGAGATTGGCCGCACCAAAACTGCTTAGAGCGCTTTCGCTAACTCTAAGCACAACTACGCGACTTTAAATAAACAGCTACACTCAAAATTATAACCGTGAACTATCGTCTATGGACTATGGACTAACCTTAATTCCGGACCGCAATCATTAAGCTGAGTTCTTTGTAGCGCATATTAAATTTCTTGGCAATCATTTCGTTGGTGAGGCTGCCTTTGTAAATGTACACCCCGCTGCGGTAATATTCGTGGGTAAATAAGGTTTCGTTCACGCCGCCGTATTTCGAGATTTCAATAAAAATAGGCGTGAAAATATTGCTTAAAGCATTGGTAGCCGTACGCGGTACCCGCGAGGCAATATTGGGCACGCAGTAATGGATAATATCGTATTTCCGGAAAACGGGCCGGCTGTGGGTAGTTAGCTCCGAGGTTTCAAAACAACCGCCCTGGTCAATACTCACATCAATAATAATGGAACCCGGATTCATTTGGGACACGATGGACTCGCTGATGATTAAAGAAGGTTTTCCATCTTTCACCGAAAAAGCGCCAACAACCACATCGGCCTGCTTAATCATATTATTCAGAATGGCTACATCCAGCGTAGAAGTAAACAACTGAGTGCCAATATTTTGCTTTAAACGGCGTAGTTTATAAATATGGTCGTCGAATACTTTTACTTCTGCGCCCAGACCCAGGGCGGCGCGGGTGGCGTATTCGGCCACGGTGCCGGCTCCCAGAATAACCACCTGCGTAGGGGGCACCCCGGTAATACCTCCCAAAATAACCCCTTTGCCCTCGTTGCTGGAACTTAAGTATTCCGCGGCTACCTGCATCACGGTGCTGCCGGCAATTTCGCTCATGGCCCGAACTACCGGGCGGGTGTCGGATTTATCTTTTAAAAATTCAAAGGCAATGGCGTTTATTTTTTTGCGGCACAAGGCATTAATGTATTCGGCGGTTAAGTTACCTTGTTGCAAAGCGGAGATTAAAGTTTGGCCGGGCCGGAAATTTTCAATTTCGTCGTAGGTAGGCGGGGCAATTTTTAAAATAATATCGGCTTCGTAAATTTCGCTCGTCGAATAAACCACGCGGGCGCCGGCTTCGGAAAATTCGTGGTCGGAATACCGGGAGGGGCTTCCGGCTCCGCTTTCTACCCATATTTCGTGCCCTTGATCGGTTAATTGCCGCACCGCTTCGGGCGTAAGCCCCAAACGGTTTTCCTGCAACGACGTTTCTTTGGGTAAACCAATAAATAACCGCTTGCGCCTGGTTTCCACCGCCAGCATCGATTCTTTCGGATAAAGCGCCCGACTGGCGGCATTTATAGCTTCAAAACCCGAAGGAATATGTTCCATCATACCTAATTAATGTTTCAACGTAATAGTACGCGCCTCCCCGGCACCAACTTCCAAAGTTACGAGCAAATACGTTTCGGGCAATAACGATTTTATCTTCGAAGGCCATTCCACCATACAGATGTTCCCGGAATCCAGGTAATCCAGCACGCCCATATCCAAAGCTTCTTCTTCGCTGTTGATGCGGTAAAAATCGAAATGGTACAGCTTTTCGCCCTGAGTGGTTTCATATTCGTTTACCAGGCTATACGTGGGACTGCTCACCGCATCAGTTACGCCTTTAACGGCCCCAATTGCTTTAATAAAAGTAGTTTTACCCGCTGCCATATCGCCTTCAAATAACCAAACTGTCTGAGTCGCGGCAAAACGGATGAGTTCGGCCGCGGCCCCGGGTAAATCTGCTTTTGATTGTACGTGTAAAACAAGGGAACTAGCTTCGGGCTTATCCATTCTTCGGCGACAATGTCACAAAAGGAATAATTATTTCTTCTAAAGATACACCGCCATGCTGAAACGTATCTTTATAATAGTTAACATAATAATTAAAATTATTGGGGTAAGCAAAAAAGTAATCTTCTAAAGCAAAAACGTAGGCCGTCGAAATGTTTTCTTTAGGCAGGAAAATGCGTTCGGGTTTGCGTACCACGTACACGTCTTTATCGGTAAAGCCCAGGTTTTTGCCGTGCTTGTAGCGCAAGTTGGTATTGGTGTTGCGGTCGCCGATAATTTTAAAGGGCCGCTTGCACCGGATCGTGCCGTGGTCGGTGGTAATAATCAGTTTGCCTTTTTTATCGGCTATTAATTTTAATGTTTCAAACAACGGGGAGTGCAAAAACCACGAGCGGGTAAGCGAGCGGTACGCCGACTCATCCGGGGCCAGTTCGCGCACCATGGTGCTATCGGTGCGGGCATGCGACAGCATATCCACGAAATTGTACACGATAACATTTAATTTATTTTTATCCAGGTTGCTGAATTTACTTACCAAATCTTTACCCGCCTGAATGTTGGTAATTTTATTGTAGCTAAATTTTTCCTGGATGCGGTTTTGCTGAAGTAAAATTTCCAGAAATTGCGATTCCTGCAAGTTTTTCCCTTCTTCATCGTCGTCGTTTACCCACAGGTTGGGGTATTTTTTCTGAATATCGGAAGGCATCATACCGGCAAAAATAGCGTTACGGGCGTAAGCCGTGGTGGTGGGTAAAATGGAATAATACATTTCCTCGTTATCCACCGTAAAATATTCCGCAATAATCGGTTCCAGCACTTTCCACTGGTCGTAGCGCAAATTATCAATGAGCACAAAATAAACCGGCTGCTGGCTTTCTTTCAGCATCGGGAATACCCGTTCTTTAAAGATTTCGTGCGACATGAGCGGGCGTTCGTCGGCTTCGTCGTTAATCCATTCTTCGTAATTATCCATCACAAACTTGGCGAAGTTGGAATTGGCTTCGTCTTTTTGCATGCTAATGACTTCGGCCATGCTTTTACCTTCGGTTTCGTCAATTTCCAGCTCCCAGCGCACCAGTTTCTTATAATTTTCGGCCCATTCTTCGTGGCTCAAGCGCTCCCCAAAGGCCATACCCAAAGTGCGGAAATCGCGTTGGTAACTGCTGTTGGTTTTTTCGGAAACCAGCCGTTTGTTGTCCAGTATCTTTTTAACGGAAAGTAAAATCTGATTCGGATTTAATGGTTTAATGAGGTAATCGGCGATTTTAGCCCCAATGGCTTCTTCCATAATGTGCTCTTCCTCGCTCTTGGTAATCATTACCACTGGAATGGTGGGCTTAATGGCTTTAATTTCCGATAATGTTTCCAGACCCGAAATGCCGGGCATATTTTCGTCCAGAAAAACCACATCGTAATTATTTTCCGAACATTTTTCAATAGCATCGGCCCCGCTGGGTACGGGCGTTATATCGTAGCCTTTATCTTCCAGAAAAAGAATGTGCGGCTTCAATAAGTCTATCTCGTCATCGGCCCATAAAATATTATATCTTTGCATAGTTTTATTTTTAAAACAAATCGTGCTTTTTACTGGTTTTGGCCACTGCTGATTTTAAAAAAGTAATGGCGGTAATTATTATTTAACAGTGAATACGCGTAAACAGTTATTATTTCCGGAACGCAGCACCGTTATTTACAAATATTTACTAGCTAAAATCGCCAACCATCAACGGTTAACTCCTTAATTCATTGAATAAGAAAAAAATTTTTAATGACCCCGTATACGGATTTATTACCGTTCCGTCGGAGCTTTTATTTGATATTATTGAACATCCGTATTTTCAGCGCCTGCGCCGGATTAAACAATTAGGTTTAACGGACTTTGTTTATCCGGGAGCCCTGCATACGCGGTTTCACCACGCGGTGGGTGCCATGCACCTCATGAACAATGCGTTACAAACTTTAAGCAGCAAAAATAACGAAATTTCGGAGAAAGAATGCGAAGCTTCGCTGATAGCTATTTTGCTGCACGATGTGGGCCATGGCCCGTTTTCGCACGCGCTGGAAACTTCTATTTTTAAAAATGTATCGCACGAACAGCTTTCGGTGCACATCATGCACCAGTTAAACGAAGTATTCGGCGGAAGATTGAGTTTGGCCATTAAAATTTTTACGGATACCTATCCACGCCGCTTTTTTCACCAGTTAGTGTCGAGCCAACTCGATGTGGATCGCTTGGATTACCTGAACCGCGATTCGTTTTATACCGGTGTGCTGGAAGGTAAAATCGGGGCCGACCGCATTATTAAAATGCTGAACGTGCACGAAGACCAGTTGGTAGTAGAAGAAAAAGCGATTTACTCCATCGAGAATTTTCTGGTAAGCCGGCGGCTGATGTACTGGCAGGTGTATTTGCACAAAACGGTATTAAGCGCCGAACACATGCTGATTAAACTGGTACAACGAGCCCGCTTTTTGCATCAGTCCGGGGTAGAGATTCCGGCTAGCGCGGCGTTGCATTTTTTCTTGTCCGAAAATATCTCTCTGGCCGATTTTAAAGCCGAAAATAACATTCTGCAAAAATTTACCGCCCTGGACGATTACGATATCTGGCTAGGAATTAAAACCTGGTGCGCGCATCCGGATAAAATATTAGCGCTTTTAGCTACCAGCCTGCTCGAACGAAAATTATTTAAAATTTTAATTTCCAGTAAGCCTTTCGACGAAGATATGCTCCTGGGGATTGCCGAACTGGTGCAGGAACAATTTCGTGTAAATGAGTTTGAAGTACCTTATCTCATGATTTCGGGCAAAATCAGCAACAACGCTTACGAAGGTCATGGCAAATCTATTGATGTGCTTACCAAAATAGGCCACGTAGTAGACGTTGCCGATGCCTCGGATTTACCGAATATTCATGCCCTGAGCACTACCGTAGAAAAGTACTTTGTGTGTTACCCGAAGGAAATTGCGTTGTAAGTTTTTTAAATTTTTTAAAATCTTACAAGTCTTACATAAAAGGTACTTAATAGTTTTTAAGATAGGGAGGCGTTTAAACCTAAAATAATCTTTACTTTTGCGCCGTGCACAAAATGGCTTTTCTTTTATCAGTACTGGTTCTGCTATTGGCAACAATTCCTTGTTGTTTAGCGGATAATTGCCTGAACGAAAAGCCCGCATCCGATAAAACCAAGAAAGATAAAGACGCTGGTCCGGAAGCGGAAGGTGGCCTTTGTTCCCCGTTTTTCCAATGCCAGAGTTGCCACACGTTAGCTTTTACCCCGCCAATGTCCCGGGTGGTGATGCTTTTTTTCCCGGAAGCCAGCTGTTACCCGGTTTACTCCCCAACCTTTTTTTATCAATTTCTTTCTACTATCTGGCAACCGCCTAAAATTGCCTAATCCTTTCTGAAAAGCCTTTCTGCTATTTACTAGTAGCAGTTATCAGTACTTTTTTAAATTTTTAATGGATTTAGAGCAATGAAAAAGATAATGCTTTTTATAATAGCATTGGTTAGCACTTTGGTGGCCAATGGGCAAAACACCTTAACGGCTTATATTAAAGACGCCGAAAATCAATCGCCCTTAGTGGGAGCTACTGCTTTATTAAACAACTCGCCAATTGGTACTACCGCTGACGCTACCGGCCAGGTAGTTATTAAAAATATACCAAACGGATCGCAAACTTTCCGATTCTCTTTTGTGGGTTACCAGGAGCAGGTAGCGCACATTACCTTCCCCAGAACAACTGCCGAACCGATTATTATTTTACTGGAAGCAAGCGGCTCCGAGCTGGAAGCCGTGGAAATCACGTCCACCCGCAGCACCCGCACCATCCAAGATATACCTACCCGGGTAGAGTTTATGGCGGGCGAAGAACTGGAAGAAAAAGGCAACATGAAACCCGGCGACATCCGGATGATTTTAAGCGAAAGTACGGGCATTCAAACCCAGCAAACGTCGGCCACGTCGGCCAATGCCAGTATCCGGATTCAGGGTTTAGATGGCCGGTACACGCAAATTTTAAAAGATGGCTTTCCTTTGTATGCCGGTTACTCGGGTGGTTTGGGCTTGTTGCAAACGCCTCCGCTGGATTTAAAGCAAGTAGAAATCATAAAAGGCTCGGCTTCTACGTTGTACGGCGGTGGCGCCATTGCCGGGTTGGTAAACTTAATTTCGAAAACTCCGCCGGAAAAGCCCGAGCTCCGTTTTTTGTTCAATGGCACCTCGGCGGGCGGCCTGGATTTAAATGGTTTTTATGGCCGGCGTTTTAAGAAAACCGGACTAACTATTTATGGAGCCCGGAACAGTAATGCCGCATACGACCCTTCCGGAACCGATTTATCGGCGATTCCTCAATTTAGCCGGTATACTTTCAATCCGCGTTTGTTTTTTTACCCCACCCAGAAAACCCAACTAAACCTGGGCATTAACACCGTTTTTGAAAATCGCTTAGGGGGCGATATGCATTATATTAAAGGCGAACAACCAAACAATCATTCCTATTTTGAGCAAAACAAAACCCAACGGCTCTCTACGCAATTTGCCGGGAGTTATCACTTCAATAACTGTAGCCAGATAAATTTAAAAAACAGCGTTAGTTATTTTAACCGGACACTTACGCTACCCCAATATGCCTTTGCAGGAGCGCAAGTAAGCACTTTCAGCGAAGCTACTTATTCGCGACAAGGAGAACAAGCCGACTGGGTTACGGGAGTTAACCTTTGGACGGAACAATTCCGGGAAAAACAGTTGCCAGCTACGCCGCTCCGGAATTATAACCAGACCACCGCAGGCGCTTTTGTGCAAAGTAGCATTAAAGCTACCGATTGGCTACATCTGGAAACTGGTCTTCGGTCGGATTACGTGGCAGATTATGGCTTTGCTTTTTTACCCCGCATTTCGGCTTTGTTTAAAATAAAGCCGAACTTAACTTCCAGGTTGGGCGGTGGCTTAGGCTACAAGGCTCCTACTATTTTTACCGAGGAAAGCGAACGCTTGCAATACCAAGGAGTTTTACCCATAAGCCCGGATAACAATAAATTAGAGCGTAGTTACGGGGGTAATCTGGATTTTACCTACCGGGCTACTTTGGCTAACGATGCCATTAGTTTTAATATTAACCACTTATTCTTTTATACTTTTCTGAAAAACCCTTTAACGCTGGTGCCTTCGGCGAACAAATTATACCAGTTACAAAATCGCTTAGGGCACTTAGATACCGAAGGAACCGAAACCAATATAAAAATCGGTTACGAGGGCTTTAACTTATTTCTGGGTTATACCTTTACGGACACCAAAATTCACGAAGGTGAGGTTAAAACAATTAATCCCTTAACACCCAAACACCGGATAAATGCGGTATTGCTGTACGAAGTGGCAGAAAAATGGAAACTGGGATTAGAGTCGTATTACTTTAGCCGGCAAAAGCTTAGCGATAATACCACGGGCAAATCGTACGTAATTTCTGGCTTTATGGCAGAAAAGCGCTGGGAACAGTTTTCCGTTTATGTTAATTTTGAAAATTTCTTAGATGTCCGGCAAACCCGGTTTGATTCCATTTATACCGGTAGCATTACCAATCCGGCTTTCCGGGATATTTATGCGCCCTTAGATGGTTTTATGGTGAATGGCGGCTTGAAACTTCGTTTGTAGAAGAACACTACTCGCTTAAAAAAATCAGGTTTGAAATTACTAAAAAGCAGTTTTAAGCCTGATTTTTTAAATTTTTTAATTCCATCAGCCGACTTTGCAGTGTTTTTTTTCGCAATTACTAAAATACTGTTTATAAGCAATGGCGGTAATTAAGCAACTCGTCTTTTAAAGATTCTTCCCGTTCTTTAGCTTGGTTAATGTTATTTAATAAGGCAGTTCTATCCGCACCCTGGCTGTTAGGCAACTGTGCTTCCAACAACAATATTTCTTTTTGAATGGCTTCTACCTGGGTAATTAAACCCGAAAGAAACGATGGGCTGGGGCATTCTACTAAAGGTTCATCATCATCGCCGGAGCAGCCAACTAGGCCGGAAAGTAACCCGGAAAGCAGTAAAAGCATTAAAAATTGTTTCATGCAAGTATTACAAATAGCTTTCAATCTAATTTTATTCGGGGTAATTTATAAAGATAAACTATTTAATAAGAAATCAGAATAGCATTTTACGAGCGGTTAACAGCTTGTCGAACCTGCTTCAGCACCCATAATCTTATTTAAGGTTGGTTTTTAAAATTTATTGCTCTTAGTGGCTTTTTAAATGCATGTAATCCTACTTTAATTCTGCTGGCGTTTATATTCTCCATAATCTTCTAAACTAATGGGATCAGACTTAAAAGACAAGGGCTCCATTTTCAATTTTATAAAATATTAAAAATCAAACAATTAAAAATAAACGCCCAGAAATCACCTGATTATTCTGGGCAATTTAACAACAATATTCCCGCGCCTATCTTAAAGAAATGGCACTTTAATTAAATTCTTTATTATTTTTGGCGCATGAAATTTACCGTCGGACAAATAGCTGAATTATTGGGAGGAACCGTAGAAGGCAGTGCAACAGCTTCCGTGTACAAACTGGAAAAGATTGAAGAAGCCCAGGAAGGCTCACTGGCGTTTTTATCCAACCTGAAATACGAAAACTTTTTATATACCACAGCCGCTTCGGCGGTAATTGTATCGCACCAACTAGAATTAAAACAAGCCACCCAAGCCGCGCTTATCCGGGTAGATGATCCGTACCTGAGTTTTACCCGTTTGTTAGAAGAATACCAAAAGCTAAAAGGCCGTTTGATGCAGGGAGTAGAAAACCCGAGCTTTATCGGCGAAAACGTAAGCATTGGCGAAGCGCATTACCGGGGCGCCTTTTCGTATATTGGCCATAATTGCCGCATTGGCGATCAGGTGCGCATTTACCCGCAAGCTTACGTGGGCGATAATGTAACTATTGGCAATAACACCACTATTTTTGCCGGTGCCAAAATTTACGCCGATTGTGTGATTGGCAATGACTGTATTATTCATGCGGGAGCCGTTATTGGTAGCCCGGGTTTTGGCTTTGCCCCCCAAAAAGACGGCACCTACCGCGATATTCCGCAACTGGGCAATGTAATTCTGGAAGATAAGGTAAATATTGGCGCCAACACCACCATCGATTGCGCCACCATGGGCTCCACCATTGTGCGCGAAGGCACTAAAATAGATAATTTAGTGATGTTGGCGCATAATGTAGAAGTGGGCCGGCATACCGTAATTGCGGCCCAAACCGGCATTTCGGGTTCTACTAAAATTGGTGACCATTGCGTTATTGCCGGCCAGGTGGGAATTGTGGGCCATATTGCGCTGGCTAATAAAACTACGGTGGGTGCCCAATCCGGGGTTTCTAAATCCATCAAAGAAGAAGGTACTTTTATACAAGGTTCGCCGGCTTTTGATTATAAACAAAACTTACGCGCTTTAGCCGTACTGCGGCGCTTGCCGGAAATTGAAAAACAAGTAAACGAACTGAAAGAAAAGATTTAACTTGCACCGGTAATTCGAAATAAAAGCTTAATTAATGGGGACATTAGTCAATCTTTTATTTATGAATTAAGATATTATAACGTAAAACGTACCACTTAACACGTTACGCGTACCTAGTAAATGAACGATAAGCAACACACCATACAATCGCCGGTAACGGTTTCGGGCATTGGCCTGCACACGGGCGTAATGGCCAACATGACTTTTTTACCCGCGCCGGTAAATCATGGGTATAAATTTCAGCGCATTGATTTACCGGGCCAGCCCATTGTAACTGCCGATGTAGATAACGTAGTTGATTTATCGCGGGGCACTACCATTGAACAAAACGGCGCCCGGGTAAACACCGTGGAGCACACTTTGGCCGCCGTGGTAGGTTTGCAAATCGATAATGTGCTGATTCAGCTGGATGGCCCGGAACCACCCATTATGGATGGTTCTTCTATTGAATTTATTCTGGCTTTAGAAGCCGCCGGTTTAGAAGAACAAAATGCCCTCCGCAATTATTTCGAAATTCCGCAGGGCATTCATTACCGGGATGGGGAACGTGAAGTAGAATTAGCGGCTTTACCCCTAAACGACTACCGCGTTACCGTAATGGTAGATTATAATTCGCCGGTATTGGGTAGCCAGCACGCTTCTATCACTGATATTAATCAGTTCCGGGACCAGATTGCCTCGAGCCGCACTTTTTGCTTTTTGCACGAACTCGAAGCGCTTTACAAACAAAATTTAATTAAAGGTGGCGATTTAGCCAATGCTATTGTGGTAGTAGACCGGGTTGTTACCGAAGAAGAACTGACCAACTTAGCTACTCTGCTGAACAAACCCAAAGTAGCGGTAAAGAAAGAAGGAATTTTAAATAACGTAGAACTGCGTTATAAAAACGAACCCGCCCGCCACAAACTACTCGATTTAATTGGTGATTTAGCTTTAGTGGGCCGGCCTTTAAAAGGCCAGATTTTAGCGGCTCGTCCGGGCCACGCGGCTAACGTAGCTTTCGCCAAAAAAATTAAAAAACAAATGCAAGAAGCCGCTATTTCCAATGTGCCTACCTACGATCCTACCAAGGAACCCGTGATGGACATTAACAAAATAGCGCAAACGCTGCCGCACCGCTTTCCATTTCTGCTCATCGATAAAATCATTTACCTCGACGAAAATACCGTCATCGGGGTGAAGAACGTTACCTTGAACGAGCCGCAATTTCAGGGGCATTTTCCGGCCAACCCGGTTTATCCGGGGGTTTACCTGATTGAATCCATGGCGCAAACCGGGGGAATCTTAGTACTCAGCACTGTACCCGATCCGGAAAATTACTGGACCTATTTCTTGGGCGTAGATAAGTGCCGCTTCCGGCGTAAAGTTATTCCGGGAGATACCATTATTTTTAAATGCTGGCTACTGGCGCCAATTAAACGGGGTATTGCCAAAATGGAAGGCAAGGCTTTTGTAAACGGTAAAGTAGTTATGGAAGCCGAAATGTCGGCAAGCATCGTCCGAAAGGAAGGGGTGTAAAAGAATTATGAATTAGAAATTAGGAGTTAGAAATTTTTATCGATGCCTTTAGCATCTTTTTTGATCTACTAATTCCTGTTAAAACTGTTGGAACCAAACGCATGAATTTTTCCGGCATTAAAATTTCTAATTTTTAATTCATAATTTTTAATTTAACAGAAAGAATGAATCAACCATTAGCCTATATTCACCCGGAAGCTAAAATTGCGCAAAATGTAGTAGTAGAGCCTTTTTCTACCATCTACAAAAATGTAGAAATTGGCGAAGGCACCTGGGTTGGCCCCAATGTTACGATCATGGAGGGCGCCCGGATTGGTAAAAACTGCAAGTTATACCCGGGTTGTGTTATCTCGGCGGCTCCGCAAGATTTAAAGTACAAAGGCGAAGCCAGCACGGTACACATTGGGGATAATACCGTTATCCGGGAATGCGTTACCATTAACCGCGGTACGGCGATGGATAAAAATACCACTAATATCGGGGATAATTGTTTGGTAATGGCTTACGTGCACATTGCCCACGATTGTATTATCGGCAATAATGTAATTCTGGTAAACTCCGTACAATTGGCCGGCCACATTGAAATTCAGGATTTTGTGATTGTGGGGGGCACAACCGCTGTGCAGCAATTTGTAAAAATTGGGGCTCACGCCATGGTAGGTGGTGGCTCTTTGGTGCGGAAAGATGTGCCGCCTTTTGTAAAAGCCGCCCGCGAACCGCTAACCTACGCGGGTATAAATTCTATTGGCTTGCGACGCCGGGGTTTCTCGAACGAAAAAATTAACGAAATTCAGGATATTTACCGCACCTTATTCTTGGGTGGTTTAAATCATAGTAAAGCCCTGGATAAAATTGAACTGGAAATGGTACCTAGCGACGAACGCGACGAGATCATTAATTTTTTCCGGACTTCGGAACGGGGCGTCATCCGGGGATATTCGCAGAAAGATGCAGATTAAGCTCCTGGGGCTCGGCAAACGCTACAATTACGATTGGATTTTTCGGCACCTTTCTTATGAGTTTATACCGGATAAAGCTTACGCCATTCTGGGGTATAACGGCTCCGGTAAATCCACTTTTATCAATACCTTATCGGGCAATTTAGTACCCAGCGAAGGCACCATTCAGTACCAAAATAATTCCCAAACAATACTGGTCGAAGAAATTTACCGGTATTTATCTTTTTCAGCGCCCTACCTGGAATTGGTAGAAGAATTTACCTTAACCGAGTTACTGCAATTTCATACGCACTTTAAACCGCTGCGGCATCTTACTCCGAACCAGCTTATTGAGCGGATGTACCTGGAAAAAGCCCGGCATAAATACGTAAAAGATTTTTCGTCGGGTATGAAACAACGGCTAAAATTGGGATTGGCTATTTACACCGATGCTCCCCTCCTGCTTTTGGATGAACCCACCACCAATTTAGACCAGGCCGGGATAAACTGGTACCTCGAACACGTCAGCCAAAACCGGAAAGATCGCCTGGTAGTAGTTTGTTCCAATATTGCCCACGAATATCAATTCTGCGACGAAACGCTGGATATTACCCAATTTCATCCCGTTAAATAATTACCAAATGAAGGGGGTTACGAGAGTTGGAGACCAGAAAAGAATGGGTTCTGAAAGGAGCTATTCTTCTCTATAGATGTCATTCTGGAAGAATCTTATCGGTTACCTACTGGTTAGATTCTTCCAGAATGACCTCCGTAGACGGAAAGCAACAGGAGCACTGTCGTTTTATCGTTCTTATTAGCAATGCTAGTAGTTGTTGGTAAAAGTAAGTGAGTAGGGCCAACTCCCGTTAGTTATGTTTTCCGCAGGACAAGTTGATTGCCTGCAGAAAACATAAAATTTAAAAATTTACTGTTAATGCAGCTATTTTGAGCTTCTCCAATACAATTTGCTTCTGCTATCCTTATTCCTGAGTAGTAGACTCCACCGAACTTGACTGTGTTGGTACAGGGGCTGGAGTGGCATTGCTGGTACGAGCCGGTGTTGGTTTCTTGGCGGCTGGTGCCGGAGCAGCTTTCGGGCTTGCCGGACGAGCCACCGACCGAACAGGCGCTGGTTTTACGGCCGGGGCTGGGGTTTGTGGAGCTGTTTCAGCCGGAGCCGCTTCGTTCGAAGTATTTTCAGTAGCATTACTTTCGGCGGCTTTCGCCTTTTTGCCGGCTTTTTTCTCTTTCTTATCTTTTTTGCCGGTTACTGCTTCTTCTACATTTTCTACGGTAGATACAATCGAGTTCAATACGTCGTTCATCACAAACTCCGAGCCTTCGTTAATTTTGCGTTTGGCTTCTTTCAGCACGTTTTTAATGGTAGCCTCGGTTTCTTTTTTAATGTCGCGCACCAATACTTTCATGCGTTTATTAAAATCCCGTTGTAAGTCCTTGGAAGGTAATTTGTTCGTGGTACCGGCAGTTGGCTTTTTCTTGCCTGTTTTTTCCTTATCCGTTTTTTTCTTTTCTGTTTTTTTCATAATAGTGAAAGCGCTAAAATTATTCCTTTATAGTAGCAATTTAAACCTGGGATTGAACCACAAAATATCGCTTTAATTTATACTTATAAAATAGCTTATTAGATATTAAATTACTGTTATTTTTTATAAGTGCTATGCGCAATATATACTTGGGGAACTTGCTTTTGTTTTAGTATCAAAAGAGCTTCGGCAAAATCACGAAGCAATTTTCTATATTTGCACCCCAACTTGTAAAAAATGAATACTGCATATAAACGCTATACCATTACTGCCGCTTTGCCTTACGCTAATGGGCCGGTGCACATTGGCCATTTAGCCGGGGTATATATACCCGCCGATATTTACGCGCGCTACCTACGCTCGAAAGGAGCCGACGTAAAGTTTGTTTGCGGCTCCGACGAACACGGCGTACCCATTACCATCCGTGCCCAAAAAGAAGGCATTACCCCACAAGAAATTGTAGACAAGTACCACAACCAGATTAAAAATTCGTTCGCCGACTTTCATATTTCCTTTGATATTTATTCCCGCACTTCCAACGAAACGCACCGCGAAACCGCTTCCGGCTTTTTCACCAATTTACACGAAAAAGGCGTATTCGAAGAAAAAACGTCGCAGCAGTATTTCGACGAAAAAAGCCAGCAGTTCCTCGCCGATCGCTACATTGTAGGAACCTGTCCGCGCTGCGGCAACGAAAACGCGTACGGCGACCAATGCGAAAAATGCGGTTCTTCACTGAGCCCGACAGAGCTAATTAACCCCAAAAGTATGCTAAGCGGCGAACCGCCGGTATTAAAAGAAACCAAACACTGGTATTTGCCCCTGGATAAATACGAAGACTGGCTGCGCGAATGGATTGTAGAGGGTCATAAAAACGATTGGAAAACCAACGTATACGGCCAGTGTAAATCCTGGATCGACGGTGGTTTGCAGCCCCGCGCCGTAACCCGCGATCTGGATTGGGGCGTACCCGTGCCGCTCGAAGAAGCCCAGGGTAAAGTATTGTACGTGTGGTTCGATGCGCCGATTGGTTATATTTCGGCTACCAAAGATTTAACGCCGGATTGGAAAACGTACTGGCAAGACCCGGAAACCAAGCTGGTGCATTTTATCGGGAAAGATAATATTGTATTCCATTGCATTATTTTTCCGGTAATGTTAAAGGCGCACGGCGATTATATTTTACCAGACAACGTGCCGGCTAACGAATTTTTAAATTTAGAAGGCGATAAGATTTCTACGTCGCGCAACTGGGCGGTTTGGCTACACGAGTACCTGCAAGATTTCCCGGGCAAAGGCGATGTATTGCGTTACGTACTGTGCGCGAATGCCCCTGAAAACAAAGACAATGATTTTACCTGGAAAGACTTTCAGGCCCGTAATAATAACGAGTTACTGGCCATTTTCGGTAATTTCGTAAACCGGGCATTGGTGCTCACCCATAAGTATTTTAACGGTCAGGTTCCCGAGAAAGGAGCCTTAACCGATTTAGATCGGGAAGTCTTAAGTCAGTTCGAAACGTATCCGGATAAGGTGGCCGCCGCTCTGGAACAATACCGGTTTAAAGAAGCTTTACAGGAAGTAATGAATCTGGCCCGATTAGGCAATAAGTACCTGGCCGATACCGAACCCTGGAAAATCATTAAAACCGACGAAACCCGCGTTAAAACGATTTTAAATATTGCCCTGCAAATTGCCGGTTCTTTAAGTATTCTGATTGAACCGTTTTTACCAACGTCGGCGCAAAAACTGGCCGACATGCTGAACATTCATTTAGGTAAGTGGTACGAAGCCGGCATGACCGAGTTTATTATTCCGGGCCACTCGATTGGCGAAGCGAAGTTGTTGTTTGAGAAGATAGAAGATGCTACGGTAGAAGCCCAGGTGCAAAAACTGCTCGATACCAAACAAGCTAATATACTCGCCAACTCGGTAGCCGCACCGGCTAAAGAAAACATTTCTTTCGATGATTTTTCCCGAATGGACATCCGTATCGGTACCATTCTGGAAGCCGAAAAAGTAGCGAAAACCAAAAAATTACTCAAATTAAAGATTGATACGGGCCTGGACCAACGCACCATTGTGAGTGGCATTGCCGAATACTTTATTCCGGAAGCAATTATCGGGCAGCAAGTAGCCGTGTTGGTAAACTTAGCCCCTCGCGAGATTAAAGGCATCCAGAGCCAAGGCATGATTCTGATGGCCGAAAACGCCGACGGTTCCCTGGCCTTCGTACAACCTTCGGCAGTAGTGAAAAACGGCGGTACGGTATCGTAATTACAGGTTAAACTGATTTTAACATTACATTAAATTTTACATAAAAATAAAGAAGTTGTACCTACTTTAGAATTATTTGAAGTAGATACAACTTCTTTATTCTTTACACTACTTATTTTGCAATTGTAAAAAACACACAGTTAAGTGTTAAAAACAACAAGACATTAGTTCTTCTATTAGGATATTTAAAAATTATTTAAAAAATGGAACAAACTCAGTCAATAAAAGACCTCATAGTTGACATTGATGAAAAAAAAGTCTATTTACCCGAATTTCAAAGGGACTTTGTTTGGGAAATATCTAAAACTTACGACTTGTTTGACTCACTTATAAAAGATATTTTCATTGGTGCTATAATTTTTGGCATCCCTTCCTTTGACATAGCTATCCGAGAAATTGATAATAGGAAAAAAATTGCAAAAGGCAGGAGAAGGCCTTCCCTTGTAGTTAAGACTATAACTAAAAAAGAAATTGAAGATATAAATAAAGTTGGTGGAAATTTTAGATTAATACTTGATGGACAACAGAGGACCACTTCAATTTATAGAGCCTTAAAGGGAACCGATGAAGTTTGGTTCATCTCAAAAAATGAGGATGAAATAGAGGCAGGCAGCTTTGAAAATGCAAAGCTTGAAGAATTACTTGAAGAGATATCTGGTGAGCAAGATCCTGAGAGGCTTTCAATTAGGCTTTCAGATGTTTGGGATATTGAACAAAATGACTATGATGAAGATGAAATTCGAGATAAGTTCTTTTATACTACCGCTTATTATAAGATGTATTCAAGTGATGAAGAATTTGACAGAAAAGCTGAATTTAAGAAGTTCCGTAACTTAAGAAAAAAGATTGCAGATCTATTTAAATCAGAAAAACTACTTTCTTATTATCTTCTTGACATGAATCTGGAAAAGTTTGTTGTCTTTTTTGAAAGAAGTAATACAAGAGGTGTACAGTTAAATTTTATTGATATTCTAGCAGCAAAGCTTTATACTGGAAATTTCAATCTTAAAGAAAAGATTAAAGAATTTGAGATTCAAAATCCAAACATATATTTAATTCCTGAGATAATAGTCCGTTCAATTGCATTTATAAAGAGTTCTCCAAAGGAGATTGATCGAAATTATATTTTAACTTCATTGAATGCTGACGATTTTAAAAGATGGTGGGATAGTGCTTGCAAATTATATAAAGTTACTTTAGATTTTCTATATCAGAATAATTTTATAATATCCCAAGAATGGATGCCATATGATAATATGATAATTCCTTTAATGAATTTTTTACAAGAGGTGGGTGGTGATTTCCATAGAATGAATCTTAATCAAAAAAAGTTTATAGAATACTGGTATTGGAATTCTATCTTCTCACTTAGGTATTCAGGTTCATCAAATGAAAGAATTATTGAAGATTCAAATATATTGATTCAAATAGCTAGAGAGAAAAAGATAAATTCTTCAAGTTATTTTAATAGGTTATCCAAAATTCAAACGCTTTCTACAGATGACATTTACTCGTTTGACAAGAAGGCAAATGCTGTTTATAAGGGTATATTAAATCTAATTAATTACGAAAAATCTGGCTTAATAAATTGGAATAATGATGCTAAACTTTCATTAAATTCCTCATTAGAAGATCATCATATTTATCCAAAGAACTATTTAAATCAATTATTAACTACTGAAAATGAAAAAGATTTAATTGATTGCGTAGCTAACAGGACTTTAATGCCAAAAATTCAAAACATTAAAATTAGCGACCAAGCGCCTTCCAAATATCTCAACGAAATTAAAGATTTAAATAAAAATATAGAGAAATCCTTAGATAATCATTTAATAACAACAGATCTGTTAAATGGTGAGTATGATAATGAATTTAGTTTCTTTATAGAATTAAGAGCGAACTCCATCTTTGAAATTATTAAAAAGAGGCTAATTGACACAAGAGATTTGATTAAAGATGAATTTTATGAAGAAATAAAGTATGATGAAGCAGTTAATATAAATGTTTATAGTACTTATAAAGGTAAAAAGGCAGAAGCAACATTTAATCCAGCAACAGCAAAAGTATTTTTTAAAGGTAAATTATACGCAAGCCCGAGTGCAGCAGCAATTGCGGTAAAGATTGAAAATGGCGCAAGCGATACTGCCACAGAAAATGGATGGACATTTTGGAAATTTACTGACGAGAACGGAATAGAGAAAAGAATTAATGATTTGAGGAAATAGGAGTAATGAATTAAAGAAATGTTTTATAGGTTAAGTTTATGTAAGAAGTTTCTAATTAGTTTTATACAATTTTGCTTAGCATTTGTGTAAGCAGGCTCTACGCATTTTAGGACAGTCAATCTCCAGGTTGGTGTAACTGGTAATTAGGAATGCCTGCTAAACTTAAAATATTACTTAAAAGCCCCCAAACTAACCCATGCTCTCCTCCGAAGAAATAGAACAAAAGATTAAAGACATTAAACCTTTTCTTCAAAAGGAATATTTGATCGACCAAATTGGTTATTTTGGATCTTTTGCCAGAGGCGATTACCGGGAAGATTCGGATGTGGATATTCTGGTGGCGTGTAAAAGAGGCATTGGCTGGAAGTTTTTTGATTTAAAAGATTACTTAGAATCGGTGCTTGGCAGAAAGGTGGACCTAGTTACCGAAAACTCTCTGAGAAAGCAGTGGAAGGAAAATATTCTGAGCCAAGTGAAATACTTATGAAAAAAGAAGAACGGAGTTTTCGAGAATATATGGAAGACATGATCGAATCTATAGACAAGATTTTGAAATACATTGGAACAATCTCCAGCGTAAATGATTTTTTAAATAATGATTTGGTAATAGATGCGGTAACTAGGAATTATGAGATTATTGGAGAAGCAGCAAACAAGATACCTTTAGAGATCAGAGCCAAATACCCGGAAGTTCCTTGGAAACAAATGTATGGCTTGCGGAATTTTGCTGTTCATGATTATCACAAAATAGACCATATAATTCTTTGGGAGATAGCACAGGACCATCTTTTAAAAAATAAAACTATGTTGGAGAGTATCCTTAAAACAGAGAGCAGCCAAGACTAGTTATACCTGTTTGATTTTGTTTTAAGATTTAACTTAACTTCCTTCACTTTGGTATGCGGAGAGTTGGCAAAGTAGTTTCTCCACATAGCAAATTATTATATCACTGGCGTTGAGCCAGTTGTATGATAAAAATTAAAAAAAACATGCGCATCCTCAAAGACCTGCCCGAACTCCTGCAAGCCGAGGTTATTACCCCCGATACTGCCGATAAGATCCGGGATTATTATAAAAGCAAAAGCCGTTCATCTACCTCTACCAACCCGCTTTTTATTGTTTTCGGTATTTTAGGCGCTTTATTAATCGGGCTCGGGATCATTCTTATCATGGCGCATAATTGGGATGAGCTTTCGCGGTCTACCAAAACAATTCTCTCCTTCTTACCCCTACTGATTGGCCAAGGAATTTGCGCTTATGTACTAATCAAAAAACAGGATAGTAGGGCTTGGCGAGAAAGTGGATCCGCCTTTTTGTTTTTTGCCGTAGGTGCCAGCATCGCGCTGGTCAGTCAGATTTATAATATTCCGGGTGGTAGCGGTACTTTCTTATTCACCTGGATGTTGCTTTGTCTCCCTTTGGTTTATATTTTAAAGTCTTCCATTACTTCTTTACTTTACATCAGCGGGAGTACGTATTATGCCACACAAATCGGTTATTGGTCCAACTTTACAGTTCCTTATTTATATTGGTTGCTACTGATTGGCGTTCTGCCCCACTACTACCAATTATACCAACTAAAACCCAACAGCAATTTTACGACTTTCCATCATTGGCTGGCTCCGGTTTCTTTAACGATTGCTTTGGGAACAGTAGCGCAAAAAGCCGATGAATTATTATTTATTGCTTATTTCGGCCTTTTCAGCTCTTTTTATATGTTCGGAGATTTAAAATTTTTAGCGCCGCATAAACTACGAAACAATGGTTATAAAGTAATAGGTACCCTTGGTACTATGGCATTATTACTCGTCTTAAGTTTTAACTGGCTTTGGGATGATTTACAAAGTCGGCCCTTTCCTTTTAATCAATTGGCAAAAGCACCGGAATTCTATGCCTCGGTTATTACTTCTTTAGTAGCAACCGGGCTTCTTTACTTTTCTTTTAAAAATAAACCGCTGAGCCGCATCCAACCCCTTGCACCGGGGTTTCTGTTTTTCATATTCCTGTTCGTTTTGGGGCATTTTTCCCCGGCTGCAGTGGTGTTGATCAATGTCTATATTTTATTAATCGGCGTGTTAACCGTTAAATCCGGAGTCCGGCAAAACCATTTAGGGCTACTTAACCTGGGTTTGTTGTTGATTACCGCTTTGGTAGTTTGCCGGTTTTTCGATACCGATCTCAGCTTTGTTATCAGAGGCATTTTGTTTGTTTTGGTGGGTTTGGGATTTTTTATGGCAAATTATTGGCTGCTTCAGAAAAGAAAGACGCATGAATACTAAAAAAATCGCCCTTTTTACCTTTCTGCTGGTGGCTCTGGCTCAGGTATATGTTCCGGCCAGCATGATCTTGAACCAGGAAAAAGTTTGGCGTACCGGCAAAGAGTATAAATTTAAAACGGCCCCAATTGATCCGAGTGATCCTTTCCAGGGAAAATATATTACGCTCAGTTTCGCCGAAAACCGTATTAAGATTCCAAAAAATGAAAACTGGCTCCCCGGAGAATTTGCTTATGTTTCGGTGATAACCGATTCGGCCGGTTTTGCTAAAATAAAAGCGATTTCTAAAAAAGAGCCGGCTACCAACGCGGATTACTTTAAGGCCACGGTGAGTTATGTAACGGAAGATGAACCCAACCAGGTGATTATTGATTTTCCGTTCGACCGCTATTACCTGGAAGAATCAAAGGCGGCCGATGCCGAGCAGTTATACCGCCAAGCGCAGAACGACACGACCCAAACAGCCTATGCGCTGGTAAGTATAAAAAACGGTAGGGCGGTTATAAAGGATGTTCTGGTTGGCGAAACGACCATCCGGGAGCTAGTTAAAGCACATCAGAAAAAATAACGCCTATTTGCTAGTAAGGCAAAACATAACCAAGCTCCGGGTTTAGTTTTCGGGTTTGATTTTACCTGTAATGTTTGTTACAAACCTGAATTTTTAAATTTTTATTGCGGAAGTTACCTTATTTTAAGGTTAGCACGCTCTCTATTACTCAAATTTTAACTTTTAAAATTTCTTTCCAATGCGTAGAATAGCGCGGACTTTTTTGAGAAAGAGTCATTTTCCAGTTTTTCTCAATGCCTCCCGCGGCGTAACTAATCATATTCTCGGCCCACTCGTTCTTGCCCATTTTTAAATTTAATTTGTCCAGGGCAGCCATCAGCTTCTTACTTTTATCCCGGTCGGTGGTATCGAACAAATTAGTTTGTACCTGATTTTCCGGCGTAAATTCCGATAAAATAACGCCGGCTTTTTTGTATGAGTATCCATTTTGGAATATCTGCCGCAACCCTTGCCAAGCGTACCGGATTAATTCACCCGTATCGGCGGAGGCAACGGGCAAGCAAATAGTGGTGGCTCGGTGATACTGCGGTGCCTGCACCGAAAATTTATTGGTCCGGATAAAAACACTAATGGCTTTGGCCGCGCTGCATTGCCCACGGAGCTTTTCGGCCGCGCGGGTGGTGTAAGTAGCCACAGCTTCCTGGAGTTCGTCCAGGGTGGTAATGTAGCGCGAAAACGAACGGGTACAGGCAATATTCTTGCGCGTGATGTCTTCGGTTATATCCAGTTCCTGGCACGGATTACCTAATAATTCTTGCCGGAGCCGTACGCCTACGACCCCACCCAAGTGCTTGTATACCCAAGCGGCGCTGCGGTCTACTAAATCAGCGGCGGTATATACCTGGTGTTGATGCAATTTTATAGCGTAGCGGCGACCTATGCCCCAGATATTCTCTACGGCTAAATGCCGGCGGGTAGCGGCTTGTTTCTCCGGCGTATCGAGTAAAGCTACTCCGTTATAAGCAGCGTTTTTTTTCGCCAAGTGGTTGGCTACCTTTGCCAACGTTTTAGTGGGAGCCACCCCAACACATACGGGCAAGTTTAAATACTGCCCAATAGTTTCCCGAATGGTTCTAGCTTGTTCTTCCAGCTTTGCGGCCGGAATATGGTCCAGATTAACAAAAGCTTCGTCGATGGAGTAAACTTCTACCTCGCCAAACATTTTTAAAATTTGCATCACGCGCCGCGACATATCGCCGTACAGCATAAAATTCGACGAGAATACCCGGATTCCTTCGCGCTCGATGAGCGGCTTCGCCTGAAATAAAGGTTCGCCCATTTTAATGCCTAAATCTTTTGCTTCCTGCGATCGGGAAATAATGCAGCCATCGTTATTGGATAACACTACTACGGGTTTACCATTCAGCCAGGGTTCAAACACCCGCTCGCACGATACAAAAAAGTTATTGCAATCAATCAGCGCGATCATGACCGTATAGTTTATGTAATACATGAATCACTACTCCCCACACCACAAAATCCATTTCAGAAGTTATTTCCAGAAGTTGGTATTTCTCATTTTCTGGTCGTAAGAATAGTCTTTCACCCACATAATGCAGCCGTTTTACAGTAAACTCCCCTTGTACCAGGGCCAGCACAATATTACCGTGTACCGCTCGCAACGACTTATCTACCACAATTATATCCTTGTTATAAATGCCGGCATTTTGCATGGAATCGCCGCTCACTTCTACAAAAAAAGTAGCGGAAGGGCGTTTTACAATAAACTCGTTTAAATCTAAAGTACGTTCGGTAAAATCAGCAGCTGGCGAAGGAAAACCAGCGGGTACCTGGTGTTCGTAAAGTTGCACCGCTACCGAGTTGGTGAGACTAGTTGGAGAATAAGTAGCAAGTATCTGCATAAGGATTTAGCAAATAGAGTTTTTTATTTGCTAAATATACTAGCATATTCTACATTATGTTTATTATTTTACTAAATATTTTAGTTTTAAATATAGATTAACCTTTTACTTACACCTGGGAGGCTAATAAATACAAAACGGCCATGCGGATAGCTACGCCATTTTCTACTTGGTTTAGAATGATAGCTTGCTTGGAATCAGCGGCATCGCTGCTGAGCTCTACACCCCGGTTTATGGGACCCGGGTGCATAATCACGATTTCTTTATCCAGGCTATCCAGCAGCTTTTTGTTGATGCCGTAGTACAATGTGTATTCGCGCAACGAAGGAAAATACTTCATCTGCTGCCGCTCTAGCTGAATGCGCAATACGTTGGCCACATCGCACCACTCCAGGGCCTTGCGCACGTTTAGCTCTACTTTTACACCTAAAGCGCTAATGTACCGGGGCAATAAAGTTACCGGGCCGCACACCATAACTTCGGCGCCCAGCTTTTGTAAAGCAAAAATATTGGATAGCGCTACCCGCGAATGCAAGATATCGCCGATAATGGCTACTTTTTTTCCGGCCACCTCGCCTAAACGCTCCCGGATGGAAAAAGCATCCAATAAAGCTTGGGTAGGATGCTCGTGGGTACCGTCGCCGGCATTTACAATGTTGGCTTTTATGTGTTTCGATAAAAAGTGCGGTGCCCCGGCGCTGGCGTGACGCATCACGATCATATCTACTTTCATGGCCAGAATGTTATTGACGGTATCCAGCAAGGTTTCGCCTTTTTTTACGGAACTGCCGCTCGCCGAAAAATTGACAATATCGGCAGATAAGCGTTTTTGGGCTAGCTCAAACGATAGCCGGGTGCGGGTAGAATTTTCAAAAAAAACGTTGGCAATGGTAATGTCGCGCAGCGAAGGTACTTTTTTAATCGGGCGGTTCAGAACTTCTTTAAAATTATCGGCCGTTTCAAAAATTAACTGAATATCGGCGGGTGTAATGTCTTTAATTCCTAAAAGATGCCTAACGCTGAGTGCTTGCATGGATTACTTTTCTTCGGTTTTGGTAATGAGCCAAATGTTATCTTCGGTGCTTTCGGCCGTACGCCATTCTACCAGTACCCGCTGCGACGATAACGAATTTACGGACTGCCCCACGTAGGTGGCTTCAATGGGTAAATCGCGGCTATAACGCCGGTCAATTAAAACCAGTAATTCTACTTTCTGCGGCCGGCCGTAGGCAATCATGGCGTCCAGGGCGGCGCGTACGGAGCGGCCGGTATATAATACATCGTCCACCAGAATTACCTGCTGGTTTTCAATGATAAAATCAATTTGGGTGGCATTAGCGGTAAGCGGGCTTTCGCGGCGGCGGAAATCATCGCGGTGAAAAGTAATATCCAGGCGACCTGTGCGGATGGGCTTGCCAATAATTCTTTGCAGGGTTCTCTGGAGGCGTTCGGCCACAAATACACCGCGGGGCTGTAAACCCAGGATAACCGAATTCGAAAAATCATGGTGATTTTCGATCAGTTGCTGCGCCAGGCGTTCCAACATCATTTCGAGCAACTGACTACTAACGATTAATCTTTTCTGCATTTTCGACCAGAGATATCGGACAAAGATAGGTAATTAGTCGATAGCCCATAGTCGATGATCTATAGAATTTTTGTTAGTCCATAATCAATGGCCCATGGTTCACAGTTTAGCTTATTTGTAAAAAGGTATTGGGAGGAACTAATTAGGAATACTTATAAAAGCAAAAATTTTAACCATTTAATTTAATCCCGCTGCTATAGTTTGTAAACTATTACCACCAGCCATCAACCACTAATCACGAACTGTAATCTGGGATTATCAGTTAAACGAGAAAAGGTTTAAATACTTGTTAATTGCTTTTTGGAAAAGTGTTCAATTCACTCCTTCAATTTGATTTTCGTAAATGGTAACTAATTTATGATTCTCAATTAAGTGTAAAACCTCTTGCCAGCATTTGTCTACTATCCGATAAAACTCCTTCATACTTTTGTTACCAATCCGAACATGAATAACCTTGGGCGGCGGTATCGAAAGAAGTACTCTGTTGGAGAAGTCACTATCTTTAGTGATAATGATCAGGTTTTGCCCCCGAGCATAATTCCAAATATTTTTATCTTTTGCTTTTGGGTCTATGTCTATTTGATGAATGTAGTCTGCCGTATTCACAAGCTAAAATAATAGGGCAAATTAACATCAATTAAATATTTAGGCATAATTACGCCGCCATTTCCCGGAGGGTATATTTCCGCTCCATTAATTGAATTGCGAACTGCTTACATGCTTCTAAATCTTCTTTTTCCAATACCGGATATTGATGCAATATTTCTTCTTCACTCGTTCCTGTCAATAAAAATTCGAGTATCGTCTGGACTGTAATTCGTAAACCTCTGATGGTAGGTCTCCCATTGCATAACTCGTCGTCAATCGTTATTCTTTTTAATATAGTGTTCATAGATTTAAATTGATTATGGTTTGCTTATTTATTTACAGCAACACTTATTTACAACAACTATAGATTAAAAGACTACTTAAACACCACTTTATTTAAATAAAACACATTGCGAGCCGGGCCTTTGGCTGGCCGCACACGCTGGTAACCGTAAGCAATAAAAACATTGTTGTACCACGATAACAAGCCGGTTTTTTCCGCTTCGGTTACTTTTTCGCTCGGGTCGTTGGCCAGTACGGCAACTTTGCTGTTATCTTGGGTAACGCTGTCTTGCTGAATAATTTTGTAGCGGATGTTTTTTTCGTCGCTGTAAGCCATGATAATTTTATCGCCACTCCGGATCAGCTGGGTATTTTCTACCAGGTTTTCCTGCATGGCATCCCGTAGGGTAAAACTGTTATCCCAAACTAATTTACCTTCTTTATCAAAGGCACAGGCAATGGTGTGGGTATAGCGGTAGCCATCGAACACCCGGGCCAAAGGCGTTAAGCCGTAACTATACGTACTGGAACTGCTGTATTGCGGGTAATACGCTTCGGCCACCAGCAACATGCCTTTTTCGTAATAAATAATGTCGTGCAACAAAATACGGTAGCGCAGCCGGAATTCTTTATCCTTGGCTTTAAAACGAGCGGCTTTGCGGTAAAGCCGCTCGCGCCGGCCTTTACGCATGTAATCGAAGAAATGCCGGAAACTTTTAAAATCGTAGTAAATAATATCGTTTTGGTCGTTAAACAACTGGCTGGTAAAAATGCCCTGCGCGTAGCGCATGTCGCGCAAGGAATAAGTACCCACTAAGGTTTTGGCAATGCTGTCGCCGGGACTTAACTGACCGGTGATTAAACTGCGGTTGAGTTTAGATTGCAAAATTTTAATGCTGTGCAGGTTGCCTTCCGGCGAAAACCGTTTTACCTGCAATCGGCCAATCTTGCCATTCGATTCTGAGAGCACAAACTCGGCGCGTTGCGTGGCGGTGTCGGCGTTAAAAGTGGCCAGGGCATCTGGTTTATCGTACAGCGCCGGGATGGTCCGAATCTGGTCGTTTTGTAAATCCAGATTTAATACGATTAAATGACGCAAGTCATAGGCTATAAAATAAGCATTGTTATCCAGCACTTTAAACCGGTCTATTTTTAAATCAGCGGGTAAATCGTATTCGCGCAAATCGTAGGTAACTTCGGAGTAAGACGCGTTTAAATTGTTAATTTTTAAAAAAACAAACTCCCAGGGCCGGTACGTTAGGAATAGCAGGTAAATGTAATTTTGGTCGGCGTAAATATGCTGCAAAGAGTAATCGTCCTGAATAGGTATTTGGCCGGACCAGATTTTATTTAAATTCTGATCGAAGCGGGAAAAAACAAATTTTTCGCGGGAGCTTATACCCGAGTAATCGTGGGCGTACACAAATAAAGTACTGTCTTGCAGCGGAAATACTTCGAAGTGAGAATCCGAGATAGTAGCTTCAAATTCCACGCGGTTCGGCTGAACCGGCTCTTGACTATAAGCAATGGACGACTGAAAAATTAAAAAAACGACTAGTAAAAACCACCTAGCTTGCAACATTAAAACCCTATTACCTGGACTTAGTGAGACGAGAAACAACAAACAATATTTAATGTATAACTTATACGGCAGTTATGCAAAGGATGCAGAATAGTTTGAAAAATTATTTAAAAAAGCCAAATCTAACTCGTAAAGTAAACTAAATTTTTTATTGAAGATTTCGTATATTCACTAAAATAAACCACCACATGCAAAAAATTGAAGTTACCGGCAGGATTGATAATATGGGAATTTTACGATTAGATGACCCTCTAAAAGTTAAAGAAAAAAAAGTAAAAGTAATTATTTTCCTACCAGAAGAGGAAGAAGATACTTTATGGCTAAAATCCATAACTCATAATGCCGCTTTCGACTTTCTACATAATGAATCAGAAGATATCTATCGTTTAACAGACGGACAACCATTTAATGATTAGAGGTAAAATAGTTCTGGTACCTTTTCCATTTGATGATTTTAGCGGAACAAAAGTAAGACCGGCCATCTGTTTGACAAATGAAATAGGATTTTATAATCATATTGTAATTGCCTTTATAAGCAGCCAAGTACCAGATATTTTCGATCAGTCAGATTTCATTTTAGAGAAAACCGATAAAGATTTTGCAACAACCGGACTTACTGTTAGATCTGTTATCAAATTGCACAGGTTAGTAACTATCCCTAAAAACCTCATAAAAAGACAATTAGGCACATTACCTTCTAAGTGGCAGATGGCAATAGACAAGAACTTAAAAGTTTTATTTAACTTAAAATAATTTTAAAAGTAGTTAAACAGCAAATATTTAAAGCTACTTTACTTACAGATCAAAATCAACGCAATCTGCGTAAATCAGCGATCTAATTACCTAAACCCAGAATAATATCGTATTCCTCCGACTTTAAAGGCAATACCGATAAGCGCGATTGCCGCAACAAAGCCAGATTTTCTAAGCGTTGGTCTTTTTTAATTTGATCCAGGGTTACCGGTTCTTTAAAATCACGGGTGGGTACCAGATCTACGGCTTGCCAGCGGGCATCGTCGGTAGTTGGGTCGGGGTAAGCTTCGCGTTCTACGGTAGCCAGGCCCACTACGGCTTTTTCCGATACACTGTGGTAAAATAAAACCGGGTCGCCAGCTTTCATTAAAGCTAAATTGTTACGCGCCTGAAAGTTACGAACCCCCGTCCAGGCGGTTTTTCCATCTTTTACTAAATCGGCCCAGGAATAAGCCTCCGGTTCTGATTTTACGAGCCAGTACTGCATGAATTTTTAAATTTTTATAATAGAAGTTACCGCGCCAAAGATAATTTTATTTCTTTTATTTCGGCAAGAGTGCCCGCCGACAAGCACCAGCAGAGCAAATGAAGCAGTGGCAAATTGCTTTTTTTTGACCGCTGCCGGTACCAGAAAAGTGTATCTTTGTAAAAAATAAGCAGCCTTGAAAAATAAAGATATTATCCGGAGCTTTCGTTTAGTGGTTTCGTTGTTGGAACTACACGACGAAAATCCTTTCAAAATTCGCACTTACAGCAATGCCGTAGCGAACCTCGAACGTTTAGAAATTCCGCTGGCGGGTTTACGGGTAATTGATCTGGAACAACTGGAAGGTATTGGTAAATCCATCGCGAGTAAAATTTTTGAGTTAAACCAGACGGGCAGCTTTCCGGAATTGGATGCTTTGCTAACGGCAACGCCACCCGGAGTAGTAAAAATGTTGCAAATAAAAGGCATTGGCCCGAAAAAAATACGCGCGATCTGGAAAGAATTAGGCGTAGAAACTTCCGAAGATTTGCTGCAATCCTGCGAAAACAACCAGATTGCCGCCCTAAAAGGTTTTGGTGCCAAAACCCAGGAAACAATAAAAAACGCGTTGCTTTATTCCGAGTCGAGCAAGGGCAAAGCACATTACGCTACCGTAGAGAAATACACCGACGAACTGGCAATTTTTTTAAAAAATAACTTAAAAACAGAGCTAGTAGCCATAGCCGGCGAGGTACGGCGGCGTCTGGAAATCATCGAAACCATGCTGTTTGTGGTAGGCACCGATCAGCCTTTACAAGTACCCGTTGTGCTGCAACAACGCCCGGAATTGCAACCAGATCCGGTAAAATCCGGGCCTTTCGTGTGGCGCGGCCTCGAATCGCAAACTGGCGTGCCCGTAGAAGTAAGAATAGTCGCTCCCCAAAATTTCTACAATGCCTTGTTTCTACACACGGGCGCTCCGGCTCACCTGAATACCAGCTATAACGAAACGGCTAGTCTGCTGCAATTAGCGAATCAGCAAACATTTACTTCCGAAAAAGAAATTTACGAGAAAGCCGGCTTAGCCTACATTGAGCCCGAAATGCGCGAAGGCACCCAGGAAATTGCATTGGCCCGCGAAAACCGGCTGCCGGTATTAGTAACCAACGACGATTTACAAGGCATCCTGCATAACCATACTACGTACAGCGACGGAGCCAATACTTTAGCCACCATGGCCACCTATTGCCGTGACCATGGTTACCAATACCTGGGCATTTGCGACCATTCCAAAGCCGCTTTTTACGCCAACGGTTTGGTGGAGCATAGAGTAAAAGAACAACACCGCGAAATAGATTCTTTAAACCGCGAACTGGCCCCGTTTAAAATATTTAAAGGCATTGAGGCCGATATTCTGGCCGATGGCTCCCTGGATTACAACAACGAAGTACTGAGTACTTTTGATTTTGTGGTCGCCTCGATCCATAGTAATTTAAAAATGGAAGAGAAAAAAGCCACGGAACGTTTATTGGGCGCTATTCAGAATCCGTTTACTACCATTCTGGGCCACCCCACCGGCCGATTACTTTTACAGCGCGAAGGGTACCCCATCGATTATAAAACCATTATTGATGCCTGTGCTTTTTACAAGGTTATTATTGAAATAAATGCCAACCCCTGGCGGCTGGATTTAGATTGGCGGTGGGTAGAATATGCCTTGAGCCAAGGAGTATTGCTGAGCATTAACCCGGATGCCCACAGTACTGCTGGTTACCACGACATGCATTACGGCGTGCAGGTAGCCCGCAAAGGCGGTTTAACCAAAGAAATGACGTTTAATGCTTGGCCCCAGGAGAAAGTAGCGAGCTATTTTGAAGATCGCCGGATAAAAGCGCTGGCAGAAGTGAAATGACGAAAATATTAGTCTTGCGTTTTTCTTCCATTGGTGATATTGTACTTACTACGCCGGTGGTGCGCGCCCTGAAACAACAATTGCCCGGCGCCCAGATTCATTACGCCACCAAATATAACTTCCGCAGCCTGGTCGAGTCTAATCCGTACATCGACCAGGCGCATTACCTGCGTAATAACTTAGGCGAGTTAATTAAAGAATTGCAAGCGGAAAAATTTGATTACGTTGTAGATTTGCACCGCAACCTGCGCACCAGCCTTTTAAAATTTAAATTAGGCGTACCGGCCAAAAGCTTCGATAAGTTAAATTTTAAAAAATGGCTGCTGGTGCGTTTTAAAATAAACAAGTTACCGAATATACACATTGTAGAGCGTTACTTAGCCGCCGCAACGCACCTGGGAGTAACCAACGATGGTCAAGGACTTGATTATTTTATCCCGGCAGCCGATGAAGTAGCTCTAACCAGTTTACCCGTAACGCACCAAAATGGATATTATGCATTTGCCATTGGCGCACAGCATTATACCAAACGCTTGCCCACCGAGCGTATCATTGAGCTTTGTGCCCAAATAAATGCTCCTGTTATTTTGCTGGGCGGCAAAGAAGACCAAGCCGCAGCCGCAGAAATCACCAATTATTTTAAAAATCGATCAACAACTAACGAACAACGAACAACGATTTACAACGCCTGCGGTCAGTATAATTTAAATCAATCCGCTTCGCTGGTAAAACAAGCCCAGGCTGTTTTCAGTCACGATACCGGCTTAATGCATATTGCGGCGGCTTTTCAGAAGAAAATTTTTTCTATTTGGGGAAATACGGTACCCGAGTTTGGTATGTACCCTTATAAAACCGAATTTAAAGTGTGGGAGCGCCCCAATCTGTATTGCCGGCCTTGTTCTAAAATTGGTTATAGCAAATGCCCACAAGGACATTTTAAATGCATGCGCGAAATAAATTTTGATATTACCCTTACTTAGCCCTGCTGCATTTTTTCAGATTTTTAAAATTTTTGTCTTTTTCCGAACCAAAAGTTAGATGCAAAAGTAGGTTCTTGTGGCTATTCCTCTCCTATTTTCTAAAAATATGCTTACCTTAATCTAACTGTTAAAGTAAAGCCTCATGAAACAATATGATACTCTGGTAGATGCCTTGCGGGATTTGGAAAACCGGGGCTACAACGTAAACTTTAACGTAGCTCAGGATTGCCTGGAATGCGCGGAAATTAATTTAAAATTATACCCCGAAGATTTTGAAGTAGTTGAGTTTTACCGCTTCGAGGGGCCCACTGACCCTGCCGATAGTTCGATTCTGTACGCCATTACGGGTAAAAACGGCACCAAAGGCGTGCTTGTAAATGCGTATGGCGTTTATTCCGATTCTGGTTCTGAAGCTTTAATGGCAAAACTAAATCTGGTGTAAACTTCTACCCGGATCAGAAAAAACGCCTTAACCCGCACTAAAATTTAAAAAATAAATTGCATTACCAAGCATCTGGTAGCTTTTAACCGGTACCATACAAGCAAAAATTTAAAAAAATGAACAGAAAACTTTGCTCGCACTTACAAACGCTGGAAGAAATAAAACCAGCCGATAAATATTTTTGCGAAGAATGCGTGAAAACCAATTCTAGCTGGGTGCATTTGCGGGTTTGCCAAACCTGCGGCAAAGTGCATTGCTGCGACGACTCGCCTAACCAGCACGCCACCAAACACTACCAAGCCACCGACCACCCAGTCGTCATTTCGGCGGAACCCGGCGAACAATGGCTCTGGTGCTTCCCCGATGAGCAGTTTGCCACTTATTAAATCTGATGCTCTCGTGTCTGGAATAATATAGCATTAACCAACTTACAACTGATTTTGTACAGGAATATTCTGGCAGCCCAAGTACTCGGAAAATCGTCTGGCTCCAGGTAAATTCTTCGCCTGCCCGACTCTTACAGATAAACTTTAGCGATCCGGGCTAATTAATCCAACCTTTTTTGCTAATCATAGTATCACACCTATATACCGGTTGGTTTTGTTAATTGGGCAAGCTACTCGGGTATAAAAATCCAACTATTTACCTTAACCTACTACTATGAAAAGTTTCAGATACTATTTTTCGATATTGCTTATATTCCTAACCCTTACCATAACTAGTTGCGAAGTGGTTGGTGATATTTTTAAAGCCGGCATGTGGACCGCCGTTATCGGTATTATTATAGTTGTATTATTTGTGCTCTGGATCGTCCGCAAAATCCGGGGGCCGCGTTTGTAGTTTACAACCTTTATTTCAGCCGTTAAAACAAAAAAGCTCCTCTACAGGAGCTTTTTTGTTTCGGGCACTTACCAAAAACCTCAGTAAGTGTTATTTTGACTTCTCCGGCGGCATAGTTCCCAGAATCCAGTCCCACAGCGGCGAAGAAACGCCGTAAGCTTTATCGTCGTGCTTGTAATGATGAATGCTGTGGTGGATCCACAATATTTTTAAAAAATTCTTAGGTGGAGCGTAGGCATGTACCGCGTAATGCACGAACAAGTAAATGGCGTAGCCAAACAAAAACCCGGACAAAATGCCAAATACCGCCGAACCAAAAATAAGCTTAAACACAAAAAAGAAAAACGAGGCCAGAAACAAGCTCACGATGGGGGGCATGGCTAAACGCGATTTATCTTTCGGGTAATCGTGGTGGTTGCCATGAAAGGTATACTGGATGTTTTTCTTTACTTCGGTATCGGTATCCATGTGAAACAAGTGCCGGTGCGCCATGTACTCCACGAACGTAAACAAAAACCAACCCACCAGAAAAAGTGCCACCGCCGATAGAACGGTAATAAAGCCGTGGAGCAGCCCGTAATAAATTAGAGCTACGGCGATAACCATAAAAATAGCAATGGGTAATGCAATGTGCGTACGGGTAAGCCGCTCTAAAACGGGATTCTTAAAAATTTGGGCCGTGCCTTTATGATTTGGTTTCATCTGTTTTAAACAATTGTTTAAATTTAGTTCTACAATAAGTAAGATTAGTTTTAATAAATTAAGGTTGCAAAGCTTTATTATTCTTTTTTAACCAGATATTGGTCTATTAACTGGCATAATTCGCCGGCATTGGGGTTTGCGCTAGCATACGTGATGGTTGCTTTAGCATAAAACTGTTTGCGGTGGCTTAATGTTTCAGAAAAAAACCGATATAGCTGTTCATCGCTTTTCCCGGCTAATAACGGTCGAACGGCAATACCTTCGGCTTTCATCCGCGACAGGATCTCGGTAATGGGTACTTCAATGTAAATGCTAACGCCATGCCGGTTGATAAAATCCATGTTTCCTTCGAAGCAAGGAGTACCGCCGCCGGTTGCAATGACGCCCTGCTCGTATTCCTCGGTAGCTTGCCGCAAAGCGATTGCTTCCGTTTTTCGGAACCACGATTCGCCGGTTTTTTCAAATATTCTCCGCACGCTTTTTCCTTCTTTGCGCTCAATGTAATGATCGAGGTCCGTGAACGGTACGTGCAAGTGCGTAGCCAGCTGCCGACCCAAGGTAGTTTTACCCGAACCCGGCATTCCGACTAAAAAAATACGATTATCCAGCACAAAACAGCATTAAATACAGCGGTAAAAGTATTAAGACTTTCGGTAGCATGCCAGAAAGAACGTTATTAGTTTTATTTTTTAGGGTTAAGTAGCTTTTTTAGTGATTGTTACACTTTCATTATTTGATTGTCACGCCTTCATTAATAGATGTAATTAAGTGTAATTTTTTAAATTTAAGGTATTATTTGGAGCCTTTTCAAGTCTCCAGGCATGGGTGCTATCTAACTGGCTAGCTACAAGTTGGCTCACGGCCGCTTGGCCCCGTTTGGCTCTTCCGCACTCGCTAGCCTTCCTTTCCTCGCTCCGCTACGGAATACTGCTGCGCAGTACCGGAACCCTAGCAGGTGCTCCACAGCCAAACTAGCGTCATTTATTCTTGGCTACGGCTTTTCTGGTTGGCAAGGCATTGTATGCGGCACTAATTAAAATTAGGATGCTTAATGAAGAGGTTGAAATTAAAAAATTTTAAAAATCAACTTTGCTTAACCATTTTACCAAGTACCATTTACCACTTTAGGGCACGAGTTTACTTGTGGGCATTGCTAAAATTTTCTTAAAAATTGCTATTTCCTAGTTGTATATTCTAAGTAGTCACGGCGGTAAATACGTGCTCTAACAATATGTTATTTGCTACCTGGTAACTGGTACTTGGTAAATGGTAAATGTAAAAAGCCACCTCTCCTTCCCTGTTTTTAGGGAAAGTGCCCTTCAGGGCGGAAGGATTAAGCTATAGCTTCACCCGTGGATCAACAAAAGCATATAGCATATCTACCAGAATATTAATCAGGACAAATAAAAAGGCAACCAGAAGAGTAGCGCCAATTACTACCGGAAAATCCAGGTTCTCGACGGCGTGTAGGGTAACGGAACCCAAGCCTTTCCAGTTAAAAATATACTCAATAAAGAAAGCACCGGCCATCAGTGAAGCCAACCATCCGGAAACCGCCGTTATCACGGGGTTTAGCGCATTTTTTAAAGCATGCCGCCAGATCACCTGGCGGTAAGACAAGCCTTTGGCCCGGGCCGTCCGGATAAAATCTTGCGCAAGTACATCAATCATGGAAGCGCGGGTAAGCTGCATAATCACCGCCAGGGGCCGGATGCCGAGTGCAAAAGCGGGTAAAATTAAATTTTGCCAAACCAGGTGCCTACCCGTAAAAGCATCAATTTCGTAGAGCTGGCCGGTGAGGCTCAGGCCGGTAAAATTGCTCCAGTAAAAACCAAAGGTAATGGCAATTACAATGGCCGCTACAAACGAGGGTACCGAAATTCCCAACACCGATGTGGTAACTAAGGCATGATCCAGAATACTATGCGGTTTCAATGCCGCTACCATGCCTAAGAATATACCCAGAATAGTAGCCAACACCATAGCTGCTCCCGCCAGCCACAAAGTACCCACTAAATGGTCCAGCAAAATAGCGGTAACGGGTTTATTACTCTGGAAGGAGCGCCGTAAATAAGGCACTTTCAGTACAACCACTTTATTGGTTAAGGTAAATAAACGTTGATAGTGATACTTCTGCTGGTTATCCGGCGTATGCGGGTGGATGGAAACGGGCGAAATATCGTTGAGGTAGTAGAGTAGCTGCGCGGGCAATGGTTTATCTAAACCTAAATCTACCATGATGGCTTCACGGGTGGCAATGTCGTTGCGCTGCCCGGCCAACATAGCTACCGGATCGCCGGGCAAAACGTTAAACAAAAAAAAGACCGTTACTACCACGCCCATCATAATCAGCAGGCCGTGTAACAGTCTTTGCCCCACGAAGCGCAGCAAACTCATAATTGCTGCTCTATTGTTTGAATATCCGGCGTATCGTTATAATGCCATTTACCAACTACTTGTCCGTTTTTAAGCAGCATAATACCGGGGTTGGAGCGCATCATGGTTTTTAAAACCGTAGCATCGCCAAAGTAATAAGGCGCACTTAAATTAGTTTCGTGCCGGAATACATCATAGTCCTGACTGCTGCTGGCCGTAATGACTACCGGTTTAATGTTTTTACTGGATTTTTCGGCGGCGGCAATCAAGGGATTTATTTGCGTAAATACCTTCTGGTCGGCTTTGCTGGCATCTTGCACCAAAATAATTAACTTATTGCCGGTAAACACTTCCTGCGTAAAATCACCGGTATCGTTCCACACGTTGAAATCCGTGATTTTAGGACCATCCTGAGGGTTAAGTGGTACCATTTTTTTAAATTTCCAGGTCGAATCGGTGGGATAATCGGTAAATTCTTTCTCTTCCCCGTTCTTAGCCATAATGTATTTGTAGCGCAACGGTGCCGAAGGTTTCATGAGCGTCGGAATGTTGTTGCCCACTTTATACGCCCGGAAATCTACGAATGGCTCGTGATTATAGGCGTAAATGCCAATGCCAAACGAGATTACTGCCGTAATAGCCACCAGTACGCTGGCTACTTTAGCCGTTCTGGTCTCGGGTAAATACCGGCGCGTTGCCAGTAAGATGAAGATTAATAGTAGGAGTACCATGTCTTTCGAGAACGATTGCCAAGGCGTTAATTTAATGGCATCGCCGAAACAGCCGCAATCCGTAACTTTGTTAAAATACGCCGAGTAGAACGTGAGAAAGGTAAAGAAAACCATTAGCACGAGTAAGCTCGCCAGAATCTGCCGCAAACGCCAGCGCAGCAGCAAAGCCACGCCCAGTATAATTTCTAAAGCACTCAACAGAATAGATAAGTAGAGCGCATACGGTTTAAAAATTAAAAAAACCGAGGAAAAATCGGTGGCGAACACTTCAAAGTATTCTTCGAGCTTAATGGCGGTGCCCACCGGGTCGTTAATTTTAATTAATCCCGAAAAAATAAACAGGCCACCCACAAAGAGCCAGCTTAATTTGCTAATTACTTTCATCGGCGGCAAAGTTTAATTTTATAAGCGCAAAAACGGCATAGTTAATCATGTCGCGGTAATTAGCTTCTACCCCTTCCGAAATTAAGGTGTGGCCCTGGTTGTCTTCTATTTGCTTGGTGCGGTACAGCTTCATCAGAATAATATCGGTAATCGAAGATACCCGCATATCGCGCCAGGCTTCGCCGTAATCGTGGTTCTTGGCCAGCAGCAGTTCGATGTTTTTATCAATGTGCGCATTATACTGTTCGGCCACTTGGGGGGCCGGAATTTCCAGCTCGGTGTGGCCGGTTAAATCCATTTGCATTAAAGCAATTACGCAGTAGTTCACAATACCCACAAACTCCGAGGTAATATCTTCCGCAATCTTCTGCACGCCTTTTTCCTGAATGGAGCGGATGCGCTGGGCTTTGATGAAAATCTGGTCGGTAATAGACGGCAAACGCAAAATGCGCCAAGCGGTACCGTAATCAATGGTTTTTTTTAAAAATATTCCGTGGCAGGCGCTTATTACCCGTTTATATTCCGACAGCGTTTGATTAATCAACTTTTTAGGCTTATTTTAGAGATTCGTAAACAGATATCCCGGTTTGAAGGCGAAAGATACGTTTTTTTACAAAAAGAGTACGCTCAACTGCCACGGAAAAATCCTTTCGCTGGCAACCCCGGTAGTAATGGGGATATTAAACGTAACTCCCGATTCTTTTTACGATGGCAACCAATACACCACTATCGATAAAATAGTGGCGCAAGCCGAAAAAATGCTGGCCGAAGGAGCCACCATCCTGGACATTGGCGGTTACTCGTCCAGGCCGGGAGCAACCGATATTTCGGTGGAAGAAGAAAAAGCCCGGGTAGTACCGGCCATTGCAGCTATCCGGAAAGCTTTTCCGGGTACTATTCTATCGATTGATACGTTCCGGGCCGACGTAGCCGAAGCGGCCGTACAAGCGGGGGCCTCGATTATCAACGATATTGCGGGAGGTACTCTGGACGAAAACATGTTTGCCAAAGTGGGCAAGCTCCAGGTGCCTTATATTTTAATGCACCTGCGCGGTACGCCGCAAACCATGAAACACTTAACCAGTTACGATAATTTAATTGTAGAGCTGGTTACGTATTTTGAGCAGAAAATAGCGCAACTCCGGGCGGCCGGCGTAGTAGATATTATAATAGATCCCGGTTTTGGGTTTGCTAAAAACACTGAGCAAAATTTCACGCTGCTGCGTTCTTTACCCGATTTCGACTTGTTGGAGTTGCCGGTTTTAGTGGGTTTATCGCGTAAATCGATGACCTATAAAACCTTGGGCATAGAAGCTCCGGAAGCCTTGCCGGGTACCATTGCGTTAAACACCATTGCGTTGCTACAAGGCGCCAGCATCTTGCGGGTACACGATGTAAAAGAAGCCGTACAGACCATAAAACTGGTAAATAGGTTGCAAGTTACAGGTTACAGGTTGCAGGTTAGCAAATAATTATTTGGTTGATTGCTTTACTGCTTGCATTTGCGACTTTTAATAATTTTAAAGTTGGGCAAATTTTAAAATAAAGAGCTTACAACAACATGCAGAAATAAATATTAAAAATAGACGTTACCTAATTTTTTAATTAAAAATCATATTGAATAAAAATTTAAAAATAAACCTTCAACCTGTAACTAATTACAACTTGTAACTTGCAACTTAATATAACTTGCAACTAAACACAACTTGTAACTTGCAACCTTTAACCTGTAACTAAATTTGATACCGTTATTTACCATTGGATTTTTGGAAATAAACTGGCTCGATATCGCGGATATCTTGTTGGTAACGGTATTGCTGTACCAGTTATACAAAGTGCTTACCGGCAGCGTAGCCCTTAAAATATTCGTGGGTTTGCTTTCGGTTTACTTATTGTATTTAGTGGTAAAAGCAGCGGGCATGGAGCTGCTTACCATTATCCTGGGGCAGTTTATGGGCGTGGGCGTGCTGGCCATGATTATTTTGTTTCAGCAGGAAATCCGGCGATTTCTGATGATGATTGGCAAAAGCTCGCCTTTTAACAAAGACAACTTTTTCCTGGGATTTCCGTGGCGCAAAGCCGAAACCGAAAACCGCATTAATCTCACGCCTTTTATCGAAGCGGCCAAATCGTTGGCCGGTAAAAATACCGGGGCCTTAATTGTATTTGCCCGTAGTTCCGAGCTTAAATTTTACGCTGAATCCGGCGATTTAATTGATGCCGTAGTCTCCAAACGTTTATTACTTTCTATTTTTAATAAAACCAGCCCTTTGCACGATGGTGCCGTAATTATCGCCAATAACCGTATTAAAGCGGCCCGCTGTATTTTACCCGTTACCGAAAACAACGATGTACCGGCCTCGATGGGTTTGCGCCACCGGGCGGCCATTGGTTTAAGCGAAGTAACGGATAGCGTGGTGCTGGTAGTATCGGAAGAAACCGGGCAAATTTCGTTGGTACGGAACGGCGAAGTGTACCGCAACCTCGCCGCCGCTGATTTACGTTCCAAACTCAACCACTTCCTCTTCGACATCGAACCAAAATCTACCACTCCGGCCGGCGAAAAATCGGTATCGGTGGCGTAGGTTTCAACTTTTTATCTTTATTTTAAAGCATAAATATTACCTGAACCAGCTACTATTTATGTCGGCAATTTGGTACACATGCGTACTAAATTAAGAAATGATTGATAACTAATGCGTATTATCCCAACAGAAAACGGGCTTCTGCCGGCCGTAAAGAGATTATCATTCAGGCTAAAAATTTAGCTTTTAAAAACAGCAATTCTATTTTACTCCAGATGTACTGGCAAATAGGCCAACTGATTGTAGAAGATGAACAGCAAGGTAAAGCTAAAGCTGCCTACGGCAAAGAAGTGCTCCAGAACCTCTCCCGGCAGCTTACCCTGTAATTTGGCAAAGGTTTCGACGAAAGTAACTTGCGTAATATCCGTGTTTTTTATCTGGCTTTCCCCATTCGTGACGCGCTGCGTCACGAATTAAGTTGGACGCATTACCGCATTTTAAATCGAATTGATAATGCATGACCTTCGGCAGCAATAGGCAAAGGATGCCATAGAAGGGAACCGGAATACGCGTACCTTACAACGTAATATCGCCAGCCCATATTTGGGACGCACACTCGAAATACCTAAAACAAACAATAACGCAACTGAAACAAAAACTTTATTAAAGATCCGTACATTTTTGAGTTTTTAGGGTTTCCTAATGATATAGATGTAAGTGAAAGTAAAATCGAAACGGCTCTTATTAATCATTTACAGCAGTTTTTAATGGAACTGGGCAAAGGCTTTGCCTTTGTAGCCCGGCGGCAGCATATTGTAACGGACACTTCCGATTTTTACATTGATCTGGTTTTTTATAACTATTATCTTAAATGCTTTGTGCTGATTGATCTTAAAACGGACAAACTCACGCATGCCGCCATTGGCCAAATGAATATGTACGTGCGCATGTACAACGATCTGAAACGCAGTGAAGACGATAATCCTACGATTGGTATTATTTTGTGCACCGAAAAAGACGAAACAATTGTAAAATATTCCGTATTAGCCGAAAACGAACAGTTTTTTGCCAGTAGATACCGATTATACTTACCTAAAGAAGAAGATCTAAAGCAATTAATAGAAACTAGCCGGATATATTTGGAGCTAAAGCAACAATATTAAACCAACTTCCATGATTCTTATTATAATCAATAGCCAACATTAACTGGTTAGCAAAAGTACATTCATGCTGCAAACCGAAAGATTACATATTGAACTGGCTAATCCGGGGGACAAAGAATTCATCTTCCGGCTACTCAATAGTCCAAACTGGCTAAAATACATTGGCGACCGGGGCATAAAAACCCTTGAGGATGCCGAAAACTACATCCGAAATGCTTTAATTAAAAATTATCACGAAAAAGGCTTTGGATTATATAAGTTAGTACTAAAAGCAGATAAAACGCCTATTGGTATTTGCGGATTTCTAAAAAGAGATTATCTGGATTCGGTAGATATTGGCTACGCCGTTTTACCCGCTTATGAAGAAAAAGGGTATACGCTGGAAGCTGCCGCGGCTGTTATGGATTACGGTAAAACTTACTTAAGCTTGCAAACTGTTTATGGTATTACCACCGAAGCCAATCTGGCTTCGCGACACATTCTCGAAAAGCTGGGTTTGCAGTTAACCCATAAGAGACCTGACCCCGAATCCAAGTACGAATGGCTGGTATATGCAACTAAAAAATAACTAGTAATCAGGAGTAATTTAAAAAATTTAAAAAATGAACTCATGCCATACCATTACTTGCCGCCACCTGAGCCGCTGAAAAATTATATCCGCTTTTTCTGGATCCTGGAAAACAAGGATTCTAGTGCTGATCTTAAAACTTTTACCATCATGGCGGATGGTTGCCCGGGGCTAATTTTTCAAAAAACAGAGAGCCAACCATTTTACCAGAACGGCAAAGTACTCCCTACCACTTTTTTATACGGGCAAGCCACCACGCACGCGCAAATTGCTTTAAGCCGGTCCACTACCATTGGCATTTACTTTTACCCGCACGTTTTTCCGGAAATTTTCGGGTTTAACGCCCACGAACTTACGAATACCTGTCTGAACGTAGATGAATTAGCCTCCAGCCGGCATTTTTATCTTACAGAGCAATTAATGCAAGCTACCTCCGCAACAGAACAAATCAAATTATTATCGGCTTACTTACTGTCGCAAATTAATTGCCACCACCGGCTAGGCAATGGTTTAATAAACGAGGCAGTAGCCCAAATTGTGAAAACCAAAGGCAATATTGCGGTAAAAGATTTGCAGAAAAACTTACGCCTAACCGAACGCAGCCTGGAACGGAAGTTTAAACAAAATGTAGGTATTTCCCCCAAAATGTTTAGCCGGATTTGCCGTTTCCAAGCCGCTTTAAGCCAGGTAAAAAACTATACCGGTAATAAGCTTTCGGATATTGCCTACGAAAACGAATATGCCGACCAATCGCATTTTATTCGGGAATTCAAGGAGTTTGCTGGTTTCACGCCTTATCAGTTTCAAAAACAACCCAGCTCCGACTTTATTAGCTTACCCGAATTAATCCGGTAATTAATGTCGGTTTTGTTCTATTTTCAGAAAACCTGCTCCTCTATTTTTGTTTTGAACTTAAATAGAACACGTTATGAAAATTGTAATTTTTGGCGCTACCGGTGGTACGGGCCGCCACTTAGTGGAACAAGCTTTAGCCGATGGGCATTCCGTTACCGCCTTTGTCCGTGATCCGGCCAAGCTCCCTTTGAATCACAAAAATTTAAAAATAGTACCCGGCGATGTGCTCCATTATTCTACCGTAGAACCCGCGGTAGTCGGCCAGGAAGCGGTATTATCTGCGCTGGGCTCCGGCACCCAAAAAGATACTTTACGATCCACCGGCACGCGCCACATTATTCAGGCGATGGAAAAGCTCGGCGTAAAACGCTTGGTCTGCGAAACATCCTTGGGTTACGGCGATAGCCGCCAGGTACTCGACCGCACCCCGTTTTATTTTAAATATTTGATTGTACCCTTGCTGCTCCGGCACGGCTTTGCCGACCACGAATTACAGGAAAGCTACATTAAACAAAGCACCTTAGATTGGATTATTGCCCGCCCCGGCAACTTAACCGATGGCCAACGCACGGGCGTGTACCGGCACGGCTTTCCGGCGAATGATCAAAAAATTACCGTTAAAATTTCGCGGGCCGATGTCGCTGATTTTATGCTCAAGCAACTAACGGATAATACTTATTTGCGCCAAACTCCGGGTTTGTCTTATTGATGAGTATTGGCTTAGTGCTGCTGAATGGCTATATTACTTACCGAAAACTACGGCGTTATTAAGTTTTATTTAAAGATAAAACGTAGCGATTACGTTTATCCACAAGTTAGGCGCAATAAAATAATGAAAAGAGTATTACTTATATTTTTATCCTTTTTCCTGGTTTTTATGGCTTGTAATCAATCAACTAAAAATATTAGGAGAAACTCCTCATTAAGCGACTATCCTGAACTAGTAGAAAGATTAGGAAAAAAAGAATTTACACCTCAAAATAATTTCTTTCTTCTGAACAAAGCATCTAATTCAACATGCAAAATTACTTGGGGAAATAGCAGTGGAATAAGAAGCAGTAAAGAGAAGATTGACTTCTACTTAGCTAGAAGATTATATTTCCAATGGGAAAACTCTCAATATTTAATACTTAAAGGTGGGACAGGTTCAGGAGTATGGATTAATTTGGTGTTACCATTCGACAAATTAGAGAAAGTAAAAACCTTTGATAATATGTTGTGCTTTGACGCTGAAAACAATCTAGTTGCTTCTCAATATTACAATGATACCGTTTTAGTGGTTCAAAATTTAAAATCTGACCAAAAGCAGTATATAATCCTTGAAGATACTCCTTGCGGAGCTGCTTCTAATCTTTATTGTATTGACAGTGTAGGTATAAGGAACAAAGAACTTTATCTAAAGTGGACAACTGCAAATCTAGCTAAAGATTCAAGCAGGATATATGAAGAAAAAAGATTCCAAATAAAAATATAATTACATCGCCTAATAAGGTATATATAAAACCCTTGCTGCGCTTCGAGCTTTGCATATACTAACCGTTACAATCAGTAATCTATAGTGCTTTATAAACGTATTGCATGCACCTACCGGATATTGCCCACAATCGGCTCACTAACCAGCAAATTGCCGGCACCAATTGTACTACTCCGCCGGAAATAGTGCAGTGGTTGGGAGCGATACAGGCGCAGGATTATGGCATGGCCAAATGGGCGGTTGGGGTGCGGCTCCCCGGCAGCACCCACCAACACATAGAAGCCGCGCTGGATAATGGCCAAATAATCCGGATGCATATTTTGCGGCCTACCTGGCATTTCGTAGCGGCCCGCGATATCCGGTGGATGCTGGAACTCACGGCACCGCATTTAAAAAGAATGGCGGCTTCTATGAACCGGAAATTAGAGCTGGAAACTGGTGTATTTTTTAAAATTTTTGCTTTGTTAACCCAGGCTCTGGCGGGAGGCCAGCAACTTACCCGCCCGGAAATAATGGCTATTTTGAATCAGGCGGGTATTCGCACGGATGATTTCCGAAGTTCGCATATTATGTTTCAGGCGGAGTTAGAAGGTTTGGTATGTAACGGTGCCCGGCGCGAAAAGCAATTGACGTATGCTTTACTAGACGAAAAAGTACCAACAAGCACCCACTCTTTTACCCGACCTGAAGCTTTAGCCGAACTGGCCAGTCGCTATTTTACCAGTCACGGACCAGCCACTCTGCCGGATTTTGCCTGGTGGAGCGGTTTAAACTTAACGGATGCCCGGTTGGGTTTAGAAGCCATAAAAGCGCAACTCATGTCCGAAACTATAGCGGATCAAACGTATTGGTTTACAGATGCCGCTATTAACCAAAACCCCGCACGGGAGAGCCTTTATTTACTACCCGCATTCGACGAATTTATGGTGAGTTATAAAGACCGGAGTGCTTCCCTGGATTATACTTACGCGAAAGCAGCCATAACGGGTAACGGCATTTTTAAGCCTATTGTGGTGGTAGATGGCAAAGTAGTGGGCACCTGGAAACCCATAATTAAAAAACAGCAGGTATCTTTTGCCTTCCAGTTGTTCAATCCCAGCGATATACTAAACCCAGAACTAGTGCGGCACGCTCAGCAAAAGTTTTTAACTTTCCTGGAATGTGATTCCGTTAAAATTTAAGTATTTAATCAGGTAAAATTTAAAAAATAATCTATCAATGTGTGTTTCGAACTTCCGGGGTCTTTATGGCTCTTTTATTTTTTAACTCCAATGCATTAACAGCACCATGTTTTCCGAAGCCGGACTAACAGACGAACAATTTTAAAAACAGAAGAAATAAACTCGCGTTAGTTTACGCGAAATACCAACTTTTAACCAGCTTTAAAACCAGATGACTTTTCGGCCAACTACCTTTAGTACGTTCATGCTCACTCAGCTATGGATTGCCCTGGCTTTTTTAGGGAGTGTACTTACTTTTTCGGGAGAGGCTACGGTTTCCACTGTTATTCCGGTATCTGGTCCACTTTCCGGGTTAGTAGTTCCGGAATACATTAGCAGCAAAAAAGCCATTTCTTACCGGCAAGCCGTTTTTTTAACAAGTTATCAGGCAGTATTTTCTTACTGCTTTTGCCAATACCAACCAGCCCAAACGGTATTCCGGCATCTTCAATTAAGCTTAATTAAATTAAAATTGGTTACGCGGCTTTACCACCAACTCAAAGCCCAAAATCAGTGTATTTTTTTAAATTTTTCTCTTTCCTATCCCGAAGAGGAAGTACTCGCCCGATTGGCTTAGTACTCCTGTAGGTTAGTTCATCTGGTCGGGGATTCGTAATTCTGCCCGCGTCCGTAACCGGCATTAAGCTCACTCACCCCAAAGAGTACGGCTTGCTCCTGTCAAGTTCAGGGTTTTTATTTCTTGTAGTCCTGGTAGGGTTGCTTCTGGTGCTACTTACCCCTACGGAAGCAATTCTCTTATTTCTAAACCATGAAAAATTAAAAAAAACGATAAAATATTTGGTATTAAGTAAAAGGACCAATTGAAAGCTACATTCCAATATTGAAAATACAAGGTTAAATTACTGCTATTTAATTTATTATATTTTATTTTGTCTTGATACTGGTGTCTTACTACTTGTGTCCATTTACTTATTTGCCTGATTTTTCTAGCCTCTCTGGGTGTTGGTCTCGGAGGGGCCGCTCCTATTTTACCAAAGAATAGATTCCGGTTTATAGATACCATTGCCAAAATTGAGTTAGTGGAAGTACAAACAGCTACCCCAGAAGATCAAGGAGAATTTAAAAACTAACATGATAGCTGGTAAACTAAAAAGCCGTTCCTTAGAAGAAACGGCTTTTTAGTTTTGAATGAAATTTAGCCGGATTTTTAAAAATTAACTTTCTCAATGGTACCGTCGAAAGTTTCGGCAATGAAAAATGTTTTTAAACCACTTTTCTCAATGGAGTTCGGGAAGTTTAAATTATTAACTAAGGCTACATTTTTGTTGGGAGTAGATAAAACCATGCGGCCCGTGTTCGGGATAAATGTTTCGCCGGTCCAGGTTCCGTATTCCAACACTACGGGCTTCCCATCCACTCCTAACTCCATGTCGGTTAAAATAGATAAGCCGGTTTGGTAAACCGACGTTTTCCCGGTTAAGTCAATCTGATAAATCGTTGCTTTTTTAGCCGGGTAAGGATAGCCGGTAAACGTACAAACCAGGAATTTTTCGCCGTCGAAGGTAATGCCGGTAGGTACGGCTTCTACTTGCGCGGGTTCACCTCCCGGATTATTAATTGGGGGAATGGTGGCAAACACACTTAACTTCTTGGTTTTACTATCCCGGCGAATAATGGCGTTAGCGGCCGCATCGGCAATAAATATGTCACCTTCCGGACCAACGGTTAAATTAAAAATATCGGTTTCCTCGGTTTTTAAATGTTTCTTTACCCAAGATCCCACATCTTCATACGCCAGATCGGCGGCTTGCAAGGGTTTATCACCCGGCTGGTAATTCGTAATATCCAGTTTATACAGCCTGCCTTCCACCCCATGCAGCATATACAAAATATTATCTTTCAGGAGCAAGTGATTTAACCCAAAAATAGCGCCTTCGGGGCTCGCCAACGAAGAAAAGCCTTGTACCACGGGGTACACAACGCCCTGTGCGTTAATAAAAACAAGTTCACCGTCGTTTTTGGTGCCGGTACCCGCCTCGGTAACCCACAGTTGCTCCAAAGCGTCGCTTTCTACACCCAATGGAGCCGTTAATCCGGTAACAAAAACATTAGACTTAGGCGACCGCGGCTTAATTTCTTCCACAATGTCGTAAAACTCTTCGCAAGCCGTAGTGCCTAATAACAGAAGTAATACAAATAGGTAAGTAATTTTACTGTGCATAGCTATATTTATTTAAGTGAGAGATTAACTCGAAACAGGAAAATGCTACCGAAAAAATGTAAGTACAACTGGCCGTAAGCAAAGCTTAACTGGTCTTAGCCAAGAAAGTCAGTTTACAAGCCGACTTTTTTAAATTTTAAGATGGGTATAATAAGAATCGCTAAAATTTTCTTCTTTTCACCAGAAGTATGGCACCGCTAAATTAAGTCCGGTACTAAATGGAAGAATGTGGGAACAAATTAAACGTTTATTCCAAGATACTTTAATTTTGCAGGTTAAATTATTCTATGATTCTGAGACAAGCAGGCTCAGGATTTAAAAAACACTAATTTTATTCAAAAATAATAGCTTGGTGGTACCAGAATCCAGGTTTAGGAAGTAGGAAATAACCAAACAAAAAGCCGTTTTGGTAGAAAATCGGCTTTTTGTTTAGTTTATAGAGAAATCTTATTTCAATACGCCTAATTCTTTACCTACTTCGGTAAAAGCCAGAATAGCTTTATCTAGGTGCTCTTGGGTGTGCGCGGCCGATAATTGTACCCGGATGCGGGACTTGCCTTGTGGTACTACCGGGTAGTAAAAGCCAATGACGTAAATGCCTTTATCCAGCAAGCGGGCCGCAAACTCCTGCGCTAGTTTGGCTTCGTACAACATAATGGGTACAATGGGGTGTTCGCCGGGGCGAATATCAAAACCAGCCGCCGTCATGTTTTCGCGGAAGTATCTGGTATTCCATTCCAGTTTATCGCGCAGTTCAGTGGTTTGCGAAAGCATATCCAGCACCGCGATGGAAGCGCCTACAATAGCCGGTGTCAGCGAGTTAGAGAATAAATACGGCCGTGAGCGCTGCCGCAGCATTTGAATAATTTCTTTCCGGCCCGAAGTAAAACCGCCCATCGCACCACCCAACGCTTTGCCCAGCGTACCGGTAATAATATCAATGCGGCCTATTACGTTGCGGTATTCGTGCGTGCCCCGGCCGGTTTTGCCAATAAACCCCGACGAATGACATTCATCCACCATTACCAAAGCTTTATACTGGTCAGCGAGATCACAGATTTTATCCAGTTGGGCAATCGTACCATCCATGGAAAAAGAACCATCGGTTACAATAATGCGGTGTTTGGCCCCTTGGGCTGCCTGCAGCTTTAATTCCAGGTCGACCATATCGTTGTGGTTATAGCGGAAGCGTTGCGCTTTGCACAACCGCACCCCATCGATAATAGAAGCATGGTTTAAAGCATCCGAAATGATAGCGGAATCTTCGCCAAAAAGAGGCTCAAAAACGCCCCCGTTGGCATCAAAAGCAGCCGCGTACAGAATGGTATCTTCGGTGCCTAAAAACTCGGCCAGTTTTTGTTCCAGTTCCTTATGAATATCCTGGGTACCGCAAATAAACCGTACCGATGATAAACCGTAACCGTGCGTTTCAATGGCGCGTTTAGCCGCTTCAATCACTACCGGGTGCGACGATAAACCCAGGTAATTATTCGCGCAAAAATTTAAAACTTCTTTGCCTTCGGTGGTGGCTATGGCAGCCCCTTGCGGGGTAGTTATAATGCGTTCTTTTTATATAAACCGGCTTCTTCTATTTCGGCCAGTTGTTTTTCCAGGTCAGGTTTTAAGGTATCGTACATAGCAGACTCTTGTTCTAAATAGGTAATAAAGATTGGTAATCAACTATTCGGCAGCGGGTTTGTTTTCGGGTGATTCCGTATTTGGCTCCGGTTTTGCCGGTTTTTTAAAAATTGGTCGTGGCCGGGGCGTTTTGGGCACCAAAAGCTCCGCCTTTATTTCCGTTGAACCTGGTGTTCTCTCCGCGGCAGGTAGCGTTACATTTAACGGTTGCTCCTGATTCTTATTTTCCAAATCAACGCTTGCCGGAGCAGCATTTTCATTTGTTGGTGAATTTACAATTGGGGTTTCCAATGCTTGAGATTCGGTGTTAGCAACCGGACGTTTTATCACCGGGCGAGGCCGGGGAAACTTAGGTGTTTCGGCAGCTGGCGCGGGTTCCGGGGCATTTTCCGGTTGTATTTCTTCTGGTTTTTTCTCCGGTTCTGGCGCTGCACTGGCGGTAGCTGGGCGTTTAAAAATAGGCCTCGGTCGCGGAGGTTTAACAGCATCCACAGCACCTTCTGCTTCTTCTGGTTTTTCTGCCACAGTTGCGGGCTGGCTAATGATACCAGCTGAATTTTCCGGAGTTGCTACCGATTTTTCAGGTTCCGGAGCTGTAGTTGCGGGCCGCTTAAATACTGGTCTGGGCCGGGGTGGTTTAGGTGCTTCGGTTGCCGCCGGATCGGGATTACTATGATCTGGTAAGGCGGTAGGTTCTGCTTCGTCCGGAATACTTTTAATTTCCTCTCCTGCTGCGTTAGTTATCGGGGTGTTTGGTTTCCGGAATACCGGCCGCGGCCGGGCTGGTTTAGGCGGCTCTGCCGAAGTATTTGTGGTATCGGGAGTTACCGGGGCATTGGTCTCTTTTTCCTCTTTACTTTCCGGCGAAGCATTAGCCTCCGCTTCTGCAATTGGTCGGCGAAATACGGGTCGGGCGCGCCCTGGTTTGGAAGCTTCCGGATTAGTAGATTCATTTGCTGCGCCAAGTGCTGGTTCTTGGGTTATATCTTTTTCTGCTGGCGTTTCTGCATTAGCAGCAGGGGCTGGTCGGCGAATAACAGCTCTTCCACGCGGCGCTGAGGCTGGTTCTGGGGTACGATCTACCGAAGGCGATGGTTCATCGGGAATTGCCGAAGCAGTACTGGGTACAGGAGCCGGGGCCCGCCGAATCACTGGTTTGGCCGTAGCCGGAGCTGTTGCCACGGCCGCTTGCTTGGGTGCTTCGGATAACCAAAACCGCCGCCGCACATCGTTAATAACCATTTTCACCGCTGTGTAAAAAGCATTCGGATGCACCTGTTGGTACAAAGATCGCCAGGCGGCATATCTTTCCGGATCGTCGGCAGCAAAAGCCGTTACATCAATGCGGCGTTTAGTCAGATCTTCCTCGAACGTCATACGTGGCAGAATTACAGAATTTTAAAAAAACGGTACTATAAAGGTGGTAGTTACTTAACCGTAAGCAAATTCGCCAGCTAAAGCTAGCGCAAACTTTTTATACCAGCCGAGTTTACTTTTTGCAAAGATACAAATCGCGCCTAACTTTGAATCGTGTTTCGGCTACCAGTTTTCCGGAGTGGAGGCATGATGATCTAAAAATAGGCATGAACACTATAAACGAAAAAATACTGGTTATTGGTGCCTGCGGCCAGTTAGGTACGGAACTTACCCTGGAACTACGTAAGTTATATGGCAACGCCCAGGTAATTGCCGCGGATATTGCTATTTCGCAACATACCGCGTTAGCAGAATCGGGCCCTTTTGAAATTCTGGATGTGCTCGACCGGCATCACCTGGCTGATTTAGCGTACAAGTACGAATTTACCCAGATTTACCACTTAGCGGCGGTTTTATCGGCTACCGGCGAAAAGCGTCCGAAGTTTACCTGGAAAATAAATATGAAGGGTCTGGAGAACATTCTGGATTTAACTCTGGAAAAAGGCATTGCTAAAGTTTACTGGCCCAGTTCTATTGCGGTTTTCGGCCCGAATACGCCCCGCCACTACACGCCGCAGCATACAATTATGGACCCGAATACCGTATACGGCATTAGCAAACTAACCGGCGAACGCTTTTGCGAATACTACGCCAACCGGTATAAACTAGATATTCGCAGTTTGCGGTATCCGGGCTTAATTGGTTATAAAGCTTTGCCCGGCGGGGGCACCACCGATTATGCCGTAGATATTTTCCATAAAGCGGTAGAAGGCCAGCCTTACGAGTGCTACCTCGCCGAAAACACCTACTTACCGATGATGTACATGCCCGATGCCTTAAAAGCAACGCTGGACCTGATGCACGCGCCCGCCGAAAAGATAAAAATTCGGTCGTCGTATAATGTAACGGCCATGAGTTTTTCGCCGGCCGAAGTGGCGGCTTCTATCCGGAGCAGTATTCCAAATTTTGAAATAACTTATAAACCAGATTATCGGCAACAAATAGCGGCATCCTGGCCCGAATCTATTAACGACTCCGTAGCGCAACAAGATTGGAACTGGCAACCGGATTATGATTTACCCCGCATGACGCAGGATATGTTGGAAAACTTACAGAAACAGAAAGCGGGCCTGTAAGCCCGCTTTTTTAAATTTATTGCTGTGTTCCGACGTTGTCGGTTGGAGTTGAGTGCCACGACACTTGTTTGCTATCCGGCAAGGCTTCGGCTTTAATGTAGCGGGCCGTAAAAGCCGCCGTAATCATTAGTAATACCACAAATAGAATATTTAACAACCACCGCATGTTCTTCTCATCATTAATTTGAATACTTTTTTCTAAGACCTCTCCTCCGCGTAAATGGTTGCATCACTCATGCAAAGCAAAACCACTTACGCGTCTTTCTCCACTTTACTGACTGTAAAAGAACGAATTAGGTTACTAAAAATTTTACTTCCCGTACTAATTACCTGATAGCGCGGAAGACAAAAAAGGAAAAACCGTATTTGCTGTAACTGCTTACGGTAAATTAGCATTTGATAAGAATATAGTTTGAATAATTGGCAGTTGTAGATAATAGTCTGTTATATATTATAGTACGCCATATATTGTCTACTATTCGGTATATTAATATCATAAGAAAAGCAACTACTGCATTTCTGCTTAGTAATTAAGTTAGATAGCGCTTACTTTATCTGGCCCCATTTATTTTATACGCCAGCACCGATTGTTGATTGCGGCCAAAAAGCAACACTTGCTTTAAACTTAAAATACTTCGAACATCGCCTTTCACTTGCAATCCCGATTGGGTTTGCGGTACATACGTAAAGGTTCCTTTGCCGTTTCCTTGCAGCAAGGTACCGTAATTCGCATCGGACTTACCAAAACGCAGGCGAGCCTGGTTGTTGTTTCCGGCTAAGAGTAAATCCAGGTGGCCGTCGTGGTTATAATCCAGGGAAGTAACGGCATAGACGGGAGCAAACTGCGCTTCTATAGGCAAGGCTTTCTCTACAAATTTACCCGTGGCATTCATCTCAAAAAAAGCGGTGGCCAGGTAATTGGCCGATAAGTGTTTGGCGCCTTGCATCTCTTCCGGGGTAAAAATATCTTGTAAGGTAGCATCGGCGTAGCTTTTGTAATCCGGAAAACGGGTGCGCATCATACTTATCTGGTCGAGTAGTTCGTCGCGGCTTACATAGGGGTAGCTTTTGCCTTGCATGTAAAAACACAGAATAGGGTCTACGGAGCCGTTATCGTCAAAGTCTTTGTAAATTAAGTCGGCGGGTTGTTTGTCAGTAGCTTTGCACTGAGAGTTCAGGCCGGTATTACCAATTACTACATCCGGCTTGGTGTCGTGGTTAAAATCATCGACCCAGATTTTATTCCACCAACCCCGGTAATTTTTTGTAAAGTAAGTAGCCGTAGCTTCTTGTAATTTGCCCTTGTTAATTTTAAACACAGTTACCGGCATCCACTCGCCTACCACCAACAGCTCAGGAATTTTATCCTGATTTAAATCGTGCCAGGCAGCATCGGTAACCATGCCTATTTGCTGCAAAGCAGGTGCTACCGTGGCAGTTTGGTCGGTAAATTTGCCTGTTCCGTCGTTTAGCAACACGTAACTGCGGGGAGTTTCGGGATAGCGGCCCGGCACTACCCGACCACCTACAAATAAATCTAAAAACCCGTCCTGGTTAATATCCGTGGCCCGCACGCAACTGGTACTGGTAAGCATCTTTGGCAAAGCAGCGGTATTTTTTAAAAAATTACCTTTGCCGTCGCCCAAATAAAGCCGGTCCTGGAGCAAAGAGTCTTCGGGCATAAAATTGCCGTAACCGCCGCTGCATACGTATAAATCTGGTTTGTTGTCTTGGTTCGCATCAAAAAACAGCGCGTCTACATCTTCACTCTTTTTATCAGCGGTAAAAGCAGTATTTTCTTTTTGCATAAACCTACCGCCTGGTTGCTGCAGGTATAACTTACCCGCTTGGCCCGCACTGCCCCCGGCGTACACATCTTCCAGACCATCCTGATTTACATCGCCTTTAATTAAGCATGGCCCGGCAAACGACTGTGGATTTACGAGTAAAGGCTGCCGTTTAAAGTCGTTGTGGTTTTGTTTTTGGTGGGCGAAGGTTACCGGTGTTTTTATCTCGGCAAAAGCGGGAGCGGCTCTTTTTACCGGTTTTTTTAAATTTTCGGCATCCTGCTCCTTTAAAGTTATCATTTGATTGGCTTTTACCTGACGTAGTACCTGCTGCTTGCCACCTGGCCAGCGAATTTGCACAGAGTCAACTACCATAGCCGTACCTAAACCAAAATGTAAGACCGGTAACACACTCGATTGAAAACCCCGCGTGGGCATTTGTTCCAGGTACTGCTGTTGGCCCTGGTTGTAAAGCGTAACTTTAGCTCCCAAGCCTTGCGTGTTTTTGCCATCGCCTTGCAGTTTAACCTGTAAAAATTGGTTTTTTAACTGCTGCTTCGCTTGGTTTTGGTAAATAGAAGCCGGTTGGTTAATATTATTGACGATTAAGTCCAGATCGCCATCGTTATCTAAATCGGCGTAAGCGGCGCCATTACTGTTAGAAACATGTTTTAAGCCCCAGTTGGCACTTTCATCCCGAAAAACCGCATTGCCGGTGTTCTTAAAAGCATAATTAGTAACGTTAGACGAAGGCATCTGGTGCACTAATTTTAACACATCATCGCGCATTAAATGGCCTTCGCGTTGCTTCATATAATCGCCCATGTATTTCATAAAATCCAGGTTGGTAAAGTCGCGCACGTAGCCATTCGTCACGTACAAATCTTTCCAGCCGTCGTTATCGTAATCGGCAAACAAAGGCGCCCAGCTCCAATCGGTGTTAGAAATACCAGCCAGTTGCCCTACTTCGCTAAAAGTACCGTCGCCATTATTTAGCTGCAACATGTTGCGCATGTATTGGTAGTAAAAACCGGAGCGCAGGTTTAAATCAAATTTCTCGTAATTATCCGGGGCAAACAAAAGTTTCTGCCGACGGTTATCTTCCGGCAACATATCCAGGGTTAAAATATCCGGCAGGGCATCGTTGTTAATATCGGCTACTTCGTTCCCCATCGAAAACTGAGACGTGTGTCCTACACTAGTTGGTAATTTATTCGTAAAAGTACCGTTGTGATTATTGATGTACAGAAAATCCGGAATAGCGTAATCGTTAGAAATATACAAATCCGGCCAGCCATCCGTATTTACATCCGAAATAGCTATCCCTAAACCATAGGTTAATACCGAGCTATGCAAACCGGTCTGTTGGGTTACATCTTTAAAAAAGTTTTTATCGTTCCGGAATAGTCGTACGCCACTCTGGGTATCTTCTTTTTTTAACATGTCGGCGGTTAAGGCTTCGTCCAGCGCCGGTAATTGGGTGGGACTGTGATTGAGTAAAAACAGATCCAGGTCGCCGTCGCGGTCATAATCAAAAAAACTAGCGTTGGTGCTATAAGCTGGCTGCGTTAATCCGTATTGGGCTGCCTGATCACGGAATCGGGGTACTCCATTGCTATCGGGACCTTGATTAATAAATAGCTGGGGCAAGCGTTTCTCGGGGCGCACATTCCCGGAATAGCAAACTAGAATATCAAGAAGTTTGTCGCCGTTCACATCGGCCATGGTAACACCCGTTTTCCAGGGGCCTTCGCGGCCGGTAACGCCGGCGGCATCAGTAATATCGGTAAACTGCAGATTGCCTTTATTCAAGTAAAGGCGGTTAGTGGCCATGTTCGCGGTAAAATAAATATCCGGCAGGCCATCCTGGTTCACATCGCCAACAGCTACCCCACCCCCATTATAAAAGTACTCGTACATTAACACGTTGGTATTCAGTCCTTCATTTAAAGCATTGGCAAAAGTTACCCCGGTTTGTTCGGGGGTAATAACCGAAAGAGGGTCTCGGCTGGTGGTGCCAAGGAGGTATTTTCTACTTCAGGAGAAGCTTTCTGCTGGCAAGCGGAAAAAGTTACAGCTAATGATAGTAAGCGAATGAGGTACTTAATTCTGGTTGGTAACAAGGTGGTAATCCGATTTAGATTTTATTAAAAATAAAAAAATCTATGCCGGTAAAAAAATAACCAGCATAGATTTTTAACGGCAGATAAGCTTTATCTTATTGGTAACCGGGGTTTTGAACTAATTTGTTATTTCGATTTATTTCGTCGCGATGAATCGGCATAAAGTAAAGTTTGTCGTCCCACTTCCGATTTTCCACTCCTGGGTCAATTTCTTGCACCGTGTAGGTATAATTATAATCGTCTTTGCTGTAGCGGTAAACCGGTACAGTTTTACCCGGTTTTAAGGTTGCGGTTACTTTCATAATCCGCACTTTTTCACCTTGGTTTTGCGGTGCTGTCATCCAGCGGCGGGTATCATAGAAGCGTTGTTCTTCAAACAACATTTCGATATTACGTTCATTATGGTAACGTTCTACTAGTGCCTGATTAGATTCATTGATAGCCGGCATCCCGGAGCGAAAACGAATTTTGTTTAACCAAGCAAGAGCTTCTGCTTCCTGCCCTAAAGCCAAACTAGCCTCTATGTAATTAAATACCACTTCAGTAAATTTGATTTGCGGTGATGGAACTTCCTGACGAGTCACCTGGTCTTCAATCGCTGGGTTTGGATCAATAAATTTTCGGATTGCATAACCTGTACGGGTTCCGTTCCAGTTTTCAATGGAACTGTTGCGGGTATCTAATCCGAAATAAGTAGTAGGGCTGCTAGCATTCCCTATCTGGTATTGTCCCATTTGAATCTGGCTAAAAGGATCTGTACCAGCCGCATCAGCAGTACGAGGTTTCCAGGGAGCGCCATCGTATAAAATAGAGGCGTAGAAACGCGGATCGCGATTATCATACGGAGCAGCTTTATGTTCCGCATTATTCCAATCGAATTTAGTACCATCCATCATTTCGTAATCATCCACTAGATTCTGAGTAGGTTCGCTGGAAGTCCAGCCATGATAACCGTTAGGCCCATTATTACGCGGATACCAGGCGCCCCATTCATCTTTGGCATTGATAAACTGACGCATGAAAATGGCATCTTTTTCTCCACCGTTTCGGGATAAGTACAAGTTAACATAATTATTTTTACCTTCTTCCGGAGTTACCGGGGCCGATAAATCGAGGTTATAACCATAGAAACCTAAATCTATCACGGCTCTGGCTGCGTCTTGAGCTGCCTTCCACCGCGCTGTCCGATCGCCAGCCGGATAGCCCAGTAGTGCTACATTTTCTGGCTTAGAAAAAAATAAATCACCCGCAATATTCCGATTAGTGCTCTTTTGTAAATTATTTATATAAGTTGGCATGTGGTGTAGGTCACTGGCAGCATACAGCAGTACCCGCGATTTTAAAGCCAGAGCTGCTCCCTGAGTGGCCCGGCCTAACGTCAAGGATTTACCATTTAAAAGTAAAGCAGCCGAATCCAAATCGCTAACTATAAAATTTACGCATTCTTCGTACGTATTCCGGGCAATGGTAAAATCAGTACTGGTTAACTCATAAGGTGATTTAATGATAGGAACACCACCATAGTACCGCACCATCTGGTTATAAAAATAAGCTCGCATAAAATAAGTTTCGCCCTTTAACCGCTCCACAATACCATTAGTATTTTCAAATTCAGGTGCAGCTAATTTCTTCAAAGCAATGTTGGCCGCCCGGATTCTCCGGTACATTTCGCCCCATTCGTAGGTATGGTGTACCCAGCCCGTATTAGACGGACTTATGTTGGCTTCCATAATATCCTGCTTTCCGAAGTTGTACAAGGCATTGTCAGTAATGCAGTCCATATTTTCCTGGTTTAACATGCCTTCAAATAAACCGTTATACAGTTCCGTTACGGCAGATTCGGCCAGTGCCGCATCACTCCAAACCAGTTCTCCCGGTGCTTTATCTAAAGGCTGCGTATCTAAAAAATCTTCTTTACACGCCGAAAGCAGTATTCCAGAAATTACAAAAATTGAAATATATTTAAATGTTCTCTTCATGTTAATCCTATTAAAAAGTTACACTTACACCAGTATTAATGATTCTGGCTTGTGGATAATATTGGGCATTACCGCCAGTTGCTTCTGGATCAAAAATATCGGTTTTATCCCAGGTGATTAGATTTAACCCGTTAACATATACCCGTAAATTACTCATGCCAATGCGTTGACCTAAATTAACGGGCAGGTTGTAACCAATTTCAAAATTTTTAAGACGGAGGTAATCTGTATTTCTCAGCCAGTAAGTATTAGCATTTGAAAAATACTGGTTGCTGCGGTCTACGGTGCGGGGATGCTCTGTACTCGGATTATCAACCGTCCAGCGGTTTTCATAGCTCCAGGCCAGGAAATTACCAATAGTACCAGATTCGGTCTGCACAAAGACTTCACCACCAGTAGCGCCCTGGAATAAGATGGCTAAATCAAACCCTTTGTACTTGGCTCCGATATTAAGACCACCCTGGAAAGTAGGCTGATTCGTTTTATCTCTTCTTACCCGATCATCACCATTAAGCTTACCATCATTGTTTACATCCTTGAATTTCATATCGCCGGGCCGTAAAGTACTAGCACCTACACCACTGTAATCCAAAGAATTAGCATCGATATCAGCTTGCGTAGTAAAAATACCATCGTAAATATAGAACGTATTGGTGTTCATGGGGTGACCAGTTGATTTCTGCCAATCCGGAGCCCCCGGTGTTTCATCCCAAAACTCAATTTTGTTCTTGGCAAAACCACCGTTTACACTCACATTAAAGCTAACATCACCAAAATTGTTATTGTGACCTACCTTAAATTCCCACCCCTTGTTAATAACTATACCAATATTCTCGGGTGGTAAAATCATACCTGTGGTTTGGGGTATAGAAGCACTTCTCCGCCATAGTATATTCGAACGTTTGTTACGGAAAACATCAAATTCGAAGAAGATTTTACCTTGTAATAATTGTCCTTCTAATCCAATATCAGCATTGTTAGCCACTTCCCAAGTCATGTTCTTATTAGGAACCTCATCTGCTCTTAACGTTTGCGCTAGTTGTCCGGCTAATGGATAAGTGTCATAAGTATACAATTCAAAGTATTTGTATTCTTGCAAATCCAAAGTTCCATCATTATTCGTATCATAATAGACTTGATCGTTACCCATTTGTCCCCAAGAGCCCCGTATTTTAAGGTCATTTACAAATGGCAAGGCTTTCTTAAAGAATCCTTCTTCAGAGACACGATAGCCTACCATTACGCCCGGGAAAAAGCCCCAACGCGTATCAGTAGGAAACATGTAAGAAGCATCGTACCGGCCTAAAAATTCAGCCAGGTATTTTTCTTTATAATTATAAGCCAAACGGCCAAAATAGCTCATACGAGCGCGTTCCCAGGCGCTGCCACGGTTATCTTTTTCGCGGCTGCCGCCCGCAAACATTTGGTCTATAGCGGTAGAACTAAAATACCGGCGGTTGGCACCAAAACTACTCTGATTAGAAGTTTCTTTTGTTATCCCAACAAGGGCCGTAATAGCGTGTCCTGCAAAGGTTTGATCATACGATAAGATTCCAGAAAGCAATACATTTAGTTGATCCTCGGAACCCTGATTAAGAGTGGACTGATCAGGCCCACGTTTTACTTTCTGCAATTTAGGTGTGGTACCATCGGCTTCAAAAGAAGTATTATCCCAAGAATACACATACCAAGGGGTTTGCCAGACTTTTGTTTGCTTTAAGAACTTATCAACTGCGGCGCTACCAGTTAGCTTTAAACCTTTTATCCAAGGTTGGGTAATTTCAATCTTGCCGTTGGATTGTAAATAATAGCGGGTATCCCGGTCGTAACCGGTGTTATTAGTAGTTATAACAACTGGTTGTTCCCCATTTTCAATATCCGGGCCTGGTAAGCCGTTTGGCCAGTAAGCCGGACGGTACGGATAACCGCGCATCAGCATCCGAAAAATAGCACCTGCTGATTTTGTAGGGAAAAACCTATTCTCCTGCCGGCCAGTTACACCCAAAGAAGTAGTAACGTATTTATTAACATTAGCATCTAGGTTTAAGCGCAAGTCATATTGCTTATAACCAGTGGCCGCGTTACGATAGTAGGCATCCTGATTTTGATAACCTATTGAAGCCAAATATCTCAAATTTTCAGAACCACCGCTTAGTTGCAAATTGTGGCGTGATTGTGGGGACCACGGTTTCAAAGCTGCATCAAACCAATCCGTATTCGGGTGGCCCCAGGGGTCAGATCCATCCCGTAATTTCTGCATGTCTTCCGGTTTAAACGTGGCGTTTGTAACAGCACCGTTATCCGGACGGGTAAAGCTGCCGGTAGTTTTAAAAGCATCTGAAGCTGCTTTCCAATACTGAGCTGGTAAATTATACACATCAATTTCGTTAACCATTTCGGCATACTGGGCAGCAGTAGCCATTTTGGGCACAACAGTAGGCTGAGACCAACCTTGGTTATAAGAATAGGACAGTTCAGGTTTACCATTTTTACCCCGTTTAGTTGTAATTAAAATAACACCATTAGCGGCACGGGAACCATAAATAGCAGCTGAGGCATCTTTTAGTACGGAAATATTCTCAATATCAGCTGGGTTTAAACGTTCAAAACCACCCGCCCGTGCTGGTACACCATCAATTACAATCAGCGCGTCGTTATTTCCTAAGGTATTAGAACCCCGAATCCGGATAGTAGAACCGTCATACCCAGGCTCACCGCTACCGTTAGTAGCAATAACACCGGGCATACGACCAGCAATGGAATTAGAAAGGTTTACAGCCGGCGATTTTTGCAGTTCAGCTCCTTTAACGGTAGCAACAGAACCAGTTACTGTCTCTTTTTTCTGGGTACCATAACCCACTACTACCACTTCTTCCAGGGCTTTTGTATCCGGAGCTAGCGCTAAATCAATGGAATTTCGGTTATTAACCGATACTTCTTGGGTTTGATAGCCGATAAAAGATACAACGAGGGTACCACTTCCATTCGGTAAATTCAAGGAATAATTACCATTCGGATCAGTCGTTGCGCCGGTAGAGGTGCCTTTTAACAAAACGGTTACGCCAGGCAATCCTTCGCCGGTCTCACCTTTTATTCGACCCTTCACCGCAAATCCTTGCGCCCAAGAATCAGTAAAAGTGAAAACTAAGAGTTGAAGCATTAGAAAATACTTCCAATTTTTAAGTAATACTTGCTGCATAATTTAAGTAGTTAAAGTGACGGTAAAAACAGATAAATGGTATGCAATAAAAAATTACCAACCTGAAAGGCAGGGAATGGAAAGAATAAACCTACTCTTATTTTGCAAGACAAGCAACATAGCTTTCAAAAAATAGTATAATTTCAATATTAACTTTAGATCATTTTAATATATTTAATAAGTGTCGAAAATACTTATATCATTTTCAACAACTTTGTTACTCAGTAGGCGTACATATTAGTTGCTTTAACCTTTAAGCACGCTACAATATCCGGAATTTAGCCCGATTAGTATTAGTTTAAGTACATTTAGTATTATATATTTGGTTTTATCAAATGAATAACTTACTCAAAGTTTCTTTATAATTCTCCTTCAGATCTCATCAGTAATATCCCTTTTTCCATCATCTTTCTATAATAAAATACAAGCTCTAACTTTAGCGCGTAAATAAAATTAGTGTATTCCTAAAAATTAAACAGGTAAGCGGCTAAACCTTCCGATCTCCAGTTAAGTTAAACAATCCAGACTTATACTTACTACTGGATTATGATTGTGAACTTGGTGCAGGAAGGCTGGGAAATTATTTACCAACAAGCCCACGCTTTACTAGCGGCGCAGATTGCTTTTGCGTGGCGCGAAGCTGACCGCCCCACGCGCTGGGTAGATACCCTAGCGGCCATTGCGCAGCACGATGATGGCCAACGCTACTGGGCTGGTAAGCATGGTTTAACTACCGCAGGGGCACCCGCTAATTTTACCATGTTACCTTTTTCGCTGGATCAGGCGCACCAGGTTATGGAAGAGGCTCGTTTTCAGGGACAATGGCGTTCTTTGCTGACTTCCATGCACCTTTCTTTTTTGTACGAAGAGTTGCGCGGTAAAGACCGGAGTACCGATAATTTCCTGGATGAACAAATTCAAAGCCAGGCAAACTGGCGTAAATTTTTAAAAATTACAAAAAAAGAAGCGCAAAAAGCCTACGATTTAATGCAATGGTGCGACCGCTTATCGCTGATTTTGTGCCGTCGGGAATTGCCCGAAGCCGAGCGGGCCTTGGAGATAAGCATTGGGCCGGATGGGAGCCGCTACGATGTGTGGCAGTTAAATAGCGGTGTTATTCAAGTAGCGCCTTGGCCTTTTGAGTTCCATAATTTCTCTGTTTCCATAGAAGCTTCGTACCTCGCGCAACTGCAGTTTGCATCAGAAGAGGAATTAACAGCGGCCTTACGCCAGGCACCCATTCACACGAAGCACTGGGAACTGTCTAAATAACACTTATAATTTTTTAAAATTCCAATTTAGTTGTACTAAACTCAGAAAACAGCTAAATTTTAATACTTTGCTAAAGATCTCACCAACACGTGTAAATTTTAATAATTGTATTTTAACCGTAATTTTTAGAGCTAAATACCCGCCAGATTTAAAAAAAACGAAGCTTGATTCCTAGGTTCTAACGAGTAAAACTAAACTATCCCTATTCCCCACGCGTTACAGCCTTGATCTAGAAGTTAATTGTCCGAAAGAATTTTAACTTTGCTGCGTTTTTTTAAATTTTATGATGCTTTCTCTTTTTAATACTTATAACCGGTTAATCTTTTTTTTAAACTGCGTTTTATTCTTGTCGGCTTGCCAGGAAACGGCTACTATTAAAGCCACGGCTCCTAGCTTGCCGGTAACCGCAGCGCCTGCTTTTAAACGCAAGCTGTCTACGGTTACCGTTCCGGTTTCTTTTCAAACGGCCAGCCTCGAGAACAAACTCAACCAAGAACTAAACGGCATATTATACAAAGACGATAATCTGGAAGGTGATAATCTGGCGGTTACCGTAAGTAAAACCGGTCGGTTAGGCATAAGGGCAGAACAAAACAGAATTTATTTTACGGTACCTTTACACATTTTTGCGAAAGGCCGGTGGCAATGGGAACCCTGTAAAATATGCCCCAAAATAGATAAAAGCGAAAGCACCGAGTTTGACGTAGTGGTAAAAACCGAAAGCTTGCTCTCGTTTACCGAAGATTATAAGGTAAAAACCGTTACTACCGGCGATTTTGACTGGGGCGCCACCAAACCTACTCTAACCATTGGTCCGTTGCAAATTGGATTAGCCCGATTTGTAGAACCTGCCATGCAGAACCAGATGGCCCGTTTGTCGGGTATGCTGGACCAGGAAATTCAAAACCGCCTTAATATTAAACAGTATGTGCAAGAAGCTTGGTTAAAGTTACAACAACCTATTCAGCTGGACAAAACATATAATGCCTGGCTAACGGTTACGCCTCAGGATATTCGTATTTCGCCGTTACAAGCCGCGAATGGGCAATTAAACCTGCGCATTGGGTTTAACTCTTTTATTGAAACCGTTACTAACGGCAAACCCCAGGCAAAAGTAAATCCTAATCTTCCTAAACTAATAACCGACAATCGTTTAACGGATAACGTGCAAATAGGCTTAATTGGCGAGGTACCTTACGCTCACGCTACCCAGCTTTTAAAAGAACAAGTAACCGGTAAAACGTATCATTTCGAAAATGGAAAGCAACAAATTACGGTAAATAACGCCGAAATAAGTGGCAGTGGGGATAAACTGGTGGTAATGCTGGATGTAAACGGCCAGGCCAAAACCGGTTTGTTTACCAAGAAAATTGTAGGTAAAGTGTTTTTAAAAGCTATCCCGTACTACGATGCCGCCACCAGCAGTATCCGGGTCCGTGACGTGGATTACGATTTAAAAACCAAAGACCAATTGCTAAAAACGGCTAGCTGGCTGGCCAAAGGCCGGTTTATTCATAACCTACAAGAACAAATTAATTTTCCGGTAAAAACGCAATTAGAGCAGGCCCGCAGTATGCTGCAAAAATCCCTGGATCAATCGGCCCGCATCAACGACAATGTATTACTAAAAGGTACTATCCGCTCCTTTACGCCCGATAATATCTATCTTACGCCTACTTCTATTAAAGCGGTAGTAAACGCCCAAGGCAATTTAATGGTGCAGATTGTAAAAATTTAAAAATTAATGGCCTGAGAAGCATAACTGGGTAGTGCGGACAACTGCGGGTACAAAGGGTAGCTGGGTGACTTACGTTTTATAGGTGGTTTTCAGTTGTTTTAAATGTTACTGGCGTGGGGCATAGGCGTTCCCGCCGGCAGAATTGCTTTATCTTCGTAAGACTGCCTTAATTCTTTGATTTGTTGATGGCTATACGTTACGAGTAAGGCACCTGCCATTATGAAAAAGAACCGTCCGCTGCTGGTAGTTGCCAGGTAAGAGGGCAACGAGGCCCCAAACAACCGGATGTAATAAACAAAAATAATATGCCAGAAATAAACCCAGGCGGAGTTTCTGGAAAGAAATATAATGAGCTGGCTGTTGCCAAATTTTTTAAAAAAAGTATAATCCAGCAACCGGTAAAGCAGAAAACTCACAAACAACCCGTACGACAGGTAATACAATTGGGGCGGATACTTGAACGCCTGAACTGTTGAAAAATCATTTTGATAACTCAGGAACAGAAAAAGGCCTAAAAACCCCAGGCAAGCGCCGGTAACTTCCCGCTGACTTAGTTTGGTAAGCCGGATCCCTAACGCTACAATAAAACTATAACTTACGCCGTAGATAATAACTTCGGCATACAGGGTTCGGGCCACGCCGTCCAGGTAATGGTTTATATTATCTAAGGCCTTGTACACCACCGGCAAAGCATCGTGTACATACAATAACAGGGCGTAACCCGCATAGCTGCCCGCGATTAACAAATAATAAAGCAAATTGCTCTTTACCCGCTTACTTATTTTTAAAATAAACGGGCTTAACAAGGCCACCAAAAAAGATATTTTAATAATCCAAACGTAGCCAATACCATTGGTTAGAGCGTACGATTGCATTATTTTAGCCCCACTGAAGTAATACTTTTGGCCGGTAGCCACCGCAACGAAGTAAAAAAGAATAAAAAATAAAGTCAGGAAGGTCCAGGCCGGCACTACCAACCGCTGAAACCGCTTTTTTACGTATTGGGGGTAAGAGATATTTTTTTCAGCGCTACTTAAGTAAAAAGAATGACCTAGTAAGAGCATCATCAAAACCACGTTAAAATTACGTATTTCAAAGATTCCACTATGGGGTTTACTATGGCCTAAAATAATACATGTAATGGCGATGGCCCGTAATAGGTCTATTTTAGGGTCTCTTTTTTTATATTTGTTTTCAAATTACCTCCAGATTTGAAGTACAAATTTATAAACAATTATTTATATTATTTATAAAATATATATTAAAATTTATATATAATATTAACTTGTTCCTCCTGGTTTAAGTTTTCCGTCGTTTTGGCTTTGAATAAAGAAATGTTACCAAGCGATGTCTTAGGTATTACCAACCCAAAAGTACCCTTTGAATATTAATTAAGGAATTAAAAGCTTTCTATTTAAAAAGCCCGATGTGCATGTGCCTGTAATAAGGGTACCTGGTGGGTGATTGAAATTTTACACAATTCTGTAAAAACCTTGTAACTGGTAACAGCTAGCTACTCCTTATTTTTGCCGGATAAAAATTTAAAAATCATGAAAACTTTAAAATTTAAAACCAATATTAACTGCGCCAATTGTGTGGCAACCGCTAAACCCTACCTGGATGCTTTACCCGCTCCAACTACTTGGGAAGTAGATACCGCCAATCCCGAGAAAATATTAACCGTGCAAGGAGAAGCTGTTTCGGTGCCCGATGTTATTGAAAAAGTAAAGCAGGCCGGCTTTAAAATAGAAGAACAAAAAAGCTTATTCGGCAAATTATTTTCGTAAATCGTTAACTTGCGGCCCTTACTTTAATTAGATATGGTATGCGCATAGAGCAGTTCGAAGATAAAGGCTTGGCCCATTTCTCTTATGTAATCAGCAGCGAAGGGCAAATGGCGGTAATAGATCCGGCCCGTAATCCGCAGCCTTACTACGATTACGCCAACCTGCACGATTTGTGTTTAATAGCCGTGATTGAAACCCACCCGCACGCGGATTTTGTGAGCAGCCACCAGGAAATTGCCCATACCAAAGAAGCAACCATTTACGCCAGCAAACTTACCGGTGCGGCCTATGCGCATAAAACCTTCGACGAAGGCGACAGCCTCCAAATTGGCGAGATTACCCTGCACGCCCTAAATACCCCGGGGCACTCGCCGGATAGCATTTCGGTGCTGGTGAAAGACGAAAACAACCAGGCAGTGGCGCTTTTCTCCGGCGACACCTTGTTTATCGGCGATGTAGGCCGCCCTGACTTACGGGAAAACACTGGTAGCATTACTGCCAAACGCGAAGAACTGGCCCGGCAAATGTATTATTCTATTCGCGAAAAAATTATGGCATTGCCTGATACTGTTACCGTATACCCCGCCCACGGGGCAGGCTCTTTGTGCGGCAAAGGCATGAGTGAAGCCAAACAAAGCTCCATTGGAGCCGAAAAAAAAAGCAATCCGGCGTTGCAACCCATGTCGGAAACCGATTTTTTAAAATATTTACTCGCCGACCAGCCTTTTGTACCCAAATATTTTCCGTTTGCCGTGGACCTGAACAAACACGGCGCGCCATCTTACCGGCAAAGCCTGGCGCAGGTACCTTATTTACCGCCGCACAGTGCGTTTGATAAAAACACGCTACTCATCGATACCCGACCGCAGCAATTATTTAAGCAAGGGCATATACCCGGGGCCATTAATTTGCAGGATGGTTTAAAGTTTGAAACTTGGCTAGGGTCGGTTGTTGGGCCCCAGGAAAAATTTTACGTAATCGCGGAATCAGAAGAAGCTTTAGAAACCATAATTGCCAAAACAGCTAAAATCGGGTACGAACGCCAAATAAAAGGCGGTTTGATAAATCCGGCTAACCAAACCGAGAAATCAGCCTTAGTTGATGTGGATGTATTTAAAAACAATCCGGATGCCTATACCATTATTGACATCCGAAACCACAACGAAGTAAAAGAAGGTAAGTTTTTCCCTACTGCCCTAGTTATTCCTTTACCGGAATTGCGCGAAGCCGTAAACGCTATTCCCACCAACAAACCAATTCTGGTGCATTGCGCCGGTGGTTATCGTTCGGCCGCTGGGGCCTCTATCATCGCCCGTAAAATTAAAGATCAACCGGTGTACGATTTAAGCGAAGCTGTTAAAGATTTTTCCTAAGGTAGTTTCGGGAAAACGAAAAAAGAAAACAATTAAGGCGCAGCATTTTTAAGCAGAGCCGGTAGCAGAAGCATGGCTGGTCTGGCTTTTATTTTTTCCTCGTTCGTCGATACATTTTGCTTTTTTACCGATACTTAAAAGCGGCTTATCCTGCAATTCTGTTCTTTTACTTATGTTTCGTTCGAAGGCGTTTACGCTGTTTACCCATGCTTTATGTTGGCTGCTTTTTTTTAGCCTGCCTTTACTTTTTTTAAATCAGCGGTCCGAAACGGAGCAGTTTACCGCTATTATTCAAACACTGGCTTACTGGCTGTTTTACGGGTGTTATATTGGGCTTTTTTACCTACACGGCTACGTGCTCCTGCCCCGTTTTTTCCTGCAAAAAAAATATTTTGCCTACGCAGGCTTGCTGCTATTACTTTTTACCGCGGTGTACTTTCTCCGGCCTTTCGATAATTTAATCTCACATGTATCGCGAATCGCCCCCGCGAAGCCCGTGACCGGTCCTTTTTCGGACAAACGACCCGTTCCTCCGTTAAACCAACCACCGCCCCCACCTTTTCATAATCCGGACCGCCCTAACCCACCCCGTAACGGAGCACCGGTACGATTAGATATTGTGAGTATCTTTTTGTTTATCATGATTGTAACTTTAAGCATGGCCGTAGAAATAACCCAACAATGGCGCACTACGCAACAACGAGCCTTGCTGGCCGAAACCGATAAAGCCAAGGCCGAGCTATCGTTTTTAAAAGCGCAGATTAATCCGCATTTTTTATTTAATATTTTAAATAATATTTATTCCTTAGCCATTACCCAGAACGAAAACACCGCCGAGGCGATTCTGAAACTATCGAATTTGATGCGGTATTTAACGGATGAAGTAACCGCCGATTTTGTAGATTTAAAAGCCGAAGTAGCTTGCATGCAGGATTATATTGCTTTGCAACAGCTGCGTTTAAGCAAAAAAGTAAAGGTCAACTTTACAGTAACGGGTAATCTGGCCGAAAAAAAAATTGCGCCGCTGGTGCTTATTCCTTTTATCGAAAACGTTTTTAAATACGGGGTTAGTAACCGCGAAGAATCAAACATAGCTATTAGCTTACGAGCCGAAGAGCAAACAATTACTTTTTACTGCCAAAACCCGATTTTTCTGCACCAAACCAATCGGGAACGAACCGGCATTGGCCTGGCAAACACCCGCGAACGCCTGCAGCACTTATACCCGGATAATTACCAGTTAACCATTACCAGCGAAAACCAGCTTTTTACCGTAAGCCTTATTTTACCGGTTTAGCTTACCCACTCTTGCTTAAAAAAAATTTAAAAATAGCCTTGAAAAGTGCACCCGTAAGATGTGTCGCGGTAGACGATGAACCATTAGCCTTAGATATTATAACGGCTTACGTGGCCCGCTTGCCCGCGATTACCTTAATTCAAACGTTTGATGATGCCCTGGCGGCTTCGGAATTTTTACGAACGACAGAGATTGATTTGTTATTTGTGGATATTAACATGCCGGATATATCCGGGATTGATCTGGTGCGATCCCTGGCAATTAAACCATTAATTATTTTTACCACCGCTTATAAAAACTTTGCCTACGAAGGTTTTCAATTGGAAGCAGTAGATTATTTATTAAAGCCAATTGCCTTTGAACCATTCGTGAAAGCCGTAAACAAAGCCATTGATTTTCTGGAATTAAAAAATAAACCCAAGTCGGAGCCCGAAGAAAGCTTGTACGTGCATTCGGAATACCGGCTGCTAAAAATAAATTTGCGCGACATAGAATACATCGAAAGCCTGGAAGATTACATAAAAATTCATGTAACCGGCGCCCGTCCTATTCTGACTTTGCTTTCCATGAAAAAGGTTCTGGAAAAGCTACCCGACGCAAAATTTAAAAGAATTCACCGCAGTTTTATTGTGCCTATGGCCCAGGTTACCGCTATTCAAAACCGAAAAGCTATTTTGCTATCGGGTAAAGAATTGCCCATCAGCGATTCCTACACCGGCTTTATCCAGGATTGGCACCAAACAATTTTATAAGATGCAGTTATTTTTAAAATTACCAGAGCTTATTGTTATCCATAAGATTAGGCTTAACCTTATTTTTTAAATTTAATTTTCGGCACGTGGCCACTCCAGTATTAAAATAATGGCGTTATTACTTAAAGCTTCCAGTTCTACTTGGGGGGTATCCCACAGGGATAACCCGTCTTTTTCGTGCAATAACCGGCCTTCGGCTTCAAAAGCGCCAGCCAGTACAAAAGCAAAGAAAAACTGCTGATTATCCTCTAAAGGGTAAGTAATTTCTTGTCGCCCGGCAAACCGCCCCAAGCTTAACCTGAATTTATAATCAGGAACATTAGGTACGGAGTTGCCGGGTATTATTTCGGTAAGGGGGTTGCCGGGATCGTCGAGCGTGAAAGGTATCAGGTTCGTAAAAACTTCTGCAATCCCATTTTTCGCGCGTAGCCGAACTTGTAAGAAACAGATATTATCCTGGGCATACGGATTTACCAGCTGAAAGGAATAAGGCGCCGGTGCGGTTAGGATTAGTACCTGACCAACTTCTACGGGCATCAGGGCATTGGCGGGAGTACTTAGATTTACAGCCCCGGTTACCGGAATAATCAGGATGTGCGAGGCCTGGTCCAGGTGATAGGTTAAATTTTGGGATCCAGCCAAGGTTTCTTCGTTTACCAGGTACAAATCTCCGTAAGGTTGTTTATGTTCCTGATAAAAATCTTGGTAGTTAAATGTGCTAAACCGTTGCAGGTGGGGCGTTTGCCAGTGGCCACGTTGGTCAGCGAGGTAAATTTTACCGGGTATTTGCTTCATAATTTTAGGCTGTTTCGGTTTGAAGCGAGTAAATGGTTAAATAAGGTTGCAGCGCCAATAAATGCGTCAGGGTTATTTGCCCGATTGCCCGCTTATCCGAAACCAACAAATACTGGTGAACGGTATCGTGCCAAACCAAAGGTTCGGAATAAAAGTTAATGGCTACCTGGTGCTTGCTTTTATCCTGAATATCCGAGTTAATGATCTCAAATTGAAAATGATCAAATTGCAGGAAATGCTTGCCGAGGGTATTCAGGATATCCGGAACTATCTGGTTTAGCTGCTGCACGTACCCGATAATGGCCGCGCTCACTAAAAAATGCAGTTGTTCGGCACCTGGGGCATGTTGCATTAATTCGGCAAAAGAGCGGTATTTCTTTTCTGGGTTATACAGCTGAGCCTGCATTTTAAATTCGGCGTAACTATCTTCAAAAACCAGCTTTTCCCAAGGCTTTACTGCGGTCGACTGGATGATTTTCCGGTAACACAGCGTAATAATTCTATTGGCCATAACCATAAAAAAGAAAGCGTTAAAGCCGATCTTTTAACGCTTTTTTAAAATTTTTAAATTTAAGCAGCCACGTTTAGTTTAATGGCCAGTTTAAAGCCATTGGTGGTATCGCCGGTAACGGTGGCTATTTCCACGCCCGCACTATCGTCGCTAAACACATTATCTTTAGCATTGTAGGTATAGCCATTGAGCCCTTTTTTATAACCATTTACCGCCGCAACGGCACTGTTACTACCTTCCGGAAAAGCAATTTGCGTTACTTTTAAGGAGGTACCGCTGGCATTGTAGATATGCACGTGCATGTGAGTGGCCCGGCCGTTGTACCATCCCGGAAAAATAGTGGTAAAAGTAACCAGCCCGTTGGCGTCGGTAACCTGCCGGCCGCGTAAAAAATGGACCGCTTGCAGATTAGTAGATTGCATTCCTGAACCACCGTATTCCGAATAATTGCCGTCGGCATCGCAGTGCCAAATGTCCACGATGGCGTTCGCCAACCCCGCGCAGCTATTATTTATATTGCCAATCGTAATTTTCGCCGTTAGTTTATAACCAGTGCGGCCATCGGTAATATCGCTGCGCACGTAAGAAGCCGGACTTTTGGTCGGGAAAGGGCCTTCTGTTTCGGAGGGAGCTACCGTGCAAGTGCCGGAATCAGTACCGGTAGTAGTGTCGGCTCCGGTTCCGGAAGTGTTGGTAGTGGGAGTAACGGTATCGGCCTCTTTATCGCAGGCCGATAAAACTACCGGAGTAGCAATGGTGCCGAGGAGCAAACTCTTTAAAAAGCTTTTTCTTTCCATGATACAATTTTGTTATTGCGTTTGTTAATTAGTTAAGCAAATTTGCATCACCGGAGCGCTGGTAACAATAAAGTATCGGCCAACAGCACTTTTGTATCGACGAAAGCTTTTGTTTTGCTATCCGGAATAAACGATAAGTACAAAACGCTACAAATTTATTGTACCCTCATTTTAAATCACTAGAACATAACTTATTTAAAAATCAAGGTCTTAGCATCGCCACTCTATCTGCTCCCCCTTATGGTTAATTTCTAATCCAGCTTAATCATAAGTAAATTTGTATCGGAGTATTAGCCTTAACAAAGATGGCCTGGCACCGGAAAAGACGGGAGTTTAAACAAACAAAAAGGCGGAGGAGCAATATAACAATTGCTCCCCCGCCTTTTATTATTTTATAATTAAAACTAAGCGTTAATCGTCTCTGGTTTAAAAATTACGTAATGTTTGTTTTCATGGTAAGCCCGGTAGGTAATGCCATTCTGGTTGCAGAAATAGCTTAATTTATCTTCGGTGCTGCGTTTCAAGGGTTGGTGCCCGATTAACCCGAAAGCCAATAACCGGCTGGTGTCCGTGGAAGGATCGGGGGGAAATAAATCTTGTAAATAATCGCCGCTCACATATACCGGTGATTGATGAGCAGATTTTGCTAGTTCTCTGGTTTGTTGAAAAGTAAATGAAAACATTTTTTTACCCCTTTCTATTTTTAGTAATCTGGTTGGTTTAATTGATTAATGCAATTTTAGTTAAAGTTTCAAATAAGGCGATACACTATTTTACAAAAGGATAGTTCCCCCATTTATGAATAAACAATATTCAATCTTTATCTAAAATAAACAATACTTTTTACCCATTTTAAAGGTATATATTCTTGATTATTTTCAAATTTACCAACCATTTTATATATTTGAATTTTTAGATATTTACTAAAAAAGTTTCTGCCTAAGCGGATTGCCAAACCAAGCGAACTGTGCAGTTTATATACAAAATATCCTATATTAAAATATTTACCGATACCCCAGTACAGGCTGGGTTTAGCAGATAAAAATTTAAAAATTATCTTACTCCGACAAAGCTACACGACGCTTACGAACTACTTTAACCTGGTATTTATTTGATGGTAGATTCTATGACCTGGGCAATGGCTTGCAGCAAACCAATATCTATTTTTGAACTATTGTTTAATTGCGATTCGTCCAGAATGGCGCGGTAATTTTGATCTTCGTCGGGTTCAAAGGAAATCAGGTGGCCATCTACTTCTACCTCCAGTTTGTGGGTATATCCGCTCATTAAAAGCCGGGAAGTAAAGTCACGCTCCTCGCCTTGGTAGGTAACGGGTATGGCAAAATATTCATCGTCCATGCGGATTTGAGTTGATAAGGTTGGTATGAGGTTTAAATAAAGTTATTCAATTTCGCGGGCGTGCTCGTAGTCCTGAAAATCATCCAGGTTCCGGTAATTAGGCAAGTTTCTATCTTTCGGCATAATCGCCCAACCTTCCGCCTGATCCGGCGCTGATTGAATGGTATTACTTTCCAGCCATTGCGCCTGCTGATCAGCCGGAACATCCCGCAGGGCATAGGCCATATACTCTTCGTAAGTTAATTTATTATCCGGCATAAAGAAGGCTTTTAAATAATCCTTACGTGTAAATTTTAGATTTGATTTACCTTCACACAAGCTTTAACAAAACAACTTCTCTGGCAAACCTGGCAAATAAAATTTTTGCGGTTCAACAAGCTAGATGAGTTAGGCTCATGCAGCTGCATTTAACATTTTTAGTTAACCGCAGAGATAGAAATTAAAAAAACAGCCCCTGTAGCTTCACAGCTAAAAGCCGTTTGTACCACTAAGGCTGTTTTTTTAATTTTTACTGTTTTTATCCGGGTACCTTCGCATAAAGTTACAAAACCCAGACTCGCTTTTAAGATTTCCGGGCACCTTTGGCTACCGACTCCATTAAACCACGCATGTAGCCAATCGCGAATAAATTACCCAAAGTCATATAGCCCGGGCGGGTGTTCTCTTCGCCGGCCATGGTGGGCACGTGGTCCGGGCGAATAGCGCCTTTAAAGCCGATTTCGTAGTAAGCTTTCATAGATTCGTACATATCAATCTGGCCTTCGTCGTGGAAAGTTTCGGTGAACTTGGTGCTGGGCAGTTTGCCGCTTAAATCCTGTACGTTCCGGAAATGCACAAAATGAATTTTACCGGCTTTGCCCCAGCGCCGCACCAGCGACGGAATATCGGTACCCATTAAAGCAAAATTGCCCTGGCACAAGGTTACGCCGTTAAAATCGCTCGGCATAATTTTCAACATCCGGTCGAAGCTTTCGACGGTGTTCATAATCCGGGAAATACCTTGGATGCTATGCACCTGCGGATCATCGGGGTGCAAAGCCAGCTTCATTTCAATCTTTTCGGCTTCGGGTACTACGGCTTTCAGGAAGTACTCCAGGTTCTTCCACATGGTTTCTTTGGTTACTTCGCCGTATTTGGTGAGTGGTTTATTCTTGATGTCGTCGTAATCAAAAGCGGTTACCAGCGCGCCACCCCGGGCGGGCCGGTCCATTTGCGTACGGGCCCAGCTAATTACCGGCATCCAGTTGTAGCAAATTACGTTGACACCCGCTTTTTTTAAATTTTTCATGAACGTAATGAAGTTGGCAATTTCTTCATCGCGCCCATCTAAACCCAACTTGGTTTTTTCGCCCAAGGACGGTGGACCTTCTACTACCGTGTAATTTAAACCTACTTTTTTCCAGGCTTCTTTTACGCCGGCAATAGCTTGATATTCCCAAGGTTTTACGTTCGTTAAGCCGGTTAAACGGGTATCTATGCCGGCTACCGCCCCTAAAGCATCCATTTGCTTCGCCAGTTCTATTAATTGCTTGTTGGCCTCAATACCCGCAAAATAAGCGGTACTCATTTCCATGCCGGCGTCTTTAGCCATGGATTGTAAAGCCCCATTCGCTTTGGCATTTTCCGTTACCGAATGAGCTACAGCAGTGCTAATGCCGCCTACCGAAAGTGCGGCAGCCAGCGAAGCACTTTTTTTAATAAAATCCCTACGATTTTCTTTCATGATGTTTATTCAACTAGTATTTACTTGCTTTTGAGATGGTTATTCTTGGTAGAAAATTTAAAAATGCCATTTGCTTTGCAGAGGAATCAGATTTCAACAGTTTACTTTAAAAAAGACACCTCGCATCCTTTAAAGCATGCATTTTACGAAATTATCCGTATTTAAGCAATTATAAATTAATCTAATAATCAAGCACTTACTGCGGCATCTTTTAACGAAACCACCGCTTGCATCATGGCTTTGGTATAGGCTACGTTATAGGCTTGCGCCGCATAACCGCCGCCACCCGGATATTGGTTTTTAATCCCCCCGGCGTGTTCTTTGTCATAACTAATTTCGCGGGGATGTTCGGGATAAATGCCGAACTTATAATTTAAACCAAAAATTTCCTGCATAACGGCGAACATGTTTACCTGGCCTTCGTCGAAGAAAACTTCGGAGTATTTTACATAAGGTTTTTCCACGGTTACATTGCGGTAGTGGATATGGTTGATGCGGTCACGGGAACCCAGGTAACGGAGCACTTCCAAAGGATCTTCGCCGGTTTCGCGGGTTACCCCGCAGTCGTAGGTCATACCATTGGCGGGGCTGTCCACAATCTGAATTAAGCGTTGCCAATCTTTAAAGGTAGCCATAATCTGGGCATGGCCGTGGCTCACCGGAATCGGCGGATCGTTGGGGTGCAACGCCATCCGGACGCCGGCTTTTTCGGCTACCGGAATAACAGCTTTTAAGAAATACGTTAAATTTGCCCAGAGCATTTCGGCGGTTTGCGGGGTACCCAATTTGGGATCGGTAGGCAGATTCCTGCCTTTTTCGTAATCAAAACTGGTGTTGCCAGCCCCACCCCGCGTATCTTCGCGGTAGTAGCCTTCCATGAGCCGGTGCGCGTAAAAATTATACTCTACTACTGGTAAACCAACCGTGCCGGCAGCTCGCAAAGAGTCCTGAATCTGTTTAATTTCTTCGTCGCGTCCTTTCCGCCCGTAAATAGTATGCGGGTGGCCGCCAATCATCATGTTAATCACGGTTAAGCCTTCGGCCTTAAACCGGTTTATAATTTTCCGAAGGCTTTCCTCCGTCCAGGGAATAGGTGGGCCACCCATTAAAACATAATCTACCCCTATTTGCTTCAGTTGCCGCATTTCGGCTACCGAGGCATCATTACTTACGCCTACCGTTAACCGGGGCATATTTTCGCCTATCTTTATGGGCCACTCCGCTATTTTCGTCTTACTATTGACGCCGGCGGTTCTAACGGCAGTGCTGTTTTCTGTTTCCTGATTGCCCGTTTTGGAACAGGCATTTAAGCCTACAACCGAAAGAGCAGCCAAAGTGGTACTTTTTTTTAAAAATTCGCGGCGGTTATCATTCATGTTTTTCAAATTTAAGGTGGGTAGATGAAAGAATGCATTCATGGAAAAAGAAAGTAGCCGTTGAAAGCCGGACGAACCAGGATGGAAAGTTTATTACCCCAGAAGAGTAGTTAAGCCCTGGTGCCATAAGAAGCATAAAATTAAATGCTCCTTATGGCACCAGAACTTAACTACTGCTTTTTATTCAGAGCATTAGTAAATATTTAAAATTTCGGATACGGCACATTACTTATAAACGACTAAGCTTTGGCGCTGGCTTTTGCCACCGACTCGGCCAGGCCGCGCATGTAGCCGATAGCATACAAGGTACCCAGTGTCATGTAGCCCGGGCGGGTGTTTTCTTCGCCGTGCATGGTAGGCACGTGGTCGGGCCGGATGGTGCCTTTAAAGCCAATGTCGTAGTACGCCTGCATGGCCGCGTGCATATCAATCTGGCCTTCGTCGTGGAAGGTTTCGGTAAACTTGGTGCTGGGCAGTTTGCCGCTTAAATCCTGTACGTTCCGGAAATGCACGAAATTTATTTTACCGGCCTTGCCCCAGCGCCGGATTAGAGCCGGAATGTCGGCGCCCATCAACGAGAAATTACCCTGGCACATGGTTAAGCCGCTGTACTTACTGGGTACCAGTTTTAGCATGCGGTCGAAATTCTCCACGGTATTCATAATCCGGGAAATACCCTGGATGCTGTGTACCTGCGGATCATCGGGATGCAACGATAAGTTCATACCTATTTTTTCGGCTTCGGGCACTACGGCTTTTAAAAAATATTCTAAGTTCTTCCACATGGCTTCTTTCGAAACCTCGCCGTACTGCGTTAGCGGTTTGTTTTTAATATCGTCGTAATCAAAAGAAGTAACCAGAGCCCCTCCCCTCCCCGGCCGGTCCATGGTAGTGCGGGCCCAGCTAATTACCGGCATCCAGTTGTAACAGATCACATCCACGCCGCCGTATTGTTTCAGGTTTTTCATGAACGTGATAAAATTGGCGATTTCTTCGTCGCGGCCAGCTAAAGCCAGTTTGGTTTGTTCGCCCAAGGAAGGCGGCCCTTCTACCACGGTCCATTTCATGCCTTCTTTTTCCCAGGCGGCTTTGGTGGCTTTTATCGCTTCCGGATCCCAGGGTTTTAAGTTTGGATTTTTCACGATTCCCGAAACGGCATGCATGACATCTATTTGCTTAGCAAAAGGAACGCGCGGTGAATCGGGCCCCATGGCTAAGGCGAACTTCATGCCGCCATCCTTTTCAAATGCCTTTGGTGCTTTAGGTTTTTCTTTGGAAACTAGCGGCGGAGTAGCCATTCCGGTACTTACTCCGCCTATCGATAAGGCAGCAGCCATAGAAGCACTTTTTTTAATAAAATTGCGGCGATTGTCTTTCATGATTCCTGTTTTTTTAATTTTCTTTAAAATATTTTGGTGAATGCGTAATGGTTATATCCGGCAAATAGTTAATCCCTTTTAAACACTTTTCCAGCGTTGTTCTGTGGAGCCGGGAACCGGCTCCAGGTGTTGGTGCTATCTAATTTGATCAGTAACCAGTTTGCCTCCTGGCCGGCGGGGCCCGTTTGGCTCTTCCGGGCTGGTCTAAGCTTGTTTTGTTCGTGCCTCCCAATGCTTCGTTCCTCAGCACCACAACCAAAGGTTCGCAGAACCCAGAAGGCCCTCCTGAGCCAAACTGATGTCGTTTATGCTTAGCGGCCGCTTTTTTAGCTTTTTAAATAAAGCTTAACTAGTAGGTTGACCAATTTTGAAAGCGATATCGTTTCAATAACTTATCATTTAGGAGGAGCCTTTTTTGATACGTAGCTAACTAGTTTCCTCCTGAATGGCAGCTTCTTATATTTTTTTAAATTTTGATTGCTATGCAATAAATAGCTTGGGCCAGGTGCAAGATTTGACGCTAAACTGTTCTGTTGTTCCGCGCGTTTTTAGCGTCTTGATTTTCGATGGTTCTTTTTGTATCAAGACAAAAAGAACAAATACCTCAGCAATAAACCAACTTCACTCCGAAACCAAAGCAACTCCGCCAGCTATGCGAACGAGAATCTACTTAGCTACCAGTCTACTCTTTATCCCACCACACCCGGGTAGTATATAAATCCGGACCCTGGTTTTTAATGGCGTTTTCCACACTAGCCGCATTCAACGATTTTTCCTCGAAGGAATACATTAAGCGCCTTACCGGAGCGCCCCCGGTAGCGTTTAACGGGTAATTGATGGGCTGCAAGGCCGGCACTCCGGTCCGCCGCCAGTTCGACCAGGCTTCGAAAAAATCCAGGTACATGTAGTGGGCCAGGTAAAACTGGGTATGGATTTGTTGCATTTGCTCTTGCTGGCTGCCGGTTAAGGTGTGCGCGGCCAGGTAAGTATCTATTTCTTCGGGCGTAATGGCCACGTTAGCCACGCTGCTGTTCGGGTACAACGTAGCGGATTCCATATTGGCCCGGATGGCTTTCTGGTAGTGTTCCTGGGCATCACCGGTTTCCCAGCCCCGCAGGGCAGCTTCGGCCCGCAAAAATTCTACTTCGGAGTAACTCAAAATAATGGTAGGCGCCGAAAAGTTGGCGATGGTGGCGGTATTAGGTTCAGAGTAATCGCGTAGTAATTCGTTCTTCCAGCCCGGGATAGCGGTAGCAATGGTGTTGGGATCGTAGCCATTGGGTAAGGCTTTTTGCTTATCGGCGGCGGTAGTGGTGGAGATTATCTGGCCTTGCTTGGCATCAATATTTCCTTCCCACAAGGTCATGTAAAAGGGTATGCGCGGGTCCTGGTTGGCTTGCAGTAAATCCAGAAAAGTTTTACCCATTTTCACCAAACCTAAACCTTGGTTTCCTTCCGGTAAGCTTTCTCTTTTTAACTCCCGAGCATCCCAGTTCCAAGTATTTTCGTTGGCCGAAATATGCGCCAGTTTCGCAATATCGGCGTTACTTTGCATTACGCCGCCCGCAATGGCTTTTTGTACCCAGGTTTGGGCCAAAGTAGGATCCACCTTGGTAAGGCGCATGCCTAAGCGCAGCATTAAAGAATAACCAAACGCTTTCCACTTCGGTACGCTGCCGGCGTAAATTACATCGGCGGCGCCAAAAGAAGCTTTAGCGGCATCCATCTGGTTTAAAGCCGTTTCTAAATCCTGCAGCATCATGGGATAAATTTCCGATTGTTTGTCGTAAGCGGGTTTGTAAATGCCTTCGGGGGCGCCGCTTGCTTCGCGGTAAGGTACATCGCCGTAAGCATCGGTAACCCGGTGCAGCGCATACACTTTCCAGATTTTAGCAATGGCATTCTGGTTGATTAAATCCGGATTGCCTTCGGTTTCCTTAATCACAATCATTAACTCCCGCAAATGCGAGGTATACACCGTTTCGAAAAAGTTACCGGTTTGGGAGTTTACAATGCCTTTTTCGCCGTACCAGAAGTTTTGCAGCGTGGCGTGGTACTGCATAATGCCCGACGCGTATTTAATATTAGTCCGGTTGCGGTCGGTGGTGCCGGTACCCACGGTGCGAATGATGCTGTTAGTGAACAAAGGCTCAATGGCCGGCTCCGTGAACGAGTTTGGGTTCACGTTCATTTCCTCAAAATCCTTATCGCAGGCCGTTAAGAAGCAGGCTGCAGCCAGGCAGGTTTTTACGGCAAAAGCAGAAAATTTATATCTTATAGAAGTCATGATTTTTCAAAAATTTAAAAAATGGAAGAAAATTACCGATCCGGTGTTACAACCGCACACTTAAGTTAATGCCGTAGGTGCGGGTAGCAGGCAAACCAAAGTTTTCCAGGCCTTGGGCATTGCCGCTGCTGTAATTCGATTCCGGATCAATGTTTTTGGTAGTGCGGTACAAGATCAGCAGGTTCCGGCCCACGAAGGAGATATTCGCCGATTGGAAAGGGGTTTTCGCCAGCAACGTGGAAGGCAGCGTGTAGCCAATGTTAATGGAACGCAGTTTAATAAAATCGGCTTTCTCCACAAATTCGCTGGTAATGGTGTTCCAGAGGCCTTTGTAGTAGGTTTCGGCGGGTACTACTTTCGTAAACGCTTCTCCTTTTTCGTTCACGCCGTTTACCGTTACGCCGGTTTCGCGCACGTTATTTTCGACGGTGCGTTTATCTAAACCAAACTGGGTACCGTATGCGCTGGTAGCGGAGTAAATACTACCCCCCAGCGGCTATCGAGCAAGAAACCGGCGGTAAAATTTTTAAAAGTAAAATCGTTGTTTAAGCCTACGGCCAAGGGCGGCACGCCTTTCCCTAAAGGAACCACGGGGCCGGCAATGGGTAAACCGTTCGAGCTGTTGTAAATAATCTGGCCGCTGGCATTCCGGGAATACGTGCTGCCGGCAATCTGGCCGAAAGGCTGGCCCTGGTAATGCGTGATCCAGCCGTTTTCGGTGCGGGTAGTAGCGCCGGGCAAACGCAAGCTGGTTAAACCTAACTCGGGAGCAATGCTGATTACTTCGTTTTTATTGTAAGCCGTATTTAAGGTTACGTTCCACGACAACCCGTTTTCGGAAGTTACCGGCGAGCCGGTTAACATTAATTCTATGCCCCGGTTTTTCATTTTACCCACGTTTAATGCCACCGCCGTGTACCCACTGGATTGCGGTAAAGTCGCGTTTACAATGTCGTTGGTGGTGGTGCGATCGTACAGCGTAATATCTACCCCCAGCCGATTATTGAAAATTTTAGTTTCTAAACCTAGTTCCGTAGTGGTGGAAGTATAAGGGGTAAGCAGTGTGGGTAAAGTAGGGCTGGTTACGTTCATTAAGGTTTGGCCTAAATGCTGCTGCGACTGCGCCGAAAACGTTTGGGTAATGGCGTAAGCCGTAGGAGCGCCGCCCCCTACCTGGGCCCACGAAGTTCTTACTTTGGCGTAATCGAGCCAGGCGGGTTTAGAAGCCCAAGCATCGGAAGCCACAAAACTTAACCCAACCGATGGGTAAAACAAGCTGTTGTTCTTAGGATCTAAAGTGGAGAACCAATCGTTGCGGCCGGTTAAAGTCAGGTACAAATAATTATTAAAATCAATATCCGCGGAAGCAAACAAAGAGTTGATGCCTACCTGGCTGTAATTAATGCCAAAATTCTGGCTGCGGCCGTTGGCGATAAAATATTGGAAAGGCCGGTTAAACTGTCCGCTGGACAGGTTAATGCCGTCGAACGTATTGCGCATTTGGTTGCCCCCGGCAAACACGTTTACCGAAAAGGCCCCAACGTCTTTCCGGAATCCGATGGTTCCTTCCAGGTTGGTTTCGGATTGCAGGCTTTGGTCGGTGGTCATGGAGCCGGGCTGGTTAAACGCTAAACCGGTGGGCTGAATGGCAAAACCGTCGAAGTTCACTTGGTCGATGCCGAAGCGGGCGCGGGCGTAAAACGCGTCGGTAATGTTATAAGTAGTACTGAACGAACCAATAAACCGTTTTTTGGTATCGCCGTTCCGGACTTTGTTGATGGCAAAATACGGATTGGTTGCATACTCATAATCGCTCCATTTAAACTCGTTGCCGTTCGGTAAATAACCCGGCGATAAGGTTTCGATGGGAATGTTGGAAGCCAGCAGTTGCGCTCCGGTGTTCGGGTTTAATTGAAAATCCGCGAGGTACGTACGGTTTTTTACGTCTTCGATGTTATACTGGGCATTGCCTTCGAACACAATTTTTTTGCCAGCGTCGCACTGGCACTCAGGTTAAACGTTTTAATGTTCATATCGTTGTGCGGTACAATGGCCTTGTTATCGAGGTTAGAGGCCGAAAAGCGGAACCGGGCAATTTCGTTGCCGCCGCTAAGGGCCAGCGTATTCACGAAGTTGGTACCGGTTTGGTAGAAATTTTTAAAATTATTCTTCTGCGCCGAATAAGGCCGGGTCTGACCATCGGGCTGAATAATGGGCGAACCATCTAACCGGGCTCCCCAGGACATGCGACCGTTCGAAATGGCCTGGGCCTGGGTTGTGGGCGCTGCACCTAGTGAACCGGAGCCGTATTGGTATTGCCAATCGGTTAAGTTAATGGCTTGCTGAAAGGTAAAGTTAGTGTTATACTCTACACCTAATCCTTTTTGCGCTTTTCCGGATTTTGTGGTGATTAAAATAACGCCGTTGGCGGCCCGGGCCCCGTACAAAGCCGCCGCCGTACCGCCTTTTAAAACCGAAATACTTTCAATATCGTCGGGATTAATACTGGCTAAACCATCGCCCCGGTCGATGCCGCCAAAGGTACCCGCGGCGCCTTGGTTATTGTTGGTAATCGGCATGCCGTTAACCACGTACAACGGCTGGTTTTCGCCGTTTAAAGAACCGTTCCCCCGGATAACAATACGGCTGGAGCCACCTGGTCCACCTGATGTACCAGATGCCGTAACGCCCGCAACCCGGCCGGCCAAAGCATTTCCCACGTTTATTTCGCGGGCCTGGGTCAGTTTTTCGCCGCCTACTTCCGATACCGCATAGGTTAAGGCTTTCTTCTCTCTTTTAATACCTAAGGCCGTTACCACTACTTCGTCCAGGGTTTGGGTATTGTCGAGTAACGTCACATCAATGGTGGCGCTGCCGCTAAAAGCTACTTCTTTGGTAGTATAGCCAATAAAGGAAAAAACGAGAGTACCATTATCCGCAGGAGCATTGATGGTGTAAGAGCCATCTGCCCCGGAAGCAGTACCGGTAGTAGTGCCTTTTACCAAAACGGTAACCCCGGGAAGGCCTTCGCCGGTAGCAGCAGTTACTTTACCCGTAATAGTGGCGGCAGCTGCGGGCTTCTTGGCAATGACCAACCTGGAACCAATCTGCTCGGGAGCAGGAGCAAAACTACTGGCTTTTAATTTTTTAAGTACCACTTCCCCGCCAACCGGTTCAAAATCAATGCGAAGCGGTGTGAGTAAATCAGTGAGTACGTGCGCTAATTTTTTGTTCGAAGCTATTACCGTTACTTTGCGGCCCGCATCAATAATTTGAGTACTGTAAATAAAATGAATCCCACTACGATCTTCGATTTCCCTTAAGATTACGTTTAACTCCGTATTTTCCATTTGAATAGAAATCTCCCGGTTAAGCATTTCTTTCGCTTTATTTTCTTCGGCGAAGGTTATTTGCGGTTGTAGTAAAAAAAAGGCTACTACAACAATTAAAGCTGTTCGGCAACACAACAGCCATAGTCTTGGTTTGGTAAGTAGAATTTCCATAGTGGACACGTTTGGTTAAGATTATATTGGTTTAAGGTGAGGCAAACTAACAGCAGATTCGGCAGGATAAAATGCATCGGGGACCAAGAAAAATTTAAAAAAACAAACGCCTTAGCCGTAGCTTTTGGCCTATTTACGAGTAAGTTTTAACGCATAAGCATCTTCTTTCTCATTTATAATTTGCTTTACTCTTTACATCCTTCTCCCAAGATCAGGTATTTATCTTCTTCAGCGTGGTAAGTGGCCCCGATGGACTTACAAATCATATCGAGCTTCACGGGCAAGGGCTGGCCATGAAAGTAAGCCGTTAAGCTGCAATTTTTTAATCGGGAATTTTCTAATTTTATAGATACCCGGTGCTGATCTTCCAGGGTCCGGATAACTTCGGCTAAGGAGTTGTCCGTAAAAATCAGGGGCGCTTCCGGCAATTGTTTTTCCCAGTACTCCTTGTTTATTTTTTGCTTGAGGGCGGTGTGATGCGCCGCATTAAAACTAACTTTTTCGTTTAATTGTAACCGGACGGTTTTTTTAGCAGATTTTATAAAAGGCAAATAGTCCGTTACACTTTTATCGGTAGAAGTAACCGCTACTTTTCCGGTACGCACTAAAACTTCGGCTACTTGCTCCGTTTTTTTAAAATTAACGCCAAAACTGGTTCCTAATACTTTTACTTCCACGGCACCCCCATACACCCGGAAAGGGTGTTGTTTATCGCGCGCAACCGAGAAAAAAGCTTTACCGTTTAAGAATACATCCCGACTGGCCCCGGTAAACTTTGCCGGGTATTGAATTCGGGAACCAGGTTCTAACCAAACAATGGAGCCATCGCTAAACGAAATTCTTTCAACTTTTTTTAAATTATTCTGTTTTTCCAGCAGCGCTACGGGTGCTTCCCGCCACAACCGGCCAGGGTATAACGCAATGCCAATCAGCAACAAAATAGAAGCGGCTACTCCGAGCCAGCGCGTTTGGTGCCGGCCTATGGTAAACCTCTTTAAATTTATTTCCAGTTCTGTTAATTGCGGCTGGCTTACCTGCTGCAATTTAGTGTTTATGGCTTCCCAGTTTTCACGTTTTTGGCTTTCCAGCGCTGGTAAAGGAGCTTGGCTGGCAGGCAATTGGTCGGGTAAGTTATCGTACCATTCCGCCACATAGGCTTCTTCTTCCGGAGATAACTCGCCCGTTAAGTATTTTTTTAAAAGCCGTTGCAGCTTTTCCTGTTCGTTGTTGTTCATGTAACCGCCTAACCTTAATGCCTTAGCTGGTCGTTATTATGTACAAAGCCAAGTAAGCCAGTCGGAACCCTAAAAAATAAATAAAATATTTAAAAAACGAGGGGAGCCGCCTAATAACCGGGGATGATGAGCAGCAGCGGAACAACAAAATCTTTGAGAAAGATTTTTAAATGCTTTAACGTTTTGGTGATATGAAATTCCACGGCCTTATCGGTAAGTTGCAGATCGTGGGCTATTTCTTTATTCGAGAGATTTTGAAACCGGCTTTTTTCAAATACCTGCCGGGTTTTGGCCGATAATAAAGCCAGCGCGTTTTTTAAAGTAAGGTTTAACTCACTAGTTAAAACACTTTCTTCGGTGTAGTTAGCGGCAACCACGGAACGGTCGGCGCGGGACTGATATTTGTTCCGGACTAATTGCGCGTGGTAATAATTGATGATGGCGTATTTAACAGCCGTAAAAAGATAGGCTTCCAGGCTGCTGGTAATGGTAAGGGTTGTACGCTTCAGCCATAAATTTAAAAATATTTCCTGTACCAATTCTTCGGCTACTTCTTTTTCGCCGGTTTTACGATATGCAACCTGGTATAATTTAGCCCAATACTTCTCGTAAATTACCTGAAATGCATCGGCCGATTCATTCCGTAAACCATCTAAAAGTCTGTTATCTCTTAAACTGTTCTGGTTCAATGGTTCTGATTTTGGTACTAGTCAAATATAATTTATAATCATATCAAAAAAAAGAGAATTACTTTTGAACAATTTTAAATTTTTAAATTTATTAATGTACTACACTATTTAAAATAAAAATATGACAAGACAAAGCTATTTGTTAATCAGAATTGTTTAAGCAGGTTAAAAAAATAGAAATTTTAATTTTATCTTCTTCAACTTTAATCTTTTTGTACCGGATAGCTGGATTATCTTTGGAGTCGCTCTTTTTTAAATTTATTTTGGTACTTATGAGTTAGCGAAGCACTCTAAGTACTTTTGTGCAGCCAATCTCTGATTGATGATTAACAAAGTACTTCATTACGCCAATCAGAGATTGGCTGTCCGAAAATGGGTAGAGACCGCTGGCACGAACTCTACCCACAACTGCACCCTATATTTAATCACTGATTAATCACTCTTCAAATTCTTCTCCTTCAGAAGCAATTTTCAATATGCTCGGAATTTTAGAATCTTCTCTGCTTTCCCAGGAAGCTATGGAAGAAGGGATGAACTTAATTTTAGAAGTTTTAAAATCATTACTTAAGAGTCGTTGTTCCAAACTGTTTAATAGGTTGTAATCCTCTCTTACATAATTTGGAGCTTCTTCAATGGAGTTATACTTCGTGTAAAAACTAGGATCTAATTGCCAGTATACCATTAAAGCTGTTCCTTTGTCACAGAGCGGGTGTTCCACAACTTGCTGCGGGATATGGTTTCCTTCATCCCAATTCCAATGTAGCATAAAATAATGAAGTTCTTCTGGTGTTTCTAATCTTTGAAAGTTCTTCCGGTATAGTTCCGCCATTATTACTTCTTCTTGTTCTTCATTTTCCTCAATGAGTTGCCATTGTTTTTCTGAAAGAGATTCATAAATATCAATAACCTTGTCATTTATAAACTTTTTCCTTTTGGCAGAAAGTGTAATCATTCTTTTCAGTTAGTTAGTACTACATAATACAGCAAAACTAAGGCAGCGCAAAAGCCACGTAATTACCGCCTCCTTTTAAGCCGCGGGCGCCGCCCGCCGCAATTACCACGTATTGTTTACCGTCTACCATATAGGTAATGGGTGTAGCAAAACCACCAGCTGGTAATTGGTATTCCCAAACCACCTGACCAGTTTTACGATCAAAGGCCCGGATTTTTTCGTCGCGGGTGCCGGCAATAAACACCAGGCCACCGCCAGTTACTACCGGACCGCCGTAGCTTTCGGTGCCCGTGGTAGGTACGCCTTTTTTCGCTAATTCCGGGTATTCGCCCAAGGGTACGCGCCACAAATATTCGCCGGTATTTAAATCAATGGCGTTTAAGGTACCCCATGGTGGTTTAATGGCCGGATAGCCGTTCTGGTCCGTAAATTTTCTCCAGACTTTATTTACGTATTGGGGAACGTACGGGAAACTTTCTTTTTTGGCAGTTTCGGTAGGTCCGGTTTCGCTGTGTTCATCTATAATTTTGTCGGCGACGGTTTCTTTATTTAATAAAAAGCGCACAATGGCGGCCCGGTTTTCTTTAGGTATGTGGCTAAAAGAAGGCATCCGGCCGCGGCCGGTTTCTAAAATTGCCTGAACGCCTGCTTCATTATACTTATTTCCCACTTCTACCAAACTCGGAAAATCAGAACCGCTTCCTTTACGGTCGCGGCCGTGGCACACCGCGCAATTAGCCAGGTAAAAGCCGTTGCCTTTGGTGAGCGAAGCCATTTCTTTTCGGCGGTCTTCCTGCGAAACCATTTGCAAAATCCAAGGATCGTCGTTGGCATTCTGGTAGAATATACCATTAGGATCGATGGAATTACCACCCCACTCGGCACCGCCGCTGTAACCAAACAAAATAGTGCCTTTCTCCGTGGGTGGCATAAATTTATGATCGGTGCGCATGTCGGCGAAGCGCTCTTTCACGTAAGCGTGGGCTTCCGGCGAAATATCGGTAATATCGGCTTCGGTAAAAACCTGGTGCGCAAAGGGCGCCGGCTTTAACGGAAATTTTTGCGTTGGGAAAGGATGTTCGCCGGGCAAAGCGGGCGAAGTGGGTACGGGCCGTTCTTCTACCGGAAACAAAGAAGTACCCGTATCGCGGTCCAGCACATACACCAGGCCGTCTTTGGTAGCCTGCACCACCACGTCTACTTTTTTGCCGTTATGTTTTACCGTAGCTAAATTAGGCGGCGACGGATGGTCGCGGTCCCATAAATCGTGGTGAATGGTTTGGTAATGCCATTTTCTTTTGCCGGTTTCCGCATCCAGGGCCATAATGCAGGTAGCAAATAAATTTTCGCCTTCGCGGTCGCCGCCGTAAAAATCCGAAGCCGGGGAGCCGGTGCCAAAGTAAACGGTACCGCGCTTTTCGTCCACTACCAGGCCGCTCCAGTTATTGGTAGCGCCAATGTATTTATAAGCAGTGGGCGGCCAGGTATTGTACCCGTATTCGCCGGGCTGCGGTATGGTGTGAAAAACCCATTTTAACTGGCCCGTTACCACATCAAAAGCCCGGATATGCCCTGGTGCAGCATCACCCGCTTCGGACACACTAGAGCCGATAATAAAGGTATTTTTAAAAACAACCCCCGGCGTAGACGCTGTAACGGATAATTTACTCACATCATGGTCCAGGTTGGTTTGGAGGCCTTCGTGTAAATCTATGGTGCCGTTTTGGCCAAAGCTGGTAATATTGGTGCCGGTTAACGCGTTAATGGCGTACAACTTAGAACCAACGGAATACAAAATGCGCTTATCCGCGCCACTTTCCCAGTAAACTACGCCCCGGCTGGTATTAAACTTTTGTTCGTCTTTTTGCGGCTCAAAAATCCATAACTTTTCGCCGGTGCCAGCTTTTAAGGCAAACAACTTTAACTCGGCAGTAGTACCATACAAAATGCCGTTTACCACAATCGGTTGACATTGAATAGCCTTGGGTCTCTGGGGTTTAGTGCTAGAGGGATCAGGCTTTTCGGAAGTATCGTACATCCAGGCTACTTGTAAATTTTTTACATTATCCAGGTTAATCTGGTTTAAAGGGGAATACCGGTTACCCGCTTTATTACCGCCGTAAACCGGGTAATCTAAATTTTTAATATTGGAAACCGCCTGGCTTTTCTCGCGATTCGGATTTAGACAACTACCTAAAACTAACAAGCCTAGCGCTAAAGGCTTAAAAAAGTACTTCATGTACGGGTTTTAATAAGTAAGAAATTAAAAATGAAGTTTAAAAATAACCTTTATTCCTTTCTGCTAAGGCCCTGTCGATAAAAAAGTGTTGTAAATAGATAAAAAAGTATTAGCTCCAACGACAGCGTTATTTTTACCCTTATTTAAATTTTTTAGTTCTCCCGGTCATTTTTTTTCTTGTAGGATTGTACTTTGGAGTCGGTTCCCTTTTTAAGCCATCGTGCTAGCTAACCTAACTCCGTCAAGTCTGTTTTACGGCAAGACATACCGGGATTCTTCCTAACATGATAATGGCTGTGCCAACCAAAACTCCCTTGACTGCTGCTTTTTCCAAAGCTATGGATTTGCAGTAGGTACTGCTTTTTGTGCTATAGAAACATTTTTTTTGTTAGCGATAGATGCAGCCGGAATGCTTGTGTGTTGCCGATTAATTATTTTAAATAATTGTTTTTGCCGCGAGATGAATCTGTTTTTCCTTTACCTCTTCTGCTTTTGGTTGCAGTGCGTAGGGCTTTGTTTCAAATTCGAGGTAGGTGCTCACCCCTTGGCCTGGTTCCGAATCAATGTCAATTTTGCCTTGCAGCGCGTGTACCCGCGACTTAATACTGCTCATGCCCGTGCCCTTCTGCGAAAGTTTGGCCGGGTCGAAGCCTACGCCGTTATCTTCAATGGTAATGGACAGCATGTGGTCTTGTAAAGTTAATTGCACCATGGCTTCGCTGGCCTGGGCGTGTTTAATAATATTGTTCAGGAGTTCCTGCACAATCCGGTAAACCGATAATTCAAAGTTAGGCGCAAACCGCTCAAAATCGCCCCAGGAATAATACGCTACCACCAATAATTTATCGTTACTGATATTGGAACAAAACCGCCGTAACGCCTCGTCCAGGCCATGTTGCATGAGCACTTCCGGCATTAGATTATGAGCTGTTTTGCGCACCGAAATGGTAGCTTCGTCGAGTAAATCTACTACTTGGTGGTAGCCTTTGTGCTGGATAATTTCTTTGGCCTGTAAAACTAAGGCGTTCATGTGCATTTTGGCGGCGGCCAGCATACCGGCTACCTCGTCGTGTAAATCGCGGGCAATGCGGGTGCGCTCTTTTTCTTCGCCTTGCATTAATGCCTGGAGCACCATAATTTCTTTTTCCTGTTCTACTTCTTTCAGCTGCCGCAAATACGCTTTGTTTTTATGCCGGAAATGCAAATACAATAATAAAGCTACCAGTAAGGCAATGACGGCCGCTCCCACGCTATACACAATAAACTGTTGGTTTTTTTGGAGCTGCAGTTGCTTTTGCACCAGTTCTTTGTCTTTCTGGGCCGTTTGGTATTTTACTTCCAGCTCGTTCAAAAATTTTAATTGTTTTTCGCCCAACATGCTATCCTGGTACTGTTGGGCCAGTTTCTGATATTTATAAGCCTTCTGATAATCTTTCCGGATGGCATACAGTTCCTGCAAGGCCGCGTACGCGGCCGCCGAAATCTCGGGAGCTTTAATTTTCTCGGAAACACTAATGGCTTGCAGGTAAAAGGTTTGGGCTTTCTCCGGATTGTTGTTGGCCAGGTATAAATCGCCAATAATTCTTTTGATATCGGCTACATCGTAAGGGGTGTCTAGTTTTAAGGCCCAGGTTAAGCTTTTCTGGCCGTAGTCGATGGCTTTGGTGTATTGTTTTTTTTGCTTGTAGTAATCGGCCAGGTTGATATTGGCCAGGTACAGCGCGTAATAATCATCAATTTTGGCGGCAATTTTTAAGGCTTTATTATACGTGTCCACCGCCTCTTTCATTTTATTTAATTTTATTAAAACGGTTCCCTGGTTTATTAATGCCCGGCTCACCAGCGAAGAATCCCCGGCTTGTTCGGCGTACAAAAGACCCGGCGTAAAATATAGCTTGGCTTTTTCGGGTTGCTGCATTTGCATGAATATGCCGCCCGCATTACCATAGGCCAACGCCAGCGCATCCCATTGCCGGTATTTTTTAAAAAAATCAATCGAAAACTGGTAATGAATTAAGGCGCTGTCGAATTTGCTTTGGTAGCGGTACAGATTACCCATGTTGGTATAACAAGCGCCAATGCCGCGTTTGTAATTAAGTTTGCGGTAAATTTGCAAGGCTTTGCGGTACCGGATTAAGGCGGCCGGGTAATTGCTGCGGTCGGAATACACGATACCACTGTAATGCAAAGCTTTGGCCTGACCCAGCGGATAATTTATTTGTTTACTGATTTGATTGATTTGGTTGTACAGTTTAATGGCGGCCTGGGGATTAGAAGTTTCTATAACCGCTCCTGAATCTAACATTTGCTTTACCCAGTTACTATCGGGTTTAGGTTTGGGCAAGTCCAGGCTAAAACTAAGAAGGGGAACATGGACAAATAGCAGTACAACTAATATTTTTAAATTTTTGTGGACGTTAGTACAGGATAACCCAAGCAGCCTCATCGTTCATTCTATTAGGTATTGATTAACCTAAAGATATTATATTTTTAAGAATTCTAATAATTAATTGATTCTAACCAGTATTCTTTTGGAAAGACAGACCACTAAGTAGTTGGTCGTTATTAGTTGTTCGTTGTTCGACTTATAAACTATTGATAACTAAAACATTAACTTAAAATATCCTTACGTTTATTTTTGTCCCGATACTTAATTTTTAAATTTTTATAGTTATTTGTAGCTCAAATTAACATAGCGACTACTTTTCCGCGTGCTTAAGAGCGCAACATTTAGGTGTACATCTACTTCTCTTTCATTCTTTAGATTTAATTTTAAGACTTGTAACCCGGTTTTCTTATCACTACTTTGCGCAAGCGGAGCTAACATTAACTAACCAAAACTATGGGCAAATTCCACGACTTTATTCAACCGGCGCACCAGGAATTTATACAAAAGCAGCACCTGTTTTTTGTAAGTACCGCGCCCTTAAGCCCCAACGGCCACATTAATCTTTCCCCGAAAGGACTGGATTGTTTCCGGGTGTTTTCAAAGAACCAGGTGGGTTACATGGATTTAATTAGTAGTGGCAACGAAACTTCGGCGCATACTTTAGAAAATGGTCGCATTACTTTTATGTTTTGTTCTTTTGCCGGAGCGCCGTTGATACTAAGATTGTACGGCAAAGGGCACACGGTATTGCCCGACACTCCGGAATGGGAAACGTACGCGCCGCATTTTAAAATTTACCCGAGTACCCGCCAGCTTATAATAGCCGATATTACCTTAGTCCAAACTTCCTGCGGTTTTGGCGTGCCGCTATTTAACTACGAGGGCGAACGGGATATTCACTTTGAGTGGGCCGCAAAAAAAGGTTTGGCGGGTTTAGCAGCCTATAAACAAGAAAAAAATCTAGTGAGCCTCGATGGTTTACCCACCAACCTGGCCGTACAATCCGAGTAAAATTTTATTTAATTATTTAAGCATTAAATTTATATTGTACGCCAACTTCCCCCGTGTTTATTGATTGAGTTATTACTACAGCAGCTCTTTACATGTTGTAAAAAAATTGCCCGCTATCGCCTTAATAAGAACAACAGTAAGCCTTTTTTTAAATTTTTAATGCGCTACCGCACTTTTTGAAGTACCATTTGTACGGAATCCGGCCCCAGTAAACCCGCCATGGCATATGCGTTATTTTGGGGCAAATGCTTTAAAGTAGCTTGTAGGGTGTCGGCTTTTTCCCGGGGTCGGTAGTCGCCGGGGCCAACGCTTTTTAGTTCAAAAATACTTTTGAACGCGTGTTGCTTCGCATTGTATTCGTAACGGCCAAAGAGCCGGCGCAGGTGGTTATTATACTGCAAAATACACACATTACCATCGTCGAAATAAACCCGGTTAAGTATTGAATCTTGAAGCGTACCGGCCAGGTTTATTGGCTTTTGGTTTACCCGCAAACTGGTTACATTATACACCCCGTGCAACTCAGATTCGGAGTAACCTTTACTCCGCTGGTAAAACAAAAAGATATAGCCAAAAGCCAGCCCCATTACCAAGAAGCGTACGGTATTTTTAATTTTATTACCACCCAGGGTAATGGCCGGCAACGCTTCGCGGGTGCGCAGGAAAATTGCGGAGAGGTAGCCATAATCCGCGAAAAGCAAATAAATTAAGCCGGCTGATAATACAATAGATTGATACAATGGCCCAATGCCCAGGTGGTAAAAATAATTAATGCCTAAAATATTGAGCATTACCGGCAACAACATAAAAACGCCTAGTAAACGCGTAGTCCGGAAGAGCAGCAGAAAAGAACCCATAATCTGCAAAGCGGCTACCATCATCCCGAAGGTGTGCGAGTAGCCGAAAAAATGCCACATGAGCCAATCACCCGGTTGGTCGGCCATGGGCATATCCGCAATCGATAAAGGCACCGGCCGGAACTGCAAGCCAAACACTTTTTTCCAGCCAAAACTCACAATATCAAACGCCAGACAATAACTAATAAGCCCCTGCCAAAAAGCTAAAATTCGCGGCGACTCCGTAGGTTGTTGTTTTTCGCGCCGTTGCCAAAAAAACACATAAGCTAGAGGCAAAACCAAAGGCACCAAGGTAACCAGGTACATCACTAACTCGCCGGGCCGGAGCAGATTGAGTACCACCATCATTAGAACTGCCGAAATGGCCGCTCCGGCCACAAGCAAGGTAATTAATTTGAAAGGTAAGGCGTAAATAGATTTCATAGCAGCAAGGTTTTAGAAGTTTATTTCTAAAGGATGTGCTTAGCTGGTAAAATCCATAAAATCAATTTGTTTTGGGAATCAGAATTTAAAATCTAAAACTACTTGCCTGGAACAGCCCTAGATAATAAGAATTTTACATAAAAAAATGAGGCAGATAAATCTGCCTCGTTTTTTATAAATTTTTAAATTTTACTCTGGTTCAGGCACTATTAAGGTTGTCCGCCGCCGCCCATGGCGCCATAAATCTGGCCGGTGGCATAACTAGCGTCACTGGCAGCTAGTTGTACATAAATAGATCCTAATTCCACGGGTTGGCCGGGTCGGCCCATGGGCGTATCGCCCCCAAAACTTTTTAATTTTTCCTGGGTAGCGCCGCCGCTTACCTGTAAAGGTGTCCAGATGGGGCCGGGCGCTACACCGTTTACCCGAATACCTTTGGGCGCGAGTTGTTTGGCCAAGGACCGCACGTAGTTGGTAGTAGCGGCTTTAGTTTGCGCATAATCGTACAGCTCCGCCGAAGGATCGGTGGCCTGCTCCGAAGTAGTACCAATTATAACCGAGCCGGGTTGTAAATGCGGGAGCGCTGCTTTTATAATCCAAAAAGGTGCGTAAATATTCGTCTTCATGGTAGCGTCGAAATCCTCGGAGGTTATGTCCAGGATAGAAGGCTTGGTTTGTTGGCGCGCCGCGTTACTTACCAAAATATCTAATCCGCCTAAACCTTTTACGGCATCGGCTACCATTTTCTGGCAAAAAGCTTCGTCGCGGATATCGCCCGGAATGGCTATGGCTTTGCGGCCTTCGGCTTTAATAATGGCCACTACTTCCTGAGCATCCGGTTCTTCGGCCGGCAAATAGTTAATCGCTACATCGGCTCCTTCGCGGGCATACGCAATGGCTGCCGCGCGCCCCATGCCTGAGTCGCCCCCCGTAATTAAGGCTTTCCGTCCTTTTAAACGACCGGAGCCTTTGTAACTTTTCTCGCCGTGATCGGGCTTTGGGTCCATTTTACTGGCTAGCCCTGGCCAGGGCTGCGATTGGCCTTTAAAAGGCGGCTTCGGGTATTTACTATTGGGGTTTTCTAATTTGGCTGGTTCGGCTTCGGTAAAGGGGGTAGCGCCTTCGGCCGCTAAACCGGTTCCTACCGCCGCCGAAGCTAAGCCGGCACCCAGTTTACCTATAACCGAGCGTCTGCTCATTTTTTGTTCTTCTTTCATGGTAAAGCAATACTTTTTTAAATTTTTAATTAAATCCGGAACGAGGCTGTAGAAAGAACCCTAAATAGTTAAGTCTGCTTTTACCTGGTTTCCGTTTATCAAACCAATACTTTTAGCTGTATCGGGCTCCACTACGGAATACTATACTTTTATTCTCCCAAAACAGTTACTAACTACTTGAATTTAAATTAGTATTACTCACAATCGTTCGAAAGCAACAGAACATAAATTCCACATTGATTTCCCGAAACCCGCACCAATAAAGATTACAATGTAATTATGGAGGATACAAACCAAACTGGCTATTATCAGCGTGGAAGTCTTTATTAGAACGTATAGTTCAGTCCCATGTTAAGCAGGTTAATATCTAAGCCGCGCCTGTTTGGGACCCAACCACCTGTTATATTACGATTTACGACGGAATACTCCCCAAATACACGAAAGCGGTTGTTTAAACGGTAGTTTACACCTAAACCAAGGCCCATAGATAAGCTTACTCCAGACGCCTTTGTTTGGTAACTATCCAGCACAACGCCATCGCGGGTAGCTGTACTTTTTAAAGCAGAATGGGCGTAAACGGTGGTTAAGGTAGCAAAACCATAGGCTCGAAATCGCTTGGATACATCTAAAAAATCGTAGCGAAAAGACACCGGAACAATCAGGCCTTTGGTATTTACAGCATCGTAATTACCCTCCAGCACGCCATTGTTATCGCGTGTACTCGCCTGTTGGTAGTAGCGGTTAGTAGCATAAGCAGCTCCAATTTGTATCCGCGCTCTTTTACTTACCTGATAACCTACATGTATGCCCGGATACGGGGTAAAGTTAGTACCATGCAGGATTGGGGGAGATTGATGAGCGTTGTAATTCAGGTAATAAGGAGTAACATTAAAATCGACACCTACATAAAATTTTTTAACTGGGTCGCCTGCTGGGTTTAATTGCTGCGCCCAAACCAGTACCGATGTAAAAAGCAGAAAGATAAGAGCAAAGGTAGTTTTCATGAGATGTTCGTTGAGTAATGTTGGAAACACTTGTCACTACCAGATGTTAAAATCTCTCGACGGGTTGCTCTACTTCCCAACTAATAAAAATAAAAAAAAGCTGCCATGGTAGCCGGACACCTTGGCAGATAGAACAAAATTTGCTTTTATCGTGTTTTTACGATAAGTTTACAAAACTTTCTTAAATTTTAAAACTTAATAACTTGTTTGGAGTTATAGGAAAGTAAGCCGATATGGCAGTAACTGGTATTGGAACCATATTTGAAGCAAATACCCTATTATATATAATTAATTTTAATGCTTAATTTTAAAAGTTATGGCACACAAAGCAATTGAAATAACCGATGCAAACTTCGATGAAGTGATCAATTCCGATAAACCCGTACTGGTAGACTTCTGGGCCGAGTGGTGCGGACCTTGCCGCATGGTAGGCCCCGTAGTGGAGCAATTAGCCGGCGAGTACGAAGGCAAAGTAGTCGTGGGAAAAGTAGACGTGGATGCTAATCCGCAAACTTCTGCTAAGTTTGGTATTCGCAGTATACCTACCCTGCTGGTATTCAAAAACGGCCAGGTAGTAGATAAGCAAGTAGGTGCCGTACCGAAAGCGGCCTTAGCTCAGAAATTAGACGCCCAAATTGCCTAATAATTTTAAATTTTTATTTAAAAGCCCTTTTGCTAACTAGCAAAGGGGCTTTTACTTTTTATAGCTGAATCGAGTAGCCCAATTTTATACCTATCTGCTAACTTGCAGGGCAGCAACTGACCTTTTTTTGTAACGCAATAACTAGATCTGGGTAAGTCGAAAGAAAATAGCGTCAGAACATTTTAGGAGAATAGCTTGTTAAAGTATACTGATGAAAATAACTGTTTGCCGAAAAGAACACTTTAACGCCGCGCATCGGCTGAATAACCCCGCTTGGAGTCCCGAAATGAACCAAAGGGTATTTGGCAAATGCAATAATCCGAACTACCACGGCCATAATTACTCCCTCACGGTTAAATTAACGGGCGAGGTAAACCCCGAAACAGGCTACGTGTACGACATGAAATTACTCAGTGACCTGATCCAAGACGAAATTCTAGCCAGATTCGACCATCAAAATTTAAATTTGGATACGGAGGAGTTTAAAAATCTCAATCCCACAGCTGAAAACATTGCCATCGTTATCTGGAACCGGCTTCGGGAAAAAATTTCGGCGGCTTACGCGCTATCCGTTACCTTATTCGAAACCGACCGCAATTTTGTTGAATACCATGGATAAACTTACTCCTAATATACCCTTAGATTTGGAACCGGAAGAAACCGACCCTATTTCCTCAAACACTTCTATTGAAACGCCGCTGCGGCCCGATGCTTTTGCCCTGAGCGATGCCGAAAAAATAGAACGCATTACCTTTTACTTTCGCGAGATTATGCACACGTTGGGCTTAGACCTTACCGACGATAGCTTGCAAGGCACGCCACACCGTGTGGCAAAAATGTACGTAAACGAAGTATTCCGGGGACTTAATCCCGAAAATAAACCCCAAGCGAAACTGTTTGAGAACCGGTATGCCTATAACCAGATGCTGGTAGAGCGCGATATTACCATTTACTCGTACTGCGAACACCACTTTGTACCGATCATTGGTAAAGCTCATGTGGCGTATATTCCGGAAAACAACGTGGTGGGCCTTTCTAAATTAAACCGCATTGTGCAGTATTTTGCCAAACGCCCCCAGGTACAGGAACGCTTAACCATGCAAATAGCCGATGAGTTAAAAAACGTGTTGCATACCCAAAACGTAGCGGTATACATTGAAGCCGATCACTTATGCGTCATGAGCCGGGGGGTAAACGATGTAGGGAGTAGCACCATTACTACTGAGTTTACTGGTCTTTTTCAGGAAGATAAATACCGGCAAGAGTTTTTGCAGTACATCCGAAAGTAATCTCGAATTATTTTGAATAATTTACTTATAATATATAGTAATTATAATTTATTTTATAACTTTAAGGCTATTACCTCCGATCGCACGTATGGCCTACTTATTGAGTTGTTTCGTTTTAGTAACTCACTTGTTGTTAACTAACGCAACGGAAACAAATTAAATGGCTGGTAAAATATTAATAACCGGCGGCACGGGCCTGATTGGTACCCGACTGTCGGAAATGCTCATAGATTTAGGCTACGAAGTAGCCCATTTAAGCCGGAATAATGGCAAACAATCCCATTATCAAACTTTTAAATGGGATATTGAAAATAATTACATCGAAGAAAAAGCCCTTACCTACACCGATTACATTATTAACCTGGCGGGTGCCGGGGTAGCCGATGGCAAATGGACGGATAAGCGAAAACACGAAATTAGGGACAGCCGCGTTCATGGCACCAACCTGCTCATCGAGCAATTAAAAAAAACGTCCCACCACGTAAAAGGCTTTATATCAGCTTCAGCGGTTGGCATTTACGGTAACAGCGGGGAGCGCCTGGTAGCCGAAGAAAGCAGTTCGGCCGAAAACGACTTTCTGGCGGATGTTTGCCGCGACTGGGAAACGGCTGCCAATCAGGCCCGTAACTTAAATATTCGCACGGTTATTTTCCGGATTGGCATTGTGCTGAGTAAAGAAGGCGGCGCCTTGCCCCAATTAGCTAAACCTATTAAGCTAATGGTAGGCGCCCCGCTGGGTTCGGGCCGGCAATATATATCCTGGATTCACCTGGACGATATGTGCCGTTTACTCATCGCGGCTCTCGAGGATCACCAGTTTCAGGGAGTATACAATGCCGTAGCGCCTCACCCGGTTACCAACGAAGAATTTACCCACCAATTAGCCGAAGTATTACATAAGCCGCTTACAGGTTTAAAAGTACCGGCATTTGGTTTGAAATTGATGTTGGGCGAAATGAGCGAAACCGTGCTGGGCGGCTCGCGGGTAAGCGCCAATAAAGTGTTACAAACGGGTTTTACCTACGAATATAATTACCTCGAAGAAGCCTTGGAATCGTTTTACGTAAAAGAAGCATAACAATAGGCGTTAAAGCAATTTAGGCTCAACACTGACTTACCGTATTTTAAAAAATTTAAAATTTGGCGTTAAATCTACTTGTTCCTGCCACTAGCTTATTTGTTTTTAAAATTTAAACTCGAATTTACGTACAGGAAACGTTTTTCCGTTATGGTATTGTTATTTCGATTATGTACACCCGCGAACAAGCCTCTCAGCTAAGGCAAGCTTTCTGGACCGTCTTTGGACAATACATGCTGCCCGTGCTTTCTGCAGAAGGATTAAAAGCCAACTGGCTCAACTACAATACCGGGTTTAAGCATTTGTATTTCCGGATGAAAGCCGATAAACAAATGGCCTCCATCGGGATAGAGATTACGCATCCTGATATAGAAATTCAAGAGTTTTTTATGGAGCAGTTTTTAGCTTTAAAAAACTTATTACACGAAACCGTAGCGGAAGAATGGATTTGGCAACCGCATGTTCCGGACGAGAACAGCAAAATTATTTCGCGCATTTACCAGGAAATAACTCCGGTTAATGTTTTTAACCGCGAAGATTGGCCCACGTTGATTTCCTTTTTTAAACCCCGCATCATCGCCCTAGATGCTTTTTGGAGCGATGCCCAATATGCCTTCGAGGATTTGCGGTAACTACTTCGCACTTGCTAGAGCAATTTACTTTCAAACATCGGCCGTGTTTCAGAAGCTTCACAAGCGGTTTTTTAAATTGAGCTAGAACTCCTCCACTTCGGGTATATCTTTCTGGTTGTAAAATATACGTTTACCCTTGGCCTGCCCCATGCTTACCATTTCGTCGGCCCCCTGAGAGGCACTGCCAATCCGGAGAACGGCATCGCATTTATCGATTAACCGGATGGCTACCGGGTGAAAAATAGCATTAAATACCGCATCGCCGGTTTGTTTAGAACCAGCGGCTTCCACTAAAGGCAAAGCAAACCACTCCCCCAACACCGGTAAATGGCCGCGTTGATAGAGTTCCAGGGCTACAGTAGTCATGTGGTGCACGTTAGCCGCAATTTTGGCAGGATCGTCTTGGGTGCCGGAGCGGTACGGCCCTGCCACTAAAATTAGCAAAGGTTCATCGGTTTTCATGCCAGCAGGTTCTCGAGTTTAGCGTATTGCAGCAACATAATGGTTTTCGCATCTTTTATTTCGCCGGTTTTAATCATGTGCAAAGCCTCATCCAATGGCAACTCCAGCACTTCAATATTTTCCTGCTCGTGGGCTACTCCGCCCCCTTCGTTTACTTTCATGTCTTTGGCGTATTCTGCTACAAAAAAATATAAAATCTCGGTAACGGAGCCCGGCGACATGTAGGCTTCAAAAATCTTTCGTACATCCGATACTTGGTAACCGGTTTCTTCTTCGGTTTCGCGCTTAATGCAGTCTTCGGCATTGTCTTTATCTAACAAACCGGCACAAGCTTCGATGAGCATGCCCGTGGGGTTGCCGTTTACAAAGGTGGGTAAGCGAAATTGCCGGGTAAGAATTACCGTTTTTTGCTCTTGGTTGTACAATAAAATAGTGGCACCATTGCCCCGGTCGTAAGCTTCGCGGCTTTGGGTTTGCCAGGTTCCTTCTTTGGTTAAATAATCGTAAGTTACTTTGCGCAGGGTGTACCAATTATCCGACAAAACCTCGGTCTGCCGGATTTTTACGTTGCTGTTCATTTTGGATTTTGTTTAAATTGTAGGCTTGAAAAATAACATTTTGCTTGTGCGGCAGCAAATTACATATTTCCTGTTATTCAACGGGGCTAAAACAAAGGTAAAAATTTAAAAAAACAGGCTTCTAACTACTCCGGAATGCAGGAATACAGTCACTTTTTAAAAGTAAGAATAGTAGCCGATAATGGCAGACTGTTCAGCTGTTACGCCAAAAATCAACCAGCAATTAGTTAAGCTGTTAATTTAGCCTGAATGACTTGGAGTAGACGAATGATATGATCGGCCCTTTCTTCTAAACCCACTAGGCCGGTAATGGCCTCTTCGTCTTTATTGGCTTTTTTTAAATTAACCAGGTAAGTAGCGTAATCATGAATTTCTTCGTGCACTTTGCCCAGTTCCTGCATAGCCGGAATGTGCCCATACAGAGGAAAGCCAAAATCTTTGATCCAAATTCCAAAGTTGCATTGTCGGTGATCCAGAATAGGTTCCAGGGGAGTATCCACGCCGTAAACAAAAGACTTTACCTTTGATTTAAACAAAAAATGTTTCGTAACGGCAAGTTTAAGCTGGTGATTCAGAAACTCCATACTTCTTTTTTCTGACCTTTCTTATAAGAAAAAACACAAAGTAAATGATTTAGCGATTAACCAACAGTTGTTAATATTTAGGCAGATTGCTTTACTACGCTATGATATGAACTATTTTACGTGAAGTACAATTAAAATGGCCACCTATCACTTTATTTATCTGTTATAAACTTTGCTGCATCTGACCGAGCTGCCAATTATTTATCTTTGTTGCTGATAAAATAGGAATTGCTAAAGAAATAAAAATTACATGTTGTTTCATCAAGTTTGTAAACTCTTTGCCGCTCTTACTCCTTACGAATTATACGATGTGTTGCGCTTGCGCAGCGAAGTTTTTGTGGTAGAGCAGGATTGCGTTTTTCTGGATATGGATAATAAAGACCAGGAATGTTACCATTTGTTGCTTTATCAGAACAACCAGTTAGCGGCTTGCGCCCGTCTGCTCGCGCCCGGTTTATACTACGACCACATGTCCATCGGGAGGATTGTAACGAGCCCTGCCGCCAGAGGCTCTGGCTTAGGTAAAGAGTTAGTGGCCGCCGCCATTGCAGCTTGTTACGATTTATATGGCCCCGGCCCAATAAAAATTGGTGCCCAGCTCTACGCCAAAGCTTTTTACGAAAAGTTTAATTTTGTACAAACCGGAGAGGTGTACGATGAAGATGGCATTGATCATATTCATATGATTAAAGCCTGAAATTAGAATACTCCAACATCAGCCAGTTCTAAAATTAAAAATTTTTCTGGCCGGCCAATATTACTTACTCGATCAAAAATTTAAAATTACCTGTATCTCATAATCCAAAATGCTGGAACCTACCCAACCCAATTCCGAGATATTACTGGATTTAGTGCGTCTGAAAATGCCCTTTGGCAAGTACAAAGGCACTACCCTTTGCGATTTACCCATATCTTACCTGGAGTGGTTATATAAAGAAGGTTTTCCAACGGGCAAACTAGGCATTCAATTAAATACTTTGTATGAGATAAAACTAAACGGATTAACCTATTTGCTGGAACCTATTAAAAAGCAGCTGAAGCAAGGCTAAACACCCGATAAAATTTAAAAAAATTAAGGGTTAAACTTACAATCCTAAGTTCTTAATGAACTATGAGGCATTGCCAAGTTTTTGGCTTCTTTTCCGTACAATCCTGCATAATCCGCCTGTAGCTTAGTATAGTTTGTAGCGATATCTAGCTATAATCAATAGCCATCAAACCTGTCAGCGCGGAGTAATTGCGGGCACCACTGTATAAATAATTCCTCGGCTTTTTCCACTAAACCGGCTTTTACTAGATTTCTACCGCCAGTTTAGCGCAGCGTAACTGGTGGTAGCGAATTATTACTTTTTAAATAAACTAATCTAATTCAATTAGTTTATTTAAACTTCTTGGTTGGATCTTGCCTAACATCAAAAAAAGTCAGAATTATAATATGATCTCCTTTTATTCTATAAAGTACCTGGGTTTGTTTGGTAACCTGAAAACCGTATATTTTCTTATCTGCTACAGCTATAGACCCCATTTCAGGAAAGCTTTTTAGTAACGCTAAAAAGTCAACTATCTTCTGTTCAAAAGCTTCCGCTACTTTGTCACCCCATTCTTGTTGTATATATTCTCTTATTGCTTTATAACTTCTTTCTGCTCGTTTAGTTAAAAGGATATTCATGAAAGCTTTTTGAAAACTGATTTGGCATCTACTAATTTATCTTCATCTTCGGATTCTTCGTAAGCCAACAATACTTCATTCTTCTGCTCCTCGGTTAAAGAATTCCAAAACTTACCAGTTTCGCTATTTTCCCGCGATTTTAAAAAATCGAATAGCGATTGTAGTAATTGTTCACTTTGAATACTATCTATTAGTTGATGAATATTTGATTTCAGTTCGGTTGATTTCATGTTATTAATTTATAAGTTGAGAGATAATCAAAGAGTAGCAATAGTTTGTAACTACATCTAGCAGAGAATACTTAGAGTGATATTGGAAAAAACATAATTACTAAAAACAAAAGCAAAAAGACGACTACTCCAATTAGAAGGAGTGTATTATTGCGTTTCTTTTTCTTAAGGTAAGTATACACATAATGAATATCTGGAAAACGTAAGTTAAACTGGTGTTTTGTCAAATACAGCTTTTCGGCTTTTTGAATATCATTAGCTTCATATGCTTTTCTAATTCTTTTTTCCCAATTATCTTTTTCTAAGAAAGCCCTTGTACTCTCCTTTCTTTTCATTTGGGAAATTTCTGCATCTTCCTGTTTCCTTTCTTTCTCTTGCAGTTCTTTAGGGTTCCAACTATTACCACATTTTAAGCAGGAAACAATAATATCTTTACTGCCGTGGAATCCAGCTAAAAGACCAACTCCTCCGGTTAATACGGCTCCTGCTACTGCTTTACCACTACTAAATCCCTTTTGATTAGCAATTATTTGGTCAGAATTACATTTAGGACAAGTTACTTTTTCTTCCATATCTTAATGTATTTATACTTTAAATGCTGTCAAACACTCAAAGTATATATTTAATTTATAATTTTTAAATTATATAATTGATTTTACCAAAGGTTTAAATTACAAACTTCTAAGGATAAGTATTTAACTTTTATGTTATTTAAATCTTATTCTAAAATATTTAAATTTCATATAAAGATCTATTATAGTAGTTTCATTTAGCAAAACAGTGATACACATTTTCCTCTAAGTGTTAGCTATTTTTATTACTTCTTTAACATAAAATATTCTCAACTCTATCACCTTACCCGCACGACTCTCCCACCGCTATACGAATGATACTCAGCGTTATACATGGCATCGGCGCCCACGGGTCCCATCTGGAAAGTGCCGGGTGATACGGCGCGGACCTGGTAATAAAAGTACTTGGGTTTAGCAGTAGCTGTGGTGTAAATGTTGATGCGGTCATCGCGAATGTCGATGTGGTCGGGTACGGAGAGGTCCCGGGCCCAGGTAAGTTCGCGTTCGGAGGATAAGCGGGGATTTTCGATCTCGAAGCCGGCCGGCAGCAAATCAGTAATGGCTACGTTTGGGATGCTGCGGCCATCCTGGGTTTGCAGCGCCAAGCGCACGACCACCAAATCGTTTTGCCGGAATAGATTACCCGTAATTTTGTTGCCGTTGCGGTCCAGGAAGGTTTTTCGAACCTGCAGGAAACTATCTTCTTCTTTATAACTGCCACTCTGGCTGATGCCTTCTACATCCCAGAAATAATAGAGCGTACCTTGTCCACTCCCCCGGATCGAGAGATTACCCTGATTTAGTTTATTGGTGATCGTAAGCGGCCTGCCAGTAAACGAAGCGATTAGTTTGCCATTTTGGTATACTTTGGCGGTAGCATTGCCTTGCCCGCGGCGAGAAAGCTTCCCTAAAGCCAGTAAGGCAAAGGCCCGTTCCTGGGTGTTAAACCACCGGTTCGAGCGCAACTCCCCCGATAAGTGCCGGGCCAGAATACCCACCTGCGGATTATCCGGATCGGCTTCGAGCAAACTATTCAGGGAAAGCGCCCGGTCGCGCATAGCGGAGTAAAAACTGCCATCCAAAGCCCTTACAGAAGTTTGGCCCGTAAAGGCAGGTGGTAACAATTGATTAAAACTTTCGCGGTTACCGCTTAGCGCATAGGTGCTGGCCAAAACGTATTTTTCATCCAGGGCTAATAGATCGGGCTTAGCTTTGTAGTAGTTCATGGTGGCCCAATCGGTTTTGCCTGCCACGCTGAGCACGTACAGCGAGTACGTAATTTCGTGGGCCGCAATAAATTTGCTCTGCACCTGACGTTTGGCATCGTAAAAGCGGTATTCTTCCATGGCCCGGCCTTTTACTTTGCGTTGCAGATAAACCAGTACTTTACTGAGTACGGTAGCGTTTACGGGATAACCTGCTTTTTTCGCCTCGAGCAGAAAGTGGGTCGCGTAGGTACTCGTCCACCAATGGGTATCGGTTTGGCCAGGCCAATAGGTAAAACCGCCGTCGTACTGCTGCATGGCTTCTATTTTGGTAATAGCTTCCTGCACCAGGTAATTCGGGTTAAACGTACGGGTCTGACGATCCTGGTTCAAAGCGCGGGCCAAATCAGAGTAATACAATAGCGGGAACGCCGTAGATACTGTTTGCTCCAGGCAGCCGTACGGGTATTGCAGCAAATAAGTAATATCGTCGGTAAATTGGGTTAAAGGCGATTTACTTATAACCAGGCGCGAGGCCACCGAAGTTGGCAGAAAATCGTGCGTGGCTTTAATATCGGCGGTAGCCGTATTGTTTAAGGAACCGGAGCCGGTAATTTTGGTGAGTGAAGCGGCCGGCCGCACGGTAATATCGGTACGGTTCCGGAATGATTCACCTAAAGCTTTTACGTTTACCGTTATTGCCGCCTGCCCGATGGTATTAGCAGCCACTACTTTGTACATTACCCGGGCTTCGCTGTTACCCGCCAGGTTGGCTGGTTGGCTGGTGGTGCCCACTACCCGTAAGGACCCGGTTACATCTAAGTCGCTGCTGGCGGTGGCACTTCTGGTTGTGGTATTGCTGAGCGTAACGGGTACCAGAATGGTATCTTTGGGGCTCATAAACCGCGGCAAGGCTGTACTAATAACTACCGGGTCGGCTACCCGCACGGTTTTTTCCGAAGAACCAAAAGCATTGTCCTTGTAGGCTACGGCCATTACCCGCAACGCTCCCGAAAACTGCGGAATATTTACTTTTACCGTAGCTTCGCCATTCGAATTGGTTTTTAAATGGCCGCTCCACTGCGCTACTAATTTTACCCGTTTGGATGTAAGCGGATTAATGCGTTTTTCTAAATCGTAGCCATCGCCGCCAAAGCTGGAACGCTTACCGGTAAATTCGGGAAATAAGAATGGATACAAATCGTAGGCATTTACTTCTAAAGCCCGCTTCTGGTAAAAGAAGTTGTAAGGGTTGGGCGTTTGGTAATCTTTTAATTGCAAGATGCCTTCATCCACCACCGCCAAAGTTACTTCGGCATTAGGAGCGGTATTTACTTTAATTTGCTGGGTGCGCTGCGAGCGGGAAGTTTCGGGAGCCGTAATGGCCACCTCCAGCTTGGTGCTTTTTTGCGTAATGGTTACAGGTTTAAACCCGCGGGCCACCGTGAGCGGCAAACTGTTATCTTTTACCGGGCGCAAGGCCGTAGCCGTAATGTACAAGGTTGGCAAAAATGTATCTTTAATCGGGAGGGTGAGGGAGGCTGCTTTTTTATCGGTTTTAAGGTAATGGTAACTAAATACTTTGTCGCGCTCCACGGTTACCAGAATTTTACCGGCAAACGGCGATTTAAACAAGATTTTGGCTTCTTCGCCTACTTCGTACTCCGGTTTATCCAGCGTAATATCTACTTCGCCTTCGTTGTTTACTTCAAACGAGGTACTCTCGGTATCGCCAAAACCGTAGGCGTAAAAACCCTGGGCCACGTAATTACTGGCTCCAGGCCGCAACACCCGGATTTCGTAATCGCCGGAAGCTACGGGCGTAAAAGTAAACGGGGCCCCGCCTATGGGTATATTAATTACACGGCTGCTCACCACCGTTTCTTTGCGTTGTGATTTGTAGTTATAAGCTTCATCCGGGGAACGTTCAATAACCGATTCGTACGTAAAACGCACCAGTTGCACCCTGGCTGGAGCAGCTACGGGTTGACCGGTTTTATTTACAGCCAGGAGCGGAATGCGCATAGGCTGCCGGGTACTCACGTATTCATCAAAATCGCGGATACCGTAAAACACGGGTTGGGTGCTTACCTCAAATTTAGCCAGCCGGTTTACCGGGCGGCCCGTTTCATCGAAAACCGTGGCATACACCGAGCCATCGAGTAAACCTACATCCTGGTAATCGGCCAGCGTAAAACTTTCCTGTCCTTCGCCCTGCGCATTGGTTTGCCCTTGCCGGACGCTGTTCTGAATATCCACTGCTCCGGAAGTAACAATATCAAAAAGATACTCGGAAAACTTTTTAGCTTCGAATAACTTTTTCTTTAAACTAAGCTGTACTTCGTAATTACGATTAGCCGCGGGTGGCCCGAATAAGTTTAGAGCCGTAAGCTTGGTGATGACACTTTCGCCGGCGCTAAAACTAAGTTTGTTCAAAGTGGCGGTTACTTTTAAACGGTCCGAAATAAATTCTTCGACGCCAATTTTCTGAGAATTCAGCAAAACATCGTTACCGGAATATACTTCTACGGTATACGAGCCCGTTACGGCCGCGGCGGGTAAGGTAAAACTGGTTTCGGCGGCGCCTTGTTGGTTGAGTTTGGCTTTGGCACTTTTGTATTCTTTGCCGTTGGGCAGTAATAATTTTAATTTTATTGGCAAGCCGGCTACTGTTTTCCAGTCAGGGGTACGTACCACGGTGTTCAAATGGATCACGTCGCCGGGCCGGTACAAATCGCGGTCGCCGTAAATAAAAGCATCGTAAGGGATATCGTTGAGCCGCTTGCCACCTACCTCAAAACGGGAAGTATTTACCTGGGTCTGGCTGTAAGGCAAATACGTAAAATCGGCACCCAGGCGGGCGGTAATTAAACCTACTCTAAAATCCGGCGCTTGTTTATCGATGTCGGCAAACCGAACGACTCCATCCTGGTCGGTAGTGCCTTTGTAAATAACCTGGTTGTTGGTACTGATAAACCGGATTTCCACGCCCGATAATTCCTTGGCTTCGCGGATAGAGTTTACGAAAACCATTACGTCGTTTTTGCCTTGTTTGGCGATTAAACCAATATCCGACACCGCTATAATTTTGGAGTCGCGCAGCCACTTTTGCTCGGTGCTGGTTACGGTGAGCACGTACAAGCCTTTAAATTCGCTGTCGAAATCCAAGTCGTTGAGGTCTAAGTTTAGCAAGAAGGCGTTGCCTTGTTTCCGGAGGTTTTTGGTGTCGTATTCGCGTTCAAAAATAACGTTGCCGTTAGTTTCGTTTACCGGATAAGCGTAGCTTTCGTGGTATTCTTCGGCTTCTTCGTCGTACTCGCCTTCGTACAATTTACCGTCCTGCAAAGCCCGTAAAATATTGTTTTCGTAAATTTTACCGATACTTACTTTAATGCGGGGCACTTTGTTGATGTTAAGAGCAATGTTGCGGGCTCCCTGGCTACTCAGGTACACGCTGCGGGCGTTTACAAACCCAATGCCGGGCCGCACCGCCGCAAACGATACCGTATGGGTGTAATCCTGACCCATTTTGGTACCCGCCAGGCCGGTCAGGTTTTTAGAAATGGTTAGTTCGTAGGTATTTTCCTGAGGCATATTGCCTTTCAGCATAAAACCACCTTCCATTTCTTCCACGGTAAATGTTACCCGTGGTTCCAGCTTAATCAAGGTGCTGATGTTATCGGTTTGTACCGGCAAGGTGGTGGCCACGTAGATGTGTTCTTCCCCGTTTTCTACACCGGTGGTTACTTCGGAAATCTGTAAGTTTTGTCGGCTGGGCAGAATCACTTCTTTTTCGATGGTGGCTTTGGTTCGGTAACGACTGCCGGCTGTGGCTAAACCAGGAGCAATACTCACGCGTACCGGCAGGGCATCGTCGCGCAGAGCCGCATTTTTCTTTAGCCGCACGGCTACGGCCTCGCCGGTTTTGCCCGGTATTACTTCGGCCGGTAACTCTACGGTACCATTATACACGCGTATCCGGTTTTTTAATAAAGCGCGAACTACCGGATAATTAAAATTTAAATCCAGACGGGCTTCCAACTCGGCGGGATTAGTTTCGTTTTGGGTCCAGAAAGCCCGGGCTTCCTCTAAATCTAAATAGGGCGTGTGAAACCGGATGCTTTGTGCCTTAGGCAAGGGGTACTTTTCGGAACTATGCTGCAACAATTTCTCCGTAAACTCCGCCTGAAAATCGGTGCTGGGGGCAAAAGGCTGCAACGGCGAAAATACCAGTTCGTTGGGGGTGTTCCATTTAAAGCGGCCTTTCACGGTTGGCGTAAACTGGATATAAGCCGCAGTATCCCATTTTTGCAACTGCGCGGGAGTAGCCAAGTCTTTATTAAAAACAAAAACCAGGTTTTGCGCCGGTTCAATTTGCTCGGTAAAATTTTTACTTTCCAGTTGCAGTTCATTGCTACTGGGGCGGCAACTAAAAAACAAAAAAATTAAAAAAAAGGATCTGGTTAGCAGAGAACTAACACGACGAGTAAAACAAGAAGCGTTCATAAACAGGCGAAGAAAAGCAAATTGCGTTATGCGTTAAATGTACAAATAGTTTGCAATCTGCTTAGCTAAACCAAATAATAAATTTTGCTAATATTTGTGGTACCCTTCCGCCTGCGGCACCTTCCCTAAAAACAGGGAAGGAGAAGCAGTTATCTTTTTTAATAAAAGCGATGTCTACTGATTTAATAAAGCGCTGCTCAAATTTAAAATCTTTAACCCTGGTACTTGGTTAAGCTAATCAAAAGATATTTTTTGAATCGGATTATAATTTTGACACACTTATAGGGAAAAATTTAAAAAACGAGTCGTTAGTAGATAATAAGCTAGCCGCAAAAGCGAGAACGAGTTTCCTTTCGGAGGAAAAATAGAAATAGAAAAAGCTGCCTCTCCTCCCCTTTTTTAACTTTTCCGAAGGGGGAAAGGAATACATTTTCATGCTTTTTTACCTGAACCAACCGGCACCTGGCATTATAAAAGAAACATCCAGTTTCCCTGGTTCAAATAAGTCCAGGGAACAATTCCGTTTTTAATTAATTTACCTATATTTAAAACTGTTTGCGGTAGTATAATTTCTATTACTACACTTTTGGTTTTTAGTGAATAACGTTATTCTCCATTTAATACCAAAGTTCTATGGCTAGATTCTGTCTCCTCATTGGGTTGTTATTTCAAATATCTTTTGGCTGGGCCCAAACCATGGCTACTACCAAAAAAACTACGCTTGCGGCTCCTCAAAATAAAGCCATGCTGCGCGCGGTAAAAACTTTTATGAGTTCCTTAACGGAAGAGCAGCGAAAGAAAGCCTCCTACCCTTTCACCGACGAAGAGCGTTTTAACTGGCATTTTGTACCCCGCGACCGCAAAGGCGTACCTTTGAAGGAAATGACCGCGGAACAACAGAAAAAAGCCCTGGCTATTTTACAAACTTCTTTGAGCGAAAAAGGCTACCAAAAAGCGAAGGCTATTATGGAATTAGAAGTAGTTCTAAAAGCTTTGGAAAAGCATCCTCCCGAAAATACGTACCGCGATCCGGGCAAGTATTATTTTTCCGTTTTTGGAGAACCCACCGAGCAGGAACCCTGGGCCTTTCGGGTAGAAGGCCACCACTTATCGCTTAACTTTTCTTCGGTAACGGGGCGATTAGTGGCCGAAACGCCCGCTTTTATGGGATCTAACCCGGCTATTGTACCCGAAGGACCGGAAAAAGGTAAACAAATTTTAAAAGAAGAAGCTAATTTAGGATTTGCTTTGGTGCAATCTTTTACGCCGGAGCAATTAAAAAAAGCCTTAATCAACGAAAAAGCGCCCAACGAGATCGTTACCAGCAACAGCCGCAAAGCCATGCTGGAGAAACCCGAAGGCATTTTATTTTCGGAGATGAACGCGGCACAACAAAAAACTTTTACGCAGCTTTTAAACGTGTATTTAGGCAAGTACAATCCGGAGTTGGCCACTGATTTACGAGCCAAAGTGGAGAAAGCCGGTTTCGCGAAAACGTATTTTGCCTGGGCCGGCAGCCAAACCCAAGAAGTAGGTAAAGCCCATTATTACCGCATCCACAACCCGGTTTTATTAATTGAATACGACAACTCCCAGAACAACGCTAACCATGTGCACACGGTAGTCCGTGACTTGACCAATGATTTTGGCGAAGATGCCTTACAGGCTCATTATAAAATTCACCCGCACGAGTAAAGCGGTTTAAAATTTAAAAAAAATACAGAAGCCCGGCTGAAATTTTGTTTTGGCCGGGCTTTGTTGTTCGTAATAGAACTCTTAACCCGCTGAAATAATCATTACCCCATTTTCCCGCAACATAAATTCCGGCTTCATCCATAGAACCTAATAAGGTAAAGTACCGCTCTTAAAAAATTATACAAAGAGTAAGCCAGCCGATATTTATTCTTTTCCAATAAAAATTATATCTAAAAGCCTAAACCAACGTATTTCAGAACGATCCGGTAAACAGGTATCCGAAATAGAAATTATTATTTTTCCTTATTTAAGAAATGACATGACGCAGTCTGAACCCTTTTATAAAAAAAGCACGCTTATTTTACTCGGAATAATTCTTTTCGTGTATGTGCTGTATACCCTGGCCGATATGCTCGTGCCCATTGCTTTTTCGGTGCTACTGGCCATTTTGCTGAACCCGTTGTATACCCGCATCATAAAATGGCGGGTTCCGAAAGTGTTGGCCATTATTTTAACTTTACTTATCGCGATTATTATACTGGCGGGTTTATTATATTTTTTATCTTCCCAGATTATTCAGTTCGGCGACATGGCGCCTTTGCTCACCCAAAAGTTCAACCAGATTTCTACTAATTTGCAAACTTGGGTGGAAAGCACTTTTGGCATAACCCTGGAGAAACAATTACAGCTGTTAAGAGACGCAGCCAGTGGCGGCAAAGCCTTGGCGGGCCGTACGGTTTCGGGTGTATTAGGTATATTCGGTATTCTGTTCTTAATTCCGGTTTATATTTTCTTGTTGCTGTTTTATAAGCCGCTTATTTTAAATTTTATCTTTGAAGCTTTTGCCCGAGAAAATTCTGGCCCTATTGCCGATATTTTGTCGGAAACAAAGTCCGCGATTCAGAGCTACATCGTGGGTTTGTTAATTGAAGCGTCGATAGTAGCGGTTTTAAATTCTATTGCCCTTACTATTTTGGGCGTGCAATACGGCATTTTATTAGGAGTAATTGGGGCCATCCTTAATTTGATTCCGTACATCGGTGGTTTAATTGCCATTATTTTACCGGTGTTAATGGCTACCTTAACCAAAGATGGCTATACTACCCAATTACTTATTATTGCCGCATACGGGCTCATTCAATTTATCGACAACAATATTCTGGTGCCGCGCATTGTATCGTCTAAAGTAAAGATCAATGCGTTGGCTTCTATCCTGGCCGTGTTGCTGGGCGGTGCCTTGTGGGGATTTTCAGGTATGTTTTTATCGATTCCCTTTATTGCCGTACTAAAAATTATCTTCGATCATATTGATTCTTTAAAACCTTGGGGCCGATTACTCGGCGACCAGATTCCAGATTATTACGGAAAAATGCAGGTACAAACTACGCATCAAAAAGAAGTAAAAACCCCGCAAAAAGTCGAAGAGCAAAAATCATAAAATTGCAATAAGTACGGCCTTTGGCTCCGGAAAGAAGTTACTAGCTTGCTTATTTTTTAAATTTGTAGCCTAAAAGTTACCCCTTAGAACTGCCTAAAGCTTTGTTTTAAGGGGTAACTTTTTGCCAGGTGTTTCCTATTTAAAAATTACTCACTAGTTTTAGAATAAGTAAAGTCGTCGAAATGTTATTTACTTCCGGCGACTAATTACGTAAAATTGGCTATAAAGAGTTCATCGATAAACGCTACGCAACCGTGGATTACAAAGACTATTATAAAATCCTGGAGGTAGATAAAAAAGCCTCGAAAGCAGAAATTAAAAAACAATACAAAAAACTCGCGCGCAAATACCACCCCGATGTAAACCCCGGCAATAAAGAAGCCGAGGAAAAATTTAAAGCCATTAACGAAGCGCACGAAGTGCTCTCCGATGATACTAAACGGCAAAAATACAATACCCTCGGGGCTGATTGGCAACGCTACCAGCAAACCGGCGGCGGAACGGGTAGTTTTGATTGGGGCCAGTATGCCCAGAGTGGCAATGCCGGCGGTGGCCGCTATACCTACCAAACAAACGACGAAAGCAGCGATTTTTCCGATTTTTTCAGTTCTATTTTCGGTGATATGGGTCGGAGCAGTCGCCGGAGCAGCGTGCGCTCTAAAGGCCAGGATTTCTCCGCCGAACTCACCGTATTTTTGGAAGAAGCCTTCCACGGCGTGAAAAAAACTTTTACCCTGAACGATAAAAACCTGCGCATCAATATTAAACCCGGAGTAGAAGATGGTCAGAAAATTAGGCTAAAAGGTAACGGTGGTCCGGGTCGTAATGGCAGTGAGCCCGGCGATTTAATCATTACTTTACGCGTACCACCCGATCCCCGCTTTACCCGCCAGGGCAATGACTTATATGTAGAGGCCCAAGTACCTGTTTACCGGGCGGCGCTGGGCGGTGATTTTTACGTAGATACCCTGGATGGCCAGCTAAAATTAAAAATTAAGCCCGAAACCAAAAATGGCACTTTGCTGCGGCTCAAAGGCAAAGGTTTTCCGGTGTATAATCAACCGGGGCCATCCGGCGACTTGTACGTAAAAGTAGTGCTGCAATTACCCGAGGCCCTCACTAACAAAGAGAAAGAGTTGTTTCAGCAGCTAGCGCAGCTACGAAACGATAAGTGATTTTTGGAAAATACTATTTTTTTAAATTTGATTCTTCTTAGATTTAGACTTGAACCCCAAAGGCCTTGATGTGATTTTAAATATGCGTCAGGAAATACAGCGGCTCAGGTGCCGCGCTTTGCGTTTGCAAAATCGCCTGCGCCATTAGAACAAGAGCGTTATTGGAACTTACTGGAAGGGCCGCAAAGCCGGGGGCACATTAAAGATTTAGGAGAGTAAATACGCACTCATTTTAATAAACCTTATTTTTAACAACAAAGCGCTCGTAGAACGACTTGTAGAAACAACATGCAAGCCGCTGGTTAAAGCCTATTGTTTCTAGTTTGTAGAGCGGCGTAATTTTATGTAATAATACATTTTTTAAATTAATCATCGGCAAGGTAGCCCAATAGCCTAATTGCTTTTTTGTTTCTCTTGAAAGATTATTAGGTGGTATAGAGGAAATATCTACCAAACGGCATTCCTCTTGAAACTAATTAGAATTGTGTTAGATTCAGATGATTTCTTTGCCCGTTTTTGCTTGAAAAAGGAGCAAATCACTTGGCAGTTTAATTCTATTTTAACAATTACTTTTCCTTTTCCAGGTTTCGCCAGTTAGTTTATAGATTTCTACATACAAGCTTACAGAACCTTTTCCTAGACCTTTAATACCAGAAAGTTATCTGAATTCACCATCTAAATGAAGAATTATTGCATTTACAGTAAATGCTTCCATCATAAAATCTAGTTCAGGGTCTCCGGTTTAAGAAGATTATCAGTCAATATTTTTATTAACCTAAAATTGATTTACCAATTCCTACTTCTGACAAGAACAGAAAATTACTGCTAATTCAACCTGTAATAACAAAAAGAAAAGCCTGGTCATTTTTTATACCATCTAACCCAAGATTTAGGGTAAACTTTTTCAAAATAAGTAAATGCTATTAATTTTAAATATTTACTGAATTGCCGGCAGCATACGCCTTTAAATACGCGTACCGTTCGGTGAGTTGCCCGTTTTTAGAAATAGTAGCCCGGGTTAAGATTCCTTCGGCGTCGTTGTTTAGTAAATGCGGAAATACCTCATCGATGAGCTGGCGGCCAAAATCGCGGGAAGCACTGCGGGGCAACTCACAAGGTAAATTATCAACCGCCATCACGGTGATATTCTCTGGTTTGCTGAAAGCGGGTTCCAGTTCCTGGGTAAAGGGATTGTAGTCGTAAACCGGTTCCGGAATACTGCTGGCCCGTTTGGTACACGGAATAGACCCTTCTACATCGCAGGTTATATCGGCAATGGTCTTAATTTTAAAATTAGATCGCTGCATATCGGCTGCGGTAAATAAACGCGGCGCGGCCGGATTCCAGTAAGCGCCGGCCATTAAAATATCGGTAACCGGAGTAAATTTATCGAAAGTAGACTCGTATTCGTGGGGGTTCTGGTAAAAATCCACGTTGTCCCACACGCGGCCGTCGCGGCGGCGGTTATAATCCGAGGAATGCAGCTGGGTATAAACCGGCTCGGTAAACTTTAAGTACAAGTAATCATACACACTCACCTTCCGGATCCCCATTTTATCCAGTACTTCCATAATGCCGTGGGCTACGCGACCCCCTCCGGTTACCGCAATTTTAATCGGCGGCAAGGCTTTTACTTTAAAATATTCTTCCTCCATATCTTCAATATCCAGACACAGATGCGCCGGGTGCAGGTCGAAAATTTTAAATTTTTTACCATAAGCCATTATCCCATTGTAAGCCCCCACGATGCCGGCGTAGCGCCCAAAAGCTACCGTTCGCTCGCCTTTTACGTTGGTAAGCGTTTCGTAATCAATCAAGGTAATGTTTTTTTGCAGAATGGCCCGGAGCAAGGCCTGGTTATGCGGCTGCTCTTTAATGGTGTGCGAGAAAAAGAAATACGTTTTATTGGGTATTAACTCCGCTAGAGGTACTTCCTTTACGCCCATTAACACATCACACTGGCGCATATCTTCCCGTACTTCTATGTCTAAATCACGGTATTCCTGGTCGTGGTAGCAACGCACCGTACTCGACTGCACCACTATTTTTAATTCCGGAAAAACCGTCATGGCTTCCTGACATTTTAGCGGCGTTAGGGGTACCCGTTTATCGGGTGGCACCTTGCCTTCCCGGATTATTCCTACAGTTAGTTTACTCATAAAAGCGACGTGTTTGGCAGCTTAATGTAATAATTATTCCGCACCTGTTTTGTTTTTCAATAATTACGCAGTAATCCATTATTTCTAAGCCATAGTCCATAGTTGCAACATTCGGAGCAGAAACAGGTTGTAATGAAACACCCCTTTAACTTATAATAGAATTACCACCAGTAAGAACAGCCTGATGCTACGATTCCGTTGGTTAAGGTGGTAAATTAACACCGCAATCTAGCTTCGTTAACAGAATAAAAGTACCTTTGCGGCACCATCTTAATCCGAACTTTTTAAGCAAGCTTCGTCGTTAAAAAGAAGCACCTTCTTACTTCTAAAAAGCAACTATGTTGATAAAAACCAAGCCCGCCGATATTTTTAAAGAACGACATAATGGCCCGGTAAAGCAAACCATTCAGGAAATGTTAGAAACCATTGGGGTGTCTTCGCTGGACCAGTTGATTGATGAAACCGTACCCGCGGCGATCCGGCTGAAGCAACCTTTAAACATTCCGGCCGCCTTAACGGAACGCGATTTTTTAAAAAAATTCAGTGTTATCGCCAAAAAAAATAAAGTCTGCCGTTCGTACATTGGTTTAGGCTACCACGATACCGTTACCCCGCCCGTAATACAGCGGAACATTCTGGAAAATCCGGGTTGGTACACGGCCTATACCCCCTACCAGGCCGAAATTGCCCAGGGCCGTTTAGAAGCCTTGATTAATTACCAAACCCTGGTGATGGATTTAACCGCCATGGAAATTGCCAATGCCTCTTTACTGGATGAGGCTACCGCTGCCGCCGAAGCCATGAACATGTTTTACGGCCTCCGCAAAGGTACCCGTAAAAATGCTACCCGCTTTTTTGTATCGGAACACGTGCTGCCGCAAACCATTGATGTTTTAAAAACCCGCGCTACCCCGCTGGGTCTGGAACTGGTTATTGGCGACCACCGCACCGCCGATTTATCTGACGCTACCTTGTTTGGGGCGATGGTACAATACCCGGCCGCGGATGGGGAATTGTTTGATTATACCGAATTTATATCTACCGCGCACCAGCAGGACATGTTCGTGGCCGTGGCGGCCGATTTGCTAAGTTTAACGCTTTTAACCCCTCCCGGCGAAATGGGAGCCGATGCGGTGGTTGGTAACAGCCAGCGTTTCGGGGTGCCTATGGGTTACGGTGGTCCGCACGCTGGCTTCCTGGCTACCCGCGATGCTTACAAACGTTCTTTACCCGGCCGCATTATTGGTCAATCGGTAGATGCCCACGGTAACAAGGCCTACCGCATGGCTTTGCAAACCCGCGAGCAGCACATCCGGCGCGAAAAAGCTACTTCCAACATTTGCACCGCGCAAGTATTGCTGGCCGTTATGGCGGGCATGTACGCGGTTTACCATGGGCCGCGCCGTTTAAAATACATTGCACTCAACATCTATTTACTCACGCAATTGCTGGAGCAGGGTCTTGCGGATTTAGGTCTGGAACAAGTAAACAGCAACTACTTCGATACTTTAAAAATTAAAGTAGAAAGTGCAGAATTAAAAAATGCCATCCGGCAAGAAGCAGAACAAGCCGCCATAAACTTCCGGTATTTTCCAGATAACTATATTGGCATTTCGCTGCACGAAAACACCGATTTAGATGATGTTAAAGCTATTTTATCGGTATTTTCTAAAATAATGAACCAGCCAACGGCCGTGGTAAATCTGGCGGAACTGCCGCACGAAACCGAGGTAACCTGGCCCGAAAATTTGTTGCGTACCAGCCCGTATTTACAACAGGAAGTATTTAACCAGCACCATTCGGAACTGGCGATTCTGCGGTACATGAAGTACCTGGAAAATAAAGATATTTCTTTGGTACACAGCATGATTCCGCTGGGTTCCTGTACCATGAAACTAAACGCTACCGCCGAAATGACGCCGGTTACCTGGCCCGAAATAGGTGGTTTGCACCCGTTTGTGCCGGCAGATCAGGCCCAAGGATACCAGCAGATATTTACCGATTTAGAAGCTTGGCTGTGCGAAATAACCGGTTTTGCGGGCATTTCGTTACAGCCTAATTCCGGGGCCCAAGGCGAGTACGCGGGTTTAATGGTGATCCGGGCGTACCACGAAGCGCAGGGCCATCAGCACCGCACTATTGCTTTAATTCCTTCTTCGGCCCACGGCACCAACCCGGCTTCGGCGGTTATGGCCGGTATGAAGGTGGTCATTGTAAAATGCGATGATCGCGGCAACATTGATGTAGCGGATTTACGCGCCAAAGCCGAACAGCACCGCAACGATCTTTCCTGTTTAATGGTAACGTATCCGTCTACCCACGGGGTATACGAGGAAAGCATTATCGAGATTTGCGCTATTATTCACGAAAACGGCGGCCGGGTGTACATGGATGGGGCCAACATGAACGCGCAGGTGGGCTTAACTAGTCCGGCCACCATTGGCGCCGATGTGTGCCATTTAAATTTACACAAAACTTTCTGTATTCCGCACGGTGGCGGTGGGCCGGGCGTTGGTCCAATTGGCGTAGTAGCGGATTTGGTGCCTTATTTACCGGGTCACGCGGTAGTAAAAACCGGTGGCGAACAAGCCATTCCGGCGGTTTCGGCTGCTCCGTGGGGTTCTGCCAGCATTCTGCCGATCTCCTATGCCTACATTGCCCTGATGGGCGGCGAAGGTTTAACCGAAGCTACTAAAATGGCAATCTTAAACGCGAACTACATTAAAGCACGGTTAAAAGAACACTATCCGGTTTTATACACGGGTGCCAATGGTCGTTGCGCCCACGAAATGATTCTGGATTGCCGTGCTTTTAAAAAAGTAGGCATTGAGGTAGAAGATATGGCCAAACGTTTAATGGACTATTGCTTTCACGCGCCTACTGTATCCTTCCCGGTAGCCGGTACTTTAATGATTGAGCCTACCGAAAGCGAATCGAAAGAAGAAATTGACCGGTTTTGCGAAGCCATGATTTCTATTCGCCAGGAAATCCGGGAAATAGAAGAAGGTGCTGCCGATCAGAAGAACAATGTTCTTAAAAATGCGCCGCATACCATGGCTGTAGGCTTAGCGGATAATTGGGTTTTGCCTTACAGCCGCGAAAAAGCCGTTTTTCCGTACGCGTTTGCTCGTACGCACAAAATTTGGCCAACCGTTAGCCGCATCGACTCGGCTTACGGCGACCGCAATTTAATTTGCTCTTGTACCCCGCTGGAAGCATACGCGCAGCCCGAGGTTGCCCAGATCGCGACTGGTATTGATTAAATAAGTTTATTAAAAATAAAAATCCCGCAGCTGCGGGATTTTTATTTTATTTCGGTTTATAAAGGCCACCCTGTCATACTGACACATCTTCCTTTTAGAATATTTACTAGACCCTGAATTATGTAAAACGCAGGGGTGAAAAAATTATTATAATCGGCTTAAACAGGAGAATATCTTGCAAAAAGTACAAGATATTAACGTAAAAACCGTTTAGTGTTTAGCAAGGTTAATACTTCGAAAAATCACATTATTTTTAAAAATTTGGTACTAAAATTGCCATGTTTATACTACTAACAATTAAAAATTATATAAGTTAAGATGAAGATAATTAAGTATATAAGCTTTATTATGTTACTAGGGCTAGCTTCGGCTTGTGCGCCTTACGTTAATGTAAGCACCGACTACGACCATTCTATTAATTTTCAGGGTTATAAATCTTTTAACTGGTACTCTAGTAAAGCGGGTGTAAAGCGGGATTCCTTGCAATACGATACTTTCTTTGATAAGCGCATGCAAAATGCTATTAAAGCAAACTTGTCGCAAAGAGGCGTTGAATTTGCCGAGAAACCGGAATTTTACGTTAACTACAACGTTAGCTTTGCCAATCAAACTACCGCGAATGCCGGGCCGTTTTATCCGTATGGTTACTATGGTGGTTACAGCCGCTTTAACAATACCAGCCAGTACAAAGAAGGCACTATTATCGTGGATTTAATTGATGGCCGGAATAACCAGTTAATCTGGCGGGGAGTGGGTGAATCAGAAGTACGGAGCCGTAACATTCCGGAAGATAAAGTAATTGAGATCGTTAACAGCATTTTAAGCAAATTTCCACCAAAAAGATAAAGTCTGATTTAGCATTTCTGACGCGAAAAGCCCGGTACTTACCGGGCTTTTTTGTTTTAAATACCTGAACCTAAATACATTTTTAGCAGATATATCTGGTTGCGGCAATGGTTCCTTAGTGCCTGATCGTTAACTCGGATAATTACTACGGTTTTTTAAATTTATCTGGTATTTTTACTAATAACGTTAGTGGTAAATCAGCTATGAACCGGATTTTAACTTTGTGTAGTGTGATAATTATCTGTTTCTGCTGGTTTAAAGCCCCGGCCCAGAATAAAACGCTCGTTGATTCCCTGCGCCGGGTAATAGCCCGTCCTCTGGCCGATACGGTTAAGGTAATCGCCTTGGGCGAATTAGCTTGGGAATACCACCTTCACGATAAAAAAGAGGCCTTGCGCTACGCGCACCAAGAATTAGAATTGGCCCGGAAAATAAACTTTAACCGGGGCATTGGTTTAGGTTACATGGATAAAGGCGTAACCTATAGCTACCACCGGGAATATACCAAAGCCATTGACCATTACTTACAGGCACTTCCTTTTTTAAAAAAAGCGAACAAACCCTTGCTCGTCGCCCTTATGCATTACAACATAGCCGTGGCCTACAGCAAGTTTGAAGCTTCCGAAAAAGCGATTGCGTACTTTTTAAAAGCGGTGGATTTACTCGAAAAACAAAAAGATTGGGCCAATGTTAGTCAAAGTTATACGGGTATTGCCAATAGTTATAACACGCTCAAGCAATTTAGCAATGCCTTAAACTACCACCGGAAAGCCGTGCAGGTGGCAAAAACCCACGCGGATTACGAAATGTTGGCCGTAGCTTTAACGGATTTTTCGGGTACTTACAATACCTTGTTCGATACCAACCACCAGAAAGCTTACCTGGATTCGTCGCTGAATTGTCTTTACCAGGTGCAACAGTTGCTGCACAAAAAACTGGTGCGAAATCCCATTATGCAGCCCAGCGTTACTTTTAACATTGCCAATAATTATTTTCAACAAGAAAAATATTTGCAAGCCATTCCCCTGATTCAGCAAGCTTTAGTGCTGGCCCGGCCCGTAAATTTGGAGGCGGCTATTTGCCAGGGTCATACCTTATTAGGCAAAATCTACACCCGGCAAAAAAAATATGCTTTAGCCGAAAAGCATTTGCGGCAAGCCTTACCTATAGCCTTAAAAACCAGTCCTTTGTTTGCCGCCGATACGTACCAAGCCCTACAGGATTGGGCCGCCAATCAGGAAAAATTCCGCGAAGCTTATCAATACCAGCGCGAATGGGCCACTTTAAAAGACAGCATCTACAACCGGGAGAAAGTTGAAATTGCCGAAAAATTAGGGCTGCAATACGAAACCGAGAAAAAACAAGCGCGCATTACTACCCTGGAACAAGAAAACCAATGGGAACGCCAGCTCCAGATTTTTTACCTGATTTTGGCCGGATTGGGTTTACTCTTATCGGGAACAGTGATTTACCTGCTGCGGTTAAAACAAAAAATATTTACGCAAAAAGCCAACCTGCTGCAAGAAGCCCAGGAGAAAGCTTACCTCCGGCAAGAACTGGCCGAGCAGCAACGCGAAAAGTTGCGGGAAGAACTGCTGCTGCAAGCGGAATTAAACGCGCTACGGGAAGAGCAGTTCCAAAAAGAAATTGACTACAAAGAGCGCGAATTAACCACCAATGTATTGCTCCTGGAACAACAAAGTGCCTTCCTGCAAAAAGTAAAAGTTCGATTGGCTACGCTGCTCCCGCAGGCCAACGGCCTGACTACCGATCTGCAAAAGGTGTGCAAGCTGATTGATAACCGCCTCGGAAACGAACAGGATTTTGAAAAATTTATGCTGCATTTCGAGAAAGTACACCCTGATTTTTTCAACCATTTGGATCAGGTGGCGCTCAATGGCCTTACCCCTGCCGATCAAAAACTAAGCGCGTACATCCGCATGAATTTATCTACGAAAGAAATGGCCCACCTGCTTAACGTAGAACCCAAGAGCATCCAGATGGCGCGCTACCGGCTCAAGCAAAAGCTAAACCTACCCGAAGAAACCGATTTAATCAGCTTTATTCTGCAACTATAAAAATTGTATTTTTTTAAAAAAATCGTCTAATTCAGGCCATAACTAGTGGTTTTACCAAACGTTAGTAGAAGATTGGTAGAAGGCCTTCTGCGGCCAGTAGTAGTTTTGTAGTAGGTTAAAAACACCTACACTACCGGCATTCTGCGTTATACAGGCACCAACCAATCATCTAAAATCAGACCATGACACTAACTAAAAAAATTTTCGCACGCTTTTTACTGGTAAGCAGTATGCTGGTAAATGTAACTTTAACAAGCTGCCAGAAAGACGACGAAGCCCAGCCGGATACTTCCATTAAAGAAGTTCTGGATGCGGAGGCTATTTACCTGCACGAAGAATACGAGACGGGTGTAGGCGGTTACCTGTACGTGGTATACAATCCGTATTTGTTGTTTAACGATGGCAGCGTTTACCGAAATCTGGATACCAATGTGGATAAACTGAATGTAGCGCAATCGAAACAGCAGGAACCGGAGGAATGGGGCACCTGGCAAAAGCAAGGCAGCGAAATAGCCCTTACCTGGCAAGATGGCGATACCGATACCTGGGAAGATAAATCCTGGTTTGTAGCCAGTAAAGCAGCCAAAGGCGAAACCATTGCGGGCGCTTATTCTTCTATTTCGGGAGGCGGAAATACGGCATTTGGCGGAAGCGTAATTACCTTTTCGTCCTCCAATATTTCTTTTAATGGCAATAAATTTACGTTCGAATCTACGGGCGGCGGTTCGAGCAGCGACGTAACCGCCTACTCGAGCCAGGAAAAAGCGGGTACCTACGAGTTAGACGGTTATTCCATTACTTTGCGGTTTAACAACGGTGCCGTCGAGAAAAAATTCTTTTATTTCTATCCGGATAGTAAAGACGTATTCGGAATCGGCGACCAATATTACGTAACAGATTAAAGCGCCTTAAGACGAAAAAACAAGATAACCGGGTGATTTTTAAATTTTCGAGGCTTCAGCCAGATTAATTTTAAAAATCACCCGACTTCTGAATTTCTATTTAGACAGATTAAAATCAGTTATGTTTCAACTTTCTAACCTTTCATCTTTCTAACTCTAAACCTGCAACCTGCAACTACTGATACCCTTTCGCCTGCAAACGAAACAATTCGGCGTAGCGGCCATTCTGGGCTAACAATTCCGCGTGCGAACCAATTTCGATGAGTTGCCCGTTCTCGATTACCAGAATACGGTCGGCCATGCGCACCGTGGAAAAGCGGTGCGAAATAAGCACGGCGGTTTTGCCATGGGTGAGTTCGGCGAAACGTTGGAAAACTTCGTGTTCGGCGCGGGCGTCTAGCGCCGCAGTAGGTTCATCCAGAATCAGCAACTGCGCATCGCGCATGTAGGCGCGTCCTAAAGCCATTTTCTGCCATTCGCCCCCGGACAAATCCACGCCTTTAGCAAAGCGCCGACCAATCATTTGGTCGTAACCGCCCGGTAATTTTTGGATGACCGTATCGGCCAAACTTTGGGCTGCCGAGGTTTGGATGCGGGCAAAATTTTCTTTTTCGTCAATACGGCCCACGGCAATATTGTTAGAAGCCGTCATTTGAAAACGCACAAAATCCTGAAATATAACGCCGATTTCTTTGCGTAAATCTTCGGGGTTATACTCGCGTAAATCGTAACCATCGAGCAAAATGCGGCCTTCCGTGGGATCGTAGAGGCGCGATAACAATTTCACCAAAGTAGTTTTACCGGCGCCATTCTCCCCGACTAATGCCAGTTTTTCGCCGGCGGCTAAAGTAAAGTTTAAATGTCGGATAGCCCATTTATCTGGCGAGTTGGCGTATTTAAAGCCTACGTTTTCAAAAGTAAAACCTTGGCGGATGGGTTTCGGAAACGGCCGGGCATTCGGGTGATTCTCGATGTAGGGTTTAATTTGAAAAAAATCAAAAAAGTCCTGTAGATACAAAGCGCCTTCGGCAATCCCTGAGAACCGGTTTAAAATGCCTTCCAGCAAACCACGCAAGCGGCCGAAGGAACCGGCCAAAAAAGTTAGTTGCCCAATGCTGATCTGGTGATTAATGGTTTGGTAAATAATGTACAGGTAAGCGCCGTAATATCCAACGCTGCCCACCGCCGCAAAAATACTGCCCCAGGCGGCCCGTTTTAAAGCCAGCTTTTTATTATCGGCGTAGAATTTATCGGAGAGTTCTTTGAACCGGGAAATAAGAAAATCGGCTAAGCCGAAAATTTTAATTTCTTTGGCCGTTTCGTCGCTGGCGCCGGTTAAACGCAGGTAATCCAGTTCGCGGCGTTCCGGGGTCCAGCCGTGTACCAGGGAGTAACTGCGTTCGTTAAAGTGCGATTCGCCCAGAAAAGCCGGAATTACCGCAACTAATAACAGCAGAATCAGCCAGGGATTAAACGTAATTAAACCTACCGCCAGAAAACCCATGGTAATAATATCCTGCATCTGGCCCAGCACCTGCGACATTAAAATAGTGCGGCTTAAAGTTTGCCGGCGGGCCCGCTCCAGTTTATCGTAAAACACCGAATCTTCGAACTGCGCCATATCCAAGGTGGCGGCATGTTTCATTAAATCCACAGACGTTTGGTTGGCGAACAAATCCCCGAGCAAGCTGTCGAGCAAAGCGGTGCCCCGGTTTAAAATATCCGACAAAATGGCTAATCCAAACTCTATAGCTACCAGGGTAAGTAAGTAGGAAATATCTTTTTCTGCCGGCGACTGGGCAATCCGGATCACTTCGTCAATAATTAATTTGGCCAGGTATAAAGTGGCCAGCGGAATAGCCGACCGAATAAGCCGCAGCAAAATGTTACCGGCCGCCAAAGCCGGATTGGTTTGCCAGATTAAACGCAGAAAAGCCGGAATATTTTTTAAAGCGGTAAAGCGCTCTTTTAACGTTAATGGGGGTTTATCGGAACCGCGCTGCGCTTTTTTTAAACCCGTGATTTTTTTTATGCTGGACCAAAAAGACATGTTAAAATTTAAAAAAATAATATAGATCGCCTATCTGCGCTCCGGAAAGTAGTATTTACTGAAGTTAAAAGGCTTAACCTGTACGCAACATTTGTCAAAACGATTTATTCATCTGCCGTGCGTCTCCCCTACTTCATGTTTCTTCTTCTTCATAGGGCTATTGATAATATTTTAAAGAGGCCTAAATATTTAAACCAGAATTTAAACTAATTGTTATTACCTGAACATCGGGTTCGCTTCTGCCGTAAGCACGGGATGGTAACCGGTAGCTTTTAGAAGATTAACAAACAATAAGCTGGTCTGCTAAAAAATTTACATATAATTAAGTAAAAATTAAAAACTCCTGTTAGCTTTGCGCCTTCGAACGAACGTTCGTTCGAAGGCGCAATCAGAAAGGGGAGCTGTGGAGAACATTACCGATAAAAAGAAAATTATTTTCGACACCACGCTGGCTTTGGTCCGGGAGCATGGTTTTCATGGCACCACCATGAGCATGCTCATTAAAAATTCTGGGGTAGCGGCCGGCACTATCTACCATTATTTCGATTCGAAAGAATCCCTTATTATAGAATTACACGCCTACATTCGCACTATTATAGCCGAAGCTTTACTGGAAAGTGACGACGAGAGTAAAAGTTTTAAAGAACGATTTATCACCTTCTGGCACCGCCAATGGCTTTTTTACACCCAAAATCCGGACGCCTTATATTTTATTGAGCAATTTGTTAATTCTCCTTACTACCTGCGGTGTCCTTATTACCAGAACGATCATTGTCAGAATATCATAATCCGTTTTGTAAAAACGGGCATTGATGCCGCTATCCTAAAACCGATGCATTATAAAACCATGGGCATAATGGTACACAGCAGTGTGTTAACCGCTGCCAAAATAAAACTAAAAAATCAATTGCCGATGGGTCCGGAAGAAGTAGATCAGGTAATAGAAGTGGTGTGGGATGGCATCCTAAATAAATAACCGACGATCACTTTACCGCTTTATTTACTGCGGAAAGCTTTTAAATAGCTATGAAAAAGAATGTGTTTCAATCAATTAATTGTTTTATGAATAAAAAAATACCTTGGGTATTCCGGTTGGCAGTGGGATACTTGTTTATGCCCTTGCTTTTGAGCGCACAGGTAAAAACCGAAAATCCAGGCAGCGGAGGTCTTACGCTGGAGCAGTGTATCGATTTTGCCTTAAAAAATCAGCCGGCCGTGCAGCAAGCCCAACTCGATGAAGAAATTGGCGAACGGGAGATTAATATTGGTCTGGCCGGTTGGATGCCCCAGCTAAACGCGCAGTATAATTTTCAGCATTATTTAAAAATGCCGGTTACTTTTTTCCCCAACGATGCGGGTGTGCCTACGCCGCGCACCATTGGGGTAGCCAATACCTCTACGCTACAATTGCAAGCCAACCAAACCTTATACAGCAACGATGTACTGCTGGCTTCGCGGGCGGCCCGGTTTGTACGTTTACAAAACGATCAGAATACGATTAATGTAAAAATCAGCACCGTTGTAAATGTGAGTAAAGCTTTTTACGATATTCTCCTGAGTCAGGAGCAATTACGCATTCTGGACGAAGCCATTATCCGGCAGGAAAAACAACAAAAAGATGCCCTGGCCCAATACGAGCAAGGAATAGTGGATAAAACCGATTACCAACGGGCCAGCATTTCGTTGAGCAATACCCGCAGCGACCGCAAAAGAACCCAGGAATCAATTAAAGCCAAGTTTGCTTTTTTAAGAGAACTCATCGGCTACCAACCCAACGCCGAACTACAACTGGCCTTTGAACGCACCAAAATGGAACAGAATATTCTGGTGGATACTGCCGAAGCCGTAACTTTTGCCAACCGCATTGAGTTTCAGCAGCTGCAAACCCAAAAGCAGTTGCAAAATTTAAATATTACGTATTACCGCTGGGGTTTTTTACCTACCGCTTCCGCTTTTGTAAACTATAACATTGTAAATCAGAATAACCAGTTTTCGGAGGTATTCAGCCAAACGTTTCCAAACTCCCTGGTAGGCTTAAGTGTAGGATTACCTATTTTTCAGGGTACCCGTCGCATCCAGAATTTACGTCGCGCCCAATTATTGGATCAACGCCTGGACGTAGACATTGTTAATACCAAAAACATTATTAATACCGAATACCAGCAAGCCTTGGCTAATTACAAAAGCGACCTGAACGAGTGGAATACGACCAAAGGCAACGTAGCCGTAGCCGAAGATGTGTACCGAATTTTAAAACTACAGTACGACGAAGGCATAAAAACCTACCTGGAAGTAATTACCGCCGAGACCGATTTGCGCACTACCCAGCTCAACTATTTCAATGCCTTATACCGACTGCTGTCCAGCAAGTTAGACTTGCAACGCGCTCAAGGAACCATTAATGTAAACTAATTCTGAAAGCAAAACTTTAAAATTTATCATGAATAGAAAATTATATTCGTTGCCGGTGGCGGTAATCTTCGCCCTCTTACTGGTAGCTTGCAATAAATCCAAAGATGCCGCTCAGCAAAACCCCTTGAACGCTCCGGTACCTGTTAATGCCTACACCGTTTCGCAGGAACAAGTAGTAGGTACCGATACCTACCCCGGCACCGTAGTAGCTTTAAACGAAGTAGAGTTGCGCCCGCAGGTAGCTGGTTATATTACCAACATGTATGTGCAGGATGGGCAACAGGTAACTAAAGGCCAAAAGCTGTACGAAATAGACCGGACACAATATCAGGCGACTTACAACCAAGCCCAAGCGAACTTACGAAGTGCGCAGGCCAACCTGGAAAGAGCTCGCCAAGATGCCGAACGCTACGAAAATTTAGCTAAGCAAGATGCCGTAGCTAGGCAACGCGTAGATTACGCCCGCGCCGAATTAGGCACTGCCCAGGCGCAGGTAGCCGCCGCCCAGGCTGGCGTATCCGGAGCCTCTACTAACTTACGGTATTCGGTTATTACCGCCCCCATGAGTGGCCAAATCGGGATTGCCCAAGTGAAAGTAGGTTCGCAGGTTTCGCCGGGTACCACGCTGATTAATACCATATCGGCCGATAACCCGATTGCCGTGGACATGGTGATTAATGAAAGTGAAGTGCCGCGTTTTGCCCGCTTACAAAATAAAGCCGCGAAGGATTCTACCTTTACTATCCAGTTTTCGGACGGTAGCGTTTACCCGTACCCCGGCAAAATACAGGCCATTGACCGGGCCATTAACCCACAGACTGGTACCCTAACTGTGCGGGTAGGTTTTCCGAACAAAGACCGCCAACTTATACCGGGTTTAATTGCTATAGTACGGGTACGCAACGCCGATATCGGTGAGCAGCTGGTAATTCCGAACAAAGCAGTAACCGAGCAGATGGGTGAATATTACGCCTATGTTATTCAGGGCGATTCGGTGGTACAGAACAAAGTAGCGCTGGGCAGCAAAGTAGCGGATAAAGTAGTAATCCGGGAAGGGCTAAAAGCCGGCGACAAAGTAGTAGTGGAAGGAACCCAGAAATTACGGCCAGGTGCTAAAATAACATTGGGTACTCCGCAACCAGCACCGGGTGCTGCTGCCTCCCGGTAAATTATCGGTTTAAGCACTCCCCTTAATTGTTTTCCATCTAAAAATTTAAAAAAAGCAGCCGCCAAAAGCCATTTTGCTCGAACAGCCAGACTAAAATTTAAAATTTTCAGCAATTAACCATTGATAATTAAGTACGCATCAGGTTAAATACTTGTAATCTGTAACCTGCACCCTTTAACCTGTAACTTTTAACTCAGCATGATATCAGAAGTATTTATAAGAAGGCCCGTTACCGCTATCGTTATATCCATCGTAATTCTACTGGTAGGAACGCTGGCAATTTTAAATTTACCCATCAGCCAATACCCTAATATATCACCGCCGGTGGTTTCGATTACCGGTAACTACACGGGTGCCGATGCGCAAACCGTAGAGCAAACCGTAACCACGCCCGTAGAAACCCAGGTAAACGGTACGCCCGGTATGACCTATTTGTCGTCGAACAGTACCAGCACCGGGCAAATGTCCATGGACGTAAACTTTGACGTGGGCACCGATGTAGACATTGCGACCCTGGACGTGCAAAACCGGGTAAGTATTGCCGAACCCCGCCTACCGGAAGAAGTGCGCCGCTTGGGTTTAACCGTTCGGAAGCGGAACCCCACCATTATGATGGTAATTACCTTTTATTCCCCTAAAGGTACCCACGACATTAAATTCCTGGATAACTACACCAACATTTACATCCGCGACGCTATTTTACGGGTACCGGGCGTAGGGGATATCAACACGGTAGGGGAAGAATTTAGCATGCGCGTGTGGTTACAGCCTGATAAATTGTCGCAATTAGGCGTAGCGCCTACCGAAGTAGCCGCGGCCTTACGGGAACAAAACGTACAAGTAGCCGCTGGTTCGGTGGGCAGCGCTCCGCAGTATTCTACCCAGGCCTTTGAATATCCGTTAACCGTAAACGGGCGCTTAACTGGTCAGGAACAATTTGAAAATATTATTGTGCGTACCCGGCCCGAAGATGGCTCCGTGGTTTACCTGCGCGATGTCGCCCGTTTAGAATTAGGCAGCTTTGGTTACACCCGGCAAGCTTTTATTAATGGCCAACCGGCTACTTTCTTGTTAGTATACCAGTCGCCGGGTAGTAACGCGTTGGATACTGCCGAAGGTGTTTACAAAGCCTTGGCTAACATGAAAAAAACCTTTCCGGCCGATATGGATTACAAAGTTTCTTTCGAAACCGTTTCGGTGGTAGAAGTGTCGATTGAGGAAGTAATTCATACCTTAAGCGAAGCTTTATTGCTGGTAATTCTGGTAGTGTTCTTGTTCCTGCAAAACTGGCGGGCCACGCTGGTACCTATCTTGGCGATTCCGGTTTCGATTGTGGGTACGTTTATTTTCTTTATCCCGCTCGGGTTTACCATTAACACGCTTACTTTATTTGGTTTCGTACTGGCCATTGGTATTGTGGTGGATGATGCCATTGTGGTGGTAGAGGCTGTACAGCATTACATCGACCACGAGCGGCTGTCGGCGAAAGAAGCTACCCGCAAAGCCATGAAAGATATTACGGCGCCGGTTATTGCTATTGCCTTAATATTAGCGGCGGTATTTATTCCGGTAGGTTTTATTCCGGGTTTAGTAGGCCGTTTGTACCAGCAATTCGCGATTACCATTGCCATTTCGGTATTAATCTCGGCTTTTGTGGCGCTAACCTTAACGCCGGCGCTTTGCTCGCTGATGTTGCGCCCCATGAACCTGGATAAAAATTCGCGGGGCCTTAACAAGCTATTTTTTAAATTTAACGAATGGTTCGCGCGGGTAACCAATGCGTACTCCAATGGGGTGCGCCGCAGCATAAAAGCGGCACCTTTAGTATTAATTTTACTGGTTTGCGTGTATGCCGGTACTTTAGGTTTATTCCGCACCAAGCCAACCGGCTTTATTCCTACCGAAGACGAAGGCCGTTTGTTCGTGACTTTTGAGCTCCCCCAAGCTGCTTCGAGTAACCGGACCATCGCGGTTTTAAAAGAAATTTCGGAACACTTACGGACTACGCCGGGCGTGAACAATTACTCGGCCATTGCGGGCTTAAACGTGCTGAACTTTTCCATTAAATCCAACAGCGGTACTATTTTCGTGCAGCTTAAACCTTGGGCCGACCGGAAAGAAGCGTCGCAGCAGCTTTTTGCCATTGTGGGTACGTTGCAGCAAAAATTTGCCACCGTTAAAGATGCGAATATTGTGGTAGTGCCCCCACCCGCCGTGCCGGGTTTAGGACGCACGGGGGGTTTTAGCTTTATCTTGCAGCAACGCGAAAGTACCGATGATATCAAAGCTTTTGAAGGCATCGTGAACAACTTTTTAGCCGAAGTCCGAAAACGGCCCGAAATTACGGGTGCCTTCTCGTTCTTTACGGCCCGTACGCCGGGTTACCAGTTGCAAGTAGACCGCGAAAAAGTTAAAAAGTTAGGCGTTTCTCTTACGGATGTTTTCTCCACCATGTCCACGTTTATGGGTAGCCAGTACGTGAACGATTTTACCATGTATGGCCGCAATTTTAGAGTAGTAGCCCAAGCCGATACTTCTTTCCGGGACGATATCCGGGACTTAAGTCAGTATTACGTAAAAAACCAGCGAGGAGAGTCGGTACCGCTTAGCGCAGTCGTTTCGCACCAGGTTACCGAAAGTGCCCCGGTAGTATCGCATTATAACTTGTTTCGGTCGACGGAAATAAACGGTAACCCGGCGCCGGGTTATAGCAGTGGCCAGGCGATTGCGGCTTTGCAAGAAGTGGCGGCCAAAGTACTGCCCGCGGGTTATGGTTACGAGTTTTCCGGCCTGAGCCGCGAAGAATTATCGTCGGGGAATACCACTATATTCATTTTTGCCTTATCCATTACCCTGGTGTTTTTGTTGCTAGCGGCTTTGTACGAAAGTTGGTCGGTGCCGTTCTCGGTATTGCTGGCCGTGCCTTTAGGCGCTTTTGGGGCAATAGTCGCGTTAATTTTCTTGCCTAAGCTTACTAATAATATTTACGCGCAAATAGGTTTAATTACTTTGATTGGCTTAGCGGCCAAAAACGCCATTTTGATTGTGGAGTTTGCCAAAGAACGGGTAGATAATGGCGTAGAAATATTAGCCGCCACCATTGATGCCGTTAAACTGCGCTTGCGCCCAATTATTATGACTTCCCTGGCCTTTATTCTGGGGGTTTTGCCTTTGGCTTTCTCCAGCGGAGCCGGAGCCGTAGCCCGGCAAACCATTGGCTGGACGGTGGTAGGCGGAATGCTTTCGGCTACGTTCCTGGCTTTGTTTGTGGTGCCGGTACTATTCTTAAAAATCACGCAGTTTGCTTACGGTAAAAAGCAGTTAGCCGCCTTACAAGAAAAACATCCCCAGGTAGACTACGACCACGCCGGCGATGGGTTTACCCACTAAGCATTTTTAAACCTGCATAAAAAAACACCCGGCATTTTAATTAAAATGCCGGGTGTTTTTTTATGCAGGTTTACCTTAATTTAAAGCAAAAATTTAAAAAAGTCTGACTACGAACAACTATTAATTACTTATACCACAGGGCTGGATTTGTTCGTATCTTTCTCCGAAGACGAAGGTGCGGCGACAGTATTTACCAACTCTTGGTCTAGATTCACTAACCGGCTTTCCAGCGAAACTTTATAAGAATAATATTTAATAATTTTATTTAATGCTTTTTCCTGACCTACAATTTCTTTTAAGTAATCCAGGTAGTGGTACACTTGTTTTCTATCCAGATTCTGAACATCTAAATTTTCAAAAATCCAATCGATTAAGCCAGCCGACATGTTGTTGTATATAAAGAACTGAATATAACAAGATTGGTGCCCGGCGGTTTATAGAAATACGTATTTACATTTGTATTTATACGGAAATTTTAAATAGATTTCAACCATTATTATACTTGTTATCATTGCAAAAATTTAAAAAACCAACGCAGCGTACATGTAAAGTCAGTTGTTTTTTCTGGTTCTTGTTTTTTATCTATCCCGTAACTGTATCTGCCCAAACTTTTCCGGTAGATGCGGCCACAGGTAAAATTTATTACGCCGAAGAAGTTCTGGTTAAAGATGGCCCTCAGTTAGAATTATATCACCGGGCTAAAGCTTGGTTTGCCCCAATTGGCAAAGTAAAAATTGTAATTAAAGTAGATGACTTGCCCAATGGTGTCCTCATTGGGCAGACTTATTCGCCCTTTTCATTTACAAGCCCCGGAAAAAAACAAACGTATCATTTGGGGTACACACTAAAGTTAGAAATAGAAGACGATCGCTATTGGTACAGCTTAACCGATTTTTGGTTAGAGCCGGTAATACCCTTACAAGCGCATTCAGCGAAGCAAGTAATTGGCCAGCAACCTTTAGAAATAGCGGTGTTACCCCAAAAAGAGAAACCAGTACCAAACAAAGTTTTAGCAGAAGCCGTGCAGAAAACCATTCTTGCCTTCATTCAAAATCTGAAAGAATCGTTGGATTAAGCTTTATAAGAAGCTTTTGTTAGGTTTTAGGTAAATTTTTTAATTTAAATAAGAGAAACATGCTGCTGCTTTACTATATCTGGAATTTAGTGGTAAACTTTTTTACGGTGTTCCCTCCTACTCCCCAGTTCGAAGCCCAAACCATTGATAACGCCATTTCCATCGGCTACGGCTTAGCCATTGGCGACGTAAACGGCGATCGTAAACCCGATATTTTACTGGCCGATCAAAAGCAATTTGTCTGGTACCGCAACGGCGACTGGAAACGTTTTGTGCTGGCCGAAAACCTGACGGAACGTGATAATGTGTGCATTGCGGCTCAGGATTTAGATAACGATGGTAAAGTAGAAATTGCCGTTGGGGCCCAGTGGAATCCCGGCGAAACACTAGATACCACGCAATCAGGGGCGGTTTTTTATTTAATGCGGCCGAAAGACCCTACGCAAGTTTGGGAAGCCGTACGTTTACCACATGAGCCTACCGTACATCGCATGCGCTGGGTGAAATCTAAAACGGGCGGCTCATACTTAGTGGTGGTTCCCCTACATGGCCGGGGCAATAAAGCCGGCGAAGGGGCTGGGGTAAAAATTAAAGCGTACCAACTGCCAATTAATCCCCGGAGTGCCTGGCCCACCTTTACGCTCCACAATACCATGCACCTGACGCATAACCTGGAAGTAAAACAAGGCCAAACCGCCAAGCAAACCGATTTGTACGTGGCCGGGAAAGAAGGCGTGCGCTTTGTTTCCGATTTTAACGGAAAACTTTCCGCTAATAAAGCGCAGGAAATTGCGGGGGTAAACTTACCTACCGGCGAAGTCCGGTTGGGCAACATCAGCAAAAAACAGAAATTTCTGGCCACTATTGAACCCATGCACGGCACCGCTGTGGCGGTTTATACTTTAGGCCCAGCTGCTACGCGACAAGTGCTCGATGAAAACCTAAAAGAAGGACACGCCCTCGCTACGGCTGATTTACTAGGTTTAGGGCAAGACCAGGTAGTAGCGGGTTGGCGATTGCCCAACAGCGACAATAAAGTAGGCATTAAAATATACGTACCCACCCATGCAAACAGCACTCAGTGGCAGACTTACTGGGTAGATGATAACACCATGGCCACCGAAGATCTGCAAGTACAGGATTTAAATGCCGATGGCAAACCCGACATTATTGCGGCCGGTCGGGCTACCAAAAATTTAAAAATTTACTGGAACCGGTCGAAGTAAATAGACTGATTCCTAATCAAAAAGCTATTTTCTCTTTAACCGTAACGTTCTTCTAAACCTAGCCCAAATAAGGCAAAATCATACTTTACTGGGTCCAGCGGGTCGAACTCTTGTAGCTGAAGAGTTAACTCCACGGCCGTTTGCCAATCAGTTTGCGGCCGGGTAATCAGGCCTAAACGCCGGGCTACGCGGTCTACGTGCACGTCGCAGGGGCACATTAAATCGGCGGGTTGCATGTGCTGCCACAAGCCAAAATCTACACCTTGGTTATCCTGGCGCACCATCCAACGCAAATACATATTAATGCGTTTACAAGCCGACTTTCGTGCTGGGGTAGAGATATGCTTGCGGGTGCGGACCGGTGCCTCAGGTAACGAAAAAACCAGGTTATGAAAATACTCCAGCCGGTCTTTCTGGTTTAAAATCTTGATCACATCGGGTCCCACAAAAGCGATTTCCAAACTATCGTGCTGATTATAAAATTGGTGCAGAAAATAGACCAGGTATAATAAATCAGTATCGTTGAAGGTGCGGTGTTTAAAACCCAGTAAAGCTTTTAAATCTTGTTCCTGATGATTTTTGATGAAGTCGTACGGCGCATGATCAAAGCGTAGCAGCAGTTCGTTGCATTTCGCGATAATGGTTTTTCGTTGCCCCCAGGCCAACATAGCCGCAAAAAGTCCACTGATTTCAATATCCTGTTTCAATGTAAACTGGTGCGGAATAGAAATCGGATCGTCTGGGATAAAAGCGGGTTGGTTAAATTTATGGTAGTTTTGTTCCAGTAAAAGATAGATTTCTGCCGCTTGCATCTTGGCTTCAGATAAAAAATTTAAAAAAAATAACTCTATTAAGACCTTGGACACCAAGATCTTGATAGAGTTACCGGTAAAGAAAATTTAAAATGGATTAAGGCATGTAATTCACTTCTACCTGAAAGCGGCTGGCCGTAGCCGCTAGTTTTTGGTAAGCTCTTTTGGATAACCGAATAATTACCCGGTCATTATCGGTGTTTTCGGGTAGTTTACCGCTTACCCGCACGTATACACTTTGGTTATTCAGGGTATTTTTAACTTGCAAGATAGTACCCACCGGTGCTGTTTTGTGCAAGGCCAAATACTTGCTGCCTTCACTCTTATCAATTACTTCGGCTAAACCACTTTCCGAAATCCGGCTTAAATTTTCCGAAACCCGGGTTTCCGTACGTTCTACCTTAGCGGGCTCACTTTCTTTGGTTGGAGCCGGTAGCGCCACTGGTTTCGGTTCCTCGCGGCGAGGGTTTGGTTTTGCTGTGGTTACACTCGGCGTAACAGTAGTTGCGGGAGTTGTTTCGGGTGCATCGGCATTACTGGCGGTTGTTCCGGCGCTGGTAGCGGGCGGAGTTACTACTAACATTTGGCCTTCCTGCAAGTTATCGGAAGTTAAGTTATTCCATTTTTTTAAATCCGCGGGGCTCACGTTATACAAGCGCGCTATAGCGTATAAAGTTTGCCGGGCTTCTACTTGGTGTTGACCGTTTTTGCTAGCAGCGCCGGCCGGGGTAGTAGGTTCTGGTATGGCAGTAACTGGACGAGTAGCGGTTGTAGTGGCAGTTGCGGTGGGAGACGTTGTGGTTGGTAGGGGAGTTCCGGCACGACCCGGCACAAAAACCGTTTGCCCCACTGTTAAGGAAGTAAGCCCCGGATTAGCTTGCTGCACGGCCGTAACGGGCACGCCATATTGCCGGGCTAAGCCATACAGTGTTTCTTTGGGTTCTACTTTATGAATTATAAAATTTTTACCATTTTTTACTACCGTACCTACCGAATCAATTACCAATGGATTGGCCATGCAGGTAAGTTGGGCAAAAACCAAAGAAAAAAAAGCTGCCAAAAAATATTTACGCATGATACTAAAACTAACTCTTAAACGATTTTACTATTTCAAATTTAAGTTTTCGGCCCATATAAAAAAACTATGTTTGCGATTGGATTTGTAATTTTAAAACGGCCGGAATAAACACCTGATTAGCTATTGTTCTTGTTAAAGAATAGTAATTCCGATAAGGAGTATTAAAAATTTAAAAAACAATAACAAAGGCTACCGATACCATAATAGTAGTTTAAAATTACTCTCCGCAGGGTAAATTTTTTAAAAATTTACCCTGCGGATTACCCCGGATTATTGATTGGAAGAAAGGATTTTATCAGCTACTTCGTACTGCACTTCTACCATAAAACGTTTATCCAGGGCACCTAAACGCTGGTAAGCTCTTTTGGAAACTTTTACGACTACTTTCTCATTGGTACCAATCTCCGGCAGTTTACCAATTACCCGCACCGACACTGCCTGGTTATTCATGAGGTTACGCACCGTAATAAACGACCCTACGGGAGCCGTTTTGTGCAAAGCCAGGTACTTGTTACCTGATCTCCCTTCGCTGATTAACTCGGCCAGGCCACTTTCCGTTACCCGCGAAAAAGTTTGCCGGGGAGCAGTACTTGCCGCATTGTCTTCCGGGCTATTTACCGGATTTTGCGAAGGAATAATGGCGGGCCGGGAAACCACCACGGGAGTGGTAGCAACCGCCGTAGATTCAGGCTTTACTGGTTTAACCGGCGCTAACACTACGCTACTATTAGATTTAGGGGTTGGTTCGTGCAGCTTTACAATCAAGGTTTGGTTGTTGTGCACGTTGTTGTCCGGCAGGTTATTCCATTTTTTTAATTCCTCTACGGTTATGCCGTATTGCCGGGCTATGGAAAATAAAGTTTGCTGCTTATCTACCTGGTGCACACCGTTGCCTTGCCCATCGAACAAAGCGGGGCCAATTGGTTGACTGGAAACCAGCACCCGGTTCCCTTTTGGGACGGTGGTTTTGGCTACATTGGTTTTTGGCGTTTTACTGGCGATCGCTGCCGTAGCGGGTACCAATATAACCTGATTTACCTGCAGGGTATTTAAGCCAGCATTGGCTTGTTTTATTTTAGAAACACCCACGCCGTACTTGCGGGCTACCGAGAAAATGGTTTCTTTAGCGGTAACCTGGTGCCGGATGAACTGGGTTCCGTTTACGACAACAGTACCAATAGAATCAACCGGAGCCGCATTGGCCCAGGAACTGGTTACCGCCACCACGCTGCAAAAAACGAAGGCCGAAAATAAATACTTCCTCATAGCAATTCTCGTCAAAAATTATAGGCAACCAAGGTACTTTTCTCTGTGATAAACAATACAGTATTATTCATGACAAAAAAAGAACCTGTTCCCAGACCTGTTACATTGTTGTTCAATATTTCTTCCTGTACAAGCGCGCCATCAGCAGCAGCGTACATACCCAGCACATTTTTAAAATTATTGGTTGCCACGGCTTCGTAGTAACTTAAAAATAAAAAATCACCTGCCTCCAGGTAATCTATGGCGCCCACTACTTGCCTGCCCGAGCGCGAAAGCACAAATTGACTAAGCAAGTTAAAATATTCGCTCTCCTGTGCATAGTGAACCGGGTAGCGGCCCAACTGAGTTCTTTGCCGGGTAAAATCCGTAACTACCGCCTGGGCCTGTTCTCTGGTTATGGCGGATTCTACTATTGCTCCGGTATGTGCATCTAAGGCGATAAATACCTCTTTTTCTAATTTAGTTGGTTGAGCCAAAACTTTATTACCAGCAGCTAAACCGTAAAAAATGGCTTCTTCGTGCTGCCATAAAATCTGTTGTGGATCAACACTAACCGTGGTTATGCCAACGTGGGCCCCTACCTTCCGGTCGGCAAATCCGTGCAAAAACAAGAGCCGCCAGCTAGTTTCTTCCAAACCAACCCACCAGTTTTCTGCGGCTTGGTACGGTACGCCGGCCAGACCGGTTTTAGCATCCAGCACCACAAATTCTGTTTGTAAACGATCTCCATCCCGCAGTTCAACCGCTAATAATTCTTGTTCAAAATCTGGCCGGATTTGCCAAATGGGAACCTGAAAAGTTATCGAAAACTGTTTTTGTGGTGAACGGAGAAGCAAGAGAATTTTAAACCAAAACCAATTAAAACCGGGTCTTGCAAAGGTAAAAAAACAATCCGAAAGGTAGTCCTTAATTCTCCGGTTTATCTATCCACCGTAGTTTGTGGATAATAGAACCAAAAAAGATAAAAATTTAAAAAAATACGTTTAAGCCACAATAATTTTAATTTTACACCTGAAAAAAACAACTGCCTGGTTTTATTTAAAATTGCGGCAACCAACTATTACCTCTAAACTGCTATTAAATGGAAATTCTCGGTATTATTCCGGCTCGTTATGCTTCTACCCGCTTCCCGGGCAAACCCCTGGTTTCTATTCAGGGCAAAACCATGATTCAGCGGGTATACGAGCAAGCCAGTAAGGCTAAACTAACCCAAGTTTTAGTGGCTACCGACGACGAACGGATTATGGCGGAAGTGCAGCGTTTTGGCGGGGAAGCCGTACTAACGGCCAACCATCACCAAAGTGGCACGGACCGGTGTTTTGAGGCGTATACTGGGTTTAACGTACCGCACGATGGTATCATTAACATTCAGGGCGACGAACCATTTATCCAGCCCGAACAAATTAACCTGCTGGTAGCTTGTTTGGAGAACCCGGCCACCCAATTGGCTACCCTGGTAAAACCGATTGAATCAGCCGCGGAGTTGTTTAATCCCAACTCACCCAAAGTAGTTTTAAACCAGCACCACGAAGCCATTTATTTTAGCCGGCAACCTATTCCGTATCTGCGGGGTGCCGAAGAAAGTACCTGGCCCGACAAGCACTTGTACTACAAACATATTGGAATTTACGGGTACCGGGCCGATATTCTGGAACAAATTACCCAGTTGCCACCTAGTGCGTTAGAAAAAGCCGAATCGTTGGAACAACTGCGCTGGCTCGAAAACGGTTATAAGATTGCTACCGCGGTAACCTACCTGGAAACTTTCGGGATTGACACGCCCGAAGATTTGGAAAGAGCAATACAATCCAGATTACATTAAAGCTACGCTATCGTGTTAAAATTTTAAAAATTCTTTAGCCGCCCACTTTTTTGGCTTTGTAATTTGCCTGAATTAAAATTTGCAGAATTTTATCGCGAAAATCGCCTTGTATAATTATTTCCTGGTCTTTAATGGTGCCGCCCACCCCGCATTTATTTTTCAGCAATTTGCCAAGTTCTTTTAAATCTTCTTCGGAACCCACAAACCCCGAGACTAAAGTTACCTGTTTGCCAGCGCGGGCTTTTTTATCAAGCTGTACTTTTAAATTCTGTTGTTGCGGCGGCAGCGTTTGCGCTTGCTCGTCGGGCTCGTACGAATAGTTAAATTCCGGATCTGTAGAAAAAACCACTCCTTGCCGGCCCTTTTTGTTTTTATCTGCCATAACTATTTGCCTTTCGGATGAATAACCCTCAGCGATAAGGGTTTTATATTTACGTAAAAATGACTGGCTTCGCCAACGTATTCGCCATCGGCATGAAATTTAAAATTTTGCTCACTGGTTACGTCTATAGCCGTGGTGGTAAAGTACTCCGCTGAGCTACCCGCGGCTATGCGCTTGGTAAGCATACCCAAACTTAAGTTAATGGCTTTTCTAAAATCCAGATCCCGGATTAAACAAACATCCAGCAAACCATCCCGGATATCGGCCTTTGGCGCAATATGGGCATTATTGCCGTATTGCGAGGCATTGGCGAAAGCTACTACAAAAACGGTAGTTTTAAGTTGTTGCTCGTTTAACTCTAATACAGCTTCCTGGGGCCTAAATTTACTAAATTCCTGCAATACTAAGCGCACGTAAGTTTGTAGGCCCCGTTTGGTATTATTGGCGAAAATAGAACTAATGTAGGCATCAAAGCCAATGCCGGCAGTACAAAAAAAAGGATGCTCGTTAATGGTACAAGTATCAATGGCACTAAAATGCTTTTCGTTAATAATGCTGATAGCGTGGCGGATATTCATGGGAATGCCCAAATGGCGGGCTAAACCATTACCCGAGCCTTTGGGCAAAATAGCCAGTACCGTTTCGGTATCGAGCAAACCCCGGGCTACTTCGTTTACGGTACCATCGCCCCCAATGGCTCCTATAATGGGGTAACCCGCCCGGGCACCTTGTTGCGCCAGCTCGGTAGCGTGGCCGGCGTACGCAGTATGCACTAAGTCATAAGTAAATTGCTGCGCGTCCAGGTAGCGGTTTAGTAAATCCGGTATGTTTAACGGACTGGTTTTCCCGGATTTAGGATTAAGAATAAATAGAATATTTGTTTTTGCTACCATGTAACGGATTACCGTTCAAAATATCTACCGGAATCAACTGCCTTAAAACAAAATTACGTTTATTCTGGGGAATAAAAAGATGCTTGCATTCGCAAATTTGCTACTCCGAATGCTCTGGCCAATGAAATGTAAGAACCGGAATAGCGGCATGGTTCACCACCCTTTCCGCCACGCTTTTATGAAATAAATGCGCCAAACCGGTACGGCCGTGCGTGGGTATTATAATTAAATCGGGCGTTGAAGTAGTAGCCGCTGCCAGTATTCCGTCGCTGGCCGAGGCATTCGATTGCACCAGCAGGTTTGCTTCTTGTAGATTATTTTCCGCCACAAAAGCAGTCATGCGGTTCCGGATTTCTTCTTCCGAGAGCGCATTGTTCTTGGTTTGCACGTGTAACACCTGCAAGGTGGCCCCAAAGAAATTTTGAAAGAAGTGTACATAAGGAATGATTGCCCGGGTTTCGGGCGAAAAGTCCGATGGAAACAGAATATGGTTTACTTTGAAAAAATCGTGTTGCTTTTTTACGGTAAGCACCGGGCAAGGGCAATGCCGTACTACCTCCTCCGCATCCGAACCAATTAAAAGCTCCTCCAACCCAGCTGTTTCTGCCGACCCGATCACCACCAAATCCACCTGCTCCTCGGTTACCACACTTACCAGTTTAGACACAATCCGGTCGGCGGTTACTTCTTGCACTACGGTTAAACCAGCGGCCATCCCAATTTGCGCCAGTTTTTCCAATTGTCGCTTAGATTGATCTAATAATTCGGGCACCATAAAATCGTAAGTTTGATACGCGCCTATCGGGTCCATGTCGAGGCCAGAGTAAGTAGTTCCGTACCCAGAAGCAATCGGGAGCTCTACTACGTGTAACAATTTTACTGTTGCGTGGCTTTTTTGCGCTAACTGAATAGCCACGGCAAAAGCATGTTGCGCTAATTCTGAAAAATCAACGGGCACCAATATTTTCCGGATGGCCAGAGAAGAAGGTAGCATAGCAGGCAGTTTTAGATGAATTTAACTTACGCAGCAAAGCAAAAATTTAAAATTTTATGCTTGCCGGAACAATATAAAAAGCAATTGCGGTAACAACAACTAGTTCAGGAAAGCGTACCGGGAAAATAAACCTTTTAAAGCACTAAAGCCCATCTGGTAGATGGGCTTTAGTGCTTTAAAAATTAAAATTGCAAATTATTTTACTTGATCTGCTAATAATTCAATTAAGTCAGCCGCCCGAGCCGAGTAACCGGCTTCGTTATCGTACCAGCCCACAACTTTTACTAAGTTACCGCTGATAGAAGTTAATTCCGCGTCGAAGATACACGAGTGGGTATTGCCCACGATGTCTACCGAAACAATAGGATCTTCGCTGTACTCCAGAATGCCTTTAAATTCGTTTTCGGCAGCTCTTTTAAAAGCCGCGTTAATTTCTTCTTTCGAAGGCGATCCTTTTAATACCGCGGTTAAATCAGTTAAAGAGCCAGTTGGTACGGGTACCCGCATGGCAATACCGTCTAGTTTGCCGTTTAAGTGCGGCAATACTAAACCTACCGCTTTAGCAGCACCGGTAGAAGTTGGGATAATGGAAAGAGCCGCTGCGCGTGCTCTTCTTAAATCTTTGTGGGGCGCATCGTGCAAATTCTGATCCGAGGTATACGCGTGGATAGTAGTAATATAACCGGTTTCAATGCCAAAAGCATCGTCCAGCACTTTCGCCATAGGGGCCAAGCAGTTAGTAGTACAAGATGCATTCGATACAATGGTTTCTTCGCCGGTGAGGATGTTTTCGTTCACGCCCAGCACCACGGTAGCTACTTTGCCTTTAGCCGGAGCCGAGATAACTACTTTTTTAGCACCCGCCGACAGGTGAGCACCCGCGCTAACATCGTCTACGAAACGACCCGTTGATTCCAGTACCACGTCCACGCCCAGTTTTCCCCAAGGCAGGTTTTTAGGATCCCGCTCGGCAAATACTTCAATGCGCTGGCCGTTTACCGTTAAGCTTTGCTCATCCGATGATACGGTACCGTTAAATCTACCGTGTACCGAATCGTATTTTAATAAATGAGCAAGCGTATGATTATCGGTAAGGTCGTTGATACCCACAATCTCCACGTTTTCTCTTCCTAGTAACGATTTAAAAGTGAGGCGGCCAATGCGACCAAATCCATTTATGGCAACTTTTATTTTTGACATGATAACGTACGTTTAAGGGGTTAATAGTAAGGGGCGAATTTATTAATCTATATTTTTAAAACAAATTATTTTATTCTTTAGTTGAATAGAAGGTAGTAATCTGTTTTATTGAAAATATTTAAAATTTTAAGAAAGTTTTGGAAAACAGCCATACGGCTTCTATATTTGCACCACCAAAATAAAACAAGAACCTTTTATTTGGTACCGTATACGGCCCGTTCGTCTAGGGGTTAGGACCTCAGATTTTCATTCTGGTAACAGGGGTTCGATTCCCCTACGGGCTACTTACCAAAGGGATATGCTTCCGGCGTATCCCTTTTTTTATGTCTTTTCTCTTTTGAAAACAGCTTTATTGGCCTGGAGTAGCTGTATCCTACTATTTTTCGATACTCTCCATTCTGCTAAATGAGTTTACTAGAGGAAGATGGAACTCACCGTTTTTGTTTTATCGCCCAGCAAGCATTATCCTAATTCTGGTTATCTGAGAAAAAACCTCTACTCACCGAAATAAGGGTTAATTTTTGAGTAATCTTTGGATGTTTTTTTAAAGAAAAATTTGAAAATTTTCTTTCCCTCTCCCCTGTATGGTAGATACATCCAACTAACGTACGTTCGAGCGAAGCCCTTAACAACAAAAGAACATCTTTTCCCTGTATAGTCAAAATAATAAAACGAGCGTATTTCCCGTCTATTACGGTCCTTCTGGAAGAATCTAACCGGTTACTTACGGGTTAGTTTCTTCCAGAATGACTCTAATAAAGAAGATTAGCTTATATTTCAGGTAGGCTTTGCTTAGCTCGAACGCACGTTATTTAGATAGTGTATTTGTTGCTCCCACAAAGGATATTCTTTTTCTTGTCAAGCTTAATTAAAAAAGTGCATAGACCAAAGTTAATTTCAGAAAGGCTTATGCTTCGGTTAGTGGAACTAACCGACTTAAGCGAAATTCATCATCTTCATTCTTTACCAGAAACCGATGCGTTTAATACACTTGGCATTCCTGGAAATAGCCTAGAGACTGAGGTAATTTTAAAAAAATGGATCAGCGACCAACAACAGTTGGAGATAAAGAATTATACCTTTTTAGTTGAACACACCACTACCCAGCAGTTTATTGGGTTGATTGCTTTAGTACTAGGAAATCCTAAATTCCAAACAGGTCGGGTTTGGTACAAACTCCATCCCTCTCATTGGAATCAAGGATTCGCAACAGAAGCATTAAATAGCGTATTGAACTTTGGATTTGAGGATTTAAAGCTTCATCGAATAGAAGCAGGTTGTGCAGTGGACAATATTGGTTCCAGAAAGGTACTTGAAAAAGTAGGCATGAGTTTAGAAGGACGGAAAAGGCAAGTACTCCCTTTAAAATCAGGTTGGTCAGACAATTGGGAATATGCTATACTCGAAACGGATGCAAGACTACCTCGTGCAACTACCTCTAAAAAACCCTAAAAGCATATTAGCTAAAGTCTTAAGCTCCTTGCCTACTCTGCTAAATCAGTTTTTATCGAGTTTTAATAAATTAAATTGTATTAAAAGCTTGTTAGCTTTCTTAGAAGGACAATCGTTCTTCGGACAATTTTTAAATTTAGGTTAGTCAAGGGTACCCTTGGAATTAATGCTGATTATAAAATAGCTGCAATCCGGTAAAAAGATTTCGCCGGTTTCGTTTTAGGTACCAATCTTAAACGCTACTGGTTCTTATTCTCGCTTTGCGCTTACTGGTTAACACCAAATCTAAAACTATAGTAAACTTAATGTCTCTGTTTCGAGTACTACCCAATAGAGTTACGGGTTTAAACATCTTAATACAACCAACCTTGTTTCCTTATTAAGGGATAGATAGTTCCATCGTTTCCTATCCTGCTATTTAAACCTTACATTTTTCACCCATCAGAAGATGCGCAAACAAATAATAGAGCCAGCTCAACCGCGGATAGCATTGGTAGAGCCAAACTGGTTAGACCTGGAACAATTAGTTCAGCTGGAGCTTACTTCTGAAGCAGAAACGCATCTGATTGAGGCTGCTTTTACTCCGAACGAAAACGAAGGCTGGCGGGCCGGGCAACCCGGAAAACAAACGATCCGTCTTATTTTTGAGGAGCCGCACCATATCAAACAAATTAGAGTGGTGTTTCAGGAACTCGCGCAAGCGCGCACCCAAGAGTTTCTTTTAAGTTGGTTATCCGCTGATGGCCTGTCTTACCAGGAAATTGTTCGCCAGCAATATAATTTTAACCCACCAGCTACTTGCCAGCAAGTAGAAGAATATACCGTTGATTTAAAGGCGGTGAAAGCATTAGAGCTTACTATTAATCCCGATATAAGTAACCCGGGAGCTTATGCTTCCCTAGCGCATTTACAATTGGGTGGATAGTCACCATTACTGCAAAGAAAAAAGCAGCCACTCATAAAGCAATTACTTTTAAGTGGTTTAACCTCTTTTGGCATAATAGCCTATTGCTCATTCCGGAGAGGTGAATTAAGACTCTAAGTGTGCTTCTCCTTTATTGTTTTAAGAAACAAACGTTAACCTTTAATTCCTAGATCCTGGTTAATAAAAGGTTAGCCTATAAATCGATACCTTTCTGTTCTTCCATCAGGTAAACCTATATCTCTTTTGATTTCCTATAAGTATAAGTGCAGATAAATCGGGCTAGATGTTCGCCTACGTGCCCGTAATTTTCCGAATTTTAGCAATGGCAACTTCTTGCGTTGAATTAGATAATTGGTTTATCATTTTTGAAGGAACAACCATTGTCTTGAGCATCTGGCTTTCAAGATTATCTCGTTTAATCGGTAAGAGCAAGCTACCAGTCTGAACTAAGTTTAAGATCGGCTTTATCAAAATACCAAAAGCTACGTAACTTGCTTTTCCAGTGGCTTTTACTAGGTTTATCTGTTGTAATACACCCCGGAGAGTTAACATGCGGGCTAAAGATCTTTCTTTTCCCAATTATTTAGAAGCATAACCTTTCATTTTCTAATTTAGCCAACTTGTAATCCAGTTGAGCTGGGCTTTTAAATGAATTAATAATTATACTGCTGGGTCAAAGAATGTAAACCGCTTCCAAAAGAGGTCCAATAGTTTACTTCCATAAAAGTATTCTGCTTAAATAAGCAAGCTTCCTGCTTCTGGCTAGTATTGGAACAAGAAATTTGTGCCATTGCGGATCCACTTTTCAAAAAAAGCAGCATCATCGTATTCCCCGGATAACAGGGCAAAGTTCACCTGATTCTTATCGGGCCGGGAGCCCATGAAACTGGCCAGCGACTTTTGATTATTCGGAGTCCAATCCTGGCCTTTCTTCAGGGCGATACACAGATATTCGTGCGTGGTCGTATCAACTAAATATTTACGATTCATATTTTTAATAATAAAGGTTAATAAGGAAAGCTTACCGAAGCAGTTACACCAGAAAGAATACTGCTATTTTTCTTACAAATAAAAAGCCTTACCAACAGTAAGGCTTTCTTGTAGATTGACTTATATGTTAAAACTAAGCCCGCTTGACATTCACAGCGTTTAGTCCTTTTCTTCCTTCTTGCAGGTCAAAAGTTACCTCATCGTTTTCCCTGATATCATCCATGAGTCCGGAAACGTGGACAAAGTAATCTTGATCTGAATTTGCTTCTTTGATAAACCCGAATCCTTTCTGGTCATTAAAGAATTTTACTACTCCGTTATTCATATTATATTATTAATTATATAGGAATGACATTAACCAGTACACTTAAGTTCATAAATATTTTACAATTCCTACTTAAAATTTTACAATACCTGTATTGGCACCGCTTTCAACTGTGATTGATAAGCTTCTGGGCCAAACTTTTTCAGCATCCGGTAATGGGATTGCAGCGCTTGAAAGAACGTAAGGTTCTCGATGTAGGGCAGATTAAATTCCCGCGCTGTTTGCTTAATAATACCAGCCAGCGCCGGATAGTGAATATGACAAACCTTGGGGAAAAGGTGATGTTCTATTTGCTGGTTCAGACCGCCTAACAGGAAACCCATTAGCTTACTTCTGGTAGCAAAGTTAGCTGTAGTGCGCATCTGGTGGGCCGCCCAGGCTTCCTCAATATTCCCTTGCTCATTGGGCACCGGAAAGTCGGTCCCTTCTACCACATGGGCCAATTGAAAAACTAGCCCCATGACTAAGCCTTCCGCCAGGTGTAAACCCAAAAAGCCAATCACCAATTGCCACCAGGTAATATCCAGCACGAGTAAGGGCACCAGAATATACAAGCAATAATAAAGGGCTTTGTAAAAGAATAAATTAAAATACTCCTGTTTCGGGTGGTTTACAGTTGGGTGTTGCCCGATCTTCTTCTGAAAGAATTTAACGTAATCTTTCCGGAATACCCACGAAAGAGAAGCTAAGCTATAAAGACCAAAAGCATACAAGTGCTGAAAGCGTTGGATTTGATTTACTTTCTCCTCCGGATCCAAGCGAATGAGACCCGGCGCAATTTCTATATCTTCGTCGTGCCCGGGAATATTGGTGTAAGTATGGTGCACCACATTGTGGGTCAGGTTCCAAACGTACGGACTAGCCCCAATGAAATGAAAGATAAAACTAAGTGCTTTGTTTAACTTGCTATTACCCGAAAAAGAACCATGGATCGCATCATGACAAACATTAAATCCCAGACCAGCATTACAAACACCTAAGAGCACGGCAAAACCAAACATGGCCCAGACACTAAATTGATTCGAAAGAATTAACAAGTACAGCGTTAGGGCAATAGTAATATAAAAAAAGGCTTTGCGCCACATAGCTCCGTTGGCATGTTTGGAGACGCTTTTTTCCTTAAAATGTACTTCTACCCGTTGCCGAACGGTGGCGAAGAAAGTAGAATTTTGGCTATTTAAAAACTTAACTTTTTGATTCATAAGAAGATGGGCTACTCATCTTAAGCGTAAATAGCCCATTATAGTTCCTTGTAGATTTTGGCGGGCAATTTTTAACAGGGGCAAACCTCTCCCCAAAAGGAATCAGCGCAAGGTATCTCACTACCAGCAATTTCCCTTTAAAAGAACCTATATTTTTAAAAATTTCAATTATAAGCTGAAGAGGGATCCTGCTCGTGTTTTTCGTTTTTACTAACACCTATTTTGTTTGTTAAGCTGTTGGACTTACTCGGCCGGTTTTCCGGTTAGATTTCTTTATGGATGTTTAAGCTTAATAAAAATCTTGCTTTACAGGTAATACTGTGGCCAGCTCGCCATCAGCCAAGCTGGATTTTCTTGCCCGTTTTATTAATCTGGAAATATCCGGTTTATCTTCCCCATCTGCCGTATAGATAGATCAACCTTATAGAACCACTTCTTTATGCTCCTCTCCAAACCTAATTTACCTACCGAACAAATGGCTAGTATTCAACAGGAACTCACTCATATTAGTTTTACCCAGCGCCAGTTGTTTCATTTTATACCAACGGAACATAACTTAGCGCTGACCTTTACTTTGCCCAATGGCCAGTTAGTGAAGGGGCCGATCGAAAACCCTTATAACACCCGAATGTTACTCGCAGAAGTGCGTACGTACTTAGGGGAACAGGAACTCTTACAGGAACGTCAGCTCAACCGCCTGAAAGCCCAATTGTAAAGTTTATCCTGGATTATGAACGTTATCAACAAACACTGGGAAGCCGATCTAAATGCTCCCCGGCAGCAGAATTTATTTGGGTTCGTAGATCTTCCAACAAAACCAGGGGAAGAAACCTTAATTGCCAGTTACTGGCCCTGGCAGGAAAGTTGGCAGTGGCGCATTTATTTATTTAATAATGTTCCGGACATGCAGGAATCCGGGACTTGTGCCACGGAAGAAGTTACCCGACAAACCATCCAGTATTATATTGGCTTAACCCAGTAAGATTAAACGAGCAGAAAGATGCCATCTTCAGCAACTACCCCGTAAACTCAACCCGTAGATTATGAAAGCCGAACAAGCAAAAAGCATTGCCGATGAAGCTATTCGATTAGCCAATGAAGCAGAATTAAAAGAGTTAGAACCGTTATTTAACGATATTAAAGAGGCCGCTAGTACCGGCAAAACCAGCATAACGGTGGAGGCGCTTTCTCCTTTGGCCCGCAAGCAGCTTAGCAAGAATGGGTACACCGTTCGGGCCAGCAACCAAACAACAGAAAGTTATACAATTGATTGGGCAAATCCTCAAGACTCTACCAATTAATTCACTTCACTTCTCGGAAAGCAACAGCTGTTTCTTTCCGGGAAGTGGAAATACAAATTACTTTCGCTAAGGCCGGGAATAAATAGCTTATTACTTATTTCAGGCAAAACATACTGGGTAATTCTAAAGAACCAAAAGCGCAGCTAGTAGCTGGATTAAGGGTATGACTGATATAAAAAAAATAATTTATCTTGCTTTAGGGCATGCTCTCTGAGCCGGATGGCTAAACCAATACTTCATAGATTCTTTCTCTTCCTTTTGTTTCCACCTTCCTAATTTCCCCGTTGTATTTGAGTATACTTAAAGTAGACTCTAATCTCTCCACTTGTTCTAGCCTTTCCTGAAGGCTGCTGTAAATATAATTGGTATCCGTAGTTGCTTCCAGGGTTGGTTTATAAACTACTGTATGAATGTATTTATTATACTTACTGCGTATTACGGAAATAGTAGCTGTTACCATCACTTTCTGTTTGCTTTTTTAAATCTTATTTTATTCTCTCCCAAAATCTTTTAATACTCCCCTTCAACTTAAAATCTGTATCTGGTCACAGCCACTGGTTATCAACTATAACTAAAGTAACCTATAACATTGTTATAGCTGATTATCTGCATGTTAGCAGCAGTAGGATTAAGGTAGATACGTCCAGCTACCTGCTAAGTTATCTGTAAATAGATAAAACCAGTAACCCTAAATTTCTCTATTTGCTGATACACTCCCCAAAGTAGCTTTCCGAAAGTAGTAGAATAAAAGAACTTATGATTGCAAATAAGCCTTTAAAACCCAATAACTTTTGTCTAAATCGGAGAGGTCAAAACTTATAAAATCAGTTTTGACCTGCTTAAGTATATAATCATTTTTCTCGGACCGAGATAAAGTATTTAAGGCTTGCTTATTCTGTATAAGGATAAGCCAAGTTTAACGGTTTGTTTCATGGCCTGTTTTTTCGATCTCATCTACGACGATAGCCGCTAAGTTTTCTAATATGCGCTGATCCATCTCTGAAAATTCCCGGGGCTTTTTATCCACAATACACAAGGCCCCAATGCGAACTCCTTTCCGGGTCTTGAGTGGTGCAGCGGCATAAAACTGCAGGCCAAACTCCCCGTGTACTAAGGGATTAGCCAGTAAACAAGGTTCATTTGGGGCATTTTGAAAAATAGTAACATTGTTACTTAAAATAGAAAGCGAACAAAGACTCATTCCCCGGGGAACTTCCGTGCCTGCTTCGATACCTACACCCGCCAAGGTAACAACCTGATACTCTTCTACAATGTTAACAATGGCAATAGGAACCGCAAACATCCGCGAAGCGATTGCCGCAATATGCTTAAAGGTTCCAAACTCTTCATAGGCCGGGGCAAGGTTTAAGCTGCGTAATTCCGCCAGCCGTTCCGCTTCATTTGCGGGGATGATGGGTCGATCAAAGGTATTTTCCATAACAGCACATAAGCCAGCAAACCAACTGAATGTTAGTTTTATTCTCTATCACCTACGGGGTAGCTACCTGATAGTTGGAAAATATAAATTTACCCTCTGATAGAAATATTCTTATCCGTTTAGTTGCATGTGGCTAAGAAGAAGTAAAAAGTAGAAGGAATTTACAGCTATATGATGCTAAAAAGCTGTAGCGGTAAATTGCTTTTATCAACCTTTTATGCCTACTCTCCCGATAAAGTTATCCGGCAAATTCCAAAAAAAACTAATTAACATCCGATACGAACACAGCTGGATAAACCGGTATAAAGGGGATTTAAAGATTTTTAAAAAAAGACAAATTTGGTTTACTCACATGTGAATTAAGAATTAAGATAAACCCGTACAGGCCTGCTGTAAAAGCATGCGCCAGGTTTTCCGGAGGTGTTTTGCGAAGGCAGGTATTGCCGTTAAAGCTATGCTGCACACCTTAGGCTATAGCTTTGCTACTTACCAGTTAGAGCATGGCCCCAATTTCCGGTACATTCAGACGCTAGGGGCACTGCAGCAGCAAGACCACCGAGATCTACACCCACGTAAAACACAGGCCTGAGATAAAACAGTTTGCCTATTAAACCATCTGTAATTTTTTAATATATTAGCCAAACAATATAAACCGGTAATAGCAAAGGAATAACAGGTCTACTAATCTGATCGAAGTTAGTCTTTACTCTTCACATATTTTGCCGATAACCGGAACAACTCTGTTTATCTGCGAGTTACATGTCATAGAGAATATGAAGGAACAAGGTCAATTTAGTTTTTCAAGCGAAGGCTTGCAGATGGTACAAAATTCTGAACCTATCGAAGTCTATTGGGCTGATGTGCGTGAGATTACAGCCTATAAAGTAGACCTTTTAACTGTTGATGAAATAAGAATTGATATAGTAACACATGAAGCGATTATAACAATTACGGAAGAGACTCCTGGATACTACACCTTTAAAGTAAAGCTGAAAACAATTTTTCCTGATTCAGATATGGAATGGGAAGAGAAGGTTGTAAAGTCTGCATTTGCTGAGAACTTGACAATAATCTATAAGAAATAAAACTACAGCGTGTAACAAGGTACATGAGCAAAGCTTCGGCTACGCCTCGCCCACCTCATGTACGAGAACGTTATCCTCTAATTATTGTAATTTTTTTAAATTTTACAGCAGAGTAAACGGTTTTACAGTGCTTAATACTATTTCCTGCTCTTTCCCTCGTAATTTAATCGATCCTAAGGTTTGGGCTACAAAATTATTTACCAAACAAAGTTCGGCCAGTAAATCGGCAGAGGCAATTACTTCTTCTTTAAATTCTTTGCACATGCTCTGGATGCGGGAGGTAGTGTTGAGTACATTACCCGAATAAGTAACATCTCTTTTTAAAATACCCACTTCGCCGGCCACTACTTTTCCGCAATGCAGGCCGGCTTTAAACGAGGGCACTACGCCGTACCGGTGCAGGTATTTAGCCCGGTTATGTTGGATTTGTTGCTTAATGTCGAAAAAGCACCGGAGGCATTGGCTGTTTTCAATGCCGTTTTCGTACTGCCAGGCCACTACCACTTCATCGCCGACGTATTGGTAAATTTCGCCTTTATTGTCCAGAATAGGATTGGTAATATCGGCAAAGAAATCTTTTAAAAATTCGTGGTATTGCTCGTCGCCCAGCTGTTCGGCAATGGAAGTAGAGGCGTTTATATCCAGAAACATAAAAATCTTTTTTTCTTCGAGGGCCGTATGGTATTTTCCCTGGATAAGATTATAGAGTTCCCCGGGCCCTAATTTGGTATTTATCTGTAATAAAAACTGCGTAAAGGCCACCACCAGAAACCACACCAAAATATTTTTAGCCCGCGAACTATCCAGCAGGAATAATTTAAAAGCCTGCTGCGCCACCGGATCCGAAAAGCTTTTTCCGGTCCGGATTTGTACCGAAATTACGCCAATCACCAACATGATGAATAAAATAATCAGCAGGTAAGAAGTGCCTACCGCCAGAATGGTTTTGCGGTAAGGCTTATCCGGGTATTTCACATTTACATAAAACACCAGAAAACTGCCGCCCAGTAATGCTCCGAGGAAGGCCGAACCCAGGTTTAAAATTAAAGAAAACTCAAAAGAATAAAGCTCCGAAGGACCCTGGGAATTGGCCGTGTGCAATACCAAATGATCATACACCGACATAAAAAGGCCCACCAGCAGCCAGGCCACTACAATCAGGCGCAACTGAGTTAATTTAATCTGCGATCTCTTTTTCATGGTTATTTTTATTTTTGCGATTCTTAATTGGGTTGCCCGGGTTTTGTACCTGGTACATCAGCAGCACCACTCCCGAAGAAAATAATTGGTTTTTTAACAAGGTTAAGCGAGACTGACCCGGTACATTTTTAAATAATGGCTTGCCCCGGCCCAAAACTATTGGGTGCACCCAAAGCTGGTATTCATCCACTAGATTTAAATGTACCAAGGCGGCTACTAATGTGGCACTTCCGTATACCATCAGGTCTTTACCGCTTTGCTTTTTTAAATTTTGAATGGTGCTGGCCAAATTTTTCTGGATAATGGAGTTATTCCAAGCGGTGGTAAAGAGCATTTTAGAAAATACAATTTTAGGATACTGGTTCATCATCCGGATAAAGATCAGATCGGCGGGAGCCACGGTACTATCCAGTGCTTTGGCGGGCCAGAATTTAGCCATGGCCAGATAAGTTACCCGGCCTAATAAAATGGTGTCTGCTTTTTTTAATTGTTCACATAAAGCTTCGGCCATTTCGGCGGTCCAGGAGGTAAAATGCCAGTCCAGTTCGCAGTTAGGCCCCGATAAAAACCCGTCGAGGGTTATATTCATGGATACAATTAGCTTGCGCATGGCCGGAGTTTTTTGATGGGTAGATTTTAGTTACTGGTAAGTAAATTATTAACTTGAAAGAGCCAACCCGATACTTAAATTTATGTTTTTTAAGAAGGAGTGGAACTTGGTTTTATTTAACCGGAAACTACCTAACAAATATACGCAGGCTGCTTACCGGAAACAGGGGGCAAAAATGACAAATCAGGGGTGCTTTGCGACTTTCTGGCGTTCGAGGGTACAACCGGAAAGCAGGAAATGAAAATTACTGAGTCAACCCCGTAATCCCATCATCAACTTAATACTTTAGCCACTTGGGTGATACAGCAACAGAGAAATAGAAACACAAAATTTAAAAATAACTTACTTTTTTACCAGCCAGAGCAGTTATATGATTTGCCAGATCAGCATATTTTTGCGCGGGCTAACCGAAATAAAAGCCAGGGGGCGCTAAATCAGAAATAAAATTGTTTATTTTTAAATTGGTACGCGCTACTTTGCTTTTATGAAACAAGTATTATCGCTGTTGCTCATTCTGGCAGGCATTTTTTTATTGGTATTTTTAAAAAATCCGGCTCACGGACAAACCCCAGTTGCTTTACATCCCGACAACCCACATTATTTTATTTATCATAACAAGCCTTTGCTGCTCATTACCAGTGCCGAACACTACGGAGCAATTATTAACCAAGATTTTGATTATATCGCATACCTGGATGCGCTGCAACAACAAGGCATGAATGCCACCCGGGTTTTTACCGGCAGTAATGTAGAACGGCAACAGGATATTAAATGGATGGGTTTTAAAAACACCCTGGCTCCCCAACCAGGTAAAGTTATCACGCCCTGGGCTCGCAGTAACCAAAGCGGCTATGCGGGTGGCGGCAATAAATTTGATTTAGATACCTGGAACCGCCAATACTTTACCCGCTTAAAAGATTTTATTACCCAGGCCGCGGCCCGGGGCATTATGGTGGAGCTTACTTTATTTGGCAATAACTACAAAGACGAACAATGGCAATACGCGCCCTTATTCCCGGCCAATAACATCCAGGGCGAAGGACCGTCGGGCCCCGGCAGTTTTTTAATTTTTCAAACGTTGCAACATAAACCCTTGGTTCGGCGGCAGGAGTTACTCGTTAAAAAGATAATGGAAGAACTGAATGCCCACAATAACCTGTACTATGAAATTTGCAACGAACCGTACAACGAAGTAAAAGATTCAGCAGCCGTGGATGCCTGGCACAACCATTTGGTTGACTATATGGTGCAGGTTGAGAAGCAATTACCCAAAAAACACCTGATTGCCTCGAACCAGGCCGTAGTAGATAACCCAGGGATTTCGGTAGCTAATTACCACTACGTTAAAATCCCGAACATGCCTGGTTTTAGTTGGCTATATCGTTTAAACAAAGTAATTGGCCTGGATGAAACCTTGGGTTCCATGGTAGATTCGGGGATTAACGATGTGCGCGTAGAAGCTTGGGATTGTATTTTAAAAGGTAATGGTGTTTACAATAATTTAAGCTGGGAATACACACCCGGTCAACCCGCCGGCTCCAGCAATGCCGCCACTATCCGGAAGCAATTGGCGCATTTACAAAATTTTATGGCAACCTTCTATTACGTAAAAATGAAGCCTACCGAAAGCATTATCAAATCAATGCCCGATAGCGCTTTTGTGAAAGCCTTGGAAGAGCCCGGTCAACAATACGCCATATACATGCACCACAGCGCTGCCAAAGGCAAAGATGCTATCTGGGGCTATAAGGCCCAGGTGCAAACATTTACCGATAATCTGGTGCTGGACATTCCGGCTGGTAACTACCAGGCCACCTGGATTAATCCGGCCACCGGCCAAAAGCTGGCCGAAAATAACGTGCCGCATGCCGGGGGCAGCTTACCCTTAAAAACCCCAGCTTACACTACCGACATTGCTCTACGACTTATCCGAAAACAGTAAAAAGCACGAAAATTTTTAAATTTTTATCAACCTAAGCGACCAAAAAAGCTTTAGTTTTTAAGAACCTTCTATTTCTAAGGATAATTTATAAATTTTAAAGTATTCTCTCTACTTTTAAACGAACCGCATCCAAAAGGCTTGTAATTTAAAAAACGGCTATGAAACTACTACTTTTGCTTCTTATTTCTGTCGGATCCATCCTGGGGGCTTTTTTTTCACCTTTTCAGGAAAGGTTTTCAACCGGTAATTTGGCCGAAACCAGACATTCTTCTTACCAGAACAAGCCATTACCCCGGATTGCCATTGCCGGTTTGGGCATTGAATCAAGTACATTTTCGCCGGCCCGCACCTCAGAAGAAGCTTTTCACGCTAAATACGGTCCCGAAGTATTTACTTCCTATCCTTTTTTCTCCCCCGATTCCGCGATTCGGCAGCGAGCCACTTGGGTACCGGCGCTCGTGGGTAAATCGTTGCCCGGAGGAGCGGTTACCCGCGAAGCTTACGAATCTTTAGTGACCAAAACCCTGGATTTTTTAAAAAAGAATGGTCCTTACGACGGTCTTTTCTTTGATATTCACGGGGCAATGAGCGTGGTGGGTTTGGATGATCCGGAAGGTGATTTTATCGTGCGCATCCGGCAGGTTATCGGCCCCAAACCATTGATCTCTACTTCCATGGATTTGCACGGCAATGTATCGTGGCGACTAGCCCAGAATACCGATTTAATTACCTGCTACCGCATGGCACCGCACGAAGATGCCATGCAAACGAAAAAAAGAGCCGTTACCAATTTATTAGCCCGCCTGGCGAGCGGTAAAGGCAAGCCCGCCTATAAAGCCTGGATACCGGTGCCTATTTTACTACCCGGCGAAAAAACCAGTACCCGCATCGAACCCGGCAAAAGCATTTACCAGGCGGTGGCTCCGGCTGCGGCACAACCCGGCATCGTGGATGCCGCTATCTGGATCGGCTACGCTTGGGCCGACGAGCCGCGCAACCACGCGGTAGTAATGGTTACCGGCGACGATAAAAACAAAGTAACCCAAACTGCCGAGCAACTGGCCCAAACTTTTTGGCAGGCCCGTTCGCGCTTTGCTTTTGTGGCTCCGACCAGTTCGTTAAAAGAAAGTCTGGATAAAGCGCTGGCTAGCAACAAACACCCCTATTTCATCAGCGATTCCGGCGATAATCCTACGGCCGGGGGAGCGGGCGACGTAACCTGGACTTTAAAAGAAATATTGGCCCGGCCCGAGTTTAGATCCGCAAACGGCCCTACGCTCATTTATGCTTCTATTCCGGGACCAGAGTTGGTGCAAAAAGCCATAGCGGCTGGAGTAGGCGGCCAAATAGAGGCCACTGCCGGCGCCCAGGTAGATGCCCGCTTTGCCCCGCCGGTAAAACTAATCGGCACCGTAATGGCCATTGAACACGGCGACAAAAATGCGGAAACCGAAGTGGTGGTAAAAGTTGGCAGCGTACACGTGATTGTTACAAAAAAACGCAAGCCGTATCACAAAGAAAATGATTTTACTCGCCTGGGCCTGAACCCGCGTGAAGCGGATGTGGTAGTGGTAAAAATAGGTTACCTGGAGCCGGAACTCTACGCCATGCGCGCCGATTGGATTATGGCGCTTACGCCCGGCGGAGTAGATCAAAACCTGGAAGGATTAACTTACAAACGAATCAAGCGGCCTATGTTTCCGTTTGATAAAAACATGAAAGACCCGGATCTGTCGGCTAAACTGGTACCTGCGTCCGGTAAATTATAAGAAAATTTAAAAAAATAGTTGGCTGCTTCACTTCTTTTATGCGGCTGAAACAGCCGGCTTTGTTTCAGTACTAAAGGCCCAGCGAATGCTGTTTTAACCAAAACTCGGCCTGAACTTTATCGTCGAACACCTTGGCTTGGAAAGATTTTAGATTAGCGTAGAAATCCGATGCTGAAGAAGCGGCAAAAGTTTCCGGGGTGGTAATCATGGCAAAATGCTTTAAGCCGGCGCGGGCTGCCCGGGGTGCCCAATCATTGATAACCCATTCCATGGAATGATTCCAGCTACCCAATAATAAGCGCGTATCATTTAGTACACAAGCATATTTGGCGTCGGCGAGCGCCTGGGTATAAGCTAAGGCGCCGGTTTTAACGTTATCTTCGGTTAAATAACCCATCCAATTCACATAAACCCACTTGTTTGTAGGATCTATCTCGATATTTAAAAATACCCGACCAAAGGCATTTGTGAGTTCTTGTGTCATTTAGTTTTTACCAGGTGAATGGACGCTTCTCCCTAAATTACCTTTTCTTAATATTAGTTCCACGAAATGAAAGCTGGAGCTATTTAATTTTTGAATTTGCCGGAGTTAGTAAACGCTCACTTTTACAAGAATTTACCCGGCTAAAAAAGCTAAACCTAAAAGCAGCTGTAATGCTTTTACCACAACATTTGGTAAATCTCCCGACAGAAAAAATCTTATTTAAATCCTGAATCATAGCACCACTAGAAATAAGTAGTTGGTCGTTTTTAGTTGTTCGTTATTCGATCGTTATAACTTTAATCATTAATTGCTTACACTCAGGGTTTTAGCAACTTAATTATGTTCAAGTACTTAGATGCCGACCGAAAAAATTAAAATTTAAAAATTTACTTTATTTCCGATTCTCCCGGATGATCTGTAGTGCTTTCTTCTTTTCAGAATTTAAGGCGCATGCTAACTGATTTGGCCGTTACTTCTTTAAAAAACTTGTTCCTAAAAATTAAGATTTGTTTCTGTATATTACCCGGTTCTTTTGGGCATCATCCACCAGCTATTTTTATCCTATGAAGAAAAGTAGATTATCTTTTTTACTGCTGTTAGGCAGCGCCCTTGTCTGGGCCGGTTGTCAATCCAAAACCACCGAGGCCACCAACACTACCGGGGCAAGTGCTACAAACGCGGCAGTTACTAAAAAGCCGCTCCGTATTATCCTGGACAGCGATATCGGGCAGGATTGCGATGATGCGGCAGTAATGGCTTTAATGCACCAGTTTGCCGATAAAGGCGAAGTAGAAATACTGGCTACCATGTTTCCAATGCAAGATCCTATGGGAGCCCCCGCCATGGATGTGATTAATACGTATTACGGCCGGCCCAACATTCCGATTGGTACCTACAAAGGAAATTTTAAATATCTGGGCGAGTTGTGGGATCATTACAATACCAAGCTGGCCAAAAACTTTCCGCACGATTTAAAAAACGGCAAAGATGCCCCGGATGCCATTAGCTTATACCGGCAAATATTAGCGAAGCAAACAGATACCAGCGTCGTAATTGTGGCTGTTGGCCCGGAACGGCTAATCGCCGATTTGTTAAAATCGGTGCCGGACCAGTACAGCGACTTAAACGGCCGCGACTTAGTAAAGCAAAAAGTAAAAATGCTGTCGGTGATGGGAGCCGGCTTTCCGAAAGACCAGGAATGGAATATAAAAATTGCCCCCGATGCCGCTAAACTGGTTGCGGAAACCTGGCCTACTCCCATTGTATACAGCGGTAACGAAATCGGCCAAGCTATCCGGACGGGCAAACGCTTACTCACCGAAGCACCTAAAAACAGCCCGGTGCGGGCTTCCTTCGAAAATCATCCGTTCGTAGATTCCGTGACCAAAGACCGCCAAAGCTGGGACCAGACTGCTATGCTTTTTGCCGTACGCGGCACCCAGGACCACTGGAAATTAGAAAGTAATGGTTATAATTTTATTGACGAAACCGGTAAAAATGAATGGCGCAACGATACCGATAAAAACCACAGCTACCTGATTCTAAATAAACCCGCTGCCGAAGTAGGCAAAATAATAGAAGACCTGATGGTAGCACCACCGGCCAATAAGCAGTAAGTTATAATTAGTAAAATACAAACCAGAGAAGTTGAAACAAACGAATTTAGCTTTTCACCATTTTGCCTAATTAAATATTTTTCATTAAATGTTTCTAAACAGAAAAGAGTCTTTCCCAATTCGGGAGAAGCTCTTTTCTGTTTTAAAAGTATTCCTATTTAATTCGATAAACCCGAGGAGTTACGCAATATTTCCTTAAACCGCACTGCGAAAAGTAAACAATCCTTCTGGTCTCCAATTTACCTAGGCTGGCCATTTTTTAAATTTTGCCTGATCCACGATAATTTAAGTTCTGTACCGCAGGCAAATAAATGCTACAACGGTGCAGCACCACATCATAATAATCATGGGGTAAGCAGTATTGTTGTGCAGCAAACTCAGCAGGGAAGTAATAAAGAAAGCCGACAAGTAACTCATAGACCCTATCAGCGCCGAAGCAGACCCATTGTGAGCCGGCACCGCCGCCAGGTACAACGCCGTAACATTAGGCAAGATCAGGCCCAGCATGCTCGTAAATACCAACAATATCCCCAATAATACTGCTAACGGCGCCTGAAAATAAATAATAAAAATACCCGCAAAAACAGCTAACATTTGCACCATAGTAGCCTTTTGGGTAATATGTTTAATTGAGAAATGTTTCAGTAAAAAAGTATTAACAACCCCGGCGGTAATAACACCTATGGCCAGCCCCGAAAATAGAAATCCATATTGCTTTTTACTTAGGTGGTACAGTTGGGTAAATACAAAAGGAGAAGCCGTAATAAACGAAAAAGCAGCGCTGTTGGTAATTGCCCGTACTAAAGCATAATTAATAAAAGCCGGATTTTTGATAGCTTGCGCGTAACCAAACCGGATTGCCGAAAGATTAAGTGTTTTATTTACGGCGGGCACTTTGCCAGGTGGTAATACGGTAAAGCACCCAAGCAACGCCACTCCCGAGATCAGGGCCATCAGCAAAAACAAATATTGCCAGGTGCCGGCGGTGGCCAAAAAGCCGCCAATTGTAGGTGCCAGTATTGGGGAAACGCCCATAATGATTTGCAGCAGCGTAAAAACATGGGCTGCTTTCCGGCCGCCGTATAAATCATTTACCAAAGCCCGGGAAATTACCTGGCAGGTGCTCCCGGCTAATCCTTGCACAAACCGCCAAACTAAAAACAGGGCAAAATGGCTGGTGAGCATGCCCGCCACCGCACACAAGATATAAGTCAGCAAACCAATTTTTAACGGCCTAGTCCGGCCCCATACATCCGATAACGGACCAATAAACAATTGCCCGAAGGCCATTCCGAAAAGAAATACCGTTACCGAATGCTCGATTTTAACAATCGGCACTTTAAAATATTGGGCCATCACCGGAAAAGCCGGCAAGTACATATCAATGGAAATAGACCCAATGGCCGTGAGGATGCCTAAGGTAAGAATAATGAACAGGGTATACCTGGCCGAGCTGTTTTGGGCAATTGGGTGATTTACCAAAGTAATTTTAAAAACAGGAATGTAAATCAGACAGTACGATTAAAAACCCACTTTATCAACTCTCGTCCCTTTTAGTTTAAGAATTCAGCAAATAGGCCAATAAACAATTTTAATACATTCTAAAACTACTTTTTGGTATTATTTCGGAAAATTTTAAATTTATTTATTTACAGCCTTTCTCGCTAATTAGTAATCGCTTACAAGTTTTCGATTAGTTTTTTTCAATAATACCCGCTTTCTGCCTTTTTGCCGGACCTTCTAAAACCCAGCAGTACATCAAGCTGATCGCGTTATAAATGCCATTATTTATTGTTCACACAAATCTGTAATCACTTATGAAAGCACTATTACTGTCTTTGTTGTTAGGTATTTTGTTAATAGGAATTATCCCGGACCCTGCTTATAGTCAAACAAAGCAAACTCCTCGCTCCACTGCCGCCTCTGGTGATTCGGTTGGGGTAATCGTAAATTATGTAAAAGCAGATAAACGGATGCAGTTTGAACGTTTTTTACACGAAATTTTCTGGCCGGGAGCCACTAAGCTCAGCAAAGAAGAACAAAAGGTTTTTCGCCAGACGCGCATTTTACAACCAACCGCCGCCGAGCCGGACGGTACCTACGCCTACTTTTTTATCATGGACCCGGTTATCCCGAAAGGAAATTACGACATTGAAAATTTATTAACCAGAATGTTTGGGGAAACAACCGGCAAAGAACATCTTAAATTATTTACCGATGCGTTAGCCAATGAAGGAAAATCTTACATAGAAATACAATCGCGGCATTAACCCTAAAAAATACCAGCCACCATTTAAAAGCTTAGGCTATAAGCTGCTATTGAATGGTAGCTGGTATAAAATTTAAAAATGTGAAGCAGCAGGGCTTTTGCTCTCCCCAATTCTCATTACTTTTTAACCTGGTAGGCCACAACTTTATTCGCGAAAAAAGTAGGTACCAGAAGTAAATTCTGTTCGGGTATGTATTCAATATCGGCGGCATTTACTTTTTCGGCTTTGGTATCGAGCAACTTGGTTACCTGGCCACCAGCGGTTACGTAGTTAATTTCGCCGTTCCAATTAGAGATAATAAAATCTTTGCCGTACGGAATAATACCGTCGCCGCCTTTTAAGCCTTCGGCTATTTGGCGTAGTTCTTTGGTCTTTGTATCTACTTCGTAAAAAATGCCGGCCGTCATATCAATCAGGTAAAATTTATTTTGATGCGCCAGCAAGCCATTGGGTTTTTGAAAAAAGTCTTTTTCCAGCCACACTTCGGCCTGGTTATTATTCAGGCGGTATACTCGTTTTTTATCCGAGTCCGACACATACACGACGCCTTGCGCATCTACGGTAATGTCGTTTAACATGCCAGCATCGTTTACCGGAATGGTACGTACCACTTTGGCCGTTTTGGTATCAATTACCACTACTTTAGTTAAATCGGCTACGTACAAAAGCCCTTTGGCTAAGCCCAAACCTTTTGGCGAATCCATGCCGCCTACTACCCACTCTACTTTCTGGATATTGCCGTTTAAAGAAACCCGACCAATAGAGCCGTTGCCATCGGCGTTACCCGCCGGATTATTAATATTGGAAACATAAAGCACCTTGTTCGCTTTATCGTACAACACCGACTCTGGCTCTTTTAGGGTTGCGCTGGTTTCCCACTTTTTATTTAAACTTACCGTTTGGCCCAGCACCGGGCTACTTAGGTGAGCGAAACCCAACAACAGGCTGCCCAAAACACACGATTTTACGAATTGCTTATTCATCATAGGATTATTAAGGTTAGTTGTTCGATATTCAACAGTTAGATAGCTAACAAGTAGTTAATTGTAAAAACTTTAATTTGAGTTTACCGAAGGACATTATTTAAAAGTAAAATCAAATTTTGGAAATATAGATAAACCTTTACCGAATTGCAATAATCTGGAGAGACTAGTTGGGCTAAAAGCAAAGTTCATCCTACCCGAGCTACTGATTAGGGTAACTGTAAATTAAGTAACGATTGGCCTGCGTTTACCGGAAGGTTAGAAAAAGCTGTTTTCCTTTGTTTCTTGCCGTACCTAACTCCTTCTTCCAGAATAAAATATCTTTTTGATTCCAAAAACCCTTTTTCCGGAAGGAAGAATTAATAACCAGGTAGATAATCCGTCCGAAATTTAAAAAAATTACTTTACGGACAATTTATAAACCGTAGTAGATTGGTAATTCTCACCGGGCCGAAGCGTAGTACTCGGAAAATTGGGATGATTCGGCGAATCGGGGAAATGCTGCGTCTCGAGGCACAGACCAAATCGCCTCGTATAAGGCACGCCTTCTACTCCCTGGACTTTCCCGTTTAAATGATTGCCGGTGTAAATTTGCACACCCGGTTCGGTGGTGTACATTTCCATGAAGCGGCCGCTTTTGGGTTCGTAAACCGTGGCTCCTAATTTTAATTTTTTAGATTGATCGGTAAATACCCAGCAATGGTCGTAGCCAAAACCGTATTTAACTTGCGTATCGGTAGTGTCGTTAATGCGGGCACCCACTACGGTAGGTTTGGTAAAATCAAAAGGCGTTCCCTTTACCGGTTTCAATTCACCCGTCGGAATTTGCGTGGGATCGGTTGGCAAAAATTTATCAGCTTTAATCAGGAGTTGTTGGTTTAAAACATCGCGTTTCATCCCGCTCAAATTAAAATACGCGTGGTTGGTTAAATTCACCACGGTTACTTTATCAGTAGTAGCCCGGTAATCAATGCGCAAGGCATTATCTTTTTGCAAGGTGTAGGTAACGTCCACGTTCAACGTACCCGGGTAACCTTCTTCGCCGTCCGGGGAAGTATAGTGCAATTTTAAAGCGGGCTCGGCCCCATTTACCGGTGTGGCATTCCACAATTTTTTATCAAAACCTACTTTGCCCCCGTGCATGTGGTTGCCGCTGCCGTTGGTGGGTAAATTATATTCTTTGCCGTTCAGCACCAGTTTACCTTTTGCAATGCGGTTGCCGTAGCGGCCAATAATCGGTCCGAAAGCCGGCGTTCCTTTTAAATAATCGGCGAAAGTAGGTACCCCTAAGGTTATATTTTCCTGTTTATTGTTTTTATCCGGAGCCGTCCAGGTAACGATGTGGCCCCCGTAATTGGTAATTTTTACTTCCATGCCGGCCGCATTGGTGAGCGTAAACAAATGCGCTTCTTTCCCGTCGGGCATGGTACCAAAGATTGCTTGGGTAATACCGGCTTTGGCTTTACCTGATGCCGGATTGTTAAAAGCATGGAACAGCGCATAATATGCCAAGAGCAACAAGCTACTGGTTTTCATAGCGAGAGATTAAGAATGAGACTGGGTAATATACTAAAATTTTGTTTAGAATCAGGAAAGTGGTTTGGAAAGATACTTTTTGACAGTTTTTTAAATTTTTACAACTGAGTAAGCGCTTAAATTAAATGAGTATCTAACTGGCAACTTAAATATATTATTTTTAATATATTTGCATAATCATTTCTATCCAAAGGCTTATGCGTACACTTTTACTAGCAACATTACTTTTTTTAACTTCTTTTCTTGTTCGGGCTCAGGTGCCGGAATTAAAACTAAACCGCACTTTTGGTACTCCCATTGATTCTCCCTGGGACATAGCTCTCGATAAGGATAATTTCCTGTATGTTTTGGAAGACAATTTTATTAACAAATTTAATCCACAAGGAGTGCTGATTAATTCATTCGCTTTTAATAGTGAAAATGGAGCAATGAATTTGGCTTTAGATAATGATGGAAACATGTATTTTTTAAATCTCACAGAATATACTATCCAAAAGTATAATCCGCAGGGAGATTTAATGTTAGAAGTCGGTTCAAGGGGCCACAAACAAGGCCAAATTTGGTTTTCAAATGGATTAGCTTTAGACGAAGCTGGCAATATATACATAGCTGAAGTCGAAAACGACCGAATACAGAAATTTGATGCTAAAGGTAAATTTGTATTTGAATTTAAACTCCCTGATTCACCCAAAAAATTTAATAAGCCAATGGCTGTTACGGTTAGCAAAAGTGGAATTATATATATTTTAACTGAAGATTACCGGATTGTTAAAATAAATAATCAAGGCCAATTACTCGAAAACTTTAATATTACTCTTTCAAACTTTGAAGTTTCTGGAGGTTTCGTAAATACTTTGGTTCTGGATGAAAATGAGAATATGTATATTACTAACTCAATAGAAGGCAAAATTCATAAGTTTACCTCCTCTGGACAGTATTTACAGAGTTATGGCAATCCATACCCCCAACCAGGTTTTTTAAATAGGGAAAGAATAAGGCTGGCTATAAATTCAGAAGGAAACTTGTATGTTTCTGATAAGATGGAAGAAGGCTCCAGTGACATTCATATTTTTAGCCCAGATGGAAGTTTAATAAAAAGATTTGGCGGATTTAAGTTTGCGAAAGCAATAACCCAAGACTATCAAAATGATTTTTATCTGGTAGCGTTAACCTCAGATCCACTTATAAGAAAATACAATCAGAATGGAGGTTTAGAATTTCAATTTGGATCTACAGACTGGAAAGAAGGGGCATTTGTGACTCCAGTTACTTCGAAAACAGACGAATTGGGTAACTTATACGTTCTCGAAAACGAAAATACATACAATTGGACTCGAATTCAAAAGTTTAATAAGGAGGGAAAATTCGTAGCCAAATACGAAAACTTTGGTGCGGATGCTCAGAATAGCAAGTTCACTGATTTTGCATTGGATATTCATGGTAATATGTATGTAACGGATTATTACCAAGGCTGCATTCGCAAACTTAATTCATCTGGCGAGTATCTTGGAAAAATAATTACCCATGGTACAGGTAAAGGAAAGATATACTTTCCCAAGGCACTTGATGTAGATCATAAGGGTAGCATTTATGTTTCCGATTATAATGGTGATCGCATTCAGAAATTTACTCCGGATGGTAGGGTAATACTCGAGATGAACGCTTCGGGTACTCCGGGAGACTCCGTTGATTTCCATCAACCTGCCTCCCTGGCGGTAGATTTATCCGGAAATATTTATGCCTGGAATGGAAAAAATAATTTCATTCGCCGGTATGATGCATCTGGACACGAAGCACCTAGTTTAGAAGGCGTTGCTGGTAAAATATCCATCAATCAAAACAGTACGCGCATACTCATTCTGAATGACTTTTTTGTTTATGAGTATTTAGTTGAAAATACAACAAAGCAAAGTTTCATTACTGGAAAAATCTACCAGGATACGAACAGAAACTGCCAGTTCGATGACAATGAAAAACCCTTGCCTTATATTGTAGTAACGGCTGAGCCGGGTACCTACTATGGGGTTTCGGATGAACAAGGTAATTATTCTATACCGGTAGGCACTGGCAATTATACCCTTAAAACTCTTTTGCCACAAGAAATTGGAAGAACTATAACTTCCACCTGCCCAGATGCTTTTAACCAAATTATTGCGGTTCCGTATTTCGACACCGTAGTTAATGGTCTAAACTTTGGTAACCAAGTAAGTTCCAACTCCATATTGAATGTGGAAGTAGCTTCTAACCGGCGCCGGCGTTGCTTCCGGAATACCACTATGGTTACTTACGCGAACACGGGTTTTGCTACGTCCCAAAATGCCAAAGTAATGGTGCAATTACCAGAGTTTGTTCATTTTATTTCGGCTAATGCCGAGTACACCCAAGATAGTAAAGGCAACTACATTTTTGCAGTGGGTGTCTTGCAACCAAACCAGCGGGGCACCATTACCATTATCGACTCTGTTTCCTGCAACGATCCTTCCATCCGGGGTTTAACAGTTTGCACCAAAGCCTGGATTACACCGGCCAATACGTATACTACACCTTCTAACTGGAACAAAGCCGAAATAAGTGTTACGGGTAAAATAACAACAGAAGAACAAGCCCGTTTTGTAATTCAAAACCAAGGACAAGGCAACATGACGGATAGCTTGGCTTTCCGGGTTTTTCAGGATGTGGATTTGGTTTTAAAAAGCAAATACCAATTGGTGGCTGGCGATAGCCTGGTGCTCCGTTTTACCCCAACTGGCCGGGTAGTGCGCGTGGAAGTAGACCAGCCGGAAGGCCACCCTCTAAAAGCTACGGCCAGCACTAACCTGGAAGTAAAAAGCAAGAATGCGGCGCGAGCGCCCGAACCACTCATGATGGCCTACCCGCCCGATGATTCCGAACCCGAAATATCCGAAGATTGCCAGCCCATTTTAGATTCTTATGACCCCAACGATAAGCAGGCAATTCCGGTTGGCCTTACGGCTAACCATTATACCCCCACCAACACGCCTTTACGCTATACCATCCGGTTTCAGAATACGGGTAACGATGTGGCTTACCGGGTAGTAGTAGTAGATACTTTAGCGGAGGATCTGGATGTAAGCACTTTGCAGGTAGGTGCTTCTTCGCACGCGTATACTTTAAGTATTTCGGGAAAAATACAGCCAATTTTAACTTTTACTTTTGATAATATCTTATTGCCCGACAGTACTCACAACCAGGCGGGCAGCAATGGCTTTATCAGTTTTAGTATAAAGCCTAAACTAAACCTGCCGGAAAAGAAAGAAATTAAAAATTATGCCGATATCTTCTTCGATTACAACGAGCCTGTGCGGACGAACACCACCGTTAACCAAATCTACGACGTACCGCGGGTAGTAAATGCCGGTAAGCAGTTAAAAGTGCAAAATATTATTACCATGCCAACCATACATAGCTTTTCACCGGCACAAAGCCGGACTGGAGAAGTGGTTATTATTCTGGGTAGTAATTTTGGGACTAACCTGACTGAAAATACTGTTACGTTTAATGGCGTTAAAGCAACTATATTGAGCACCTCACCGGAGGAACTTACTGTTAGGGTGCCAAATAATGCTCTTTCGGGTAAAATAAAAATTACTACCCCCGATGGTGTAGCCCAAAGCCAAACAGATTACTTTATTTTTCAAGCACCAACCCTCACGGGTATTTCGGTAAACGAAGGTGTAACGGGCCAGGTAATTACTTTAACCGGAAAATATTTTGCGCCGGAACTAGCCTTGGATACTGTTCTATTTAATAAAACGCCGGCCAAAGTTCTGGCAGCATCGGAAACCAGTTTACAAGTAGCAGTACCGGCTGCCGCCAGGCGCAGTAAAATTTTAATAAAAACCCGCGGCGGACAAGCTGAAAGTGCCCAGGAATTTAGAATATGGTACCCACCCGTAATTACTGGTTTTAACTCAGCCAAAGGGAAAGCCGGTACTATTTTGACTATAACAGGAAATGACTTTGCCGAAGAGACTTCGCGCAACAAGGTGCAGTTTGCCGGCATTCCGAGCCAGGTAATGCAGGCAACCGCTACGGCACTGCGCGTACAAGTACCAGCTGAGGCCATCTCGGGCGACATTCAAGTGGAAACGCCGGGCGGAGTTACCCACTCTCCTACGGCCTTTACGTTTATTCCGGCGCCAGTTATTACTTCCTTTACTCCCAGTAGTGGCAATGCGGGAACGGTCATTACCATCAAAGGCCGAAATTTTAATGCCGATAACCAGGCGGATACCGTATTGATTAATAAGGAGGCGGCCAAAATTTTAAAAATTAGCCAAACTTCTTTGGTAGTGGAGGCGCCCAAAGGGGTGCGTTCCGGAACATTAACCGTAGCGGGAGCAGGTGGTAGAGCGGGCAGCTCGGAGTTTTTAGTTTTAGATTTAAACCCCAAAGAGGCCTTAACTGTTTATCCGAATCCCACGCAGGAAACCATTATAATTAATTGGTATAAAGCTAACTTTACGGTAGAAAGCCTGGACATATACAATGCCGTAGGGAAGCGGGTTCTGACCGAAAATTTAAAAAATAGTTCGAAAGATGAACGACAACTTTCGCTTCGTGCGCTGCCGGCCGGAATATATACCATGCGGTTACAAACCTCGGAAGGTGCCGTGGTTAAACAAATAATTCGGCTGTAAACTACTTAACTTGCTCCGGAACAGTTAAAATTTTAAATTTTTGAATTAGTTACATTCCTGATAAGCTCAACTGCATCTATCATAAAAGCCTTTCCATCAATTGGAAAGGCTTTTAAGTTTTACGGTAATCGTTATCTTTTAATTACGAAGAAAGTACAGCGGATTCCACAATTTTAGTACAGCTACTGAAATGTGGGACACTGGAATGCCCAACGCTTTTATCCGGTATGTCTGCGCGGGTAGGTTTCCCTAGTCCACTACGAGCAAGTTGGTAATGGTCTTGGCGGCCGAGTGATCTTCCCAACTCCATACTAAGTTGTTGTTAGCGTCGAATTCTACCGCGTGCGGGCCCGTGCCCACGTTGCCATCGCCGAGCCAATTGGCGACGAGAAGGTTGCCATTGCCGGGAACCACGCTGTAGCCGGAGAATTTTTTTAGTCTCGCATTGGGGTGATTGGCCATGCCGCCCCAGAACTTCACAACAGAGCCGGTTGAGCTCAGTTGTAGCACCTTGTTGTCGTCTTTACCGGGTTCGTATAAGTCACCGACCGGTCCCATGGTAGCATACGTGTTGCCGTTCGCGAGCCGGTTGGCGACGTAGCCCTTACCACCATACAGTAATTGTTGCCAGATAATAGTACCGTTTGCATTTACCTCAAACACTTTATATTTCTTATCGCCGTTGGCATCACCGGTAATTAAAGTATTACCGTTTGGTAACCGGCGGGCCAGGCGGAAGGTGGTAATGTAGTTGATGGTAACTTGTTTAACTTCTTTGCCGGTGCTGTTTACTTCCGATAAAATAACTTTAGCGGGCATGCCTCCGGATGCCGCCTTTGACCAACCCAGCAAGGTATTGCCATTAGCGAGGCGCTGCGCCGTTGAAACACCCGAGTAGTTACTGATTGACCAACCTTTAGCACCTGTAGCACGATCGTATTCAGCAGCACCATTGCCGTGACTTACCAGCAGTTTATTGTTAGCGACTAACTGCAGGTCGCGCGAACCGTCGGGGATTGCCACGGTCCAGTTCTTCGAAGAGTCTTTTTGATTCAGGAAAAGAAGCTTGCTAAACCCATTATCGACCAGGTAAAGCACGTGTTTGGTTGTGCCGCTGCTATAACTAAGATTATCTAAATTTGGCCCATTAGAACCAGTAGTGGTTAATCTTACTGTATTAGCTCCCGCTATTAAATTAGCGGATGCGGAAACCAGAGACCAGTTGGCAAAACTACCCGTTGATGGAAAAGCAAGCCTAGCTGCTACGGTAACTCCGTTCACCTGCAGTTGTAAAGGGCGATTCGTAGTTCCGCCATTGGCGTATCTAAATTGCAGGGAAAAAGAACCTGCTGCTGCTGCTGGTATAGCCCATTCGACAAAATCACCGGAGGCATGTACATAATCAGCAAAACCAGTACCGGTATACCCAGGTTGATTATTAGTTACTACGGCACCACTTAAAAGCGCATTTTCGGCCTCCAACTTTCCGGATTGATTTACGGCAGCTTTCAACGCCAGATAATCGATGTTTGGCCCATTGCTACCCGTTGCGGTTAATCTAATTTTATTTGGGCCCACCACCAAATTAGCATTTACCGCAGAAATAGACCATTTGGCCCAGCCATTAGTTGGTGAAAAGCTAAGGTTTGCCGCCACAGTTGCTCCATTTACTTGTACTTTTAAAGGCCGGTTGGTGGTTCCTCCGTTGGCATACCTGAACTCCAATGCAAAAGAGCCGGTAATGGTAGAATTAATAGTCCACTCAATATAATCACCGGAGGCGTTTACGTAATCAGCAAAACCAGATCCGGTGTAGCCAGGCTGATTGGCCGAAACTACTACTCCACTCAAAACTGCCATTTCGGCTTCGTATGGGTCTGTAGTACTTAAGTTAGAGGTTTCTGAATACTTAATGTCTTTGTTTGAATTGGGCCAGTCTTTTTCACAACCCGTAAAAAACAAAGTAGCCGTAACTAAAATAAAACAAAGAAGTCGCCTGCTTCCGGAAAGTAAAGAATAGACCTTAATTAAATTGTTGTTTAGCTTTTTCATAATGCTTTAATTTTTAATTATTAAAAATTATGTAAGTGATTTGAGATAAGAGTTAGGGGATGATGCAGGATAAACAAGGCGGTGGCAACCACCCCCGTTACCTACTTACCTTAAAAAAAAGCAGTGCTGCCTGATTTTTTAAAAAATAACTTTGGCCTTCACTTTTGTAAAAATCAAAATTGCCACGTTTAGCCATAGTTGCGTCTAAGGCCTTAAAAAATTGTTTTTGATTAGTTGTAGCAGCAAATACTTTTTAACGAAAAAGGATTTCACAATAAGCTCCGTCATTTTTTCAGGAATTCCGCTGGTGTCGGGTGCTTATTCCGCGCTGATTGGTGTTGGGAAGCACCGTAATTTTGGCCTAAGTAGCAGTAAATAGAATAATTCTAGGAATGCAAAAGCAGCTTTACCAGCCATTGATTAGAAGAATAGCTGATAACAACTTAGCACAAAATAGCTTATTAATTATTTTGTGCAAGTAATATCTGGATGCAATAAATTATTAAAAAAAAGCTAAAAAATCAAGCAAATAATGCTACTATTTTGCTTTTCACTAAACTCTTGAGTTGCTGCCAAATAATTGTTTGTACTTTCACCTGACCGGACGAGTAAGGAGTTGTTCGTTGCTCGACGCATAAAATTTAAAATAATCAGCTACTTATTCCCACACGTTCATCCCTATAGTTTTGCACCAGTACTTAGGTAGGTAAAGTTGTTTGATAAACCAAAAATGATCAAGCGTAAATAGCTTACGGTACTGGCTGCAAGCGATGCAAAAGGCTGGCTGGTAATAGCAGTTTTAAATTTAGATTGCCTAGCGCTAAAATTTCTCTAAAACCGGCTTAGTTTATTCACCCCGAAGCCCTCTGCTGTAGCCGAAAAAGTTATTTACTTGATCGCTTAAAATACTTGGCCTTGTTTGCCTGCGGCGCTATAACCCTAGCTGCTTGCTACTACTTTTATTATCCAGAATTGCGTTGAAAGATTAACTTTAAACGGTTTAAAGCGGTATACCCCATTAGCAGTATCTACCAGATTATTAAAATTTTAAAAAATACGATTATGAACGAGAACGATTTAATGCAAGATAATATCACCGGTCAGAACCAGGAAGGAAGCAATGCCAATTGGCCGGTCAAGATCTTAACCGCTACTTCTATTATCGGCGATCCGGTAGATAATGCGCAAGGTGAAAACCTGGGCAAGATCAAGGACCTTATGTTGGACATTCACGCCGGCCATATTACCTACGTAGTACTGGAACAATCCGGAATTTTAGGTATTAACGAAAAATTATTTGCCATTCCATTTAAAGCTTTACAACTCGATAATGCCAACGAGAAATTTATTTTAAACGCCAGCAAAGAGCAATTTGAGCAAGCCCCCGGTTTCGACAAAGACCATTGGCCCGGCACCAACAGCCACAATTACTACCAAGGAGCCGGTTCTTATTGGGGAAATTTTATGGGTCCGAGTACCGGCAATTCCTTGACCTAGATAAGTTGTTGCTTGTTTTTAGTTGCTTGTTGTTCGAACGCTAAGAACTGACTTACCTTATAATTTACTTTATTATTTTAACAGAATACGTGTATTTGCGGTTAAAAGCATGATTTAAACCGCATGAAATAGTTTTCCAGGGGTAACCGCTGACGGGTAATGGCAGATAGACATTCTCAGATTATTGCAGATTACCAGGATTTTAGCGGGAGCTATTTTTTGCAGTTGCGGAATAACCGGAATACTGTTTTTCTGATTGTAATGATAGATGCGCCTAGCTTTAAAATCGGCGGAGTTGGAAGAAGCCAGCAGCTCTCTTTTTTTATTTTTTTTTTGTTAAACTGACATTGGTAAAACAGTGTAACTGAACAAAATTATCGCGGCATTAAAAGAAAAGCCCATTAAAATTGCTTTTTTTCTTTGCCATAGCCTGCTAAAATTACGGCTAATGCGGTTTAATGGAGTATTAGATTTTTTACTGGTACCATTAATCCATTATTATAAGTCGCAGGATCTCTATTTTTTAAATTTAGGCCTGGCTCCTCTCTTGCATCTAGAACAAACACCAAACATTCCTGAAAAAAAGCGCTGCAATTTGTTTCTAATAGTTTACACCCGTTTTCGCATGTACACAGTCTGCGATTTTTTAAAGAAAAAATTGCCGGCACCTGAACGAATAAATACCTGGTATATACCCACGCCCTGGATTAAGTGCAAACTCCGGTTGTTTTAACCAAAGTTGCTCAATATTAGTCCATAGTTCACAGACGATAGCCTGTTTGATAACTTCTGACTAAACATAAGTAAATAGTAAATGGAAAGTGGTAGATGGTAAGTGGTAATTCATACCTAGTAACTGTTAACTGATGATGTTAAAAGCAATGAGCATGGTAGTAATAAAAAGGCAGCAAAGACCACCCAGAAATACATAATCAGCTATTCTTTCGTACCGGTAATTGCGCAACGATTTGTGCCGCATGGATAAAAACGACAATATGCTGCTCACCATAAAAAACAAGATGGCCACGGAGGTAAACTCATCAATAATAGAAACTGTTTTTAGTTTCAGCACTTTTATAGAGGTAAGCACAATAAAACAAAGCCCCAGCAAATTAGCCGACGTGTTTAGAATGTGCGGCGAGTTATTTTCGTTTTGATTATCCATCGAGACTAATTTAAGAAGCTTTATTTATTTGCATTTGTATTTGTTGCAGTAGTTCTAATTGCTTTACCTGATGCTGGTATAGTTGCTTCATCTGTTCTTCCAGGAGCAAATCTATTTTCTGGTGTAAACTGCGGATCTCTACTTCGGCTTTCAGGTTGATAAGGTAATCGTTTTCGCTGCGCATCCGGTCTTTTTCTTCCTTGCGATTTTGGCTCATCATAATAATGGGCGCTTGCAGAGCCGCTACACAAGATAAAATTAAATTCATTAAAATAAACGGATACGGGTCAAAAGCTTCGGAGCCGGGCAACGAGCTGTTAAGAATAATCCAGGCCAGTAAAAAGCAGCAGAAGTAAATAATAAACTTCCAGCTTCCACCAAACCGGGCTACTTTGTCCGAGATGCTTTGCCCGCGGGTCAAAATTTCTTTTGGCGGATTCGCCAGATTATCGGTAATGAGTTCCGCTTCTTTAACCGTGTTGTTTACTAAGTATCGGGACAAAAATAAACGTAAGGATATTTCAAGGTAATGTTTTAATTATCAATAGTTTATAGGTCGAACAACGAACAACGAACAACTAATAACGACCAACTACTTATCTGGTGAAGCTTTGTAATAATATTATTTTCTTCGGCGGGCAAATCGTATAAAGCCATGTTTTTTTATTTTTTTAAACAAATAAGCCAATTTTTATGGCTTTTGCCGGATGAGGAGGCTCGCCTGGTAAAAGTTTTTTAAATTTTTGAAGGGGAGATGTCCGTAGGATAATGTTTTTAATCATCTGTGCGCTTATAATCATTTCCGCTTATTGAAGGGGGGCCATAAATGCACAAACTATAAATGCCCCCGGAAATAAAAGCACAGCGCATTATTTCCGGGGGCATTGTTGTATGATAGTTATTGCTTGTTTTACACTAATTTGGGCTCCCAACCGGGCTCGTATTCACGCCGCCACAAGGCCATAGCTTCTTTATCGTTCAAAATATGGCCGTTCTTTTGGTCGCAGTTTAAAACCCGGCCGGTACGTTGCGCAATGTTTCCTAATTGGCACAGCAATACGCTTTTGTGACCAATTTCAATATCCCCGTTCGGGCGTTTACCCGTTCGGACGCAATCCAGAAAATTGTTGATGTGGAAGGCATCTAGTTTATCGCCGGGGCCGGCCGGATCAATGGTATTAGTCTTGGCTTCGTCTTGCACTTTTTTTACCACTTTATTATTCATATCATAAATGGTATAATCATTATCGCCCGTCGTGACAATGGTGCCTTTATCGCCGTAAAAAATAGCGCCCCGGGCGCTGCCTTCGATGGGGTAATTGTTGCAGCTGCGGCCTTCCCAGGTGATAGCAATATTACCCGGAAAGTCCATACTGATAATTTGGGTATCTGGCGTTTCCCAATCGTCTTGGTAAGCGTAACGCCCGCCTACCGAAGTTACCCGGGTCGGATACTCTACGCCCAGGCCCCAGCGCATCACATCTATTTCGTGGGTACCATTATTCAGGGCTTCGCCGGTGCCCCAGTTCCAGAACCAATGCCAATTGTAATGAATCAAATTATCCTGGTAAGGCTTGCGGGGCGCCGGGCCTTGCCACAATTCATAATCCAAATTAGCCGGCACGGGTATTTGCTTGCCCTTGCCAATGGGTTTACGATTGTTGGTGTACCAGCCTTTCGCTAAATAAGCTTTGCCAATAGCCCCGGATTTTAGCTCCTCCATGCATTCCATAATGCGGGGCCACGACCGGCGCTGGTTACCCATTTGCACAATGCGGTTATATTTGCGGGCGGCTTCTACCAGTAACTCGCCTTCGTAGGGGTTATGGCTGCAAGGTTTCTCGACGTACACGTGTTTACCGGCCTGGCAGGCCAAAATTGCAGCGGGCGCATGCCAATGGTCCGGGGTGGCAATGTAGACGGCATCCAGGTTTTTATCATTTAAAATAGTCCGGAAATCTTTTACACCTTTTGGTTTCTTTTTGCTGATCTCCCCTACCCCCGAAATGGTTTTGGCCATGGCTGTAGCATCTACGTCGCACACGTACATCACTTCGCAACCTGCTTGGCGGGCAAAGTTTTTGGTCATGCCGTTGCCGCGGCCGTTTACGCCCACAAACCCCATGCGTACCCGGTCGTTAGCGCCCATAATACTGGCGTAACTTTTAGCGCTCATGCCAAAGGCTAAACCAACCGAACCCAGACCGGCTTTTTTAATAAATTCCCGGCGGGAGTTATTGTTACTGTTTATCATTTTACCGCTTATTTAAAGTATTTAGATATTGGTGCTTCGCCACATTAAAAGTTGTGCAATAAACATGAAAACAAACTACAGTTACGTAATCATGTATTACTAGCAATTTTTATAATAAAGTAAGAAGTACATTAAATCGGGACACGAGAATTTAAAAAATTAAAAATCAACCTGATTTATCGGCTTTATGTACTCGCAAAAATAACCGAACCAACTGAACAAAAAGGATTACCCAGGTGCAGTTTACAAATTTTCCGCTGCAATTGCATGCATTTATCCAGAGAAGTTTTTAGCTGGTTTTAAAGTTAAATTTAAAAAAAAGATAATTTTTGACTATGCTACCTGTACTACTACTTTGCCCACCGTTTTGCCGCGCTGAAATACGTGAATTGCTTGGTGCATAGCCTTAAAAGGGTACACGTGGCCAATGTGCTGAGGAGCTAATGCAAGCGCCTGGAGCTTATAAAGTAATTGGTGCATGAGGTCGGTTTGCTCATACAGGTAAATCAAATTAAAACCCATGATAGATTTATTGAGCGTAGGTAACCGGAGCGGATCTATTTTGGGGCGCCGTAGAAACTTCCAAAAGAGCCCAGGATAATGAGGTTTAGCACTATGGCTGGCAAAACTTGCGTTGCCGTAAATCACCATACGCCCCATGGGAGCCAAAGCATTCCAGCCTTGTTGCAAAATTTTGCCACCAATGCATTCCATGATCAATAACAATGGCCGTTCGCCTAAGGTATTTTTTAAATTTTGGGCAAAATGCTTATCCCGCAGAATAATAGCATCGTAAGCTTCTTGTTTTTTTAAAAAATCTACTTTATCCGCTTGCCCCACGGTGCCAATAGTTTGCGCACCTACTATTTTACAAATCCGGTTTGCCAGAATGCCTACGCCACCGGCCGCACTGTGGATAAGCACCGTAATGCCCGGTTGTAAATTACCTAGTTCCAGAAGCGCGTAATAAGCAGTAAGCCCTTGTACCAGAAAACCGGCTCCTTCCGCAAAGCTCCAATCTTCGGGCAGTGGCACCACGTACCGGTAATGACTGTTAAGGTGGGAAGCGTATCCACCAAACTTGGTAACTCCCATTACTTTATCACCCACCTGCCAATTTTTCACTTCGGCTCCCACCGCTATAATTTCGCCGGAATACTCCAAGCCGGGCACGAACGAACCCTTAGGCGTAGCGCTGTACAACCCTTGCATCGCAAAAATATCGGCAAAGTTTAACCCAATGGCTTTTACCATAACGCAGACTTCGTCGGGTTTTGGCGGAGCGAGGATTTCGGTTTGTAATTTTAAGTAATCAATGGAGCCCGCTTTGGGCATGCGGTATACCTGGCGTTGCATCATGGGCAATAAATTAAATTTTTTAAATTTTAAATGTATACTCTAAATGCTGGTGCCGGATGGTATTCAGTTCTAAAATTTTGCAGTAGCTGCATATTTCCGGTAAAAATTATTCAACGGAACTAGTTTCTATTTATCTAAATTAACACGGTATAAAATTCTAAAATAAATAATGGCGGGGCTGTTTTTGTGTTTCGGTATATTTTCCCGCGCAAAGCCTTCCGATAAAAGTGCCGCCGCTAACCCGAGTTAAGAGTAATCCGAAGCAATTTTGGTAGATTTTGTGAAAAGAAATAAAATACTGGTTTACCGCTACGAATAGCTAAACCGGAAGAATGGGGTGACAAAGCAAAACAATTTAATTACCGCTATAAAAACTTTCAGCGGATAGTCCGGCCGAAAAGGCTAAAGCGATAACCAAGTGCAGGCTTATAATTTCCCAATGTGTTTAGGAAAACCAGATCTTTTTTTTAAAGCCTGAGAATTGTGATCCGGCGCCAGCTTCTAATCTATTTCAGAATTGGTATTTTGTTCCTAAGGTGGGATATAATTGCACGGAATTACTGCTGCTTATTAAATGATAATAAATATTAAACTTGGAGCCCGCAGAAAATTTGTTTTTTACTCGGAACCAAATTTGCGGATCGCCGAAAAAAGCGAATTTTTTACCGGTAAGATGCCGGGTGTAATCGTTTCCCTGATTCTGGTTTTCCGTCCAGGCCACAAAACTGCCGGCCAGGAAAATGCTATAGTTTCGGAATCCTTTGCCGAAGTAAAAGGTGAATTGCGGGTCGTAACTAGGTTTATCAAAAGCATTGTACCGGGCGGCTACATTGGTGGCAAACCAAGCCCCCTTCCACTGGAACGGGTACGAAACGCCCACTGCCCACGCATTTGGCAGGTAAAACCCGTAAGCATCCGGCGTTAAACCTAAACCACCGCTGTAGTTCAGATATAAGTATACCTTTGGTTTCCAGAATCGCAACGATTGGGAAATCTGCGTAAATGCTTGGGCTACGTTGTTCTTCTTGCCTTTAAAATCGGCCTGAAACTTTAACAGAAAAGAGCCGGTACCTACCGTATCTATATCCTTAAAATACTCAAAACTCAACGTCGGGAAATTAACGGCATTTAACTTAGGATCGACGGTATGCCGGAAGTCGTAATGTAATTGAAGATTTTGGGAGGTTACCGGAATATAAAACAAGAAGAACAGCGCAACAAACAGGTATTTCATAAAAGTTAAGGTTTAATGATAACTTTAACAAAAAACTGCTTTTGTTAGGCAGAACCGTGGAATTACGGTGGAACTTTCCAGAATTTTGCCGGAATTCCGAAAGAAATTCGTAAATAGAATAGATAAATAATAAAAATGAGAGATTTAAATGAAGCAATTTTTCTTCGTTTGTTTCAAGAGGCCTACGAAAAGTGCTTTCATTACTCCTTAACCATTCCCCTTTCCGAAACGGATAGCAAGTTTTTTTCAAACGAGATTCTGGACCATACCGGATTGGTAATCGGCGCGAAAAGTTTAAAAATTACTCCGTATTTGTTCTTCATGCTAAAGAGGAGGCCAAAAAGAGAATCCATCTGTAGCGACCTTAGATACCCTTGCCCGGTATGTTCTTCAGGCCCCTTATACCGACGAAGCACAAAGGCAGGCCCAAGATGGCCCTTATCAATATTGGTTTCAATACAAAAGCAAGTATCCGGCTAACGCACTAAAAAATGAGAATTTTCCCAATGAGCGTTTACCTATAAACCAGAAGAAAATCCGTATTATTTTTAGTATTACTGTAATAATAACTCTTGGATTAGTAGGGCTTAACTTTTTATTACCCCGGAACGAAAATAAAATATTTACCGACCATTTTAATTCGGTGCAGGAAGATTCTTTAAAAAGCAGGGGCTGGCTCGTTAAAACCATTGATGCGGCCTGGTGGAAGCAACGCAACGTAAAACCTGGGTATCTTTCCTTATATACCCTTACCGGTGACAACTGGGGAAATACCCAATACCCGGCCGGAATAAAAAACTTAGTAATAAGAGAAATAGCAGCGGAGTGTTTTACCTCGGAGGTACATTTGGCAAATTTCTTCCCGCAACAAAACTGGCAGCAAGCGGGAATTATACTTTCTGAAGACGCTTCGTTTACCGGTAAAATGCTCAGGCTTTCCATTTCTTACAATGATTATTTCGGGGGATACCAAAATTTTCCCGAAATAATTATTCAAGCCATTAGCTCATCCGAAAGTGGAAGTAAAACTAAACCGGAAGAAATTGCGCATTTACCGCTTTTTACGATCCAACCAAATCAGGAACCCCTGGTCAGAAAAAATCTTTTGAAATCGGCCCTTAAAATTGAAAAAAAAGGAAATCACTATCGCTTTTTATATACAACAGGAGAAATGGAGAATTTTGCGTTTAAAGAAGCCGTCAGCAAAGATTTAGACATACAACCTAAGTACATTGGTTTGTTTGCGATGCAAGGTTTAGCTAAAAATAGCGTTATTCCGGCCGCTTTTGATGCATTTAACTTTATAAGTATTTCTTGCGACAATTAACGCGGAAATTAACAGGAGAACCAACTTTATCGAGTTATCCGGAACATAACACTCGTTCGGCTAATAAAATTAAAGCTTCACCAGTGGAAAACTAACTGGCCAGAATGCTCCCAGCGACAAGCTGGGAGCAGAAAAGCATTAAAATGCAGGAAGGATTCTAGCACCTTTAGGCTAAAAATTTAAAATTAATTTTTCAGGAGAACATAAGGGCTAAACCTCCTCCCAAAAAGACTTTTATAATATTAAGTAATAAAACGGAGAACATGGGCAACCCGATAATTAGTGGGAATACCAATCCTTACATTTATCCGCGCAAATGCTTTTGGCTTATTTACTATCCCGATCCACCATTTTCTCGCTGGCTTCGTCGTAGCGGTTGCCGGTGTTGGGGTATTTAGCTAACAATTCTTCTATTTGTTGCAGGTTCTGGTCGGTTAATTTTACGTCTACGCTGCCGGCGTTATCGGTTAGTTTGTCCCGTTTTTTGGTACCGGGTATCGGGATAATGTTTTCGCCTTGGGCCAGCACCCAAGAGATAGCCAATTGCGCCGGGGAGCAACTCATTTGGGTAGCTAAATCGGCAAAAGCAGCAGCCAGTTTTTGATTATTGTCCTGGTATTCCTGTTGGTAGCGCGGCAGTTTTTTCCGGAAATCAGTATCCGGCAGCTCGCTTAAATTTAAGGTGTTGGTCATTAAACCGCGGGCCAAAGGGCTAAACGGCACAAAGGTAATTCCTAACTCTTGGCAAGCCGGTAACACATTATTTTCTACATCGCGGGTTAACAGCGAATATTCACTTTGCACGGCACTGATCGGGTGCACCGCGTGCGCCTTTTTAATTGAACTTACCGAAGCTTCGGATAAACCTAAATAACGCACCTTGCCTGCTTTTACCAGTTCGGCCATGCCACCCACCATTTCTTCTACCGGTACGTTGGGGTCGATGCGGTGGGCATAGTACAAATCAATGGTATCGATTTTTAATCTTTTTAAGCTGGCTTCTACAGCTTGGCGCATGTAAGCCGGGGAACCGTTAAAAACCATGTTGCCGCCGGCATCCTGGGTAAAGCCAAACTTGGTAGAGATAAAAATCTTGTCCCGGTTGGGTACCAGTACTTTCGAAATTAATTCCTCGTTTTTACCGCTGCCGTACACATCGGCGGTATCCCAAAAGTTAATTCCCAGATCCAAAGCGTGGTGCAAGGTAGCAATCGATTCTTCATCGTCGGGTACCCCGTAGGCGTGACTCATGCTCATGCAGCCCAGCCCAATGGCCGACAACTGCTCGTTGTTTCCTAATTTTCGGTATTGCATACGTGTTTTTTTAAAATTTTTAAAATTTTTGTAGCCCCCTTATCGGGTATATCTACTTTCAAGCTTGTACGAATCCAATAACATATAGATGGTTTTATAGAATTTAACTTATTGGCTCTTCTAAAAATAAGAGCGATTTAATAGCAGGCAAAAGTATTTTTATTGCCGGCTAAAGTGTATACTTTGGGTGCAAATATAGTTTTTGCCCAAACCGTTTGCCTCTTTATGCACCGAAGAAGTTTTATCAAAACCACTGCTGTAGTGGGCGGCGCTTATGCCCTGGCCAGTACCGCTACTTTAGCCAAAATAATAGAGCCGAAAGAATTGCCCTGGTTCAATCGTTCGATGCGTTGGGCGCAGCTGGCCTTCGTGGAAACCGACCCGGAGAAATACGACCCGGATTTTTGGCTGGACTATTTTAAACGTTTGCACCTGGATGGGGTTTTGTTAAGCGCGGGCGGAAGTGTGGCCTTTTACCCGACCCAAATACCGCTGCATTACCGGAGTGCCTGGCTGAAAGATAAAGACATGCTCGGTTACATGGTAGATGGCTGCCGAAAAATGAACATGTCGATTATCTTACGCACCGATCCGCACGCGGCCCGTCAAAAAATGTATGAGGCGCACCCCGATTGGATTCATACGAATGCGAACGGCGAGAAACGGCAGCACTGGGCAAACCCGGAACTGTGGGTAACCTGTGCTCTGGGACCTTACAATTTTGAATTTATGAAGCAGGTGAACCAGGAAATAATGACCCGCTACCAACCGGACGCTATTTTCTCGAACCGCTGGTCGGGCCACGGTATTTGCTACTGCGAACATTGCAAACCCAGCTTTAAGGCTTACTCCGGCTACGAGCTACCCCCGACCATTGCGGTAAACAACAGTACCGCCATGGCTCCCGGCGACAAGAACGATCCGGCTTACCGCCAATACGTAACCTGGCGCACCGAACGGCTGCGGGAACTGTGGTTTTTATGGGACAGCGAAATCCGGAAACAAAAATTTACTTCCCGTTTTATTCCCAACGGTTTTCCGGATAAGCTCGCCACTGGCAAACAATCCGACTTCTTTTTCGCCGACCAGCAACAGCGCACCGGCACCATTCCGCCGTGGTCGAATGGCAAACACGCCAAAGAGCTCCGGGCCACTATGGGCATGAAACACCAGGTCGGTATTTTTGGGGTGGGCATCGAAGAACAATACCGCTGGAAAGCTTCGGTGCAGGATAATGCCGAAATTAAAATCTGGGTGTCGGAAGGTACCGCCAACGGTTTACTGCCTTGTTTTGTAAAATTTGGCGGCGAAGTACAAGATAAACGCTGGCTTACCACTGTGGAGCAATTGTACCAAAGCTATTACAAAAACGAAAAATACCTGCGCAACACCGCGCCCCTGGCGCGCGTGGGAGTGGTCTATTCCGAACAAACTGCTAAAAACTACGGCGAAAAAGCCTGGCAGAAGAACTACGCCGATCATGGCAACGGCATTTACCACGCGCTAATAGAAGACCGGCTGCCTTTTGAAATGGTGAATGACCAATTATTAGATGCCGTCACCCTGAAGCCCTTTAAATTGCTCATCCTGCCTAACATTGCGTTTCTTTCTAAAAAACAATGCGAGCAGTTGCGGCAATTCGTAAACAATGGCGGCAGCCTGGTAGCCACTTATGAAACCTCGCTCTACGACGAAGCAGGCCAGCAACTACCGGATTTTGGTTTAGCCGATATATTTGGGGTAAGCTACAACCAAGCCGTAGAAGGCCCCATGAAAAATAGCTACCTACGCTTAAAAAGCGAGGCTGCTTCCGGTAAATATCATCCGGTATTAAAAGATTTAGAAGATGCCTACCAGATTATAAATACCACTCATCAAGTAAAAGTGCAACCCAAAACTACTTTCCCGAGTCCGGTTACCTTAGTACCTACTTACCCCGATTTACCCATGGAAGATTTGTACTCGCGCCAGCCGGAAACTACTACCCGGGAACTGTACCTGCGCGAAGGAGGCAAAGGCCGCGTGGCCTATTTCCCCGGCGACCTCGACCGTACTTTCTGGCAATACATGAGTTCGGACCATGGTAAACTGCTGCGCAATACTTTCCGATGGGCTTTAAACGAAGACCCGATGGTGGAGGTAACAGGACCTGGGATTATGGATGTAACTACCTGGCAGCAAAAAAGCTCTTTAACGGTACATTTAGTAAACCTCACGAACCCTATGATGTTAAAAGCACCGTTCCGGGAACTCATTCCGGTAGATGTTCAGGTAAAAATCCGGGTGCCGCAAAACAAAAAAGTAACCCAGGTGCAATTGCTCTTAAGTGAACAGAAACCGGTTTATGAATTTAAAAATAATATGATAAGCTTACAAGTAAACCAATTAACCGCTCACGAAATAATAGCTTTAGATTTAACCTAATACTATTGATTTACAATAAATTAAAAAATTAAAGTACAATTTTCAATAATCCTGCTCTCGGCAATAAGGCACCTGGGTAAAAGGAGTTCTAGCCCAAATAAAGGAAACAATACTAAGGCTGGTTTATTCGGACACTCGCGCAAAAGAGCCCACTTATATAAAATTTTTAATTTTTTTTTGTACCAGCAAAAGTATTTTATTTTATATTGCAGCGCCATATAAGCTTTAAAGGCAATAAAATTTTAACAAAATTTTTACCATTGATGCTTTTTAATGAAACAGATTTTATTTATCAGGACCGTAGTTTCTGCTCTCAAATAGAAACATTCGTGTTAGTGTTCTTTTAATTGAAAACAGAAAATGGCCTGATTCCCTAATGATAGTTAGTCTATTTTGTAATGTTATTATTTGGTGCTTCCCGATCTATCTGTCTTGATGTAAGTCAGATTGCTATTCCTGGCGACTCTCCGTATTACTCTGGTTTTTTAAAATTCAGCCCTTCTAAGCACTATCTACTTTAGTCTTAAAAGTAATAAATAGAACAGGTTTTAAAATAAAATTGCAATCGCGTATCATTTAGAAATTTTCTCAATTATGTTATTTTTCTGTCCTTCTTAGATAAAGCTAATAATCAGCGGTAATTTCTTTTGCTCTCGGCGTTCATCTTACTAACCCCAATTTTAAATTTTTAACATTTAGGGTTGCATTTTAAAACGTCAGGGTATGTAATAAAGGAATCCTGCTCAATTAAACTTTGGATGAGCGCTGCCCTTTAAATTAAAAAGATTTATTACTTAGTAACGTAACTCTTGACCCGGGCTCGGGCAGGCCTGCTTTTTCCGGAGAATTGGTATTACAGATTATGTTTTCTAATTAAATTGTTTTGTTATGAGTCAAAAATTTTCTTCCTATCTCCGCAACAAACTACTTCTATCCTAAAATGTCAAATGCATGTAAGTTACCTTCATGCATACGGAACTTTCAGGACAGAAGCCAAGCTCCCCTGTTCTTGGTATTTGAAGCAAATAGCTTCTCTTGTTTGCTTTCAAATTTAATATGTCAGGCTTATGTACCAGATTATCTTACTGTTTGAGCAAAGAGATTTTAGCGACCAAACTTCCTGATTGCTCCTTATTTTAAGCGCATCTATTTAGTTGGCCCTAGCCGTGCCTGTTGTATTTGCTTGCTTTCCTTTTTAGGATTTCGAATTCAGGGTTATTCAAAATTGTATGAAACCTATAAAATTTTAATATAATGGAACAAAGATTTACCTTAAATTATTGGTGCACCAGTAAGTTTCTAATGCGGGTTGCTTTTATTTGCATCTTTCTTTTTTTACAAACTAAAGCACCGGCAGCACCTTTTTTTAAAAAAACACCTGTAAAAGTAATAACGGAGAAGTCTTATTCCGTGCTATTTGCCGGGGAAGAGATCAGCAGTTTTACTTTGATTAATGCCGATAACGAAAGTGCCATTCGAACTATTACAGACGGCTCCACCATTGATTTAGCTACCTTACCTACCAAAAATCTGAACATCCGGGCCAATACTTCACCCTCTGACGTAGGTAGTGTGCGGTTTGTGGTTTCGGGTATCGAGTCTGATAACCAAACAGAAAGCACCGCTCCGTATGCAGTATTCGGCGAAAACAGCGGTGATTATCATGCTTGGATACCAAAAGCCGGTAAGTATACCATAACCGCTATGCCTTACTCCGGCGAGAACGGCAGCGGTACTCCCGGTAAATCTTCAACCATTAGCTTTACCATAAAAGCCAGTACTCCGCCACCTACTTCGTCTTTCGTAAGCAATATAAAAGCTACTACTGGCAATAGTTATGCTTTGAGCAAATTAGTTAAAGGTACTACTTTATATACCGACCGGAATTATCAGGTTACCTCCGTAACTACTACCCTTAATAATTCCACTTTTATCAAAACTCCCAACGATGATAAATTTGTAACGGCTGCTGCGGTTCTTTCTTTCTACATCAGCCAAAATGCCACCGTGTACGTGGGCTACGATCCTTTAGCTACCAGATTACCAGCCTGGCTCAGCAGTTGGGAAAAAACATCCGACCGAGTTGGCATCAACGATCCGCGGATTAGTTATTTACAAGTGTACCGGAAATCATTCGCCGCAGGCAAAGTAACTTTGGGGGGTAACCTGGCCAGCCCGGCACTCGGTTCTAAAAACACTTACCTGGTGGCCGTAAAGCCGGGCAGCACGGGTAGTAAAAGACCGTACGTCACGGAGGTGCGACCAGCCGATGGTGCCATTAATGTAGCCCTCGATAGATCTATCTCGGTAGATTTAGCTTACCCGGGAGGTAACTCTATAAACGGAAATACCGTGAATACAGCTACGGTAAGATTATACAAAGTAAGCGCTACCGGCGCTAAAACCCAGGTGGGCGGTACCGCTGTTAATTCTTCCGCTGCTGGTGATGCTATTACCTTATCGGCTACCTTAACCCGGAATACTGTTTACGAATTTCAAATTACCGACCAAGTAAAAGACGATAAAGGAAATGCTTTTATTCCGTTTACTTCCCGGTTTTCTACTTCCGGAGTGGCTCCCAGTAATGCTGATGGCATAGCTTTTACCGAAAAAACGCTGCTTGATAATTCATTTGGAGCGTATGGCTTTACCACCTTGGTGGTTGGCCCAGACCACCGGCTCTACGGAGCTACCTCCAATGGTAAAATTGAACGTTGGGATATAAAATCGGACGGTACCATTACCAATCATGTAACCATTTCTCCTTTTGGCTCAGCTAAACGCTTGTTAATTGGACTTACCTTCGATCCTGCGGCCACGAGTAGTAATTTAATTGCCTGGATCAGCCATTCGTCGCCGCTCTTTATAAACGCGCCGGATTGGTCCGGTAAAATTTCGCGCATTGTTTTAAACAATCCGTCTGCCCCCCAGGTAAAAGATTATGTAATTAACTTGCCCCGTTCTTACAAAGATCATGCTACCAACAGCATCGCCTTTGGGCCCGACAAAGCGATTTACTTTCCGCAAGGCAGTAATTCAGCCATGGGTGCCGCCGATGGGGCCTGGGGAAATCGCCCGGAGCGGCTTTTAAACGCAACCATTCTGCGTTTAGATATTGCTAAAGCCCAGCGACAAACCTTGCCTATTAACGTAAAAACGCAAGATGGAGGCACCTATAATCCTTATTCCAGCACCGCTCCTCTAACTATTTACGCCACCGGTGTCCGGAATGCTTTTGATTTAATCTGGCACTCCAACGGACAATTATACGTACCGGGTAACGGCTCTGCGGCCGGTGGTAATATTCCGGCTTTAACTTCGGGTGTTAAGCGGGCTAATGGTACTACTTACACCGGGGCTACCGTTCCGGCCATAAACAACGTACGGGATACGCAAAATGATTATTTGTTCCGGATTGTAAAAGGCGGTTATTACGGCCACCCCAATATTCTACGGAAAGAATTTATATTAAACGGTGGTAACCCTACAGCAGGTGTTGATCCGGGAGAAGTAGTCTGGAAAGCTAACGGCCAAACGTTTGGTTACAAAGTAGGTACGGCTAAAGAGCCTAATTACCGCGGTTGGGCTTGGGATTTCGGGTTGAACATGTCGCCGAATGGCGTGATTGAATACAAGAGCAATGCCTTTGATGGCAAACTTAAAGGCAAGCTCTTGGTTTGCCGCTTTAGCGGAGGCGATGATATTATAGTACTGGAGCCGGGTGGCACCAGTAAAAACATTGTACGGGCCACCGAAGGCATTAAAATTCCGGGCTTTCGAAGACCATTTGCCAATCCATTGGATATTACGGAAGATCCTAAAACCGGGAATTTATATTTATCGGAATACTACGATGGCAACGGCGATGGAAAACCACGCATTACCTTATTAAAGCCGGTGCAAAGAGCAAGCAGCAGCTCGGCGACCTTCCTGGCCAGCGAAGTAAAAGAACAATCCTTAGAGGTATATCCGAATCCTACTACCGAAGATGCCATCTTTGCCGAAGCTAAAAACTTTGCGCCTAACGAAGAAATCACGCTTACTTTGTACGATTTAGCCGGTCTGCCCATTTATACTGCCCTGGTTACTGCCAGCCACGAAGGCAATGCCAGCACCGAGTTGCATGTAGAGAAGCATTTAAATCCGGGAGTATACATCCTGCGGGCCACTGCTGCCTCCGGCGAAAAACTTACCCGATTGCTTGTTCAATAGTTTTTTTTCAATTGTACGCAAAAAAGACTACCACTAAACCGGTAGTTTTTTTTATTTTTATTGAATAACAAGATACTAAAACTAAAAACGCCGGCTATTTTTAGTTAGCAGTTTGAGTGAATGGTGATATAGTTTTGATTAATTTTAAAAAATTCTTGTTTACAGCACACTAAATTCCATTCTTACATTACTGCCTTGCTTTTTTAAATTGTATGGCCGCTGCCGCTTTCCGCAAGGCCTGCATGAGCTCATCTACATCGATAGGTTTGCTGATGTAAGCATTCATGCCGGCTTGTAAACAAGCTTGCTCGTCTTCTCTCATGGCATTGGCCGTAGTGGCAATAATATAGGGTTGATCAAAATCGCTTTCTCCTTTAGACCGTATAATCCGGGTGGCTTCTAAACCGTCCATTTCGGGCATTTGCACGTCCATTAAAACAGTATCAAACCGGGTGGTTTGCCAAGCCTCTAAAACCATCCGGCCGTTTTCAACCAACTCAGCTTTGTAGCCAAGCCTTTCTAAAGCTAATTGGGCAAACATCTGGTTAATTGGATTATCCTCAGCGACCAGAATCTGGAGTGGATGCTGGTCTGCAAAGCACTCCGATAGTTTACTTTCGGTAACTGATGGTTTTTCTATGATCCGCTCTGGTTGCAAGCTATTTAAAATTCCTTGCCGTAATTGCTGCTGCCTTAATGGTTTAGCTAATACACTCTTAAAAAGGCCGGTAGATTTGGCGTCACCATCATTGCCAATAGAACTTAACAGCATAAGTGCTAATTGGGGATACTTCTCTTTAATTACATATGCTAATTCTACTCCGTCAATATCGGGCATGTGCCTGTCGGTAATTACCAGGTCAAAAGCCTCTAAAGCCAACAAGTTCAACGCTTCTTTAGCCGATTCGGCTAATACGGGGATGTAATTCCAGTAAGTTAATTGCTTATCCAGAATTTGTCGGTTCGTGGCATTATCATCTACTACTAAAATTCTGCGGCCGGCTAACTCAGCCGGGTTAGCAGGTGCATACGTCTGATACGTTTGACCGCTTTGCCGAGCTAAAATTGTAAACCGAAAAGTGCTTCCTACCCCGGGTTGGCTAACGGCCGAAATTGTGCCGCCCATAAGTTCGGCCAAGCGCTTACAAATTGCCAGACCTAACCCAGTGCCGCCATATTTGCGAGTTGTAGATGAATCGAGTTGTGAAAAAGCTTTAAACAAATGCGCGGCTTTTTCGTCTGAAAATCCTATTCCGGTATCTCGCACTTCAAAAGCTAATTCCACCAAACCATTTTCACGCTCTTCTGTCTTTTTCACGTTCACCATAATTTCACCACGCGGAGTAAATTTTACGGCATTTCCTACCAGGTTAATCAAAATTTGTTTTAAGCGGGTGCTGTCGCTAACGATTTGCAGAGGAATATCACAGGCAAGTTGGTACAGAAGCTCTAAGTTTTGCTGCGCAGCTTTGGCGGCAAATAGCTCCAGCACTTCTTCAATACAGGTTCGTAGATCAATTACTTCCTGGTCAAGCTCCATTTTGCCAGATTCAATCTTCGAAAAATCCAGAATATCATTAATAACCGAAAGCAAAGTTTTACCAGAGCTGCGGATGATTCCAGTAAAGTTACGCTGTTCCGGGTCAAGGCTGGTTTCTGAAAGCAGGGAGGTCATGCCAATTATTCCGTTTAGTGGAGTCCGGATTTCGTGGCTCATAGTAGCTAAAAAAATACTCTTGGCCTGATTGGCTTTTTCAGCCTCTTGGCGCGATTGATATTCCTGTTGTTTTTGTTCCTGTAATTGTTCGTTTAGCTTTTTTAAATGATCGGCTTGAGTCTGCAATTCTGTTTTTTGCCTAAGAACTTCACCTGTCCGGACTTTCACCTGTTTTTCCAGGGCTAGTTTTTGCCTATTAATTAGTTTCATACGCAGGCGGAAGAAAATATAAATACCAGCAAACAGGCCCAAGGTAAGCAATACTTTAAACCACCACGCCAGCCAGAAGGGCGGCTTGATAACAATTTTTACGGAGGCAACTCTTTCATTCCAGATACCTTCATTATTCGAAGCTTTCACTAAAAAAGTATATTGCCCGGGATCTAAATTGGTATAAGTAGCTTCGCGATGTTGAGCATTCACGTAATTCCATCCTTTATCAAAACCTTCCATTTTATAAGCATACTGATTTTTATCAGGTACCGTAAAATTTAAAGCGGCAAATTCAAAGGTAAAAACGGACTGCTCGTACAACAAAATAAGCTTTTTGGTCTGAGAAATGTGTTGGACTAAGGGTGCATCCTTTTCTCCAATAACAACGGGTTTATTAAACAATTGAAAGTCTGTTATAACTACGGGTGGCCGATTTTCATTTTTAGGAAGATAATCTGGGTTAATGATGTTAAAACCATTGTTACCTCCGAAAAATAATTCTCCGGAACTGGCCCTAAACCCTGACCCAGTCAGAAACTCGGTACCTTGTAAGCCATTATAAACGCCAAAATTAGAAAAAGTACTGGTTCTGGGATCAAAACGGCTGATACCGTTCTCGGTACTTAGCCATAGGTAACCGTTGGCATCTTCACTGATAAAGTTAATTGTATTGTTAGGAGCGCCTTGTTCCACTTTAAACACCTTAAACTTTTGCCGGCGTTTATCGAAAAGGTTGAGTCCACCACCTAAGGTACCCACCCAAATATTGCCCCGGCTATCCCCAAAAATGGTCATAGCAGCATCGCTGCCTAGGTTATGTTCACTTTTGTTGTAGCGGGTAAATTTTTTATTGTACGGATTATAAACACTAATTCCACTGTAAGTACCAAACCAAATATTGCCCTCACGATCTTCATACAAAGACCGGATTGCATCATTACTGAGACTATTGGGGTCGTCTGGTTTAAAGCGATAGCTTTCAATCTTTTGGCTTGACCATTCCAAAACTTTTACACCGTTTCCATTGGTGGCAATCCAGATGTTATGATTGCGATCTTCTAACAAAGCATAGGCCGCATTCGCATTAGGATCGTTTATATTTGTATCAAGGTTATATTGTTTAAACGTTTTTGTTTGGGGGTCAAAACGCTGCAAGCCTCCCCCATAAGTACCAACCCATATATAGTTGCTTTTTTTAGATTTTATTAAAGCTAGAATAGAACCAAGGGTGGTTCCATAATTATTTATGGATGTTTTAGTAAAGAAACGCTCAAATGTATTGGAAGCTCTTTTAAATAAATTTAAACCTCCCCCGTCCGTACCGACATAAATATCGCCGGCTGCATCCTCCACAAAAGAAGTAACCACATTAAAACTTAAAGTAGCCGGATCATCATTATTTTTACGATACAGTTTAAAAAAAGGTAAATTTTTATCGTATATATTAATGCCTCCCGCGTAGGTTCCTACCCATAACAAACCTTGCTTGTCCTGAAAGGCTGTCTGAATAGAATTTGAACTAAGGGAGCCTTCGTCAGAAGGATTATTAAGATAGCGGATAAACCTTCCTTTATCCGGATCAAAAAGGTTTAACCCAAACTGCGTTGATACCCAAAATTTACCTTGTTCTGCTTTTGTAATACAAGTAACGTTATTGTTGCTAATGGAAGTAAGATTAGCCGCGTTATACTGGTAATGCGTAAATTTGCCTTTTTCGGGATTAAAGCAATCGATTCCTTTATTTTCGAGACCAATCAACAAGTTACCGTGCTCGTCTTCCTGCAAAGCCTTTATTTTGTTCTGGCCAAGGCTGCCCGGGTCATCGTTGCGGTGCAGAAACCGGGTAAACTTTCCGGTCTTCTGATTAAATAAATTTAATCCGTTCGTGGTACCCACCCAAATATTGCCCCGATGGTCTTCAAAAACGCTCAGAATTGCCGATGCACTTAAAGAGGTAGTATCATTTGGGTCAGCAACAAATCTAGTTATTTTACCGGTTTCAGGATTTAACCGGTTTAAATTCCAGTAGGTACCTACCCATAGCTGGCCCTGACGATCTTCCCAGAGTGCCGTTATATCTTTATTGCTTAACGCCTGATTATTAGCTGGATTATCTACAAAATGAATAAAAGAATCGGTCTTCCGGTTGTATAAACTTAAGGCTCCGCCAAAACTGCCGATCCACAAACGACCCGCCTTATCTTGGTACACCAAATTAATATCGTTCGAACGGAGACTCTTCGGATCATTAGGATTATTCCGGTAAACCGTAAATTTGTTGCCATCGTATTTATTAAGTCCGTCTTGAGTACCAAACCACATAAACCCTTGTTGGTCTTTTAAAATACTACGCACGGTACTGTGCGATAAGCCCTGTTCTTTTTTTAAATGTGCAAATCGTATATCGGCGTTCTGCGCCTGAAGCAAGCCTGGTACACAAATACTTAAAAAAAATAAAACGTAATTTTTGATCATATTAATCACCAACCTAGTAATAGTTTAACAAGACAACTTTCGATTATAACAAGTAGCAGTATAGTTATAAGCTGCCAGTCCCGAATGGAAGGTTCTTTAATTTCCCTGATATAACTTTTTGTCATGACATTTACCGGAGCTGTACTCGTATTGCTATTAGTTAAGGCCAAGGATATTAACTATTCTAAGTATATGCCGCTGCCCAAAAATGTTACGGAATACCTTTTTCCTAATAAAATTATAAGTCAGATTAAAATTTATCAATACAGTAGTTTTCATGCACAAACAAGCTCGAAATTTCTTTTAATGAAAGTTCATAATCGCTGGCTCATGTCAAGAATGTTGCCAGCTATCCCCATGATAATAGGTAACATAATAGATACCAATCTATTAAATAGATATTTTGTCATTTTCTAGCATTAACCCTTTAAATACAACAACATTCTAATATGGTTACTATAGGGCTTTAGCTTAGTTGTTACAGACTGGAATCAACTCCCAACTACCGGAAAAACAGAATACTCAACTATCTACAAACCAATCTTTTAATTTGTTAGACACGTCTGAATCTCTATCATCAGGTTAGTTTAAAATATACTTAAACTCAATCGCCGGGTATAGATATAGAAAAAAAACTGGCTTAAACAGGTTTACTCCTAGAACAATCTAAGTGCAGGAGCGGAGTAAAATCTTGTTGAAAGCATACGCTTAATAGGTTTTTAAGTGCTGTTATATTTAAAGGCAAGCTGTCGTTTTAGAAAAATAATCGTTCCGGAAAAAATTGTAGACAAGACAAACGAATGACCTAAAATTTAAAAATAAAAAGGTCCGGCCATTTATATGACCAGACCTTTTTTTAAAAAAAATGCTTGTTAATAGCCGAAATTAGTAGCCGGATTATACCAACTATTTTGGTAAGCATTGCCATTAGAATAACGTAAACCACCTGATACCGAGAAGTTATCCGTTACCTTATAGCTGGCCCGGATCGACATGCCATTCGTGCCGCCCGGCATTAATAAATTAACCGGTGCCGATAACCTGTTTTTAGATAAATCGCGCCAAACGGAGCCGGTTAAATTTAACCGGTCGTTTACCATATAATTGCCTCCGGCGTGTAAGATATAATGCTGGTTCCAGCGATTAGCCATCGGACCAACGCCCGCTTCCTGGCCAAACCGGTTGGGGTAATTATTAAATGCCGAAATCATACTAACCGAAGCAAAGCCGCTAAACCGTTTGGTTACCGGAAACAGGACGCTGGGCTCCAAATAAGTAGCCGTGCCGAAAAGCGGGCTAAACTGCGTACCCATGGATAAGCCATAATTGATTTTGCGGACTGGTTTAATAACCATACTCTCCTGTGCTTCGGTAACTGCCGGCGCGGGGATTACGGAGGTTTCTATAGCGGGCGGCGTGCTGTTTAATTCGGCGGGTGCCTCTGCGGTTTGCGCCCAACTGGTTCCGCCCCAACCCAGCAACAAGGTTATAATCGAAATATATTTTATCATGAAATTACCTAAACTCTTGAGGTGCAACTATACTTTAAACTTACGCAAAATGCGGGTTAATTGCCAGTAATTTTAAATTTATTACCGGTGTTTTAACTTCCGTAACTCTAGGATAAGGTAACGAGGTAAGCAAAGCTGGTTTCATTTATTCTCTATTATTGGCTAAACTGAGAACGTTATATTATTTAGTTCCGGTTAATTTTTACCGGAAAAAGGCGGTAATCGTTTAAATTAAGAGCGTATAGAAAACCTTCCCAGTGAATAATGGGCACCAATCCGGTAGGTTGGGTACCGTTGTTATTGGCAATAGTTACCAAAGCATTGCCCATGTACGAAATGCCCCGGATGCCGAAACAAGCGGATACATGCTGCAAAAAGCTTTCTTTTTCTATATCGTTGGAAGTATAACCAATTTCCCGGGCCAGCAAGTTTTCGTCGGCGTCTTCTTTGTAATAGGTTACCGTAGCAAAAGTATTAATCGAAATGCTGGGTACCGTTAGCTGCGGAATGGCGGCCGAGCGGACCGGATTAGAAAAATTTTCCGGCATCGTTACAGGTTTTACCATTTCGATGTTGCGGCAGGTTTCCTGGTTTTGTTTGTTTTTAATAGGCCGGAATTTTTCCGGCAGACTGCCGGGCTTCAGATGGCGGTTGGTGGCCGCGTAGCTGTTATCCTGCTGTTTTAGGTAAGCTTCCAGAATAATGCTAAAAGTGTTGATAAAGTGCTCGGTATTTTGCAGGTGAAACAGCTCCAGCTCGTGTACTTTTTTCTTTTCTACTAAATACGCATGGATTTTTTTAGTTTTTTCGTGAACTAGTTTCAGTTTTTCTTCGTGCGGCGTGCCTTTGTACCGGTTTACTAATTGGTTCAGCTCTGTTAACCGATCGTTGGAACTTTTAATATACGCCACCGTTTTTAAATCCACGTCTACCGGGGCACCCATTACCGTCCGGTTATCTGCCGAATCTCCCCAGGTAAACAGGGAACGCATAAATTGTATCATTTAGTCACGATTCTTTTCAGATGCAAGGTTTCTATTTCGACCTGTATTTTTTCGGATTCTTTTAAATTTTCGAAAAAAGCATCTAATTTTTGAATGTACAGATCCAGAATAACGTCCTGCTCTACCGTCAGGACGTTATTAACCTGGTTACCGGTACGCGTATTCGGGGCCAGCGTCATTATTCTATTTCAATTTGTTTGGACTTGCCAAAAGAGCCAATCACCTTGCGGTTTAGTTCTTCCTGCACGGCAGCTAATTCTTTCACGGCTTCGGTTCGTTTGCGGCTGCCTTCTTCCGATATTTTAATTACCGCATCCAAGGTTTCTACCATATCGCGGTTTACTTTTTTCAGGGTTTCCACGTCCACGATGCCACGTTCATTTTCCTGAGCCGCCGTTACCACGTTGGTTTTTAAAAGCTGCGCGTTTTTGAGCAGCATTTCGTTGGTCGTATCGGTTACCTTTTTTTGAATTTCCAGGGCTTTCCGCTGTTTCTCTAATCCTAAAGCAATGGCTACTTGCTGGCGCCAAACCGGAATTACCGTTACAATGGAATTCTGGATTTTCTGGGCCAGCACATCGTTTGTCGTTTGGATCATCCGGATTTGCGGCATGGATTGGGTAGCAATGGTATGCGATAACCTAAAATCGTGTACTTTTTTCTCCAGGCGTTCTTTAAACCCGATCATATCGCTGAGGCGCTGCACGGCAATCTCGTCCTGATTGCTGTTTTCTACTTCGGCTTGCAGCTTCGGAATCAGCTCGGTTTCAATTTCTTCAATTTTCATGAGCCCGGCCGCTATCACCGACCGCACTTCGTAAATATAATCCACAGCCTGCTTAAACATTACCTCCAGGCTGGTAGAATCTTTGAGTACGCTTTGGCGGGTTTTTTCCAGCTTCACCACCACATCGTCTACGTTTTCGGAAATAGAATTGTATTGGATGGCAATTTTCTTCGTTTTGTCGGCAATTTTATTCACAAACGGCAACCGGGAGAAAAAACCAGGCTTCTCGGTTTCGTCTACCTTAATCATGTTAATCTGCGACAGCAGCTCATTGATTGCTTCGCCCACGTCGCCGGAATCTTTGGCTTTTACTTTGGTGAGCAGCTCGTTGGAGTAATTGCCCAGTTTGCGTTGGGTATCTACCCCAAAATTGCTTAAACTTTCGGGTTTAGTAGGATCAATGGTTTGCGAGAGCGCCAGGGCTCTTTGTTGGATTAATTCCTTGTTTTCGGCGATTGATATTGTTTTATCTTCCATTGGTTCAGTATCAAAGTAGGTTGTAATGTGTTAAGGTAATGGAATTTAAGTATTTTTTTATGTTTTCGTGCCTTTCGTTGGTTTCGTACCACTCAATTTCGTTTAAAGGCAAATAATCGCCCAGTAAACCTTGCACTTCTTTTAACAGCGCCTCGCCTTTACGGGTCCGAAATTCCGGGTTTTTGTAGTAAGCGCTTAAGTACTGCACCTTTACCTGGCCGCTCTGGGTTACGGCTAACTCTTTAACTTCCACTACCAGTTCCGACGATTTGCGGCTACTATCGGTAACTACCGTTTTGTAAACTCCCCGGTTCCCTTCTTCCAGGGCCACCACACACCTTTCCCGCACTTCGCGCACGGCTTGCCGCAACCGTTGTTTCGGTCGGATGTGGTACCCGTAAATGTACCCCAGTAAAGCTCCTAAAATAAATATCCAAAATAATCCAAATGCCATATATCTATGTATTTTAAACGTGAAAAATAAGTAATCTCTATACGAGAAACGCGGTTTCCCGGACGAGCATTGTGGTAATCCTCTTAATATCTACAATCTATTGTTTTTTTAAATTTTCTGCTATATTCCGCTTTTATTTTACGCTTTATCAAAAGCAAAAAAAGCGTGTAACGGGGTAATATCAATGATTTTACACTTTGTTTTAATAATATACACCTAAGGTAGCTTTCCGGTAAAACAAGCACAAGCAGCCAGATGAGGACCAGGTGAAATTTCCGGTAAATAGCCGGAAAAAATCGGTAAAAATATTCTCGGTTTCAGGCAGTCAGAACAGAAATTTTTAGAACGCGGGATTGAGCAAAAACAATAACAATGCTCCACGAGGAAAAGTCTTAACTTATTTTCACAATTTAAAGGCAATACCTGTGCTGATACAAACTAACCGGCTTATTTTAAGAGAACTGCTGCTTACAGATGAGGAAGGCATATTTGCCTTAGATTCGGACCCGGAAGTACAGATCTATCTGGGCAATAAACCCATCACCAGGCGGGAGCAAGCCCGGCAAACCATTGCTATGATTCAACAACAATATGTAGATAATGGAATTGGGCGCTGGGCCGTGCTGGAAAAAGAAACCAACGAATTTATGGGTTGGGCCGGACTGAAGTTGATCAAAGAAACAATAAATAAGCACACGAACTACTACGATTTGGGTTACCGCTTCCTGCCAAAGTATTGGGGCCAAGGGTACGCTACCCAAGCCGCCCGGGCCAGCCTTAATTACGGATTTACTAAGCTGCACCCGAAAGAAATATTTGCGATGACCGACACCCGAAACCTGGCCTTCCGGAAAATTCTCGAAAAAGTTGGCTTCCGGTGCCTGAATACTTTTGATTATGCCGGAACACCCCATTATTGGTTTCGAATTATTGCATAAATTTAAAAAAAGCTGGTTTGCCAGGTTGGATTTCTCCTGAATCCCGGCAAACCAGCTTTTATTTAAATTTTAGCTTTTCTCAGTCTAACTAACAGGACCAGTTTTTTAAACAGATTTTTAATCCATTTCAAAAGAAGCTTGCCGTTCTTCGTCGGTTACCGTGCCTGATTTTTTCTCGTCTTCGTCGGTTACATCTATCACCTGTAAATCGCTTTCGTTCGATTCGGCGGTTTCGTCGAAGGTAAATTCGTCGCCTTTATCGTCGGTTATTTTTTTGCCTTTATTATCGTCTGCCATGGGTTTATACTTTTAAAAATTGTTTGCTTATTAAAAGCTTACTGCGATCCCGGATAAAAGTTTAAGCCCGTTCTTAGATTGTATCGGCCGAAAATTAAAAAATTTAAAAAAACGGCTGCATCTAAAACAGAAAAGCCTGCTACAGGAGCAGGCTTTTCTGTTTTTAAAAAATTTACTATTAACCAGCCGCGTGCAGCCAGTCTTTTTTCGCCAATAAATCTTCTTCGGTTTCCCGGTAATCGGGGTCATCTACGCAGCAATCCACGGGGCACACGGCGGCGCACTGGGGTTCTTCGTGGAAGCCCATACACTCCGTACATTTATCGGAAACGATGTAGTAATATTCGTCAGAAATTGCAGGTTGTGGTGCTGTTCCGGCCACTACTTCGCCGCCGTCTATCTCGACTTCGGTTAAAGAAGTACCGCCTCCCCAGGTCCATTGCACACCGCCTTCGTAAATAGCAGTGTTGGGGCATTCTGGCTCGCACGCACCACAATTAATACATTCGTCGGTGATCATTATAGCCATAATCGTATCTTCTGTTAAATTTTATATAATTTTGTAACTCTAAACGCCGGTAAAATTAGAACAATCCGTAATATCATTCAACAGTTTTCCGGTTTAATTCGAAATCTCTCAATAATAAATAAATGACTTTAGAAAATCGCTTGCAGGCTTTTATTCAACTGGGCCGGCAATTGCAAAATCTTTCGCCGGAACAGGTTCAGGAACTGGCCCTAGGAGCCCGCCGCCAGAATGCCTGGTTCGATGAAACCAATGTACACAATGCGCTTGAAAGTATAGCGGCTCAGCTCCACGAAACCAAATTACGTAACTGGCTAGCCAATTACCCCATTGTTCCAGTACAACCCCGCAAAATTGGCGTAGTAATGGCCGGCAACATTCCTTTAGTCGGCTTTCATGATTTACTCACCGTACTTTTAAGCGGTAATTTCCTCTACGCGAAACTAAGCTCCGAAGATACTTTTTTACCTAAATGGCTGTTGCAGCAATTAATTACCATAGAACCGGGTTTTCAGGAATTTGTTCAATTTGTTGATCTATTAAAAGACGTAGATGCTATTATTGCTACCGGCAGCGACAATACTGCCCGTTATTTTGAATATTACTTCGCTAAAAAACCGCATATAATTCGCAAAAATCGTAGCAGTCTGGCTGTATTAACCGGTTTTGAAAGCCCGAAGGAACTAGCCAAACTGGGTAACGATATTTTTCAGTATTATGGCCTGGGCTGCCGTAACGTTGCTAAGCTTTTTGTGCCCGAGGGATACACCGTAGATACCTTGCTGCAAGCTCTGGAACCTTATAAAGAGGTACTTAACCATCATAAATACGCGAACAATTACGATTACAATAAATCGATTTTACTCATCAACCAAACGCCCCACTACGACAACGGCTTTTTACTTTTAACCGAAAATAAGCAACTGGTATCGCCCATTTCGGTATTGCACCTGGAGTATTACACGGATCAGGAAAACTTAAAGCAAAAAATAGAGGCCCAAAGCGGGAAAATTCAGTGCATTGTTTCGGCGCTGGGTTGGTACGAAGGCAGTGTGCCGTTCGGCGAAGCGCAATGCCCCACCGTAGACCAATATGCCGATAAGGTAGATACTATGGCTTTTCTGTTAAGCCTGGATAGTCTGCAACAAGTACCTGGGTAAAAAGCGGAAAGGTGTTCTACACTAAAAGTAAACAACCAGTTCAATAAACCGGCTGTTTACTTTTAGTGTACTAGGGATTCTAAATTAATCGCAAAGCTTTATTTTTAACATTTCCGGAGTTAAATGGTATATATACAGATTTAAACTCGGAAAATACTTAGTTTTTATATATTCAGATTTTTCCGGAATGCGTTACATTTATATAAATTAAAATATATTATTCTGGATTATGGAAACAAGCCATCTGCACCCAACCCTAATTGACAAAGAACAAATACCGCATTTAAAATTTGCCCACGAAGATGTGCTTACCGACAAAATAGAACAGGTAAAACGCATGCACGATTTAAAATGGGCCGCCATTTTGGGCAACGGCTATCACGGCAAAGTAAATATTTTATTTCAAACGGAAGATGGCGATCTAAAACGCGTAGAGACTACCGTTTGGGCTCACGATCAGGATTTCGTTACCTTAAAATCCGGCACCTCCATTCCGCTGCGCTGCATTTTAAGTATTGAGCATATTTAATCCGCTAGTAAATTTAAGAATTTAAAAAATTCTATTAGTAGCGGCCTTGAACAGGTGATATTCAACCTAAATTAAAAAGATTATAAAGTTTAAACTTTTGCAAGAGGGTTCTTAAAGTTGTTTGTGAAGGCACAAACGACCGCTTCGCCCAATGGTAGTATCCTCAATGCCAACTTTTGCGAAAGCCCTACAAGTATTAAAACAAGTAAATGAAAAAGGAACTACATAAGTGGTTCCTTTTTCATTTACAGATTACTTCTCGAATCAAGCTTTTGCAATAGCGGCTATCCGGTCCAGGGTTTGGGTTATCATCTTTTCTATAGTTTGATCCGCGTTCTGGTCGAATTGTTTGGTTATGCGGTTTACAATAATAGCGTTTAAGGAAGTGACTTCGTGCCCCAGCATGCGGCCCAAGGCAAAATAACCGGCTGTTTCCATCTCAAAATTGGTGAGCCAGAAGTCTTCTACGTTAAAGTTGGTAAAATTATTTATCAGTTCGGCATCTTTTAAATCTAAACGCAGCACCCGGCCTTGCGGCGCGTAAAAACCCGGGCAGGTTAAGGTATTACCGGCAATATAATCGCGGGCCAGTTGCTCCCGCAAAATATCCGAACCGCGCACGCAATACGGCTGAAAACTAAGTTGCAACGTTTGCTGCAAGGCACTGCTGATGGTATTTTCGTACCCGGTTTGCACTAATGGGTAAAACTGCATGAGCGTATCTAAACCCACCGCATACTCGCTCACCAGCAAACTGCCCAACGGAATAGATTCCTGTAAAGCGCCGGACGTACCCAGCCGGATAATATTCAAAGCAATATGATCTTCGTTAATTTCCCGCGAAACCAAATCAATATTAACCAGAGCATCGAGCTCGTTCATCACAATTTCCACGTTATCGGTACCCATGCCGGTCGATAAAACCGTGAGGCGCTTGCCTTTGTAGTAGCCGGTATGCGTTACAAATTCGCGCTTGGCAATTTGCACTTCCACCGAATCGAAATATTTACTGATGAGCGGCACCCGCTCCGGATCACCTACGGTTAAAATAGTGTCGGAAATATGCTCAGGAAGTAAATTTAAGTGATATACGCTCCCATCCGGGTTCAACATTAATTCTGATTCAGCAATCGGCATAGCTTTTTAATTAAAAGTGTATAGTACGGTAAAAGTACGAGCGAATAGCTTTTGTGTTTATCTAAAAAACAAAACCCAGTAGATATTAAAATCTACCGGGTTTATTGCGTAATTTTTTAAATTATTAAACGGCTTTGGTGCGCTTTAATCCTTTTAACGGATTGTACCCATTAAGCTCTTTTTGGTAATAGCCGGTGCCGTTGTACGGCCGTACTTTGGGGTGTTCTTTGCACGTAGCGGAGCAAGCCCCGTGCATGGTTACGCCGCAGGTTTCGCACATAGCCACGTGAATATTACACTCCGGATTGGCGCAGTTTACCATCCGGTCGCTGGTGGTGCCGCACACGTAACAGCTAGAAATAACGGTGGGGTTTACTTTGTTTATGTCAACGGTTAACCGGTTATCAAACACGTAGCATTTGCCTTCAAAATCTTCGCCGTTGGCTTCAAAACCGTATTTAATAATGCCGCCGTGCAGTTGGTACACGTTCTCGAAACCTTGCTCGAGTAAAAAGCGCTGGCTTTTTCGCATTTAATACCACCAGTGCAGTAAGTTAAAATTTTCTTGTCTTTGTATTTTTCTTTCAGCTCGTCCATCTTCTCCGGAAAGTCGCGGAAGTTTTCGATAGGCAAAGTAACCGAGTTTTTAAAACGACCTACGGAATGTTCGTAATCGGAGCGCACATCCAGCACGACTACATCGTCCTGGTCCTTCATTTTTTTAAATTCTTGCGGCTCCAGGTGAATACCGGTGTGTTTATTCGGGTCGATGTGGTGCAGATTACTGTGCACAATTTCGGGTTTGTGGCGCACGTGCAACTTGGCAAAAGCATGTTTATCGGCAGCATCTACCTTAAAATCAATTTTGGCAAAACGCGGATCGGCTTTTACCGTTTCCATGTACTTTTCGCAATCTTCCCGCAATCCCGAAACGGTGCCATTTAAGCCTTCGGCGGCTACAATAATGCGGCCCCGTAAATTTAAGGCTAAACACAGCCGGTGGTGTTCTTCCCGGAAAGCTTCCGGATCGGCAATGGCGGTGTAACAGTAATACAATAAAATTTGGTAATCTTTCATACAAAGCTTGGTTTCAGACCGAGTGTATAATTTGGTTGTTGGTTATTAGTTGTTGGTTGTTAGATTAAAATTTAAAAATTTGAGTAAATCTTAATGCTTACAAAGATAAAGTGTTAGCTGTAGTTTTCAAAAGTTTGACTTTTGGACTAAACAATGCTTTTATACTTTTTGTGCCGGATTGCCGAAAACGGTTTGGTTGGCGGGCACATCGGCTACTACTACGGCCCCAGCCCCCACCCGGGCTTTTTTACCGATTTTAATGCCGGCTACTACTACGGCTCCGGCGCCGATAAAAGCTCCTTCATCCACCAATACGTCGGCACTTACCACGGCACCCGCCCCTATTTGCACGAAATCGGCTATTTCGGCTCCAGAATCGATGAGGGCGCGCGATTGAATAACGCAATAATTATGGATGCGGGCGTTGGCATTAATAACCGCCCCGGCATTAATTAAATTACCGTAACCTAACCAGGCGTGCTCCGACACCGCGGTAAATTTATGAATGGCATTTACCGGAGTAGCCTGGTATTCGTCTTTGAGTAAATTAATCAGGCTTTTACGGGTAGCCGTTTCTTCGGCGGCCACAAACACTTCGCACTTTTTACCTAAAATTTTTAAAAATTCCGGGTCGTCGGTAGTACCCATTACGGTTATGTTATTTACTTCTGTTTGGTGCAGTTTTACTTCGTCATCCAGAAAGCAGTAAACGATTACGTGGTTACTTTGAAAAATATCGAGGGCCGCGATACCCAGCTTTTGGGCACCAAGGATAATGACAGGATTCTGCATAGATAAGTAGTAAGTTTAAAGTTGTCAGTTATACGTTGATAAAGAATGGTTTGCTCCATCCGGTACCCGTTTCACTTTTGCCCTCTTTTAAGGAATAATCGGCAAAGGTACAGCTTTCTAGGCGGGCTTCCAAGATTCGGTTTAATGGTGCTTAGGCCTTAAACTGGCGGATGAGCCAATTTTCTATCGGCAGCATTATTTTTTGATTTACTCCGGTTTGGAGCCAGATGTAGAGCAAAAACGGCATAAAAGCTATTTTGTACCGGCTCACCGATCCCAAGTTAGCCGTAGAAAAACCAATTAAAGCCGCTACTACCAACGAATAAATAAGCAGCGATAGCACCAGAGTTAAAGGTATTGCCGGTTTATTTTGCCGAAAAGTAAATAAAGCTAAAACAGCTATCACAAAAATTAATAAATTCTCCAGGCCAGCTAACCCATATTCCGGGGTATTTATTTCACCGAGGAATGGCCGAAAGATTGCACTGCTAATGGCTTTGGGAGCGTAGTAAATTAGGCTTTGATAGGTTGGTTGCAGATCGGGCAAATCAATAAACGCTTCTCGGGAAGTAGTAGCCCGAGATATATCGTAGCTTTTAATCATTTCTTTAAAAAAATACGCCGGCGTAATGGCTTCGTGTAAGAAAGAAGCTACTATGCCCAAAACTAATATCGCTCCGGCGTATAAAAATAGTTTTTTACTTTCCGCAAAATGTTTTTTGCGACTTATAAGCTGCAGCAGAGCAAAACTGGCCAGTAAAGGAAAGTAAGCCACCGCAAAGTAAAACCGGATTTTAAAGCAAAAATAGGCCGCCACCGCTATTTTCAGGAGGGCACCCCATTTTGAACCAGGCAGATAAATAAATTGCAGTACTCCGGCCAGTAATAAGGCACTGCTACCTACCAAGATGCTTTCTTTTAACACCCCCGACGACCAGAAAACAACCGAGGGAAAAAACAGGAAAGCAAGCACCGCTGCCATTTGCGTAACCGGAAAAATACTAGTTATGGCTTTGGTTAACTGCCAACACCCCCAAAAACTGAACAGCGAAAAGTATAAGCAGTTAATATAATAATGATTATGCGTGATGAAATTTAAAAAATGCAACAGCAAGACCATAAAAAAAGAGTTAGAATAGCCCCGGTACTTCATAATACCATACAGGTACTCGCTGGGGTATTCGCCGGTTAAGATAAAATGCAGGTAGCTTTTAGGTTCCTGCAGGGCATAAGCGCTTAAAATATCGGCTTGTTTCTGATACACGAAGGTATCGCCGCCGCTTAAATAATGCTGGTACAACCACCCCACTAACAATCCGGCCCATAATTTTAAAATTAAGGCCGGCCAGTAAAACATTTTTAAAAAAGCCGGGTTAGGTTGCCGCCAGATCAGGTAAATAAGTCCGCTTAACAGCAAAACGTTGGCCAGCCCATATAATAAATTCATAAGGCTGGTTGCTTGGGTTTAAAAATATAATTACCAATGCGGCATTGCAAACATTGCCGCGGTACGCAGTATTGTTGGTTTAATTCCAGCAAGGCCTGCGAGTCGGCGGCCGATTGATGGGCAAAATTTAAATCGGCGTACAAACGGGTAACGCGGTTATCTTCCGGCGGAAGCTGTTCCAACAACGCAATGGCTTTATCGGCATAGCTTGCGTCGTTTTTATATCTACTGTAAGCTACCAGCAAAGGAGCTACGGCATTTATCAATAACAAATTGATACTGCTTTTACCAATTCCTTTTGGGGCCCGGCTGGTCTTTTGCCCGGGAACTACGTGATTTTGCCAGTAAGTGGATGGTTTTACCTCGAAATACGTTTGCCAACCCGCAACCGAATGAATAGCCAGTAAGTCCGAAAATAAGTGCGGGTGCTGGTGCAATAAAGCCGCAAACTGAGCTAATCTTACCGGCGGAAAATTAGCCGGCCGCAAACGTAAAAAATTCCAGTCAGCGCGTTGCAAACCGGTTGGCAAAGCGTATTTATGCCGCAGATACGCAAACTCCTTTTGCTGTTGCGCGACATAAGCATCCGGATTGGTTATCTCTAACAAACCGGCCTGGCCCAGAATTAAAGCTTCCAGGGCGGATAGTTGGTGCTGGTGACGCCTCAGAACGCCATAAGGTAAAACAGCAGCCAGCCGTTGCATTCCTACCTGGTTAATCTTAAAACCAAAGTTACGCAGCAACCAAACATAGCCGGTTTCTTCCCAGTTGTTACCTGTTTGGTGCAATACCGTTAAAACCCTTTGCGCTTTTTCTTCCAGTCGCTCCATGCGCACCCGTTCCTGCATGCTGGTTTTTATCAAACCGGGTACTTCGGGGGCAAACGGCCGGCACGGAATTACGTCGCGGTTTGTGAAAAATTGCTGGTACGTATTAATTAAATGCAGCGGAACCCGGCCGCGCAAAGCTATGGTGGGAATTTGGGTACCATCGGCGCGGTAGGCTGACTGATCGTTTTCCCAAACTACGTGCAAAATTACCGGGTTGTACTTGGCGTCCGTTTGGTGGCTGTGTTTTACCCAATCCGAGGCTTGCACGTGAATTTCGACGCTACCGTTCCATTCTTCCGGACCAATTTTCAGGCGGGCATTCGTAAAATCCGGACCGGCATCGGTGTTGTAATAGCCTGGTTTTAACACAACCACCGTTTCGTTTTGCGTAGTAAGCAGGTGGGTTTTATCAAAATATTGTTGCTGCCACACATAATGCAGAAAATCTTCTTTAAAAGGGGCCGCAGAGGTCATGGTAAGGTAAGCAGAGGGTATATATTAATAATAAGTAAAAAACATAGAAAGGCTAAACTAATTGCTTTTCAAGAATAATCTAGCTGTTGATTACTTTTAAAATTTCACCTCTAAACCACTGGGTTTTGGCTAAGTCGCTAATTGTATAATTAAATTTTGTAAGATATTTTTTATTAAAATGCTTTTTCATGTTGAAAAAAGGATAAAAGTCATTGAATATATTACTCTTTAGTGCTTCCGTAATTGGCTTAATATTACCATCATCTTTTATGCAGTCTTTAAATTCAATATAATGCGTCCGTGATGTGCCGATTTCACTTACTATGTCAATCAGCTTCTCATTCTTCTGTCTTAAGATTTCGCCAATATATTCTTCTTTATTAAATTCAGCATAATTTAAGACTTCAATGTTATCGGGGTGATAGATGTAATTTTCAAAGGTAGAAAGAGGTAATATTTTTAAATTAGGCAGTTGACCTTTAATTTTCTCAATTTCCTCCGATTTTAAATAATCTCTATCTCTTAATCCTAATTTATCTTTGTCGCTTTTGACTGTCAAAAAAACTTCTCGGTTGTTATTTGCCGGTAAAAACAAGAAACCATCTTGGCCTAGAGCTGCATTAAAATGTTCATCATTTTTATTCTCAACTATAACCAGTTTATATCCTTTAAGAATGGAAGCGATAGTTGCTTTGGGAATTGCTATTTCATAAACTTCTAGTTTATTTTTAGAGAGAGGTATTAGTTCTTGTTTGGTGTCAAAGTTTATCAAATTAAAATCAATGATTGCAGCTGTATCACTACTTCTGGCGTAGTCTATAAAACCTAAAGCATGAGAAGCAGTCCAAAGTTGAGAATCATCCGGGATCCATTTAGTAACTATCTCCTCCAATAAACTTGCTTGTAAAACAGTATTTAAATGATTATCCATCTCATCAATAAAAATTATGGAGTTTCTATAATATTCTTTTCTTACTATAAAATTTATAAGTAAAATAATTACTTGTTTCTCACCATGGCTTAACAAATCATAATTGATTTTGGATTCTCCTTTTCTAAAAATCAACTTGGCTGGCGTACTAGGAGTGGCATCTTGAAACTCTGCAATTTGAATAGTTGTAGTTGCGTCGCCTCCGAATATTTTAAGGAGTGAACTATTTAATGGCTCAATAAAGTCTCTAAAAATTTTTAAAGTATCTGCTTGTTTACCACTAAATACAGGCTCTCTCAAAGCTTGATTTATTTTTTGGATATAAAGAAATACATCATTGATAAAACGGGTATCATTTTCAATGTAGGTAGTGGGACTATCCATATCGGTGGATACAGCAGAGGGGTTGGCATCATTAGAAATTCTAGGTACTATACGAACACTGCTTCTTCCTATAAAATTTTTAACAAGCTCAGTTCCTTTAATTACGCTGTAACCAGTTTTTTCAATCAAATCGCCACTGGTAAAGTTTACCACTACTTTTGGTTCTTCATTGATTTTTTTTTTGTAGTAATCGGATGCTTCATCATGGCTATAGGGCATACCTTTATATGGGCCTTTTGTTAACCAATCGAAAGCATCAAACAACGAAGATTTGCCAGAACCATTTGAACCTATTAATAAAACCAGTTTTGCTGTTTCAGGAATGTCCGAAATAGTTAAGTCAGTAAACCTTTTAAAGTTTTTTAATTCAATCTTATTTATTTTCATCTATTTGCAAAATAGTATTACACAGATATTATATTACTTATATTATTGATTTACAAGAGGTTAAATGCTTTACAATTAGGCAAACTCTTATGAAGTTATGGATATTGCTTTTTCATACTTAAAAACCTTTTAATGGATATTACAATCAACAACCATATTTACTTCATTAATCTACCCTAAGTACTGATTTAAATAATCCGCCATTTCCTGTTGTACCAACAACGCGGCAGAACGAGCTTGCTCGGCAAAATCAGGACCCGATGCAGCATAGATGATATTACGCGAGGAATTAACCAGTAAACCGCAGTGCTGGTTCATGCCCAACCGGGAAATTTCGGCTAGGCTGCCGCCCTGCGCGCCTACTCCGGGCACCAACAAAAAATGATCAGGTACAATTTCGCGCACCCGCTGAATAAAATCGGGGCGGGTAGCGCCAACTACGTACATCAATTGTTCGTCGGAGGCCCAGGCTTTGCTGGTTGCCAGCACGTTCTCGAAAAGGCAACGGGAGTAATCGGCGGTACCATCGTCGGTTTGCAGCAGTTGAAAATCGGCACTGCCGGGGTTAGAAGTAAGCGCCAGTAAAATCACCCATTTGCCCGTTTTTAGCAAAAACGGCTTTACCGAATCTTCGCCCATGTACGGCGCCACGGTAATCGAGTCAAAATTTAAATTTTCAAAAAAAGCCCGGGCGTAGAGCTCCGAGGTATTGCCAATATCGCCGCGCTTGGCATCGGCAATGGTAAAAATATCTTCCGGAATATAGTTTAAGGTTTTTTCCAGACTTACCCAGCCCTTCGGCCCAAGCGCTTCGTAAAAAGCAATATTGGGTTTATAGGCCACGCACAAGTCGGCGGTAGCATCAATGATGCGGCGGTTAAATTCAAAAACCGGGTCTTCGGTATTGCGCAGGTGCGCCGGAATTTTTTGAATATCCGTGTCCAGGCCCACGCATAAGTACGATTGTTTTTTCTTGATCTGGGTAAATAATTCCTCTTTGGTCATGGGGGCAATGCTTTAGATAATAGCAAGCGTAAAACTACTAAAAATATTACGCGGGCTTTACCTGCGGCCCACGATTCTGATTTTTGTTAAATATCTTTCCCGCGCTATTCTTTTCCGATATTGTTTTACCCGTAACTTTACTCCGCTCTAAAGTTGCTAGGCCAGCCCGTTTTTAGATAACACTTATTTTAAACCGAAGCCTTTCGATTTGCTGATTTTTTTAAAAATTTTGTTTTACTCCTGCGTAAATGCCTATTAAGAAATTTTACTTTGTTTTATTTTTAATCTGGTTCGGGTATTTACCGCCAAGTTTGGCGCAAAACTCGTTTTTAAAAGACGTGGTTTTAAAAGTAGATACCGCGGTTTACAGCCGAAATCAGAACACCATTTACGCCAACGGCGAACCGCAACTAGCTTTTACGTACGACAACGACGATGAAATTGCCGAGGTAAACCTGTACCCGGTAAACATGGCGGCCATTTATAATCTTTCTTTGGCAGCTTCGGCCGATTACGATTTAATGGATTCGGTGGTAAACGTGAACAACCAGTACTTTAAAGTAAAGGTTAAATTTAAAAATCTGACTGCTGCTCAATTTCTCAACTTTACTTTTTCCATACAAGACACTACCACGGCGCCGCCCCGCGTCGAAATTCAAAAATTGTTTCCGGTTACTAATACTACCGTGCAGTTTGCCAGAAACGATACCGAGTTATACGTGGGTGAAGAAAAAATTTTTGAACTAACCACCAACAACCTCAAAAATATAAGACTACAAACCGATTGGGTAAAAAGCGATGGGTTGGATTACCGCTTATCCGAAAGTAACGGCCTGTTGCGGCTGCACGTAATGCCCAATGCCCTCGGTGCCCGCACCTTAAAACTGCCGCTGCAAACCAACAAACCTTCATTAAATAATTACCGCAAACCGCAATACCTTTTACCACTCCTGCAAAAAACGTTTACAGTTAAAGCCAGCCGGCTTAAATTTATAAACATTGATAAAAAAGAAATTACCGCCGACGAAGTTACGCGCACCAAGGGCGTGGAGGTAATGATTGACAACAATTGGGCGATAAACTTACAAAAGACTTACCGCATCGAAGACCAGGAACAACCCGGCGGCGTGTTAATTGCCGAATTATTTACCCGCAATACCGTAACCAATAACCGGGTACTTTGCTGGCTGCGCGTATACAACTTTCACCGGATTTCCGAAGGCTATTTGTACCTAAAAGACGGCGACCAGACTAAATTCATTACTAACTTTTCCATTACGCCGAAGGCTGCTATTAAAAACATTCAGGTTTTGCACGAAGGCGGCGACTGGACCAGCAACCTTACCGTAAACCCCGGCGAAACGATTAACCTGCGCATCGAGGGCGAAGGTTTGCACAAAGCCCGCTTTCAGTTCGACGACCTTACCGATATTACCTCCGATTCTTCGCTGCGCACCGAAACTGCTTTAATTTATAAGTTAAAAGTGCCTCTAAACATTAAACGGAAAAGAATCGGCATTTACAACCGGGCAGCCATTACCAGTTATTCGTTAATCGTACGCGAATACCAGCGCCCGCGCTCCTTCGATTTTATCTCGATTAATTACGGCGATCAAACCCGCGCGGTAGCATCGTTGTTGGATGGGCCTTTATTCTACGACCACGTTTTAAAAGACGTTGTTTTTTCGTTTAACCCCAGTATAATTGATCAGGAGGCAACCTTGTATGGCCGCCAGTATTTAAACCTGGATGTACGGGTAACCAACAGCCGGAACGAATTAATTGACCAGCGCCGCATCGAAGATATTGTAATTTGCCCCGGCGAAAACTCCCCGCGGTATGCTTTTTACGGCGGCAAAGATTGCCTGCTCGGTGATATAAGTTTAAACAACATTCTGGGCCGCAAAACCTACGATTTAGACGAATGGTCGCGGCTCGAGATAACCATCCGGCACGATAAAGACAAATACGGCGACGAGGGCATTGTGAAGAAAATAGACCTGGTACTCCGGCGCCGGACCAAGTTTGATATTGATGTATCGTTTCCGGCGGGTTTGCTCGTAAAAAAACAAGGGGAAGCCGGTTACGGCGATTTAGGCGGTATTTCTATGGCGATGATTGCGCAGATGAGTTTTTACCATCCCGAAAAAATTGCCCGCTACCGGCCCTATAAAGTAGGCGCGGGTTTTCTGGCGCTGAATGCGTTTAACTTTAGCAGCAGCCCCGACGTGGACCGCGACATTGGTGCCGTTATTATTGGGGCGCTTTACCCAACTACCCGCGATACCAAACTTACTTTTCCGCTGTATTTGGGCGGCGGTTATTTTATTTCGAAAAAAACCGATCCGTGGTTTTATTTCCTGGGTCCGGGCATCCGGGTGCGGTTTTAAACATAGTTATAGCGGCAGACGGCCAATCATTAGTTTCAGGAACACGCATCTGTTTGCTCCTGTTTTTTAAATTTTTAATCTTTTACTTAACCTGGTTTTGCTTATGCTTACTATTTTGGAGTTAAATCATGTGGCGCTGCACGTACAGGATGTAGCGGTTAGTTGTCGTTTTTACGGGGAACTGCTGGGGTTTCGTTCCTTGCCCCGCCCGGCTTTTGATTTTCCGGGGGCTTGGTTCGCCTTGGGTCCGCACCAGGAACTGCATTTGATCGGCGACCGCGGCCAAGCCGTACACAGCCACCACCGGGGCAATCATTTTGCCTTAAAAGTACATTCTATTGCTCAAACCGAAGCTCATTTACGGGCAGTTGGCATTTCTTTCATGGGCCCGAAAAAACGCCCCGATGGCATGTGGCAAATTTTTCTGAACGACCCCGACGGCCATGTTCTGGAATTTACCGAATTACCAAATTAAAGAGTTGGTGGTTCGTAGTGGCGCGTTGTTGGTTGTGCGGGTACTACTTATTTAAAAAAATCACCCAGGTACTTTAGCCTATTCTTTTGATTCATATTAATTCATTATACCGGTCTGCAAACCAATCTATTTTTTAAAATTTCGGCAAAAAATCTTCGCGAATGGGTGTGAAAGAATCTACTAATCTTACGCTTTCGGTGAGTAGTTGAATGCTGTGTTTTTGGTTAGAGGGTACGTAAAACACGTCGCCGGCTTGTAAGCGGGCGGGCTCTTCCCCTTCTAAAAAAAACAATACTTCGCCGGCGGCAACGTAGCAAGTTTGCTCGTGCGGGTGCGCGTGCATCGGATTGGGTTCGGTTTGCGGACCGTTAGCGAAATCAATGATTACCGTCATTAAATGTGGCGTGTACACCAAGCGGCGAGTAACGCCGGGTGCAATAATTTCTACGGCGGCAGTATGGTAGGTTTGTACGGGCATGCGTTTGCGAAAAATTTAAAAATTACAACTCTAAGGCGCTTAATAAAAGCTTATTACCAAATAATTGATATCTACGATGGGTTTTTGATTCTGGATAAAACCAAGAACCGTCATTCGTAGTATCTATTTAAAGAATCAAATCAATTCCAGCATCTGGTTTGTAAATTAGTAGAATATATTTTTAATTTAGTATCCATTTTTACTCCTGTACATGCGCGCCTTTTTACGTCTTTCTTTTTGCTGTTTTTTATTAATTGGTATTTGGGGCCCGGCCTTAGCCTTCGAGGATGGCCTGAAAGCCTTGCAGAAGAAGAACTACGACAAAGCTCTCAGCATTTTTAACGAAGCCCTCGAAAAAAATCCCGATGATGTGGCGGCTTTGTACGGCCTGAGTAAACTGTTGAGCTTACCGGAATTTGCTTCGCACGATTTGGAAAAAGCTTACGTGCACATTATAAATGCCAAAGGAGCCTACCCGCAAGCAAACGAAAAAGTTAAAAAAAAGCTGCAAAAACAAAAAATAGACGAGCAAGCCCTTACCAACCTGCAAAACCAAATTGACTCCGTAACTTTTGTAGCGGTAGCGGAGAAAAAAAACATGGAAGCTTTGCAGGAATACCTGGACGTGCACAAAACCTCGCTTTTCTACGATAAGGCCGCCGAATTAAAAGAAGATCTGGCTTTTGAAGAAACCATCCGCGAAAATACCGATAAAGCATACAGCGAATTTTTAAAAAAATACCCCAATTCGAAGAACAAAGAAGCCGTTAAAAAGAAGTACGATAAATTAATTTACACCAAAGCCACTGAATCGAAAGACCACAAAGCCTATAAATTTTTCATCGATAATTACCCCGAAAGTCCGTACATCGATGAAGCCAAGCAAAAATACGAAGTGGCGCTTTTTAAACATTTAACCGCCGACGACACCGAAACCAGTTACGAAGCCTACATTGCCAATTACCCGGACAGCAAATTTGTAAAAATTGCCGAAGACAGTATTTTCGCCAAATACACGTCTTTTCCGTCAATTCCGGAGTACGAGCGTTACATTCAGCGCTACCCGAAAAGTAAAAAAATCTACGAAGCCTGGAATAAGATTTATATTTTATACACCGATAGCGGCGACCCCGAAGTTTATACCCAGTTTTTAACCAAATATCCGGATTACCCTTACAAAAACGACGTGCAAAACGATGTGGAATTAGCTACTTTCGGGTTAAACATGCTTCTGAACAATTTCCAAGGCTTTCAGGACGACCAGGTGGACGCTTATTTAAAATTAGCGGCTCCCACCGATCAGGCTTTAAAAGTATTACTGTTAAAAGTACAGCCTTTGCTGGCGGCCAATCAACGCCAGAAAGCCATTGATGTGCTGGAACTCCATCGAGCCGAATTTCAAAACAAAGGGTATAAAATCGATAAGGCCATTGCTACCATTAAACAAGGTGCTAAAACCTTAGTTTCGGATAAAGTAACCTTACGGGCCGGAGCAGCCAATAAATCGGCCAAAGAGTAATGCTTCCCTAATCCATTTCAAGTACTTTTCTTTATTTTTTTAAAATTACGCCGGCTGGTTCGGGCATAATTAAAAATAAAGACCATCGGGTTAGCTGTTTTTTCGTAAACGATTAAAAAGCCATATTATGGAAACGAATAAAACCGAACCAATACAACCACCCCTTGATAACGATGCTATTACGAATGCCGACGAAAGCAATGTAATCGCGAACAACAATCCGGATCCGTTGCCCAGCCAACAAACCGACGCGGATATTTTTGATCAGGAATACGAAGGCAAAGAAGAAGCAGGCAATGTTGGCGCCGAAAACGAGTGGGATGCGGAACAGCTGGATGGCAGCACCGCAAACAACCTACGAACAAAATAAAACAAGCGCAGTTTAATTTTTCTTTGCTCCGGCCTTAAAACAAGTACCAGCCAGTTTAAGGTTGGTTATTTGTACTGGCCAACCTTGGCGGTTTTTTAAAATTTGTTTAAATCCCCGTCCTTACTTTACGCGATAATTTTGTACAAGTATTGCTTTTAAACATTCCTGTCTTTACTAATACTGTTCCCTAAATTTCTGCTAGCCCTATGCCGTTCGGGTAGGTGTTTTACGCAGTTATCAGGAACTAAGCAACCCTGGTGGTTAAACTCATTTCTTGGTAAAATCTAAAACAAGTAAAGTAAACGTTTTACCTCACTATTTTATTTTCTAAACTCTTCAATATTAAAAATTTTACATTTTATTTACAATAATTAATATTTATGAAGTAAAAATACCGTGGTTGGCATGGTTTTTACTTCATATAATAAAAAAACTATATGCCATTGGTGCTGCTTTTAGTGCGGATGGTGATTCTATTTATTACCTAAATTAAAACATTTATGAAAAATTTATTTTCTGTTCTCACCCTTTTGACTTTACTGGTATTTGGCGGCTGCAAAAAAGAGGATGACGTAAAACCTATTCCCACCGGCGATATTGATTTAGGTGTTTATAAAAACACCCTGGATCCGGCTACGGGCAAAACTACCCGCGAAGCCGTTCAATGCACCATCTGGATGTGGAAAACGGATGACCGCAATTTAGATTTAGCGGCTTCCGGATCAGAGATTTACCTGGGACGGATTTTAGATAAAAATACCAACAAATACGTGAGTGCCGAATATGGCGCCATTGGTATTAACATGAAAGAAAAAGTAGTAACGGGCAAATACCTGGTTTATGTTTTTATTAATAAGTCCGATCAAAAAGGCAGCCAGGCTTATTCTTACACCAACGTAGAAATCAAAGAAGATAAAAAGGTAAGTATCCGGAAAACCTTTAGCCCCGATATTAACACCTTGCAGTACGAAGAATGGAATACAAACAAATAAAAGTAAAAATGGCAACGGTAAAAAGGTAGATTAACTAATCTACCTTTTTTTATTGTACCTTGCCGCCCGTTAGGTTTAGAATTCCCGAAAATGAACCAAACGGACAAAACAAAGCTTATGAGTTAGACCACCACGAGTCCTCTCTTTTTTACCAATAGAATACTACCCATTAGCCGGAATTTTAAAATCAAATCCGGCTTATTAAAAACACAAGAATGTTATTTACGGATTTACAAATAATTGAGCCTATTTTAAAAGCTCTCCAAACCGAAGGATACACCCATCCTACCCCTATCCAGGAAAGATCGATCCCTATTTTATTAAACAAACACGATTTATTAGGTTGTGCCCAAACCGGAACCGGTAAAACGGCCGCCTTTGCCATACCTATTATACAATTGTTGCATAACCAACAAACCCCGAGTAAAAGTTACCGGCCCATCAAAGCCTTAATTTTAACGCCTACCCGGGAATTAGCTATTCAGATTGACGAAAGTTTTGGCGCTTACGGCAAGTATACCAACTTGCGGCACCGGGTAATCTTTGGCGGCGTGCCGCAAAAAGCCCAAACCGATGCTTTACGCGCTGGTGTAGATATCTTAATTGCGACTCCGGGCCGGTTGCTCGATTTAATGAACCAGGGCTTTGTTAGTTTACAGCATTTAACCATGTTCGTGCTGGACGAAGCCGACCGCATGCTGGATATGGGTTTTGTGCACGATGTGAAAAAGATTATAACGAAACTGCCTACTAAACGGCAATCATTATTCTTTTCGGCTACCATGCCGCCCGAAATTGTAAAACTAGCTGATACCATTTTGGTAAATCCGGTAAAAGTAGAGGTAACTCCGGTTTCATCTACCGCTAATACCATTGAACAGGCGGTTTATTACGTCGAGAAAAACGATAAAAAGCCTTTGTTGCTGCATCTGTTGGCTGACTCTTCTATCGAGACGGCTTTAATCTTCACCCGCACCAAACACGGTGCCGACCGGGTAGCGAAAGATTTAAACCGGGCTGGTATTGGCGCGGAAGCTATTCACGGGAACAAATCGCAGAACGCGCGGCAACGGGCGCTAACTAATTTTAAAACCCGACAAACCCGGGTGTTGGTGGCTACCGATATTGCGGCCCGCGGCATCGATGTAGAAGAATTAACGCACGTTATAAATTTTGAATTACCGAACGTACCCGAAACCTACGTACACCGGATTGGCCGGACGGGCCGGGCGGGAGCCAACGGCATTGCCTGGTCGTTTTGCGACGCCGAAGAGCAAGCTTACCTGCGGGATATTAATAAACTAATTGCTAAAACCATTCCGGTAGTGCACGATCATCCTTACCCAATGGTACCGCTTGCGCACACCACCGCCATCGCTTCGCCTGTTAAAAGTAATTTAAGTAACTCCAGAAATGCGGGAAATTTTAAAAAAGCACCGCGCCGGTGGGGCAATCCGGTTAAAGCCAAAAGTTAACAATTCCAAAACAGATTCATCGAAAGTAATTCCGGTTTAAATCTATCTACAGCCGTCGTTGGGTTTTAACGACGGCTTTTTTATTGCCGGGGGTGAAAGTTCTGGCGGATTATGCGAGTAAAGTAGATTAGTCTTTAATTTTTTCGAGTAAGATCGCCATTTTTCGTTTGCTACCCTTATATTTAAAGGTTTGTGTACTTTTAACAACAACTGCTATGAAAATCTATCGCCTTAAAACCGGCATTCTCATCGAGGAAGAGCAATCGTTTTATCTTTCGCAGGATACGGACTGGGACAAGTTTATAAATCAGGAAAATCTGTACCAAGAGCTAAACGAAGAAATCACCCGGCTTCGACCGGAAACCAATGGGATACGGTTAATTGAAGAGGAATTATTGGTACCGATTGTGCGGCAGGAAATCTGGGCAGCGGGGGTAACGTACTACCGCAGCAAGAACGCGCGCATGGAAGAATCGAAAGATGCCGGCGGGGGCGATTTTTACGATAAAGTATACGATGCCGAACGCCCGGAAATATTTTTTAAAGCTACCGCCGCTCGCACGGTAGGTCACTTAGGCACCGTGCACATCCGGCAGGATTCTACCTGGGACGTGCCGGAACCCGAATTAACCTTATTCATCAACAGCAAAGGCCAGATTGCCGGTTACACCATCGGCAACGACATGAGCTCGCGCAGCATCGAAGGCGAAAACCCGTTGTACTTACCCCAGGCCAAGACTTATGATAACAGCGCGGCCATTGGCCCGTGTATATATCTCACCGATACCGAAATTAACAAAGACGGGAATATTACTTTAGAAATTGCCCGCAAAGAAAAAACAGTATTCTCGGATACCATCAGCATCAACCAGATTAAACGTACGCACCAAGAACTGGTAGAATTTTTATTCCGGGAATGCAGTTTTAGTCACGGCGCTTATTTAATGACGGGTACGGGCATTGTACCTCCCAATGATTTTACTTTAAAGAGCGGCGACGAAATCCGGATCAGCATTGATCCGATTGGGACCTTAGTGAATTACGTACGGTAACCAGCTCCGAGGTTTAAATTTTAAAAAATTACGCAAGAATGACGAATAACGATAAAATGACCGAAGCTACAGCCAAACCTAAAACCTTCCGGGGTTTTAATCCGGCCAAAGGTGAATATTTGCCCCAGGAATTTACCGAAAGTACCCCGGAAGAAGTTGCCGCGGCAGTAGAAAAAGCCGAAAAAGGATTTACAATTTATCGGAAAAAATCCGGGGCCGAACGGGCCGACTTTCTGCAGAAAATTGGGGAAGAAATAATAGCTTTGGGGGATACGCTGTTAACCTTGGTGCAGGAAGAATCGGGATTACCGGCGGCCCGTTTGCAGGGCGAACGCGGCCGCACGGTAGGGCAATTAAATTTATTTGCCGCTTTACTCCGCGAAGGTTCCTGGGTAGATGCCACCATTGATAAGGCTATCCCGGATCGCCAGCCCTTACCAAAATCCGATATCCGGCGCATGAACATTGCCCTGGGGCCCGTAGGAATTTTTGGCGCGAGTAATTTTCCATTGGCGTTCTCGGTGGCGGGCGGCGATACGGCTTCAGCCTTGGCCGCGGGTTGCACCGTGGTAGTAAAAGGCCACCCGGCGCATCCGGGCACTTCGCAGTTAATTGCCGACGCTATTATTCGGGCCGCTCAAGCTACGAATATGCCGGAAGGTGTTTTTGCCCTGGTACACGGCGAGTCAACCGCCGTTGGCATGGCCCTAGTAGAGCATCCGTTAATCAAAGCTATTGGTTTTACCGGCTCGTACCGCGGCGGCAAAGCGCTATTTGATGCGGCTAACCGCCGTCCGGAACCTATTCCGGTGTACGCCGAAATGGGCAGTACCAATCCGGTTTTTATTTTACCAGGTGCCCTCCAAGAACGCGCCGACAATTTAGCGCAGGGAGTAGCCGCTTCGGTAACTTTAGGCGTAGGTCAGTTTTGCACCAATCCGGGTTTAGTAGTAGCGCAGCAATCGGCCGAGGCCGAGCAATTTGTTACTAAAACCACGGAAGCATTTTCCAGTTTAGCCGCTGGTACCATGCTCACCCCCAACATTAAAAAAGCCTTTGATGCCGGCATTGCCCGGCTCACCGAAACCGCCGGTATTTCGGTGTTAGCCAAAGGTATTGTAAACAGCAGCGTTTGTGGCGGCACGCCGCATTTCTTACAAACCGATGCTGCTACTTTTTTAGCTAATCCCGAAATTGGGGAAGAAGTATTTGGGCCTTCTACGGTGTACATTTCGGCCAGCAGTAAAACTGAATTAATGGACATTGCCCACGGTTTACACGGACACTTAACCGCCACGCTACAAGCCACCCCCGCCGATTTAGAAGAATACGCGGATCTGATTTATATCCTGGAAAGAAAAGTAGGTCGCTTGCTGATTAACGGTTTCCCGACGGGCGTAGAAGTATGTGCTTCCATGGTGCACGGCGGTCCGTTCCCCGCTACCACCGATTCCCGTACTACATCAGTCGGTACCGCGGCCATTTACCGGTTCAGTCGCCCGGTATGTTACCAGGACTTTCCGGACCAGGTTCTTCCGGCCGAATTAAAGAACAGCAATCCGTTGGGTATCTGGCGCAACGTGAACGGGCAGCAAACGCAAGCAGCGGTTTAAAAGAAATTTTAAAATTTGACCCAAAGTAACTCAAAAGAAATGCCTTTACATTAAAATAAGTGCCTACTGCTAACCGCCACATAGTTAAAACTATTGCTGCTTCCATTGAAATTAATGGCAAGCCTGAGGTAATTTGGCAGAACATAACGGAAGTAAAAATAGAGCAATTTTCGGACCCGCTGCTTTTTAGATTGCTGGATGTACCTAAACCCTTAAGTGCCGAAATTATTGCGGAAGGAGCAGGTGGGCAGCGGATTGCTTATTTTAGTACGGGTAAAAAGTTTATTCAAGAAATTATCATCTGGAAACCTTTGGAGGAGTATTCGTTTTCGTTTAATCCGGAAGAAGGTTTTCGGGTGGGTTATTTTTTTGAACTAAAAACAGGTATTTTCAGAATGCTAAAAGGTGCTTATTTTTTAAAAAATCAAGAGCAAAGCACGACTCTAAAACTCACCACCGAATATAGTATCGATAAAAGGTATTCCTTTTTATTACAGGCACCAATCAAAATTATTTTAAAAGCTTTTCAGCGCTACTTGTTACATTCTATTAAAAAGAATGCTGAATCATGAAACTGGTTAAATTTTCAGAGACCATTATCATTCAACAAGGGGCTGAAATAGTATTTGATTATACCCAAGACTATTCCCAACGACTTACCTGGGATACTTTTTTAAAAAAAGCGGACCTTATAGAAGGGGCCTTAAAAGCGGCTAAAGGTGTTAAAGCTTATTGTGTGGCGAAAAACGGACTGGGAATGGAAACCGAGTATGTTTCCTTTAACCGCCCAAAAGTAACCGCTATAAAAATGACGAAAGGCCCGTTTATGTTCCGCTCTTTTTCAGGATCGTGGACCTTTAAAGAAATAAGAGCATCCCAAACTGAAGTAATTTTCTTGTATTCCTTTTCTTTACGTTTTCCCTTTAATCTTTTTACGAAACGCATCAAAAGAATTTTACAGAGTAACGTGCGTCAGCGCTTGGTGGATTTAAAAAACTGTATAGAACAAGAACATCCAAAAGCCTGATCTTACTTTTCGGTCAATACTATTTCTAAATAAAGGCAATTCCGCCTTGCTAGAAAGATCAAACTTTGGGTGATTTTTTAAAATTAAGCGTTGATGCGGTGCTTTAACCGGTCAATCAGAACGGCACCCACGATGATGAAGCCGATAATAATTTCCTGTACGTAGTTGGGTAAACCGAGCATATTACAGCCATTCCGCAAAACCGCCATAATTAAAGCGCCGATGATTGAACCTAAAGCACTGCCTTCACCACCGCTTAATGATCCTCCGCCAATCACTACCGCCGCAATAATATCGAGTTCCATGCCGTTGGCAGCCGTGGGGTCGCCTACCGTAAGGTTACTGTATTGCATTACCGAGGCAATGCCGGTAAACAACGCGCTTACGGTATAAATCAAGGCTTTATTTAAATTAACTTTAATACCGCAGAGCCGGGCCGTGAGTTCGTTGGAGCCAATCGCAAAAATATGGCGGCCAAATACCGTATATTTTAAAATAACCGCCAACACCACAAACAGCAAGATCGTAATCCAGACGCCGGGCGCAAAAATCAGCCACGATGGCTCCGGATCGAGTAACATTAAATCCTGCAGCCAGTTAGGTGGCGTGCTGATAGTTTGTTCTTTCCCAATCCATTTGGCGGTGCCACGGGCAATCTGCATCATACCCAGGGTAACAATAAAGGGCACAATGGTAAACCGCGCGATAAACGAACCAATAATTAACCCGCACAAGGCACAGGCCGCAATGGCTGCCAGAGCCGCCACTAAAGGCAGCATCCCGCCTACCGACGAAGCTTCCGGTCCGGCTCCTAAATTCATAACCGTGGCAATAACTACGGTCCCCAAGGCAATCTGCGAGCCCACGCTCAAATCAATGCCGCCCGAAATAATAATCATGGTCATGCCGAAGGCGGCAATGCCCACAATTACGCTTTGCGTCAGAATGGTTTTTACGTTGTAGAACGAATTAAACTGCGGCGGACAAAGAATCGTGAACAGAATGATAACAAACAAAAGCCCGAAAAAAGGGCCGAACTTAGCTAAAACTTTATTCATAGTTTAATAATAGCAAGGATATAAGATTGGGCATTGCCTCCGGAAAAAAGACCAGTTTTTTAAATTTTCCAATGGTTTACCACCCACATATTGTATTAGTATGCATTAACACCGGCCCCGGAAGTAGCGTACAGCATGATGTCGTGCTCGGTCCAGGAACTTACGGGTTTAATTTCCGACATCTGTCCCCGGTACATCACTGCCAACGTATCGCAAACGCCTAACAATTCCGGCAGATAAGAACTTACCACAATAATCGACTTACCAGCCGCCGCCAAGGTTTGAATTAGCCGGTAAATTTCGGCTTTACTGCCCACATCAATGCCGCGGGTAGGTTCGTCCAGGAAAAAGATGTCGCTATCGTGGTGCAGCAAGCGGGCAATACAGGCTTTTTGCTGGTTCCCGCCGGACAGACTGCCAATGGCTTGTTTGGGATCGCGGCATTTAATGCGCATTTGCTCCGACCAGTTAGCTGCGGTTTCGTATTCTTTTTTTAAATTTAATAAACCAAATTTGCTGTATTTTTTAAGCGCCGATAACGTAATATTAGCCGCCACCGATAAATTTAAGGCCAATCCTTCTTCTTTCCGGTTTTCGCTGAGCAGATCTAAATCGGTAGCCAAAGCTTTGCCCGGATTAAGGTACACCGCGTTTAACTCCGGATGTTTTTTAATTTTAACCTGGCCATTTTTTACAACTTCCAGCCCAAAAACGCTGCGGATGGTTTCGGAGCGGCCCGCGCCCACTAAGCCCGAAATACCCAGAATTTCGCCGCGCCGGAGCGTGAACGATACTTGTTTGTGATACGGCATGGTAACCAGGTTTTGCACCGTAAGCACCGGTTCGCCCAATTCGTGCGGAATATGCGGGTATAAATCTTCGACGGAACGCCCGATCATGTGCCGGATAATTTCCGGGATAGTTACCTCGGCTACGTTTCCGGAAGTAATGGATTCGCCGTCGCGGATAACGGTATAGCGGTCGGCTATTTCCATTACTTCTTCCAGAAAATGGCTGATGTAAATCACCGAAATATTATTTTCTTTTAACTTCCGGATCACCCCAAACAAAGCCTGGGCATCTTCGGCGGTTAACGAACTGGTTGGCTCGTCCAAGATCACAATCCGGGATTCGATAACTAAGGCGCGGGCAATTTCAATGAGCTGTTGTTTCCCTAAACTCAGTCGGTTTACCGGCATACCCATATCTAAATGGCCCTGACCCAACCAGTTTAAAGCTTCTTTTACCCGTTGCCGCTGCTTTTGCACAAACCCAAACGACGAACGCTCCAGGCCCAGCATAATATTTTCTTCGATGGACAGATGCGGAGCCAGCGTTAATTCCTGGTAAATCATGGCAATCCCCGAGTCCCGGCCCGCCGCCGGCGACGAAGGCGTATAGGGCTGTCCGGCCAATTGCATGGTGCCGCTATCGGGGGTATAAGCGCCACTCAAAATTTTCATGAGCGTGCTTTTACCCGCCCCGTTTTCCCCGATTAAGGCGTGCACTTCGCCTTGTGTTACCTGTAAGTGCACCTTTTTCAGCGCTTTTACCGGCCCAAAGCTTTTACTGATATTTTCTAAAGAAAGCAGCAAGAATTTTTAAATTTTATAGTAAAAAAATTTTACTCGGTTGTACTTGTAATCCGCTAGGGTTGCTTTTGCCTATCGATTTTTTAAATTTCAGATTAAAAATAAGGTTTAAAATAAAGATAAAGTGCTTTCATCCTACTTCTGCAAGCAACATAAACATTGGGGTCAGGCACTACTTCTTTTTCACAAGCGCTTAATTTCATCGTCTGAAAGCCCAGTTGCCTTGCTAATAACCTCCCCCGAAACCCCACTCTCCTTTAAAGCCTTGGCTACTTCCAGCTTCCCTTCTAATTTACCTTCATCAAACGCGGTATCTATCACCCCTTTTAAATCGCGGTATATTTTTAAGCTACTCTCGTATTTATCTAGTTCTACTGGTCCCAGGTTAGCTAATTCGGCCTTCTCAAAAGCTTGCGCAAATACTTCATCCGCAAAAATGGCCGGGATACTTTGAAAGTCTTCCAGGTTTTTAATGAAATACAACCATTTATCTAAACGAGTTGCCAGTTCTGTCTCGGCCTTCCCAAAGTTGGGCATTTCCAGATAAATATACGTTAGTTTGTCGTAGAAAACCTGGCCGTTTTGGTTCTTCAGCTTAATAGTATGTACTACCTCGTTTTTTTGCGGCGCATGTTCGTAGTCGGCAAAGGTAAAATCCAGAATACCAATACAGTAAACAGCTTTCAGGTTGTAGTTCCATTCGCCTCTTTCGGCTTGTTCCCGGATGGGGAAAGTAGAATAAAAGATGGTTCTTTCTTTAAAATAATTTTGCTTGGCCTTTTGCAGTTCTACAATGAATTTTTCGCCTTTATCATTTTCACAGTAAATATCATAAATGGCTTTTCGGTCAATATCCACTTCGCCCAACTGTTCTGTATTTTTAAAAGTCAGGTCCGTAATTTTGTTTTTCTCTGGTAAAAGCGCATTCAAAAAGTCAATCAGTAACAGTTTACTGGCTTCTTCCCCAAAAATTTTCTTGAAACCAAAGTCCGTATAAGGATTGATGTATTTTGCCTTCATTCTTTCAATAGTCGATAGTCCATAATCCTTAGCCTGTGGTCGATAATCCAGGGACTATGGACCAGCGACGAACCTCTATTCATTCAACCAGGTTTTCAGGTCGGGGGTCAGCAAGGTTTTAATGGCTGGTTCGTTAATGTTTTCTTTGGTAGCCATGGTAATACCGGTATCGATGTGTTTTTCAAATTTTTCACCGCGGATTACCGAGACGGCGGTTTTAACGCCTAAGTAGCCCATGTTAAACGGATCTTGTAAAGCCAACCCTTGAATGGTGCCGTTGTTCAGCGCCGCAACCAAGGTTTCGTTCGAATCAAAACCCACTAACTTTACTTTCCCGGCTTTACCGGCGGTTTGTAAGGCGCGCAGCATGCCTTGGGTAGAAGATTCGTTCGGGCAGAAAACGCCGTCGACGTTGGCAAAGCGGTTAATTAAATTTTGCGATGCCTGAAAAGCTTTTTCCATGGTTGCGCCCGCGTATTGGTTCGACGATACAATTTTGGCATTGGGAGCATATTCTTGCATGCCGGCCAAAAAGCCTTCTTCGCGGGCGTGCGTACTGGCTGAGCCTTCGCTGTAGCGCAACAAAATAATGTTGCCTTTGCCGCCGGTTAGTTCGGCCAACCGCTTGGCGCATAGTTTTCCGCCGGCCAGGTTATCCGTAGCTACATAACTGGCGTAGTCTTTGGCGGCCAAATCCGAGTCAAAAATAACAACCGGAATTTTCCGGTTAAGAGCGGCTTTTACCGGCGGCACCAGGCTGCGTTCGTCGAGGGGTGCCAGCACAATGCCATTTACGCCCCTACTGATAAAATTCTGGACTACCTGAATCTGCATTTGCCGGTCGTCTTCTTTCTGCGGCCCTTGCCACAAGACTTCAACGTTGCCTAATTCTTTGGCCGCTTTCATGGCGCCGGCGTGTACGCTTTTCCAGTAATTATGGGTGGCCCCTTTCGGGATTACCGCTATTTTTAACGGCTCGCCGGCGGCTTTGGCGGTGCTGCCGCTTTCCTGCGAGGTGCTGGAATTATTGTTACAAGCCGTAAAAGTTGCCGTAAGTGCCCAAAAGCCAAGGGCTAAGGATTTTTTTAAAAAATTGTTCCGATTAATGATCATGGTGGATAGTGATTATCAAAATAAGCGTTATACCTGGTGTAACTGGCCGGGCTTAGTAGCAAAAAATTAAAAAAAAGCCTGCATCGTTAAAGTTCTCCGAATAAACCAAAACCTTTCTGCGACGAATGAAAACCAAACAGTTTTGTTTAAGCTCAGCGCATCGCGTGGTGAAAATAGGAAAATAAATTTTTATTAAAACGATTCCTGGTTTTTTTATTGCCCGGGTGTTGCTGCCTTTACCTAAGCTTCCGGCGAAACCTTGGATGCTCCTGCTCTTATCAATTTTAAAAATTTAATCGGAATTCCCCGAAAACCCAGGACCTGGTAAATTTAACATACTATTTACCGGGTTCGCGTATACGGGACAAATAACTTAATCTGGTTTTAATTTATGCGCACGGAGAATGATATTTTGGTGAAATCCTGGGAAGAATTACAAAACGCGCTTTTCCATAATTCCTGGGACGATAAGATAAACCGCTACCGGTCGTCTTATGTGTACCGGGGCATGTGGAACAAAGACTTTGAACTGACCACCAGTTTAATGCGGCTCGGCGGCGATTACTCCAAACTGGAAGCGCATTTACTCCGAAATTTTAAAAAATACGCGCACCGCGATGCGGCCCCCGGCAACTCCTTGTGGAACTGGCTGGCCGTTGCGCAGCACCACGGCTTACCCACCCGCCTCCTCGACTGGACTTATTCGCCGTTTGTAGCGTTGCATTTTGCCACCAACAACTTATTAAATTACGACACCGACGCCGTGATTTGGTGCGTAAACTACGTGCGTTCGAACACCCATTTACCGCCGGTGTTAAAAGATGCTATATCTGCCGAGGGTTCCAATGTGTTTACCCCCGAAGTGCTGGAGCCGGTTTGCAGTTCTTTAAAAGAATTAAGCGCTTTTCAGGAAGAAGATTACGTGTTGTTTCTGGAACCGCCTTCGCTGGATGGCCGCATTGTGCACCAGTTTGCCTTATTTGCGATGATGTCTACGCCCACGGCTTTACTCAGCGACTGGCTGGAGGAAAAGCCGGATTTATATTTCAGGATTATTATTCCGGCGCGCTTAAAGTGGGAAATCCGGGATAAGCTGGACCAGGCTAATATTACCGAACGGGTTTTGTTTCCGGGCCTCAACGGATTAAGCGAATGGCTGCGCCGGCATTATACTACTATTTAAGCGCAAATTTTTCAAAATTTAAAAATTATCCAAAAGCATTGGGGTAGTTGGCATACGCATGCATTTTTAAATTTTTAACTTTCTTAACTTGCAACCTGTAACTTGCAACCTGCAACCTAACTATGAACGAACACGAAAACCCCTGGACGACGCTCTCTTCTAAACCTATTTACGAAAATCCCTGGATCAGCGTGCGCGAAGATCAGGTCATTAATCCCAAAGGCGGGCGCGGCATTTACGGAGTAGTGGATTTTAAAAACATGGCCATCGGCGTGGTACCCCTGGATGCCGAAGGCAACACCTACCTGATAGGCCAGTACCGCTATCCTTTAAACGAGTATTCCTGGGAAATTCCGGAAGGCGGCG